>NZ_JAYMGV010000001.1:133825-2109615 GCF_035818475.1 Alterotamlana spongicola
TCTTAGTCTTAGTCTTAGTCTTAGTCTTAGTCTTAGTCTTAGTCTTAGTCTTAGTCTTATTTATTTAGCTATTCTTTTTTTCTAGGCATCATTGCCTTTTCTGAACGATTAAGCGGATTATTTTCGTGTGCGCACACACAAATGTAACAAAAAAAATGTGCACGAACACATAATCGGATTTTTTTTTACTAAATTGCTAAAATAAAGCACCTGTTTTAACACAAAAATGATATATTAATACTTACACATTTTTTACTTTTCATAATGGCAACGATAAAAGATATTGCTAAAATAGCTGGAGTTTCAGAAGGAACAATTGACAGAGTAATACACAACAGAGGCGGTGTTTCTGCTAAAACCGAAATCAAAATAAAGAAAATTTTAGAAGAGCATAATTTTACGCTTAACCCCATTGCCAGTGCTTTAGCTTCAAATAAAAAATACAAGGTTTCATGCCTTATTCCTCAGTATGACGAGCAAAATACGTTTTGGAAATCCCCTCTCTTGGGAATTTTAAAAGCCTACGATGAGTTTAAAACCTTTGGAGTTCAAATTAAAAACTATACATTCAATCAATTTGATAGTTCTTCTTATCTCAAGCAATTTGCTGATCTTTTAAATGAAAAACCGCATGCTGTGGTTTTGGCTCCTATATTTGAGCTCGAAACCAAGCAAATTGTTGAGCAGCTGGATACTCTAAATATACCTTATCTGTTCTTAAATATTGATATAGATGGATTAAATAATATCACATTTATAGGGCAAGATTCTTATAAAGGTGGCTATGTGTCCGGAAAACTAATGCATCTTAGTCTGGAAGAACATGACGCTTGTGCTATTGTACAAACCCGGCTAAATATTACCAACTATCTGGCCATTTCAAAAAGAATTAAAGGATTTAAAGGTTACTTGAAGGACCATAATATAAAACTTAATGTTTTAAATCTGAGCATTGATCTTTTAAATCCAATATTAGCAAAAGAAGCCTTAAATACATTTTTAGAAAATCATAGCCATATTAAAGGCCTCTTTGTTCCTACCAGTCGGTCATCTGTAATTACTGACTTTATAAATGAAGACAAGCTTAAACCTTTACACATTATAGGATTTGACACGACCAAGAACAACCTAAAATCCCTACAAGAGGGTAAGCTCAAATTCTTAATTTCTCAAAGGGCATTCAATCAGGGGTATGATGCTATAAAGACTATGTCTGATTTTTTAATCTATAAAAAGGTACCTTCTAAAAAAATATACTCGCCTATTCAAATCATTATTAAAGAAAATATCGAGTTTGCCATAGAAGAGAGTAACAAGGATTTAGAAAGCGCTCATTCATATTAACTCTTATTAGCTCTTAAATTTTTAATATTCCTCCTGTTCTTTAAGATTGGTTGCACCTGTTAAATAACTGAAGCATTTAAAAGCTAACCTATCTTAACACCTTTTAACTTTGTTTACTTCTAAAATCAATTAGAAAACTTAACTAACTAATAAGGGGATATTATATAATACCCCCTCTTTAACTTAAACTAAATAATTATATGAACTTTAATATCCTGGATTTTGCTCTAAAATCCCTGGTATTAACTGAGCTCCTGGCTTGGGTAGTAATCTATTATTTTCAGTTACTCCAGAATGCACATCTTCATTTACTTCTACCACCATTTTCTTTCTCACCAGATCAAACCAACGGTTCATTTCAAAAGCAAGTTCCCAATTACGCTCAGCAATAACAGCATCATCAAAATCCGATTGTGATAAACCTGCGGTCAAATCTGCCAAACCTGCTCGTTGCCTCACCGCATTTATAGCATTATAAGCATCTGATGACGGACCACCTTCTGCCATGTTTGCTGCCTCAGCATACATAAGTAATACGTCAGCATAACGTAACAAAACATTAAAGCCTTCACCTGCCAGGCCACCTCTTACAGTTCCACCGGCATCTCTATACTTGGCAATATAAGGTTCTACACCAGCCTCTTCAAAAGTCATTCCATCAGCAAAAACCGATGTAAATGAGGCATCTTTTCTGAGTCCATCAGGAAAAACATCAAAGAAACGGGTTTCGCTATGGAAATCTCCCCAACCATTTTCGCCATTGCCCCAATGCCTTGAAGCGGTATGCATATGACTTGAAACCGCTCCATCATTCTCAATAGAACCATAGAACCCAAATATAAACTCAGTATTTGTTAACCTGTTAACTTGCTTCCATAAATCTTCAAAGTTAGCTTCTAAACTATACATACCTGCATCTATAAGCTCTTTCGCCTTGTCCCTAGCCAAGTCATAATTGGATGTATCTTCTATAGGCCAACCAGCCATAGTCAAATATACTTTTGCCAGTAATGCTTTAGCAGCACCTTGTGTAGGACGCCCTCTTTCCGGGAAACTTACCGGAAGCTTAGCCTCTGCATCTTTTAAGTTTTCAATAATAGACGCATAAACATCTGCTACCGGAGACTGCCTTAGGTTTTCAATATCCCCCTGATTTTCAAAAGTGGTCAGTTGTATCTCTCCAAACCAACGTACCATATAAAAATAACAAAAGGCTCTTATAAATTTTGCCTGCCCTTCAATAGCATTTAATTTATCTTCAGGAATGCCCTGTGCATTCTTTAAATTCCCTATAATTACATTAGCATTACCAATAGTTTGATACATTCTTTGCCAAACAGCTACAATAGATTGATCATTGTCATTTGCACTTAAACTGTTCAAATTCCTGAATATTCCGGCATCAGACCTCACGTCTTCTGCTCCCGAAGTCATAATTAAAGGGTATGCATAATCAAACCCGCCCCAGCTTGAATACAACGGTAAAAATGTACCGGCCAAAGCTGCTTGAAATTCACTTTCTGTGGTAAAGAAAGATTCCGGGCTTAATAAAGACGGTGGTGTTTCATCCAGCTCAACATCTGCACAACTACCCAACGCAAACAAGGCTATAAATAATAATATGGTATTATATTTTAAGTTTTTCATAGTTATATTTTTAAAATTGAATATCTATTCCTAAAGTATATTGTTTTTGCGATGGATACGATGCTAAATCAATCCCGGCAAATGTATCTGACCCTTCAGAATTATTAGACTCAGGATCAAACCCAGAATAATTTGTAAACGTAAAGAGGTTAGTTCCCGTAGCATAAATTCTGCATGAATTTATGCCCAGCCTTTCCGTTAAATTGTTAGTCAATGAATACCCAAATGTTATGTTCTTTATTCTGATATAAGATCCGTCTTCTATCCATCGGCTTGAATTTCTAAAACCACCTAATGCATCATGCCCCGGTATGTTGGTATCCTGATTGTCCGGTGTCCATACATTTAAATTAGCTACGCTTAATCCGTCACCCCCTTCAATTAAAGAACGCCCTACATTATATATTTGGTTACCTTCTACTCCTGTTATAAAAACATTTAGGCTTAAATTCTTGTATGTAAAGGTGTTGTTCCAGCTATATGTAAAATCGGGTAAGGCATTACCTATGTTGGTAGCATCAGCAATGCTATATACGCCATCATTATTTTGGTCTATATACTTTTCAGATCCGGGAGCTACTCCATAGGCCTCAGCTAAAATAGCTTCATCTGTACTCCAAATGCCATCAAACTGTAAGCCTCGAATCAGTCCTATAGGCTGTCCTACTTCTAACCAAACGGCATCTGAATGCCCGGGTAAGCCTGCCCCCCCTAAACGTAATTCAGTTTCTCCGCTATTAAGGGCTATGACTTTATTAGTATTTTTTGTAAAGACCATATCTGAAGCCCATCTAAAATTATCAGTTCTTACCGGATTTAGTGACAATGCTAACTCAATCCCTTTATTTTCTACTTCACCCGCATTAACCAACTGTGTTTGAAAAGCCGAGGCTTGTGGCAGGGCTCGTTCCAGTAGAAGATCTGAGGTTGTCTTGTTATAATAATCGGCTGTTAAACTTAAATCTCCATTAAACATAGACAAATCAATTCCTATGTTATAACTTTCAGTAGTTTCCCATTTAAGATTAGGATTTGGTGCCTGGGTAGATAATGCAATTCCTGTATTTAGGTTTGTTCCACTAAATGAAAAATCATATCCAGTATCTAATCTGGCCAAAGACTGGTACGGACGTATGGCCGCATTACCAACTTCTCCGTAACTTCCTCTGAGTTTTAAGTTATTGATAATGTTTGAATCTTTTAGAAAGTTTTCATTGGATATAGTCCATGCTAAACCAGCAGAACCAAAAAAGGCTCGCTTGTTATTTTCTGAGAAAACCGACGCCTCATCTGATCTCCCGGTAAGGGTTATGGAGTACTTTTCATCAAAGGCATAATTTACTCTTCCCATGAACGATTGTAAAGACGATTTGTCCTTCCATGACGTAGGTTTAGAAGGAAACTCGCCCAAGCCCAAATTGTTATAAGTAACAGCATTAGTCAAAAACCCTCTGGCACCGGTCCAGTTTTCGTTAAACTTTTGGGTTTGTTGTTCAAAAACACCTGTTATTTGTAGATTGTGCTTTTCATTAAATTCTTTTTCATAAGTCAATCTATTGGTATTTTGGTAGCTTACCCATTTACTGTCATATATTGACGCACGTCTGTCGTCTTCGGTTCCGTTAACTATCCGCTCATTAAGATAAAGATTATTTTCCCTGTCTATCAATTGATAAGATCCCATAACATTTAGTTTTAGCCCGTTAACAATTTCATATTCAATACTTGGATTGATAATCATACCGTTAGAATAATTATCCCGAATAGGTTCATTAGCCAACGCCACAGGATTATATTCAGTTACCGGGCCATGTCCGCCTCCAGGCTGAGAGTAGGTTCCGTCTTCTTCAAACACTGGTCTGGTAGGTGCAAATAATAACGACGCATAAACAGGACTACCTTCAGCGTCACGTGCATTTAATACCGTAGGATTATCTTTGGAGAAATTTATAAATGCATTCAAGCCCACTTTCATTTTATCACTAAGATTTGCAGATATGTTGGAACGCATTGCAAACTTTTTAAACAGTGAGTTTATTACAATCCCCTTATTTTCAAAATAATCACCTGATACACTGTAATTCATATTTTCTGTACCTCCACTAACATTTACACGATGATTCTGAGACACTCCTGTTCTATAAATCTCATCTTGCCAATCTGTACCTCCATTAAGTGCAAAATCCTGTAATTCTTGCTGAGTAAACACTGGCGGTAGTTCTCTTGCCTCACGATTGAGGTTGACCTGTGTTGCATACTGAAATGCATCCAAAAAATCATATTTCTTATCAATTTGATGTATGGTGGTATAGCTATTAAACGTTATGGTTGGTTTTTGGAGTCTTCCTTTTTTAGTTGTAATTAAAATCACCCCCGAGGCTCCACGAGACCCATAAATAGCTGTAGCCGAAGCATCTTTTAATACTTCCATACTTTTAATATCATTGGGGTGTACATCTCCTAAAGTTGCCCCCTGGGCTCCATCTATAATAATCAAAGGGTCACTACCTCCATTTATGGAACTAACCCCTCTAATACGAATAGAAACACTTCCATTTGCTGATGCGTCATTATTATTAATTTGAACCCCGGCAACACGTCCTTGTAACACCTGGTCTGCCCTAGCCACAGGAACATCTTGGAGTTCTCTTACTTTTACCGAAGTTACTGCCCCGGTTATATCACTTTTCTTCTGTGTTCCATACCCCACTACAACAACTTCATCTAATTGCGATACATCTTCTTGTAAAATAATGTTAATTGTGGTTTGATTATCAATAACCGCTTCTTGAGTTATAAAACCTATATAGCTAAAAAGCAAAGTTCCGTCGGAAGGGACTTCAATGGTATACTTACCGTCAAAATCAGTTGATGTTCCGGTAGTGGTCCCTTTTAAAAGGACTGTTACTCCAGGCAAAGGCTGACTATCTTCTGAAGTTACTACACCTGTAATTGTTTGTTGTGCAAACGATACCGATACTATTAGTAATAATAGATATAATATCTTTGATCTATATTTCATGTTCTATGTGGTTTTATTTATTGAATATTTACCTTAAAATCTTTAGTGGTTTGATTGGCAACTTCTCCGCAAAGCCCATGACCACCCCATGCGTCTAACGTTAATATACGCATCCTTACGGTTTCAACAGCAGCATCAGCAGGAACA
Source organism: Alterotamlana spongicola (assembly GCF_035818475.1). NCBI lineage: Bacteria > Pseudomonadati > Bacteroidota > Flavobacteriia > Flavobacteriales > Flavobacteriaceae > Alterotamlana > Alterotamlana spongicola. The sequence continues at coordinate 139,986 of NZ_JAYMGV010000001.1, forward strand.
TTTACTGTTTGCGAAAATGGCCCGTCATTTAGTTGATTATCCGCTCCAAATTCTATAACTAGTTCTCCTGTATCTTCAAAATCGCCATTGGCATTCCAATCAATAAATACTTTAGATTTTGACCAATTATTTGATTGTATAAGAGATAAATCAAAGCTAGCTCCTCTTGTAACCGTTAAGGTTTCACTAGCATAATACTTATAATTACCTGATGGCTGCCCGTCTGCATGGTCTAAATTCATATCTGCACCTGTTGTGGTTATAGTTTCTGCATTATAAGAGCCTGTTCCTGAAATAGTACAATATGCTATTCCTCCTATTGTAACCGGAAAATCTTTTACAGTCTGATTAGGAACTACACCGCAAAGTCCTGGTGTCACCCATGCATCAGAGGTAATAATCCTCATTATTGTATTGCCTACCTTTGCTTCAGCTGGTATATTAACATCCTGCGAGAATGGCCCATTATTTAACTGATCGTCCAAACCAAACTCAATGACCAGCTCTCCTGCATCTTCAAAATCTTTATCACCATTCCAATCGATATATACCTTTGATTTAGACCAGTTATTTGATTGTGTCAATGCTAAAGTAAATGATCCTTCGGCAGCTATTTCCAATATTTCATTCTCATAAAAACCATAATTATTGGCTGGCTGACTGGCGGCATGGTCTATATTTAAATTAGCTCCGGAAGTTGTTACAGTGTCTGTATTATATGATCCCGTACCTTCTACCGAACAATACTGTAAGCCCAATATTGGAGGATTACCACTGGCAACCAATTCTACCGATGCTATTTTCCCGCCTTGCATAGATGTTACCGTTATTATAGCAACACCGGGAGATACCGCCGTAACATTTCCGTTTTGATCCACTGAAATTATACCCGGATCACTGGATGCCCATGTAACCTCTGTTATGGTAGCATCTTCTGGTGTAAACAATACATTGTATTTTGTTGTTGACGGATCTACATTAGGCTCTTCTTCTAATTCAATGGTTTCAATTTTAATAATAACGTTAACCTCAATGGTTTCTGTTATGGAGCCATTCTGGTTCTTAACTGTTAAAATAGCACTACCAAGACTAATTCCTTTTACCCCAGCAACCAAGCCATTTTCAGTAAACTGAATTTTGGCAACCTGCTCATCACTTGATGTCCACATAAGGTTTTCAGAAGCATTGTCAGGCGAGGGGCTTACAACAATTTTTTGAACCTCGTCTACATTTAATTGAATAACGCTATCAGTTAGTTCTATTTCATCCAGATCCACCAATATCCTATCATCATCTTCACAGGATGAAAAAATCATCATTCCCAAAAAAAGTAATGATATAAAAGTTTTTAGTTTGTTTTTTTTCATAATCTAGTTTTTAGTTCATTGAGTTATGCAGTATGGTAGTTGTCATAACACATAAATTTTGTTTTAGATTTTAAAATTATATATGATGTGAAAAAAAGACGTGCTAGGAATTCATAAATTGAGGTTGGTGTTTTCGTAAATTACACCAACTTATGCCGTAAATCATATAATATATAGGGTTTTAAGAAAAAAGACGGGTGTTTTTAAAACCGTAACGTATAATCTTTGAACCTTTTACTATGCCAGATTTTCTTTGGCATATGCCGAAGGAGTAATGCCAAATTTTTTTTTGAATTCCTGACTAAAATGACGTCTATCAGTATAGCCTACTTTAAAACAAACATCAATTATTGCAATCTTGTCTTTCTTTAAAAACTGGGCTGCCCTGTTTAGGCGAAAATCTCTAATAAAAGCTACTGTAGTCATTCCTGTTAAAGCTTTTATTTTTTTATATAGATTAGAATGGCTCATGGCCATTTCAACAGATAGGTCTTCCACATTAAATTCAGAAACATCGATGTGCTGTTCAATAATTTCATTGAGTTTAACCAGAAACTCCTGATCCGGTGAAGCAAATGCTATTTCTTTTGGGCTTAATAACGCTTCATTTATATATTTTGCTCTTAATTGTTTTCTTATATGCAGAAGATTATTAATCCTAACTTTTAACACTTCTTCATTGAACGGTTTAACCAAATAATCATCCGCTCCCATTTCAAAGCCTTCCATAATATCTTCAACCATAGTTCTGGCTGTTAAAAGTATCACCGGTATATGACTTGTTAAAAGATTGGATTTAATGTTAGAGCATAAGGTTATCCCGTCCATAACTGGCATCATAACATCACTAATAATAATATCCGGTACTTTTTCTTTGGCTAACTCTAAACCAATTTCTCCATTTAACGCCTTTATTACATTAAAATCTTCTGATAATAAATCTGATAAATATTCTAACAAATGGACATTATCTTCTACAATTAAAACATTGGCATTAACAAATTCATCATCTATAGCATTTTTCTCTAAAGCTGATGATGCATTATAATTAGATATTTGATCTTCCTGACTGGTATTTAAAATGATTTGTTCTTCTTTAAAATGTGATTTCCCTAATGGTAAAGTAATGATAAATTCACTACCTAATCCTTCAGTGCTTTTTACAGAAATTGTTCCGGAATGTAGTTCAATGATATTTTTAACAATAGATAAGCCTATACCAAAGCCTAAACTTTCTGATATAGTATCTTCATTTTGATAAAACCTTTCAAAAATTTGATCCTGTTTATTCTCCGGTATACCCTGTCCTGAATCTCTAACTAATATGTGTATATCGTCTTCTTTTTGAAAAACGCTTACCTCTATTTTATCTCCACTTGATGTAAACTTAAAAGCATTGGTTAACAAATTATAAATAGTCTTTTCTAATTGTATCTTATCAAACCATACATGTATAGCATATTCCGGTTTAACAAACTTATAATGTATATTATTAGCAATGGCGTGTTGCGAAAAAGCCAGGAAAATTTCATGGATAAAAAGTGTTATGTCATTTTCACTTACATCTAGTTTTATATTACCTGTTTCTAACTTTCTAATATTTAACAGTTCACTCACTAAATTCATTAAGCGTCCTGTACTTCGTTTCAGGTTAGTTAGCTGCTTTTGATCTTTTGTATTAAAATTGCTTTTCATCAAGCTGTTAATCGTACCAATAATAAGTGTTAAAGGTGTTCGTATTTCATGTGAAATATTTGTAAAAAAGCGTTGTTTTAATTCATGAATCTTATCCTCCTGCTCTCTTTTAAGTTTTTCAAGTTTGAGGTTATTATTTATTTCTGCCCAAACTAAGGTATAATGTCTAATGATCCATAAAAGCACCATAAATAAAAACGAATAGATTACATAGGCCCACCATGTTCTCCATAAAGGGGGCAAAATTTCTATTTGCACTTTAGCTATATTTTCATTATCCCAGGATCCGTCTCTATTTTGTGCCTTGACATTGAATCTATAATCTCCAGGTGACAAATTGGTATAGGTTGCAGTTTTTTGAGTTCCTATATTTCTCCACTGGTCTTCAAAGCCATCCATTTTTACAGCGTACATTTTTTTGTTAAAAGGGTATTCTAAAGCTCCAAACTCAAATGAAATAACCGATTCATTGTATTTTAAAACAACTAGCTTTTCAAATGAAATATGAGTTTTTAATACTTGATCTTCGCCAACAGCAACGCTTTTTCCAAACAACTTAAAATCTGTAAAAAACACCCTTGGATTTGTGGTATTACCAACCATTTTATCAGGATTGAAAGCTGTTACTCCATCTGCACCTCCAAAAAACAAAATACCCTGATTATCCTTATAAACAGAGTTAACATGAAATTCACTTGAACTTCCCTCGAGCTCTTCAATTTTATTTGATTTTATGTTATACTTAAAAATGCCTTCTTTGGTTCCCATCCATATATTCCTATGCTCATCATCTATCAAGGACACTATGGTATTGGCGCCCGTTGTATTTCCTACTTCAAATTTTTCAAAAGTCTGGTGCTCCTTATCAAACTTATTTAAGCCTTCTTTTGTAGCAATCCAAAGGTTTTCCTGATTATCTTTTAACAGATCAAAAATATAATCACTTCCTATTGATTTTGTGTGCTCTTCTGAAGCTTTATAGTGGATGAACTTGTTGGTATTTGTATCAAAAAGGTTTAATCCACCTCCAAACGTACCAACCCAAATAAGACCTTTGTCATATACCAGTGAAGTGATATTATCACTACTTAAAGCATCTAAATCACCTTTATAAAACCTATAATTATTAAAAGTTTGCGTTTTAGAATCTAAAAAACTCAGTCCACCTCCCCAGGTAGCTATCCACAAATCTCCGGAAGGTTGTTCAATAATATCTCTAACATCATTATAAGGAAGCGAAGTATTATTATTTAAATTATTTCTTTTAAACTGTTTTACTTTTCCTTTTATGGGATCAAACAAAACCAGACCGTTTGCAAAAGTACCAATCCAATACTGTCCGTTGTCACGTTTTTTTATAAACTGGATATAGTCTCCTCCGGGTGAAAGCCCATCTTCTGAGTTATACTTTATGAGATTACCGGTTTCTAAATCATAATTATTTAATCCGTTACCATCTGTTCCAATCCAAAGTTTGCTTCCCTCTTTGAATACAGATAACACCGGAGCGGCATTATAACCAAATCCATCGCTAAAAAAGAATGAAATATTATCACCCCATCTTTTAATAACATTTATACCCTTCCAGGCTGTACCAATCCATATATTGGATTGCGTATCTTCAAAAATATCATTTACGGTATTGTTTGACAGTGAAGTTCTTAAACGATTATCGTAGGTATACTGATCTAATTTTATACCGGAAAGGTTTTCCCTGGTTATTTTGTAGATACCATCACCGTCTGTTCCAACCCAAATATTAGCATTACTATCTTCTTTTAGTGTCAATACAATTGGAGCTTCAATTTTTATATTGGCATCTATTACATTAGAAGTCTCATTTGTAACCAGATTGTATTTAAGAAGTCCATTCCCGTTGGTTCCAATCAATAACTCCTTAGCGTTTAAATATAGCAAAGTGTTTATAAAATCAAAATTAGGATTTTGAGCTCCTGTTTTCTTTGGAACTATAGAAATAAACACCTCTGTTTCGGTATCAAACCTTAACAAACCATTTCCATAAGTTCCTAAAAAAAGGCTACCATCTGTAGCTTCAAGTATAGCCCAAACACTTATATAATTTTGTGAATTCTCATTTCCCTGATACTGATACGTTTTAAAGCGATCTGATCCTTCTTCATAAAAATCTATTCCCTTATCCGTACCAAGCCAAATTCTACCTTTTTTATCCTCAATTATAGTATGAATATCGTTTGATGAAATGACTTTAGCCCGGGCTTGTGTATTCTTATACACTTTAAACTCATCCTTTAAAGGGTTATAAATATTTATACCTCCTCCAACTGTTCCTATCCAAATTCTACCTTTTTTATCTTTATGAAGAACAGAAATATCATTTGAACTTATTTTGCTATTCCTTTGATTATATTCTTTAAAGTTGGCTCCATCATATTTATTAAGACCATTCTTGGTTCCAATCCATATGAACCCTAAACTATCCTGAACGACACCTGTTATCCTGTTATTTGATAAACCTTGTTCTATTGAAATTTGCCTGAATATGGCCTGACTTTGCCCAAAAAAAAATTGCAAACAACAAAAGAGACCAACACCAAAGGCTATATATGTTTTTTTTAGTTTCATTATTTTAAATAAGATTAGAACAAATAATGCAATACTAAATATACTAAGAAGCTTTTAATTAACCAGTCCTCAAATAAGTCACGTGTTACAATCCGGCAATTTCTTTTATTTCCAACAAGATACGTTTGGCCAAATCATCTGCTTTTCCCTGTGTGGTACTTTCTGTATAAATTCTGACAATAGGCTCTGTATTTGATTTTCTTAAATGCACCCACTCAGATTTAAAATCAACCTTAACACCATCCACCCTATTTAATTCTTCATGTTGATATTTATGTGCCATTTTTTTCAAAATAGCATCGACATCAATTTCAGGAGTCAATTGAATTTTATTTTTACTCATAAAATAACTAGGATATGATGCCCTTAGCTCTTTACAGGATATTTTCTTATGCGCCAAATGGGATAAAAACAAAGCTATTCCTACCAAGGAATCTCTGCCATAGTGTGATGCGGGATAAATGACCCCACCATTTCCTTCTCCTCCAATAGAGGCATTAGCCCTTTTCATTTCTATAACTACATTTACCTCACCAACAGCGCTGGCAGAATAGGTGCCACCATGAGACTCTGCTACATCTTTTAATGCCCTCGAAGATGATAGGTTTGATACGGTATGCCCACCTTTCATCTTACCCAGTACATAATCAGCACAAGCCACTAAAGTATAATCTTCTCCAAATAATGTTCCATCCTCGCATACAAAGGCCAACCTGTCAACATCCGGATCTACAACTATTCCTAAATCTGCTTTCGTCTTTACAACAAGCTCAGACAGGTCTGATAAGTGTTCTTTTAAAGGTTCCGGATTGTGTGGAAAGTGACCATTAGGTTCGCAATATAATTTTACGCACTCAACACCCAATTTTTCCAATAATGCCGGAACAGCTATACCCCCGGTTGAATTCACAGCATCAACCACTATTTTAAACCCAGCATTTTGTATCGCTTCCACATCTACTAATTCCAGCTTTAAAACTTCATCTATATGTTGATCTATATAGCCTTCAACTTCCTTATAATGCCCTAAAAAATCTACTCCTGAAAAATCATAATTATTGGATTCTGCTATACTTAAAACCTCAAGACCGTCATTGCCATCTATAAACTCTCCCTTATTGTTTAAAAGCTTTAAAGCATTCCACTGTTTAGGATTATGACTCGCTGTAATAATGATACCACCATCAGCCGATTCCATTGGCACCGATACTTCAACTGTTGGTGTAGTGGACAGTCCAATATTTTTTACATGTATTCCCAGCCCTATAAGTGTATTGCATACCAAACCACTTACCATATCACCGGAAATTCTGGCATCCCTTCCTACTATTACGGTCAATGGTTTATTTAAATTCTGACGCTTTAGCCAGGCGCCATAGGCTGCTGTAAATTTCACAACATCAACAGGTGTCAGGTTATCATTTATGCTCCCCCCAATTGTGCCTCTTATTCCCGATATCGATTTTATTAATGTCATCAGCTTTTTTTTAAAGTGATATACATTGCCTTGTTTCACTTTGAAGAAAATAACTCACGTGGGCATAAATTTTCTCTAATTGATTCATAACTTGCCAACACGCTTTCCTAGATTTACCACTTATATTTATTTCAATTTTAGTAGTACCCTGATCATCTAAAGTTAGTATGGTGAACCTTCCACCCGGGAAGTAAACTTTTAGTTCTTTTGACTCATCATTTTTAAGATATAGATCAAACTCTCCAATAACCCAGTTCTTAAACTTGTCATAAACATCAACATTGTTAACGTGTTCAAATTTTCTGAAATGATGTATTTGCTCTAACGTTTTAAAATCCAGGTTGTCCATAAGTCATATTTATTTAAAGAAAATTACCATACTTTAACTTCTTAATATTTCCATCTTACAAAAGCTTCCATTGCTGCATAATGCGACAGGCCTAGTTCATCATAAAGATTTGCTGTTTCACTATTTCTATCTTCAGCACGTTGCCAAAACTCCCTACTATCTGTACCCTGGAATACTACACCATCTTTTTGTGACTGGTGCTTAAAAATACCTTTTCGTTTTTCCAACACCTGGTCAGGACCCATTGGTACTGCCATTTCTATTTCATCAATACCCCATTCCTGCCATGCTCCTCTATACAACCATACCCAGCAGTCTTTCATGAATTTTTTTGGCTTTAGCTCTTTAACGGCTGCAAAAACAGAATCCAGACATACTTTATGTGTTCCATGTGGGTCTGCTAAATCTCCCGCGGCATAGATTTGATGTGGTTTTATTTTCTCTATTAAGTCGGCAGTAATTTTAATATCTTCATCACCAATAGGATTTTTTTCTACCGTTCCTGTTTCATAAAACGGTAATTCCATAAAATGGATCTGTTCATCCGGAATACCCACAAAATGACATGTAGCTCTGGCTTCTCCTTTTCTTATTAATCCTTTTATATACCTGACCTCCTTAGTATCTATCTCACTGGACTTTTTGTTCTTTAAAAATTTTATTGCCCGCTTATAAATATCTCCTGCTTCAATACTTTCAATGCCAAACTTTTCATTGTAATCACATACAAAACTTGCAAAGCGTAGAGCTTCATCATCTGCTACGGCTATATTCCCTGAAGTTTGGTATCCTACATGCACTTCGTGACCTTGCTCTACTAATCTTTTGAAAGTGCCTCCCATTGAGATAATGTCATCATCCGGATGGGGGCTGAAAATAAGCACACGCTTTTTGTGAGGCTCTGCACGTTCCGGTCTCTTGCTATCATCAGCATTTGGTTTTCCTCCAGGCCAACCTGTAATAGTGTTTTGTAGTGAATTGAATATTTTGATGTTAATATCATAAGCTGGTCCTGCGTCTGCTAATAAATCACTCATCCCGTTTTCAATGTAATCGGCATCAGTAAGCATTAAAACGGGTTTCTTTAAATGAATGGCTAAGCTTAATACCGCTTTTCTGATCAGCCTATCTGTCCACTCAATTTTTTCAACCAGCCAGGGTGTATTAATCCGGGTTAATTTTGAGGCCGCAGCGTTATCCAGCACAAAAGTAGCATTGTTGTGTTCCTGTAAATATGAGGCCGGCACACGACTGGTTACCTCATCTTCAACTGAGGCTTTAATAATATTAGACTTACCCTCGCCCCAGGCTAATAATATTACTCTTTTAGCTTCCATTATCTTTTTAACCCCTAAAGTAATAGCTGTTCTTGGAGTGTTTTCTAAACCTGAAAAATCACCGCTGGCAGCTACTCGGGTTATATGATCCAGTGCTACTAATCGGGTTTTTGAATTTTGAAGTGCCCCTGATTCGTTAAATCCGATATGTCCGTTACCTCCTATACCTAAAATCTGCAAATCCATACCTCCCATCGCTTCAATTCTTGCTTCGTATTGATCGCAATAATCGGAGATCTCTTCTTTAGACAACATCCCATCTGGTATATGATAGTTTTCTGGTAATATATCTACATGATTGAATAGTTGTTCTTCCATAAATCGAACATAACTATGTATAGAATCGGGCTCCATAGGATAGTACTCATCCAGATTAAAGGACACTACATTTTTAAAGCTTAGCCCCTCTTCCTTGTGTAAACGCACCAGTTCTGCATATAGACCTTTTGGAGAAGATCCTGTTGCCAGACCTAATACACAAGGTTGTTTTTGAGACTGTTTCACCCTAATAAGATTTGCTATTTCCTCAGCTACGGCCTTGGAAGCTTCAGTTGAATTGTCAAAAACTACTGTGCCTACATTTTCAAATCGCTTTTCAAATCCTGTGGCTTTGTCTATACTACTCTTTATCATTTTATTCTAATTTGTCTTATGTTCTCAATACTTATTTTTTCCCAATTTTATAGCCCCATAAAGCAAAAAACAGGATGAAGGCATAACAGGGTATTAATATCCAATAACTTCCGTTTGCCGCACTTACTGTAGCTTGTACCTGATCCATACCACCAAGAACAAGCTCTTCTTTCTTAAAATCTACCAGCCTTCCATAGAGTGGCGGAATAATGGCTCCTCCGGAGATGGCCATAATCAATAAGGCTGAAGCCGTTTTTGTGAATTTACCCAAACCTTCTAAGGTCAACGGCCAAATTGCAGGCCATACTAAAGCATTTGCTATCCCTAAAGCTGCTACAAATAGAACGGATGTAAACCCAGTAGTGTATAGAATGCAGAAACTAAAAAGAATCCCCAGAAGCGCACTTACTTTTAGGGCGGTACTTTGTTTAATATATTTTGGGATTAAAAACACACCCAAAGCATAAGTAGCTACCATGGCCATCAAGGTGTATGTGGTAAAGAATTTTGCTTCTTCTCCTGTAAAACCTAATGAAATACCATAAGCTATAATAGTATCTCCGGCTATCACTTCTGCCCCAACATATACAAATAAAGCTATGACACCTAACCATAAATGTGGAAATTGAAAGATATTAGATTTTGTACTTGTTCCTTCAATCGTATCTTCTGTTTCTTCTGCTTCAACATGAGGCAAAGGTGCTTTTCTAATCAGGATACCCAAAGCAAAAAGTACAATGGCCATGACCACATAAGGCACAAAAACACTATCAGCCATAGTATCTAAAAGCACTTGCTTTTCTTCTAGGGTTGCACTACCCAATTTTGCTTTTACTTCATCAATTCCAGAAAGTAATATAGCCCCAAAAATCAAAGAGCCTAAGGCCCCGGCAGTTTTATTAGCTATACCCATAATGGCTATACGCTTAGCTCCGCTTTCAATTGGCCCCAATATGGTAATATATGGATTAGCAGCTGTTTGTAACAAGGTCATACCTATACCCTGAATAAATATCCCCGTTAAAAACACCCAATAGGTTCTGGCTTCAGCCGCTGGGATAAATACTAAAGCACCTACCGCCATAATCATTAAACCCAAAGACATGCCTTTTCGGTATCCTATCCGAGTTAAAATCTTAGATGCCGGTAAGGCCATAACCACAAAGGAAATGTAAGATGCTGAAGCTACCAGGTAAGACTGGGCATCTGTTAATTCGTTTATGGTTTTCATAAACGGAATCAAGGCTCCGTTGATCCAGGTGACAAATCCGAAAATGAAAAATAAGCCTGCTATTATGGCAATGGGTACTAGATTGTTTTTGTTAGATGATTGCATATTTTACTTTTTAAATTTATAACTTATTAATTTGTTTGTTCAAACTTTCCAAAAGCTTAAACTGGTTTTTTGCCCTATCTAAATTATGCTCCGGGTATTTTATTTTATAATACACATCTCCATTTAAATAATCTGTCAGAAATCTAAGTGCCATTATAAATATCATAGTCTTTGCTCCTAGTGGCAAGTACTTTAATTCCAATGGCGTTATTGAGGATTTCATATGTTTTAAAAAACCTTTTTTATAAGCCTTGTAATAACTAACATTAAACTCCACCAAATCTAAATTGGTCTCGTCTTCGGCGGCTGTATTGCATATGGTCCTAATGGCATCTCCAAAATCATAATGAATAATCCCCGGCATTACGGTATCGGTATCTATTACACATATCCCTTTGTCCTTTTTATTAAAAAGCACATTGGAAATCTTGGTATCATTATGTGTAACCCTTAGTTTAATCTCTCCTGCCTCTTTTAATCTTTGAAGAATGTGCATTTCTTTCCTGGAATCTTCAATAAATTTTATATGATCTTTGGCGATTATCAACCTTTCATTTAAAGCTACATTTAGAGCCTCTTCAAATTGTGCATACCGAAAAGACATATCATGAAAGTTTGGAATAACCTCTATGAGTTTTGAGCTGTCAAAATCATCTGTAAGGGTTAAAAACTTCCCCATTAGCTTTCCTCCTTCATAGGCTATCTCCTCGCTACTAACCGTTTCATGAGTAACGCTTTTGTCTATAAAATACATTAAATTCCAGTAATTACCTTCATCTCCCCGAAAATAAGACGTTCCATCTTTAGTTTTAGCAAAGGCCAACACACCACGCTCTTGCTTTTTTCTGGATTTGTTCTCCAGTTTTTTTTGAATATGATGGCTCACGGCTACTTTATTTTCAATAAGCCCTGGTACGTCCTTAAAAACACCGTGATTGATACGCTGTAATACAAAATAGGGCTTTTCGGCAGTCTTTATTAAATATGTATCATTGATGTGTCCTGAAGCCAATTCTTTATAGGATTCATATGTAGCTTGATGATTAAATTGACTAAAAACATATTTTAATTGTGCTTCCAACATATTACCAAAGGTTTTTAGGGTATATTTTACGTTCTTTAAGTTGCCCGATGGCGCTCTGAACAATACTTTTGTCTTCTTTATAGGTCACTCCAAACCATTTGGCATCTGATTTTAAAACTTCTACAGTTGCCTTACCTGACCTTAAAATTTCATTGACTATAGAAGGTAAATAAAACTCTGCCTTTATATTGGCTTTATTCGCTTCCAAAAATTGGAGAAATAATTCCCCACCAAACTCAAAACATTTAGGTGTAAAGCCCCAAAAGTTCATAGAAACTACAGTATTTTCGTGTATCGGAACAAATGCGCCGTCCTCATTTTTCCGCATTAGCTTCCCCGCTATCTTTTCTATATGTGTTCTCTCTGTAACATCAACCAAATACCCCTTTTCATCTACCTGACATTCTCCTCGAGACACAAAACCATGATCTGAAACCGTATTTTTCAACAAATAGGCCATGGTACTAAACTGATAAGCATTCTTATCCGTCTTCATTAACCATTTTGCCATAACATGAAACGCTTCTTTTCCATAAAAATCATCGGCATTAATAATAGCAAAGTTCTCCTTTACCACATCTTTAGCCATTAAAAGCGCATGACCTGTTCCCCATGGTTTTGTTCTTTCCGGATTAAAATAGGCTTCCGGCACATTTTCCAGTTCCTGGTATACATAATCCACCTCTGCTTTACCTTCCAGTTTTTTATTAAAAATAGCTTTAAACTCCTTTTCAAAACTTTTGCGAATGATAAAAACAAATTTTCCAAATCCTGCCTGTAAGGCATCATAAATGGAAAAATCAATTATCGTATCGCCTTCCGGAGTGAAGGCATCTATCTGTTTTAAACCGCCATAACGGCTCCCCATACCTGCTGCTAATACTACTAATGTTGGTTTCAGATTACTCATTTCATGTCAATTATGGTACAAATATAAGCTTTTTTTTTAAAATGTGCTCGAACACACAATAAAATGTTATCGAGCACACGAAATAATGTGCTCGATAACATTTATATGGTATTCTATTTGTATTTAGTTATATTTGCCTTTATGATAAAAAAGTATACCATTAAGGATATTGCTGAAATGGCCGGGGTATCAAAAGGCACTGTTGACAGGGTTCTGCATAAAAGGGGAAAGGTCTCGGATACGGCATTAAAAAAAGTAACTGAAATACTTAAGGATATTGATTATAAGCCTAACCCCATTGCCAAAAATTTAAAGACTAATAAAATTTATCGTTTATGTATTCTTTTTCCGGTCTCTCATAAAGATTCGTATTGGGCTCCTTGTTTGGATGCCGTAAAGGAGTTTGAAGACCATTATCAGGCTTTAGGTATTAAAACTGAAGAATACAGGTATGACCCGTCTTCACCTAAATCTTTTACTGAAAAAGCTTTAGAGTTAATTGAAACCGGCCCGGATGCTATTTTAATGGCCCCCCTGTTTTTTAACGAAGCACAGGAAATTTCTAAAATGTGCCATGAACAGAATATTATAATTTCTACTTTTAATAACATTATAAAAAAAGAAGGGTTTTCCAATTATATAGGACAGGATCTTTTTAAAAGCGGACGAACAGCTGCAAAACTTCTGGACACATTACTCGGAAAAGGCCATATTGCCATTGTGCATATTGATGAAATGGTGCATAATGCCACACATATGCAACAAAAAGAAAGAGGGTTTAAAAGCTATTTCAGTGATCGTAGTACTACTAATTATAAAATATCTACCATTAGTATTGACAAATACTTAAAGTTTGATGGTAACGAATCTTTAGAGACTTATTTTAATAAGCACCCTGATATTAAAGGCGTCTTTGTAACTACATCTAAAACCTATGCTATTGCTGAATTTAAAAAGGCCCACAACAAACATTTAAAGATTGTAGGATATGATTTAGTTGATAAAAATATTGGTTTTTTAAAAGCAGGACACATTGATTTTCTGATCAACCAAAACCCTAAAAAACAAGCCTTTACTGGCCTAAGTACTTTGGCCGAACATTTATTGTTTGATAAGGAAATCTCCAAACGGATTTTACTTCCTATTGATATTATAAACTCCGAAAATTACGAACAGTATTTAGAATAAATTTTTCAATTAAACAGGCTTGTTTTCTGATATCATTGGTATTACTATCGTAATTTTTATTTGTGCTTTCCCTAATTTATTTAACTGAATGACTTTTTAACTACTTATACCTTATCAGCATTAATTATAACTCTTCTTAAAATTAGCTTATAATAAGTTTATGAATATAGCTTCTATTTCTTGTACATAGCTTTAGAAAGTACAATCCATTTTTTAATCCATTGGGTAAAATGATTTCTTCAGGTGATTGAAATAAGCTTAAATTCTTTTGATAGATTATTTGTCCTGTAGTATTTGTTATGGAGCTTTTTACATTAAGGTTATTCAACTGCCCTGCATTAAGATATAACCTAGTCTTTACCGGATTAGGATATACAAGTATATCTTCATCTTCAATGGTTTCTAAGCCTAAACTGGGTAATATTTCAATGCTAAAGTCTTTTATTGATGCATTTTCAAATGTACCGTGAGGGGTTAGAATACCACATGGAGTATCCGGAATTGCTAAATCTTCGTAGGTCCAGGCATCTCCTGTTACAATTCTCATCTTATGGATTCCTAGAGTTGCATCATCTGGAACTGTAACGCTTAATGTATATGTTGGTGTTGTACCTTCAACAACTTTTTCAGGACTGAGTGGTGTTAAGCGTTCTCCAAGGTCATCAAAATCATCATCTCCATTCCAATCTATCCAAACTATAGATCGTGACCAGCCATTTGAATTGGTTACCGACAAGTCAAATGTACCTGACTGTGATATAGCAATTTTTTCCTCGCTTAAAGAATAATTATCAACACCGTTTACACCTGAATAATGGATATTTATATGCCCGTTTGTTGTTATCACCGTATTTGCATTATAATCTCCACTGCCTGTTATGCTGCAATACGAGTCTAAGATTTCAATGTCAAAATCTATCGTACTGGTTTTATTATTTGTACCACAGGTCACAGGTTCAGGTTCTAAAGCATCCCTTACCTGGATTCTCATCCTCTTAACGTCTTGGGAAATATTTGAAGGAACGGTAACCGGGATACTATATGATATGGCATTGTTACATGATCCCGCAACACCTCCACTAAATACCATTTCGCCGGTATCCTGAAAATCTTCGTCATTATTCCAATCTATCCATACTTTAACCCGAGCACAATTTGATAAGGCTGAATTCTCCAGATTCAGAGTAAAAGTTTCACCAGGAAGTATACTTACCTTAGAGCTAGTATGGTAGTCATATCCGGTATCAGGATATTGACCTGCATTAAAATTAATGTTTTGCACACCACCGGCAGAGGTCAAAGATTTTATATAACAACCCTTATCTACCCCTCCGTTCACTTTGCAGTATCCAAACGTTCCCAAAGCTATATTCTTCAAGGCCTGTTGCCCTCTTATTACCAGCTGTTCAGCTCTTAAACCACTTGTTTTGCCAAAATCACCAATAATGGCATTTAGTTTGTTTAATTGATCCCTCTCATATGGATGAGATGCTCCCTCCAGTGAAGCCCTGACAATTTTAAGCTTTTCATAATCTTGAATCCCGTTCCTTAGCATTTCAAAACGAATACTTGAAAGTATTTCTGAGGGATTAAGATTTGAAGCTCTGTATATCATTGAAAAATCACCAGCCGTGTGGGGCCCATCTCTGGCATCAAACGGATCGGTCAAACTCCAATAATCAAAAGCCCATCTTAAATAACCATCATAATCTTCTTTAAAAGCATGCCAGCCCATCCAGGTCATTTCCGCCGGACTATTTTCCGGCGTCACATAATTATTAGGGTTTGTCTGCGTACAACTGGTATAAAATGTTGAAATCTTATCGGTGCTAATACCAGTATTGGAAGCATCTTCTAATATCCCGGACAAATCATAAAAATTAGCTTTGGAAGCATTGGATAAGCTATGAGAATAAGCTATTCCCAATTTCCAATTTGAATTATGTCCATGAACAGCTGAAACCACATTGAGTAGTTTTGATTCTTCAACCTCATCTAAATACAAAACGGTTTTATCAAACCAGTCTTTAGCATCCAAAAAGGCTTTAAAGGCGGTTAAAAAATGATCCCACCTTGTTTGATATTCTAAGGATCCTAATGAAGCGCTTAAGTTCTTCATTGCCCCCGAGACTTCATCAAAATATGGAATTATAGTTTCATTCCAACCAACGGGAGAAAAACAATCTATTTGTTTAGTAATACCCCATGACATTAGGGTACTCACATACTTATCAAAGGCCGTAAAATCATATACCCAGGTACCATCAGTCTTCTTAGTCCATTTTATCATGGATTCTCCTCCAAGAGCACCATCTTTTATGTAAGCCGTTATGGCCTTTTGCCCGGTATTGGCAAGAAGTTTATATCCTGGTTCCAAAAGAGCTAAATGCTCATCGGACCACATAGCAACCGGATTGTCTGAATGTGCAGCATTATAAATGTTCAGAATGTTGACCGGAAATTGCCATATGTCCAAATGAAAGCTCCAATCCTCAACATCTGGTAAGGTGTAATTTACAACCTGTAAACTTATATTAAACACTAAAGGGCTGGAAGCACCGGTTACAGTGATTGTCCCTGTATATGTTCCAGGCACAGTAACTTTGGGGACATCAATGGTTAGCCAAATTTTTAATGGGTCTGTTGAGTCTATTGATCTTACAACATCTTCAGAAAGCGCATCGGCAATTTCAACAAATGATGGATGTGTAGGATATTCAGAACAGCTTTTGGCCTTAGGGTCACCCTTTATATAGGTACCAAACCTCAATGATATATTTGACTGGTCAACCTGATATCCTCCATTAACTAAGTTACTAATATTATACCCCAACCCATTAATGGTTTCATTTGTCCATAGCACCATCTGCTTATGAATACGCTCTCCTTTCCATGCCACAACATCCCAGGTTTGATTTATATTCCCTGTAAAAGTTTCACTTTTTTGGTAGCGTTTAAATTTAGATTCAAATGATCCTTGTAATGTTTGAGAAAAAGAAATAAATTTTAGTAATAAGAAAGCCAGTAAAAATAAATATTTCATTTCTTTAAGTTTTATATTCATAGCACATATGATTTATACTAAGAGTCTATTATTTATGTGTAAAACCAATTGATCTGAATAAAACCATAGTTATTTCAATCTCTGATCTAAAGGAGGTATTTTCGTAATGAAAAGTACCATCTAAAACTTAGGAAGATTAATAATCTACTATCAACATATCACGAGACAATAATAAATCTTCAGCGTTTTTAAATCTACCATCCTGATACCTGGTAGCAAGCTCAATAGCTTTTTGGAGAGAATCTTTAGGCACACTCCCTTTTTCTTTCATACTCCTAAACAATTCATAATCTTCAATCCCTTCTTTTAATAATTCCCATCTAATACTTGAAACGGGGCCATTTTTACCCGGATAAATTTGATAATCATCTCCTTGTGTATGTATAAATACCGGTGTTTTAAAAGGAGCTTTGGTCCAGTTATTAAATGCCCACCGTAAATAACCATCGGTATGGTATTTTAATGCCAACCATGGAATCATTTGCCCTTCTATTGCCGGAGAGTATGTTAAGGTATTAGGGTGGGCCGGTTCGGCGCATAAATAAAAGGTTGTTGTTTTGCCTTGCTCCTTTCTTTTTTGAATGGTTGGTAAAACATCCACTACAGCTCTTTTTTCTAAAGGTTGCCCCGGAAAAAACATATAAGATATTGAAAAGTTGTTTGAATGTTCTCCAACTTCAGGGTGCCCGGATATCACTGTTTTACTCAAAAACTCCGGAGTTGCATTTGCTATAATATCATGTATGATTTTCATTTGCTCTTCCGGCTTCTCATCAAAAGCCAGGTATGTTCTTTCAAAAATGCCTTTTCCCTTAAGGTGTTTAGAAAAAGACTTAAGAAATGCAGACCATACTTTTCTATAAGCCTTGTCTTCAATATTTAAAGTTAAAACTTTGTTTTGCTGATCTGTCTCATCAAAATAATGTATTTTTTGCCCCGTATGAAATGGCGTCATTGAAAAAGCATTGATCTGTCCGCCAATTCCAGTTTTTGAGGCCAAATCAACATACTTGTCAAAAATTTGATAATCAAACTTCCATGTGCCATTTTCTTCTTTAAACCAACTCACCATGCTTTTATAACCATAAGCTATTTGTGACCTGGTCTTACCTCCTATCCATGGCTTATGCCAGGGTTCGTGCGTAATTGTGGTGGTTATATTTTTACCTCCTCTTGAGGCATATTCCTTTAAATAAACTTCTATGAATTTCCAATGTTTATCAGACCAATGGTTTACCTTATAAAATTCGGCAATAGCACTTGGATTAACCCACATATCCAAATGAAACTTATAATTTAAAGGATCCGGGATTTCTTTATTCAAAACAGTTAATTTCAAAGGATATGAGACCTGACCAAATTCATTTGTAGATAAAAGTATTTTACCTATATAGGTGCCTGGTTTGGTTTTTTTAGGAACTTTTATAGTCAGCCATATGGGTTGAGCTCTGTAAGCCGGAACATCTACCTCTGAAAGTTCCACTAAAGGGTCTCCAACAATGTTTGGGGCCATATTTCCTGATGTGCCCTCACCAACAATCTCTTCCAGTTTGGGAGACCAAACATATTCACTTCTGGATTTTTCAACCGGCAGATACTTGACATACCTAACCCTGATATTTTCTTTAGATATAGTTTTTCCCTCCAGACCTTTTAAGTCCTCTATTTGCAATTTTACACCGTGTATATCCCTTTCTGCTCCCAAAGCAATTTGAGCAGAAATCTGCTCGTTTATTACCGCTGTTAGTGCCATGGTTTGGCCTTTGGCTACCGGAACAATCATAAAATCTTTTAAGGCTTGGTTTTCCTCTAATTCCTCATCCGTATATTTCCTTGGAAACCTAGGGACCCTTATCAATGAAGATGTTTTAAAATTGTTGGTCGGGATCCAAACGTTAAGTCCCTCTATTGGAAAAGCCTCATCTACATTCATTTTGAGCCATTCGGGCACTTCTGCAATATCATCAAGGATGTTTTGAGCATATTCATAGTCTTCTGTCTTTCTGCCAAAGCAACTTATAAAAAGTAATACCAGTCCAAACAAAAATATTTTTTTTAAATCCATCATCTTTCTATATAGCGTGTAAAAATTTGTCACCCCAAATTAAGTCCATAAGATTGATATTGAAGGCTCGGGTTTTCGTATAAGAAGTGTGGTATTTTTATTTGAAGCCTATTATTTCATTGCTATTAAACTAAACGAAGGATTTACAAAAAATAAATACGAATAGCACATATCCTTTTAAATTTCAAATCTTTACAACAGAACACAAACCTGATATGTGCATTAATATGTATGAATTTAAGTCTTAAAGAAATTATGGAATTGATATAACCGTTCTTTTCTTTTGGTAAGTGATGTATTACCCATAAAGCACAATTTTTGCCTTGATCTCAAAATATTCTATACTTAATAATCATAAAAAAAGAGTTTCAATTTCTCGAAAGCTTTGTCTTTACTAGTAGAGCGTGCAGAAAAAATATAGAACCAAACGCTAATTGAAGAATTGGAAAAATTTGATTCAATATTTGAAACTTTGACCACTTAATTTAGAATTAACCACCACACAAGAGGATTCTTTTTAATGTTGACTTAAGAACAATTGCTACAAGTTAAAAACGAAAGGCTTTCAGTACTGAAAGCCTTTTGTTACATATGATTAATCTATAAATACTAAATTATTGCCTTAGTTCTTAATAAATTGTTTTATTCCAGTTTTATTATGGGCATATATTTTTAACACATAGGTTCCGCTAGAAAGCTGCGACACATCAATAGTATTTTGATAACTTTCCATTAGTTTTTGTCCTAAAACTGTATAAACCTCTACTTTGCTTAAACTTTCAATTGTTTGAATAATTAATATGTTTTTTACAGGGTTGGGATACAAAATCACTTTTTCCAAAATTTCTTCTTCAATGGTCAAGACTCCTTCACAATCTGTACTAAAACGTGTATGGGCATCAACATCACTTCTCCATTCGGTTTCTGCCCAAAGAGCATCATCTACCTGGATACAGCTCAAATTTGTATTTCCACTGGTATATATTTCCGTTTCGGTAATATTCCCATTCTTTACATTTAAACTTTGTAAATTATTATTTCGACACTCCAAATATTCAAACATTAAATGGTTACTAAGATCTAATTCTGTTAACTGGTTATCATTTAAATACAACTCAATTAACTGGACATTACTGTTTATATTTAAACTTGTTAATCCGGTATTATTACATTCTAAAACCTTTAAGTTTGGATTATTACTCAAATCTATCGAATTGATAGATGTATTATTAAAACTTAGTGATATTAAATCAGGATGAAGACTAACATCCAATGCCGTTAATGAGTTTTCAGCACAATCTAACGCTGTTAGTTTTGTGTTATTTTGAATATCTAAACTTGTAAGATTATTTTCATTACAATATAATGACTTAAGATCTGTATTAACACTTACATCAATATTTGTCAAGGTATTATTAGTAAAACGTAACTCCTGTAAAAGTATATTGGAGCTCACATCCAAATTGCTTAAGTTATTGTGCGTACAGTTCAAGGTTGTTAATGCTGTATTTGAAGATACATCAATAGTTGTTAAACTATTACCCCCTACACGTAACTTGGTTAACGCTACAAGCCCGCCTACATTTATACTCGTTAATCCAGCGCCTGAGCATTCAATAACTTCTAGATTAGTATTTGCCGTGAGATCCAAATCCCCTAAAATATTCTTAAAACAACGCAATTCCTTTAATGCATGAAAACCTTCAAGCCCTGTAAGATCTGTAATGCCTTCATCTGAAACATTTAAATACGCTATATTTTCTATGGCGGATGTATACACGTAATTATCGTTAGCAATACCATTACCCATACTTGTAGGGTCTCCAAAAGGCACCTCGGCATCTCTATGATGTGTTTCCAGATAGGCTTCAAAATTATCATCTGGCACATAGGTAAGACATAGCCTGTCTTTATATATTGAGGTATCGTCTTCCAGCCAATTCGTATAAGCTCCACTACCAGCCACTGCTTCAATAACATTGTCAACTGCTACACATTGTAAGTTAGTACAGTTAGTTATATTAACAGCTGATGGCGCTACCCCCATTGCTTCAATGGTTGTGAGTGCACTTGATCCTGACGCATTTAAATTATTCATGTTAGGGTGTTCTGTCAAATCAAAACTGGTTAACTGCGACTCTCTAATATCTAAATAGGTAATTACTGTTGGGGCCGAAAATATTAATTCTGATAAGCCTCTACTTTGTATATCTAAAAATTGCAGCTTCGTATTAGTTGACACATCTACACTTGATATTCTATCATTAAAGCTTAACCATAAATTTGTTAATTCAGTATTTCGTGACACATCTATAGTTTGTAAATTTTGTCCTAAAACATCTAAACTGGTAAGTGCTTTAAAGTCCTCTATTCCTGTAAGATCTGTAATTTGCGGGGAATGCCACCTCAGATTTAACGTTGTTACATTTTCTATACTGGCAGTGGTTACATAATCATCATTAGCGATGCCATTACCCCATCCTTGGCTTTCAAGAAAAGCTTCAAAATTGTCATCAGGCACATAGGTTTCTTGTGCAAATCCCAAATAATTAAGTACCATAAACAATGCTAAAAGTAATTTGTGCTTCATATAAGTAGTTTAAGTTGACCCATAAAACATATATTATTACAATAGTAAAAATTGCAGGTACATTAAAGACAAAAAGATAGGTGGCAAAAAGTGGCAAGCTCCTATTTTTCGACAATTGACATGAATAGCTCGTTATTTATTTTTAAAACAAATGCATATGCTATGATATACTTTGAATAAACTTTTCGAGTTCTTGCCCAGAAGATAATCCTATTTTTTTTCTGATACGATAACGGGTAGACTTCACTGAATCTAAAGACGTATTACGAACCGTCATGATCTCTTTTATAGTCATATTTAAACGCAGTAGCGCACATATTTCGCGCTCGGTTTTGGTCAGGGAAGGATATAATTTCCTCAACTTAGCATCAAAGCCTTTATTTACTTCTTCTATTTTAGTTTGGGCTATGGATAACTTACTTTCAGTAGTTATTTGCAACTGTAATTCTGAAATCAAAGAGTTAATATCTTGCTTTATATTTCCTGCTGCTTTTGGCTTAATCTCGTTTTTCAAACGATCAAGCAAGCTTTGTTTAAACTCCAATCGCATGCTATTATCGGCAATCAAACGTTTTGCTTCTTCTTCATTGGCTCTTACCTTTTCATCTAACAATTTTTTTTTTGCTTTCTCTTTTTCTACCCTTTCCGTTAATATCTGTGCCTTGTTCTTATAATTGCGCTTTTCCAGTAATATTATTACAACCGTTCCTATTATTGTGATTATAAACAAGATAAAGTAGAACCATTTTTTGGAACGTTCAACTTCAGCTATCAATACTACTTCTCTTCTTTCTTGTGCAAACGCTAAACTATCTGCCAATTTTTCTCTAGCATACTCATAGTTAAGTTCTAGAGCTTGAATCTGCTTTATGTTTTCTATATTGAAAATGGAATCGGAATGCCTGTTAAAAATACGGTAATGCTCATAAGCCTTCTTATAATCATTTAATTTGCTGTAAATAAAACTCTTTCTAAGATAGGCTTTTGCAATATTTTCTTTAAAACCTTCTCTTTTTGCTATTGCTAATGAACTATCGGCCGCTTTCATTGCATCTTTGTAGTCCCCCAATTTTCTATACACACTTGCTAAATTGTAATATGCTGTACAGAGAGAATATTGCCGATTTTGCCTGATAGCCTGTTCTATATTTTCCTGATGTAATTTTAACGCTTTATCATATTTTTTTTGGGTACTATATAAGGTAGCCATATTATTATTGACACGTTGTACATCCTCTATACTATTTATAGATTGAAAAAGAACCTTCGCCTTATCATAACATATTACCGCCGAATCTAACTTCTTAAGTTTTCTATAAGATACGCCCATCATATTATATCCGGCAGCTATACCATGTGTATCTTTTAAAGGCGTCTTTATGTCGATGGATCTTTTATAGAACTGTACAGCCTTTTCATGTACCTTTTGCGACCGGTATACCATCCCCATATTATGATACACGTCAGAGACCTGCCATAAATTATCTTGTGCTTCATAAATCTCTTTAGCCTTAAGATAATATTCCAAAGCTTTTGGAAACTTGCCTTTTCTTCTACTTATGACACCTTTTATTATGTGAAATTTTGCAAGTTGTTGCTGGCTAATACTATCTTTTTTTGCTTCAATAAGCAAGGACACTTCATTAGCCATTTGTTCGGCAATACTAAAATTGTGCTCATATTGAAACTCTGCCAATGCTAACATGGCAGTTACCTTATCAGAGGTGTTTTTTGAAAGCTCAACTCGCGTTTGCAAACGGACTAAGGTAGTATCGATTTCCTGTGAAAGTATTACACTAGAGAATAGGAAAGTTAAAAGGTAGATAAAATATCTCATGCGAGGGCAAACATACTATAAATTTGAAAGATTGTCTTCGATAATTAGTAATAAAAAAAGCCTCTTGATTTCTCAAGAGGCTTTCTAGTAGCGGGAACTGGACTAGACCCTTTGTGTTTTAATGATTCTCAATAAATTCAATATTCATAATTAAGTCAATAAAAATAACACATGACAAGATTTTGTCCAAATCTAAAATTCATTAAGATTCATAATAATTCATATATATTCGGGAATATTTCGGGAATTTTGTAATTTTGCCAAACAAATATATCCCATGGCTAACGTCTTATTCTTAATTAAAACAAAATCTAACCCATCTCAAATATATGTTAGGTTTTACCATAGCAAAGATTTTGATTTAAATGCTAAAACTAAATTCATTGTTGACCCAAAATTATGGAGTAAAAAACAACAAAGAGTTAAAATAACTTCTGATAATGCTTTTGACAGAATTATAAACCCCAAACTATTAAAGCTTAAAGAAGATATCATATTAAATTATAATTTAGATTTCAATTCTGGAAAAAGAATAGATAAAGATTGGCTTAATAAAATAATTGCAAATTTTCACAAACAACCTTTAAAAGAGTCAGATAATTACAAAC
Source organism: Alterotamlana spongicola (assembly GCF_035818475.1). NCBI lineage: Bacteria > Pseudomonadati > Bacteroidota > Flavobacteriia > Flavobacteriales > Flavobacteriaceae > Alterotamlana > Alterotamlana spongicola. The sequence continues at coordinate 164,130 of NZ_JAYMGV010000001.1, forward strand.
TCTTTTTTGTTCCTTTCTTTGAGAAATACATTGAAGATTCAAAAACGAGAATAAATATAGATACTGGTAAAGTTATTGGGGATCGCACCACTAGCAAATATGGCACAACACTAAAAAGAATTTGTGAATTTGAAACTAACAGCCAAACTAAACTTCGTTTTTCAGATATAGATTTAAATTTCCACAAAGCTTTTGTTAGTTATTTAGCTAATGAATTATTTTACAATGGCACCAATATTCAAAAACATTTAAACATAATCAAAGGTGCATGTAGAGAAGCCAGAACGCAAGGAATAGAAGTAAACAATGAATTCGAGCACAGAAACTTCTCGTTTAAGAGAGAAAAAACACATGACACTTATTTAAACATAGACGAAATCTCCAAAATCTACAATTTAGATTTTAGTAATAACGAAAGACTAGATAACGCTAGAGATTGGTTAATCATAGGTGTTTGGACAGGGCTACGAATATCTGACATGAAGAGACTATCTAACGTCAATCTCAAAAGCAATACTATTGAGATAGAAACCACCAAAACATCAGCAAAAGCAATTATCCCTATACACAAAGATGTCAAGTCAATTTTATCTAAACGAAATGGGAATTTTCCAAGACCTATTAGTGATGCAAAATTTAACAAGTATATAAAAGAAGTAGTGACTGAAGCTAAAATCACTAAAAAGATATTTGGGGGAAAAATGATTGAAGTAAAATTACCAAATGGGGAAAAAACCTATAGAAAGATAAATGATTACTACTCTAAAAGTGAATTAATCACTTCTCACACTTGTAGAAGGAGTTTTGCCTCCAATCATTATGGACATCTACCCAATAAAACAATAATGGCTATTACAACACATAAAAGCGAAGCACAGTTTGAACGATATTTAAAACAGTCTCAAATGGAACATGTGGAAAAAATGAGAGAATACTGGGAATCAGAAAATAAGAAGAATGAAGATGATAACTGACATATTAGATAATTCTAAAAAAGAATTTATAAATAAAGTATCGACAATTCCTCTTAATAGGATTGAAATCGAAAACTACCTTTATACAAAATACTACAAAGATTTTAACTTAAAAAAAATAAATATCGATGATTCCGAATACTCTAAAACGATTGACCTATTTTTTGAAATAACTAATAAAGAAAATATCATTGAGAAAGATAGATGGAAACAAACTCTAAACTTTAATGAAATTGATATTGATAAGTTAGATTTTCACATAAAACTCAAAGGCCTTATAGATATAATAACTTTTTCAAAAGAACTTAATGATTTTTATACATACGGAAGAGAGTTCCCTATCTTTTTGATTGATGGGCTAAAAGAAATTCTTTGGGAAATAAATTTAAAACTATCACAAAAAGACTGTGCATTAGAGTCAGACCATAACAATATTACTCCAATAAAAACAATAAAATTCCATCATGAAGAAATACTCAAAGCACAAAAAAGTAAAGTGGAGAAGTATATTGATGAAATGCCTATTAAAATAATAGAGATTGTTAAATCAAACTCTGTTTTTGGCAGAAATTTCAATTATGTTCATGAACTGTACCAAGAATTAATTTCAGAATTTATAGAAGAAAGTATAGTTGAAGAAATTTTTATTAAAAACTTTATCTACCCTGATATAAACTGCGAGAAAATAGATTTAACAAATGGAAGTCTCATAGATTTTGCCTACCTCATTAATAAACTAAGACCTTTTTTCATTGAAGAAATAAGAACAAACCCTACAACCTATAATCAATGGTGGAGTAATAATTTTCTTTTTAAAGGAAAAGAGAAGACCAGTAGGGATATTAGTAAAATAATTTCCAAATTAATTAATGAAGAACAATCCCCCAAGCGTATAGAAGTAACTAATTCTATAGTGGAAATTTTCAAAAATTTAGTTCCATAAGACTCCATCCGACTCTTTTACTTATGCCATTCCCCTATAATTCACTTTAAAACTCTAAAACATAAACAAACATAGGGGTTCATATATGTAATACTATGAATCGTTCTCCAAGTATTCCCCATATAATAGGATTTATTGCGACAGTTAAATTTAAAACTGAAAAAATGCAATTAATTAGAGAATCATTAAACTTCGTTTTACAAGAAGAACCTATTGAATCAAAAATAAGAAGACTTGAAAGCGAATTACAAAACCTTAATTTAAAGATAGATAAAAATCAATCTACAAAAGAGTACCTCACAAGAGAAGAAACAGCAAAATTATGTGGAGTTAAGTCATTAACTACTTTACACAACTGGAAAGTTAAAGGAATATTAGTTCCAACTGGTAAAGCAGGTAGAAAACCTTTATACAAAAGGCTAGATGTTATAGATTACATAGAACAGAAAGAGGGGAAAAATTAACCGTTTACAAATGGATAAAAACACAAGCACCTCTAAATCAATATTTTATGTTTTTAGCAAAAATGGATCAAAAAATTTGTCTTACTATATATAGTATGTATAAATGTCCGCTTTTTAAATCAAGCCCAATAACCTAAGTAAAGGCAACTCCTTAATTTTTGGTAATGGTTTTAACCAGTGCGACCTATTCAGAAATAAAAGTTATGAAATCCTAATTCTATTTAGTACGTCCCTCTTCGCACAGATTGGTCAGTAACTTGTTAGAGTTGGTTGTCATTATCTTTTAATTACAGTGAATTAAGTCTATTTAGTACATGCGGCTTTTTCATTTTGAACTGAATTAAGCCAAACTATTATTGTTATTCAGACAATTAAGCCGCAACTCTTTTTCAAGCATTCTAACATTAAAAGATATTGCCTTATTCACGCATAAGTTATGGGCCATGTATTATTGGTTAGGACTATTGCCAACAAAATGTCCTCTTAAAATAAAAATTATGATACACAAAAAAAGAACATCACAAAAAAAAGGAATGTTCATGAGAAATGAAGATTTTAAAAGATTAAACAATTACAAGTATCCAGAAAACAGTCAAGAAAATGTAAACCCAAAATTCGAGAAAAAAAATAAGAGGGATTTTGCAAATGAGCTGAGTATTTCCACAAACAATATGCATCTTTTACAAAAAAGATATAAAAATGAGTTTAAAGGACAAAAGGCTATATACAAAGAGAACGTAGATTACATAGATTTCTCACATTATCTTTTTAAAAAGGTTAACTATGGCTATTATAAGTCTTACCTTAAATTGATGGGAGGGTTTATTATTAAATGTAATCTTGATATTACTGTGGATGACTTAAAATTAGTTCTGTGCAAGATTTTTCAAAGAAATGTGTACATACCATATCGTGTAAAACAAGACTACTATAAGCTAGGAAATGAAATTGATATAATAATTGAGAAATGTATAGACATTCCTTTAAAGAGGAAAACAAAGAAAGTCAACAAGGTTATCTATAATCCTAAGTATAAACTATCTAAATCTGAGAGAGTAATACTGCGATCAAAATTAACAGGGAATAATACATATCAAAAAACCGAAGATAAAATTCAAGAACTTATAGCTTCAGGAATAACTAAACGAAAAGATATAGCTGAAAAATTAGGTATAAGCACCAGAACTATAAGAAGACACCTAAATGAAAAAAGAGTTGCTTAACTTTTAATAAGACCTTTTAATTCTGGATGTGTATATCCTAATTTAAAATTTATTGGTTTGCTGAATCTCTGGTTAGACCTAACCTTCCCTATTTCAAAATGCACAATTAAAGAAAGTGTATTATTAAGAATTGATAGTGACTCTCCCTTTATAGTTTTAAGTGAAGTATTTCTAAAATTAGTAATAATTAGATTTAATCTATCAGTTTTGAAATTGTTTATGTCTGTGTTTAAAAAATAAACAAACCTCGGACCATCAAGTGTATATATTATACAATAGTCTCCATCATATTCTTTTATTAAAAACAATCTCCACCCATAAAGATTACTTTTAACTGGCATAATATTATTTCCTTCATTTCTTATAACGTTTGATTGAAATTCTGCAAATAATATTTCTAAAACATCATATTTGTTTTGATTAACAAAAGAATTAATTTGATTGACAAGGCTGTTATTCATGTTTAAATTTTTTATTTAGCCAAAATAACATAAACATATAATTAACCCAAATTTGGGTTAAGGTTTTTGATTCGATTCTCGCACATTTATAATGTGCTAACAAAAGAACAAGAAAATAAGATTTTATTAAAACTTGGAAAAAGAGTTCGAGAAATTCGAGAGGAAAAAGGTATTACTCAATATAACCTAGCTACTGATTCTGAAATTTCTAAAAATCAGGTTGGGAGAATCGAGAGAGGGGAATATAAAGTCTCCGTTATTTCTTTAATTAAAATAGCAAAAGCATTAGACTATGACTTTAGGGATTTCTTCAAATATTTATAGAACCTAAACTTTATTGCTAGAAAAATAACATGTTAACTCAAACAACTAAGAAATCAACTCTTTTAATGAACTATAGTTAATTAGATTAGAATCAATGTAGCTGTAAGTTTGAGGAGGCATAAAACCTGGTATTAAGTTCTTTAAATTGTCAAGCTTTATAGAATGTTTAAACAAATTTTTAACTTCCTGTAGTTGAATTCCAAAAGCATTTTTATTTTCTTTAAAGTAATTATTAAATTCTTGTTTGGTAATCCCTGTTTTTTCTCCAAAATTTTCCCATAATGTAATAGGTTTTTCTTTAATGATATTCTCAATTTTATAAATCCCCCATAATTCTTTCACAGGAGCTGTGACATAGATTAAAATGTAATCATCTTTTCCTGCTTTTTTTGGAGCACATTTGCGTAACTCAATAGTTTTTTCTCCTTTGAGTATTTTCCTAGCGTATTCTGGTTTTACAGAAATGATTAATAAATCTTTACTTTGAATCATAAATCCATTCCTAATTTATATAATGCAAGATACGTTTCAGTTTTTACTTTTCTTGGTGCAAGTACCATAAATTTTTTATTTTCTAAAACATCAAATTGAGTACATATCTTTTTTAAAGATATAGGGCTTTTAAATAATTCTGTATCCGAAAACACAAAAGCCATTATCTTTTCCTTTGCACCTGCTGTTTCAACAACATGTTTCCATTTATAGATACCTAATTTTTCAAATTGTTTAAATAGTTTTTTAGGTTTATCTATAAAAACTTCATCAATATATGCCGTTCCTATAATACTACCTTTTTCTCCAGTAGATTTATTTTCGCTTAAATACCATAAAACTCTTGCAGGAGAATTTAGTATTCTTGGAGTTGCTGATCTGTAATAAACATTTTCTCTATTAAGTAGCAACTCATATTTTGGTTCAAACAAGGCTAATTTTTCTTTTGATTTATCATTAAATAATTCTTCTGCCCATTGTGGTTTAATCGGAACTATGTAATTCGGAACATCTAATTCTTTAATTTTTATAGGGGAAAAATATCTTTCGTATTGATATAACTTTTTAAAGGAGCTTTCATCATTATTTTCATCGAGATTAGAAATTATTTTACTAAATATTTCTTTTGTGCTTGGCTCATCTATAAGTCGTTTTTTTATTTCATTTACTTCTAAAACCCCATTGATATTAATCTTAACCCAAGTGTTTTCAACTCCAACGAATCTTGCTTCTTGAATATTAATTATAATATCGCTGTCTAGGTATTTTTCAGTTATTTCTATAATGACTCGTTCTTCATTAATTGAAGTTAGTATAGATTTAAAAAGTAAGTGTTTAGAAAGTGTAGTTTTTAAGCTATTATTTGTAAACCTAAAAACAGGAATCTTTAATTTTTTATCTGATGTTCTATCAAAAATTAAAAAAGCCAACAATATTTCTTTTTTGGAAATTGTTATTAGCTCAAATTTGTTTGGAAAAGAGAGAGAATTTCGTATGATTCTTTGAAAATGACTTTTTCTTTCTGTAGATTTTAAAAAGGTAGTAGTAAAAAGGTTTATGTTATCACTTGTTACTCTCGTTGTACTTATATCAGTACCTATTAATGTTTCTGGTTTATATTTAGAAACTTGTATGTTTTCATCAAGATGTGTTATGAATTCGCTAGGTCTATATATTGTTAAGTCATACTTTTTAAAATATTCTTTATTTTCTAAAATCTCAGAATCTCTTGTTATAAAAAATTGTGCTCCACCTGAAATAGAGTATGCTATATGGTTTAAATCAGATTTGTCATTTTTATTCCTTAAAGGAAATTTTTCTTTTAGTTCTGTTTGAATTTTAAAAAATTCATCTTCATCTTTAAACGGTAATTCCTTGAAATAATTTAAAAGTTTTCTACTCGATTTTTTTAACTCAGGAGTTTTTGCTTTATTTATTTCATTGTAAATTTCTCTTGTATAGTAAAGAATTGCTTCCGACAATAGCCAGTCACTCTTTAAAGCTAAACTTTCTTCTTCTCTATCATCTTTAATATCGAGAAAAATATTCATATCAATAACCGCAACTATTTTATTGTTTAACTCATACTCTGATATTTGAGTAAGTAAATTGTTTTGATAATGTGGGTACCACCAAATAGTTAAAGGCAATTTTTTTTTGCTTCTTCCAATTTTCTCTTGAATTGGAACAAAATTGCATTTTTCCCAAACATGATCGACTCCGTAATCATTCCTACAACTCAGTTTTATTGCTTCATATTGTTTTGTGTTCTTCTTTAAATAAGTTACTAATTTAAATGCGGTATTATTATTTCTGTATTTTTCATCTATACAACAGTGAACAATAGTAACTCGATTATATGAAACTCTATATAAAATATAGCCTAGCAGTTCATTTGTGTGTGATTCAAAAGCCCCAATAAGTTGGTTTTGTTTTGCATATTTTTCAAAAGCAACGACTGGTAAAAAACCAAGAGTTTTAGAATTTTTATCTCCTAATTCAACAGCATTTCTGAATTTAATAGATTTTATATTATTTATTTTTTCAATTATCAAGTCCAGAGTATTGAAAGATTCAGCTAATTATTGCAAATCCAAATATAAGGAAACAGCTTACAAAACTTATGTATTTAATTTAGAACTTTAAATACAGACATTTTTTTTGTTACTCAACCACCCTTTATTATATTTATAATTCAATATAACTTTATATGTCCGAAACGAACGGTATTATTACAGTATCTACACTACAAACATTATACGCTAATAGTCTTTCGTCAATTTTAGACGGTCAAATAATAGTTTTAGAGAGTTTCTATTTTGATAAACAAGGTAAACTTTATGGTAAGTATTATTATGATGAATTAGTCAGCAAGGATAAAAGAAATAGAATTACTGTACAATTCTCTGAAGATATTAAAAAACAGCTCGTATCAGGACAATATTACAAGCTACAAGGTTTTATAACTAAAGCTCAATCATTAGATAATGACTCACGCTTAAAAGTATTTTTTAGGGCTACAAAGGTTTTAAAACTCGAAAAAGAAGTCCAATTAGTTTCAAAGGTGGAATACGATATCATAAGAGCTAGATTTGATAGAGAATTTCCAATCATTCAAGATATTCTTTTAGAAAAGATAGAGAAAGAAGACAAACCTATTATTGATATTATTACTGGAGTTCAATCTACTTCTAAAGATGATTACAGTAATCAGCTACTTGATAAAGAATATTATATTATTCGACATCATAAATGTAATCTATCTTCAAAAGATGATATTCTTAAATTTTTAAACAGCTACAATTTTTCTGATTCTGACTTATTAATTATTCTTCGTGGTGGCGGAAGTGGATTAGAAGTTTTTAATGAAATAGAACTGTGTAAGAAAGCTATAGAACTACCAATACCATTTATTACTGGAATTGGTCATGATTCTGACAAAACGCTCTTACAACGTGTTTCTGACAAAGGTTTATCTACACCCACATCTGTTGGTGTGTTTTTACAGAAAATAGTTAATATTCATAAGCAACGATTGAAGCTGCTTAGTAGCAAAAACATGGAAATATCGAAATATAAAAAGGAAGTGGAGAATGAAAAATTACTTATTACCAATCAACTTTCTTCAAAGAAAAAAACATTATTATTTGTATCCATATTGGCTGCCTTTTTATTATTAATTGTAGGATATTTAATTTACCTTTTAGTAGCTTTTTAATAAAGTTTGCAACATTAATTATGCTTACTTCTAATATATAAATTTAATTAGTACTCAAACCACCATAAATAATTAGTTGCCAGTAATCATACAATTACTTCGTGCAACGGTTAAAATAAAAATTCTATATATGAGAATTTAGCAGAATTTATATTATTAATATCTACGTTTAATGAACTTTAATCAATATCTATTCTTATCTGTTCTACATTACCAACAGGAGGAGTTGTTAATGTTATTGTTAAAAACCCTGCTAACTTGTCAGTGGTTCTATTTGAATTATCAAAAGTAATTTCAATTGGATCATCTGGTTTTTTCGATAAAAACGTTGGATAAATCTTAATTTCCCAAGTAGCATTTACTTTTGTTAATAATTCTGATTTATATGTTCCAGTACCTAGAAATTCATTGTCAGTATCGAACTTTACTTCTTTTGTTACTAATGTGTCTTTAGATTTATGATATTCAAAACTTATATCGATTTTACGTCTTCCAACTGTTCCAATATGGGTTGTACCAAACGCTAAGCCAATCCTTTCTGACATATTATCTAATTCCGCTTTAAGATTATTACTCCATAATTGATTTCGATTATATTCCTTTAAATTATTAAACATATTATTTGCAACCCCTCTTCCTCCACCACTAACTCGAAAATCTCTGATTTTAATTCTAATACTTCCGTCATCTTGTATGACTGGGTCTTTTGCCAGAACATAGTAATCTTCGTACTTTGACCAAACTTTATAATCAGGTTTCTTCGCAATTACATTATTGGCACCATCCCAAATATTGATTTTGGTAAGTCCAATGAATTTCTTATCCTTTCCAATAGAAAAATCAATGTTTGTCTCAATTGATGTAATGTTTGTTTCTTTTGATGGAAGATTTTCTATACAAGTGGGATTGCAAGGGACGAAGGTTTGCTTATTAAATTTTTCTGTTATTTCATACTTAAATAATTCTTGTGGTAATAATATTAACGCTGCGTCTAACTTTATTTCTTTTCGTTTTTTACGTTTTTTCTTAATTGGAATCTTAGTTGAAATTCTAAATTTCAATCTGTCATATTTTTTCTTTTTGAAGTATTTATTAATAGAATCTGTTGGAATCTCAAACACCACCTCATAAGGTGTTGCAGTTCCTGGACTAAATGAAGGGAACGCTTCATAGGGCACTGTATCTCCCTCTAACAATAAATAGGCTTTATTATTGTAAGCCAAAGCAGTTCCTCCAACAATTACTCTATAAAATTCAGATTTAGAATCATACTTTAATATAGAATTTCTAATGTATGAAAACTTAGGCTCATAGGATTTTTCCTTGTAAAGTACTGTTTTAGATAAAATAGCATGAAGGTCAACAGCTAATACTGTTTCCAATTTGTATAGTTCTCTATATAGCTTATCTCCTTGTTGATTTAAAATGTTATTGATTTGATCTAACTTATTTTGAATACCTGCATCTACTTTATCTAAAGATTTATTCAAATCCTTGGCAAATTGTATCCTTATGTTTTGCAAATCAATAGAAAGTTGCCATAATCTTGCCTCAATCATTATATCTAATCTCTCAACAAGAGTTGCAAGTATTCTATCAATTCTTCCTTGAATTTCATCAAGATACTTGCCTAAATCAATTATATCATAATTATTAAAACTTTCTAGGCTATAATTTTCATTTATGCAAATTAAATCCTCTTTATAATTCTCTGTAATTATACTATTGGCCTTAACGTCATTTATAAAATAAACTAAAAATACTAGAACAAAAATGATTCTTTTAAATTGTAAATTCATGATAAATTAATTTAGTGTGTACTATAAAACCACAAAATATATTCCTCTATCAACAGATTCATAAAATGATTTTTTATTGACTAAGCAAAGACTATTAAAAATTAATTATTTAGTTTTAGGGAGACTAACAATTTACAAAAAAAAACTAGACAAATGACGATTCATTTTAACCTTATGTAATAAACCTTTGTGAAACCAATAACAGAATTAAAAAAGAAGCAATTATAGACTAGTGACCTTATATGAGTTCAACATACTATCATTTGAAGAAAAGCAAGCTATTGTACATGATATTGGTATCTTTTTGGATAATTATGTAACAACAGATATTCGTATTAACTGTTATGCGATAGATAAGTTTTTTGTTGAACTTGTTTATAATTCAGAATTCAATACAATCACAGAAGTAAGAAGTTTTAAATGTGGTCATGAAATGGAGAAATATTCTCCTGATATATTCAAATATTTTAAAACAAACTTATAAATTAAATAATAACTCTTTACATTAACTTATTATAAGAATTTTCTTTATTTTTATAACCAAATCTAAACCAACATTTTCAGATAAAGTTCGTTAAAAAACAATCTTAATATGAGATAAAAATCTTGGTTCTAAAGGTTACTAAGTCTATAGACTTTACTATACTCTTAGTCAGAGTTTGGCTGTTTATTAAACCACAATATTTAATAACACCATTAAAAGCAATGATTATGAATTTTATTAAAAGTATAGCATTAGGAGTCGCATTCGTGGAGAAGACGGTCTAACTTCTGACTATAAGGTATAGAAATAAATAGTTCTTAGTAGCTGAATTCAAGACTGAATGCGTGGGAGGTTCGATTCCTCCCTTCTCCACCAATTATAGTATTAATTTTTTATTCTCAGCAAAACCTCACTATTCTTATAAAAGTAATTTATAAATAAAGCCTTAAATCAAAAATGAAAGAATTAAATTTATTGTCATTAGTCCAATCTTCTGAAAGTATTCCTGAACCTGTTTTAACGAGGTATTATGATTATTTTAAAATATCTCCTAAAAAGGATGAACTAGCTGACTTGTCTTCATTTAATAAAATGCTTCAAACAAAAACCCAAGAGATAAATTCTTTTGACAAATTCTTTTTTGGGTATACAATACCACAAATAGGCAAAGAGTTTGACCTTCTTAGATTTGGAGATAATTATGTTGTTAATATTGAGCTTAAAAGAACGAGTACATCTGAAAAAATAAAAAAACAACTAAAGAGAAATAAATATTATTTAAGTTTTCTAAATGTTAATATCCTTAGTTTCACATTCATTGCTTCTGATAAAAAACTATTTAAACTGGACAATAATGAAGATTTAATTGAAGAGAGCTTTGATGAATTAGCAAGAATTTTACAAAATCAAGAAGTAAAACAAATAACAAATGTTGACACTCTTTTTAATCCATCAAATTATTTAGTATCTCCATTTAATTCTACGGATAAGTTTATTGATGGCAAGTATTTTTTAACTCAACAACAAGAAGAAATTAAAAATGAATGTTTAGAAAAGATAAACAATAATGAAGTCTCTTTTGTTTCAATTTCTGGTAGGGCTGGTACAGGTAAAACACTTTTAACATATGATATTGTTAAAGAGTGTATATCTAAAAACTTAAATGTATTAGTTGTTCATTGTGGTCTTTTAAATGAAGGGCATTACAAACTAAGAGATGAGTATAAATGGGATATTATCGCAATCAAGGAGCTTCACAATAAAAACATAGCAAACTATTCATTAGTTGTGCTAGATGAAACCCAAAGGATTTACACTCGTCAATTAGACCATATTATAAAGGAAATTAAAAATCATAAAAAGAATTGTTTGTTTTCGTATGACCAACTTCAATGTTTAAGAAAGAAGGAAATCAGTAATAACATAGAAGAATATATTAAGAACAAAACGCAAGCCGAAAAATATAACCTAACAAAAAAAATAAGAACAAATAAAGAAATAGCCTCGTTCATTAGATGCCTCCTAGACAGAAATAAAAATATTGACGGATTAAACAAATCTAACATAGAGTTAAATTACTTTAAGTCCTATTCAGAAGCTAAAGCATATATAAAATATTTAAAAGAATATGAATGGAAAGTAATTAATTACACTCCATCAAGAGGGCAGAGTCTTCCTTATGATAATTTTAAAATTATAGAAGAAAACGAAAATGCTCATAGTGTAATTGGTCAAGAGTTTGATAAAGTTGTTGCTATTGTTGACAAGCACTTTTACTATAACGAAGAAAATAAACTGTCAACTAAGAATTATAAAAACTCCCCTTATTATCATCCAACTAAAATGCTATTACAAATAATGACAAGAACTAGAATAAAACTTAGTTTTATTGTAATTGACAATGACGAAATTTTAGAAAGGTGCTTAAATATTCTTAATCCAGTTCAATAAAAATTCAGCTAATATTAGTTGTCATACTAAATAAAGCTAAGTAATACTTTTATAATTGCAAAGAAATGTGAAGACCTTGGAAGAACCACTGGTAAAAGGTCAATATCTATAAATAGCCTAGAGTGTCGTTTACAACTTATACACGCCTATATGTATTTTGTTCGTGGTAGACAGTTTTTACAAGACTAAGCCAATTTTGATAAATAGTCGATTTTCTCTATAGTTTTCAATAATACTTGAAATGTAGATGATTATAGATAGTTCAAAATTACTTACCATTATTATATGTAGTTTGTTTGTGATGCAGCATTTATATATACTTGGTAATTTGGAGTTATTAATATTACTTTTTACTTAGTTTTTTAACCTCTACTCTTTTTATTCTTCTCTTTCTAGGTTACGTATAATGTCCTCAACATCGAAAATAAAAAAATTAGTTTTATAATATTCCATTGTTATTCCTTCATCATATTTGATTAATTCATAATTTTTAAGCATTCTTTTCGTCATAAACTGAATATCTTCTTCAATAGATTCTCTATCCTTTTTTCGTGTAGCTCTCTTTTTTTCAAAAGTTTTTATCTTTAAAGCATCTAAATCATTCTTTAACTTCTCTAATATTTCTGTTGTCATATTTTATATTTATAATAGCGAACTAATCAAATCATAAAGTAATTTTCCAGATGTTGAACTAATTGTCTTCTGTGCAAATTCTTGAATGAATTTCAATATCGCTGGATTTTTCTTTTGAATGTCCTGTAATGCTTTTAGCATTTCTTCTTTATTCTTTTCGTTATCTTTTATTATTAGAAACTTTTCGATTAAATCAAGTGATTTCAATAAAGCTTTATCGTTTGATGGAAAATGTTCTTTTACACTGTCTCCCAAATAATTATTAGATCCAATTGTAATTTTCCTAATATCTGATAGAGAATTGCCAATTTGCCCTCGAAGCCAGTCTACCTCATTTTCAATACTTGTTATTCTACCCTCATGATTTTTTCTTTCATATTCCAATTGTTTATGAGCAAAACGTAATTCAAGTTTAGATATTTCCAGTTTGTTCTCTAATTCCAATATTTGCATATTATCATTTAAAAAATCTGTCATCTTCATTTTTCCTGAAATTACAAGGCCATATTCCTCCAATGTTTTTTCTATTACCTGAATCTCAGTTCCTTTTTCTGGAATTATTAGAAGCCTCACATTTAACCCTTCTTGCTCAATTCTTACGACTGATTTTGAATCTGGATTTTTTTGCCTTAAAACTGTAGAAAAGTAATTTAAAATAGTAATTCCAGACTGTAAATATTCTGATTTAAATTCAATGTTTCTTTCAATTCTATATTTTGTCGCCAATTCCCATTTAATTAAACCTAAATCCATTGCAGTTACAACTGCTGATACAGAATTATTAACACCAAGTTTCTTGTAAAGTAAAGTTTTATGTCTCCTTAATGTTACATGAGCTATATTTAGCTTATTTGCAATATCTTCTTCCTTATAACCTTCAGCCATAAGTTCAAGAATTTCAATTTGTCTTTTACTAACTAGTTTTTTCATTTGTTAATTGATTTCATCTCCTTTCTTCTTCTTTAAATGAAGTCGGTTCCATTTTCATAAAGACTATAAGGATGAATTTTGAGGCATAATTCAACGCATCCTCTGCTTGTTTCTTAGTCGCTTTATTTCCACCATGAACAATTGTATTTCTTAGCTTATTAATCCCCTTTAATTTTTCTAATAACTCATTATGGACTGACAATAAGCCTTTTTCTATTTCTCCGAAAATAAGCTCGTATTTTAAATTCATAGGAATTTCAATCAATACTCTTTCAGCGTTCTTATTACTTTTGTTATGAAACTTATCTCCTAGCCAATCAATTAGTTTTGGAAAAATCAATGACTCTATTGCAGTACAAGAATTAATTATTGACTCATTATATCTTCCTTCAAATATTGCATAAAATGAATCTGATAAAAGATTTATGAAGAGTAAATGTCCTTTTTTATCTTTAATCAAATCTTCAAAAACATCAAAAGCACCTGGCTCATTTAAATAGTCAAAATATTCTTGAAAATATTTAGGTTTTTCTTGTGTTAATTCAACTATTTCTTTAAGTACTAAATTATCATTCTTATCTTTAATTTCTAAAACAATATTTTTTGTATTTCTTGGAGATATTTGAACAATATCAGTAGAATGATGTTCAAAAGTTTTTGCATGGTATATATAATGATTAATCAATTCAATCGCTCTTAGGGCTAATTTCTTTTTTAAATCATTGTTAAATTCAGCTTCTTCATTTTGATATTCAAATGATATTAAAGCTGAAGTCGTAGTTTTATTTAGTTGACTATTATATGTAAAATCTGTTCCCTTAAATTTTACTTTTTCAGGTACTCCAAAATCAGAACTATCTAGTGTTCTAGTTACAAAAGGAAGCTCCAACTGAATCTCAATTTTCATAAATTTATTCCTAGTAATATATACGTTACACAGTATTGCATATAATTCATAAATAAGCTAAGTATATTGTATTCAAATATACTCATATTCTTACAAAAATAAATAGTATTAAAAAATTATAGAGGGAATATGTTAAAATCCTCCATGGTGGTATCAATATAACTGGTTCGGTTTTTTCCCTACCCCCCTATGCATTAGATAAGGATAAAAAGCAATTCATATTCTAAAAGAAGTTATAAATCTGTTTTCGGGAATAATTCGGGAATAAAAAAAGCCAACTATCTGATTTACAAATAATTGACTTTTAATTTAGTAGCGGGAACTGGACTCGAACCAGTGACCTTCGGGTTATGAGCCCGACGAGCTACCTACTGCTCTATCCCGCGATATTGGACTGCAAATATACAACCCTTTTTAATTCCTGCAAGAATAAAATCAGAAAAAATTATTGCTCTATGCTATCTACCTGAAAATCTATTAATTCCGCATTTTTAAAGGCTACAATCATCTGAATGGGATTACAACATACTTCACAATCTTCCACATAAGTTTGCTTAGAAATTGAGCTATCCAACAACATAGAAATAGGTTCCCAACAATACGGGCAGGTGAAAAAATGTTCAATCATAAAATTAAAATTATAAAAAAAGCCATCAAAATGATGGCTTAACTAACTAATTTTATGAAAATTTACTTTTAACTACTCTTTTTCAATGTCCATAGTAGCTGTTGAATTTTGTAATTCTAAATTCAACAACACCGGTTTTATACCGGAAATACTTTTATAATCCTGGTTCAGATTATTATCACTAACCATTATGGTATTTAGTTTTCTTAAATTAATAAACTCAAGTGGTAAATCTCCCGTAAGTTGGTTTGTTGATAATATCAACTCTTCCAAATTTGATAGTTGTGCGATTTCCATAGGAATCTCGCCTTCCAACTTGTTATCCATCAAGCTTAACTTTTCCAATTTTGATAAGGCATTAATTTCGGTTGGAATATTACCTGTTAAAAAATTACTTCCTAACAGCAATTCTTTTAGGTTTATCAACTCCATTAAAGATTTAGGTATTTCTCCTTCAAATCTGTTACTATACAATTTCAATGACTCTAATTGTTTTAATGCTCCTAATTCATCCGGTATACGTCCTTCAAAATTATTCATAAACAATTCTAAAGATCTAAGTTCTGTTAAATTTTTAATAGTTTCAGGAAGGGTTCCGTTTAACTTATTAAAACCTAAATTCATTTGTCTTAAGTGCGTTAGGTCTCCAATCTCTTTTGGTAAAGTCCCCTGAAGGTTATTAAATTGAAGGCTAATCTCTGTTACTTTATTATCTTCTACCTTTATTCCATACCAGGTATCTACAGAAGCATTGATATCCCATGAGGAATTCCAGTTATCACCATCGGTGGCATTATATAAAGCTACTAAGGCTTCTTTCTCTTTTGGAGAAATGTTAGCAAATGAATATGTTGTTACCAGTAAGCAGGTTACTAAAAGTTTTAAAGTCTTCATTTTTAGTCAAATTTGGGATTAACTTTCTTACGAAACTAGACCAAAATCAGACGAAAAACTATTTTATTCGACAAAATGCATTAAATTTTAACATTTAATATTCGATGAATAACCTAATCTCCAAGGTTATCTGCATATTAAAATTGAACATTTAAGAGTTCTCCACATATTTGAAGCATTTCCAATTCTGCAATTTTAGCCAAATATTTGGCCTTATTCCTGTTTAATTCTGCATTAAGAAGATTTACCTGTGCCAATCTAAACTCTATGGAATTAACCTGGCCCAGCTTAAATTTCTCTTCTGTTCTGTTGAAGTTATTTTGAGAGGTTTTAATATTATCCTCTTCTAATCTGAATATTTTCAACCTGTTATGGTAATTGTCCCAGGCATTGTTGAAATCCCGCTGCAAGGTTACCAAAAGTTGCTCTTTTAATATATTTTGTGCTTCTAGATTTACCCTGGCATTTTTTACTCTTGTAACCGTGTTACCCCCATCAAATAAATTCCACCTGAGGTTTACGCCGGCAGAAATACCTGTACTTACAGACACTCTGGTGAAATTGGCAGGATTATTATTTCTGTTCCAGCCATAGCTTCCTACTAAGCCTACAGTAGGCAAATATGCCGATCTTTCAGATTGTATTCCCAACTTGTTAATTGTAATATTCTTATCGACTTGCAATACACTTACATTATTTGCTATGGCCTTTTCCAAAAGCGCTTCTTTATTATACAACCTATTGAACATAATATTTGTGTCAACATCAAAATCATCAATAAGTGTGTTTCCTAAAACCAGGTTTAAATCACGTTTAAAGTTCTTTAATTCCTGTCTGGAGTTCATAACATTGATACTGTCATTATTAATATCAACTTCGGCATTAAGTACTGCCAGTTTTGTGCTTTGTCCAAATTCAAACTGGTACTCTGATCTTGTCAGCCTGTCTTTTGAAATTGCAAATGTTTGAGAAATAGCATTAAAATTCTCAGCCAGTTCTGCAACATTATAATACACTGTAAATAGTTGCAATACCGTGTTTTCAATAGTTTCTCTGGCTTGTAACTCTGTTAGCTGCTGAGTTTCTTTAAGCTGTTTATAATTATATGCTCTTCCCAAACCATCAAACAGAGTATAGTTTAGATCTACGGAAGCATTATATCTTGAGCTTTCTATCCCGTCAAAATCTGCAGGCCCGTTTACTGTTTCAGATTCAATATTGTTCTTATTGTAAGTAGCTCCTGCATTTCCTGTAACCGTTGGTAAATAGCCTGAATTCAAAATATTAGCATTATTCTTGGCTATTTCTACATCTGTATTCACTAACTTAATACCGTAGTTATTTTCTAATGCTAACCTGACCGCCTCTTCCTGGCTAAGCATTTTTTGCGCAAAAACTGATATTTGCGACACCAAGGTTAAACCTAAAAAGACAAATTTAATGTTCATGCGTTTCTTTTTGCTCTTTAATTGCCCGTTCTACTTCTTCTTTTGTGATCTTCTTTCCTGTAGCCAGCCATTTTGAGTTCTTTTTAATATCATTACTAAATGACAAAAACAATGGCAATACTAATAATGTTAATACCGTAGCATATGCAATACCAAAGGATATGGAGATGGCCATAGGTATCAAAAACTGGGCTTGCCTGCTTTTTTCTAATAATAGTGGCGCTAACCCTGCAATGGTGGTTAATGAGGTTAAGAAAATAGCTCTAAACCTTGCTTTACCTGCTTCTGTAAGCGCTAAATCAAAGTTCATCCCTTCCCTAAGGTTGGTATTGAATTTTCCTATTAATACCAAACCGTCATTAACCATAATCCCTATTAGCGCAATGATTCCCAATAAGGATAAAATATTCACAGAAAAGCCTAATAACCAATGCCCCCATGCTACTGCTGTTAAACTAAACGGTACCAGCAACAGTAATAATACAGGTTGGCTGTAACTTCTGAACGTAAAGGCTATAGATATATATATCAATAACAAAATTGGAATTCCGGCACTTGCCAGAGAATTCGAAAGTTTTGAAGCTTCCCTGTTTTGCCCCTCAAAAGACGCTGAAATAGTAGGGTACTTTGATCGAATTTCCGGAATAATATTCACTCTTATATTATCCAGAATATCAGTTGCACTGGTACTTGGGTCTTTTAAATCAGCTGAAACCCTTATTTCTCTTTGACCGACTAAATGGTTTATAGCTACATCTCCCCTTTCAATGGTATAATTAGCAATGTCTTTAAGGGTTACACGTGTTCCGGCCGGAGTCATAATACGCATATCATCCAAGTTATTAATAGACTCTCTATTGGCTCTGTCATAGCGCACCCAAACCCTGATCTCATCCTGTCCTCTTTGAAAACGTTGTGCCTGTACTCCAAAAAAACCAGCTCTAACCTGATTCATTACAGCTCTTAGGTCTAACCCTAACAAATAAGCACTTTCTTTTAGCTCTAAACGTATTTCCTTTATACCTGCCGGATCATTATCTTCAACATCTTTTAGTAGAGGATTAGACTCCAAAACCTTTTTTAATTCCAGTTTTGCAGCTTTTAATTCTTCAATATTGTTACTTAATAAAGACACGGATACCGGGCTACCTCCAAAATTACCACCGGATCCAAAAACCAAACGTTCTGTTCCTATTACCGGGCCTACTACTTCCCTCAATCTATTTGCAACCAACCGCGAGTTTATAGCATCCGGGCGCTCTTCTCCCGGTAACATATTAATTTGTAGTTGAGCACTGGATGAACTGGTTAACCTTAATATGGTGTTCTCAAATAACTCCTTACCCGTTCCTTGCAAATATTCTTCTGTAAGTTCCTGGTTAACTATGTATGATTTTTGCTCTATCATTGAAATAATAGAATCTGTTATTTTAACATTGGTACCATTAGGCATATCCAATTCAACAGAAACCCTGTCACTTGCTATAGACGGAAATAAAGTTATTCCTATAATACCTCCTCCAATAGCTCCAAAAGTGAGCACTAAAAGTGCTATAAAAATACCCAGTGAAAGTAGTTTAAAGTTCAGAACAAAGCTTAAAGCCGGTGCATAAACCTTATCTCTTAAAAAGACCATTAACCGATCTCCCATCTTATTAATAACCCGCATCTTGGCAAAAAACTGCTTGATCTTAGAGGGGTTTTCTTCTTTCACAGGCTTTCGGAGTGCCTTGGAATGTGCTAAATGCGCCGGTAAAATAATTAAAGCTTCAATTAATGATACAGCCAGGGTCAATATAACAATGACTGAAACCTCACTAAAAAACTCACCTATTCTACTATCTAAAAATAGAAATAAAGAAAAGGCCAGTAAGGTGGTTACAATGGCTGAAACTACCGGAGGAATTACCTCCATGGTTCCATCTATAGCTGCTTGAATTGGTGTTTTTCCTTTTTCATAATGCTGGTAAATATTTTCAGCTATTACAATACCATCATCTACCAAAATACCTATAACGATAATCATTCCAAAAAGTGACAATACATTGATAGTCACATCAAACTGTCCCGCAAAAATAAACATCCCTAAAAACGAAATAGGCAACCCAAATGCCACCCAAAATGCCAATCGCGTATTCAAAAACAATGATAAAAAGGCAAGTACCAATAGCATCCCAATAATAGCATTTTCGGCTAATAATTGGGTACGTTGGTTCAACGTTATAGATAAGTCTCTAACCACATTTAACTCAACATTGTTATGGCTTTGATTATAACCTTCTATATAGGCTTTTACTTTATCTGCCGAAGATATCAGGTCTTCATTATTAGTACTTGTAACCGAAATATTAACTGATAACTCTTCATTAAAAAACGTGGCGTTAGGGGTTTCAGAAAAGCGGTCTCTAATAATAGAGACATCTTTTAATCTAACTGTTTTCCCATCATTGGTTGCCTTTATTATAATATTTGACAGCTCATCGCCATAGTATGCCCGGTTATTAGCCCTTATCAAATATTCTTCTACATCAGTTTTGATATTTCCTCCGGTAACTAAAATATTGGAAGCACTAACTGCTTGAGATACATCATTAAATGTTAAATTATAGGCTAATAAACTGGTTTCATTAACAGCTATTTCAATTTCCTCTTCCGGATATCCGGTAACTTCAACCTGGGATATCCCCGGAATGGCTCTTAAATCATTTTCAATTTGCCGCCCTATTTGCTTTAAAGTAGTAAGCGGAATATGGTTTCCGCTTAATGCAAAGGAAATGGTTTCTCTTATGGCCTCCCGTTTGGCTACAACTAAAGGCTCCATCCCTGTTGGAAAAGAAGGTACGCGGTCTACTGCATTTTTAACTTCCAACAACATAAAATCAATATTCTCGTCTTTTTCAATTTCCACAGTTATTGATCCACTGTTTTCTCTGGATACTGATGTTACCCGATCTACACCTTTTAATCCTTTAAGATTATCTTCAATCTTTAGCACCACCCCTTCTTCTATCTCCTGAGGGGAAGCTCCCGGGTAAGTGACATTAATATTGATTATTTTAGAATCTACTAAAGGGAAAAATGAAGATTTTAAAGATATAACCCCTATAATACCAAAAACAAAAAATGCAAGAATGAAAATATTTACTGCAACATGGTATTTAATAAAATATGCAATTATTTTTCTCATTTTTCGCCAGCTCTTTTCTTTTGTTCTGTATATGGTTTTATTAGCATCCCAACATAGGCTCCGGGAACGGCTTTCTTGAGAATTACAGCTCCATCAGGAATTCCTTTTAAAACAACTTTAGTGTCTGAAAAATGTACAGGTTTAGCCGGTATCACACCCAATATACTATCCCGTACAACAAAAACCTGTTGTGTTTCCAATAGTAGGTTCCGATCAATCTCAATGGCATCATGCTCTTCTTTAGCATCTAAATTAGCTTCTAAATACATCCCCTCTTTCAGCACCTCATCTTTGACTTCTATATATGCTGTTATAGTTTGTGTGGCTGTATCTATACTACCATTTACACGAGATACCACACCGCTATAGGTTTCGGTATGATCTAAATTATTAAGTGTAACGGGTTCTCCTACCTTTAATAAACTGGCATATCCTTCACTCAGTGCCACTTCCATTTCATATACTGACGGATCAATGAATTCTCCTAGTTTTTGTCCCGATCGTATTAACGAGCCTTCTGTAACCAATGCTTGTGTTAAAATTCCGGAGAATGGTGCAGAAATAATATATTTAGATAAATGTTGTTCTAAGTTTTTAACGTTATAATAACTTGATACTATACCTCTACCGGTTATAAAATAGTTTTCTTTATCAGAGGCCATTTTTGGTAGTTGGGGTGTTGTTTTGCTCAAATCAAAACTATTAAGATAGTCTTGCCACTTTGGGTATACATCAGGGAAATCCAATCGTAAATCCGGCATAATTGCCGCTAAAGTATTATATAAATTACTTTTTGCAGATTGTACACCGGCATAGTATTCTGAGGCATCCATGCTTATTAAAGCCTGTCCTTTACCATATTTTTGTCCGGGCCTGAAGAGTTTATTTGAAGGCTTAAATACGCCCTGAACTTCAGCAAATAGTTCTATACGCCTCTTGGCTACCAAACTCCCATTTGCAGGGATTACAATTTTTACAGTACCATTAGTAACCGTATCTGTAAAAACAGTTTTTACAACTTTCTCTTTAATGGGCTTGGGCTTGTTCTTGTTTGCTATAAGTTTCTGGGCAAATAAAACAGAAAATACTATTAGTAAAATTCCGATAACGGAAAGTATAATTTTACGCATACAAATAATTTTGATAGTCTAGCCCACAAAATTACCCAATAACTAATGCTTAAGAGTTAAAAAAAACATAAAAAGCTACACATTATAGGCTTCAATTTCCAGTTGAATAGCTTCCCATTTTTCCATAAAATTTTCTAAATCTGCCTTCTTTTTTTGGTAGTCGTCAAAGAAGTTTGGTTTTGAAGCGGTTGCTTCATAATTTATTTCCAACTCTAAATCAATAGCTTTTATCTCTCGTTCTAACTGATTGATCTTAGACTCTACATTGCTAAGCTTATTGTTTAAGGATTTTAGTTTCTTTTGGTCTTCATAAGACGTTTGCTTTTTAACCTTAGGAGTATCTTTTACAACGGTCCGTTTTTCAACCTCTCTTAAATTTTCAACTTTTCGTTGTTCTAAATAAAAATCAATATCACCCAAATATTCTTTTAGTTTATGATCTTTAAATTCATAAACTATATTGGTCAACCCTTGTAAAAAATCACGATCATGAGACACTAAAATTAAGGTGCCTTCATAACGTTTTAAAGCTTCCTTCAGGACATTTTTAGATTTAATATCCAGGTGATTGGTTGGCTCATCCATTATAAGTACGTTAAAGGGCTGCAGCATTAATTTAGCAAGCGCCAGACGGTTACGCTCCCCTCCGGAAAGTACTCGCACATATTTTTCAACCTCCTCACCTCTAAACAAAAATGAGCCTAAGATATCTCTTACTTTACTTCGGTTAGTTTCATTAGCCGCATCAATCATAGTATCTAGAACGGTTTTATTTCCGTCAAGATATTCAGCCTGGTTTTGAGCAAAATACCCTATTTGTACATTATGCCCCAGCTTTAAATGCCCGTCATGCTTTATGTCTCCCACTATAATTTTTGCCAGTGTAGATTTCCCTTGTCCGTTCTGACCGACAAAAGCAGTTTTACTATCACGTTCAATAAGTAAATTAATATGTTTTAAAACCTGTTTGTCTCCATAGTTTTTAGAAACCTTTTCTGCCTCAACAACTACCTTTCCAGGCGTAATGGAAACGGGGAAATTAAGCGTCATTACACTATTATCATCTTCATCAACCTCAATGCGATCTATTTTATCAAGCTTTTTAATAAGTGACTGCGCCATAGTAGCCTTAGAAGCTTTGGCGCGAAACTTTTCAATCAGTTTCTCGGTTTGCTCTATTTGTTTTTGCTGATTTTTTTGAGAGGCCAATTGCTGTGTTCTCAGTTCTTCTCTCAATACCAAATATTTAGAGTATGATTTAGGATAATCATAAATGCGCCCTAATGAAATCTCTATAGTTCTGTTAGTCACATTATCTAAAAACATTTTATCATGAGATACAATAACCACAGCTCCTGTATAATTCTTCAAAAACCCTTCCAACCAAATAATAGATTCAATATCTAAATGGTTAGTGGGCTCATCTAGAAGTAATATATCATTATTTTGAAGTAATAACTTAGCCAATTCAATACGCATACGCCACCCACCTGAAAATGTATCGGTAAGTTTATTGAAATCCTGTCTCTGAAAGCCTAAACCTTGAAGTATCTTTTCTGTGTCTCCCTGATAATTATAACCGCCCAGAATTTCATACTGATGCTGAAGCTCATTAATATCTACCATTAATTGATGATAGCCTTCACTTTCATAATCCGTACGTTCAGCCATTTGGGTATTTACAGCTTCCATTTTAGCTTCCAATTCCTTAATTTCAGTAAAGGCTTCGTAAGACTCTTCAAGTACTGTTCTTCCAAACACAAAATCAATATCCTGTTTTAAAAAACCTATTTTAAGTTCTTTATCGGCTGCAATTTGACCTGTATCAGGTTCCATTTCTTTTGATAAAATTTTGAGCATCGTAGATTTACCAGCTCCGTTTTTTCCAATAAGCCCAATCCTGTCTCCATTTCCCAATTTGAAAGTAATGTCTTCAAAAAGGTATTCTCCCTGAAACGAAATCGATAAATTATGAATGTTCATCATAGAAATATAACTTTTACCTCTGCTCTTTTAGTATTAAAATGGTACTTTTACACTGTAATTGCGCTCGCAAAAATACATTAAATTATATGTTTAAAAAAGGCTCAAAGTTATATAGTATTTTTACAGGCACCTGTCCTAAATGCCATGAAGAATCTATGTTTAAAAACAAGAACCCTTACATACTTTCTGAAGCACTAAGTATGCACGAAAAATGTTCTAACTGTGGCACAAAATATAAGATCGAGCCTTCATTTTTCTATGGTTCTATGTATGTAAGTTATCCTGTAGGCATAGCCTTTGCCTCAGCTGCATTTATAATAGCTTTTTTTGTGTTTAAGGCCAGTTTAATTACTGTCTTTATATCTATTGTAGCAACCTTAATAATCTGTTTGCCAATAATTTTAAGACTTTCAAGAAATATTTGGATCAATTTTTTTATGAGTTACGATAAATCTCTGGCTAAAAAATAGAAACCACTTTAGGTTTTAAACCTGCTAATATCAATAGCTTTTTCTAAAGAAATACCGTTCTCAATAAAGTTGTATAATTGTTCAGCTACATAAGGGCCAATCATCACGCCGCGTGTTCCTAAACCATTTAGTATAAACATATTTTTATGGATATGATGCGCCCCTACCAAAGGCCTTCTATCTTTTACTGTTGGTCTTACGCCAGCAACCTGATCAACCACTTCAAAATCACAATGAATCAGTTTTTTTAGTTTAAATAATAGCTCTGATCTGGCCGATTCTGTCACTTTATGACTTAAATCTTTCCATTCGTAAGTTGCTCCAACAATATATTTATCTCCTTCCAATGGGATTAAAAAGGCTCCCGCCTTTAAAACATAGTCAATCTTTAAATCCGGTGCATGAATAATAAGCAACTCCCCCTTTGCAGGGTTTAATGGTACATTTTTAAAATATGGGTTTTGTGTTACCCCAAACCCTTCCGAAAACACAATATTTGTAGCATAAAGATCTTTATAACTTACTTTGTTATTTGCCATATACAATGTTTCATAATCAAATGGCTCTTCAAACAGCACGTCCTTATTTCTTAAATCTGCTTTATAGGCCTCAATCATGGTTTTAACATCAATTCTACCTGTTTTTAAAACTTCGCCAAAACCAAAAGGTGCATCAATATGATCATTGTTATTTTTAATAATCTTTTCGGAAAGGAATTCTGAAAGCAAAGGTTTATCAGAAGCCGTAAACCAATCATTTTGCTCTTCTAGAGAAGCAAATTTCCTATATACCGGAATCTTATAATCCAGTTTTACATGAAGCTCATTTTCAATTTTAGCATACAGAGGTAATGCTATATCAAGTTGTTCTTTACTTTTCCAAACTGATGTAAAACGTTTTAACACCACGGGATTGTACAAGCCTCCAGCAACGACAGAAGACTGCTGAGAAGCATTATCAAACACAATAAAAGTCTTATTGTTTGCTTTTAAATACTCACAAAAGCTAACTCCTGCAAGTCCTATTCCAACAACTATATAATCTATGGTCATAATGTGCGAAGATAGTTAGAAATTAAATCTCCTTTTTACAAAAAATCCATAAAAAAACGCCCATTTTTAATGGGCGTTTTTTTAACTATTTAATTATTCTTATGGCTAATATGTCCACATGTCTAGTTCAAAGTCTCTAATTTTATTTTTGATACGTTCAGATTCCAATAATTGCATTAAAGCATTTTGTGAAACATATTCTGATACGGCTCTATCACCCTGAACATTTTCTTCTCTAAATATATAACCTTGAAAACGTCTTGCGTTTAACAAATGATCAAAGGAAAATGGCATAGAACTATTTGAATTATTGAACGATTTTGCTTCATGAAGCACCTCTCTGGCATCAGGGAAGAACACCCAAAATAATGGTACTAAATCCGGCTCATCTGTATCAATAAAATTAACATCAGGAGCTACAGGTGCAATAGCTAATAATCTATATTTCATTTCAGCCTGGCGTTTGTCAAAATACCAAAGCCCCTTAATGTGATATTCTTTAATATCAGCAGCCGTAATCTCTCTTTTATTGATATACTCTGCTGATAATTCTTCTCCGGCATTTATTTGCTCAATACCCAATTCTGTAGTATCAACCATAGTTAAAGCAGATTCAATATCTTTTAGAGTTCTTTTTGTTGTAAAATAAGAATCATCATAAATGTTTTTTATTTTTTCGTTCTTAACATTCTTCATAAGAACATCATATAACGAACGTCTGTCATTACCTATATTATTTGTGTCTATTGGGTAATATAACGGGAAGTTAGCACGTTCATCAAGGACTATTTTCTCCCAAACCATTTTTGAAAACAGAATATCTCTATCATCAACATATCCATATTCTAATGGTTTATCATTATCTACCGCCTTTTGATTTTCAGTTCTTATCCCAATTTCTTCAGGGCTTTTAGCATTCAATACATTGGCTTGCGCAAATATGTTTGATGCTGTAAAAACAGTTACAACGGTTAGTAAAAAACTTTTCATATTCATCTTAATCAACATTTTACTTATTAATTCTATGAGCTAAGCAAACTATGCAATTAGTTTGTTAGTTCAACAAAAACAGGGGATACTTTTTTAAGTATAACACTTACTCCACTTGCTTTTGCTTCTATGTCAAATATTTGAACACCAGAACCTCGTTTAGCTTTAGTTAAAGCCTTTTGAGCTCTGCTATCTAATTTGTTACCTTTTACATTAATGGTAGGTTGTCCCGGTACTTTAAATTTAAATCCGGTAACTCGTAATGGTAATTCAAAATCAAAATCGTCAAACTTTGCACCAATTGTAGAAATCTTAAGGCTGTTACGTTGCATTTTTAAGGCACCGTCTTCACCTCTTACTGTTCCTGTTGGCTTTGGTAAATCTTTAATTCTGAATTTTGCATTGTCACTAACTTTTCCTCCATCGGGTAATGTCCCTGTAACATTTATAGTTACTTCTCTACCTTGAATTCTTGTAGCGTCCATAACATATCTACTACCTCCGGCTCTTGATAAACCTTGAGCATTGGCAATAACTTTGTTATCTGGGATACCGGCAAATGAAATAGTCATTGGGTTTTTAACACCACGGTAAACCACATTCATTTTATCCGCAGAGATAGTCGCTGCATTTGGTTTAGCAACTGTAGCAAATGAAGAACTTACAGGTACTTCTATTTCTTCACCATCTTGTGCAAAAATAAGTTTCCCTTCAATTTTATGTTCTCCAACACCACCTGTTCCTATTTTTAACTTGACTTTACCATCTTCAATAGAATATTGGTTTTCAGTAAGTTTTCGTCCATCAAGAGTTAACTCTACTCTATTAGGCTTAGTAGAAGCATCTTTTCTACCTAAAACGATTTGTCCGTCAAATTGTTCGCCGTTAAAATACGCTGACTTAGTTGTTTCCAGCAAAGTCGTGTAATTATCCATAGAAGCTATTTCAGACAACTCTCCTTCTAACATTTTAGCTAAAATCTCAGATTCAGTGGTTTTAATATCTGCCTGTAATTGCGTCATTTTAGTTAAAGAAGCTACTAAAGGGAATCCTTTGTAGTGATAATCTAACCAGGCTTGAGTTCCCATTTCTCTTTTTACAGGATCGGTATTAAATTTTTCGTCTACCTCTTTAATGATAGCATCCATACCTTCTTCTGTTTTCAGGATTTCAATCACATCATCTCTAAAACCGTTAATCTGGTTTAAAAAGTTTTGACCTTCTTCCTTTATTTTATCTCCTTTAAAGAAGTTCTCATCAAGGTAATCGCCTTTATCCATGATCTCATAATCTGTAGGATCATCAACAGTAGCGGTCATTTTACCTTTTAATTCGTCTAAGTAAGTATCAAATTTGGTTGCTAATTGATCTATCTGGTCTGCTTTAGATTTTAATTCTTTATAGTTATCTGACTCACTAGCTTTTACCTCTAAGCTTGCCATAAAACTATCATTTCTTAACTCAGTCGTTGCATTAGACTTAGTCAATTTTTCATTCATTAATCCGAAGGCCGAAAGCACTTCTTTTGACATATTTAACGCTAGCATAGCTATAAATATCAAATACATCAGATTAATCATTTTCTGTCTTGGTGATAAATTTCCTGCTGCCATGTTTAATTAGGTTTTTGGTTAATTAATAGTAATTTGGGATTAACGCTCCTAATTATTTATTCATAGCAGATAGCATACCACCGTATACACCGTTTAATGACGACAAGTTAGACGCTAATGATTGCATTTGCTCTTTTAATTTAGCTGCATTTTCAATAGACTCTTCGTTAATAGTAGCTTGTTTATTAACACTTTCTAACTGCACTTTATATAAACTGTTCAAAGACTCCATTTGAGCTGCAGCTAATGATAATTCTTCACCATATTTCTTAGTCGCTTCAATTGAGTCAACTGTAGAAGACATGTTTTTGGCAGCTCCTTCAAAGTTTTTAATACTTTCACCTAAACTAGCTATTAGCTCTCCATCAATTTTAGCTTCTTTTAACAAGTCATCTAATTTTTGAGATAACAGGCCTTGTGCATCTTCTTTACCTTCTTTTTTGCTTGAGTGCCCCCCGGCTAATTCCGGATATACTAATGACCAATCTAGTTCTTCATCAACAGGCTCAAAGGCTGATAATGCAAAAATGATTGCTTCTGTTACAAGACCGATAGTTAACATAACGTTACCTGTTAGTGGTCCAATTTCAAAATGAATAATCTTGAATAGTGCACCAACAATTACAATTGCTGCTCCTAATCCATATGCCATATTCATGAATTTCTTACTTGTTTTTGACTTTGCCATAATTTTTGGTTTTTAATTTAAGTAGGATTACTTAAGTAGGTTAATTAATAGTTATTTATTATTTGATTTGGGTTTAAATTAGTTCTTACCGTTCTTAGTTACTTTTGTCCCCATGTAATCCTGAACGGTTCTGAAACCTATATAACTCCTTGCAGAATCTGCATATTCATAATCTCTTGAACTTACTTGTAAAAAATAAGCCACGTCTTTCCAAGAGCCTCCTCGTACAATCTTACGTTGATTATCATTATCATTAACGCTGGGGTTAATGGTAGATGTATGTTCATAAGATGACGGATCATAAGAAGCATTTACCCATTCTGCCACATTACCTGCCATATTGTACAAGTTATAATCGTTAGGATCATATGATTTTGCTTCTACTGTATATAATGCCTGATCTGCTGCATAATCACCTCTTACCGGCTTGAAGTTAGCCATAAAACAACCTCTGTCGCTTTTTGTATATGGTCCACCCCATGGATATGTTGCTGCTTGCAGGCCGCCTCTTGCAGCATATTCCCATTCTGCTTCAGATGGTAATCTGAAAGTATTTACTGCCGCGGCTCCCTTTTTAGATTTTTGATACGTGTTTTTGTTTATTGTTCTCCACTCACAAAATGCTTTAGCTTGTTTCCAGGTAACACCTACAACCGGATAATCACTATAGGCATCATGCCAAAAATAATCATTATGCATAGGTTCATTGTATGAATATGCGAAATCTCTAATCCAAACAGTGGTATCCGGATACACTTCAATTTCTTCTTTTATTATTACATCCTTACGCTTTACGCCTCTATTTCTGGCCGCTTCCTGGATATCCATATGGCTGTACTGAAATTTAAATTTAGTAACATCCCAAGTACGTTGCCCGTTATAAGACTCTTCTAATGGTAAATACATAGTGTCCATAACTTCAGTATAATACTCGTCTGGATATTCTGATGTATCAAAGATTAAATCAACATCTTTATTAATCTTTCTACCTTCATATCCTGTTGGGCCTAACCCGGTATAGTTCTCAAACATATACTTCTCATACACAGACATATTAGCTGTATCTGCATCTTTAAATGCATATTCGCCAATACCTCCATCATCTGGAGTCATACCAACCTCATCTGCTAACACCGCTAATTTCATTCTTACAATTGAATCTCTAACCCAATTAACAAACTGGCGATATTCACTATTTGTTATTTCTGTAGCGTCCATATAAAAGGCTCTAACAGTAACGGTCTTTGCAGGGGCATCATGAACTCCGGCAAGATCATCATCTGCCTTACCCATAATAAATGCTCCTCCAGGAATAAGCTCCATACCATATGGCTTTTCAGGATGCCATTTTTTTCCTTTAACACCTACCAGTTCGCCTCTATCTTTAGAGCCACAACTGGCAAGAATTACTAATACTGCGGTTAATAATATAAACTTCTTCATATCTATAGTAAACTCGAGGTTAATTTATTTAGCTTCATTTACGAGAGCGTAAACATATTTATATATTTTTTAAAAAACAACTTTTTATCTAAAAAAATAACATTTCATCGTAAAAAAAGCGCATTTCAACGATTAAATTTACTCTTTAACTAATATTAATCTCTCAAACACAATTCTTCTGAAAGGCTTTGTACCAACGCTCCGGTACCATATTGTTACATGCATCAAGGTAATCCTGATGTGTGCATGGTAATAACGTATGTCTTTTCAATTTATTATTGACTTCTGCTAAAAAAGGAATTTCTATCCACCACCTCCCGGTTTTATTACTTTTATAAAACACCAAGTCCTGATCATCAACCAGTGTAATAAACTTTTGGTAATTAGTTTCGTCTGAAAAATCATCATCTTTAACCCTAAAATTCACGCCTTCAATAAAATACCAAAGGATTTGAGAAATGAGCATTGATGTCATCTCATCATCTTTTGATGGTTTATATTCATAAATACCAAATGAAGATACCTTATTACTAATACCTGCATAACGTGCTATGGCACATATTTCCTTACCGTCTAAACCATTAGGGGAATACCTCTGATACAAACTTAACTCAGACCCCTTTACCGCATTTAAATCTATACTTACTATATTGGCGTCTCTCAAAGTAGGTTCTACTACTGTAATATCTCCAGACACCTGTCCTAGTCGGTAAGATTCAAAATATAAATTATCCATCAAATCTATTTCTTCCTGAGAATTAAAATAGGTTTGGTATCCAATTGTGGCATAATTGAAAAGATTATAAGGCTCGTCTAAAATAATTTTACCAACAAAACTATTATTCTTTATAGGTTTGGAAGAATCTCCAAGGTTAAATTGCGCATCCACATTTACTATATTAACCATGGGAATTAAATCATCGTACGCTCTATAATTAGCATAGGTTAAATCTTGAGAACCTCCTAAAATTATAGGAATAATTCTCTTTTTAACCAAAATACTTATAGCTTCTCTTAATGCAAAATAAGTATCCTCAACACTTTCTCCTTTATTAATATCCCCTAAATCTGCTACAGTAAGATTCCACGCTCCTGGAAAAAGGCTATAAAAAGATTTTCTAATTTCATTTAATTGAAATTCTTCTCCTATGTAATTGATATCATTTCTATTTTCTAAAACACCAATGATAGCTACATCCACATTTTCCAAATCGGGAATACCATGCTGTGATGAATGAATTTTAAGTTTCCTTCCTAAGGCTTGCGCTGAGAGCAGTTCGTTATGAGCTAGTACTAAATCTGAAACAGGAGAAAGAAAATTAAAGTTCATTATATGTTATTTCTTTTTTGCTGGTGTTTTCCTTTTAGTGGTTTTCTTTCTTGCTGTCTTTTTCTTTGGCGCATTAGCTTCAATAATCCCTTGAGCTTCCTCTAATGTCATTTCTGAAACATCTACGGTTTTAGCAAGTTCAACCTTTATCTTCCCTTTAATAACATTATGTCTTCCCCAACGCGCTTTTTCAACGCGAATACCTTCTTCTTCCCAATTATGAACAACTTTCTCTATTTCTTTTTGAATTTTTGTTTCAATCAGTTCAACAATATCTGCATCTGATAAATTATCCCAATCGTATTTTTTATTCACGTTGATAAACATATTGTTCCATTTTATAAATGGACCAAAACGCCCTTTCCCTTTTTGTACCGGTAAATCCTTATACATATATATAGGTGCATCTGCTTTTTGCTTTTCTTTTATTAAAACAATAGCATCATCTAACTCTACACTTAAGGGATCCACTCCTTTTGGAAGCGAAACAAAAGCGCTACCAAATTTCACATATGGTCCAAAGCGCCCATTATTCACCAAAACTTCCTCTCCTTCATAACTACCCAAGGTCTTAGGCAATTGAAACAAATCCATAGCCTCTTCATAGGTAATAGTAGTTAGCTGCTGATCCGGACTTAAACTGGCAAACTGTGGCTTATCTTCATCATCAACCGTTCCTATTTGTACCATAGGGCCAAACCTCCCTAAACGCACACTTACCTGCTTTCCTGTTTTAGGGTCTGTACCCAAAATACGCTCGCCGGATTCTCTATCGGCATTTTCCTTAACATCTTCAACAATAGGATGGAAATTCTTATAAAATGTTTTCATCATTTTAGTCCAATCTTCATTTCCATCTGCTATGTCATCAAAGTCTGCCTCAACTTTAGCTGTAAAATTATAATCTAAAATAGCATCAAAATGATTGACCAAAAAGTCTGTTACAATCATCCCTATATCAGTAGGCACTAACTTTCCTTTATCTGAACCTATTTTTTCTGTTAAGGTTTTATCTTTAATCTCTCCACCTTTTAACGTCAGTTGAGAATAGTTTCTTTTTTCTCCTTCAACGGTTCCTTTCTCAATATAATTCCTGTTTTGAATAGTAGAAATTGTTGGTGCATATGTAGATGGTCTACCTATACCCAGTTCTTCTAATTTTTTCACCAAAGAAGCCTCTGTAAATCTTGCCGGAGGGCGTGTGTAACGCTCAGTGGCTGTAATATTATTATTGAGTAATACTTCATGGGTTCTCATTGCTGGTAGCATACCTTCCTGCTCTGCATGTTCATCATCGGTTCCCTCCAGATATACTTTTAAAAACCCATCAAATGTTATAACCTCTCCATTTGCCGTAAACGTTTCATTGTGAGTTGACGCATTAATCTTAACATTAGTACGCTCCAGCTCTGCTTCACTCATTTGTGATGCAATAGCGCGTTTCCAGATCAACTCATATAAGCGTGCCTGATCCCTGTCTATATTAATAGTATGTGTTGCAAAATTTGTAGGACGAATAGCCTCATGTGCTTCCTGCGCGCCTTTTGATTTTCCTTTATAATTTCTCGGCTTACTGTATTTTAAACCAAAAGCATTTTTTATTTCGTCTTCTGCACCTTTTCTGGCTTCTTCAGATAAATTCACACTATCTGTTCTCATGTAAGTAATTAAACCAGCTTCATAAAGGCGTTGGGCCATAGTCATGGTCTTACTCACCGAAAAATAAAGTTTACGCGAAGCTTCTTGCTGTAATGTGGAGGTGGTAAATGGTGCTGCCGGCGATTTTTTAGCCGGTTTTTTTTGTAAATCAGCAACTTTAAAATTAGCATTAATATTCTGCTCTAAAAACTTTTGAGCTTCATCTTTTGAAGAAAAGTTTTTTGGTAGTTTTGCTTTAAAGGTTTGCCCGCTTTCATTGGAAAACTCTGCATCAATTCTATATGATGCAACTGGTGTAAATCCTTCTATTTCCCTTTCTTTTTCTACAATTAAACGCACCGATACAGATTGGACTCTACCTGCTGAAAGCCCCCCTTTTACTTTCCTCCAAAGTACAGGAGACAGTTCATACCCTACTATTCTGTCCAAAACACGACGTGCTTGTTGTGCATCTACCAAATCATAATCAATGCCTCTTGGGTTTTCTATAGCCTTCTGGATTGCTGATTTAGTAATTTCATGAAAAACTATACGCTTTGTTTTTTCTTTATCTAATTTTAAAGTTTCTGCCAAATGCCACGCAATAGCCTCTCCCTCTCTATCTTCATCACTAGCCAACCAAACCATTTCAGCTTTTTTAGCTAAGTCTTTTAACTTTTTTACAACAGCCTTTTTATCCTTTGAAACTTCATATTTTGGTTTAAAATCACCATCAACATCAACTCCTAACTCTTTGGAAGGCAGGTCTGAAATATGCCCAAAACTGGATTCAACCTTAAAGTCTTTTCCCAGGAATTTTTCAATTGTTTTTGCTTTTGCCGGTGACTCTACTATCACTAAATTCTTCGCCATACTACACTTTTTGAAGCTACAAATGTATATGAAAAAAAGTTTATCTGTAACATTTTCTGGATTATCTGTGGATTATTTAAACAAAAAAAACTGCTTTTAAGATCTTAAAAGCAGTTTTTTGTCAAAAATTTTATTTTTATTCTGATGACGTTCCTATCTCATCTATAACATGTTGTTCTTCAAATCCTATTACTTTTTTATAAATTATATAAATTGGATGATATACAAATGGAGCTGTAAACAACACCCCAACAAAACATAATAGAAAGCCAACAATTTGAGCTAACAATGATGAAACAATAATCAATCCAAAGGTAATTAACCATTTTTTGTTACCTAGCTTAAAACTTACCTTAACAATATCCCCAACAGAAAAGTTCGGATTAAATGCATATACTATTGTAAAAAACGACAAAGGAACCAATACATAAAATATTGGAAGATAACACAATAATGCAGCTACAATGGAAATCCCCATTGACACCAGCATTAACACAAATATTTTACTCAGATATTTCGTTTTTAGAAAATAAAAGAAATCTGAAGATGAGACCGTTTTATCACTATCTAAACGATTCATAATTCTAAAAAACGCAGCATTTAATGCCAAAGAAACAGCTCCTAGAACAAAAGCGCCAACTATTACAAATAGAATATAGAGAACAGACATTCCTGCAAAGAAATTATTAAAAGCGTCGGTATTAGCATAACCACTTTCTTGTTGCGCTATCATCATTCCTATTAATGGAACATATAAAACGATAATTAAGGGCAACATAACTATAAGTGTAAATAATTGCAACAAAAAACCTTGAAGCCATGTCTTTTTAAACAACTCAATTGAATCGTTAAAGACTTGGCCAAAATCAAGTGCTTTAGCTTCTTTTATTTTTTCTAATAAGATTTTAAATGAATTCATTATTTAGTTGATGTTAAAATTTGTATTGTATAAATGTAAATGTTTTTTAGTAATTACAAATAAAAAATCCTGCAAGGTTACAGGATTAAAACTTGGATTATATATAAAGACAATTATTAAACCATCATTAAATTTGTTATCGTAAACGTTATTAATACTTATAGCTAAGTGACTTACTAAGGCCTTGAATGTTCAAAAGCACTTCATGATCCCCTGGGAGTTGCAAAGGTGTGAGATCAAATGAAACCGTCTTTTCAAAATAAGCCTCACAGAGCTCTTTATTTTCAAGTTGAAATTTCAAAGACCGCTGCCCCGGTATTGATTTGGTCACAGCTTCTGAGTCTACCAATTTAAACGCCCAACTTTCACCATTACAACCGGAAGCACCAAAAGTAATGGACAAACAATCTCCTGTTATTTGGGCATCGACAAAATTGAAATTGTCAGATTCTAAGTCATGGAATACTGTTCTATCTACTATGGTCTTAAAATCACAGCTTGTTGCTTCTTCTATTATTTCTCCATCACTATCACAAGTCATATTGGTAAAACACAAAAGAATAACCAAAGAAAACATTATCATTTTAAAACGTCTGAACATCATATAAAGCTTTTTTATTATTTCTAATAATAGATACAGGACTTCACAATTGGTTGCGTTAATGTTTTCATAAAATTAACACATCCTCTTGCAAATTTAAACTGCCACTTTGTCATAAAACACAAATATATTATATCTTTGCATACTTATTGACCGTTAGGGCTATCAGTGAATTATGGAGAAAATTATAGACGAAAATAAACAAGGAGAATCTTTAGTTTTAGAACAAAAAGAAGGTAATAAA
The DNA here is from genome assembly GCF_035818475.1 of Alterotamlana spongicola. Classification (NCBI taxonomy): domain Bacteria; kingdom Pseudomonadati; phylum Bacteroidota; class Flavobacteriia; order Flavobacteriales; family Flavobacteriaceae; genus Alterotamlana; species Alterotamlana spongicola. Next base: position 200,065 of record NZ_JAYMGV010000001.1, read on the forward strand.
AGAAAATTATTTATTGAAAGTTATGGCTGCGCTATGAACTTTAGCGACAGTGAAATTGTTGCATCTATTATGACGGATCAAGGGTTTAACACTACTCAAAAACTGGAAGATGCAGATTTGGTTTTAGTCAACACTTGCTCTATAAGAGATAAGGCAGAACAAACTATACGCAAACGTTTAGAAAAGTACAATGCTGTAAAACGTGACCATAACCCTAAAATGAAAGTTGGTGTTCTGGGTTGTATGGCAGAGCGCCTGAAAACCAAATTTCTTGAAGAAGAAAAAATTGTAGATTTAGTAGTAGGCCCTGATGCTTATAAAGATTTACCAAACTTGCTAGCTGAAGTTGATGAAGGCAGAGACGCCATTAACGTAATTCTTTCTAAAGAAGAAACCTACGGAGACATTTCCCCTGTACGATTAAATTCAAATGGTGTTACTGCTTTTGTATCAATAACACGTGGATGTGATAACATGTGTACATTTTGTGTAGTACCATTTACCCGTGGCCGGGAACGTAGTAGAGATCCACAGAGTATTTTGGAAGAGGTAAATGATTTATGGAATAGAGGCTATAAAGAAATCACATTACTAGGCCAGAACGTTGATAGCTACCTTTGGTATGGCGGTGGCCTTAAAAAAGACTTTGTTAAAGCTAGTGAGATGCAAAAGGCTACGTCTGTAAATTTTTCAAAATTATTAGAACTTTGTGCTAAGGCGCAGCCAAAAATGCGTATCCGGTTTTCAACATCAAACCCACAGGATTTAACATTAGATGTGGTTAAAACCATGGCTAAATATGAAAACATTTGCAATCATATTCATTTACCGGTTCAAAGTGGAAGTAATCGCATTTTAAAAGCAATGAATCGACTACATACCCGCGAGGAATACTTTGAATTAATTGATAACATCCGTCATATTATTCCGGATTGTGCTATTAGTCAAGATATGATTATTGGTTTCCCAACTGAAACCGAAGAAGATTTTCAAGACACTGTATCGCTCATGGAATATGTAAAGTATCATTTTGGTTATATGTTTACCTATTCTGAACGTCCCGGTACTATGGCCGGTAGAAATATGGAAGATGATATTCCTGAAGCCACTAAAAAAAGAAGGCTTGCAGAAATTGTTGAACTCCAGCAAAAACATAGTGCCATAAGAACTAAGGAACACTTAAACACTATAGTTGAAGTTCTTATAGAAAAAACATCTAAAAAGTCTGACACACATTGGTCCGGAAGAACACCTCAAAATACAGTTGTGGTTTTCCCCAAAGCGCGTTATAAAATAGGAGATTTTGTTAATGTAAAAACTACTGATTGTACATCAGCTACACTTATTGGTGACGCAGTAGGATACTCAAAGAATAATTAATACGAAAAAACTCCCGGTTTCTCGGGAAATAGATATGGAATCAGTTCAAGCTATAAAACAACGTTTTGGCATTATTGGTAATACACCATCACTAAATCGAGCTATTGAAAAAGCCATTCAGGTAGCCCCAACTGATATTTCAGTATTGGTAACCGGTGAAAGTGGTGTTGGTAAAGAAAGTATTCCTAAAATAATACATCAGCTATCACATAGAAAGCATAATAAATACATTGCTGTAAACTGTGGTGCTATTCCTGAAGGGACAATAGACAGCGAACTTTTTGGACACGAAAAAGGTGCATTTACAGGTGCCACCCAAACGCGTGCCGGTTATTTTGAGGTAGCTGACGGAGGAACCATTTTTCTGGATGAAGTTGGCGAATTGCCTCTTACCACTCAGGTACGCTTATTACGGGTTTTAGAGAATGGAGAATTTATAAAAGTAGGCTCAAGTAAAGTACAAAAAACCAATGTGCGTATTGTAGCGGCTACCAATGTTAACATGTTTGAAGCCATTGAAAAAGAAAAATTCAGAGAAGATCTTTATTATAGATTAAGTACTGTTGAAATCAACCTACCTCCATTACGTCAACGCCAGGAGGATATCCATTTATTATTTAGAAAATTTGCCAGTGATTTTGCTTTAAAGTATAAAATGCCCACAATAAAATTAACTGACAATGCCATTCAGATACTTTTAAAACACCGCTGGGGAGGAAACATACGCCAACTAAGAAATATTGCTGAACAGCTTTCCGTTTTAGAACAAAAAAGAACAATAACAGCTGAAGTTTTAAGAAGCTATTTACCAGCTTCAGCCTCAACAAATTTACCTGCAATCATAAAGACACCTAAGTCTGAAAGCGATTTTAGCAGTGAGCGTGAAATTCTATACAAGGTGCTTTTTGATATGAAAAGCGATCTCAATGATTTGAAAAAACTCACTATGGAATTGATGAAAAGTGGAGATACCAAAGATGTTGAAAAAAACAACGAAACTTTAATACAAAAAATCTATGGTAATTCAGATGAAGAGGATGCAACCTATGAAGAACCTGTTGAAAACACTGAAGTCATTTCAATTCCAGAACACACCTCAAACACTGAAGAAATAATCTCTATTCAGGACAAATATCATTTTGCAGAAGAAATTGAAGAGGAAGAAACCCTATCCTTACACGACAAAGAATTAGAATTAATTAAAAAATCACTTGAACGTCACAATGGAAAACGTAAATTAGCAGCTGCTGAATTAGGAATAAGCGAACGGACACTCTATAGAAAAATTAAACAATACGATTTGTAACTTCTCGTTACATTAAAAACATTTATTTCTTAAATTAAGGCAGTCATAACATATATGAAAAAAGCATCTTATTTATTTCTATTAATAGCAACGCTTACCTTTTCAAGCTGTGGTTTTTATTCTTTTACCGGAGCTTCAATACCTCCTGGTGTTGAAACCTATCAGGTAAACCGTTTTGAAAATACGGCGTTACTTATTGAACCCGGTTTAGAACGCGATTTTAAAATAGCACTGGAAGATTTAATTCAAAATCAAACCAATTTAAATCTGGTTCCTTCAGGAGGCGACTTAGTTTACGAAGGAGAAATAACAGAATATAGAATCTCTCCAACTACGGCCACAGCAGATCAGATAGCTGCTCAAAACAGGCTAACCATTAGTGTTAAACTTAGGTTTTACAATAAAAAGAAAGAAGAAGATGACTTAGAGCAATCCTTTTCATTTTTTTATGACTTCCCTGGAAGTGATCAACTTTTAGGATCCCAAAAAACAGAAGCTCATGAAGAAATTTTTGAACGTTTAACACAGGATATCTTTAATGCTACGCTTGCTAAATGGTAGAAAAATAATTTTTTAAAAGCAATGAATCAATCAGATTTCACACATATACTTCAAAACCCTCAAACTTTGACACATGAACAAACCGAAGGCGTAAAATCTATCATTGATGAATTTCCATATTTTCAATCGGCACGTGCCGTTTATCTTAAAGGTTTAAAAGATCAAAGCAGCATTAAGTATAACCAGGAACTAAAAACAACTGCAGCCTATACTACAGACCGAAGTATTTTATTTGACTTCATCACTTCTGAAGCTTTCATTCAAAATGAAATCTCAGAATTTATAAAACAAAATATTGCCCATTTAAAGGACATTAAAGTTGATGCAGAAGATATTTCGGTAGAAAAAAAAGTAACTATTGATGATGGTACGCTTAAGCAACAAATAAAAGAAACAGATGGTGTTTTAGACCCGGCTTTGTTTGAGCCAAAAGAAAGCCTTCCTAAAAAAGAAACCGTTTTTATTTTAGATGAATCTGAAGCCATTGAAAGTACCATTCAAAAAACAAAAACTCAAGAAGCTACTGCCAAAGATATTTTAAGCTTGGGCAAACCTTTACAATTTGATAAAAGGGAATCACACTCCTTTAACGAATGGTTAAAGCTAACATGTTTTAAACCCATTGACAGAAAACCTAAAAAAGAGCAAGTTGTAGAGAAGCCTCAACAATTGGCAACCAATTTAGATAAGGAGAAAAAGTTTGAGCTCATTGATAAATTCATTGCTCAAAATCCTAAAATAAGTCCGGCAAAACCTGTTAGCCAAAAAGGCAACTTGGCAAAAGCGCAAATGATACAACCTGAGGCTTTAATGACCGAGACTTTAGCGCGTATTTATGTTGAGCAAAAAAACTATAAAAAGGCCATTCAATCTTATAAAATTTTAAGTTTGAAATATCCAGAAAAAAGTGGTTTCTTTGCAAACCAAATAAAAGCGGTAGAACAATTACAAGAACAAAATAATAAAGAATAATGAGTACGTTTACAATATTTTTGGTCCTTATAGTAGTTGTAGCATTTTTACTGATAGTAGTAATTATGGTACAAAACCCAAAAGGTGGTGGTTTATCATCTTCTTTCGGCGGTGGCGGAACACAGCAATTAGGGGGTGTGAAAAAGACAACCGATTTCTTAGACAAGAGCACTTGGACATTAGCAACAGTATTATTGGTGTTAATATTAGCCTCTAACATTACAATTAACAAAGGCTCTGAAAGTGTAGATTCTAAAGCATTAGATCCTGATGCTCAAACTACGCAACCATTACCGGAAGCTTTACCAAATAATACAGATACTACACCTGCAAATAATACAGCAACAGCAAAGGATTCAGCACAATAACCCTTTTTAAAACAAAACAAAAAATGCCAGCCGTTAAAGTTGGCATTTTTTGTTCCTGCCTGTTTGGTAAGCAAGTCTGCAAGTTTGTCAGTTTATGTGCTATGGCACATTTTTAGTATAATGCTTAGGCGTTAAATAATATCTTAATAATTAAAAATATAAAACAAAATGGGCTTAAACATTAAACCATTAGCAGACAGAGTACTTATTGAACCTGCTGCCGCTGAAACAAAAACAGCTTCAGGAATCATCATTCCGGACAACGCTAAAGAAAAACCTCAAAAAGGAACAGTTGTAGCTGCCGGCCCCGGTACAAAAGATGAACCTATCACCGTTAAAGTTGGCGATACCGTTTTATATGGTAAGTATGCCGGAACAGAACTTAAACTTGAAGGAAACGATTATTTAATTATGCGCGAAAGCGACATACTAGCAATTATATAAATAGCAATTAACTAAAGGCTATAGCTACAACTAAAATTAATATTAATACTTAGCCCATAGCAAAACGCTAAAGGCTATAAGCAAAAATTAAAAAATGGCAAAAGATATAAAATTCGATATTGAAGCACGTGACGGTTTAAAACGCGGTGTTGATGCATTAGCAAATGCAGTAAAAGTAACTTTAGGTCCTAAAGGGCGTAATGTAATTATAAGCAAAAGCTTTGGTGCCCCTCAAGTAACTAAAGACGGGGTTTCAGTAGCTAAAGAAATTGAACTTGATGATGCACATGAAAATATGGGTGCACAAATGGTAAAGGAAGTCGCTTCTAAAACTAATGATTTAGCTGGTGATGGTACAACTACTGCTACGGTGTTAGCCCAAGCAATCGTAAAAGAAGGGTTAAAGAATGTCGCTTCCGGTGCCAATCCAATGGATTTAAAACGTGGTATTGACAAAGCTGTTGAAGCCATCACTAAAGACCTTGAAGAACAAGCTCAAAAAGTTGGTAATTCTTCAGAAAAAATAAAACAAGTTGCAGCTATTTCAGCAAACAATGATGATACAATTGGTGAATTAATTTCTCAAGCTTTTGAAAAGGTTGGAAAAGAAGGTGTGATTACCGTTGAGGAAGCTAAAGGTATGGACACTTATGTTGATGTTGTGGAAGGTATGCAATTTGACAGAGGGTACTTATCACCTTACTTTGTAACAGATTCAGATAAAATGATTGCTGATTTAGAAAATCCATACATTTTACTATTTGACAAGAAGATTTCTAACTTACAGGAGATTCTTCCAATATTAGAGCCTATCGCTCAATCTGGGCGTCCATTATTAATCATTGCAGAAGATGTTGACGGACAAGCCTTAGCCACTTTAGTAGTAAACAAGTTAAGAGGTGGATTAAAAATTGCTGCTGTAAAAGCTCCAGGCTTTGGTGACAGACGTAAAGCTATGCTTGAAGACATTGCTATTTTAACAGGAGGAACCGTTATTTCTGAAGAGAGAGGATTTACTTTAGAAAATGCAGATTTAAGTATGTTAGGTACTGCTGAAACCGTTACTGTAGATAAAGATAACACCACAATTGTTAATGGTTCTGGTGATGTTGAAGCCATTAAAGCAAGAGTAAATCAAATCAAAGCTCAAATAGAGACTACAACCTCTGATTATGATAAAGAAAAGCTTCAGGAGCGTTTAGCTAAATTAGCCGGAGGTGTTGCCGTACTTTACGTAGGTGCTGCCAGTGAGGTAGAGATGAAAGAAAAGAAAGACCGTGTTGATGATGCTTTACATGCCACCAGAGCTGCTGTTGAAGAAGGCATTGTTGCCGGAGGTGGTGTAGCCTTTGTTAGAGCTAAATCTGTTCTGGAAAAAATAGAAACAGCTAACTTAGACGAAACTACAGGTGTACAAATAGTAAACAAAGCTATTGAATCTCCTTTGAGAACCATTGTTGAAAATGCCGGTGGTGAAGGTTCTGTAGTTATCAATAAAGTTTTAGAAGGTAAAAAAGACTTTGGTTACGATGCTAAGTCTGAAGCCTATGTTGACATGCTTAAAGCTGGAATTATTGATCCTAAAAAAGTAACACGTATTGCCTTAGAAAATGCGGCTTCTGTTGCCGGTATGATTCTAACAACAGAGTGTGCTTTAATTGATATTAAAGAAGATGCTCCTGCAATGCCTCCAATGGGCGGCGGTGGCATGCCGGGAATGATGTAATAGAAAGCCTTAATAAGCCATCTATAATAGAAAAACGCTTCCAAAATTTGGAAGCGTTTTTTGTTTTTCAAGTTTATATTAAACCTTTTAAAACACTATTAGTCTTAATTATTTTTAAGCCAATATCTATTCCTGATGAAATGTAATTCCGTTTTCAACGTATTTTTGCTTACCCTCACTATACTTTTCAATTTCTCAATAAGTTTTGGTCAAACAAAAATAACAGGAACTATCATAGATCCGGATAATCTTCCTATTGAACTGGCCACCGTTTCGTTATTAAATTCTAAAGACTCCACAGTAGTAAATTACACCATTACAGACAGTAAAGGTGTTTTCAGCATTGAAACAGGAAACAACACGCCTTTATTATTAAATATTTACTCCATGGGGTATACTCCCTATTATAAACCTCTAAACATTACCGAAGCCTCTTTAAATTTAGAAACCATCATACTAAAAGAGGATTTAGCCCAATTAGACGAAGTTGTTATTTCTGCAATAGTTCCTATTCAGATTAAAAAGGATACCGTTGCCTTTGATGTTAATTCATTTAAAGTCAACCATGATGATAACATTGAAGGCCTTTTGAAAAAATTACCGGGCCTGGAGATAGATACTGATGGTACCGTTATTGCACAGGGAAATCAAGTAAGCAGGATCTTTGTTGATGGTAAAGAGTTTTTTGGTGGAGACCCTGCCATTGTCTTAAAAAACCTTTCGGCTGATGCTATTTCAAAAGTAGAAGTTATAGACAAAGACAGTGATGAAACGGAGTTAACGGGTGTTAATGATGGTAATAAAGAGGTTATTATTAACTTATCTTTAAAAAAATCTAAAAAGAACAAAGGTTTTGGTTCCACCTCTGCCGGAATGGGTTTGGACAATCGTTATTTTGGTAATTTAAACTACAATCTGTTTTCATCAAAAACACAATTATCGGTCATAGGAAAATTTAATAATATTAATGTAACCGGCTCAAACATACAGGGGTTCTTAAAAAATGCTGACGGTATTAGTGGTGAGGTAGATGATGATTCTGATGATGATTTTGCAGCTTCCCGGAACAATTTAAGCGGTTTTTTAACCACAGCTGTTAGTGGTATACATTATGGCCATGAATTCAAGAAAAAAGAGTTTATAAATGCCGATTACTTTTATAGCTATATAGACAATAAAGGAAACTCTAAATCCGTAAGAACAACATTTTCAAATAGCAATAATTTTGCTTATCTGGCTGATAATACTTTTGACAATATTAGTAACAATCATAATTTTAATTTTAATTATGAAAACAAGTCTAATAAATCCAGTAGTTTACTTGTAAAAGGTAAGATAATAACCAGTAACAAAATTTCAAACACGACAAAAGATGGTGAGTTTAGGGATGACACCGGAGAGATTCAAACTACCAATAAAATAGATTCCGGAAATGACACTGATAAAAAAACCGGGAATATCTCTGTAAATTATTATAAAAGGTTACCAAAAGACGGAAGAAGTTTCAGTACCGGGGTTATGGCTTCAACCAGTAATTTAAAGCGTGATACAGAACAGAACACTTTAATCGTTAGAAGAGTTGGAACCCCTAAAGAGAAAATTACAGAACAAATGACTACCAGAGATGATGCTATTGATAACACTGCCACCAATTTTAATTTCAGGTATACGGAACCTTTAGGAGGAAACCATTTTTTAAAAGCTGACTCTTTTTTTATAAGTAAAAATTTAAACGAAGATATAAATCAATTTAGAATTAGAAATGGTGAAGAAGAGCCATTTATATATAAATACAGGCATTTAGAACAGAGTTACCAAACAGCAATCTCTCATAATTTCAGTAAAAAAAACTTAACCTTTTATTCCAAAGTTGAACTACAGGACATTACCCGGTATTTTGGGGTTATTGATGAACCTACAGTTACCAGAAGTCAGTTTTATGTAAACCCAAGTGCCCTTTTTCAATACAAACCAAAAATTGGACAACGTATCAGGTTGTCTTATAGAAGATTTATTACCAACCCCAGATCCGGTCAAAGTTCAACAGTAATCAATGATTTGAATCCATTTTCAATACGAAAAGGAAATCCCGATTTAAGAGCCGAAAAAACAGATGCCTTACAACTTGTAGCAAATATAAATAAATTTAGTGCCGGATTTAACTTTAATACAAAGCTTGAATACAGACATACCCAGGATGCTATTGTTCAAAACATAACCATCAATGATGATTTTGTTAGGGTGCGCAGCTATGACAATATTGGGGTTAGGCAACGTCTGGCCACCCGTATTAGCTTAAGTAAAAAGATAAGTTCTTTAGGAGTACGCTATACTGTAAAAAACATCAATAATTTTGAAACATCAAATGCATTAGTAAATCAGGAAATAAACGAGGTCAAATCTCAGGACTTCACAGGCATTCTAACATTAGAAAATGCGAATAAAGATTTTGTTGATATAAAACTGGGAGCAAAATACAATTTAAACACGACAGCTTTTTCTATTTTAAAAAACTATAATCGTGATTTCACCCGACAGCAATATTTTACTTCATTTGATTATGATGCCTCTCAAAAATTAAATTTGAACACACAATTTGACTACATCATTTTTACTGATAATATTTTTGAATCTGATCAAAAACTCCCCATTTGGAATACCGCAATTTCTTATTCGTTTTCTGAACGCAAGAACAATATTGTAAAACTTTTACTTATAGATTTATTAGATAAAAATGTTGATATTTATAGAAAGAGTACGACTAACTATTTTGAAGAGACTACTACCGAAAGCCTGGGGCGTTATGTTATCTTAAGCTATACCTACAGGTTAGGACGTGGTAAAAAGAAAAAAATGAGTTAAGGCGACAACCTCGTAGTCTACTATACTATAACTTTTTAATCTTACAATAAAAAAAATCCGAAGGCTTCAACCTTCGGATTTTAAATTATTATTCTTTTTCCTTATGTTCATCACTTTCTTTATGTTGATCCTGCACCACCTGATCTCTATACCTGCAACACGGATGCACCTTAGCATAGGCTTCATCTGTTGCCTTTAGTTCCTGGGTATCATGACCTACAGCAATAATTTTAGACTGGATAGTTTCTAAATTGGTCTTACGCTCATCATAGATCAATTTAAGCTCATGAGTCTCTACATTCCAAACTGCAGACTTCACCCCTTTTGTATTTAAACTTGCTTTTTCTATTCTTGTTTTACACATTAAACAAACGCCATCAACTTCTAAACTTGCTTTTGCATTTTTATTTTGAGCTAATGTCACCGTTCCATATAAGGCTAACAAAACGACTAATACTTTTTTCATTTCTTTATATTTTATTTTTCAATTATAATATTCCCTTTTTGTGGGACAATAAACATCTAATTATATTCTAAATCGCAATCCTGCGTAATACATACTTCCAAAAACAGGACCATATACAAAAGTAGTATCAAAATTTGCACCAAACGGATCGTCTGCTGACAAAATAGGGTTTGGCTGCCTGACATTTGTTATATTTTCTCCTCCTAAATATACTTCAAATTTTGAAGAAAACACTTTTGTAACCTGGGCATTTAATGTGGCCAAAGTAGGCGTATAATCCGGAAGTTGATACTCAATCGGGTTACTGGCCGTTGAGGAAAAACGTTGTTCCCCTAGCCAATTAAAAGTGGTATCAAACCGCCATTGCCCGCCATTGTTGCCTAAATGGGTTTCATAGGATGCATTGGCAAACAAACGGTGTTTTGGAACTAATGGTTTATCTAACTTACCGGAATTGTATTGGGTTTTCACCTCATAAAACTTATAAGCCAAACGCAAATCAAAATGCTCAAAAGCGTTATAATTCACTTCTGTTTGAAAACTATTGGCATAACTATCTCCTTCTAAATTATAGAAATTAACCTCCAAAGGGTTCTCATAATCTACAACAACCTGATTTTTAAAATCGGTTTTATAATAATCAATTGTGACATCAGCCTTTCTCCCAAAAAGATTAAACCCCTGTAAAAAAGACACGCCGTAATTCCACGCTATTTCCGGATCTAACCCGTAAATATTACCACTTGAATTTACAATATTAATAGCTCTGGAGGTTGAAAATATCTTTTGGTTTTCTGCAAAAACATTGGCACTTCGCTTACCCCTTCCAAAAGAGGCTCGTAATGCTGATTTCTCCCATGGGGTATAACGGGCATGAAATCTGGGTGTTATAAATGTTCCTAATAAATTATGATTATCAACACGTATACCTGCTGTTAGGTTCAGCTTTTCCAAATTATCATAATTGTATTCAAAAAAAGCACCTACAGACCGTTCGGTTCTCTCGTACATGGGATCCAAATTTTCAACGTTTAGAAACTCGTCATAATGATCATAAGTATAGCTCACACCTGTTTTTACTTTATGCCTGGAATCACTTATTATGGAATTGTAAATGGCATTGGCATATAAGCTGTTGTGTGTAATATTATACTGGTTCAAACCAAAATAGGAATCCTGTTTATGACTACTAAATGCCGTTTGAACACCTAAACTTTGATATGGAATCTCCGGGTTCACATAACCAAATTTAGCTGAAACTTCATACCGTCTGGTATCAATTTCACTTCCCCACGCGTTAGTAGTGAGTTTATCCGTTTCAGGATCAAAATTCAGTTGCCCGGTTTGCTTTTCATCATTTAAAAATTTCAAGTTTATAAAACTCACTAATCCTTTTTCAGTATCTGTATATTGCCAACGGTTCATGACATTAATTTGATGATATAAGGGCATATCAAGAAACCCATCATTATTAACATCATGTTTTTTATCATGTCTGTTACCATGAAGGTATACCCCCATATTCCACATGTCAGCAACTTTTGTGTTTATATGTGTATTTAGTTCCACACGTTCACTTGAAGCCCCATATAAATTCACAAACAGTTTATCATCTGTAGCCGGTTTGACCAACTCAGCATTGATCTGCCCCGCAATACTTTCATAACCATTAACAACGCTCCCTGCTCCTTTGGTTATTTGAATACTCTCCACCCAGGTGCCCGGAATAAAGCTTAGTCCAAATGCTTGAGAGGCACCCCTGATAGACGGGATATTCTCTGTGGCTATTAAAATATACGGGCTTGTAAGTCCCAGCATCTTTATTTGACGTGTTCCTGTTACAGCATCAGCAAAGTTCACATCAATAGATGGGTTAGTCTCAAAACTTTCAGACAAATTGCAACATGCTGCTTTTAATAACTCATCACTACTCACAGTAAATGTATTTGCTGCTTTCAAATATGATTTTGCCGTTGCTTGCTTTCTTGATTTTATAGTAACGGCATCTAAATTATCCGTAGGCTGTAACCAGTGTGTTATAGTCTTTGGAGCAGCAACAGTCAAAGTATCTGTTTTAAACCCCACATAACTAATAATCAGTTTTTTATATTCCGGCTTGTATGAAAGGTTAAATTTTCCATCTATATCAGTCACTGTTCCAACCGATGTATTGAGCCAATACACATTTGCTCCTGGTAAGCCAATCTGCTCATTTTCATTATTAGCTTCCATAATAACCCCTTCAATTTTGTTTTGAGAAAACAGAAAGGCCGGAAGCAATACTATTATATATATAATTCTACTCATCTTAATTGTAGGTTTTAATCAACATAATGACAGCCATTATAATCATAATACTATTTTCAATAAAAGTAGCTTTGGTCATTGGGAGTTTTAATGCCGTTCCTAAACAGGCACATTGAATTGTTTTTTTATTCAATAAGGCTTTAGTAACTCCAATTGTTGTTATTCCCAAAATAATTAATGTAGCCATTAAAGCTATTGGAATTTCAAAACGCATTAAAAACATAAGCCCCAGAACAACTTCTATAAACGGGTAAATCCGGGCATAAGCCGGAACTGCTTTTGCCAATGGGTCATACATTCTAAAAGATTCAGGAAAGCCTTTTAAATCCAATAATTTAAAGAAGCTAAAAACAATATAAAACAAGCCCATAAAATCCAACATAAAACGGGTTGTATCCCAGGGTTTAATATTAAGCAAAACAGACGCTATGGTGATATATCCAAATATTAAAAACAATGGAAATAGTTGTTGTAAATCACTTTTTGATGCGACTATGGTTTCATGAACCGGATTAAATACGTTCTTTTCTATAATTGAATATTTGTCGGATAGAGCATTTTGCAATGTTTCAATTTCAATATGATGTGACATTTCAATAATGGCCTCGGAGCTCTCCAAACTAACCGAAGCTTTTATAACATCTGGAAGAGCATTTAAATTCTTCTCAACAGATGCTTTGCAACCATTACAGGTCATCCCTGTAATTTTGTAAGTATGTTTCATTTTTGATATTAATTTGAATAATAAATTTTTAATAAGATGTTCTTTTCACCTGAACAGATTACGCTCAAGATTTAGAAAGGATTAAAAATTTATGCATCAAATCAGGAATACCTGGTCTAGAACCTGAATATCAGTGACCAAATCTGGTGGGGAATAATTTTTATGAGGAATAGTTTGTTTTGGTAAACTTTCAAAACCATTTATATATGAAAAAAACAGAGCAGCAAGAACTTGCTGTTGCTCAAAGTCTAAATTGTCAAAAGACGAGATATTTAATTCATCCTGCCCCTGCACAACGTTTATTTCATCTTTGCAACAAGTCTTTTTTTGGAGTATTTCCAAAGCTTCCATGGCACATTTTTCAGCTTCCGAAAAAACGGACACATCCACCAAAACATCACCACAAAAATGTTTTTCAATGGTAAAAGATACCGTTGAAAACAAAACCAGTAATGCCAGTACGGCCGAAAAACTTTTATGTAATAATGGTTTTATCACCTTGCAAAAATACAAAAACCAGAAATTTTAAAAACATTTTATCGAATGTTTAACATTCAAGCCTTAAGCTTATGATAATAAAAGGCCGGTAACAACAAAATTAAAAGTATGGGCTGAATTAAGAAACGTCGTATATTAAAAAACAAATAATAATCTTCCTGCCTTGGGTTTATAACAAAATATAAATAAATAAGTATGAGCATTACAAAAGCAATAACATAAATTAGCCCGGAAAATTTAACCATGTTCAGATTTTTAAAGACTAAAAACAAAATAGCCAAAGACACCATTGAATTTAGTAAATACCTCAGTGTTGTATAAGCTACTAATTTGGCAACTTCTCGCCTGGGACTATCTATGTATAAATAATCACCTTGAAAAAACGTTAAATACGGATCATAAAACAAGTCGTTTTCAAAAAACCGAATCAATATCAACATTAAAAACAATATAAAAAGTAATATATATCTGAAAACCTTATGCATTAACCTTCTTTTGTTTTGAAAACCGATTTACCCAAACTATCCAAAGCAAAAACATCATACCATAAATAATAGCAGGAAAAATAACAGTATGTAAAATTTCCTGGTACTCAGGATAATATAACAAGCCCATTATTAAAAATACAATACGCAACAGATTGACCGTATAAATTAAAACACTACCGGAAAGTATATAAAAGAATGTAGTTTTTGGATGCCCTGAAAAAGCAATAATAAATGACACAAATAATATAATAACACTTAAGGAGTTACATCCCTCAACTATACGCCCTAAATAAATACCGTTAGTAATCAATTTCATTGATGGTTCATCTGGGTGAGGGGTAACTTCTGTTTGATATCCTAACGTTCCTAACAACGCTTCGCTTTGTTTAGCTACTAAATGTGTAAAATAGTCCGGATAGTATAACGTTCCGTCAGAGTATTTTAAATACAATTTATATGTAAAAGACAATAAGGTATACACCAACAAAAATGTAAGCATAAATTTAATAACCGACTTGTATTTTACTAAAAGTGCTTTCAAGGAATACTGTTAATTTAAATAAAACTGAATATCGAAATTACACCTTTTTAAATACTTTTGCCAAAAACTTTTGACCTTATGATTTTTGATAAACTAAAACCAGAGGTAGAAACCATTATTTCTAACTCAAATAAATCAATTAACAAACGCCTGCAAGATATTTGTAAATTACTTGAAAACCATATTGAATACTATAATTGGGTTGGATTTTACTTTAGAAACGAAAAAAAAGAAGAGCTCATTTTAGGTCCTTATGTTGGTGAACCAACTGATCATACAGTTATTCCATTTGGCAAAGGCATTTGCGGGCAAGTCGCCGTGAGCAATAAAAACTTTGTAGTTCCTGATGTGTCTGCTCAAGACAATTATATTGCATGCAGTATAACCGTAAAGGCCGAAATTGTTATTCCCATTTTTGTAAACGGAGAAAATATTGGTCAGATTGATATCGATTCCAATACACCAGATCCTTTTACAGAAGCTGACGAACGATTTTTGGAGTTTGTTTGCAAAAAAGTGGCTGGAATGCTTTAAGTTCTAGTTAAAAGAATCTAATATTTTTTTGATCACATATGCTATAATGAATAGTACTAAAACCACTGCTGTGATAATCCCGATCCAAAAATAAATATTTGTCATTTCCCAAGCCCATCCTACAGTTTTGTTAATCCCCCAAGTGCCTTTTGACATAAAACTGAGATAGATAAGAACCAATGCCAATAAGCAAATAAAAAATAGCTTAAAATACCACCAAATACTTTTTTCTTTCACGCTTTAAAAGTACAGCTTTTAAAGAATTTAAATTTCTTGTTAACAACTTCTGACTTTAGTTAAAAAAACACGTCTTTTTTTAAGTCTTGGTTTCCTTTATTTTGCTTTAAATAACTACTTTTGCGTTTTATTTAAATTTAACTTAAAATTAATCTTGAATTCTCATTTTCATAAGCTTGAGAATTTTATAACACAACAGGAATGAGCAACGAAAAAACCATTAAATCTGCCTTAATTTCAGTTTTTAGTAAAGATGGGTTAGAACCAATCGTAAAAGAATTAGATAAGCAGGGGGTTACTATTTATTCTACCGGAGGTACTGAAAAATTTATAAACGATTTGGGAATTAATGTTGTTCCTGTTGAAGATATAACCTCTTATCCTTCTATTTTAGGTGGTCGTGTAAAAACATTACACCCAAAAGTATTTGGTGGTATTTTAAATAGGCAAAACCACGATGGAGATGTTGCTGAATTGGTTGAATATGATATTCCGCAAATTGATGTCGTTATAGTTGATTTATATCCGTTTGAAAAAACTGTGGCCTCCGGTGCCAGCAATCAAGACATTATTGAGAAAATTGATATTGGTGGTATTTCTTTAATTCGTGCAGCTGCCAAAAACTATGCTGATGTTATTTGTGTATCCTCTGTTGATGATTATGCTGAGTTTTTAGAGTTGATTTCTGCCAATAACGGTTCTATTTCAGAAGAAGACAGAAAACGATTTGCAGGAAAAGCATTTAATGTTTCTTCACATTATGACACTGCCATCTTTAATTACTTCAACCAAAACAATGAAGAAACTGTTCTAAAGATTAGCGATAATAATGGTAAGGCTTTGCGTTATGGTGAAAACCCACATCAGAAAGGTTTTTTCTTTGGAAACTTTGATGAATTATTCACAAAACTTCATGGAAAGGAATTAAGTTACAATAACCTCTTAGATGTAGATGCTGCAGTAAATTTAATGTTGGAGTTTAAAGGTGATGCGCCTACATTCGCCATTCTAAAACATAACAATGCCTGTGGATTAGCACAGCGAGATAACTTGCATCAGGCCTATATTGATGCACTGGCCGGAGACCCTGTTTCGGCATTTGGAGGTGTTTTAATCAGTAATACTGAAGTTGATTTAGCTACAGCTAACGAGATCCACAAATTATTCTGTGAAGTGGTCATAGCACCTTCTTTTGCTCCTGAAGCTTTAGAACTACTAAAAGGCAAAAAGAATAGAATTTTATTAGTAATCCATGATATTGAAATGCCAAAAACTAATGTAAGAAGTTGTTTAAATGGTGTTTTGGTTCAAGACAGAAATAATATTACTGATAAAGCAGAAGATTTAAAAGCGGTTACTAACACAGAACCTACTGAAGCTCAAATAGAAGATTTACTATTTGCTTCAAAAATTTGTAAGCATACAAAATCAAATACTATTGTTCTGGCAAAGAACAAACAATTATGTGCCAGCGGAACCGGACAAACCAGTCGTGTTGACGCCCTGCAACAAGCTATACACAAAGCTGAATCTTTCAACTTTGATTTAAATGGAGCTGCTATGGCCAGTGATGCTTTCTTCCCATTTCCGGATTGTGTGGAAATTGCTAAGAACGCAGGTATAACCTCAGTTATTCAACCTGGTGGTTCTATTAAAGATCAATTAAGTATTGATTATTGCAATGAAAATGATTTAGCTATGGTCATGACTGGCACGCGTCATTTTAAGCACTAATAACGTTCTTGGTTTTGTAAGAATAAACTATACATCAGTTTTTAAATTCATGGTGTGGATAGGCTAAAAATCGGTGAATGACGTATAACAGTCAGGTACAATATTTTAACGTGAATTTTAAACCCTGCAAAACAAATAAATAAATTTACTTTTATTACATTTACGGGATTCGTTTTTTCAAACCACTAAAAATACTAATAGCACATGGGCTTTTTTGACTTCTTAACCGAAGATATTGCAATAGACTTAGGTACTGCAAATACATTAATTATTCATAATGATAAAGTTGTTGTGGATTCACCTTCTATTGTAGCCAGAAACAGAGTAACCAGCAAAATAATTGCTGTTGGTCAGGAAGCCAGTTTAATGCAGGGAAAGACTCATGAGAACATTAAAACCATTCGCCCGTTAAAAGACGGTGTAATTGCTGATTTTGATGCCTCAGAGCAAATGATAAGTATGTTTATTAAAAACATACCTGCTTTAAAAAAGAAGTTTTTCACCCCTGCACTTCGCATGGTTATTTGTATCCCATCAGGAATTACGGAAGTAGAAATGCGTGCAGTTAAAGAAAGTGCTGAACGCGTAAATGGTAAAGAAGTGTATTTGATTCATGAACCTATGGCAGCAGCTATTGGTATAGGTGTTGATATTATGCAACCAAAAGGTAATATGGTGGTAGATATAGGTGGTGGAACAACTGAGATTGCCGTAATTGCTTTAGGAGGTATTGTATGTGATAAGTCGGTTAAAATTGCAGGTGATGTTTTTACAAACGATATTGTTTACTATATGCGTACACAACATAACCTTTATGTTGGTGAACGCACTGCCGAGAAAATAAAAATTCAAATCGGTGCTGCAACCGAAGATTTAGAATTACCTCCAGAAGACATGAGTGTTCAAGGTCGTGATTTACTTACCGGAAAGCCCAAGCAGGTTTCTATCTCGTATAGGGAAATAGCCAAGGCTTTAGACAAATCTATTTTACGTATTGAAGATGCGGTTATGGAAACCCTATCGCAAACCCCTCCGGAATTGGCCGCCGATATTTACAATACAGGGATTTATCTTGCCGGTGGTGGTTCTATGCTTCGTGGTTTAGACAAGCGTTTATCTCAAAAAACAGATTTACCTGTTTATATTGCAGAAGACCCGCTAAGAGCTGTGGTTAGAGGTACCGGTATCACCCTTAAGAACCTGACTAAATATAAAAGCGTATTGATAAAATAGGACTACCTATTAAACATCAAAATAATGCAACAGATTATTAACTTTATAATAAGGAACAAAAACTTTTTATTGTTCTTGTTGCTGTTTTCTTTGGCACTTTTATTTACCATTCAGTCGCACTCCTACCATAAAAGTAAGTTTATAAATTCAGCTAATTTTTTAACCGGTGGTATTTATAATTCTATTAATAATATTAGCAATTACTTTAATTTAAAATCTCAGAACACCTTATTGACTGAAGAAAACAGAAGGCTTAGAACCCTGCTGCATAATTCTGAAATAAAAGCAGATTCCAGCTACCTGGATACTATAACATTTGGTACTCCCTATAGATTTTATACGGCTAATGTTATTAAAAATAGTTATTCACTAACTGATAACTTTCTTACAATTAATAAAGGAAAGAAAGATAGCATTAAACAAGATTTTGGAGTAGTTTCTTCAAAAGGTATTATTGGCATTGTAGATGAAACAAGTAGACGTTATGGAACAGTAATCTCTATTCTTAATACAACAAGTAAAATTAGTGCACAATTAAAGAAAACCAATCACTTTGGAACGCTAACATGGAATGCCAGGTCCCCGGAATTCATACAATTAATTGATATCCCCAAAATAGCTCCCTTGCAAAAAGGAGATACTATTATTACCTCTGGGAGATCCTCAATATTTCCTAAAGGTGTTCCTATAGGAGTTATTGAAGATTTCATGTTAGATCAGGCCGAAAACTACTATGAAATTAACATCAGGCTTTTTAATGATATGACCAATATTGAACACGTATATATTATTGAAGATGTTAATTCTGAAGAAATACAGCTATTGAATGAATAGTATTTTATCCATACATACCGTTCGTTTTATTGCACTTATAGCCTTGCAGGTATTGATCTTAAATCACATTGATTTTTTAGGGTACATCAATCCATATATATACATTTTATTCATTGCATTATATCCAATAAAAAACAGAAGAGTTGTATTTATAGTATTGAGCTTTTTACTAGGCATCATCATCGATGTGTTTTTAGACACCGGAGGCATTCATGCAGCGGCTTCTGTATGTATAGCTTATGCAAGACCGGTAATTTTAAAAACATCATTTGGAACGGTTTATGAACATCAAACCATAAAATTTAACACGGTAGATTTTGGGTCTAAACTTACTTATTTCACACTTCTAACTGTTATACATCATCTTATTTTGTTTTCTCTGGAAATTTTTAGCATTTCCAGAATAATTTTAGTGCTTCAAAAAACGTTATTCTCAAGTATATTTACTATTTTTTTAAGTGTAGTGATAACTATTATTTTCAGTAGAAAACCCAGATGAGACAACTTTTACTTTTTGTATCCATAATTGCCGTTGGTGTTTTGTTTATTTCCAGGCTCTTTTATCTGCAGGTCTATAATTCACAGACACATGACCTGTTTGAGGATAATGCTATTAGAAAAGTTTATGATTATCCTAAAAGAGGCTTTGTTTACGATAGAAACGGAGAACTTTTGGTTGCCAACCAACCTTCATACGATGTTATGGTTATTCCCCGTGAAGTTGAACCGCTAGATACTCTTGAATTTTGTTCTTTATTAAAAATCAACAAAGAACAATTCATAAAAACATATAAAAAAGCAAGGCGTTACTCCCCCAGGCTCCCTTCTGTTTTTGTATCTCATTTATCAAAAGAAGATTACGCTGTTTTACAAGAGAAGATGCGTAAATTCAGAGGGTTTTATATTCAAAAACGTTCTTTAAGAGACTATGAAACTACTATCGGGGCTAATGTACTAGGAGACATAGGAGAAGTAAATCATAGAGACATCAAAAGGGACCTTTATTACAAAATGGGGGATTTAAAAGGAAAGCAAGGTATTGAAGCTTCTTACGAAAAAATACTCAGAGGCATTAAAGGTATTAAGTTTATACAAAAAGATAGATTTAACAGAAATATTGGCCCGTATAAAGACGGAAAATTTGATACTATACCGGAGCCGGGTAAAGACATAACCATAACTATTGATGCCCAGTTACAAGCGTATGGAGAATTGCTCATGAAAAATAAAAGAGGGGGAGTCATAGCTATTGAGCCATCGTCAGGAGAAATATTAGCAATGATTGCGGCTCCTACTTACAACCCCAATATTTTAGTAGGTAGGGAGCGTTCAAAAAACTTTACCAAACTATTTAATGATTCCGCAAAACCTCTTTTCAACAGAAGCCTACAAGGTGTTTATGAACCGGGATCTCCCTTTAAATTAATGAATGCTTTGATTGGTTTACAGGAAGGCGTTATAACACCTAACGAAACAGTGACCTGCTACAAAGGTTACAAATATGGTAACAGATTTATGAAATGCCATTGTAATTACGGAACCAGAAATAATATAATTGGGGGCATTCAACGTTCTTGTAATGCCTATTTTGCCACTACTTATAGAAAAATACTAGATAAAACCGGCAGTGCTTCTGACGGAATTGATATCTGGAGTAAACATGCTAAAAGTTTTGGACTTGGTCAGTTTCTAAACAACGATTTATTTGTAGGACAAAAAGGCCGAATACCGGACAGGTCCTACTATAAACACGTTTATCCAAAAACATTTTATTCAACATACACTATTTCAAATGCTATAGGGCAAGGTGAAGTTGCTACCACTCCAATACAATTGGCAAATATGATAGCTGCTATTGCAAACAGAGGGTATTACTACACTCCACATATTATTAAAAATATTAAAGGAGAAACTTTACCGGATCAATTTACAACACCTAAGCAAACAACCATTGACAAACATAATTTTGAACCTGTTATAGAAGGGATGTATCAAGTATATAAAAAAGGTACTGCAGCCTCATTACAGGTAAAGGATATTGATATTTGTGGAAAAACCGGAACTGTTGAAAACTTTGCGATTATAGACAGTGTAAAAACGCAATTGACAGACCACTCCATATTTGTAGCTTTTGCCCCAAAGGACGATCCAAAAATTGCCATAGCCGTTTTTGTTGAAAATGGCTATTGGGGAAGCAGGTTTGCCGGTAAGGTAGCCAGTTTAATGATTGAAAAGCATATTAAAGGTTATATCACCAGAACAGATTTAGAAGAATGGCTTTTAAAACATACTCTTGAAGAAGAATATGCAAAACCCTATTCAGGAAAACCTTTTAAGATTAATGGATATACTACATTGCAAATTGTTGAAGAACAAAAATACTTTAGTCTAAAAAAGCAATTGAAAAAATTAAATAAACCAAAAATTGATGGTTAGAGAAACCAATAGGCATTTTAAATTTGACTGGATTACCATATTCCTTTTTTTATTACTGGTAGGTTTTGGTTGGTTAAACATCTTATCGGCTTCTCACTCAGGAACCACTATTGATTATTTTGACTTCTCACAACCTTTCGGCAAACAGCTTGTATTTATACTTTTAACCTTTGGTCTAATTGTGCTCTTACTGGCCGTAGACGCTAAGTTTTATGAACGTTTTTCAAGTGTTATCTATCTTGTGTCTATGCTATCTTTAGTCGGGCTTTTTATTTTTGGAAAAAACGTAAATGGTGCCACATCATGGTACGCTATAGGCGGCATGACTTTACAGCCAAGTGAGTTTGCCAAAACGGCCACGGCACTGGCCGTTGCAAAATATATAAGTGATTTAAACACCAATATCAATACGCTAAAAGACCAAATACAAACATTTATTATCATAACTATTCCTGCTGTGTTAGTTATATTACAAAATGATACCGGAAGCACCCTTGTATATGCTTCCTTCTTTTTCGTGTTATATCGAGAAGGATTACCACAATATTATTTGGCTATTGGTATTTCAGGAATTATTCTTGCCATTCTATCATTAAAATTTGGATCACTTGCTACCTCTATTATGGCTACAATAGTTATTGTTGGCTATTACTTTTTAAAGAAAAAAAGATTAAAGGTTTTTCAGTCTGTTTTCATCCTCATCCTATCAATTGGGCTCTCATTTACTATTAAATATGTTTATAACAATATATTGCCGCCTCATCAAAAGGACAGAATCACGATTTGGTTGAGCCTGGAAAAGGATCCTGTTAAACTTGAAAAAATGAAACAAACTATTGCCTATAATCTAAATGAATCTGAAAAGGCAATCAGTTCAGGTGGCTTTACAGGAAAGGGCTTTATGGAAGGCACAAGAACCACTGGTAAGTTTGTACCAGAACAACATACAGATTATATTTTTAGCACTGTTGGTGAAGAATGGGGCTTTATGGGGAGCACCTTTGTTATAATAGTTTTTGTACTCTTATTACTTCGTATTTTACATTTAGCAGAATTACAGAAATCCCAATTCAGTAGAGTTTACGGTTATGGTGTGGCTTCTATTATTTTTATACATTTCTTCATTAATATTGGTATGGTTATGGGGTTAATTCCCACAATTGGAATCCCATTACCAATGTTTAGTTATGGTGGTTCCGGTTTATGGGCCTTTACCATTTTAATTTTTATCTTTATAAAATTAGATTCCAACAGGATCAACGAATGGTAGACTAACAAATACTTTTATCCCGCTTGAATGAATAAATCAACTTTCTTTGCTCTTGGATTAGTTATTATATTAGGATGCTCAAGTTCTAAAAATATAAATAACAGTTCTTTTTCTTTTGAAGAAAAAACTTTAATTATGAATGCAGATAGCTTAAAACCTATGCGTGTTTATAAAATCACCAATCCAAAAGATTCATTGTTACTAAGAACAAAAAGTGCTCCTATTACACCAAATTTAAAAGACCCTGTTTTACAAAATTTTATAAGACGACTCTATGCTACAGTTAGAGATAGCATGTCAATGGGTGTAGGTATAGCTGCACCTCAAGTTGGAATTTTAAAAAACATTATTTGGGTTCAACGCTTTGATAAGGAAAATTTACCTTTTGAAGTCTATTTAAATCCAAAAATTGTGAATTATTCGAAAAAGAAACAAACAGTTAGAGAAGGGTGCCTATCCATTCCTAACAGAAGTGACACTTTGAACAGCAGATCCTTTTCTGTCTCTATTGAATATGATACTATGAGTTCAGGGCATAAAACAGAAACCGTTGATGGTTTTACCTCAGTAATCTTTCAGCATGAAATAGATCATCTAAACGGTATTTTATATTTAGACCATTTACAACGAGAAGCTGTTAACACCAAAAACAATAACCACTCCTTACCATAAATAATATACAAAATGAATAGTTTAAAAATAGTTTTAATTACTTGTTATCTAATATTCACTCTAGGCTCCTATGCTCAGGACAAATCTGAACTTGATAGTCTTTATATCCATAAGGTTGAGGATAAAAAAGAACCAGGCAAAGTTTTGCATGCCGAACCACTTTATATTGACCTTATACGAGACCTTGGAGCCAGAAAAGGTGAGAAAGAATGGAATCTGGGCGTTGAACTAAAAGATAATTTAGAATACGATGTTTATGAAGCTTTGGTTGAATATGAATGGGCGCCTATTGATCGTTTGGGGTTAGAAATAGAATTACCATTTAAATTTTATGGCCCCATTAGTGGTACTCCCAGAGATTCTATTCCTTCAGATGAACTGGAAAGTTTAAAACTAGCAGCTCAGTGGTCTTTTTATGTTAATGAGTCTACAGCTACATCTATGGCTTTGGGTTATATTAATGAATTTGAATTTACAGACTTTAGAAACTTTGGAAGCCCTTTAATTAAAGGCAACATCTACAATCCGTTTTTTGTTATTGCAAAACGTTGGGGCAATAACTTTCATACCCTAATTTATACGGGACCTATGATAAACCACAATTTTAGAAGCAATAATGTAAGCACAACATATGATATCAATACTAACATTCATTATATGATATCAGGCACAAACAATTTTATAGGAATAGAAATTAATAAAACTATTGACCATTCTGAATTTGAAATGACCATTAGACCACAAATGCGGGTGGGCTTAGCCGACAATCTTTTAGTGGGTATAGTAGCCGGCATACCGGTAAATTCGGAAGATGAAAGGCTCAGTTCTTTTCTTAGAATAATTTGGGAACCGGAAGAACACTAGGCACTATTTCTTTAACTCTAGCTTTTCAGCAAAATAATCACAAAAATCCTTCATGGTAGCACTCATTTTTTCATCTTGAGTGGCTTTATAGAATGTATCACTCATAGCCACTAAGGTTTGATGAAAAAACACTTTCATTTCATCAACCGGCATATCTTTTGTCCATAGATCAATGCGAAGTGTTTCCTGGGCTTTAGCATCCCATACAGCAAGCATCATGGCTTTAGCTTCTTCATTAGTTATACCTCCGTCTTCTGCTGTCCAATGCAGCTTTTCAGGAACCCGGTTCTCATCTAATTCAACATTAAGTTCTATTTTTGATGTTTTATTACTTGCCATTATTTACGTGGTTTAAACTTTGAATTATTAAAAATATCTTCGGTATTAGTTATAAGCATATCCCTTAAACTTACTTCATTATTATTCATATAAGCACGCACAATTTGCCACCCTATATATTGCCCTAAACGTCCCGGAGAACCTGTGTCAATATCTTCAAGGAAAAATTTAGAAAACGGTGCCGGGTTTATAAACCTTCCAGGTAATTTAGAATCTGTGCTAAAAAGCAATTCCCGTTCAACAAAATAACGCCAGATATAACTTTCATTAGCAAGGGCCCAATCCAATTCATCATTGGTATACCCTATTCGTTCTGCGTCAGTTTTAAATGAGATAAGGACATCTTTAAAATAAAGTTGCTTTCCAAAGTATATCATTTCATCCAGTAAAGTTTTCCTTTTAGGTTGATAAATATACTTTTCTGCATATTTTTCAGCCAGATCAACTACTATTTGCTCCTTTTTTAAATCTTCACATAAATACTTAGGAATATTACCATAGAACTCATGATCACTACCTAAATAGGTATCTAATGCAATAACAGCTATAGTATCTGTAACAATAACCCTGTTTCTATAATCCACATCATTAGTAATGGTAATTACCCTTGGTGGCTTAAATTCCGGAAAATAATACTTTAAATGATTGAATAAAGATTCTATTTCTATTTTGGTTTGGTCAAAATTTGCAAATGTTTTTTCAACAGCATTAAACAGTTCTACCTGTAAAGTATCTTCCTTTTTTGCCAACCAAAATGAATCTGAATACCTTTTTGAAAACATAAAAGGATAAGCCGTTTTTAAATTTGGTAAGGTTTTAGGAGTTACTTTAGCAAACAGTTTATCAAAACGTTCTATTGTAACACCTATATTTATCTTAGCGATCTCATTCTCTAGCTTATCTCCATTTTTACAAGAAAAAACAACTATTGAAAGTAATAAAAACGATACTATGGGTTTCATAAAAAACTTAAACGGCATAAATTTTTATAAATTGGGTGTATAGGTTATTTTTGTTTGCAAAGGTACTATTCTTAGAATTAAATACATTTAAAAATGCAAACAGAAAAAGTTGTTGATCATATTGTAAATTGGCTAAAAGACTATGCTACTAAAGCCGGTGTAAATGGTTTTGTAATTGGGATTTCGGGAGGTATTGATTCTGCCGTCACCTCTACGCTATGTGCTAAAACCGGATTACATGTTTTGTGTCTTGAAATGCCAATTCATCAAGCTGAAAGTCATGTAAGCAGGGCTCAGGAACATATTTCACAACTTAAAACACGTTTTGATAATGTAAGTGATACCCGCACTGACTTAACTCCAGTATTTGAAGAGTTTAAAACCGAAGTGTTTTTTGATGGTGACCAGGCAACTATTGAAATGGCATTGGCTAATACACGAGCCAGATTGAGGATGACAACACTTTACTATTATGCCGGCCTTTATAAATTATTGGTTGCCGGTACGGGTAATAAGGTGGAAGATTTTGGTGTTGGTTTTTACACTAAATATGGTGATGGTGGTGTGGATCTAAGCCCAATTGCTGATTTAGTAAAATCTGAAGTTTATCAACTGGGAACATTTTTAGAAGTACCAGAATCCATTATGGAAGCTCAACCAAGTGATGGGCTATTTGGAGATACCAGAAGTGACGAAGATCAAATTGGAGCATCGTACCCTGAATTGGAATGGGCTATGAAAATGAACGATACTGGCAAGACCATAGAAGAATTTTCCGGAAGGGAGCGAGAAGTCTTTAAAATATTTAAACGTTTTAACACCTCTAATAAACATAAAATGATTCCTATACCAATTTGCGAAATCCCCAACAATATGCTATAAACTTTGCAGAATTTGTAAAAAAGTATTACTTTTACATGAGCTTAATCTCTCAAGGTAACAGTCTCTCAATTAGTTACTTAAAAAAAGCTTACCAATTATGATAAAATTATTAATAGCGGACAACCACCCAATTACGAGGAAAGGACTGGAAGTTCTATTCTCCGCAGCGCCCAACATAAAAGTTGTTGGAAGTGTTGATGATGGCGAGGCCATCTTAGAATTTGTAAAGAAAAACTCTGTAGACATTATTTTAACAGAAGCTGATTTCCCAAAATTGAATGGGCTAACAGTATTACGTTATTTAAAAAATGACTATCCAGACATTAAAACCATTATTTTTAGTGGTCAACCAGAAGAAGTTTATGCCATTAACGCCATTAGAGCTGGTGCTGCCGGTTACTTAAACAAGTCTGTTAATGTTATAACCATTAATGAGGCCGTTTTAAAAGTACACGATGGCGGGATTCATTTAAGTAATGACTTAACCCAACAATTAGCTTTTGGTTCACGTGTCAATAAAGGCGGAGGTTTTTATAAAAAATTATCTACCAGAGAAGCAGAGGTATTAAAACTGCTTACTATTGGAAGAAAAAACAAGGAAATTTCAAAAGAGTTAGATATTAACGAAAAAACGGTTAGTACCTATAAGGCCAGATTAATGCGCAAATTAAAGGTCACTAACTTGGTTGACCTA
The DNA here is from genome assembly GCF_035818475.1 of Alterotamlana spongicola. Lineage (NCBI taxonomy): Bacteria > Pseudomonadati > Bacteroidota > Flavobacteriia > Flavobacteriales > Flavobacteriaceae > Alterotamlana > Alterotamlana spongicola. Next base: position 227,399 of record NZ_JAYMGV010000001.1, read on the forward strand.
GTTAACCAGGCAAAACTAAGTCAACAGTTATAAGACTCTGTTAAGTTTTCTGGACAGCAACATTTTTAGACCCGAATAGTCTTTTACTTCTTCAAGTATATTTCTATTCGTGTCTATCTTATTTTGTAATGTTTCTTGTTGAAACCCTTTAACCTTTTGGTCTATTAAAAAGCAGCGTAAACTTAAAATTGTTTCGCTCACTAATTGTGCTACAGAATGTTTTTTTTCTTTAGGGAAAATATTCATCCTGTTCCAATTATCAAGCATATAACGCTCATCTTCCATCAAGATAGTAGTTATTTCATTGGCCATCTCCTGATCTACAGAATTTATAAAGGTTTTCAGCTCAAATTCAGTATCTTGATTTAGCCTGTCAATTATGGTATAGTAAAGTAATTTAAACTGTGGATTAGAAAATTCCATCTCATCATCTTGCAGGTCTAAGAATATTTTTTCAAATACTTTAGCTTGTTGAATAACCGGTTCCAACTCCAGTTCTCCTTTGTCATTTTCTTTTAAGACCAGATCTTCAAAATCTTCGGTCATATGTCCATAAAGCAATAAGGCTTCTATTATTTTTCGTTCTAAAACATATTGCACATCTACCTTCTTTACAGGTTGTTGATGTTTAATGACCTCAAAAGCCTTTTGTTCTGTTTTACTTTTTTTATTTTCTTCCTGAAATTCCTTTTTATTTATCTGAGCCAGTGTACTGAACAGCACTTCTTCACTTATATCCATAATCCTGGCACACTCCTGAATATAAATTTCCTTTTTTATCCTATCTGGTATCTTTGAAATACTATTTACAATATCCCTTACCGTATCTGCTTTCTTTATGGGGTCATTCTTAGACTCTTCAAACAACACAGAGGCTTTAAACTGAATAAAATCTTTTGCATTTTCATTTAAATACAGAGACAATTCTTCTAGTGTGTTTTGTTTTGCAAAACTATCAGGGTCTTCGCCTTCAGGAAAGGTACATACTTTGACATTCATACCTTGTTCCAGTATCAAGTCTATACCTCTTAGTGAGGCTCTCATACCAGCTGCATCTCCATCAAAAAGCACAGTGATATTTTTTGTAAGCCTGTTTATCAGCCGGATTTGTTCTGATGTTAATGCCGTTCCTGATGAGGATACCACATTTTTTATACCGGTTTGGTAAAACTGAATCACATCTGTATAGCCTTCAACCAGATAACAATTATCTTCTTTTGCTATGCTTTGTTTTGCATGGTATATACCGTATAAAACCTTACTTTTATGGTAAATGTCACTCTCTGGTGAGTTTACATATTTTGCAGCTTTTTTGTCTGTAATGAGAATACGGCCACCAAAACCCAAAACACGGCCACTCATACTCTTTATAGGAAACATTACACGTCCTTTGAACCTATCAAAGCGCTTATCTTCCTTGACTATGGTAAGTCCAGTTTTCTCTAAATAATCAATAGAATAACCTTGCTTTAAAGCTTCGTCTGTAAAAGCCTGCCATTCATTAAGTGCATATCCCAAATCAAACTTTTTAATGGTGTCTTCTGTAAACCCACGCTCTTTAAAATAACTAAGTCCTATGGATTTGCCCTGATCGGTTTTATGAAGAATATTTTGAAAATAAGTATTGGCAAACTCACTTACCAAATACAAACTCTCCTTTTCATTGGCTCGTTCTTTTTGTTCATCAGACTGAACGGTTTCCTCTATTTCAATATTATATTTTTTGGCTAAATATCTTATAGCCTCAGGATAGGTGAAATGCTCATGCTCCATTAAAAATGAAACGGCTGTTCCTCCTTTACCGGTTGAAAAGTCTTTCCAAATTTGTTTTACCGGAGACACCATAAAACTTGGAGATCGTTCATCACTAAACGGACTCAACCCTTTAAAGTTACTCCCCGCCTTCTTTAGTTGTACAAAATCACCAATAACCTCTTCTACACGGGTCGCTTCAAATACATGATCTATAGATGATTGAGATATCAATTACAAGAATTTTTATTGAATATAAACAGTAATGCAATATATTACTTTTTCTCAATAATACACTTAGGCGGATACAGCAATCCAAAACAGGACTTTTATATTCTTATAATGATTTCTCTACTTTTAAAATAACCGGACGCTATGAGACATAAAACAATTAATCCATATCAAATCTAACCCCCAGTGATATATTATTTTGTTCTATCTCCTGATTCTTAAAAATAGGGTTTAAATCATACTTAACGTATATTGCCGTTCCTCCTAAAGCCACATAGCCGCTAAGCCCGTAAATTAAATCGGATGTATTATACCCACTTTTAAATTTATCTTTGGCTTTGCCTCCATCTTCTTTTATATACTTCAGTTTTTGTAGTGTTCCCAAATTAAATCCTCCATAAACCCCCACTCCAAACTTAATTTGCCTATGTGTTGAATACCTGAAATAGTCGTCATATTCTCTTTTCTTTGAAGGGCCAAATTCTAGGTGTACTGGAAATACTAAATTGGTTGTTCTGAATTTTACTTTATTAACGCCTAAAGGAAACGTTTCTAAGTCAATAGTTCCTTCATTGTTAACTAAATACTTATTGTCTTTAATGTTCAGTTTATTCCATTGAAATGAAACTCCGTATTTTAACCTGAAAAAATTAGAGTTATCCAAAAGCCTTGTTTTCCATGCAAACCCTAGTTCCATAAATCCGGAACCACCTATTTTATACGGTGAATCATCCAAACTTTGGCCTTCTATTATGGCATTATTAAACCCAAATGCAAAAACAATATCACTTCTGGTACGCCTGTCATATTTTTTAGTCTTCTTTTTTTCTTTAATGACTATTCCAAAAAAGCTGTCATCCTCCTCTTCGTCATCTCTATCTGTTTTGGGCTGCTCTATCTTATCATTAGTCACATACCTTCCATCGTTTCTTTCTAAAAGCGCAATCTTATTATCAATTATAGCTATACGGTTTTCAATATTTAGAGCGTGCTTTTTAGCAGCCTCCTTTTTTAACGTATTAGCCCTCTCCTCAGTGATTTCTCCCTTATTCCACCTACTATTTATAGCCTCCACCTGAGCCTTTAAAAGTGTACGTTCTTCCTTTTCAATGTTTTCTTTTAGCGTTTTTAATTCTTCAATTTTTTGTGTCTTGCTCACTACTCTAATAGAGTCTTGTGCATTGATGAGTTGCACGGCAAAACATAGTGCTACAAGCACTAAATACTTAGTAATTATTTGCATAACTGTTCGCTTTTTCCCGTTAGGGTATTGATTAATTTATTTTGATTGAATACTATTCGTTACGTTGTGCAACTGCTGTTTTTACGGTATTATAACTGGCTTTAATAGCCTCAAAAACTTTAGTTCTAAACGACTGATCTAACTCATTTTCAACATCCTGGAGTAAGGCATTGGCATCAACCTTTCCCGTAGTTTCATTATACAATCTGTTTAGAGCTATTTCTTTTTGAGCTTCGGCCAGTAAGGCATCTATATCTGCATTGGTGACTTTCTGGTTTTTATCTTTTAATGCGTGTACCTGAGCCACAACATCCTGAATTTTTTGTTCTTCAAAACTCAAATTCTTATTAGGGGTCCCGATAATCTTTTGAATATCTTCATCCTGATGGTTTACCTTTGTCTTAACGGTTGCTACCTCTGTTTTTGGCTGTATTTTATTCTTAATTGTTTTTTCGGGTTTTAAAGTTTCTATAAGCTTAAGATCCATATTCTTAGCTGTCTCTTCACTAACCATATCATCCTTTTCTTTCCCCTTATTAACCACCACTTTTATGGCTTCATTTTGTTGAATAATCTCTGGCGTTTGGACAACCTCTGGTGAATTGTTATTTTTTGTTTTGTTATCAAGCATATTATAGGCTACAAACAAAATTCCTATAACACTGGCTGCCAAGCCCAACCACCAATAGGGTTTCTTATTTTGTTTTTCAACCTGACTATTTAAACGCCCGGATAATTTATTCCAGGACTGCCCAGTTGGCTCTAAAGTTCTTTTCTCAAGCTTTTCTCTTAAATATTCATCAAATTTACTGGGTTCCATAGCTTAGATTATTTAATTCTTTAATTTTTTCCTGAAGTAGTTTACGTGCTTTGAACAACTGCGATTTTGAAGTTCCTGCCGAAATGTTTAGCATCTCTGAAATTTCATGGTGTTTATAACCCTGTACCGCATACATGACAAACACTATTTTATAACCTTCCGGCAGATCATCTATAATCTGCTGAATCTGATCCACTTCAATCCCTGAGTTTATATCATCGGTATAGTCATTTTTAAACTCTAATTCATCTGTTGGGAATTCAATATGCTTCTGCTGTCTTAAAAATGAAATGGACTCCCTGACCATAATTTGTCTAATCCATCCTTCAAAGCTACCTTCAGACCTATAACTTTTTAGATTAGAAAACATTTTAAAAAAACCATTAAGCATCACCTCTTCGGCATGTTGCATATCTTTAATGTAATACCTACAAACACTAAGCATCTTTGGTGCATGCAACTCAAACAACATATGCTGGGCTTCACGATTATTCTTAATCGCTTTTTTGATTAACAACGATTCGTTTTTATGGAGTTGAATAACTTTCAAAAATGATTTCATTTGGTCCTCTATTTATAAAGACGTAAGTTTTTTTAAAAGGGTTGCCTATGGGGTAAAATATTTTTATAACTATAATTTAAAAAGAATTTGGGAGGTACTGTTTTTTAAATTGGAAAACTTGGATTTATACGAAAACACACTAACTTTTACATAACATTAGATATAAAACGTTAAAACGGTTTTATATCAAGTCATTGTACAAACTTCTTCAAAAAGCCTAAATTACTTCTTCCTGTCAATCACATAATTCACCATGAGTTCCAGTGAATTTTTATAATCTGATTCTGGGTATGCTTGTAATAACTCAAGCGCTTCGGCCTGAAATTGTTTCATTTTGGTAATAGCATAATCCAGGCCTCCATTTGCTTTTACAAAGGCAATAACTTCTTTTACCCGTTTAGTGTCTTTATTATAATTTTTAACAGAATTAATAAGCCAGTTTCTATCTTTTTTTGAAGCCTGGTTTAAGGTATAGATTAAGGGTAAGGTCATCTTCTGTTCTTTGATATCAATACCCGTAGGTTTTCCTATTTGGGTGTCTCCGTAATCAAACAGATCATCTTTTATTTGAAAAGCCATACCTATAAGTTCTCCAAACTTTCTCATCTTTTCTACATCCTGCGATTCGGGTTTTACAGATGCAGCTCCTAAACTACAACATGCCGCAATCAAGGTAGCTGTTTTTTGCCGTATAATTTCATAGTAAACAGATTCTGTGATATCCAGTTTACGTGCTTTTTCTATTTGAAGTAATTCGCCCTCACTCATCTCACGAACTGCTATAGAAATGATTTTTAGCAGATCAAAATCATTATTATCAATAGAGAGCAACAATCCTTTTGACAATAAAAAATCACCTATTAAAACGGCTATCTTATTTTTCCATAGAGCATTTACTGAAAAAAAACCACGACGCCGGTTACTGTCATCAACCACATCATCATGTACTAAGGTTGCCGTATGTATTAATTCTATGACCGATGCCCCCCGGTATGTTCTTTCACTAACCTCTCCGTTTGAAACCATTTTTGCAACCAGAAATACAAACATAGGTCGCATCTGTTTGCCTTTACGATTTACTATATAATGTGTGATCCTGTTAAGGAGGGCTACTTTGCTGGACATTGAAAGCTGGAACTTTTGCTCAAAAAGATCCATTTCAAAAGCAATAGGTTGTTTTATTTGCTCTACTTTTTTCATCTAAGGTTTAAAGATACTATTTCAGATGATTTTTACTAAACTCTTTCCTCATGTTTTATTTGCCAATTGTCCGCAAGCGGCATCTATATCTTTTCCTCTGCTTCGGCGTACGTTTACCACTATTCTATTTTTCTCCAGACTATTGATATAATTTTCCAAAGTCTGATTTGCAGCTTGTTGAAATTCACCATCATCTATGGGGTTATACTCTATAATATTGACTTTGCTGGGTACATACTTACAAAATTTCACCAAAGCATCTATATCTTTTTGGGTATCGTTTATTCCCTTCCAAACCACATATTCATAACTTATTTTTCGTTTGGTTTTTGCATACCAATATTCTAAGGCCTCACGTAAATCTTTTAAGGGAAAGGTTTTATTAAAAGGCATAATGGCAGTTCTTACTTCATCTATGGCCGAATGCAGAGACACCGCCAAATTAAACTTAACCTCATCATCAGCCATTTTTTTTATCATCTTAGGGACTCCTGATGTTGAGACCGTAATACGCTTTGGTGACATGGCCAAACCTTCTACCGATGTAATTTTATCAATAGCTTTAATAACATTGTTATAATTCATCAACGGTTCTCCCATACCCATAAAAACAATATTACTTAGGGGCCTGTTATGATATAACCTACTTTCTTTATCAATAGCTACTACCTGATCATAAATTTCATCCGGATTTAAATTACGCATACGCTTTAAGCGTGCCGTGGCACAGAACTTACAATCTAAACTACAGCCTACCTGGCTGGACACACAGGCTGTTGTTCTTGTAGCTGTTGGAATTAAAACTGATTCTACGATTAACCCGTCATGTAAGCGCACGGCATTTTTTACCGTACCATCCTGGCTACGCTGCATATTGTCTACCTCTATATGGTTGATGACAAAATGATCCTCCAACATTTGTCGGGTTTGCTTTGAAATATTAGTCATATCATCAAAAGTATGCGCTGATTTTTGCCAAAGCCATTCATACACCTGATTGCCCCTAAAGGCTTTTTCGCCCTGCTGTTCAAAGAAATCTCTAAGCTGTACTTTGGTTAGTGCCCGTATGTCTTCTTTTTCTGTTGCCATATAAGTTGCAAAAATAGTGAAAGGATTTACTAATCAAGAATTATGAAACTATAGTTTTAAAACTTAACCACATAGCTTCAACACAAAGAATGTCTCAAGATAGTTAGTAAAGATTTGTATATTTTATCAGGTCTTTACCATACTCAACCTGACATTGGTTACTTTAATAACCATTAATCTATAAACTTGCTATATAGAACTTAGGTTTGTCTGCATTAGGGATTGAGGTATTGTTGAAGCTCTTTTTGTGTTGTTGCGCTTATGCAACACAAAAAAGCGACTACCGGAAAGCCCGACCTTTAGGGAATGCCCAAAATACCTCACATCTATTGAACAAAAAAGCCTCTAAAAAAAGAGGCTCTTTATTATCCGGATTATCTCTTATTATATGATCAACATAGCATCTCCGTAGCTATAAAACCTGTAACCTTCTTTTACGGCTTCTTCATAGGCTTGCTTTATAAAATCATGGCCTGCAAAAGCGGAAACCATCATCAATAATGTAGATTTTGGTGTATGAAAGTTAGTAATCATACAGTTAGCTATACTAAAATCATAGGGAGGGAAAATGAATTTATTGGTCCATCCTTCCATTTCATTTAACATCCCGCTTGAAGATACTGAGCTTTCTATAGCTCGCATTGCTGTAGTTCCTACGGCACATACGCGACGTTTTTCTGATATTCCCCTATTAACAATAGACACTGCTCTTTCATCAATTTTGATCTCTTCACTATCCATTTTGTGTTTAGACAGATCCTCAACCTCAACAGGGTTAAATGTCCCTAAACCAACATGCAATGTAACTTCTGCAAAATTAATCCCCTTAATCTCTAAACGCTTTAATAAGTGTTTTGAAAAATGAAGTCCCGCTGTTGGTGCTGCCACTGCTCCTTCATTTTTGGCAAAAATAGTTTGGTAACGGCCTTCATCTTCAGGCTCTACACCTCTTTTTATATATTTTGGAAGCGGGGTTTCTCCTAGCTCGTTTAATTTTAAACGAAACTCTCTGTACGACCCGTCATATAGAAAACGTAATGTACGCCCCCTGGATGTTGTATTATCTATAACCTCTGCTACCAAGGTATCATCATCTCCAAAATATAGTTTGTTTCCTATTCTTATCTTTCTTGCAGGATCAACCAACACATCCCAAAGGCGTTGCTCTTCATTTAGCTCTCTTAATAGAAACACTTCAATTCTAGCTCCTGTTTTTTCTTTATTTCCATACAATCTTGCAGGAAAAACCTTAGTGTTATTTAGAATTAAAACATCCTCCTCATTAAAATAATCAATTAAATCCTTAAACATTTTATGCTCAATGGTCTGTTCTTTTCTGTTTAAAACCATTAAACGGGATTCATCTCTGTTTTCTGCCGGATATTCTGCTAATAATTCTTCTGGTAATTTGAAGCCAAAGTTTGATAATTTCATACGCTTTGTTTAATATTTTTTATAAGAAAGTTGCAAATATACAATCTGCTAATAGGGGTTGTCAAGTAAATACGTGATTATTATTTGGTTATTTCAAAACCTATGGATTTTAAATCTTCCCAAAATGTTGGATAGGATTTTGAAACAACCATAGCTTCTTCAATAATAATAGGCGTTTTTAAAGCTAACGGCGCAAATGCCATAGCCATTCTGTGATCGTGATAGGTTTCAATAGATACATATTCATTAAGGGTTTTTGAAACGGATAGGTGCAATGACTTATTTGTAATGTCTATTTGCCCCCCTAATTTTTCAATTTCTGTCTTTAAAGCTACCAATCTATCAGTCTCTTTTATTTTTAGAGTATGTAGCCCAGTCAAATCACAAGGTATACCCAATGCTAAACAGGTTACCGCTATTGTTTGTGCAATGTCCGGGGCATTTTTTAGATCTATAGCCAAAGGTTCTGACTTAGAAGCTTCTTTAGTTAAAGTTAATGTATTATTATTAAATGAGGCTTTAACTCCAAAATGTTTGTAAACTTCAACCAATACAGAATCCCCCTGTAGTGAATTTTCTTTGTATGAAGATAAGGTAATTTGAGTACCAACTTCGCTGATAGCCACAATACTAAAGTAATAAGATGCTGATGACCAATCTGACTCTACGGTTAAGGTTTTTGGTACTAAATGTGATGTATTGGGTTTTACCGTGATAACATTTCTTTCAAATAAGGTTTCAACTCCAATTTCGTCAAGTAGACTTAAAGTCATTTTAATATAGGGAATTGATGTTATTTCGCCTTCTAAGGTTAATTCTAAACCATGTTCCAACTTTGATGCTATAAGCAATAATGCAGAAATATACTGACTACTTACTTGGGCATTCAAGGTCGCTTTATGTTTTAAAAGTTTTTTACCTTTTATTTTTATTGGTGGAAACCCTTCATTTTCAACATAGTTTATTTCTGCACCCAATGCCTGTAACGCCTCTACTAAAATCTTGATCGGGCGCTCTTTCATTCGTTTTGAACCGGTAAGTATAGTTTCTCTGCCTTCCTGAATTGAAAAATAAGCAGTTAAAAAACGCATTGCGGTTCCGGCATGAAAAATATCTACAACCTCTTCCTGCGAACTTAATGCCTTAGTCATTAAATTACTATCATCAGAATTTGAAACATTTTCAAGTTTTATCTGCGGGTACAATGCCTGAAGTAACAATAAACGATTGGACTCACTTTTTGAGCCTGTAATTTGAACCGTAGATTGCTTAGCTATTTTTGATTTTTGGAGTGTAAAGTGCATACTTTAATACATTCTTATTTAAAGAAGTCGCAAATTTACTTTAATTTTTCGTTATTATGGTGCCTATCGTGATCTCGTTTTGCCTTCTTATCCATTCTTTTATCAAATGCCTCTTGTAAATCTACTCCAGTTTGATTGGCAAGGCATAAAAGTACAAACAACACGTCGGCCAATTCTTCACCAAGATCCTTGTCTTTATCACTTTCCTTTTCGCTTTGTTCTCCATAGCGTCTGGCAATAATTCTGGCTACCTCACCCACTTCTTCTGTAAGCTGAGCCATATTGGTAAGCTCATTAAAATAGCGAACACCATGCTCATTAATCCAATCGTCAACTATCTTTTGCGCGTTTTGTACATTCATTTATATTCTTGTTAAAACAATTTGCTCCCCCTCTTTCTCTACTAATTGGCTAAAATACAATTTTAATGTTTCATAATATTCGGCCCCAATTATTGGGCTATTAATTTTTGATGAGATGATAGCCTGTATTGAGTTATTTGCTAATGAAACATTATATTTAAACGTTCCTAAATTATCAGGTAATTGAAACACTCCTGAATCCGGAAGGCTTTCTACTTTATATCCTTTGGGTAAACTTATTACAACTCTATACGTTGTTTCTGAAGGATATCCAAAATCTATAGGGAATTCTCTTTTTTCCAGCTTAAACGGATTTTGAGTTTCTCTAAAAAAGAATAGCGGTGAAAAATACATTTTATCTCCAATAACATCAGCCTGGCTCTCCTTTTCAAACTTATATGATTCCTGAATAGGCTTATAAATCTCAGCACTATTCTTTACATCAAAATTTGATATTTCAAGGCCATTATATTCATTATCCAGTTTTTCTATATAGTCATCCTTATCAACGCCATTGATTTTTTCTCTATAGCTTAATGCATTATGATTGGTTTTAATACTTCTGCAACCTCCTTCAATATCTCCATTTTCGTCCAGACTAACCAACACCGAAACTGTGTTTTTTGAAATATGCTTAGGGTATAAATCTACAAAGGTTGAATTTCCTTTTTCATTAATAACCCGGCCTTTCCAATTTAATGTTCTAAATGGTAAAATGTTGGGCATACAATATATACTTGTTGCATCTAAAAGTATACCATCACCTTCAACAAATTTCACATAACTCACCACGTAGTTATACCCTTCTCTGGTTGGGAATAAAGGAATCCCATGTCCTCGGGTACTCACCAAAACAGGATAGGCTTTTAAACCGGCATAACGAAGCATGGAGGTTAGCATTAAATTTATTTCGGCCACATTGCCTACATTATTCTTAAATGCTTTTCTCACCCCTTCATCAACCATATAACCATAATAGCCATTCCATTTGACTTTATTCTTTATAAAATTAAAAATTAATGCTACACGTTTTTTAGGATCTGAAATAAAATTAATAATTGCATCTATTTCTTCTTCGTAATAGCCTGTTTTATTCAATTCACTCCCAAAACCGTTGCTATCATAAATCTTTTTCACAACATCTTCCCAGGTTGTAGAATAATATTCAATTGGAGTTTCTGGAAATTTCGTGTAGGACAATTCATATTTAATGGACGACCTGTAATTATCAATATTATTGACATGCGGTTCTTTTGTTAATGCCTGAACATCTGAAAGATTATAAGTAGACACCTGCTTTGAAAAATCTAAGTCTGAAGAACTAAATTTAGTCCCGGTATAACTTCTTGTTTTACTTCTAAATGTTATTTTACCATGTTTAGTTTCTGTGGTTGGCATAATGGGTATATAACCTTTCGTATTCAACTTAAAAATAAAATATTCGGGAGCTTCAAACCTGGCTTCCAATTTTTTTACAGGTATATCATACTGAAAAACAAACTCATCTACCTTGGATATAAAAGGAGAAATAATTTTATACTTATATTCAATTACAGAACCTTTCTTAATATTAGGCATGGTAAATTTTGTTTCATTTCTGTATTTTGATATTTCAGTTTCAAAGATAGATTCCTTTCCTAATTTTGTATCTTCTACCTTACCATCTACAATATTGTAGGTATAGGCTTTCAGACCAGCCATCTCTTCTTCATCACTACTGTTTTTATAAAGTCTAACAGCCTTAGTGGCATAATCAAATCCTTCTTTGTTATATATTTTAACCCGCTCATGAATCTCAGTTATCAATTGAAACCCTTCATTTTCATTGTAATTAAAAAATGTGTTTCTGTGTTTATAGAGGTAAGCGGCATCAGCGATAGAATCTATTGGGCTGAATTTTTCCTGTAGTTCTTCTTTGGAAACTTTTCCAAATTTAAAATTTTGCGCATAAGTTGTTAAAGTAAAGCTAAACGCTATCAGAACGGCTATTTTTCTCATGGTAAAAACGGTTATTTTTTTATTAGTGCTATTTTAGCATTATCTTTTCTGGCAACAGTTTTATAGAATTCTCTAAATTCATCATAATCTTCTTTTGAATACTCACCATCATTCATAATAAATATTCTTTTATAATAAATGGTAGTGTCATCCTTTAATTCTATTTTAGTTTGATAGCTACCAAATTTAGTTTCCATTAATGTATCTTCCGGTAATGCCTCAACTGTAAAACCATCAGGCAAATTAATTTTTACCTCATCTACATCTTTAAAGCCTCTACTCAATTTTAATGGCAACATTCTAGTTTTATATCGGTTTGGCACATTAGTATGCCTGTTTAAAGCATTTATTGTAAATAGCATTCTATCACCTATTATTTTGGCATATTTACCTGCTTCAAAACTTACATCTTCTACAAATTCAATGGCGTCTTTACGGTTCTCTATATGCAATTCATTTATTGAAATATCATTTATATATCGCCACCTGTTCTTATAATGTCTATCCTGTTCTCTTTCTGTTTCTAAGCTCAATTTATCTCCATATTGCAGTCCCTTTGAATTAATATGTGCTGAGACCTTAATACTTCCATCAGTGCTAATGCTATAGTTGCCTTTAATAATTTGAATACTTTCATCCGGATTATACTTTTTAGTATGTTTAATTTTTCCTCCTTCAGATGAAATTACCAGTACATCTCTATCGTCTGTTCCATTTGCGATAAATCCAAATGGCACTTTTTGACTTGTACATTCCAGCCAAATATCTTCGTTATCATTCGGAATATTTAAAAACACGTGATTCCCCTGCATTGAAGCAAAGTCTTCTTCTATATTAATAATATCATCACCTCCCCAAACTACACAATAATTTGATTCTACATTAGCCGCTTTTAAAAGAGACATGGTATAATTTGTAAGCGCCTTACAATCTCCATAACCTAATTTATCAACCTCTGAAGCATTAAATGGTTTCCATCCCCCTATACCCACCTGTACACTAATGTATCTTGTTTTATCCTGAACAAATTGATATATTTTTTTTGCTTTGTCTATATTATTAGTTTCATCCTTCACAAGGTTTTGAACCATATTGATTGTTGAGACTGGTAAATCATGAGTATCTTTTATTAAATCATGATACATCCATTTTCCAAAATCGTCCCAATTTTCCACCTTAGACTTAACACCTTCTAATGAAAATTCATTGAGTGCTACTAATACTTTTGGTACTATATCTCTGAATAAGGGGCTATAAGTTTCCAGTTTAATAGCCTCTACATTTTTTACTTTATATGAAAGCTTACCTATATGCTCCTCTTTATCTAAACTTACATCTTCAATATGCTTTTCTTTCTTTCTAATAGTTATACCTTCAGGGTACGTAATAGTATAGGAACTGTTTTCTACACTTATCAGATAATCATCAACCGGCATAAACGATTGAATAAAAGCCGTGTTACTGGTACTTACAACCGACTTAAATCTTAAAGTATAAGGATAAGAGATTGGAGTAAACTCTAGATATTTCATTCTGGAATCAGAATATAAGGTTCCTCCGTCTACAGCACTTACATCTTTGAAGTCGTTTTTTTTAATTTTTTTAATTTCTTTTCCAAAATCGTTAAAAACTAAAACCTCAAGATCTTTAATTTTCCTAGTCTTATCATACCCTACATAGGCATCAATATTTCTATCTCCATACTTATTTAAGACTGTAATGATTCTATCTTCGGATATGATCATTTCATCAGCAGACTTTATTAAAATGTCTATACTTTGCTGTCTAATGACTGCATTTGCATGTTGTTTAAGATTATCGGGGATTGAAAAGCTTGTGTATAAATTTTCCTGAGAAAACCCTACTAAAGTTGTGAACACCACTAATATATTCACATAATACTTTAAATTCATTTAAGTTTTTTTAAATATATTAAAGCAATAAATATAAGTATTTACATGTATTGCTTTCATAAGAAAAATGATATTCTCACTTAGAAAGCTAATATAACTTTTTAATTAAAAACCTTACAAAAAAAACCAGAGAACATGGAAGTACTATGTATTTAAATTCGCTAAACAACACTTTTATTCCCCAACCGGAAAAAAATTCACTAATCCCTATTGGAGAAACAAGAATATTTCTAAATGGGAAGAAAAACCTATTATTATCAAATGGAATAAAAAACCCAACACCCATTCTTCCTGAAGTCATGGCATCTAAAATTCCATGTGATAAAGTAGACAGAAAAATGACAAAAAACCAAACCAGTTTATGCTGCCTACCTAAAGTTAGCATTAAAATACCAGACCATATGAATGAAAACAAAATAGAATGTGTGAATCCGCGGTGTCCAAAAGGAGATTCATAAGGGATACCTAATTTGAACGCAACAACATCAAAATCCGGTAATAGTGTTGAAAATATAGCCGCAATCAGCAACCATTTTAAGTTTCTATTATCTATTACTTTTGTTAAAGTAAACCCTACTACCGCATGACCAAAAGCAGATGCCATTATAGTTTATCCTTAGTATCTATTATAATGGTTACCGGTCCATCATTTAACAACTCCACCTTCATATCGGCCCCAAATTGACCCGTTTGAACTTTTTTACCTAAATCTGTTTCCAATTGTTTTACAAAACTTTCATACAGTGGTATAGCTATATCTGGTTTTGCCGCCTTTATATAACTGGGGCGGTTTCCTTTTTTTGTGGATGCATGCAATGTAAATTGGCTCACTACAATGACATCTCCCCTTATATCTTTTATAGATGTATTCATCACACCATTTTCATCATTAAATACACGAAGATTAACTATTTTATTGGATAGCCACTTAATATCATCTTGCGTATCTTCATTAATAACTCCCAATAAAATTAAAAGCCCTCTCTTTATTGACGCCACCTTTTGCTCTTCAATAGTTACACTGGCCCTTGATACCCGTTGTATTACTGTCTTCATTCTTTATCCCAAATATCAGTTCTATAATGTTCATCCTCGCCTTCTATAATTTGCAGGTAACTCCGGTAACGGGAAAAAGCCACCTCATCATCATCCAATGCATTTTTTACGGCACATTTTGGTTCCTGAATATGCAAACAATTATTAAACTTACAGTCTTGCTTTAACCTGAAGATTTCAGGAAAGTAGTCTCCAACCTCTTCTTTATCCATATCTACTACGCCAAAACCTTTTATACCCGGAGTATCAATAATTTTTGCATTAAAGCTCAAATCAAACATTTCTGCAAAGGTTGTGGTGTGTTGTCCTTGCATATGAAGCGTTGAAATTGCTTTGGTCTTGATATTTAAGGTTGGTTCAATGGTATTGACCAAGGTAGATTTACCAACTCCTGAATGCCCAGAAAACATACTCACCTTCCCATGCATTAACGCCTTTACTTTATCGACATTTTTTCCAGTAGTGGCAGAAATACCTATACACTCATAACCAATTTTCCTATATACATAAGCTAGATATTTAACCTCATCCAGGGCTTCATCATCATAGGAATCAATCTTATTGAAAAGTAATATGGTTTTAATGGAATAGGCTTCAGCAGTAACTAAAAACCTATCAATAAAGCTTGTTAATGTTGGTGGGTTATTAATGGTAACCATTAAAAAGACCTGATCTAAATTAGCCGCAATTATATGTGTTTGTTTAGATAAGTTTACTGATTTTCTAACAATACAATTTGTTCTGTCATGGATATTATATATAATACCGGATTCCTGGTTATTATTTGTTTCCAACTCAAAATCCACTATATCACCAACCGCTATTGGATTGGTGCTTTTTATACCTTTTATACGGAATTTACCTTTTATACGGCACTCATACGTATGCCCCAAATCGGTTTTTACGGTATACCAGCTTCCTGTAGATTTATATACTTTCCCTGTCATTAATGATCAATGTTACTGCAAATTAACAACTTTTCAAGTTAAGAAAAAGGTTATATTAGTAACTTCATCTATAAATTTATGATCATGAAAAAATCGTTTATCGTACTAATCATCATTTTATTTGCTTTAACTGAAACCCAGGCTCAGGTTGAATACAAAATTATTACCAGTGTAGAATCTATTGTTTCAAGTGGCCTTGGGCGCTCAAGATTACTATCTTCTGTTGGTGAAAGAGATTATAAAGATTTCACTTCTGAACAAACTGAAACGGATAACACAAGAAATAAATCCAAAAGAGGCGACATTAGGGTTAAGGATTTTGAAGAAACCAAGCTATTGAACTTCTTTAACATTGGTGGGATCCGTTTTCAAAATATTGTATCCAATGATGCTGTGATAGGTTCTAAATTAATTGCAATGACTGAAGCAGGTTGGGAACTAGCCTTTGTTACCAGTGGTGTTGAAAGCGATTGTGGTAAAGGTGACGGACAGGGTATTTTTATAACCCGATATATTTTTAAAAGAAATAAGCAATAACTTCTTCTTCTATAAAAACAAATGCCTCCTAGTCAGGAGGCATTTGTTTAATAAAATATACATACTACCTTACCCATTAATTATCTTTTCCTGATGATTAATAGATTCCTGATGAACCGCTTTAAACATTCTTAAAATAAATTCTTCACTTAAACCGTGCTGCTCTCCTTCTAAAACCATTTTACCCAGAATCTCATTCCAACGCTTAGATTGCAATACAGCAACATTCTTTTGCTTTTTAAGGTCTCCAATACCATCAGCAGCTTTCATACGTTGCCCTAATAATTCAATAATTTGATTATCTACCACATCAATTTGTGCTCTCAAGGTATTCAATGCTGTATTGTACTCCGCCTCTTCATTAGACTCCTTTCTTATTTTTAAATCCTTCATAATTTGAACCAATGTAGACGGTGTAACTTGTTGTGCAGCATCACTCCAAGCATTATCAGGGTCATAATGTGTCTCAATCATTAATCCATCAAAATTTAAATCCAAGGCAATTTGAGATACATCAAAAATCATATCGCGCTTTCCTGTAATATGAGAAGGATCGTTAATTAAAGGAATATCCGGAAATTTATTTTGAAATTCAATGGCCATTTGCCATTCTGGAATATTACGGTATTTTGTTTTTTGGTACGTTGAAAACCCTCTATGAATAGCTCCTATGTTTTTAACGCCAGAGCTGTAAATTCTTTCAATACCACCTAACCATAATGATAAATCCGGGTTAACCGGGTTTTTAATAAGCACTGGTTTATCGGTGCCCTGTAAAGCATCTGCTATTTCCTGCATAATAAAAGGAGATACTGTTGATCGTGCACCAATCCAAAGTAAATCAATATCATGTTCTAAAGCTAATTTTACATGAGCTGCATTTGCAACCTCTGTACACACTTTCATTCCTGTTTCTTCCTTTACTTTTTGTAACCATTTTAACCCTAAAGCACCTACTCCTTCAAAGTTACCAGGTCTGGTTCTGGGCTTCCAAATACCTGCTCTAAAATAGCTTACATCTGTATCTTTTAATTCATGTGCAATTTTTAAAACTTGCTCTTCAGTTTCTGCACTACATGGTCCTGCAATTACTAATGGATGATCTAAATTTAAATCATCTAACCAGGTTCTCATTTCTTTTTTGTTTTCCATAATTTTACTCTTAACTAATTCCTTTTAATATGTCTTTAATGTGATTTGTATTTTCCATTTCGCTAAAAATTGAATCAAAATCATTATTTTTCATCAACTCTTTAAAATGTTCTAAATTGCTAATATATTCTTCCAGTGTTTCAATGACATTAGTTTTATTTTGTTTAAAAATAGGGGTCCACATTTCGGGTGAACTCTTTGCTAAACGCACGGTTGAAGCAAATCCACTTCCTGCCATATCAAAAATATCGCGCTCGTTTCTTTCTTTTTCAATAACCGTTTTCCCTAACATAAATGAACTAATATGTGATAAGTGAGACATATAAGCTATATGCTTATCATGTGCTTTAGGATTCATATACCGAATACGCATACCTATATCCGTAAACAGTTTTAATGCTTTTTCCTGAAGCTTAAATGTGGTTTTTTCAACTTCGCAAACAATATTAGTTTTCCCAACAAACAATCCTTCAATTGCCGCTGTAGGACCTGAATATTCTGTACCTGCAATAGGATGCATGGCTAAAAAATTTCTCCGTTTAGGGTGGTTTTCAACAACTTTACAAATATCCAATTTGGTAGATCCTGCATCAACAACCAAACCTGTATCTGATATTTTATCCAAAATAGTTGGTAGTAATTTTACCGTGGCATCAACCGGTATTGATACAATGACCAAGTCGGCATTTTCAATATCATCCAACGTGGCTTTTTTATCAATCAGTTTAAGTTCCAACGCTTTATTAAGTGTGGTTTCTTTTCTACTAATACCATGAATAACAACCTCTGGGTCATTCTTTTTAATATCTATAGCAAGACTGCCTCCAATTAAACCAACTCCTATTATATATATTTTTTTCATTCTTATTTTACTCTAGCTATGGCTTCTTCTATAGCTTCATTTGAAGCACATAAAGAAAACCTGATGTAACCTTCTCCCTGGGTTCCAAAAACGGTACCCGGAGTTATGAAAATATGATTCTCCTTTAAAACTAAATCTATAAACTCTTCTGATTTCAAATAAGCAGGTAATTTTGCCCAAACAAACATTCCTGTTGCATTTTTATCATACGAACAGTTTAACGCATCTGCCAATTGCCACACTAGTTTTCTACGTTCCTGGTACACATTATTTAGCGTTGCAAACCACATGCTTGAACACTTTAAAGCTTCAATAGCTCCTTTTTGTATGCCATAAAACATTCCTGAATCCATGTTGCTTTTTACTTTCAGAATATTATTGATATACTGGCTATCTCCAACAACCATTCCTACACGCCAGCCTGCCATATTAAAGGTTTTACTCAACGAGTTAAGTTCTAAACACACCTCTTTGGCTCCTTCAACACTCAATATACTTTGAGGTGAATCATTTAAAATGAAACTGTATGGGTTATCATTAACTATTAAAATATTATGACGCTTCCCAAAAGCCACTAGCTCTTCAAATAATGTTTTTGAGGGCTGGGCTCCAGTTGGCATATGCGGGTAATTAACCCACATTAATTTTACTTTGCTTAAATCTGTTTTTTCTAAAGCTTCAAAATCCGGTAACCATGCATTGGCCTCATTCAGATCATAGAGCACGCCTTTTGCTCCAACCAACCTGGTAACCGATTGATAGGTTGGATACCCCGGGTTTGGTATTAAAACCTCATCACCTTCATTTAAATAGGCCATGGAAATGTGCATAATCCCTTCTTTGCTTCCCATTAGAGGCAGTACCTCTGTAGACGGGCTCAGGTTTACTGAAAAATGCTGCCTGTAAAACTTTGAAATAGCATCCCTTAGCTCAGGAAGTCCCTGATAGCTTTGGTATTTATGTGCATTGGCATCCTGAAAACTTTCAGAGATGGCATCTAATACTTTTTTTGGAGGCTGTAAATCAGGGCTTCCAATACCTAAACTAATAATAGGTTTCCCACTTGCAATAAGCAAGCCTACCTCTCTTAGTTTTTTTGAAAAGTAGTATTCCTCAACGGTTTGTAAACGATTAGCTACCTCAATCATAACTTAGCATTTATATATTCTCCTAATACTTTAAATTCTTCGCCCATTATTTCTATTACAGATTTAGCCTTTTTAAAATCATCGTAACTATCAAAAGTAACATCTACAAAAAAAGCGTACTTCCAGGGGGTTTCAATAATTGGAAGAGATTGTATTTTTGTCAAATTCAACTTGCAATCACTCATTACATTTAAAATAGTGGCCAGGCTTCCCCGTTTATGGTTCGCTTCAAATTTCACTGACGCTTTATTAATTTCATTTTCAGAAACTTCAGAATTTGTTCGCTTAACTATCGCAAATCGCGTCTCATTGTGCTTGATGGTCTGTATACTATGTGACAAAATATCAAGTCCAAAAATTTCTGCGGCGGCTACACTGGCAATAGCCCCTATACCTTTAAGCTTTTTTTCACTAATGCGTTGAGCAACTTCTGCAGTATCCTTATCCTCAACCAATTTGATATGGGGATGTTTTTTAAAAAACTCCTTACATTGAAGTAATGCCATAGGATGTGAATAGACTTCCTCAATATCAGCAATACTTTGATTGGGTAAGGCCATTAAATTGTGCTGAATGTCCAAATAATGTTCTCCAACAATGTGCAAACCTTGCTTATCAATTAAAGCGTAATTAGGTATTATTGAACCTGCTATAGAATTCTCTAAAGCCATAATGGCTGCATCACATTCTTCTGCTTTTAAGGAATCAACCACTCTATCAAATGTTAAACATTCAATAGAATCAACAGAAGTTTCAAAAAATTGTTGCGCCACAATGTGATGAAAAGACCCTTTAACTCCCTGTATGGCTACCGTTTTAATCAAAATTCAATTTTATAATTTATTATTCTAATTATTAATCAGAACTTGTTTCATTAATGGTTGAACAAAAAAAAGTCTCGATTTTCATCGAGACTCATACTTAAATTTATTTGTTATAAATTATACATACAACGCCTCGCTCCTTTTGCTAAAAAAGAAATAAAACCAGTTGTTAAAATATGTATAATATACTCTCATTGTTATAATTGCGTGGCTAAAGTAATTATTTATTTAAGAAAACAAAACATCACAAACCCTTTTTTTACACTTTTATTAAAAGTTTTAAAGATTTTATAGTAAAACTCATATTACATTAGATAATCATTATTTTTGGACAAATAATTTTAATTATGTCTATTGAAGTTGAAGGCGTTACAAAACTTTACGGAAATCAAAAAGCGTTAAATAGTATATCATTTAAAGTTAACAAACCAGAAATTGTTGGTTTTTTAGGACCAAATGGGGCGGGTAAATCAACAATGATGAAAATATTAACCACCTACTTAAATGCTAATGAGGGGCATATTAAAGTTAATGGCTTTGATACAACCCGCAATATTAAGGACGTACAACTTAGTGTTGGTTATCTACCGGAACATAACCCTTTATATCTGGAGCAATATGTAAAGGAGTATTTAGCTTTTAATGCCAATATATATAATGTAAGCAAACAGCGTATTGATGAGGTTATTGAAATTACCGGATTAAGACCTGAAGCACATAAAAAAATTGGTCAATTATCAAAAGGATATCGCCAGCGGGTTGGTTTAGCAAATGCTTTATTACATGACCCGGATGTTTTAATTTTAGATGAACCCACTACAGGTTTGGATCCCAATCAATTGGTAGATATTAGAAACCTCATTAAATCTGTTGGTAAAACCAAAACCGTTTTTTTATCAACTCACATTATGCAGGAAGTTGAAGCCATGTGTGACCGCGTTATTATTATCAACAAAGGAGAAATAGTTGCTGATAAGAAATTGAAAGATTTAAGAGATGAAAAAGAACAGGTGGTTATTGTTGAATTTGATTATCGGGTTGAAGATGCTTTTCTTTTAAAACTTCCTAAAGTAAAAAGTGTAATAAACCCTCATGACTTTGTTTATGAAATTACTTTTAAAACTTCTGAAGATATGCGCTCTTCTGTCTTTGATTTTGCACATGACAACCAACTAAAAATACTTCAGCTCAACCAAAAGAATGCAAATTTAGAATCTCTTTTTAGAGATTTAACTTCTAAATAAACTATACTATATCAATAACCATTACATTCATTTTGTCAATTAAAATATAAGTATGACAAAAATCATCTTCATCAACAATTGAAGATATTAATTTTGCATTGTAAAACACTAAATAAGCATAGATAACTTAAATTAAGGAATAAGCTATCTTTGCATACAATAAAAATTAAACATGAGTAAAGGAATTTATGTTGCTACAATTGAGCCTAACAGTGGTAAATCTGTTGTTGTTCTTGGCTTAATGCGTATGCTCTTAGGGAAAACAGCCAAAGTAGGCTATTTTAGACCTATTATTGAAGATACTGAAGCTGGTGAGATGGACAATCACATCAATACAGTAATATCACATTTTGAAATTGATATCAATTACAAAAAAACTTTTGCTTATACCCGAAGTGAAGTATTAGACCTATATAATAAAGGAAAGTCCGGTGATGCTATTGATTACATCATCAAAAAATACAAATATTTAGAAGAGCGCTTTGATTTTGTTTTAGTTGAAGGCACTGATTTTTCACACGAAGCTTCCAGTTTAGAGTTGGACATTAACATCTTAATTTCTAAAAATTTAGGCTTACCTGTTATTATTGTTTCTCAAGGTGATGGAAAATCCATATCAGAAATTGTTGAAAATGTTCAACTGGCACATGATACTTTTAAAGAAGAAGTTGATGTACTTTCCATTATGATCAATAAAATTGCATCTGAAGATATCCCCACCCTTAAACCTCTGTTACAATCCCGTATCAATGACGGAACCGATATTTCTGTTATCCCAAAAATTAAAAGTTTAGCTAGCCCAGCGATTAAAGAAATTGTTAAAAAATTAAAAGGGAATGTCCTTTTTGGTGAAGACATGATTAACAATCAATCGGAGAATTTTAGTGTTGGAGCTATGCAATTACGCAATTACCTTAACCATATTAAAGAAAACGCTCTGGTAATAACTCCCGGTGACAGAGCTGATATTATTTTAGGTGCCTTACAGGCAAATGCCTCAAAAAATTACCCAAAGATTTCCGGAATAATATTAACAGGAGGACTCATTCCTGAAGATCCTATTCTAAAATTAATTGAAGGGCTCACAACTGTTGTACCAATTATAAGTGTTAAAGGCGGCACCTTTTCAGTAACCAACAGTATTGGAAAGATAAAATCCAGGATTTATGCTGAAAACACCGAGAAAATTGAAACCTCTATATCTACCTTTGAAAAATATGTAGATACCGATAAACTTTCTAACGATCTAATTACGTTCCAGTCAGGTATTTTTACGCCAAGGATGTTCCAATACAATTTACTCCAACGTGCCTTAAAAGACAAAAAACATATTGTATTACCTGAGGGTTATGACGAACGCGTTTTACGCGCTGCGGCCAGATTGATTGATGCACATGTTGTTGAATTGACTTTAATTGGTGAAAAAGAAAAAGTTCAGGAACGCATTGAACGTTATGATATTTCATTGAATATTGATGATATTAACATTGTATCGCCACATAATTCTCCTCATTTTGAGGATTATGCCAATACCTTTTATGAATTAAGAAAACATAAAGGTGTTAATCTGGCCATGGCAAAAGATGCTATGTCTGATGTCTCCTATTTTGCTACCATGATGATTTATAAAGGACATGCAGATGGTATGGTTTCCGGTGCTGTACATACCACACAACACACACTACGTCCTGCTTTACAATTTATAAAAACCAAACCAGGGGTAAATATTGTTTCATCTGTGTTCTTTATGTGTTTGGAAGACCGTGTTTCCATATTTGGAGATTGTGCTATCAACCCCAATCCTAATGCAGAGCAATTAGCAGAAATAGCTATTTCATCAGCAGAAACGGCTAAAAATTTTGGTGTTACACCTAAAATAGCCATGCTGTCCTATTCGTCAGGTGCATCTGGCAAAGGGGAGGAAGTTGATAAAGTTAGGAAAGCTACCGAAATTGCTAAATCTAACGCTCCTAACCTCAAAATAGAAGGCCCGATTCAATATGATGCTGCGGTAGATATGCGTATTGGTAAAAGTAAATTACCAGACTCTGAGGTTGCCGGTCAGGCAAGTGTTTTGATTTTCCCTGACCTAAATACCGGAAACAATACTTATAAAGCGGTACAAAGGGAGACTGGGGCGTTGGCCATAGGACCAATGTTACAAGGTCTTAATAAACCGGTTAATGATTTAAGTAGGGGCTGTACTGCCGATGATATTTACAGTACAGTAATAATAACCGCTATCCAAGCTCAAGAATTTTAAGCATGCAGGTATTAGTTTTAAATTCAGGAAGTTCTTCATTAAAGTTTCAATTATTTTCAATGCCGGAAGAAAACATTCTTTGTTCCGGATTAATTGAACGCATTGGCCTGGAAGATGGAAAGTTCAAATTTAACACCGCTCAGGATTCTATTGAAGTAATTACTTCAATACCAAATCATAAAGTTGGGCTAGAATTATTAGCAGAACAGTTATTAAATTCAAAAACCGGTATAATTAAATCTGCCGATGATATTGATATTGTAGGGCACCGGGTAGTTCATGGTGGTAAACATTTTAGCGACACTACTGAAATTACTAACGAAGTTAAAACAAAAATTAAAGCCCTTTCATCTTTGGCTCCCTTACACAATCCGCCAAACCTGGAAGGTATTGAAGTTGCTGAAACCATATTCCCAAACGCCAAACAGGTAGCTGTTTTTGATACGGCCTTTCATCAATCTATTCCTGAAAAGGCGTATAGATATGCTATTCCTCAAGAATTTTCAGAAAAACACAATATACGTTTGTATGGATTTCATGGCACCAGTCATAAGTACGTTTCAGAAAAAGCGATTGAGTTTTTAGGAAAAGAACAGTCTAAAATTGTAACGATTCATTTAGGTAATGGTTGTAGTATGACTGCGGTTAAGGATGGAAAAAGTATTGATCATTCTCTGGGATTTTCTCCGGTTAGCGGTTTAATTATGGGAACACGCTCTGGAGATATTGACCCAGCCATTATATTTTATCTGGCTGACAAATTCAACTATAGCTTATCTGAAATAAACACACTTTTACAAAAGAAAAGTGGCATGCTGGGACTTACTGGGCATAGTGACTTAAGAGACATTCAGGATGAAGCAGAAAAAGGCAACAAAGCTTGTCAATTGGCATTACAAATGAACACCTACCGTATTAAAAAATATCTTGGAAGTTATGCAGCTGTCTTAAATGGATTAGATGCTATAGTTTTTACAGCTGGTATTGGAGAAAACTCTGATTTAATACGTAAAATGGTTTGCGAAGATTTAGATTTTTTAGGCATTCAATTAGACTTGGAGAAAAACAAAAAACGTTCAAAGGAGATAAGAACCATAAGTTCTAAGACATCAAAAGTTAAGGTTTTGGTGGTTCCTACTAATGAAGAATTGGAAATAGCAAAGCAATCAGTACATTTATTCAAAAAATAACTGTCCTTTATACTGCTCCTCCACTTCAACAATTGGTGGCTTATTAACAGCAATAACATCTCCTGTTCCTGATATCCTACCGCTCAATTTCTGTTGAGGGTTTACTATCATATCATTGGAGCTTCTGTTCCAAAAGTTAACGGTTTCTGCCTCAAGATTTCTACCTTCAAAACGCGAGGTTCCCGCTGCAAAAGTAAGGTTTAAATTGGTGGTTCTTCCGGAAATAAAGGCATTAGATAGGTTGTTAAAAACCACTCTTAAATTATCATTATCTATGTCTAAATAAAAATTCGCACTTGTAAATGTATTTGGCACTCCATAGTCTTCTGATAGAATTGTTAAATTCGGATAAGTTAATACACCTTCTGATTTTATATCCTGCTGTGTAGAGCTTCGTATCTCTACAATATTGGGAGACGTTACAAATACCCTTGTAATGCCATAATCACGCACATAATTACATATGTTATTATCCGTTAAAATAAGTTTTCCTTCTAAAACTTTAGCCTCTACATCTGGCATCAAATTTTTTCCCGTTTCAATAATAACTTGCTGTTCAGCTCCTTCTTTTAAAATCAATTCAACATTTCTGTTTACCAAAATCTTATCAAAATTTGCTACAACGGCTTCTTGCTGAATAATACCCCCCGCTGTTTTAAAACAGCTATTTGCTTGTTCACTATCACAAGCAAAAGCTATTATTAGAATAATAATATAGAATAGTCTTTTCATAATCGTAAACCAACTCCAAATTCAACAGCTTCCGCTTTAAAACCGTGTGATTTTAATGTTAATGCTCCAAACCATTTTTTTCCAAAATAGCGTTTCAAACCTACTCTGATGTATGAACGTCCTTCAAAATCAAAAGGATAATATATATAATATCCTAACTGTGTAATTAAAGACATCCTGTTAACAAATAGTTCATGTCCAACAAACACACCAACACGTTTATAATCTTCATTGCCGGACACATTTTCTCCAAGCCCAGCCACACTTTGATAGTAAATTAACTCCTTTAAAAATCTGGAAAAGAACACATCAGTACCAAATTGCAATGCACTTTTTATATTGATTCGTTTATCAGCATAGGCAGATACAATATAAAAAGGAAACTGACCACTTCCAACAACGTCACTTTCGTTAATACCAGTTCTAAAGACAAGGTTATATTTAATAGGTTCGGTAAATTTTTCTTTTTCACCATCAATTATAGTTGTAATAAATTCCGGTTCAGTCTCATCCAAGCTATAAGTAACTCCTAAATTAAGAGTAATGGAATTAACACTGGTATTGGGTGCTTTTACATTGGCATTTGAATAATGGATCAATGAAAGTCCTCCCTGTAGACCAAACCGATCAAGAACACGCTCCTTTTTATAATTCAACATGAAGTAGGTACTACTTAAAAACCTCGATCCAAAAGCATTATTCCTATAGTTTTTAAGTTTATCATAAGGGTTTGTTGTCAAAGCAACCCCCTGTCCCACACGAAACATTAAATGCCGTTTTAAAAAATAAAAATTATAGTGTGCATAAAGTGAGTAATTATTTCCTAAAACATCATTTTTTAAATTCTGATAGGCAAAAGACACACCGTAATCCGGATAATTATAACGCTGTTCCCAATCCTTAAACCCATACGTCTTTTTATTCCAGCTTAAAATCACTCCTTCCGGGTGCCCCTTTATTAAGTGCAATATATCACTATTATGTTCAGCTATATTTCCTCTAAAATAATTAACATCAACAAAAGAGGTATACTGCTTTTCCTGCGAAAACCCAATAGCAAAAATTAAACAGAAAAAACAGGTATATAAAGACTTCATTAATTAGGTTTCTAAACCAACAAATTAAAATAATGCTGAGGCTATAGCATGTATATTATCGCTTTTCCCCATAGAATAATAATGTAGTACAGGAACACCAGCTGCTCTTAATTCTTTTGATTGTTGAATTGCAAATTCTATTCCTACCTGTCTTACTGCTTTATTATCTTTACAATTCTCAACAGCCTCAATAAGATCCTGAGGCAAATCAATTTTAAACACCTGCGGCAATAATTGCAAATGACGTTTTACGGCAATAGGTTTAATCCCCGGAATAATAGGAACAGTAATCCCCATTTCTCTGGCTTTATCAACAAATTCAAAATATTTACTGTTTTCAAAAAACATTTGGGTCACCACATAATCCGCACCCGCATCCACTTTTTCTTTTAAACGCTTCAGGTCCGTCATCAATGATGGCGCTTCCATATGTTTTTCAGGATAACCGGCAACACCTATACAAAAATCAGAATTATGCTCAACTTCTACGTCGTCATGCAAATATTTACCTTTATTTAAGTTTGCAATTTGCGCAACTAAATCACTGGCAAAAGCATTACCTCCTTTTATCGGTTTAAAATAAGGCTCATCCTTCATAGAATCTCCACGTAAAGCCATCACATTATCAAGCCCCAAATAATGACAGTCAACCAAAACATATTCAGTCTCCTCTTTGGTAAACCCACCGCACAATAAATGTGGGATAGCATCCACTTTATACTTATGCATAATAGAAGCGCAAATACCAACAGTACCAGGTCTCATACGGGTAATTCGTTTATCTAAAAGCCCATTACCTTTATCAATATACACATACTCTTCACGTGATGTGGTCACATCAATAAACGGTGGTTTAAACTCCATTAACGGATCTATATTATTGTATAAGTCCTGTATTTTCTTTCCTTTCTTCGGTGGAATGACCTCAAATGAAAATAATGTTTTGCCGTTGGCCTTTTTAATGTGATCTGTTACTTTCATATTCATGTTCTGCAAAAGCAGATTTTTTAGTATTAATCTTTATTTTTTGGGCGTTTCCCCTTCGCCTATACTATCAATATCCATAAAAACCTTTTCAGGAAAGCTCGTGGTCGGGCTATTCGTTACAAGTCCTCGCCATCGCTGTGGGCTTTTCACTACTATCCCTAACGCATTCTCCTCTAAATCCAGACCTGTCAGGTTTTAAAAACCTGACAGGTCTAACTACTTAGCCTGCTAAATTAGCATGCAACCACTTTCTGGCTTTATCTTTTGTTATGTCTTTTCTTTCAGCGTAATCCATGACTTGATCATCCGTTATTTTCCCTAAACCAAAGTACTTAGCTTCCGGATTTGCAAAATAATATCCTGAAACTGCGGCGGCCGGCCACATGGCTAAACTTTCTGTAAGTTTAACCCCAATTATTTTTTCAACCTCCAACAATTCCCAAATGGTTTCCTTTTCTAAATGATCAGGGCAAGCCGGATATCCCGGTGCCGGACGAATACCTTTATAACTCTCTTTAATTAAATCGTTATTACTTAAATCTTCATCTGCTGCATAGCCCCAATGTTTGGTTCTTATTTGTTTATGCAAATATTCAGCAAAAGCTTCAGCAAACCTATCGGCAATAGCTTGTGCCATAATAGCATTATAGTCATCGTGTTTTTCTTTATAACTATCAGCTAATTCTTGAGTCCCAAAAATCCCTACACAAAACGCGCCTATATAATCTGTTTTACCGGAATCTTTTGGAGCAATAAAATCTGCCAAAGCATGGTTAGGAATACCTTCGCGCTTTTTTAATTGCTGACGCAATGTTCTGAAAACAGCTATTTGTTCTCCCTTTTTCTGAACAGAAATATCATCATCGCCTATTGAATTTGCTTCAAATAACCCAAAAACGGCTTTAGGCCTTAACTGCTGTTTAGCCACAATTTGCTTGATCATATCCTGAGCATCTTCGTATAACTGGGTGGCCTGTTCTCCTACGACCTCATCTTTTAAAATATCCGGGTATTTACCGTGTAAATCCCAGCTTCTAAAAAACGGGCTCCAGTCAATAAAGGGCAATAATTCTTTTAAGCTCAGTTGCTTCAACATCTGAACTCCCATCTCTTTAGGTTTTACAATATTAGTAGCCTCCCAATCAATTTTAAACTTTCTCTTACGTGCCTCTTCTATTGATATATAAGATTTCTCCTTACCTCGTTTTAAAAACTTGGTACGGAACTCATCATAATCCTGCTTTAATTTAGCAACATATTCATTTGATGTTTTCTTATTTAATAAGTCTCCAACAACAGTTACAGCTCTGGATGCATCATTCACATGAACCACCGCTTTTTCATACTGCGTATCAATCTTAACTGCCGTATGTGCTTTTGAGGTAGTTGCACCTCCAATCAACAATGGCAATTCAAAATTTTGACGCTGCATTTCCTTAGCCAAATACACCATTTCATCCAATGAAGGCGTTATTAAACCGGATAGCCCAATAGCATCTACACGTTCACTAATAGCGGTTTCTATGATTTTTTCGGGTGGTACCATAACCCCTAAATCAACTATTTCATAGTTATTACAGGCCAATACCACGCTTACTATATTTTTTCCAATATCATGTACATCTCCTTTTACAGTAGCCATTAGAATTTTACCAACAGGCTCTGAAGCGTCTGCCTTATCAGCTTCAATAAACGGATTCAAATAAGCCACAGCTTTTTTCATCACACGTGCTGATTTTACCACTTGGGGCAAGAACATTTTACCCGCTCCAAACAAGTCACCAACTACGTTCATACCTATCATCAAATGCCCTTCAATAACCTCAATAGGCTTTTCTGCTTCTTGCCTGGCTTGTTCAATATCTTCAACTATAAAAGCATCAATTCCTTTTACTAAAGCATGTGTAATTCTATCTTGTAATGGGTTTTCTCGCCAGGATAGATCAACGGTTTTTGCAACCTTTGTTCCCTTTACGGTTTCTGCAAATTCCAATAAACGTTCTGTGGCATCATCACGCCTATCAAGAATAACATCCTCAATATGCTTTAATAAGTCTTTTGGAATATCATCATAAACCTCCAACATGGCTGGGTTTACTATCCCCATATTCATTCCTGCCTGAATAGCATAGTATAAAAACACAGAGTGCATAGCTTCTCTAACTGTGTTATTTCCTCTGAATGAAAAGGACACATTACTCACTCCTCCACTAACACTCACATTCTCTAAATTTTCTCTCACCCAACGTGTGGCTTCTATAAAGTCTATGGCATTTCTGCGGTGTTCTTCCATTCCTGTAGCAACAGGAAATACATTTAAATCAAAAATGATATCTTCAGACGGGAAACCAACCTTATTCACTAAAACATCATAAGAGCGCTTAGCAATTTCTATTCGCCTTTCATAATTATCGGCTTGCCCTACCTCATCAAATGCCATAACAATAACAGCGGCTCCATAACGCTTTATTTGTTTGGCTTCCCAAATAAACTTGTCTTCACCTTCCTTAAGTGAAATAGAATTCACTACACATTTACCCTGTACTACCTGAAGTCCGGCTTCTATAATATCCCACTTAGAGCTATCAATCATAATAGGTACACGACAAATATCTGGCTCAGCTGCAATCAGATTCAGAAAACGTACCATGGCTTCTTTTCCGTCAATAAGCCCGTCGTCCATATTGATGTCAATAATCTGAGCACCACCATCTACTTGATGTCGTGCTATATCTAAAGCTTCATCAAATTGCTCTTCCTTTATTAAACGTAAAAACTTTCTGGACCCTGCAACATTAGTCCGTTCACCAATATTAATAAAGTTGCTGTTTTCATTCAGGATTAGAGGTTCTAATCCTGATAAACGCATATATTTTGTTTGTTTTATCTTCATCTTTGATCGTCCTATTAAGACCTATCAGGTTTTAAAAACCTAACAAGACTTATAATGTTCTACTGTTGGAAACGGTTCATAAAAATGGTGTAATAATGCTTTCCATTCTTGATATTTTTCTGATTTCCTGAAGCCAACTTCATGGGCTTCAATAGTTTCCCAGTTTGCCAATAATATATATTTATCTTCCTCTTCTATACACTTCTTTAACTCGTGTGATACATAACCTTCTATGGATTTAATAATCTTTTCTGCTTTTTTGAAATTGATTTCAAACTCAGCTGACAATCCTTGTTTTATATTTAATATGGCTACTTCTAAAATCATAACTAATAACTAAAGCGTCCCTTCAACTGTACTTGGGGTAACAGTTTGCCTGGGTTTATACTTAGCTGCAATAGTTGCAATTACTCTAATGTGATCTGGTGATGTTCCGCAGCAACCGCCTATAATATTAATCAGGTTCTTTTTCAAATATTCTTCAATTTGAGCACCCATCTCTTCCGGAGTTTCATCATACTCTCCAAAAGCATTTGGCAAACCTGCATTGGGATGTGCCGAAACCGCAAAATCTGTTTTATGGGCTATAGCCTCCAAATGTGGTTGTAGTAAATTAGCTCCTAATGCACAATTAAAACCAATAGATAATAACGGAATATGTGATACTGAAATTAAAAATGCTTCTGCTGTTTGCCCTGACAATGTTCTACCTGAAGCATCGGTAATTGTTCCACTTAGCATAACTGGCATATCTATATTACGTTCTTCTTTAACTTGCTCTATGGCAAACAACGCTGCTTTGGCATTCAAGGTATCAAATACAGTTTCAACCAATAGCAAATCTACACCACCATCAACCAAAGCCTCGGCTTGTTCTTTATAAGCTACTCGTAATTCATCAAAAGTGACAGCTCTATATCCCGGATCGTTTACATCTGGCGACATACTTGCCGTACGGTTTGTAGGCCCCATTGACCCAGCCACAAAACGTGGTTTATGTGGTTCTTTTGCTGTAAATTCATCTGCAGCTTCTTTTGCTATTTTAGCCGATTCATAATTAAGCTCATATACCAAATCTTCCATTTGGTAATCTGCCATAGCAATTGTAGTTCCGGAAAATGTATTGGTCTCAACAATATCTGCACCGGCTTCAAAATATTTTCCATGAATAGTCTTGATAGCTTCCGGTTGTGTTATAGACAACAAATCATTATTGCCCTGTAATGGTGTTGGGTAATCCTTAAAACGCTCGCCTCTAAAATCTTCTTCTGTGAATTTATAGGCTTGTAACATGGTACCCATAGCACCATCTAAAACCAAAATCCGCTCCTTTAAAGCTTCATGTATGTTTGACATTTTGATATTATTTTAAGTATAATATCATCAAGAAAAGTAAAAATACTATTCGTTATCTGTCTGACGAGTTCCTAAAATAAATTCAGAACAAGCAGTAGAACGTAGCACCTTCTTTACAAGTTAAAGGGTTGCCAAGGTTTCATTGGGTCTAATCCCTCTACCTTTCTTGATAACACTAACACATTAATGAACTGGTTGACAAAAATAACAACTATATTTTTGTTATCCTATTTAATTTATACTTTGACAGATCTTCTAAGTTAAGGGAACCTTACAGTCCTTAGGTCATTTACTCAAATAAAACAGATGACAAATACCTATCGCCTCTATCACAAATAACAGCAACTACAACGCCTTTTTCTAATGATTCGGCTATTTGTAATGCACAAAATACAGCACCACCACTACTCATGCCTGCAAAAACACCTTCTTCTTTTGCTAAACGTTGTGTTGTAGCTTTAGCGTTTTCTTCGCTTACATCTACCACAACATCTACTTTAGAACGGTCAAAAAACTTGGGCACATAATCTGGTGACCATTTTCTAATTCCTGGGATTCTGGCTCCATCTGCCGGTTGTGCACCTACTATGACTATTTCTTTATTTTTTTCTTTCAGGAATGTTGAAGTACCCATAATAGTTCCCGTAGTGCCCATGGCAGATACAAAATGCGTCACCTCGCCTTCTGTATCTCTCCAAATTTCCGGCCCCGTAGTTTTATAATGAGCTTTCCAGTTATCATCATTTTCAAACTGATTTAAAAGTATATACCCTTTTTCATCTCTTAGCTTAAAGGCTAAATCGCGGGAGCCTTCAATACCAATATCAGCAGGTGTTAAAATGACTTCTGCCCCATAAGCACGCATGGTTTTCACTCGTTCTACAGTTGAATTCTCGGGCATTATCAGTATCATATTCAATCCTAATAATTGTGCTATAAAAGCTAATGCGATACCTGTATTCCCACTGGTAGCCTCCACCAAAGTACCTCCCTTTTGAATATCACCCCGTTTTAAAGCTTCATTAATCATATTAAATGCCGCACGGTCTTTTACACTTCCTCCGGGGTTATTGCCTTCAAGCTTC
The DNA here is from genome assembly GCF_035818475.1 of Alterotamlana spongicola. Taxonomy (NCBI): domain Bacteria; kingdom Pseudomonadati; phylum Bacteroidota; class Flavobacteriia; order Flavobacteriales; family Flavobacteriaceae; genus Alterotamlana; species Alterotamlana spongicola. Next base: position 260,680 of record NZ_JAYMGV010000001.1, read on the forward strand.
AAGAATAATCTAACGTTATCCTTTTTAAGAATATGGGTTGCCTCAACCATTGGCGTATTTCCAATTTCTTCTAATATAGTTTTACCGTATGCCATTTTTCTTTGGTCTGATCTTTATTTCAGTTTGATAAGTAACTAATGAATTTTCCGGAACAGATTGCGTAATCCAAACATTAGCTCCAATAATACTGTTTGCTCCAATTACAATATCGCCTCCTAAAATTGTGGCATTAGCATATATACAAACATTATCTTCAATAGTAGGGTGGCGCTTTGTAGATGCTAAACTTTTAGCTATCGAAATACCTCCTAATGTAACGCCTTGGTATATTTTGACATGTTCTCCGATAATTGATGTTTCTCCAATGACAATACCCGTTCCATGGTCAATATAAAATGATTTACCTATAGTTGCCCCAGGATGGATATCTATACCGGTAATACCATGAATATATTCACTCATCATTCTTGGTAAAATATAAACACCTAGCTTATAAAGTGCATGACTTAACCTATAAATAGAGATAGCATGAAATCCCGGATAAGCCATATAAATTTCTTCTAAACTATGGGATGCCGGATCGTTATTTTCAAATGCAATGGCATCTAAATCTAAAGCTTGTCTTATTTCAGGAAGTTTCTGTTTAAATTCTGTCCATATAGTTTCACCATTTCCTATCTCTAATTTAGATAAAATTCTAAGAAATGTTTTCTCTAAATAGTCACTATGAACTTCTTCCTGTTCACAATCAAATAATGAATAAAATAATCGTTTTGTAAACGTTTTAACGGTATCTTTTAAGCAAACATTATAACTTTTCATTTGTAATTTAGCTTTTTATGTACTTAACCTTTAGAGTTTATAAATGTATAATCTTATTCTGTAATTCTTTCTTAATTAAATTATTAAATCCTACAAAGCTTCATGCGCTGAACTTATTTCAGTATAAAGCCTTGCAGGATTAAAAAAGACCTGTCAGGTATTAAAACCCTATCTGGTCTGACACATCATCTTCTTAAATCAATTAATTAATAGCCTGTACTACAGCTTTAGGAGCTTCTTTACGGCTTCCGTCAAAACCATCAATACCACTTACTGTTGTATATTTCAACACATATCTTTTACCTGGGTTGATAATCCTATAAGCGGCCTGACACATTAAAGTAGCTTCATGGAACCCACAAAGTATCAACTTCAATTTCTCAGGGTATGTATTTACATCACCAATGGCAAAAATCCCTGGAATATTTGTCTGATAGTTCAATGAATTATCAACTTTAATAGCATTCTTTTCTATCTCTAATCCCCAATTTCCTATAGGTCCTAATTTAGGTGATAATCCAAATAAAGGAATAAAATGATCTGTTTCAACTGTAGTTGACTCACCATCTCTTACATAAGTAACAGCTTCAATTTTATCATCTCCATGCAATTCTTTGACTTCTGCTGGGGTTACTAAATTAATCTTCCCTTCTTGAGTTAACTCTCTTACTTTTTCAACAGAATCTAAAGCGCCTCTAAATTCATTTCTTCTATGAATTAAAGTCACTTCTGAAGCTACATCAGTTAAGAAGATACTCCAGTCTAATGCCGAGTCCCCTCCACCGGAAATCACCACCTTTTTATTTCTATAAAATTCAGGGTCTTTAATAATATACTCTACACCTTTATCCTCATAATCCGCTATGCCCTCAATAGCTGGTTTTCTAGGCTCAAAAGACCCCAAACCACCTGCAATTGCAATCACTGGCGCATGATGTTGCGTCCCTTTATTTGTTGTTACAATAAACGAACCATCTTCCTGTTTTTCAATAGTTTCTGCGCGTTCACCTAAAGTAAACCCTGGTTCAAACTGCTTACCTTGTTCCAGCAGGTTTTTTGTTAGGTCTCCTGCTAAAATTTCTGGAAAACCCGGAATATCATAAATTGGTTTCTTTGGATAAATCTCAGAGCATTGCCCCCCCGGTTGTGGTAATGCGTCAATTAAATGGCATTTTAGCTTTAATAATCCTGCTTCAAATACAGTAAATAATCCTGTTGGTCCTGCTCCGATAATAAGTATATCAGTCTTAATCATTTTTATGATTTTTTTTCAATTAATCCTTTTGTGAATTCGTTTAATGTTTCCACTTTTTGTTCGAAATCACCTTTTATTGTTTTTCTATATTCGTTTAAATTCTTTACTAAGTCGTCTATGTTCTCGGGGATTACTTCCTCAAAAAACTGTCGTAAACGCTTAGCTGTTGTTGGCGATTTTCCATTTGTTGAAATCGCTACCTTTACATTGCCTTTTGTTACAATACCACCCATGTAAAAATCACAAAAAGGCGGATTATCTGCAACATTAACCAAAATACTTTTCTTTCTACAGTGCTTATGAACCTTTATATTTACTTTAGGAATATCTGTCGTTGCTACAACAATATGCTTTCCCTTTAAGTGTTCTTTTTTATACTTTTCTTTAATTAAAGTAACCTCCGCTTTTTTAGCTAATTCCAGAGTACCTTTTCTAAACATAGGTGACACCATGGTTACATGGGCATCAGGACTTGATTTTAAAAGAAAGCTTAATTTTTCTTCTGCCACAAAGCCGCCACCAATAATAAGCACATTTAAACTTTTTGCTTTTAAAAAAATAGGATATAAATTATTTCTTTCCTTTTCTTTCTTTTCCAAATCGTTTATATCCCCTTGTTCCTTCATAAGTTCGCTTTTACTTCTTCATAAATAGAACCTAAAACCGCCCTTTCTTTTACAACATCACCTATAACTATAATAGCCGGGTTAGCTAATTGCTTGTTTTCAACTATTGATTCAATCGTCTCAATAGTTCCTATACCTACATTTTCATTAGCTCTGGTTCCATTTTGAATAACAGCTACCGCTACATCTTGTTTATTTTCATTTGAAAAAATCTTAACGATTTCTCCCAGTTTACTCATACCCATTAAAATAACTACTGTCGCTGATGATTTGGCTGCCAAAGCTACATCACCAGATAACTGATGCTTTTTAGTAGTTCCGGTTATTACCCAAAAACTTTCTGAAGCCCCTCGTTTTGTAAGTGGAATTCCCTGATATGCCGGTACTGCTATTGATGATGAAATACCAGGCACCACATAAGTTTCTATTCCATGCAACCTAACATAGTCAATCTCTTCTGCTCCTCTTCCAAAAATAAACGGATCACCACCTTTTAAGCGAACAACATGGCCTTTCGTTTTGGCTTTGGCAACAATAAGCTCATTAATCTGTTCTTGTTGAAACGCATAACATCCCTTACGTTTGCCTACAAAAATAAGCTCCGCTTCCTCTGAAGCATATTTAAGTAAAGCCTCGTTAATAAGCGCATCATAAAGAATGACATTTGCAGATTCAATAGCCTTAATAGCTTTAAGAGTTATTAAATCTTCATCACCTGGACCTGCACCAACTACCGTTAATTTTGGGGTTTTAACATTCATATTCTTTATTAAACTGCCTTCTTTTCTAGTTCAGTTTGCGTTTCTCTGTAAGCTCTAACTTTTTGTAAAAACGCATTGGCATTTTCAATATACTTAGACGCAAAATCAGCAGTAGGTGCAAATTTATTGATTTGATATATTAATTCAGAAAAAGAAACACCTAAATCTATTTGTTTACTCGCAATAAATAATTCATCAAACTGACTGATAATGCCAGCATGTGTATTTGTTTTTTTGTTTTCAGCCAGTAATAACGCTTTAGCGGAATTTACCAAAGAACTATATGCATGGTAAATAGCACTTGAATATACCTTATTATTAAGGGCTTCTTTAGCATTTTCAATTTTCTCTTCACTTTCCAAGAATAAGGTCGCAATTAAATCTATAACTACACCTGCACATTCTCCAATACCAATTTCTTTGACATACTTCTCTTCTTCTCCCCAATCAATAAAATCAGATTGTGTTAAGTTAGTAACATCTTGTAGGTCATTTAAGAAATCATAAAAATACTTTTCTCCTTTTTCTTTATAATAATCTACAAACAGCTTTCCGTTTGCATTGGCTTCAAAATCGTCTAAAATACGTCTTAAGGCTTCAGGGCCTCTTTTACTTGGTACTTTAACCACTTTATCTGCAAACACACCGTTTCCATCTCCTAAATTCCCTCCTCCTAATAACACTTGTAATGCCGGAGCAACTAATTTATCCGGTGTACGAACCGACATCCCCTGGAAACCAATATTTGCCATATTATGTTGTCCACAGGCATTCATACATCCGCTAATCTTAATCACCAAGTCTTTGTTCTTTAGATATTGCGGATATTCTGCCTTAATTACACGTTCTAATTCATCTGCAATTCCCGTGCTACTTGCAATACCTAAATTACAGGTATCTGTTCCTGGGCAAGCCGTAATATCAACCGCCTTATTATAACCCGCTTCAACAAACCCTAGTTTTTCTAGTTCTGTATAAAAGAACGGCACCAGTTCTTTTTTCACAAACGGAATAACAATATTTTGGCGTAGTGATAAACGGATCTCTCCTGCTGCATAGTTATCTACTAAATCGGCCAATAATCTTGCTTTATCTGTATAAAAATCTCCTAACAACACCTTAATTCCTATGGCCACATACCCCTCCTGCTTTTGGGCAATTAAATTTGTAGATTTCCAGGTTTCAAATGCTTGTTGGTCTTTAATATCAACACTTGGTACTTCAGTAAGTTCAACCGGTACAGAAGCTTCATATGCATTAGCATCAATGGCAACCGATTTAAACTCAATAGCATTTTGTTCTGCTTCAACCAAAGTTTTAAAGGCATCAAGACCAATATCCTTGATTAAAAATTTCATACGTGCTTTGGCTCTACTTTTACGCTCACCATGACGATCAAAAATTCTTAAAACACCTTCCATTACTGGAATTATTTTATCTGTTGGTAAGAAATCATACAACACATCGGCATGACGTGGTTGTGATCCTAAACCACCACCAAGCATCACTTTAAATCCGCGTTCTCCATTTTCAACCTTCGCTATAAAACCTAAATCGTGTAAGTATGACAGCCCGGTATCTTCATCTGATGATGAAAAAGATACTTTAAACTTACGTCCCATTTCCTGACAAATTGGGTTTCTTAAGAAAAACTTGTACAACGCATCTGCATATGGTGACACATCAAATGGTTCGTTTACGTCAATTCCTGCTGTTTCGCTGGCTGTAACGTTTCTTACCGTATTACCACAAGCTTCACGTAACGTAACATCATCACGCTCCAATTCAGCCCAAAGTTCCGGAGTTCTGTTCAAATCTACATAGTGAATTTGAATATCCTGACGTGTTGTTATGTGTAAACGTCCACGAGAATATTCATCTGAAACATCAGAAATTCTATGTAATTGATTACTCTTTACTTTTCCGTAAGGTAATTTAATACGAATCATTTGTACACCTTCTTGACGTTGGCCATAAACACCTCTTGCCAAACGTAGGCTTCTAAATTTTTCTTCGTCTATTTTTCCGTTGTTGAAAAGCTCAATTTTATTAGCTAATTCAATAATATCTTTTTCTACAACTGGGTTTTCTATTTCTGTTCTAAAACTTTGCATGATATACCTGACCTACCTTCTTTTATTTGAAAGTGTTTTTAATTGTTTTTATTGAATAAAGCCTGCTCCGACTGTATTATTTGATTGTGGATCAATTAAAATAAAAGATCCGTTAGTTCTGTGGTTTTTAAATTGATCATAGAAAATTGGTCTGTTTAACTTGAACGATACCGAAGCGATATCATTAACTTCTAAACCTTTAACATCTTTTTCTATTCCGGAATAGTCCGGATTGATCTTATGATTAATTCTATCAACTTTTGCTAACACCTTATTTATACCGTGCTGCACAATATATTTCCCTCCTGGGGTTAACTGATCTGAATCCATCCAACATACATTAGCAGTAAATTGTTTCTCTATAGTTGGAATATCACCTTCTTTAACAATCATATCACCGCGACTTACATTGATATCATTTTCTAACGTAATAGTCACAGATGAACGCCTTGAAGCTGTTTCGTATTTCTCATCATAGAAATAGATATCTTTAATTTTAGAACGGGTTTTAGATGGCAACACAATAATATCATCACCAACACTTAAATTACCACCGTATACTTTACCTGCATATCCTCTAAAATCATGAAACTCTTCTGTTTTTGGACGAATCACATATTGTACAGGGAAACGTGGTGTACCAACATTAAAAATATCTGCCTTATCTAATTGCTCTAAATGCTCTAACAATGCTTCACCCTCATACCAAGGCATCTTGTCTGTTTTATTCACAACATTATCACCTTTTAAAGCACTAACTGGAATAAATGTGATTTTTTGATCCTGGTAATCTCTTTTACTCATCAATTCTTCAAAATCAGTTTTAATTTTATTATAAACTTCTTCTGAATAATCAACCAAATCCATTTTATTAATCGCAACAACAACATCTTTAATTCTCAATAAATTATTAATGAAGAAATGACGATTTGTTTGCTCAATAACGCCCTTTCTAGCATCAATCAAAATAATAGATGCCTGAGAAGTGGAAGCTCCTGTTACCATGTTACGCGTATATTCTACGTGACCTGGAGTATCTGCAATAATGTAACTCTTCTTTGCTGTAGAAAAATAAATATGTGCTACGTCAATTGTGATACCTTGTTCTCTTTCAGCAACCAAACCATCTGTGGCTAACGAAAAATCTAAATAATCATAACCACGTTGTTTACTTGTTTTTTCAATAGCTTCTAACTTATCTGTAGTTAATGATTTTGTATCGTAAAGTATACGTCCTATTAACGTACTTTTTCCATCATCTACACTTCCTGCTGTTGCAATTTTTAATACTTCCATCTGTATTGTTATTTATTGTTGATTAATGATTATTTGTTTTCTTAATACACATTAAAATTCAACAACTTATATTTTATTATTATTTTAAAAATCTTATTTACTGCCAGTAGCCAATAACTAACACTTATTAACTAGGTATTAGAAATATCCTTGTTGTTTACGTTTTTCCATGGCGGCTTCTGAACGTTTATCATCTATACGTGCCCCACGTTCTGAAATAGTAGATTCTCTAATTTCTTCTACCACTTTAGAAATAGATACAGCATCTGATAATACTGCTGCTGTACAACTCATATCTCCTACGGTTCTAAAACGCACCATTTCCTCAATAACCTCCTCATTATCATCTCTATATACTACTCCATCTTCAGCAGACCAAATCATACCATCTCTTAAAAAGACTTTACGTTTATGTGCAAAATAAATAGATGGAATCTCAATGTTTTCTTTTTCTATATAAGACCAAACATCTAATTCTGTCCAATTTGAGATAGGGAATACTCTCACATTTTGACCATGATCAATATCACCATTCAACATATCAAATAATTCCGGACGTTGGTTTTTTTCATCCCACTGTCCAAAATCATCACGTACCGAAAATATACGCTCTTTAGCTCTGGCCTTTTCTTCATCACGTCTTGCTCCACCAATAGCTGCATCAAACTTAAACTCTTCCAATGCATCTAAAAGCGTTGTGGTTTGCAACATATTTCTACTTGCATAACGCCCAGACTCTTCTTTAACTTTCCCCTGGTCAATAGAATCCTGCACGTTTCTAACAATCAATTCCAAGCCTAACTCTTCAACCAGTCGATCTCTAAACTCAATGGTTTCAGGAAAATTATGCCCTGTATCAATGTGCATTAATGGAAACGGAATTTTTGCCGGATAAAAAGCTTTAACAGCTAACCTTACCAAAGTAATAGAATCTTTCCCTCCTGAAAATAACAACACCGGTTTTTCAAATTGTGCTGCTACTTCTCTCATGATGTATATCGCTTCGTTTTCCAGCGAGTTGATATGTGATGTGTCTTTATTCATTTTTATAATTTTTCCATTTGTTATCAATTCACAAATGTTTTTCTTAATCTTTTTAACTATTTACTATGATTACCTGCTGCAAACTTTTACGCGTGTAAGCCACACTCTCTATTTGCTAATGCTTTTGTTGGATCAAAATATTTAAACTCATTTGGTAAATTATACTCTTCTAAATAGGCGTCTAACTTTTCGTCAGTCCAATAATAAAAAGGACTTACTTTTAAAACCCCATCTTTACTTAAGCTAAAAATCCCGATACTATTTCTAAACGCCGTTTGCCCTTGGCGTAAATTGGTAAACCAAACTTTTGGCTTGTGTTCGTCCATGGCTCTTCTGAACGGTTCTAATTTTACCTGTTCAGTAAAAAGTGCATGCTCAGGAGCATCAACACCCGGAATTCCCATAACTACATCTCTATGCGCCGATGTTTGTTTAGGCACATATAAAAACACATTCAGGTCTAAATCCTTAATAACCTGCTCGGCGTGTTTATAGGTTTGTGGTGTATTATAACCCGTATCACACCAAACAACAGGTATTTTTGTTTTTACCAAGTTAACAGCATTTAAAATTGCTGCTTCATAAGGCCTGAAATTTGTTGTCACCACAACTTTATTACTAAGCTCTAAAGCTTTCTTAATAATTTCAGCAGGCGTTGCCTTTTCTAAACTTTTATTTAATTCTTCTATTTGAGTTTCTGTAAACATCATTCTATCGATTTATTTTCCCCACTTAATTGAATTCCAGATACGTTCGTGAAAAAAGTATAATATCATTTTTGTTAAAAAATCTACAGACGCTATTGAAGCTGCTACTGATATTCTTCCTGTTAGAATATAAGAAACAACTAAAGTATCTAAAGTTCCAATTACTCTCCAGCTTAATGCTTTAGCAACACTACGTATTGGTTTTTCTCCAACACTATCTTCTTTATAAGTGGACTTTTCTTTACTCTTTAATAACATTTGCGCAATCATTTGTCGTTATTTTATATTAATCCTATCAATTTAGTAGGGTTTACAAAAGTAATACTTTTTTTTACACTACAAACTTCTATTGCAATTTTTTAGAATAATGGATTATTTTGACGATAAAATGAAGAAACCTAACAGAAAAAGACAAAAAATATGCGTTTTTTTTAATTGATTAGGTACCAGACAAATCTTGTAAAGTTGTATTTCTGAACACTTTAAGCGTGCTATCCCTAACCTCGATCATAAGCTTATGCACACTACACTTAAGCTCATCTGGACAATCGTCACACTTTTCATAATAATTTAAACTTACACAGGGCACCATAGCTATAGGCCCTTCAAGAACACGCATAACATCTGTCATTTTTATTTCAGAAGGGGCGTTTCTAAGATAATACCCCCCGTGTTTTCCTTTTTTTGAGCCTAAAACCCCAGCTTTTCTAAGAGTAAGTAAGATACTTTCTAAAAATTTCTGAGGAATGCTTTCATTTTTAGCAATTTCACTAACCTGAATAGGTGAATCACCTTCGCTCCTGGCAATATAAGTCAGTGCTTTTAGTCCGTATTTTGTTTTTTTGGATAGCATGATGCTAATATAAATAAATTAAGCAAGATTCATAAGAGTGTAAATTGGTCGAAAACACAATTGTTTATAAAACTTCATTGTGAATTAATATTTCCATTACCACTCAAGAAGCAGTTCGCTCATTATAACACAATCACCACGTAGCAAAACTCGATTGTTTTCAACCACCTCACATTCAACTAATCCACCGCGTTTAGACGCCTGATAACCAATTACTATTTTTTTTGAAAACTTTGTACTCCAATAATTTGCCAAATAACAGTGCGCAGAACCAGTTACCGGGTCTTCATTGATTCCTGCTGCAGGTGCAAAAAACCTAGAAATAAAATCGTAGGATTCATTTTGGGATTTAGCCGTAACTATAAACTTTGTTTTATGGTGCTGACTCAAACTATTAAAATTAGGAGTCAGTTTTTTTATCTGTTCTACATTGTCAAATTCAATCAAATACCAATTATTACTCTCTAAAATTGACATAGGAGTAGCTCCTAACACCTTCTCTAACAATGTGTCTTTTTCCTTAACTTCCGATAATCTTCCAATAGGAAAGTTCATTTCCAAAAGCTCTCCAACTTGTCTTACAGTTAGAATACCGCTTTTGGTATTGAACTCTAAAACCTCTTTCTCAACCTTATATTTATCAAACAAGATTTTAGCGGTTGCCAAAGTAGCATGTCCGCAAAGGTCAATTTCTACCTCAGGAGTAAACCAACGTAATTGATATACTTCGTTCTCTAAATACACAAACGCGGTTTCAGATAGATTCATCTCTTGGGCAATATCAACGTATTGCGCTTCTGTAAGTGGCTTTTCCAGCACACAAACTGCTGCCGGATTACCCTTAAAAGGTTTGCTTGTAAACGAATCTACTGTAAATAACCTCATACTAAACTAGCTTAAAGCTTGCTCCAAATCAGCTATTATATCATCTATATGTTCTAATCCTAAAGAGCAACGTACCATACCATCCGTAATGCCTACTGCGGCTTTGACTTCGGGCTCAACCTTGGCGTGTGTAGTACTAGCAGGATGTGTTACAATAGTTCTTGTATCTCCTAAATTAGCCGATAGTGAACACATTTTAATAGCATCAAAAAAAGCCCGGCCGCCTTCTAGGCCACCTTCTACTTCAAAAGCTACAATGTTTCCTCCCAATTTCATTTGCTTCTTTGCAACATCATATTTAGGATGTGATTTTAAAAATGGATATTTCACCCACTTTACTTTGGGGTGTGCTTCCAAATATGTGGCCAATTTTAAAGCATTTTCGCAATGCTTTTCAACTCGGACAGCTAATGTCTCCAAAGATTTGGATAATACCCAGGCATTAAATGAACTCATTGCCGGTCCGGTAAGCCTTGAAAACAAATAAATTTCACGAATGAGTTCCTTTTTCCCAACCGTAATCCCCCCAAGTACTCGCCCTTGTCCATCCATTAATTTTGTAGCAGAATGAATCACTAAATCTGCACCATGCTTTATAGGGTTTTGCAAATATGGCGTGGCAAAGCAATTATCAATCACCAGTAATAAATTGTGCTTTTTACAGATGGCACTCAGGTAATCTAAATCTAACACATCAACACCCGGGTTTGTAGGTGTTTCTGCATAAATAAACTTAGTATTTGGTTGTATTAAATCTTCTATTACCTCAACTTCATTTATATTAAAATAAGAACACTCAATATTCCATTTTGGAAAATACTTGGTAAATAAACCATGAGTAGCTCCAAAAACCGAACTGCATGATACTACATGGTCTCCCGCATCCAATAATGTTGCAAAAGTTGAAAACACTGCTGCCATTCCGCTTGCAAATGCAAAACCGGATTCTGCCCCCTCCATTAAACACACTTTATCTACAAATTCGTTTACATTGGGGTTACTATATCTGCTATATAAATCACGTTGCTTCTCTTCAGCAAAGGAAGCTCGCATTTCTTCTGCATCTTCAAACACAAATCCAGATGTTAAATACAAGGGCACTGAATGTTCTGAAAACTGTGTGGTTTCAGATTGCGTGCGTATAGCTTCTGTTTCAAATTGTTTTTTACTCACTTTATCTCTCTTTTTTTTAACCTGTCAGGTTTTAAAAACCTGACAGGTCTAAGTCTGACTTAATTAATATGCTTGGATAACCTTAATATGTCTCCAAATACACCTCTTGCGGTTACCTCTGCTCCCGCTCCTGCTCCTTGAATAACAATAGGCTGTTCTCCATATGATTCTGTAAATATTTCAAAAATAGCATCAGATCCTTTTACATGCCCTAAAGTACTGTCTTCTGGAACTGATACTAATTTCACTTCTAAGTTTCCTTTATCCTGCGATAAATCACCTGATAAATCACCTACGTATCTTAAAACGTGACCTTCTTTCTGATTCTCTTTTATTTTTTGATATTGTTCATCTAAGACCTCTAATTGCGATAAAAATTCTTCAACCGAAATATCTCTATAGGCTTCTGGTATTAAATTTAATACCGAAACATCTTCAAATTCATTTTGCAAATCTAACTCTCTAGCTAAGATCAACAATTTTCTGGCCACATCGTTTCCGGAAAAATCTTCACGAGGATCAGGTTCTGTAAAGCCTTTATCAATAGTTTCCTGAATTATAGCACTGAATGGTTTATCCTGAACTGAAAAATTATTGAATAAATAACTTAAGGTTCCTGAAAAGACACCTCTGATACGTGTGATATTTTCACCAGATTCATGCAATAACTTAATAGTATCTATTAATGGTAATCCTGCTCCAACAGTAGTTTCGTATAAATATTGCTTATTATTTTCTTTTAATTGAATACGTAAATCTTTATAAAAACTATGAGAAATAGTATTGGCTATTTTGTTTGACGACACTAAATCAAAACCAGCTTCAACCAAAGGAATGTAATTTTTGTAAAAAACTGAACTAGCTGTGTTATCTACAGCAATTAAATTCTCTAAATGATTTGTTTCTGCAAAATCTATAATATCCTGAATAGCACTTTCTTTTGAAGACTCAACAATATTCTGCTCCCAATTTACATCTACTCCATTTTTATTGAGAAGTAATTTTTTACTATTAGCAATTGCAAAAACATTCAGGTTAATACCTTTTCGCTTTTCAATATCATCTTTAGATTTCAAGATTTGATTTATTAAAGCGCCTCCTACGCCACCATGACCAAAAATAGCTATATTTATCTTTTTTGAAATCCCAAAAACTTCACCATGAATCACATTAACAGCTTTGTGCAATTGGTTCTTTTTAACCACTAAACTCACATTTTTACCAGTTACCGTATTATTAAAAAGTAACGGTGTGATCTGGTTTTTTATTAAAGCATTAAAAGGCTTATGGAATGAACTCAATTCAATACCTACAATAGAAATCACAGCAACATCATCTACCACATCAATTTTATTCACATCCTGCGAATAAAAATCACTTTCAAACTCACGCTCCAAAGCTATAACGGCTTGTGTTGCTTGATCTGCATCAATAATAAGACCTATACCTCGTTCAGAAGAACCTTGAGATACAATACTTACGCTAATCCCATAATTACTTAATGCTTTAAAAATTCTGGCATCTACACCAATCTTGCCTAATAATCCACGGCCTTCTAAATTTAAAAGCGCCACATTGTCTAGAATTGATAAAGAGGTAACCTCTTTGGTGCTTGGTCTTGCTGTTATTAAAGTCCCCTCATCATCAGGGTTAAAGGTATTTAAAATGCGAAGGCTTATATTTTTTTCAACTAACGGTATAATAGTTTTAGCGTGTAAAACAGAAGTCCCAAAATTTGCCAGCTCATTAGCTTCACTAAACGATAATTCTCTAATCTGTTTTGCATCAGAAACTAAGTTTGGGTCTGCTGTATAAATACCATTAACATGGGTGTAATTTTGCAGCTCTTCTGCATCTAAAAAATTAGCTATCAATGCCGCTGTGTAATTGCTTCCGTTCCTACCTAAAGTAGTGGTTTCATTTTTTAGGTTAGAAGCAATGAAACCTGTAATAATGCTTACCGAGTCCTTATGCCTTTTAAAATAAGCTTGCGTGTTTTCTTTAGATAGTTTTGATAAGGGCTGTGCATTACCAAACGCTTCATCGGTTTTTATTAAATCACGAGTATCAGTGGCATTAGCTTTTATCCCTCGTTTATTTAATATACTGGTTATAAGTTTAACAGATAATAATTCACCTTGTGCTAAAATATTATCTTTTGTCTTTTTACTATAATCTCCTAATAAACTTACACCTTCAAAAAGCTTATCTAGCACAGAAAACTCTTCTGAAAAATCTACTGAGTTTAGAGGTTCTACTTGGTATGCTTTAAATGCTTCTAAATCTTCTTGATAAGATTCTCCTTTAAGCGCTTTATTTAAAATAAGCTCCAAATCATCAGTAGCAGTCCCTCTTGCAGATACTACTACACTAATGCGCTCGCCTAAATTAACTTTATTCTCTATGATTGAAAGTACTGTTTCCAAACCTTTTCCATTGGCTAAAGATTTACCTCCAAATTTTAAAATTTTCATTCTTTTTCTTTTAGAATCTGGCACAAAAATGCCCTCTATTATGTTTTCAAGTTGTTCGTATTCCATTAAAAACGCATCATGTCCGTGAACTGAATTGATTTCATTATAAGTTACATTAGGATGCGTTAATGCTAATTGTTTATGGGTTTCTCTATTTTCCTCGGCTGTGAAGAACAAATCTGAGTCTACACCAATAATATGAATGTTAGCTTTTATATTATCTAAAACATTAAAATCATCTTTTCTACCCTTAGTAACGTCAATGGTTTTTAATAACTGGTTCATTAATTTATAAGCCGATAATTGAAACCGTTCCTGTAATTTTTTACCATGATGCAGTAGCCAACTTTCAACATTAAAAATCTCTAAATCGTCATTTTTAGAGCGATGGAATCGTTCCTTGAATGACTCCGGCGTTCTATAGCACAACATAGCGTGCATTCTGGCATCATGTACAGGGTTCTTTGAATTTAACAAAAATTGCTCCTGAATCTGGCAATTAGCAATCAACCAATCTGTAGATTTCCAGTCTGTAGCCACTGTAACTAAATGTTCTGTGAAATTCGGTTTGTTAACAGCCATTTCCCAGGCAATACCTCCACCTAAAGAGCCTCCAATAGTAGCAAATACCTTGTTGACCTTCAACTGCTCTAAACCTATTAAAAAAATATTAGCGACATCTCTGGCAACAAAATCCTTATAATTATCTATAACAAATCCATCAAACCCATTTCCCGGAATATTGAACGCTAAAACCGTATACAGCTTAGTATCAATAACCTTATCATCACCAATCAAATCCTTCCACCATCCTTCTTTCCCAGCAACTTCACTATTGCCTGTAAGCGCATGATTAACTAAAACTATAGGAGATGTTCCCAAATCTTTTCCAAAAACCTGATAACTTAGCTTTATTTCAGCATTAAGTATACCGTTTTCAGTAGTGTATTCATGAATGGTAATATACTGTAATGAATGTTTCAATATGATTCTCTTTTTTGTTTTTGATTAGAAATCCTGAAGTTAAACACTTTAGAATTCTTTTCCAATTAATTCAAAAAGTCAAAATGCACTATAAAAAGTGTACTTATTTAGAAACATGTTATGAAGAAAAATTAAAATTACAGGCAGTAATTTTATTAGGTTATCTATCCAAATACCGATAAATGAATCAGTAATTTAAGTAGAATTTAGCACCTTCTTTAATAAATTTAAAGGGTTGCTAAGGTTTCACAGGGTCTAATCCCTCCACCTTTCTTGATAACATTTTCAGTAAGTCTTTGAACTTTGTGAATGCAAATATTCGTTCAGAAAAAGTTAATATCCAAATTTTTTTATAGAAATTTTATTTTTGTCAACTTATTTAAGAGCTCTGCTTCATGTCATTGAACTTATTTTTTATCACTAACCCAATAGGTTTGTTTTGAATTTTGGATTCTAACCACGAAATAATATCCAAATATAAAAAGGCTCTACTTTGATAAGGATCGTTTTCAAACTCTTTTAGTTTTTTATGTAGTTTCTTAAATTCATTCTTTACCTCATGTGGATAAATATCACCTAGGCCTCTTAAAAATTTAATGAACTCTTTTTGTACTTCATACAAGTCTTCCATTTTTATTAAAAACTTATACGTACTTCTTATTAAAACGTCAAGATTATAATCTAATCCGGCTTCATAATGAGCTACAAGATTTAAAATTCTTGAAAAACACAATAAGTCTTCTCGCATTTGAAGCGATTTATTACTTATTATTTTATCCAGGTAATAAATACATTTTTTATTTTCTCCTGCACCAAAATACATACTGGCTATCTTGTAATAAAACACCATGATATGATGCTCATCTATACGATTATTATAATTCTTTAATCGCTCTAAAACCTCATCAACTAGAGGAAGCCCCTCTTCAAAACGCCCTTCAATAAAATGTAAATTGAATTTATTATTATAAATATATAAAAAGGCCAAACCATCTATGTTATCATCAACCGGGAACCATTTTTCTTTAGTTATTGCCTCAAGTCTATACAGTGATTCCTTAAACTTTTCGTGCTGCCTTAAATAAAACAAAGCTTCCAATAGATAATGATTTCCTCTTAAAAAAAAGACAGGATTTAAAACAATCATATCCTTATTTCCATAAAACAAATCCACCCATTTTGTGGCATACTTATAACACGCTAAAAAATCTACAGTTAAAAAGCTATACCATAATCTGGCTTTGTAAAGCCATAACCTCTCCCTAAAACTGAGTTTATTAATATCATATTTAGGAAGTCTGTCATTAAAGTATTTGGTTATAATCTGGTGTTCTTCATCATTTTTAACATAGCCCGTCTTTAAAAACAAGCCGTATAACTGTAAGGACAAATTAGACAACTTACTTGCCAGTACATTTTGTAAGCTCAGGTCTTTAGCCTGAACAGTTAATTCATCAGCTCTGTTATTTAAACTCCTGGTTATATACTGAGATTCAATGACTTTCTCAAGCTCAACAATTTCATAAGCCACATTTTTTTCCTCATTAGAAATTGCCAAGTTTTTTGCCTTGTCCAGAATTTTTAAACTTTGTTTATATAGGCCTTTGTGATATAAAATAGTAGCAAAATCTAATTGTTCACGTATTTGAATCCTAATATCCTGATGTGACGGGTTTAAACGTAAACTAATTAATATCTGCTTATACAAATGTGCTTTTAAATTGGACAACTGCTGCTTTTTAACAATGCCTTTTTTAAGAATTGCAGCCTCATCATAAACTGATAGTTTATCTAAAATATTGAAAAGCATCAAGAATTTTGAATCCTCATTCACACCTAATCGTCCAACATAAAGCTTAAACTGTCTTTTCTCAGATTTTGAAAGTGATTTTATTAAAACAAATAAATTATCTTTTTGCTCTCTTGTCATAGTTTTAAAAACAAACACAAACGCCTGTTTTTCAGTTTTTTAACTAGATTACTAATGTGTTTAACATCGTAAAAAACAAATGTAGAATTCAATTTTTACAAAACCAAAATATACATTCGTAAAACAATACGAAAATATATTTTAATAAATGTCTGATAATAGAGTCCAAATATTTGATACAACCTTGAGAGATGGTGAGCAAGTCCCCGGTTGTAAATTGAACACTGAGCAGAAACTAATTATTGCTAAACAGCTTGATGACTTAGGTGTTGACATTATTGAAGCCGGTTTTCCTGTGTCAAGCCCTGGGGATTTCAAATCAGTTGAAGAAATTTCTAAAATAGTAAAGAATGCAACAGTTTGTGGCTTAACACGTTCTGTTGAAAATGATATAAAAGTTGCTGCTGAAGCATTAAAATATGCTAAAACAGCCAGAATCCATACCGGAATTGGAACGTCTGAATCTCATATTAAATTTAAATTCAAATCTACCCAAGAAGATATCATAGAACGTGCAGTCAAAGCCGTTAGTTATGCTAAATCTTTTGTAGAAGATGTTGAATTTTATGCTGAAGATGCGGGTAGAACTGATAATGAATATTTAGCCAGAGTTTGTGAAGCTGTAATTAAAGCAGGGGCTACAGTTTTAAATATTCCAGATACTACAGGATATTGTTTACCTAGTGAATATGGCGCGAAGATTAAATATCTTAAGGAAAATGTAACAGGTATAGACAAGGCCATTTTATCATGTCACTGTCATAATGATTTAGGTTTAGCTACTGCAAATTCTATTGAAGGTGTAATTAATGGAGCTAGACAAATTGAATGTACTATTAATGGTATTGGTGAGCGCGCAGGTAACACAGCATTAGAAGAAGTGGTTATGATTCTTAAACAGCACCCTTATTTGAATCTGGACACGCGAATTCAAACAGAGATGCTTTACGGTATCAGTCAATTGGTTTCTGACAGTATGGGTATTTACACCCAACCTAATAAGGCTATTGTTGGAGCAAATGCATTTGCTCATAGCTCAGGAATTCACCAGGATGGTGTAATTAAAAACCGTGAAACTTATGAAATTATAGACCCTAAAGATGTTGGTGTTACTGAATCTGCCATTGTGCTAACAGCAAGAAGTGGTAGAGCCGCATTAGCCTATAGAGCAAAAAATATTGGATATGAATTAACAAAACTTCAATTGGATGAAATCTATACAAATT
The DNA here is from genome assembly GCF_035818475.1 of Alterotamlana spongicola. Classification (NCBI taxonomy): domain Bacteria; kingdom Pseudomonadati; phylum Bacteroidota; class Flavobacteriia; order Flavobacteriales; family Flavobacteriaceae; genus Alterotamlana; species Alterotamlana spongicola. The sequence continues at coordinate 278,830 of NZ_JAYMGV010000001.1, forward strand.
TCTTAGATTTTGCTGATAAGAAAAAAGAAGTTGACGATAATGATATCCATCAAATTATAGAAGGCAGCAAGGTTTATAAAGAAATTGTTTCCTCTTAATCGAATAAATTTTATTACAGAAACCAAAATCGTTTATTTTATAGTAGCCTTCTTTTTTGAAGATATTTAAATTAGTATAAATGAAATTAAATATAGCCGTTTTACCTGGTGATGGTATAGGACCGGAAGTTACAGCTCAAGCCGTTAAGGTTTTGAAGGCTATAGCTATGGAATTTAACCATGTATTTACTTTCAAAAAAGCCTTAGTTGGCTCAGCTGCTATTGATAAAACAGGAAATCCGCTGCCAGAAGAAACCATTGACATCTGCAAAGAAGCTGACGCTGTTTTATTTGGAGCCATTGGCAATCCTAAATATGATAATGACCCAGATGCAAAAATTCGTCCGGAACAAGGTCTTTTGGGGATTCGCAAGGCATTAGGATTGTACACTAACATAAGACCTATAATTGCTTACGAAGACTTACTTAATAAATCGTCATTAAAAGTAAAACAGATAAAAGATACTAACATCCTCATTTACAGAGAGCTTACGGGTGGTATTTATTTTGGAAAAAGGTATTTAAGTGATGATGGTAATACTGCTTCAGATATTTGTGAATATAGCCGTTTTGAAATAGAACGCATAACTCATTTAGCTTTTAAAGCTGCCCAATCAAGAAAGCGAAATTTAACTTTGGTTGATAAGGCAAATGTTTTGGAAAGCTCAAGATTATGGAGACGCATAGTTCAGGAAATAGCGCCCCAATATTCAAACGTAAGTGTAGATTACATGTATATAGATAACGCAGCGATGGAGCTTATTATTAACCCCAGGCAGTTTGACGTTATATTAACTGAAAACATGTTTGGAGATATTCTTTCAGAAGAGGCCAGCGTTATTGTAGGTTCAATTGGTTTGTTAGCTTCTGCTTCAACTGGTGATAAGCACGCTATGTTTGAACCTATTCATGGCGCGTACACTAAAGCCGCAAATAAAGGAATAGCAAACCCTATAGCTTCCATTTTATCGGCTGCCATGTTATTAGACCATTTTGGTTTGGATGAAGAAGCAGCATTAGTAAGAGAAGGGGTAGACAAATCATTAAAACTTCATATTACCACACCAGATTTAAATACTAAATATGATAATATTAGCACTACTAAAGTAGGTGATTTTATTGAAGATTTTATAAATAATCCAGATGAAACAAATTTAAACTTTACCAATATACATTTAGGGCAATCCACTATTATTTAATTATTTGAGTTAGTCAACAAACTATTAAACTAAACTTTTGGACGTCCATAAAAAAAAGCGCATTTAAATGCGCTTTTTTATTTCAAATTTAAATACAAATTAATCTTCACCAGACCGGTATTCATACATTTTATAAGTAGTTTCTCTTATTTTATCAACCAATTCTTAGGGGTTATCACAAACATCAATTACCCCTACATTATAGTTCTCTCCATCAAAACGCCCTGCAAAAGGTTCATCTAAATATTGAAACCAATGTGCTCCAACAATCAACGGGTTTCTTAAAGCCCCTTGAATATACTCCTTATAAAATGCTCCGCGACGCGTCTGACTTTCTGCCTTTTTCACACCTACATGACTGCTCCCTCTATCTAAAGAGCCAAAATGAAATTCACCTATCATAATGGGCTTATCAAAGTTTGGATACTCACTAAAAGGTCAGTTGCCTTTACAATCTTTTATACTCTAATTTTCACAGTAAGAAAGGGTACTAAAATTGAGTATCGTGTTTTACAGCAAATTGTTTAGGTATTTCATCTTGGGACTCTCCTAAATTTTGTCTTAAATCAATTTCAATACCTCTGGAAATTGTGGAAATAGGCACATCATTTGCTGTTCCTTCAAAAGGATTCTCTCCTGTTCTGCCTATACGTTCCATGGTATGAAAAACCCATGCAACAATAACATAGAACGGAATAGAAAGCCATATAAATAATTCTCCTACAATTGGGTTTATGTTAGCAACCTCATTTCCAATAGATGCAAATTGTGGAACCAACGCCATTGGAAGCAAAAGCACAAAAATCCACATGAAAAAATGGTTTAAGGTTGCAAAATGCCTGGGATATGGAAAATTCTTTATCCGTTCACTTTTACCTTGCAATGTAAATAGCTCTTGTATTACTCCTTCTAATTCTAAAAATGAAAACTCCCAAATAAGCCCCTTTTCTTTAAGCTCTTGAAGGTGATGGGATTGCAGGTACAACATAGCGGTTTGCTTATTATTCTTGCTCATAACATAATTATAATCACTTTCAGATATATAGGGTTTTAAATCATTTTCTAAACTGGAGTCCTGCTCCGGGGGTCTCATATCCCACTCTTGATTTGTCTTGTGATTTACTGTGGTTTCCCAGGGTTTAGGCATACGCATAGCATGGCGCAACGCATTCATCCACGCAATATGCCTATAGGTTAACACTTTTATTTCTTGTTGTAACTCAGCATCACCAACAGTATCTTTAGCATAGTTATTATTAACCATATCCTGGACAAAAGCCCCAAAAGTTCTTGATGTGTTTACAATGCCTCCCCAAATTTTTCGGGCTTCCCAAATTCTTCCATAAGCGGCGTTATTTTGAAACCCAATTACAAAAGCAACAGCGGTACCTATTAAAGCTAAAGGTGTCCATGGGATTTTCAGCCAGCTAAGCTCAAAAAAATAATACACAGCAACCCAAACTGCGATAATCAAAAAGAAAAGCATAGTTTCAAATCTTGTCCACCAAGCCATTTCTTTTGTTGTATATGTTTTCTTTATATGCATAATCCAAATATTAAATTAAGCGTTCTAACTCAGAGTTAACTCTTACAAGGCCTTTAACCAATCATATAATCTATCTGTCCAGGTTTGTAGATATCCTTTACCAATGGCTAATCCATAACCATGTCCTCCATAAGGATAAATATGTATTTCAGATTTCACTCCTTTATCTTTAAGTGCTTTATACAACTGCAAACTATTTTCAACGGGAACTGCTTTATCATCACCGGAATGCACCATAAAAGTTGGTGGTGTATTGGCTGTGACATGCAACTCATTAGAATATTTGATTTTTAATGAGTCGCTGGCTTCTTTTCCCAACAAATTATTTTGAGATCCCTTATGAGTAAAGTCATCTTTCATAGTGACTACCGGGTATACCAAAACTGTAAAATCCGGGCGAGCAGAAATAGTATCTAAAGGATGTTCTTTAAAATTATTGGGGGTATCAAACTGAACACCTAAAGTGGACGCTAAATGCCCTCCGGCCGAAAAGCCCATAACCCCAACTTGATTTGGATCTATATTATACTTTTGCGCATGATGCCTTACCCATCTTATGGCACGTTGAGCATCCTGCAACGGAGCTTCATTTGACACAATAACCGACTTAGAAAGTGGTAACCTGCTTTTTAGAACAAAAGCTGCAATACCTTTACTGTTAAACCATTTAGCAACATCTGTCCCTTCCCAATCATAAGACAAAATACGATAACCACCCCCAGGGCAAATAATTACAGCCTTACCTGTAGCACTTTGCTTAGCCGGAATAAATATTTCTAACGTTGGGGTTTTAACCAAAGATATTCTGGTAATATTGGTTTTTTCTACAACTTCATTCTCTGTTGTTTCCTGACTATTAGGCACATTGCCACCCCATAATTCTATAATCTTATTTTGTGCTGAACCACTGGATACAACTATAAATAAGCAAAAAAGGAATGCATAGTTTTTCATGCGTTTAATAATTTAAATGCTAATCTTACCTATAAGATTATGATCAATATTGATGAAATCCGTCAGACACAAATTTTAAAACGTCTGGCAAAGCTTCCCTCCAATAGGTCCAGGTATGCCCACCATCTCTAATTCTAAATTCATGTTTTACTTCTTTTTTCCGTAAAGCTATATGTATTAAACTATTACCCTCATAAAGAAAATCATCATCACCACAATCAATATACCATCGTACAGATTGAATATCTTTTTTAGTCATACTATTAATAAGAAACAAGGCATTGTGATTTTGAATATACTTTTCGGCATCAGCATCAGATAATTCTATACTACTATTATTTCTTGTTTCAAACCTTTTTATGCCCTGAACTGTTTTAGGCCCAATGTATGCACTTAAAGGGCAGGCCGCTGAAAACAATTCGGGGTGATGCAACGCATACATAAATGAGCCCCCTCCACCCATAGACAATCCTGCTATTGCCCGATACCTTTTTTGTTTTTTTACACGGTAAGTACGCTCCACATAAGGCATTAATTCTTCAAAAAAATAATCTTCATAATTCCATGCCCCATCAGGGTGATTAAAATAACCTAACCTATTAGTATAGGCATCAGGCATTACAATAATCATGGGGGTGGCCTTGCCTTCCTTTATCGCCTTATCTGTAATCTGCAGTACCTCTCCAAACTGAACCCAACCCGTCTGATCATCTCCTGCACCATGAAGCAAATACAAAATGGGGTAACTACGCTGTGAAGTTTCATAATCCGGAGGTAAATAAACAGCAAAATGGCGTTCGGTTTTCAGGATTTTACTCGTATGCGATAATTGGTCAAATACCTTTCCTGCCTGGGAAAAACCAAAATTTGAGATTAAAACACATAAAATTAATAGTTGGGTAACTTTCAGCATAATGGTTGTATAATTTTAATTAATGCATCAAGTTAAATCTTATAATATTTAAAATCAATTATTCGGGAAACTTTTCTCGAATCTTATCTAAACATAAGTTGTGGATACTCCCAACGTGTGTGTGTTTTTTTGAAGTATCAGGTGTATAGGTCCCATCCTGCACTTGACCTCCAATCTTTTGATAAGCCTCTCTAAAACTCTGCCCCTCTACTACCAGTGTATTAATATTATCTACTGTAAACAGGTATTTATACAGGTTACTATTTACATCAACATCTTTAACTATGATTTGCTGAATAGAATAATTAAAGATGTCCAAAATATCTTTAAGTTCTTCAAAAGCTGCAATCATATTTTCCTTTAGCAATTGAAAATCTCTATGGTAACCACTTGGTAAATTATTAGTAATTAAAATCATTTCTCCCTGTAAGGCTTGTATTTTATTGCATTTACCACGTATGAGTTCAAAGACGTCCGGGTTCTTTTTATGAGGCATGATACTACTACCTGTGGTTAACTCATCCGGGAAAGAAATAAAACCAAAATTCTGACTCATGTACAAACACACATCCATAGCAAAACGTGCTAGCGTATTGCTTAAACTTCCTAATGCAGCTGCAATAGTACGCTCATTTTTACCGCGCCCCATTTGGGCAGCAACTACGTTATATTTTAAGGTAGCAAAGCCCATCTCTTGGGTAGTCAATTCTCTATCAATAGGAAATGAACTTCCATAACCGGCAGCAGAGCCCAAAGGGTTTTGATCAACAGTTTTTATAGCTGCGTTTAACAAATAAACATCATCAATCATCAATTCGGCATAAGCTGAAAACCATAAACCAAATGATGATGGCATGGCTACCTGTAAATGTGTGTAACCGGGTAAAACGTTATCTTTATATTTATCGGAAAGCTCTAGCAAAGTATTAAAAAGCACTCTAGTTTTGTCTTTTACCAGCTTCAGGTTTTCTTTATAATATAGATGACAAGCCACCAAAACCTGGTCGTTTCTTGAACGTGCGGTATGGATTTTCTTTCCAACCTCTCCTAAGCTTTTAGTCAGTTCAAATTCAATTTTGGAATGTACATCTTCAAATTGTTGGTCGATAACAAAAGTACCTTCGTCTATCTGAGATTCTAAAACCTTTAATCCGCTTAAAAGTTCAACCAGTTCTTCAACAGAAATAATTCCAATTTTCTGTAGCATTTTAGCATGTGCCTTGGACGCTATAACATCATATTTAGCTATATGAATATCTATTTCCCTATCGTTTCCAACAGTAAACTGTTCTATCTTTTTATCTATTGATATGCCTTTATCCCAGAGTTTCATATTCTGATTGTTTATTTGTTTATAGAGACCTATCCAGGTTTAATAAACCTGACCGGTCTAGTTAATTCATCGATTTGTTAAACGATCACACGATTTAACAATTCAACATATATTTTAATACCCTCTTCAATTTCTTTAACAAAGATAAACTCATCTGCCGAATGAGAACGGGTACTATCTCCTGGTCCTAATTTTAAACTGGGACACGATAACACCGCTTGATCTGATAATGTTGGTGAACCATAGGTTGTTCTTCCCATAGCAATACCTGCTTTTACTAGATCATGTTCCATTGGAATTGATGACGAATTTAACCTTAAACTACGTGGTGTAATACTTGTTACTGGTGCTTTTTCTTTCAAAATTTCAGCAATTTCAGCATTACTGTAAGCATCATTTACACGAACATCAATCACCATATCCACATGCCCCGGAACCACATTATGCTGTGATCCTGCATTGATTTGTGTTACCGTTAATTTAACATCGCCTAACGCTTCCGACCCTTTTTCAAATCTTAAATCCTTAAACCATTGTAATGCTTCAATACTGTTATAAATAGCATTATTATCATTGGGATGTGCTGCATGACTGGGTGTGCCTTCAATGATCGCATCAAAAACTACTAAACCTTTTTCTGCAACGGCCAGATTCATTAAAGTAGGCTCTCCAACTATAGCAACATCAACTTTCGGAATTATTGAAAGCATACTATTTAATCCATCAGGCCCACTACTTTCTTCTTCTGCAGAAGCGACAATAACTAAATTATATTTTAAATTGTCATGATTATAGTAATACGTGAACGTAGCTATTAAAGCCACCAAACACCCTCCGGCATCATTACTACCTAAGCCGTATAATTTCCCATCTTCTACTAGAGCCTTAAAAGGATCTTTAGTATAAGCCGAATTTGGTTTTACCGTATCATGATGTGAATTTAGTAACAGTGTTGGCTTAGCTTCGTCAAAATGTTTACTGACCGCCCATACATTATTTTTTGTACGCTTATAATCTATATCATAACGCCTAAACCAATCTTCTATATGTAATGCCGTATTAGTTTCTTCAGAAGAAAAAGACTGTGTTTCTATCATCTTTTTTAAAAGCGATATGGCATCATTTGTTAAATCTTGTATAGCCATGTTATAGGGTTATAGTTGTATAATTATCATTCTCCTGGGTCAACATAGAGGTATTACCCATATTAATGGTATGTACACCATTACGCAACGCATCAAAACAATTTTCTAATTTAGGAAGCATCCCATCTGCAATAATGCCCTGCTCTAATAATTCCTGATACTGTTTAGAATCTATGTGTTTAATCACTGAATTTTTATCGTTAATATCACGTAAAACTCCATTCAGCTCAAAACAATAATAAATGGATGTATCATACAAACGGCTCATTCCCACAGCTACCTGAGAGGTAATGGTATCTGCATTGGTATTTAACAATTGCCCATTACCATCATGGGTTATTGCACAAAAAACAGGTGTGAAATTAGCCTGAATTAGTTTATCAATTGCATTATGAGCTACTTGTTTAACATCTCCAACAAACCCAAAATCAATATCTTTCACCGGTCTCTTATCAGAAGTTATACTATTTATATCTGCACCCGTTAGTCCAATGGCATTGGTATTTAAAGCCTGTAATTTTGCCACTACATTTTTATTTACCAACCCTCCATAAACCATAGTAATAACTTCCAGAGTATCGGCATCAGTAATACGACGGCCATTTATCATTTTAGACTCAACCCCCAATTTGGATGCCATAAGAGTAGCTCGTTTACCGCCTCCATGTACTAAGATCTTCTTTCCTTTTAAATTGGAAAACAACTTCAAAAACGCACGTAATGACGCTTCATCTTCAATAATATTACCTCCTATCTTTACTATGGATAGTTTTTCCATTTTTTAGCTTTTGTATCTTCTCTAGCACGGTCGAGAAGTTTTAAAATCAGGTCTTGACTGTACTCAACCTGACAAAAAATTATAAATCCTTTAAAATCTTTTTAAGCACCAGCTGTGCTGCGTATGTTCTGTTATTTGCCTGTTCGATAACTAATGAGCTCTTACTATCTAAAACCGCATCTTCAACAACTACATTTCTTCTAACCGGTAAGCAATGCATAAATTTTGCATGACCCAATTTTTCTTTTGTGATCATCCAATCAGAGTCAGTACTTAATATTTTCCCATAATCATCGTAAGAACTCCAATTTTTAGTGTAAACAAAATCGGCATCTTTAAATGCATCTTCTTGGTTATGATATACCGGCGTATCTTTTGTTATTTCAGGATTAAGGTCATAACCTTCCGGATTTGCAATTACAAGCTCCACATCCATTTTCTGCATAGCCTGAACAAAACTGTTTCCTACAGCATGAGGAAGCGCTTTAGTATGTGGTGCCCAGCTTAAAACCACTTTGGGTTTTGCTTTATCAGCATGCTCTGAAATGGTAAGTGCATCTGTAAAACCTTGCAAAGGATGGCCCGTAGCGCTTTCCATATTTACAATAGGTACGGATGCAAACTTTACAAAGGATTTTAAGACCTGCTCACTTTCATCCTTTTCCTTATCATTTAACGTAGGAAACGCTCTTACTGCAATAATATCACAATATTGTGAAACCACTGCTGCTGCCTCTTTAATATGCTCTGCAGTATTTCCATCCATTCTGGTTCCGTCACCAAACTCAATACCCCAGGCATCACCAGACACATTCATAACTATAGGGTTCATTCCCAAATTTAGGGCCGCCTTTTGTGTACTTAAGCGGGTACGTAAACTGGAATTAAAAAACAACAACCCAAGGGTCTTATTCTTACCTAGTTCAATATCTTTTAACGGATTTGCTTTTAGTGCTTTGGCTTCAGTAATCCATGAATCCATATTGTCTATATCGTGTATGGATGTGTAATGTTTCATACGCTTTCTTTTTTTATACATAAACCTGAGGTTTTAAAATATGACAGGCTTGATCCTCTTATTTTATTTTGGTAAACGGCACTTTATTTTCCATAGCATTGACTATAAAGTTATCCTCTAGCCCGTTTACAATCCATGTTTCTATATTTGCATTTTTAGTTACCGATATGGCCTCAATTTTTGATGCCATACCTCCACTACCGTGTGAAGACTTAGAATTCACAACCTGAGTTTTTAATTCATCAAAGTTTAATACCTTCTTTATAGTTTCAGGCTTATTGTCTTCAATTGATGCTTTGGTATAAATACCGTTGGTATTAGTCGCTATAATAAACAAATCGGCTCCCAAAAGAGATGCTGTCAAAGCACCTAATTTATCATTATCTCCAAACTTAATTTCATCTGTGGCTACAGTATCATTTTCGTTAATTATTGGAATATAGCTATTATTTACCAAAACATTAATGGTGTTTGTGATATTAGTCTTGCTTTCCTCTTTCTCAAAATCAGAATACGACAAGAGGCATTGCGAACTCAATAAACCATACTCCCTGAATATCTCCTGGTAAATACGAATAAGATGGGGTTGCCCAATAGATGCCAATGCTTGTTTTACAAATAGCTCTTTCCGCTTACTTTCTAATTTCACAAATTGTTTTGCTACTGCAATAGCTCCGGAACTTACAATAATAAACTCACAGGTCTCTTTTAATTGTGCTATCTGATTGGCAATATCCTCTATCTTACCTCTTGAAATATTATTGGTTTCTTTGGTAAGCGTATTAGAACCTACTTTTAATAATATGCGTTTCTTTTTTTGCATGCTTATCTTATTTGTCCATTCCCATGAACATACCATTTATTGGTTACCAAATGCTGCAAACCAATCGGTCCGCGCTGATGTAATTTATCTGTGCTAATAGCCAATTCTCCTCCCAGCCCTAATTGACCACCGTCTGTAAAACGTGTTGAGGCATTATGATAAACTGCTGCGGTATCAACATTTTCCATAAATAGTTTAGCTTCATTACTATTAACCGTAATAATAGAAGAAGAATGCCCCCCGGAATACATATTGATTTTGGCAATAGCTTCTTTATTTGATTCCACCTCGCCAATAACAATTTTATAATCTAAAAATTCCTCATACCAAACATCATCAGATTCATAAGCACTAATATTTTCAAACCTTGAAGTTACTTCATCTCCCAAAATCTCAACATTAAACGCTTTCAGCTTTGTTATCAGATTTATAAGAAAGGCCTCTTTATCAGGATGGCTTTCATCAATTAAAACTTTATCAACAGCATTACAAGCCGATATTTTTGCTGTTTTACCATTAATAATTACATCCATGGCAATATCTAAATCTGCCTCTTCATGGACATAAACAAAGTTGTTTCCTCTACCACTTATTATAACCGGGCATGTAGCATGTTCTTTCACAAAAGCAATTAAACGTTCTCCTCCCCTTGGTACTATTAAGTCCACTTTTTGGGTTGGTTTTTCCAGAAAAGCTTGTGTTTCAACCCTGTTAAATTGTAAATATTCAACCCAATCAGTTGATGCTCCATAAGCTTCTAAGGCTTCATGCCATAGCGTTACAATCTTCAAATTAGATTTTAAAGATTCTTTTCCGCCTTTTAGTAAAATTTTATTCCCTGACTTAAACGCTATTCCAGTAGCTTCAACAGTGACATCAGGTCTGGATTCATAAATAATAAGAACGGTTCCAAAAGAAGCCGTTTTATTATAAACCTGCATACCATTGTCATGCTTAAAACTAAAACGTTCAACCCCCACAGGGTCTTCCTGAGACGCTAGATGTGTCACAGAAGCAATCATTTCATCCACTTTTGAATGGTCAACTTTTAAACGGTCATACATGGATATATCATCACCATTATAGGCTTCTAGATCCGTTTTATTAATGCTTATTATAGCTTCTCTTTCGCGCTCTAAAAGCTCTGCCATTTTCAACAGTACAGCATTTCTTGTTTCAATAGATAATAAGGTATTCATCTTGTAATTCACTTTATATTTTAGCTGCCGTATTTTCCACTTCACCCAATACACTAATTAACCCTTCAAAAAACACATTAATATGCTCTTTCTTAACGGTTAATGGTGGTAAAATTCTCAGCAGTTTTTTATTTGATGCCCCTCCAGTAAAAATATGATAATCATAAATCAATTTCTTTCTTAAATCGCCTACTTCAAAATCAAATTCTAAACCAAGCATTAAACCTTTTCCTTTAATATGTTTAATCTGTGGAATAGTTTTAGCTAACTTGATAAAATATGCAGACATGGTGTTTGCATTCTCAATCAAATGTTCTTCTTCAATTACATTTAAAACGGATAAACCTGCTGCACAGGCTAAATGGTTTCCTCCAAATGTAGTGCCTAACATACCAAATTTAGCCTCTATACCTGGATGAATTAAAATACCTCCTATCGGGAATCCATTACCCATACCTTTAGCCAGGGAAATAATATCCGGTGTAACATTATAATGTTGAAAAGCAAAGAATTTACCTGAACGCCCATAACCGCATTGTATTTCATCAGCAATAAACATGGTATTATTAGCTTTACAAAGCTTGTCAACTTCTTCAAAAAACGCTGCAGTTCCCTGATCTAAACCTCCAATACCTTGAATAAATTCAACAATAACAGCACAGACATCCCCTTTTTCCAATTCTGCCTTAACCCCTGAAACATCATTTAAATCAAGAATAGTCACTTTTTGCTGAGCGTTTATGGGTGCAATAATGTTTGGATTATCGGTAGCTGCCACTGCTGCCGATGTACGTCCGTGAAATCCATTTTTAAATGCTACAACTCTTGATTTTCCTGTTTTGAACGATGCCAACTTTAAAGCATTTTCATTGGCCTCAGCTCCAGAATTACATAAAAACAACTCATAATCTTTACAATCTGACACCTCTTCAATTTTGCTGGCCAATTCTTTTTGTAGAGGATTCTGAATAGCATTAGAATAAAATCCAAGCTTAGAAACCTGATTGGAAACAGCTTCAACGTACTTAGGATGGGCGTGACCAATTGAAATTACGGCATGACCACCATACAGGTCTAAATATTCTGTTCCGGCGTCATCATAAACATAAACACCTTTTCCTGAAACCGGTGTGACATTATAAAGCGGATATACATTAAATAGTGGCATTTTAATTCTTTTTTAAATGATTAATTTTTTCAAAAGAGGCGTTAATCCCCTTAATCAGAGATGAACTTAATCCCTGGTGTTCCATTTCGTTAAGCCCTTCTATAGTGCATCCACTTGGTGTGGTAACACGATCTATTTCTTCTTCCGGGTGTCTACCGGATTCTATAAGTAAACTTGCTGCTCCAAAACAGGTTTGTAATGCTAACTGATGAGCCTCATGCGCTTCAAAACCTAATTGAATAGCGCCTTGAGTAGTTGCTCTTACCAAACGCATCCAAAACGCTATACCACTTGCACAAATCACTGTAGCTGCCTGTACTTGCTCTTCAGGAATAACCAAAGTAGTTCCCAGTTGATTAAATATTTCCTGAGCCAAAGCTACGCGTTCTTGTGCTTTTTCATTAGCCGCAATACAGGTCATAGATTTACCAATAGAAATAGCTGTATTGGGCATCACCCGAATAATATTCTTATCAGCACCAATAATACCTTCTATTCTTGAAATTGCAACACCAGCTGCAACCGAAATAATCGTATGCTTTTCGGTTATTAACGATTTTACACTTTCTAATACCTTATTTATGTGTTTAGGCTGAAGTGCAAAAATAACCATCTCAGACTGTGCTACTGCCAAAAGATTATCGTTAGTTACTACTACATTTTCAACAGTACTAAAGGCATTAACATTTGAAGTATTCTTATCACTTAAATACAATGATGTAAACGACTGATTCCCTATAAGCCCTTTTGCTATAGAGCTTCCTAAATTTCCTGTTCCAATAATGGCTATTTTCATATTTTTTATTTTTTTGCGCCTGATTGTCGGCAGGCAGATTACCTCAAGGGTTGCGCTTTTCTCTATATCTTTTACGTCATTCCATGGACAATCTTAAATTATTCAGAGCCTCTTTATTTATGATAAAAAGGATGCTGCTACAATCGCTAACGCAAACAGTTACATCTTATTCAACTTCATTAATTTTTATTTAAAAGTACGTTGCCTTTAACTGCAATCCTGTTGTTTCTTCTAAACCAAACATCAAATTCATATTTTGAATGGCTTGTCCGGAAGCGCCTTTTAAAAGATTATCTATAATACTAGTGATCAACAATTTACCATTATACTTATGCAAATGAATTAAACACTTGCTAGTATTCACCACTTGTTTTAAATGCAAGGCGTCATCAGAAACAAACGTAAATTTTGCATCCTTGTAATAATTCTTGTATATATCTTTTGCCTCCTCAACCGTTCCTTCAAAATCTGTATAGGCCGTTGCAAAAATACCTCTTGAAAAGTTTCCTCTATTAGGCATGAACAGGATATCTGAAGAAAAATCATGTTGTAACTGCTTTACTGATTGATTAATCTCTCCTAGATGTTGATGTGTAAAAGGTTTATAGTATGAAAAATTATTGTCTCTCCATGTATAATGCGTAGTGGCGGACAATGATGTTCCTGCTCCCGTGGCTCCGGTTACTGCATTAATATGAATATCATCACCAAGTAAATTTTTATTTGCCAACGGTAAAAGTGCTAGCTGAATAGCTGTTGCAAAACATCCCGGATTTGCCAAATAATTTGCTTGTTTAACCGCTTCTTTTTGTAATTCAGGCAAACCATACACAAAGGTTTTTCCGTTAAAAACCTTATCTTTCTCTAATCTAAAATCATTTCCCAAATCAATAATCTTAGTCTTATCAGAAAACGTGTTAGCTTCTAAAAATTTCACTGAATTCCCATGACCTAAACATAAAAACAAGACATCTATATTAGGATTTACCTTATCTGTAAATTTCAAATTTAAAGATCCCGTCAAATCCTGATGTACCTTGCTAATTTGATTTCCTGCATTACTTGTACTATACACAAAATTAATTTCGGCTTTGGGGTGGTTAATCAATAACCTGATTAATTCTCCTGCAGTATAACCTGCCCCTCCTATTATTCCAACTTGTATCATTACTTTGAGTTTACTTGTTGATATATTTTATTTTGATTCCCCAGAATTTTAATAAACCCCTTGGCGTCATCAGAGGTCCATGCTTTATTTTCTTCTCCATAACTTCCAAACTTAGCACTCATTAAATCATGCTTAGAGCTTATGCCATCTAATGAAAAATGATATGGTCTTAGGGTAACAAACACATCTCCGGTTACCTTATTCTGGCTATTCTGTAAAAAGGCTTCAATATCTCGCATTACAGGATCTAAGTACTGTCCTTCATGTAAGTGCATCCCATAAAAACTTGATAAATATTCCTTATGTTGCAATTGCCATTTGGTCAGTGTATGCTTCTCTAATAAATGATGAGCCTTAATTGTTATTAATGCCGCTGAGGCTTCAAAGCCTACACGCCCCTTTATACCTACTATAGTATCACCAACATGAATATCTCTTCCTATGGCATAAACAGATGCTAAATTATTTAATACTTCAATATTTATTTCCGGATCATTTTCTATACCATTAACAGCAACTAACTCACCCTTATTGAAAGTTAATTTCACTTTTTCATCTTCGGCGTGTTTTAACTGAGAAGGGTAGGCTTCATCCGGCAATGGTTTTTCAGAAGTTAAGGTTTCTGCACCTCCAACACTTGTTCCCCAAAGCCCTTTATTGATAGAGTACTTAGCTTTTTCCCAAGACATATCAATACCATTTGCCTTCAAATAATCTATTTCTTCCTGTCTTGTTAATTTTTCATCTCTAATTGGTGTGATGATTTTAATCTCCGGAGCCAATGTTTGAAAAATCATATCGAAACGCACCTGATCGTTTCCTGCTCCTGTGCTTCCGTGAGCAATATATTCTGCTCCTATGCTTTTAGCATATTCCACAATTTCAATAGCTTGAATAATTCGTTCGGCACTAACAGATAGCGGGTAACTATTATTTTTCAATACGTTCCCAAAGATTAAATATTTAACCACTTTTTGATAAAACGTGGCTACGGCATCAATATTTTTGTACGTTGTAACGCCCATTTTATAGGCATTGTTTTCTATATGTCCTATTTCATCTTTGGTAAATCCTCCAGTATTTACACTTACTGCATGAACTTCATATGTTTTCGATAAACTTACAGCGCAATAAGATGTATCCAATCCGCCGCTATATGCTATTACTAATTTTTTCATTGTAATTTTATTTATGGGTTTCGACCATGCGAAATTTTTGTTATTCTTTTTTTTCTTTTTTCAAATACAAGGCTTGCTTGATTCGTTTTAATCTCATAAACACCTTTTCCTTTATTGGCTTTACCTCTTCACTTTTGGCCTTAGGATCAAACAACATACCTGTACAAAGGCACATTTTTCTATTTGTACGTGTTAAGACATCATAGTTTTTACAGGTTTGACAACCATCCCAAAACGTTTGATCATCAGTAAGCTCTGAAAACGGCACCGGTTTATAACCTAAATCACTATTCATTTTCATAACAGCAGGCCCTGTAGTTATACTAAAAACCTTAGCATCCGGAAATTTACTTCTGGAATGTGCAAAAACTTTATGCTTAATTTTCTTAGCAAGGCCTCTGCCTCTAAAATCAGGATGAACTATTAAACCGGAGTTAGCAACAAACTTACCATGTCCCCATCTTTCAATATAGCAAAAACCGGCAAACTTTCCCTCTTCAATAGCAATAACAGCATTGCCATTTTCCATTTTTGATGCAATATATTCCGGGGTACGTTTAGCAATACCTGTCCCTCTAACCTGTGCAGATTCTGCAATGGTTTCGCAAATGGCTTCAGCGTACTTTATATGTGATTTATCGGCTATTACAACCTTCATTTCCTTGTTTGTATTGAATGTCAATTATTTTATTTTCTTAAAAGCTGAACTGGACTCACCTAGCTCAAAAAAACTAAACATACCCTTACGGGCGACGAGGAAAATTACGGCGCATATAATAATTGTTAATTATTGAATTAACTTGATTTTGAAATGCTATGGAAAAAAATTTGGACAACTTGAAAAAATTAAAATTACGTTAAGGTTATTCTACTAATATTTAGAGCATTAGAAGCGGCGGCGACAGCGCACGGGTAAACCGGGTGTAGTACAACGTATTTTATTTTTTAGATTTTTCATGATGTAAAACTATAATTTTATTTCATAAACGCCTAATAATGATTTAGTTTTTAACAAAAATTACAGATATCTCTCTTTTTCTAGCTTTTTATTTCAAAAAAATCAGTTTTACTTATATTTTATTGAAAGTTAAAAATCGGAGCCATTAAGCATTATACCCTACCGGCTTCTAATGACTATTCATTAGATTTAATAAAAATAAGATTGTCTCTTAAATTCTCAACCAAACTCAGTCTGGTTGTTATACAGAAAGTTTCTTGCAGATACTTTTAACAGGCGAAGGAAAGCTATTAGGAATACGGCGACCTATTCTACACCTCGCCTCAATAATGTTATAATGCCAACACATTCAAATGACTTTATATCACAACCCAGCCTATCAATCCAATTCTCTAACCCAAATATTCCTGTAACTTACAGCATCACCGTGATCTTGTAGTTTTATTGGGGCTTTTCCATGGGGTGGGTTTTTGGGCCAACCAATATACGCTGTGGTTCCCTTTATCTCATAATGATCCTGAACCAACACACCATTATGAAGTACTGTAATTGTGGCCGACTTTGTTTTTTCTCCTTTATCATTAAACTGGGGTGCATGATAAATAATATCATACGTATTCCATTCTCCGGTTGGAACCGATGCCATTGCCAATGGAATAGATTGCTTATAAATAGAAGCCACTTGCCCATTTACATAAGTTTCATTGTTATTGTTATCTAATACCTGAACCTCGTACCGTCCTTGAAGAAAAACACCACTATTACCTCTTTGCTGTCCCTTACCTTTTATTTTTTCAGGAGACTTCCATTCAATATGCAATTGTACACTACCAAACACCCTTTTGGTTTGAATAGTAGCATTTATTTTACTTCCTCCTTTACTAACAGTCATACTTTCATCCTTAGCATTTAGACCCCATAGAACATCTCCAGAATCTTCAGCTCTTTCCCACTCCTTAAAACCTGTCCCATCAAATAAAATTACAGCGTCACTAGGAACTCCTTTTTGCCCGGTTGGATTTACAATGGGAGGTACCGGTCCATAAAATTCTGTTTCCTCCGGTTTTACAGGTTCTTCCAAACCTTCAAAAATATTATTTTCAATTGCTTTTTGAACACTACTTTCTTGTGCTTTACACATAAAAGATAACAATCCAAACCAAACAATTCCAACAACTCTAATAGTCTTCAAATTCTATAACTTTTTAATTTTAATATTTCTATACCACACTTTGTCACTATGATCCTGAAGACCAATATGCCCGGTCTTATATTTTCCAAACCCTTTCCAGTTTTTAAATTTAGACTGAGCTACCAAAGCGTCCCATTCTTCTCCATGAACCGGAAACTCTGTTATTAAAACTCCGTTTAATGTAACACTACCGGAATTTGATTTATGATCCACCTTAATTATATATTCGTTCCATTCTCCTGCCGGTTTACAGGCATCTTGTGTAGGCTGCACCAAATCATATAATGCTCCTGCCTGATGGTATCTAGGATTTACTTTTGCATCTGGATGCCTCTCATTGTCCAGAACTTGAATTTCAGGGCCTGTCTCATATGGTTTCGGAAAGGCTTCATCTTCAAAAATTCCCCAAAAAACACCGCTATTACCTCCTTCAGAAATCTTCCATTCCAACGATAAAATAAAACTGCTGAATTTTTCTTTTGTTATAATATTCTTTTCCCCTTCTTTTCCTGGCGTGAAAGCCATAGCCCCTTCTTCAATTGTCCATTCAGGATACACTCTATCTGACAAATATCCACGCCAGTTATTAAAAGATGATCCATCAAAAAGAGTAATCCATTCTTCTTCTGAGTGTTTTGTATGAGTTTCAACTTCTCCTTTTTCAATGAGTGTGTTTTTATTTTTATGTGCTTTACAAGAAACTACTATAAGCAATGCCAGCAATACATAAACTAATGATCTTGTATATGGTATTTTTAAATCTTTCATAAACCTTATTATTAATATCTTATATTAACTAATTAAATTTCCTTTATCATCCCATTTAGCTACATCTCCTCTATTAGAATTATTAATACACTTAGCTAACCATTCTTCTTCGTATTTAAACCCATGTTTACTAAGAATATGCTCGGGCACACCGTCCCATACATTTGGCGTATTACCTTTATACCCCAATTCTTCAATGCCTTTTTTTGATGTATAATACCCTGTAAGTGTTAAATTACGCATTCTGGTAAAAAATGCTTCTCCCTGGATCAATTCCGGTTTAGTTTCCTCCGGATATGCTATTTGATCACAGATATGAAGCTGTTCCTCTTCGGTACAGACAACAAATTCTTTATTATATATTTTATTGCTAAAACCATCTAACCACATAATACCACCTCTAAGTGGTATTTGGTGCGCTTCCATATCTCTAACTATAAAATCTATAAACTCTTTTACATCAGTATCAGAAGCTGAATTGTACTGGTTACTTTTTGGAAGTATAATATCACATAGAACAGCTATAGTTAAGAGTTCATGTTCATTAAAAAAACTTGTCTCAAATAATTTCTGATCTCTTAACTTCTCCTTGTCAGTTCGTCCATATTGAGGTAAATCCGGAGTTTGAGGCAAGCTAGCTGTTGGTTCTGAAGGGTTACAGCCATGAAAAGTAATGCCTGTAGCTACAGAGCCTAACAATATCGATTTAATACTATCACGCCTATTCATCTCTTTAATTACTAAATATTTTGTTTCTTTAATTCACTTACAATATAATCGCATGTACGCCATGACAGCGCTAATATAGTCCATGTTGGATTTTTATCTGCTTGCGACACAAAAGGACCTGCATCTACAATAAACACATTTTCAACATCATGTAATTGTTGATACTTATTTGTGACCGATTTTTTAGGATCATCCCCCATTCGGGTTGTCCCTACTTCATGTATAATCCTACCCGGAGTTAACAATCCATAGTCTTCATCTTCAGTAGGTTTATTTCCTATAGCATGACCACCCATGCCATCAATAATATCTTCAAATGTATCGTGCATATGTTTAGCTTGCAGCTTTTCATACTTACTCCATTTATATTGAAATCTCAAAACAGGAATACCCCATTCATCTACAGCATCCGGATCAATCTCACAATAATTACTTTCTGAAGCAATACTTTCTCCTCTTCCGCTAAAACCTAGAATTGAACCATAAAACTTCTTAACATCATTCCTTAATGCATCTCCATAACCCCCTACTTTTTCTCCTATGAATTTATTTAATTTATCAATTCCAAATCCAAACCCATATGAAGGCATACTTAAACCTCCCCATACTTCAATATGGTACCCCCTGGGGAAATCCAATTTCTTATTATTACCCCACCAGGGCGAATAGACATGCATGCCTCCCACACCATCTTCGTTATATAGTTCCCTATCCATTAAAGCCGGAACAAATGCTGCGCGGTCTGAACCTGTAGAATCATGAAGATACCTACCAACCAGTCCACTACTATTTCCTAAGCCATCCTTGTGTACTTTACTTTTAGAATTTAATAATATTCGTGCTGTACTACATGCCGAAGCAGCCAAAACAATAACTTTAGCATTTAGTTTATATTCTTTTCTATCTTTCTTATTAATAAAAATAACCCCTGTTGCCTTTCCGGATTCATCTGTAACAACTTCTCTAACCATAGAATCTGTATACAACTTAATCTGACCACCAGATTTTTGAGCTGGAAAAATTAAACATGACCCCGAAGAAAAGTCAGCATAAGCACTACATGACCTGCTACACTGTCCACAATAAAAACATACCCCTCTATTCTCATTAATAGGTTTTGTTAGTATTGATAGTCGTGAAGGGTATACCGGAACATTTGCTTTTCGGGCTCCTTTTATATAATACATCTCATGCAACCTTGGTTTTGGTGCCGGCAAAAAGAAACCATCAGGATCATTAGGGAGGTTTTCATTACTTCCAAAAACTCCAATAAGTTTATCTACCTTATCATAATAAGGTTTAACATCTTCATATGTTATAGGCCAATCATCACCTAAGCCATCAATGCTTTTTCTTTTAAAATCCAGTGGACCAAACCTAAGCGATATACGCCCCCAATGATTTGTTCTTCCCCCTAACATTCTGGAGCGAAACCAATCAAATTTAGTTCCGTTCTTTTTTGTATAGGGTTCCCCTTCAATTTCCCAACCGCCATAAGCAGCATCAAAATCTCCAAAGGGCCTGGTAGAACTAGCTCCTCTTCTTGGGGACTCATAAGGCCAACGCAACTGTGTTCTGGTTTCCGGATCTGCCGGATCAAAAAAAGGACCCGCCTCAATAACTGCAATATTTAAGCCTGCTTCAGAAAGGATTTTAGTGGCCATACCTCCACCTGCACCAGAGCCAACAATAATGGCATCAAAAGTTTCGGGAGATTCTTTGATTTGCATGATTAATATTATTTATGTTAATCCTAATATAGCATTTAATTGAGCTTTATCTGTTTCCCCTCCTGCAAAATCATCAAAACTTCGTTCAGCAGCTTCAATAATATGTTTTTGAATAAATGGAGCTCCTTCTCTAGCCCCTTGTTCTGAAGATTTTATACAACACTCCCATTCCATAACAGCCCAAACATCAAGTCCATACTTGGTCAGTTTTGAAAATATTCCATTAAAATCCACCTGCCCATCTCCCAACGACCTGAATCTACCGGCTCGATCTGCCCAATTTGAATACCCTCCGTAAACGCCTTGCTTACCTGTTGCATTAAACTCTGCATCTTTGACATGAAACGACTTAATACGTTCATGGTAATAATCAATAAAGGTTAAATAGTCCAATTGTTGTAGAACAAAATGACTAGGATCATATAGTATATTAGCACGTTTATGATTACCTGTAGCTTCTAAAAATCGTTCAAAGGAAACACCATCATGCAAATCTTCTCCCGGGTGAAGCTCATAACACACATCAACACCATGTTCATCAAAATGGTTCAAAATTGGCATCCATCTTTTTGCTAATTCTTCAAAACCCAATTCCACAAGTCCGTTTGGGCGTTGAGGCCATGGGTAGATTGTATGCCACAGTAATGCTCCTGAAAAAGAGGCATGTGATTTTAGCCCTAATTTCCCACTGGCCGTTCCTGACTTTTTAACAAAATCTACAGCCCATTCTGTTCTTGCCTTTGGATTATTTCTAACATGTTCCGGAGCAAAACTATCAAACATAGCATCATATGCCGGGTGCACAGCTACAAGCTGCCCCTGTAAATGTGTAGATAGTTCTGTAATTTCCAAACCATACGAATTAACTTTACCTTTTAACTCATCACAATAGGTTTGGCTTTCGGCTGCTTTTTCCACATCTATTAAGCGCGGCTCCCAGGTGGGAATCTGAATACCTTTATACCCTAAGTCCGATGCCCATTTACACATTCCATCTAAACTATTGAACGGTGCTTCATTACCTACAAATTGTGCTAAAAAAACGGCAGGGCCTTTTATTGTTTTCATCTGTTGATCTTGATATTTATTTTATTATTTTGTTAATGGCTATACTATTGTCCAGGCAGAATTGTTTTTATCACTTTCTACAGCTGCATAAATAAACTGCATTCCTCTCAAGCCATCTTCTATAGTTGGATAATCTGGCTCTTCTAAAGTTTTCCCATTATTTACAGCAGTAACATGCGTTGCAAAATTTTTGTAAATTGTAGCAAACGCTTCTAGGTATCCCTCCGGATGTCCTGCCGGAATCCTTGAAACTTTAAGCGCCTCTTCATGCAATCCAATACCATTTGGAGTATATATTTTTTTTGGCTCATCTAACCAGCGTGTTATTAATTCATTGGGGTTTTCCTGATACCACTCCAAACTACCTTTTTCTCCATAGACTTTAATACCTAAATTATTTTCTTCTCCTAAAGCAATTTGTGAAATTGAAATACTTCCTTTAGCACCATTTTCCATTCTAATTAACATATTTCCATCATCATCTAAAATGCGCCCTTCTCCAAAAACACCCAAGTCTGCAGCAATTTCACTGATCTTTAAGCCTGTGATATATTCAATTAAGTTCTCAGCATGAGTACCAATATCCCCCAAGGCTCCTCCGATCCCTGAACGTTTTGGATCTATTCTCCAGGCCGCTTGTTTTTGTCCCGTTTTTTCTAACGATGTAGACAACCAACCTTGAAGATATTGTGCCTGAATTTTTCTGATTTCCCCAAGTTGTCCTTTAGCAATCATAGCCTTAGCCTGTTTTACCATGGAGTTACCCGTGTAATTATGAGTAAGCGCAAATAGCTTCCCACTTTGCTTTATAATAGACTGAAGGGATTCCGCCTCCTCTAATGTTAGGGTTACCGGCTTATCACAAACCACATGAAACCCATGCTCCAAGGCCATTTTTGCCGGCGGAAAGTGCATATGATTTGGTGTTACTATAGCTACAAAATCCATTCTTACATCTTCTGGTAATTCTTTTTCTCTAAGAATCATTTCTTCATACGTACCGTAGCATCTGCTTTCATCTAAATTTAAATCTTTACCTGAGGCTATTGACTTTTCGGCACTACTACTAAATGCACCACAAACCAAATCTATCATCCCATCAATTGATGCTGCCCTTCTATGTACATCTCCAATGAATGACCCGACGCCTCCGCCTACCATTCCCATTCTTAATTTTCTTGACATAGTCTATTTTATATGTTTTGCTTTTAAAAAATATTTAAACTCTTTTAGCCTCTAATTTTTTACGTTGTGTAAACAGAATACCAAACAGCACAATTAAAACAATTGGAAAAATGGCAATGTTACTCAAAGCTTCTTGTCCTGCCATTAATTCCGCCTGTTCAACAGATGCTCCTGCTTCCAGAGCTGTAGCTTTAGCTTTATCTAACCAAGAGCCTATAACCGGTTGCCAAATACTGGTTGCAAACATTCCCGCCCCTCCTATCAAAGACATCCCTAATGCACCCGTTTTTGGGGTGTATTCACTAACAAATCCAATCATAGTAGGCCAGAAATAACAAACACCGATGGCAAATAAAATAGCTGCAACATATACCATTCCACCAGTAGCAGTACTCATTAAATAAATAGCTATAGCAGAAATTATAGCCGATGCAAATAATACTCCCGGAGGATTCAACTTGTGTATAACTGGTCCCGCAAAATAGCGCCCCACAGCCATTAGACCGGTTACCATAGCCAGTATTAACATTGGACTAGCTCCGGAATTTCCAAGAATTTTCTCAACCCATTGCTGAGTACCTAACTCTGTTGTAGCAGTAAGTGTCATACAAACTACCATGAAAATGAATAATGGCGACAATAAACTCTTTAAATTCACTTTAGTATCGGATACAATATTTTCGCTTTTTGGAAATTTCTGACCAAAAAACAAGAACCCATAAATTAAGGTTGGTATTAACATGCTTGCAATTTGTAATTGCCATCCCATTTCCAGATCGGTCATAAATTTAGACACTAAAGCCCCAATCACAATACCTCCGGGAAACCATACATGAAATTTATTCAACATGGTTGTACGGTTATCAGTATACATATCTGCTATCAACGGATTACAAGCTGCTTCAACAGATCCGTTTGCAAAACCAATAAAGAATGTTGAGATTAATAATGTCCAGAAGCCTCCGGCAAAAACAGTTAATAAAATCCCCAATAAATGAGATACAAATGCAATGATCATAAGTTTTCGGGCTCCAAGAGAATTATACAAAAGCCCTCCAAAAATAGTAGCCATTGGAAAACCTAGAAAGGCCATACTGTTTACCCATCCCAACTCCGTATCTGACAATGCAAAATCCGCACCTAATTGCCCCAAAATACCTGCTCTAATAGCAAAGGTCATTGCTGTTACAATCAAAGAGACACACGAAGCCAAAAACAATCTGTTCTTATTAATCTGTTCCATACTATATATTTTAGTTAATTCTTTTATGAAAGTTGCTTACCAACTTTAATTAATAAATCTCTTGTAAGCTCAATACCTTTATCTTCGGAGACTTTACTTCCCTCAAACTCAATACCAACAAAGCCTTTATACCCTACATTCTTTACCATTTTCATAACACGATGATAATCTATCGTTGTCTCATCTCCATTAGTATCAAAATCATATGATTTTGCACTTACAGCTTTAGCAAAAGGCAATAGCTCTTGCATCCCTTTATATTTATCATAAGACTCCAAACATTCTCCTTTACCGCGTTTTATACAAAAATTCCCAAAATCTGGCAATGTACCACAGTTCTCATTTTTAATTTGAGAAAACACCTGAGTCATCCACTCTCCATCAGAAGAAAAACCACCATGGTTTTCAACCAGAACATTAATATTTGAGCCTTTTGCAAAATCTGATAATTTGGTTAATGATTCTACACCAGCTTTAACAGCATCATCTTTATCCACGCCTCCTGCCAAATTAACCCTAATAGCATGACACCCTAAAAAGTGGGCTGCTTCAACCCATTTATAATGATTTTCTACTGCCTTTATTCTTTTACTGTTATCTGCATTTGCCAATCCGCCTTCGCCATCAATCATAATAAGTACATTTTGCTGCCCTTCAGCGTTTGCTCTGGATTTCATTTCTTTTAAATAAGCCATATCCTTTGCCTTATCTTTAAAGAAGCCACTCACATATTCCACCCCTTCACAACCAAAGCCTCTTGATTTTGCTGCAAAATCAAGGTTATCCATTTCCCCGGAACGCAGCGCCCTGTGTAAAGACCATTGCGCTAATGATATTTTAAAAAATAAGGAGTTCAAATCGTCTCCTTTTACATCTTGCATCATTTGATCTGTCTTTTTTGAATTTTTACAAGCATAAACACCTAAAGCTGAAAGCGCTAAACTTGTCTGGGAAGTTTTAATAATAAAATCTCTACGTTTCATCTGTTCAAATTTTTATTGTCTTTATTAGGCCAAACCTGTCTGTTGGCATGTGCAATTCACCAATAATTATTTTGACTGTATCAGCTCAATTATTACGGCTCATTTCACACCAATAAATCATTAGTTAATAATGGCAAACACGTGAAATTATAGAAAAAAAGCTGACTAAATGTTTATTTTTATTCAGTGAAAGAATTTAAACACTTAAAATCACACTTCAGAATACGCACTAATATTTTCTTTTACACAAAAACGCATCCTGTATTCATTAGGCGAACATTTTTCATGCTTCTTAAAAACGGTAGAAAAATATTGACTTGTAGTAAACCCGCACATATACGCTACTTCACTAACCGTAAGATCATGATTATTTTGAAGAATCCTCTTTGACATTTCTAAACGACGCATGGTCAAATAACGCATTGGTGTTAAATTTGTTAACCGTTTACAATGGTGCGTAAAACGTGTCAATCCAACCCCGGCGGATTGCGCCATTAACTCAATAGTCCAGCTCTCAGATAATTTTTTTTCCAGCTCCTTTAAAAAATACTTCACACTTCTTGAGCTATCCGTTAAAGATTCATTCAACACAATATTTTCGGTATTCAACAAATCCAAAATAAGGATCAACAAATAATTAACAAGCAGTCTTATCCTGGAAGCATTACTTCCATTTTCATCAGTATTAACAGCTACATTAATACGCTTAAAACAGTCCCTGACACGTTGATCCGTTTTTAAAATAGATTTTTTATTTTGCCTTAAGATTGTGGTCAATCTCGATAAGTCCTTTTTAGTCAGGGTTATCCAATCTGGCCACACCCATTCCTGATGAGGCCTTCTTACTCCCAAGTCTATGATAACCCAATAAAATTTTCCCATCCCAATATAAGGATTACCAACTTTGTGCGCCTCCCATGGCCTGGTTATAGTTAGATGGTTTGGTGTAAGCAAAACCTCCTTATCTTCTTGAGAATACGGCATAGTACCTGACTCTAAAAAATGAAACTCAATACCTTCATTCCTATGCCAATCCAAACCCCAATCCTGAGGTTCATTAGCATCCCAATATCCAATACTATTCAACCCAAGCGTATCCTCATCCAATCGATCACCCGGATATGTATGACGCGCTAAAGCCTTAAACTTTAATTTTTTCCGCTCTAGAGCATCAATTAAAGGCAGACAGGTGTCTGCATGATAAACCACTCCTTCAGCCTCATAAGGCTCTATTTCCTGTATGTTTATTTTCACTGAAATAATTTAAACACTTATAAGCCGCAAAATAGCTATTTTTCCGATTAATTTAAAAATATTTAGAATTTTATATGTTTTTAACAAATTTAAACCCTAAGTATTATTAAATCCTTGTTTAACTTTTTTATTTATTAAATGAATAACTCTCCTGCAACAGAACACCCCGTTAAATATGATGCTATTGTAATTGGAACAGGCATTAGTGGCGGATGGGCAGCAAAAGAACTATGTGAAAATGGCCTCAAAACCCTGGTCCTTGAACGCGGTAGAATGGTAAAGCATATTGAGGACTACCCAACCATGCATATGGACCCATGGGATTTTGAACATCGTGAGAGACAACATCCTGATCAAGTAAAGAATCAACAAACACAAAGCCGATTATGGGGCGGCGCCTTAACCGGACCGGCTACAAAACACTGGTTTGTAGATGACCTGAAACACCCTTATAATGAAGACAAAGAATATCTTTGGTTACGGGGTTATCATGTTGGAGGAAGGTCTATTATGTGGGGCAAACAGACCTACAGGTTAAGCGACTTGGACTTTGAAGCCAACAAAAAAGATGGTCATGGCGTGGATTGGCCCATTCGTTATAAAGATATTGCTCCATGGTATGATAAGGTTGAAGAATTTATTGGAGTTTCTGGTGAAAACTTAGGACTTCCCCAATTACCTGACGGTAAACTTGAACCACCTATGGAACTTAATTGTGTGGAAGAAGACTTAAAGGGAAGCATACATAACAATTTTGAAGATAGAGTATTAACCATTGGAAGAGTAGCGCATATTACCGGAGACAATCCCCATGAAGGACGAAGTAAATGCCAATATAGAAACCGTTGTATCAGAGGTTGTCCTTTTGGAGGCTATTTTAGCAGTAATTCTTCCACTTTACCGGCAGCTGAAAGAACCGGAAACATGCATTTAAGGCCTAACTCCATTGCTTATGAAATTGTTTATGATGAAAAGACCGGGCTAGCTTCAGGAGTAAAAGTTATAGATTCTGAAACCAAAGAAAAACTCTTCTTTAAAGCTTCTATTATATTTTGTTGTGCTTCAACCATAGGCTCTACATCTATACTAATGCAATCTAAATCCAAGCGCTTCCCAAATGGCTTAGGCAACGACTCGGGAGAATTGGGACATAATTTAATGGACCACCATTACGCTGTGGGAGCTTCGGCGGAAGTCGATGGTTATGAAGAAAAATATTATAAAGGAAGACGTCCAAACGGATTCTATATTCCACGATTTAGAAATCTTGGCGATAAAAAAACCAAACAAAAAGACTTTGTTCGTGGTTACGGATATCAAGGAGGTGCAAGCAGAAAAAACTGGCAACATGCTGTTTCAGAACTAAGCTATGGTAAAGATTTAAAAGAAGATATTTTAAAGCCCGGATCCTGGACTATAGGCATGAGTGGTTTTGGTGAATGTTTACCATATCATGAAAACAAAATGACCTTAAATTATAATAAACTGGACCAATGGGGATTACCCACCATTAATTTTGATGCAGAAATTAAAGAAAATGAACTAAAAATGCGTGAAGACATGAGAGATCAAGCTATTGCCATGCTTGAATCTGCAGGTTATAAAAATGTTAGAGGGCATCTTGGGAAAGCTATTCCCGGAGCATGCATTCATGAAATGGGAACAGCACGTATGGGACATGATCCAAAAACATCTGTGCTTAACAAATACAATCAAATCCATACCGTTCCTAATGTATATGTTACAGATGGTTCTTTTATGACCTCCTCGGCTTGTCAAAACCCATCTCTAACATACATGGCGTTTACAGCCAGAGCTGTAAATCATGCAGTCAAAGCATTTAAAAAAAATAAAAACAGTTAGAATTATGGATAGAAGAACAGCTTTAAAAAACTTAACCAAAAGTATCGGTTATACTGTTGCTGCACCTACCATAATGAATATTTTAGCTTCGTGTAGTAGCGACAAAACAGCATTATGGACTCCGCTTTTTTTAACTTCGGATGAAAAGCACATGGTAACCCATTTGGTAGATCTTATTTTGCCAAAAACTGAAATTCCAGGAGGGTTAGACGTTAATATTCCACAGTTTTTAGATGCCATGTATCACAATATAGAATTACAACCAAATCAGGAGTTATTTAAAAAAGGCGCAGAATATTTTTCAAAAATATTTACACAAACTCTTAACAAACCTGTTTCCTCTGGAACAAAAGAAGATTTTAACGTACTTTTAGACAAATATCTTAATCTTTCCAAAGAAGATTCTAAGTATATCCTGAAACAGCAAAAACTTAATGTAAATGCCATCTCTGAAAAAGAGACAGAGACATATAGTATTTATAAGTTCCTCCTATCCGTTAGGTATTATAGTATTTTTGGATACTGCACATCTGAAAAGGTTGGTAAAGAAATTTTAGCTTACGACCCTGTTCCTGGAGTATACAATGGCTGCATTTCATTAGAGGAAACTACAAACGGAAGAGCTTGGTCTCTGTAAAAAGAAATTAAAAAAATGGAAGAAATTAAAGATAAATATGATGCCATTGTAATTGGCACAGGTATCACTGGCGGATGGGCTGCAAAAGAGTTATGTGAAAAAGGCCTAAAAACTTTGGTTTTGGAACGTGGTCGCATGATCAAACACATAGAAGATTACCCCACCATGAACCTTGACCCATGGGATATGGAGCTAAGAGGAAGTGTAACACCGGAAGAAAAAGCTAGACAATTTAAACAATCGCGTTCTAACTATACTAAAAGAAAAGAAATACGACACTGGTTTGTTGATGATATTGATCATCCATATAACGAAACCAAACGTTTTGATTGGTTGCGTGGGTATCATGTTGGAGGCCGTTCCATTACCTGGGGCAAACAATCTTACAGGTTAAGCGACTTAGATTTTGAGGCCAACAAAAAAGATGGCCATGGGGTAGATTGGCCCATTAGGTATAAAGATATTGCTCCATGGTATAGTTATGTTGAGCGGTATATTGGTGTTAGTGGAGAAGCGCTTGGCTTACCACAACTCCCTGATAGTGTTTTTGAGCCTCCAATGGAACTAAATTGTGTTGAAAAACATCTAAAAGAAGAAATGGCTAAAAACCATGGCAGAATTCTAACCATAGGCAGAGTAGCACATATTACCAGTAACACCCCACATGAAGGAAGAGGCAAATGCCAGTTTAGAAACAGGTGCAATCGGGGCTGTCCGTATGGTGGTTATTTTAGCAGTAACGCGAGTACTCTACCTGCTGCAGAACGCACTGGCAATATGACTTTGAGACCCCATTCTATAGCTTATGAAATTGTTTATAATGCAGATAAGAAAAAAGCAACCGGTGTAAAAATTATAGATTCAGAAACCAAAGAAAAGATAGAGTTTAAGGCTGACATTATATTTTGCTGTGCATCAGCTATAGCTTCTGCATCAATTTTAATGCAATCTAAATCAGATAGATTTCCCAATGGATTAGGTAACGACTCAGGGGAACTCGGTCATAATATCATGGATCATCACCTAGGTGCCGGAGCATCTGGCATAATTGAAGGGTTTGATGACTTCTATTATAAAGGAAGAAGACCAAACGGTATTTATATACCTCGTTTCAGAAATTTAGGTGATAAAGACAGCAAACAAAAAGATTTTTTAAGAGGCTACGGATATCAGGGCGGTGGTGGCCGTGGTGGTATTTCAGATCATGTAGCTGAGCTTGGCTATGGTGCAGAATTTAAAGAAAAAATTCTCGAACCCGGCCTGTGGCGAATGGGTCTTGGAGGTTTTGGAGAGTGTTTACCATATCACGACAACAAAATGACACTGGATTACAACAAATTGGATCAATGGGGATTACCTACCATTACCTTTGATGCCGAATGGAGAGAAAACGAATACGCCATGCGGAAAGACATGATTGGTCAAGCAGTTGACATGCTTGAAAAAGCAGGTTTTAAAGATATTAATACACATGACAATGTTAGAGCTCCCGG
Source organism: Alterotamlana spongicola (assembly GCF_035818475.1). Taxonomy (NCBI): domain Bacteria; kingdom Pseudomonadati; phylum Bacteroidota; class Flavobacteriia; order Flavobacteriales; family Flavobacteriaceae; genus Alterotamlana; species Alterotamlana spongicola. The sequence continues at coordinate 309,249 of NZ_JAYMGV010000001.1, forward strand.
AATAGGGATTCATGAAATGGGTACGGCAAGAATGGGTAGAAGCCCGAAAACTTCTATTTTAAATGCGAATAATCAAATTCATTCCGTGCCTAATGTTTATGTTACTGATGGCGCATGTATGACCTCTGCGGGTTGTCAAAATCCATCGTTAACTTACATGGCTTTAACTGCCAGAGCAGCCGATCATGCTGTAAAACAATTTAACGCTTTAAAAAAATGAAAAGAAGAGAGGCCTTAAAAAATATCGGTTTAGGTTTAGGGTATACAGCCACACTTCCCAGTGCATTTAGTATTTTACAAAGCTGTAAAACAGAAACTAAAAAATGGCAACCCATATTTTTTACTACAAATGAGGGTATTGTCATTCAAAACATTGTTGACTTAATACTTCCAACTACTAAAAGTAGCCCCGGAGCTTTAGATGTTAATGTACCTGAATTTATTGATCTCTATGCTCATAAAGTGTATAATGAGGAAGACGCCAAAAAATACAGAAAAGGCATACAAAATATTGTTCAGGAATTATTGCTTTCTAAAACTGATGCTAGAGATATAAAAAGGGAAGATTATGAATTGTTTTTAAACAAATACTTAAGAGCCGACAAGGAAACCCAAAAGCAATACAAGCACAATAAAGACCAAACTTATAAAGCTCTAATCAACTTGCGCGAGCAATCTATCTGGGCCTACAAAACAAGCGAAGAGATTGGCGAAAATGTATTAGCTTATGACCCTATACCAAGCACTCAAAAGGGATGCATTTCACTGGATGAAGCCACCGGAGGTAAGGCATGGTCATTATAATAATTATTTTAAATTATAAAAACAACACAATTAAACCTATTTATGATAAATAAGCTTACAACTTCATTAGCATTGATTTGTCTTTGTTTTGTTTTTTCTTGCAAACAGAAAAACGAATCATCAAACAAAGATAATTGGGTACAACTTTTTAATGGCAAAGACCTTAATGACTGGATTTTTAAAATTAAAGGGCACCCTGCAGGAGACAATTACAATAACACTTTTGTTGTTGAAAACGGTGTTATGAAAGTAAATTATGAAAAATACAATGACACTTTCAACAATGCCTTTGGACATATTTTCTACAAAAAACCATTTTCAAATTACAGATTTAGAATGGACTATCGGTTTACAGGCAAACAACTGGCCGATGGTGCAGGTTGGGCAAATCGCAATAGCGGTATTATGATTCATTGTGAAGACCCTATGAAAATTGGTATAGACCAAAATTTTCCGGTATCAATTGAAGTACAACTCCTTGGAGGCAATGGTGTTAATGAACGTTCTACTGCTAATTTATGTACCCCCGGAACCCATGTTGAAATTAATAGCGTGCTGGAAAAAAACCATTGTATAAATTCAAACTCAAAGACTTACCATAGAGAGCAATGGGTTAATATTGAAATAGAAGTACGTAATGATTCCGTCATTAAACACTTTATTAATGGAGAAGAGGTCATGAGCTATAATAAGCCACAATATGGAGGCGAAGTAGATTACAACGATGTGTTTTGGAAAACAAAAGCAGGCAAACCTTTAAAAGGAGGCTATATTTCATTACAAAGTGAAAGTCATCCGGTAGAGTTTAAAAATATTGAAATATTGGAATTATAAAAATTAACCCTTGTGATAAAAAAGCACTTAATTATTCTTTCTATTCTTATTCTGGGACAACCTATTAAGGCACAGGAATTTGAAAATTACACACAAACCGTAAAAGACCTAAGCCTTTCTTTTAAAATGATGGCGGTAAATGGCGGAAGCTTTTCTATGGGAGCTCCAGAAAGCTCTGAACGACACGCAAATGAGAAACCCAGTCATGAGGTTGAAGTTGATGATTTCTGGATAGGTAAACATGAGATTACCTGGGAGCAATACGATGCTTTTGTTTTTGGCGAATTTGGCCCTGATAAGTTTATTGCCAAAGATAGACTCCTGAACCTGGGAATTGATGCTGTATCCGGAGCCACGCCTCCCTATGTAGACATGAGCTTTAATATGGGAAAAGGCAGCTTCCCCGCCGTAAACATGACGCAATACGCAGCAATAATGTACTGTCAATGGTTAACTTCAAAAACCGGTATTTTTTATAGACTACCTACTGAAGCAGAATGGGAATACGCATGCAAAAAAGGAAAAACAGATTCAAATAAAGACCTTGGTAACATTGGTTGGTATAAGGCAAATGCCAACAATAAATATCAGAAAACGGGCTCAAAATCGTCTAACAGTTTAGACATTCATGATATGCTGGGAAATGTATCTGAGTGGGTATATGATCAATACAGCACAACATTCTACAAAAACTCTCCCAAAAAAAATCCAATCAATATACCTACTCAACTTTATCCTCGCGTTATAAGAGGCGGCTCCTGGAAGGACACCGCAGATAAATTATGCTGCACTTCAAGACAAGCCTCAAATCAAGACTGGAAACAGCGGGATCCGCAAATACCAAAAAGTAATTGGTGGCTAACCGATGCCCCATTTGTTGGTTTTCGTTTAGTAAGACCAAAAGTTCAACCTTCAAAAGAAGACATAAAAAAATACTGGCTGGATGCCATAGAAGATTTCGGAATATAATTTTAGAGACCATGAAAAAAAAGACCATATCACGCAGAAACTTTGTAAAAGAATCATCGTTAATTACCGGTGGTGTATTGATTGCTCCATCCATGATGATGGCCTCGCCCATTTCAAAAAAAGAAAACGTATTAAAACTAGCCGTTATTGGCTGTGGTGGCAGAGGCACCGGGGCTACAGCTCAAGCATTAAAAGCCGACCACAATGTTAAGTTGGTTGCTATGTCTGATGCCTTTAAAGACAGATTGGACAAAGCCTATACAAGCCTTTCTAAAATATTCGATTCAAGCAAAATAGATGTACCAGCCTCAAGGCAATTTGTGGGCTTTGGTTCTTATAAAAAAGCCATTGACGAGGCTGATGTAGTCATACTCACCACACCTCCCGGTTTTAGACCACAGCATTTTGAGTATGCTATTGCTCAGGGTAAACATGTATTTATGGAAAAGCCTGTTGCAACAGATGTAGTTGGCATAAAAAAAGTATTAAAGGCTGCCAAAGCAGCAAAAGAGAAAAAGCTTAATGTAGTAGTGGGCTTGCAAAGGCGTTATCAAAAAAGCTATTTAGCTGCCTATGAAAAAATTAAAAACGGAGACATTGGCAAAATTGTTTCAGGACAAGTATATTGGAACTCCGCAGGTGTTTGGGTAAGACCACGACAAGAGGATTGGTCTGAAATGCAATATCAGATGCGAAACTGGTATTATTTTAACTGGTTATGCGGAGATCATATTTTAGAACAGCATATTCACAATATAGATGTAGCCAACTGGTTTATTGGAGAAATACCAATAAGCGCACAAGGCATGGGAGGAAGACAGGTAAGAACCGGTAAGGATCATGGTGAAATTTTTGACCATCACTTTGTTGAATTTGAATATCCTGGTGGTGCCGTAGTATCCAGCCAATGCAGACATCAACACGGTTGTTTTACTAAAGTTGCAGAACATTTTCAGGGTACACATGGCATTTCCAGTACTAAAGGAAAAGTTCACGCCACACTAAATTCTTTGGATGGCAACACCATTTATGACCATAATGGAGAAAACGACCCCAGTCCTTATCAAATTGAGCACGACCACCTCTTTCAAGCCATAAGAAACCAAAGAGATTACATTAATAACGCCGAATATGGTGCCAATAGTACTATGTCAGCCATTTTAGGCAGAATGGCTACCTATTCGGGCAAACAAATTACATGGGAGCAAGCTATGAACTCCAATTATCAAATTGTACCAGACGAAGATTCCTTAAGTTGGGACAGTCTCCCCCCCACCATTTGTGATGATTCCGGAAATTACCCTATACCCACACCCGGAAAAACCAATTTTATAATATCATAAGGCTATGGAAAGAAGAGCTTTTATAAAGAAAAGTGCGGCCGCAGCCTCTGTGACAGGCATAAGTATGTCCGGTATAAACGCCATGGCACAACCTTATAAGGCAGCAAATTCTCAGGCGGATTTCAAAATGAAATTTGCACCGCATTTAGGCATGTTTAAAAATCATGCCGGCAATGATCCTATTGACCAGATCAATTTTATGGCAGACCAAGGGTTTACAGCATTTGAGGATAACGGGATGATGAAAAAGGACATTGCTTTGCAAACCAAAATTGGAGAAACATTAGCTAAACGCAATATGACTATGGGGGTGTTTGTCATTCAAAAAGGAGGCAACCTAAATAACTCCCTGGCTGCCGGTAAGCAGGAGTATATTGATATTTTTCTGAACGGCTGCAAAAAAGCGGTCGACGTTGCTAAACGTGTTAATGCCAAATGGCTGACCGTAGTTCCGGGTGGATATCAAAGAAAATTACCTATTGGCGTTCAGGATGCTAATGTTATTGAAGCCCTACGCAGAGGAGCTGAAATCCTTGAACCTCATGGGTTAACTATGGTTTTAGAACCTTTGTCTGATTCACCTGATCTGTATTTACAACGGTCAGACCAAACCTATATGATATGTAAAGCTGTTAATAGCCCGTCATGCAAAATCCTGTTTGACATCTATCACCTTCAAAAAACAGAAGGCCACCTTATTAGAAACATTGATCTTACCTGGGACGAAATTGCCTATTTTCAAATTGGAGATAACCCCGGAAGAAAAGAGCCAACCACCGGAGAGATTAATTACAAAAACATCTTTAAACACATTCAAAATAAAGGTTTTAAAGGCGTTTTAGGCATGGAGCACGGTAATTCTATCAAGGGAAAAGCAGGTGAATTAGCTGTAATAAGCGCTTATAAAGAAACTTCTAACTTTTAAAAAAATTATTATGTCCTCTTCTCAAAAAAACAATAGACGTTCATTCATTAAAAAATCGGCTACTGCTGCTATTGGAATAAGTATTATTCCCAGACATGTTATGGGACAAGGATTTATACCGCCAAGTGACAAGCTAAATATTGCTGTAATCGGAGGCGGAGGTAAAGGATATTCAGATGCCGTAAATGCCTGGAACAAAGGCGCATCAAATATTACTGCTATATGTGATGTAGATTGGAATAGCGCTTCAAAGGCGTTTAAAAAATTTCCGAAAGCAAAGAAATATAAGGATTTCAGAAAATTGTTTGACCAGGTAAAGGATTTTGATGCTGTTACCGTTTCTACTCCGGACCATACACATGCCGTCATTACCATGGCAGCGATTAAAATGGGGAAACATGTGTATGTTCAAAAACCTTTGACTCATAATATTTATGAAGCAAGAATGCTCACAAAAGCCGCTAATGAATATAAAATTGTCTCTCAAATGGGAAATCAGGGGGCTTCAGGATTAGGTGTAAAGCAAATGATAGAATGGTTTGATGAAGGAAAGATTGGCGCAGTAAATAAAGTAGATATTTGGACCAATCGTCCAATTTGGCCACAAGGCATCCCAACCAAGACTGACAAACCTGAAATTTTAGACGGATTAGATTGGGACACCTGGATAGGTCCGGCCGAAATGGTAGATTATCACCCGCAATATCATCCGTTTAAGTGGAGAGGCTGGTGGAACTTTGGAACAGGTGCATTGGGCGATATGGGATGTCATTTGATAGATCCTCCATATAGAGTTTTAGGTTTGGGCTATCCAACTGAAGTTGAAAGTAGTGTAGGAGCCGTTTTTATTAAAGACTGGTCTCCGGAACACTTACCGGATTCTTGCCCGCCTTCATCAAGAACACAGCTCACATTTAAAGCCTCAGATAAAAATCCGGTTGATACAAAAATAACCTGGACAGATGGCGGACTTCGTCCTTTTCATCCTGATTTAATTCCTGCAGATCACCCGTTAGGTTCCCATAATTCAGCTAATGGTGTTATCATGTATGGTGAAAAAGGCATCATGACCTGTGGCACTTACGGCGTGGACCCTAAAATATACTTAAATAGCGGTGAAGTACTCAAATCAAAAATAAAAGAAAAAACAGCTCCTGATAACGGACATCAGGCAAAATGGGTTGAAGCCTGTAAAGCAGGATTCAATAGTAATAAGCATAAGAACCTGACCTCTTCATTTGATTTTGCAGGTCCGCTCACAGAAAGTATTTTAATGGGTAATTTGGCCATTAGAAGTTATAATTTAAGAGAAAAACGCGACAATAATCGGTTTGATTATCCAGGTAGAAAAAAATTATTATGGGATGGGGCAAATATGAGAATAACTAATTTTGACCAAGCTAATCAATTTGTTCAGCGAGAATATAGAAAAGGGTGGAGTCTATAATTGTTTTAAATACTTTGAAAAGGTGAAATTGTTTTCTTTGACCTTTTTTAGTTAATATTATTGAACAGCAATAAGCAAAAACTTTGTTAATTTAGCTAAAGATATCTTTTTGCCTAAAAAGCGCGTAATAATTTATAATCTTAGAAACTTTATTAGAAATGAAAATACCAAGAAAAGTGATTAATATAATCCTATTTATCATCTTTATATTATTTGCTTTAGTACAATTAAATGACCCTGATGGCATTGTTTGGTTTTTAATATATAGTATTGTTGCTGCTATTTGTTTATATTCTAATTACAAAATTATCCCTCGAATATTTTTAATTTCTACTATTATTTTATTGTTAGGGTATGCTGCATTTCACTTTTCATTATTTCTGGATTATTTAAAAACACCTAATAAAAAAGAAATTTTCGGAGAAATGGTTTATGAAAAACCTTATTTAGAAGGGTCCAGGGAATTTTTAGGTTTGCTAATAGCAGCTTTAGGAGTCTTTTATCAATTAAAAATACAGAGTAGTAAAATAAAGTAATAAATATATTAAGAAGCCTACACCTTAGTATTTTTCAATTTGAATCAAATCATGATTTCCGTTAAACAACAAGATCAATTTGTAACGCTTACAAATTCCAAGTTTACACCTAAAGAATTAGAGTGGATTGAAGCTAAATCTGCCATAATATCAACTAAAGAAACAAGTCATAAATTCAATGTTTTTTTTAGCTTGGCTGCCCGTTTCATTTCATCTGAAATACCCTCATGGAATGATAATGATCTCAAAACAATGGAAAATATATACCCGGGGTTTGGAAAAGGTTTATGGACCAAACAAGATTTAGCGCGAGTTAGATTCATGATAGCTTTAGATGTATCAGTTAACAAATCTGTGCTTTCCTCTTTTTTTGAAATTGCCGAAATGAAAGAGGAAATAGCACTTTACAAAGGCCTCTTTCTTTTGAAAAATGCCGCTTCATTCAGACTCCAATATGCTGAAGGTATCAGAACCAATATGTCCAATGTTTTTGATGCCATTGCTTCAGGAAATCCATTTGCTCAGGTTTATTTAAGTGAAGATGAATGGAATCAACTTATTTTGAAATCCTTTTTCATGGATAGAAAACTTTACCCCATACAACACCTTGAACAAGGTAAAAATGAAAAACTAGCTCATATGCTTCAAGACTACGTTAAAGAACGTTGGGCTGCCGGAAGGCAAGTATCTCTCGAAATATGGCGCATGATAGATGGCTATTTACGTGAAGATATTAAAAAGCTAATGCTTCAAAAAACTTTTAAAAACTCAGAAAAACAAATAATTAATAAGCTTTTACAAAAAGAAGGAAGTCAAATTACAATTGATGAATGGGATGCCATAGGAAAATTAAATTAAACATTAAGAAACATGAATTATATAGACCCACACATACATATGGTTTCAAGAACCACAGATGATTATGAAAACATGAGAGCAGCAGGTATTGTTGCCGTTATTGAACCTGCTTTTTGGCTTGGACAAGCACGTACCAGCGTAGGTTCTTTTAAAGATTATTTTAGCATGCTTGTAGGCTGGGAAAGGTTTAGAGCCTCTCAATTTGGAATAAAGCATTACTGTACTATTGGCTTGAACTCTAAAGAAGCTAACAATGAAGCTCTGGCGGAACAAGTCATTGAAATACTACCTGAGTTTTTAGCTAAAGAAGGCGTTGTTGCAGTAGGTGAAATTGGGTATGATGACCAAACAGATGCTGAAGACAAATACTTTAGAAAACAACTAGAACTGGCTAAAGATTTTGATTTACCTGTAATGATTCACACCCCCCACCGCGACAAGAAGAATGGTACTCTAAGAACTATGGACGTTATTGAAGAACATGGTATTTCTCCAAGTAAAGTTGTTATTGACCATAACAACGAAGAAACAGTAAAATGGGTTAGAGACAGAGGTTATTGGGCTGCATTTACCATCTATCCAAAAACAAAAATGAGTAAGATGAGAATGGTGGATATTGTAAAACAATACGGTTCAGAAAAAATTATTGTAGATAGTTCTGCTGATTGGGGTGTCAGTGACCCTTTATCAGTTCCAAAAACCGCTATGCTAATGCATGAAAATGGCATCTCAGAAAAAGACATTCACCTTACTTGCTATCAAAATGCTTTAACAATTTATGGTCAAAGCGGGCAATTCAATGAATCAGACTGGATTAATGAAACAACCATTAATCAGGCAGATCTTCATGAGGGCAACACAGTATTAAGGGGGCAAAAAGCTAAAAAAATAAGCTTTAAAGGAGCCGCTAAAAAGGGGTAGTATGAAAAAGTGGTATGCAGTATTGCAACTCATTCGGCCAGCAAATATAGTAACAGCTATTGCAGATATCATTGCCGGTATTGCAATTTCTGGATTTCTGGTACCCGAAATTATTGACCAAAACATAATATTTCATATTATACTTCTAAGTATTGCCACATCAGGATTATATGGCGGTGGGATTGTATTTAATGATATTTTTGATTTAAAACAAGACCAGTTAAATCGCCCTGAACGAGTAATTCCCAGTGGTAGGCTTAGTTTAAATCAAGCCAAAATTCTAGGCATTATCCTATTCACTATTGGTATCAGTTCAGCATTCTTAGTTTCTATACACAGCGGCTATATAGCAATAAGTATTATGGTATTTGCCCTCCTCTATGATAAATATGCAAAACACCACACATTGTTTGGCCCTCTTAATATGGGATTATGCAGAGGCCTTAATCTTATTTTGGGCATGAGTATTAATCCTTATCTGGAACCTCAATATTATTTGATTGGACTTTTACCTGTCTTATTCATTTCTGCAATTACTTTAACAGCTCAAAAAGAAACCAAAGGGAAAAACAAGGTCGCTATTGCAGTTGCTATGATTCTAGACGCAACAATTGTTGTTGGTTTTTTTATCATTGGACAGCATTTTAACTTTTCTTTTACAAAAGCATTTTGGTTTTTACTTTTTTGGTACGGATTAAATACCATTGCTAAGACAAATGCTATCTTAAATAACAACCCAAAGCTAATAATGAAAGCTGTAAAAATTGGAGTACTCTCCCTTATTCCGCTAAATGCCAGCTATGTAGCAGGGTTTAGTAATATATATATGGCCTTATTAGTATTATGCTTATTGCCTTTTTCATTATTTTTATCAAAGAAATTCCCAGTTACTTAAGTTAAAATGAGCTACTCAAAAATCATAAAACAATCTTTTCAAGTTAGCTTTAACTTTAATCTTATATTCACAAGTAAGATTTTTAAGGTTGATAATCATATTCTTCTTGATTTAATTTCAAACCATTCCACTATAAAATCCAAAGCCATTGTAGTGGTTGACAACGGAGTATCTAAAGCACATCCGCAGTTAAAAGAATCCATTATCAATTATTTCAAGCAATACAATAATGCAATCCAATTAAATGGGCCTATTTTAGAAATACCGGGAGGCGAACAGTCAAAAAACAACGAACATTATATTAAATTAATTTTAGAAAAAGTTAACAATTTTAATATTGATCGTCACTCTTACATTATTGCTATAGGAGGAGGTGCCGTACTTGATATGGTTGGTTTTGCAGCTGCTATTGCTCATAGAGGCGTGAGATTGATAAGGATTCCAACAACTGTTTTATCTCAAAATGATTCTGGAATTGGCGTTAAAAATGGCATCAACTATTTTGGCAAGAAAAATTTTGTTGGGAGTTTTGCAGTACCATATGCAGTAATCAATGACGACTCATTTTTATCTACACTAGATGAGCGAGATTGGCGTTCGGGAATTTCCGAAGCATTAAAAGTGTCCCTAATAAAAGATTACAACTTTTTCCAATGGATAGAAAATCATATAAAGGCATTAAATAGCAGAGATAAAAATGTCATGAATGAGCTCATATATAGATGTGCTGATTTGCATATGAAACATATTCAAAACTCCGGTGATGCTTTTGAGCAAGGGTCATCCAGGCCTCTGGATTTTGGGCATTGGGCTGCACATAAATTAGAACAATTGTCCAATTATGAAATACGACATGGTGAAGCTGTAGCTATTGGTATTGCTCTAGACAGTACCTACTCGCACCTAAAAGGTTATTTAAGTAAACCTGAACTTATACGGATTTTGGATTGCATTATAAATTTAGGCTTTAATATTTCTTATAATCAAATGACTGATGAAATTATTAAAGGTTTAGAAGAATTCAGGGAACACCTGGGAGGAAAACTAACTATCATGCTCCTTAAATCTTTAGGCACCGGTTTTGAAGTTCATCAAATGGATGAAAATTTAGTATTAGCATCTATAGGTTATATGAATGAATTTAGTAGCGAAAAAATCACCTTGTAATGATTATTGAAGACCAAACACACCTTACATATTGTACAAATATTCATTCTGGTGAAACCTGGGAAGAAATCTTTGATAATTTAAAAAACTATACGGTAAAAGTTAAAGAAAGGCTAAACTCAGACAAGCCCTTTGGAATTGGCTTACGTTTATCTCAAAAAAGTGCGTCTGTACTTCTTCAAGGAAACAACCTTACAAATTTTAAAACTTGGTTAGACACCAATAACTTGTATGTTTTCACTATGAATGGTTTTCCCTATGGCGAATTTCACAATACCACTATTAAAGATCAGGTTCACACTCCCGATTGGACCACTGAAAACCGTGTAAGTTATACGCAGAACCTAATGAATATATTAGCATATCTGCTTCCCAAAGGCATGGAAGGTAGTGTATCAACCTCTCCTCTATCATACAAACATTGGTTTAATAATCAGACTGATTTAGATAAAACAACCAAAAAGTCATGTCAATCTTTAATTCAAATTGTTTTACAGCTAATAGATATAAGAAAAGCAACAGGCAAATTATTGCATCTAGATCTAGAACCTGAACCCGACGGCTTTTTAGAAAACACACAAGAAGTCATTGACTTCTATAAAGATCACCTCTTTAAAGAAGGTGTTTTAATTATTCAGAAGCGGCTAGGCTGTAAATCAGAAGAAGCAAAAGCTTATATTTTAGAACACATTCAGGTTTGTTATGATATATGCCATTTTGCATTGGCATATGAGAGTCCAAAATTTGTTATTTCCAATTTACAAAACGAAGGTATAAAAATTGGAAAGATTCAAATTAGTGCTGCAATAAAATGCCAAAAATCTGATACGATTCCTATTAGTTCCCAACAATCCTATTTACGTCAATTTGATGAACCCACATACCTGCATCAATCCGTAGTTAAATTAGACAAAGGCAACTTAGTTCACTTTTCAGATTTATCTGAAGGTATAGATTTTATGACAAATGCTGGTTTTAAGGAAATCAGAACACATTTCCATATCCCTATTTTTATTTCTAATTTTCAAGTTCTTAAGTCGACACAAAATGAAATTATTGATGCACTTAATCTCTGGAAAGAAATAAAATATAGTAATCATCTTGAAATTGAGACCTACACATGGTCTATTCTGCCAGAACATTTACAAACTGATATTACCAGTTCTATAGTTAGAGAATTTGAATGGGTAGTCAAACAATTATCAAACTAAATCTTTATAATGAATCAAACCGTTGTAATTAATATTGTAGGCTTATCAAGTGCCTTACTTAAACATAAAGACCTCTTTTTAACACAATGGATTGAAAAAAGACAACTTTCTAAAATTAAGCCTGTGCTACCAGCAGTAACATGCTCTGCACAATCTACTTACTTAACAGGAAAATGGCCAAAAGATCATGGTATTGTAGCAAATGGTTGGTATTTTAAAGACGAATGTGAAGTGAAACTGTGGAGGCAGTCTAACCATTTAGTTGAAGCTCCTAAAATTTGGGATAAAGCAAAAGCCATTAACCCGGAATTTACATGCTCCAATATGTTTTGGTGGTATAATATGTATTCCAATTCAGATTTTAATGTGACACCTCGTCCGCAATATAGGGCAAACGGTCAAAAAATACCAGATTGTTATTCAAAACCAAATAACCTTCGGGATAAACTCCAATCTAAATTAGGCACATTCCCTTTATTCAATTTTTGGGGCCCTAACACAACCATAAAATCCACGCAATGGATTGCAAACGCTTCTAAGTTAGTCCATGATTGGCATGAGCCTACCCTACAACTTATTTATCTCCCTCATTTAGATTATGTTTTACAAAAGCATAATGACGAGAGTGTTATTTTAAAAGATTTAAAACAACTCGATACAGTTTGCCAGGACCTCATCTCTTTTTATGAATCAAAAGGAGTTAAAATCATTCTACTTTCTGAATATGGCATCAACCCTGTAAAAGCACCTTTTCACATAAATAGATTATTAAGAAAACACGGCTACATAAAAATTCGTGAGGAAAATAATTTAGAATTACTTGACTATGGTATTAGTGACGCTTTTGCCATGGCTGATCACCAAATAGCTCATGTCTATATAAATAATAAAAGTAAACTAACAGAAATTAAAAAACGCTTAGAAAATTGCCCAGAGATTGATTTGGTCTTAGACAAAGAAGAGCAAAAGAAATATAATCTTAATCATCATCGGTCCGGTGATTTGATTGCAGTTTCAAAACCCGATTTTTGGTTTACCTATTATTATTGGCTTAATGATAAAAAAGCTCCTGATTTTGCAAGGAACGTTGACATCCATAAAAAACCAGGGTATGACCCGGTTGAGCTATTCACAGACCCAAAGAAGAAATTTATGATAGGGAGAATTGCTTTTAAACTGCTAAAGAAGAAATTGGGCTTTAGAACCATGCTGGATATTATTCCTTTAGATGCAACGCTTATAAAAGGATCCCACGGAGCAGTTAATATTGATGAAAAATATTACCCCTTACTAATTCAAGAAAAGACAAAATCAGCTTCTTCCAAATTCATTTCTCCCACGGATGTTTGTGAGTTAATAATGAATAATATATTTCATTAACTTGTATGTTATTTTTCAATGAAATAATTTAAACCTTATTGTAATAAAAAGTCTTTATTTTTAGGTTTAAAGACCAACAGGTTTAATAAACACATTTATTAAACCAACATATTCAACTATGAAAATTTATAGCGCAAAAAAAAGATTAATCTTCTTACTAGCTTCTTTTCTTATACTATCATGTAGTAACAAAGAGGAAAAAATATTAGTATTTAGTAAAACAGATGGCTTTAGACATAATTCAATTGAATCAGGAATAACAGCCATAAAGAAACTAGGCAAAGAGAATAACTTTAAAGTCACAGCAACCGAGGATGCTAATCACTTTGTAGATGATTCCTTAAAACAATACTCTGCAGTTGTTTTTTTAAACACAACACAAAATGTCTTAAATAGTGTACAGCAAGCTAATTTTGAACGTTACATACAAGCCGGAGGTGGTTTTGTAGGTATACATGCCGCTACAGATACTGAATATGAATGGCCCTGGTATAATAAATTGGTAGGTGCCTATTTTAAAGGACATCCTAAAGTGCAAGAAGCCAAACTTAATGTTATTGATAAAAATCATCCCGCTACTGAAGTACTGGATAGTATCTGGATCAAAACTGACGAATGGTATAACTTCAAGAATATAAACCCAGATATTAATGTTTTAATTGAACTGGATGAAACCAGCTATAAAGGTGGTAAAAATGGTAAAAACCACCCAATTGCCTGGTATCATGATTATGATGGTGGTCGCGCTTTTTATACTGGGCTTGGACATACTAAAGAAACTTTTGAAAACCCTGAATTTTTAGTTCATTTATTGGGAGGTATTAGATACGCTATAGGTGAAAATTCTCTTAACTATAAAAAAGCAAAAACAGATCGTATCCCTCCTGAGAACAGATTTGTAAAACAAGTTTTAGATTTTAATCTGAATGAACCCATGGAATTGGATGAATTGCCTGAAAAAGGGATTCTGTTTGTCGAACGGCGTGGCGCATTAAAATTATTTGATTTTAATACGGCACAAACCAAAACTATTGCACAACTCGATTTATTTTATGGTAATGAAGATGGACTACTTGGTTTAGCAGTAGACCCCAATTACAAAAGAAACAATTGGATTTATTTATTTTATTCTGCTCCTGGAGATGCCCCTTTACAATATGTATCTCGATTTGACCTAATTGATGACACCTTAGATTTTGATTCAGAAAAAATATTACTTAAAATTCCTACTATAAGAAAATGTTGTCATAGTGGAGGCGCACTGGAGTTTGGCCCTGACGGCAACTTATTTATCACTTTAGGAGATAACACCAACCCTTTTAAGTCATCCGGATATGCCCCCATTGATGAACGTGAAGGAAGAGCGCTTTGGGATGCACAAAAATCTGCAGCAAACACCAATGATTTGAGGGGTAAAATTTTAAGGATTAAGCCAGAAGATGATGGCACTTACTCTATTCCTAAAGGCAATCTATTTCCAGAAGGCACACCAAACACAAGACCAGAAATTTATATAATGGGATGCAGAAACCCATTCAGACCATCAATAGACAGTAAAACAGGCTATGTTTATTGGGGAGATGTTGGCCCAGACGCAGGAAAAGGAAATCCCAACAGGGGCCCCAAAGGTATGGGAGAGTTTAACCAAGCTAAACAAGCAGGTTTCTGGGGTTGGCCATATACCAGAGGAAACAATCAATCTTACAATGATTATAACTTCGCCACTCAAGAATCAGGAGCCAAATTTGACCCAAATAACCTCATAAACAATTCACCTAACAATACAGGTTTAAAAAAATTGCCTGCTGCCCAAGAATCTCTAATCTGGTATTCATATGATAAATCAGAAGAATTTCAATGGTTAGGAACCGGTGGTGTCAACCCCATGGCAGGTCCTATTTTTCATGCTTCAGATTCCCCTAATGCAGTCAATATATTTCCAAAGTATTTTGAAGATAAGCTTATTGTTTATGAGTGGATGAGAGATTGGATTTATGTAGTTACACTAGATGAAAATTACAACTATGTGAAAGCTGATCCTTTTATGCCTTCTACTGAATTTTCACACCCTATGGATATGATTTTTGGTTCAGATGGCAATCTTTATGTTTTAGAGTATGGGCAAAAATGGAACAGTCAAAATTTAGATGCACGCTTAAATAGGATATCATATATCAAAGGCAACAGAAAACCTATAGCAAAAATAACATCAGACAAAAACGTAGGTTCAACCCCATTAACCGTTAATTTTTCAGGCTCTGAATCTTTAGATTATGATAATGATCATCTAAGTTATGAATGGTCTTTTACCAATGACAAAGTTCAATCAACTCAAATAAACCCGTCATTTACTTTTAATGAACCCGGAACATATTCAGTACAATTAAAAGTCATTGATAAAACAGGCGAATCTGACACTGTTAACACAAAACTTATTGTAGGTAATGACCCTCCTGAATTGTCCATCCAGATAGACCCCAATGACACCACATATTGGGATTACAAAAAAGTAAACTATACCATAAACGTTAAAGATAATCAAGATGGCAGTACCCAAAATGGTTCCATAGATCCCGGTAAGGTTAAAGTAACCTTAGACTATATTCCTGAAGGCAATGATCTAATTAAAGCTACTGTAGGTCACCAACAAAATGTTGAACCCGAAGGTAAAAAGCTTATTGAGGCCAGTGATTGTAAAGCTTGTCATGCCACCAATATTAAAGTAAATGGCCCCAGTTATATAGATATTGCCAATAAATACACCTCAGAAGATACGGCGTATTTAATGAGTAGAATTATTAAAGGTGGAAATGGGGTTTGGGGAGAAACCATGATGGCCGCTCACCCTCAATTAACACCTGACGAAGTTCATGAAATTGTAACCTATATTTTATCTTTAAAACCCGATAATAGTGAGCCCAAAAAACTATTACCCATAAAAGGTACTATTCAATTTAAGGAGCATATTAACAGAGAGGAAAAGGGCATATATGTTTTAATGGCTTCCTATCTGGACGGTGGAAATGAAGGGCAACCTGACTCTATGCTATCAGTAAGGGAACAAGTTGTTTTTAAAGCCCTTAAAACTGAGGCGAAAAGTACTGCTAATAAAAAATAAACCAAAGGAACCCTTATTGGAAAACTCATTTTATTTTAAAGAATTAATCCAAGCTGCAATTTTTAAGGCTTCATCTTTGGGAACCTGTGGCATTGGTGCCATAGGAGTTGCATATTCCGGCCAGTTTTTAGGCTGTGGATTATAAATAAGTTCTACTATTTTTTCATTAGTATAATTACGTTTTGCAATAGCTTGAAAAGATGGTCCGACTACTCTTTTATCTTTATTATGACAAGCTACACAGGTATTATTTGTTAAAAGAGGCTGTACTTGTTCGTCATTTAAAACTAAGTCCTTTTTAATAACTTTCTTCTTACTTGATTGAGTTTTTTTAACCACCTTCTTTTTAAGGCTAGACGACCGCTTTGTTGAAAGCTCAGACAATAGCAATGTTTCTCCGTCAGGAATATTATTTAAGGTATAATAAAATGTTGGATGTAAGAGTATTTGGGTTCCTCCTTTAACTTTCACGCCATGCAATGTAATTTCATGCACATAGTATGGTCTTAAATTATCTGTTACCACACGAACTTTCATCCCGTCATCACTTACTTTAACACCCTTTATTTTAATTTCTTCCTGATTGGTTTGCGGGCTTCCGTAAACAGGGTGATACTTATAGATATAACTTTTTCCTTTATAAGAGTCTAAATCTTCTGCGGCAGTTCTATCTATTGGCTTAGTAAATTCAATTTCAAATCCGTCTGGCATTGCTTTAACTGTTTTCATCTCAAAAGGAACTCGACCAGTCCAAGTTAAATATTGTAATCCGGAATGTGTAGTTCCGGCAGACCCCCATCCTCTATTTGTTTCTCCAACAAAAAGATTTCCATTGTTATCAAAATCAAACCGCATAACACCTGATTGAAAGCCTGATCTAAAATCAAAAGCAACACCCTGATACGCTCCTTTTACTTTCTCAAGTACGACTCTCATAATCTTGCTTTGCCCCATATCTCCAACCAAAACCTGTCCACTAAAAGGGCCGAACTTACCATTGGTATCATCTACCTTCACTTCAGAATTTGAAATACCTAAAATACCATGAGGTAATATAACCGCGGGCAATTGCAATTGCGGAAAATGTTTTTTTATTTCATATTTAAAATCAGGATCTGCTTCATCTATAATATTCTCAGGCTTTACATATCGTCCATTCTTTTTAACTTGTCTGATATCAATTTTACTATAAAACTCTTTTTCCGTAAAATTTATAGGAGAATCCTCATGTTCCGCCCACTTTAAACCAGCAGGGTGGCCGGTAAACGCTCCTTTTGGAACATGCCAAAGTGCTCCGGACCCTTGCCAGTCGCCTTGATTATCAGTATAAAACAATTCACCATCAACCAATCCATAACCTGCAGGAGAACGCATTCCTGTAGCCCATGGTTCCATCTGTCCGTCTTCAGTAATCTTCATTGTCCAACCTCTCCATGGTACACGACTTTCTCCTCTCCACCATTCTTCACTTCCAAAAGCTACGTTAGCTGTTACAAAAAAAGTATTATCAGGTGTTAAGACAGGCCCAAAAGAATATTCATGATAATGTGTAGATAAGGGCCATGTATAAACCGTTTCATAAACATCAGCTATTCTATCTCCATCTGTATCCATAAGTTTAGTAAGCTCACCTCTTTGTGCTGTAAATAATGCCCCATCTTTATAGGCCAACCCTAAAGGCTCATGTAAACCTTCAGCAAATTTCTTAAATACTGCCTTACTTCCATTTTCCATCGTTGGGTTTTCAATAATCCAAACATCACCTCTTCTTGTACAAACAGCCACACTTCCATCCGGCAGTGCTACAACACCTCCTCCTTCTACTTTAACACCTTCGGGAGTTGGCACCGTTGTAATTCTATAATAGTCTTCTTCTTTTGGTGCATTTTGCGCAAAAGACATAGGCATAATCACTCCAAACACAAAAGAAAACAATACTCTAGTAACTTTATTAATTATATAATTTTTCATCTGCTAATTCTTATTATTTTTATGGATCAGATCTAACTCGCTATTAAACATCTAAATTTATTACTTACCAAATTATTTCATATTTAACAAGACTCCCGTCAACAGCCAAAACCAATTCCATTTCTCCATTGACCTCTCTAATAATTGGAGTTTGCCCTGAAAGAATATTTATATAATACTCCCGATCTCCAATGGTATAGGAACCATCAATATTCTTTTCTATTTTTCCTGATGCAATTTTCATATACCAATCAATTAACCCTGCTTTAGAAAAATTAACCTCTCTTACTAAATATGTATCACTCTTATTTGAAGTTAACTTATTTTCAATTGAAACGCCCTTATAATTGTGCTTAAAAATGGGTAAGCTACTTTCTTTGTCTATTACATAGCCTTTTGAAACAAACTCTGGCGCTAGCCCGGTCTCAGGAAATGCACTATTTGCAGTTTCTAACTTTGCTATAGACTGATTTAAAAATGTCCATTGAACAGCTCCTCGGGGATTAAATGAACCATCGCCTCTATTATGCCACATTGGTGTAGCATCAACAAAATCACCTCTCCAAACACCAACTACATTTGCCGAATTTAAATCATATACATAGTTTAATCCTGTTGGCATTGCTACTCCAATAGTATGAGAAAGTCTTTTTCCATTTCCTTTAAAAGCAACAAAGGCTCTTAATAGTCTAGGGGTTGCTTCTGTATTTACAAAAATTGGAGTTATAGAATTCACTCTTGGAGGGTATGAGTCATAAGTATGAAAATCTTTTGAATTGGTAGACTTACTTTTAATTGACATCCCTAATTTTGGAGCTCTCCATGCTGCGGATTTAATATTAATTAAAGTAAATTCATGATTTCCTTTTGATAATTTCACCTCTTTCTTTAATAGGCCTTGATCACTAGAAGAATTATTTTCTATAAGTTTTTTGTTATCAATAATCAATTTAACTCCTCCGGTATAGCCAACACTTATGGTATAATTATCTTCTTCTTTAACATCTAAAGCCCCTATATATACAATACCATATTCATCTTCTTCTCCAGTGCTTAAAATATCTATCCTATCGGCCTTTTTTGTAACAGCTTTAGACCAATCGTTTAATTCATCTACCCCATTAAAAGGGCCTTTATAAGTTATATACTCCAGTGAGGATAACTCAATTGAAGATTCTTTTAATAATTGATATTTAAAATTTCGAATAGCCACCGGGCCATGATTTCCTTGAATCAATAAAGGTCCTTTTTTCACTTCATTTTTTTCAATAGGGCCTCCTGTATAAGTTGGCAATTCAACATTGCTATGAATACGAACACCATTTAATTCGACAGATATAAATTTGGCGTTTGAAATTTTTTCTCCTAAATCATTAAACTTTGGCGCTTGAAAATGCACTTTATATTTTTGCCATAATCCTGGTGCTTTTGAAGCATTACTTGTTGGTGGAATACCTCTAAATATTTTATCAGGGTCTTTCTCCCAGTTATTGTGAAAACCTCCCATATCTGAACCCAATGGGTTTTTAATTCCCCAACTATCCTTTAGTTGCAACTCATACCTTCCTTGAAAATAAATACCAGAATTAGATCCTTTTGGCAGAAGTACTTCCAGCTCAAGTAACAAATCACCGTGCTCCCAATTAGTAACTAAGGCATCGTTTTTTTCTTTATCATTAATATTTAAAAGAATCCCAACACCTGGTTTAAAGGAAATAGGGGTTGGTATCTCTATCTTTTTCTTTCTCCTTTTTCTTTTTCTGAGCTTGTCACCACGATCATGCTCTTCAATATCATGCACATCTATATTTCGGTTAACCTTAACCTCTCCAACAATTTGCCAATTCCCAGCTTGGTCTTTAAAATCATTGAGACTATTAAGTTCTATTTGCTCTTGCGCAAATAGATTAAATCCAAAAAACACAACAATTAATAAAAGTTTGATTTTCATAAATAATAGCTTCTAAAGTTTTTACTTGAAATAAAAAATTAACTTCATTCTTTTAATACCATCTACAACAAAACCAAATATAATTATATAACATGACATCCTTGTACAGTTTTATTCACTGAAAAAAATCATACTTGATACTTTTATTAAAAATAAACAGTGTTTTATCAACTAATTATATTGTTTTAAATAAAAAAGCCTGAAGCTTAAAACTTCAGGCTTTTTATTACCTATATTTCTATAACAGTATTTATTTCTTAAGTTATTCCACAATAAATTTTCCTTTCATCAAGGCATAATGTCCTGGAAAACTACATAAAAAATCATATGTTCCTGCTTCAGGAGCTTCAAACTCAACAACGGCTGTTTCTCCTCGGCCAATCAGCTTTGTATAAGCAATAACATCAGCACCTCCTTCAGGAATATATTCTGTTTCCTTTGCTGTGGCTGCTTTGGTTCCAAACGCTATTAAATCTACCCCTGCCTTTAAAAGAACAAAATTATGCCCCATAACATTCTTGTCCATCTTACCAACGTGCCTTAGTGTAATTTTTACCTTTTCACCAGCTTTAACTTTAATTTCTTTCTTGTTAAACTGCATGGCATCATTTCCGGTAATAACAATATCATTGGCATTGCTTTTAACTTCCTTAACTTCTTCAGACTTTTTCTCATAAGAGAATCCGTCTTGTTTCTTTTTTTCTTTACCGCCACAACTAGAAAGCATTGCACAAGAAACAATTGAAAGTAATATAAGTTTTAGTGTTTTCATTTTAGTACTTTATTAAATATTAGACTTTATATATGGAATCAAATATATTAATATAAACCAACACAAGCGTACAGTTTTTTTCAATGAAAAGAATTGTACTTAATTATTTATAGTTACATCAGTAATACCTAAAGGCAATAAATGCTTATGTTTTTAAACTATAAAATATAATCTGTACTTATAAAATTGGATGTCTTCTTTTCTAGTAATTCAGTTAAAATAGTATTATTATATTCATTGTCTTTTGAAGCCACAAAGGTTCGTATTGAAAATGAACGCAAGGCATCATGGACACTTAATGTTCCAAAGGCAGAATCTTTTCTGCCTGTAAAAGGATATACATCCGGACCACGTTGACATGAACTATTTAAATTAACCCGGCATACTAAATTAACTAAAGTATCAATTAAGGGGGATAGTGTATGAACATTTTTACCAAACAAACTGACTTGCTGGCCGTAATTAGACTCAGCCATATCATCTAAAGGTTCTTCTATATCTGAAAAAGAAACCACAGGGATTACCGGCCCAAATTGTTCTTCTTTAAATACACGCATAGCTTTAGCTACCGGGTATAAAACAGCCGGAAATATAAAATTCTCACTGGTCTCTCCGCCTTTTTTATTCAATACGTTTGCCCCTTTTTCTGTAGCATCATCAATTAATTCCTGAATATAAGCTGGTTTATCCTGCTCTGGTAACGGTGTTAATTTAACGCCTTCTTCCCAAGGGTTTCCAAATTTAAGCTGATCTACTTTAAACGCCAATCGTCTGTTAAACTCCTCTACTACAGACTCATGAACATATAACACTTTAAGTGCCGTACACCGCTGTCCATTAAAAGACAGGGTTCCTGCTATACATTCTTCAACAGCTAAATCTAAATCGGCATCAGGCAATACAATAGCCGGGTTTTTAGCCTCCAGACCTAACACCATACGCAGCCTGTTCCCCTTTGGGTGCTGAGCTTGCAACGCATTGGCCGACTTACTATTTCCTATTAACGCTAAAACATCAATTTTACCTGACTGCATTATAGGTGTTGCCAAAACTCTACCACGACCATAAACAATATTTACAACACCTTCCGGGAAACTGCTTTGAAATGCCTCTAATAATGGAGAAATAAGTAACACACCCAGTTTTGCCGGTTTGAATATTACAGGGTTTCCCATAATCAATGCAGGAATCAATAAAGTAAATGTTTCGTTAAGCGGATAATTATAAGGGCCTAAACATAATACAACTCCCAATGGTCCACGGCGGATATGCGCATAAACTCCAGAGCTTTTTTCAAACTTTGCAGAGTCTCTATCTATTTGCTTATAGGCCTCAATAGTATCATAAATATAGTCTACTGTTCTATCAAATTCTTTTTCTGAATCTGGTAAGTTCTTGCCTATTTCCCACATGAGTAACTTCACAACTTCCTCACGTTTGGTTTTCATTTGTTCAACAAAAGTTTCCATGCAGGCAATTCTATCAGCAACTTTCATGGTTGGCCATAACCCCTTACCATTATCATAGGCAGATGTAGCAGAGTTAAGAGCCTCTAACGCTTCTTTTTCTCCTAACTGCGGAATAGTGCCTAAAAGCGTATGTTTATATTCTGAAGTTGATGATATAGTAGAATACACTTCTGTTGATTCTCCTTCCCAGTCTCTTAATTCTCCATTGACCAAATACGTTTTTTGATGCAGCAAAGCATCTATTTTATAGGCTTCCGGAACTTCTTTAAATGTTTGTTTCATAGCGTTTATTTTTAGATAAGTCATTAATAATTATATCTCTATAAATTATTAAGGCTAAAATCATTCAATTCAAAGTAAAGAAATTAAACCTAAAAATAATGCAGATTACTCTCAAATCTAAAGAGATTGAAACGAAAACGATTTCGGGTTTTTAGGTATAATTTGACAAATTCAATACCTACTTAAACCAAAAATTGAAACAAATCTGGCTTGTCATTTAAGTAGTCTCCATAAAAGTTATGAGCTTTCATTTTACAGATTAAAGGATCTAAATCTGAGGGGGATTTTAATTGAACTCCAACTACAGCAGAACCATTTTCCCGATTTGTTTTTTTAGCATATTGAAAGTAAGTAATGTCATCGTTCTCTCCTAAAATATCAACAACAAACTCTTTTAGAGCACCTGCCCGCTGTGGGAAGTTAATAATAAAATAATGCTTTAAATTAGCATATAAGAGCGCACGTTCTTTAATTTCTGGTGTTCGGGTAATATCATTATTACTCCCGCTTACAACACAAACTACATTTTTACCTTTAATTTTTTCGGCATAAAAATCCAGAGCAGAAATACTCAAAGCTCCTGCAGGTTCAACGACTATAGCATCTTTATTATAAAGTTCTAAAATAGTTTCACAAACTTTACCTTCCGGAACCAATTGCATATCATCAAGATGCGTTTTACATATGTCAAAATTTAAATCGCCAACACGTTTTACTGCGGCACCGTCAATAAATTTCTCTATGACCTCTAAAGTAGTATTTTTGTTGTTTTTGATTGCTGTAGCCATAGAAGGTGCGCCTTCCGGCTCAACACCTATTATTTTTGTCTTTGGGGACAATTCTTTAAAAACAGTTGACAAACCCGCAGCTAAACCACCTCCGCCAACGGGGATAAAAACATAATCAATGGGATGATTGGATTGCTTTATAATTTCTAAACCAATTGTAGCTTGTCCTTCAATTACTTTTTCATCATCAAAAGGATGAATAAAAGTTTTACCAAGCTCATCACATTCCAGCATGGCTGCATGATAGGCATCATCAAACGTATCTCCAATTAACTTAATTTCAATACATGTCTCTCCAAACATTTTAACCTGCTCTACTTTTTGATTTGGGGTTGGAGCAGGCATATATATGGTTCCCTTAATTTTCAGTAATTTACAGGATAGGGCAACACCCTGGGCATGGTTTCCGGCACTGGCACACACTACACCATGAGATGATTGTTGTTGAGACAGTGAGCTAATCTTATTATAAGCTCCTCTAATTTTATAAGAACGAACTTGTTGAAGATCTTCGCGCTTAAAAAAGATATTTGCATCAAATTGTTTTGAATGCCTCAAGCTAGGGCTTAAAGGCGTAACTGCCGATACATTTTTAATAGTATCGGCAGCTACTTTTATATCATTTATTTTAGGAAAATATATTTTGTTTTCCCTATCCATAAATTATGGTTTTAAACTATGGGCTTCATAGCCGTCATAGATGATCTTAAAAATGCTCCTACTTTTTCAACAGGATGTGCTCTTAAAACTCGATTAATTTCAATCAGTTTAGCATTATCAACACCTTCTCCGTTGTCTTTTGCAAAAGGCTTACCTATAACATCTGTACTAACCGTTTTCATAAAATCTGCTAACAACGGTTTACAGGCATGGTCAAATAAATAACACCCGTATTCTGCAGTATCTGAAATAACACGGTTCATTTCATATAATTTCTTTCTTGCAATGGTATTAGCAATAAGCGGTGTTTCATGTAAAGACTCATAATAAGCTGAAGCATCAATAATACCAGAATCTGTCATAGCCTCAAATGCTAATTCAACGCCTGCACGAACTAACGCTACCATTAACACACCATTATCATAGTATTCTTGCTCAGTGATTTCAACATCTCCGGCCGGAGTTTTTTCAAAAGCCGTTTCTGCTGTTGCCGCTCTCCATCCTAATAAATCTTTATCGTCATTTGCCCAGTCTGCCATCATACCTGCAGAAAAACGCCCTTCAATAATATCGTCCATATGTTTTTGGAATAACGGACGCATAATATCTTTTAATTCTTCTGACAGTTCAAATGCTTTAATCTTTGCTGTGTTAGATAAACGGTCCATCATATTAGTAACACCACCGTATTTAAGCCCTTCAGTTACTGTTTCCCAGCCATACTGAATTAATTTTGAGGCATATCCCGGATCAATACCTTCCTCTACCATTTTATCAAAACAAAGAATAGAACCTGTTTGTAATAATCCACAAAGAATAGTTTGTTCTCCCATTAAATCAGACTTAACCTCTGCTATAAAAGAAGACGCTAACACCCCTGCTCTATCTCCTCCGGTTGCTACAGCATAGGCTTTAGCTTGTGCCCAACCTTTTCCTTCCGGATCATTTTCTTCATGTACAGCAATTAGTGTTGGCACACCAAAACCACGCTTATATTCCTCACGAACCTCAGAACCTGGAGACTTAGGTGCCACCATGATTACTGTTAAATCTTCACGAATTTGCATCCCTTCTTCAACAATGTTAAAACCGTGAGAATAAGATAATGTTGCTCCCTTTTTCATTAAAGGCATAACTGCATTTACTGCATTTGTATGTTGTTTATCAGGTGTTAAATTTAACACCAAATCTGCTATTGGAATTAACTCCTGGTAAGTACCAACAGTAAATCCGTTTTCAGTAGCATTAACAAAAGACGCTCGTTTTTCTGCAATGGCAGCATCACGTAATGCATAAGAAATATCTAAACCAGAATCTCTCATGTTCAAACCTTGGTTTAATCCTTGCGCACCGCATCCTACGATAACTACTTTTTTACCTTTTAAAGCATTTACTCCGTCCGCAAACTCAGAAGCGTCCATAAATCTACACTTCGATAATTGATTTAATTTATCTCTTAACGATAATGTGTTAAAATAATTTCCCATTTTAATTTAATTATTATTATTGGTTATTGAATGCCGTAAGCAATTCAGTTATTTTCATTTCTTCTTTAGTCACTGCAATTCTACCAGAACGCACAAATTGCATAATACCAAACACATTTAAATCACGCCTTAAAGATTCAATTTCATGTCTTCTTCCTGATTTTTCAAGCACAAAAAACTCTTTATTTACAGTAACTATCCTAGTATTACTTTCTTTAATTATATTTTGAATTTGAGGCTCATTAAATAATAAATCTGATTTTATTTTGAACATACAAGATTCTGTAAAAATAGTCTCTTCATTTGTATGATAGTAAGCCTTTATAGTTTCAACCTGTTTCTCTATTTGCTTTACTATTTTTCCTGCGTTTGTTTGAGTCATATTCACAACTATAACAAAACGATTTACACCGTCAATTTCAGATTGTGATGTTGTTAAGCTTTCAATATTAATATGTCTGCGTTGAAAAATAGCTGATATACGATTGAGTAAACCGATGTTATTTTCGGTATAAACAGAAATTGTAAATGTTTTTATATCTTCATTCATATGTTCTCTAAATTTAGCTTAAACGTACATCTGAAACTGATGCTCCAGAAGGAATCATTGGAAATACATTATCTTCTTTCTCAACACAAACCTCTAAAAAATAAGAGTTTTTAGAAGCAATCATTTCTTTAACAGCCTCTGCCAGTTCTTCACGTTTTGTTACTCTTTTTGCATCAATATGATAGCCCTTTGCTATGGTCACAAAATCCGGGTTTGTCATTTCTGTTGAGGCATAACGCTTATCAAAGAACAATTGTTGCCATTGACGTACCATTCCTAAGAATTCATTATTCAACACTACAATTTTAACCGGCACTTTTTGTTGGAAGATGGTTCCCAATTCCTGAATATTCATTTGATATCCACCATCGCCTATAATAGCAACCACTTCTCTTTCTGGGGCTGCCATTTTAGCTCCAATAGCAGCAGGAAGCGCAAATCCCATGGTTCCTAAACCTCCGGATGTAATATTACTTTTTGTTACATTGAAGTCTGCATAACGACAGGCAATCATTTGATGTTGGCCAACATCTGAAACAATGGCTGCATTACCTTTACTTTCAATATTTATCTGCTTTAACACCTCTCCCATTGTTAACCCTTCTTTAGTAGGATCAATATCATTCTTAATAACCGATTCAAACTCTATGGCATATAAATCTTTAAATTCTTGTAACCATGCTTCATGAGAATTTTCATTTAAAGCTTGTTCTAACATGGCCAAACTCTCCTTAGAATTTCCTAATACAGCAACATCCGTTTTTACATTTTTGTCAATCTCAGCGGGATCAATATCAAAATGAATAATTTTTGCCTGTTTTGCATAAGTGTTTAAATCACCCGTAACACGGTCATCAAAACGCATTCCTATTGCAATAAGCACATCACACTCATTAGTTTTAAGGTTGGGCGCATAGTTACCATGCATTCCTACCATACCTACATTTAAAGGATGTGAGGTAGGTAACGCAGAAGCTCCTAAAATGGTCCATGCAGAAGGAATTCCTGCCTTTTCTATAACGGCTTTTAATTCAGCTTCAGCTTCTCCTAAGATGACACCCTGCCCCCAAACAATAAACGGTTTTTTAGCATTGTTAATTAATTCGGCAGCAGCATCAATAGCTCTTTGCTCTGTTTTTGGCACCGGGTTGTAACTTCTAACACCCTGGCATTTCTCATATTTAAAATCCAATTCGCCAAATTGAGCATCTTTAGTAATATCTACCAATACAGGTCCCGGCCTACCACTTTTAGCTATATAAAAAGCTTTAGCCAATGCTTCAGGAATATCTTCAGATTTTGTTACCTGGCAATTCCATTTGGTTACTGGTGTAGAAATACCAACAATATCAGTTTCTTGAAAAGCATCACTCCCCAATAAATGAGAAGGTACTTGCCCTGTAATACAAACCAATGGTGTAGAGTCTATTTGTGCATCTGCAATTCCTGTAATCAAGTTTGTTGCTCCAGGCCCTGAGGTAGCCATAGCAACTCCTACTTTTCCTGAAATTCTTGCATACCCTTGAGCAGCGTGAGCTGCTCCTTGTTCGTGGCGTGTTAGTACATGATGTATCTGATCCTGAAACTTGAATAACTCATCATAGACAGGCATAATAGCACCTCCTGGATATCCATAAAGTATGTCTACGTCTTCAGCAATTAAGCATTTTATAATAGCTTCACTACCCGTTATACGCTGTGTTTCTTCTGCCACTTGTGTTTTATTTATCGTTTGTGTTTTCATAGTTCTCAATATTTTGAGATTTCCATTTACACAGAAATGAAAAAAATCTATTAAAATGCGTCAGTTACACACCCTTTTGATGCGGATGCTACTGATTTTGCATATTTATATAATATTCCTTTTTTATGTTTTAATTCCGGCGCTATCCATTGTGCTTTTCTTTCGGCTAATTCTTCATCAGAAAGTAACACGTTAATAGAATTATCTTCTGCGTTAATTCTAATTTTATCTCCAGTTTTCAATAATCCTATAGTGCCTCCTGATTGTGCTTCTGGTGTAATATGCCCCACAACAAATCCATGTGTTCCTCCGGAAAAACGGCCATCTGTAATTAAAGCTACAGATTTTCCTAAACCTGCTCCCATTATCAAAGAAGTTGGTTTCAACATTTCCGGCATTCCCGGCCCTCCTTTTGGTCCTACATAACGGATAACTACAACATCACCTTTTTCTACCTCTCCATTAGAAATACCTGTATTTGCAGCTTGCTCTCCATCATAAACAACAGCCTTACCTTCAAATAACAATCCTTCATTTCCTGATATTTTTGCCACAGCACCTTCAGCCGCTAAGTTTCCATAAAGGATTTGCAGGTTCCCTGAAGATTTTAAAGCTTTATCTTTTGGATAAATAACATCTTGATCATTTTCAAACTTAAGAGGCTCAACACCTTTTAAATTTTCAGCCAAAGTTTTTCCTGTTACTGTTAAGCAATCACCATGTAAATACCCATTATCCAATAGATATTTCATAACTGCCGGAGTTCCTCCAACACCATGCACATCTTCCATTAAATATTTTCCGCTAGGTTTTAAATCTCCTATTAAAGGTGTTCTGTCACTAACACGTTGAAAGTCTTCTAATGTAAACTCTATGTCTGCTGCATGTGCAATAGCTAAAAAATGTAATACCGCATTTGTGGATCCTCCTAATGCATTTACAAGTGCAATAGCATTTTCAATAGATTTTTTAGAAATAATATCTAATGGTTTTAAATCTAACTCTAAAAGATTTTTAATCGCCCTTGCCGTTCTTTCACTTTCAGATAATTTATTTGGATTCTCAGCAGGAATAGAAGAATTATAAGGCAATGAAAAACCCATACATTCTATAGCTGAAGCCATAGTATTAGCTGTATACATTCCCCCACAAGCTCCTGCTCCTGGAATGGCCTTTTTTATAATCTCTCTATATTCATCTTCGTCAATTTCACCTGCTACTTTTTGACCTAAAGCTTCAAAAGCTGAAACAATATTTAATTTTCTCCCTTTATAGTTTCCTGATGCGATAGTACCTCCATACATCATAATAGACGGGCGGTTTAAACGCAACATAGCAATTACAGCTCCCGGCATATTTTTATCACAACCTACAACAGAAATAAGGGCGTCATAACTCTGGGCATTCATAACTGTTTCAATAGAATCTGCTATAATATCACGAGAAGCTAAAGAATAGTTCATTCCAGAAGTCCCCATTGAAATACCATCACTAACACCAATAGTATTAAAGCCTAAACCAACTAGACCAGCTATATTGCATTCTACCTTTACCTCACCTGCTATACCATTTAAATGCATATTACATGGGTTTCCATCATAACCCGTGCTGGCAATCCCCACTTGAGCTTTGTTCATATCCTCATCTGAAAAACCTACAGCGTACAACATGGCTTGAGATGCTGGCTGAGATTCATCTTGAGTTAGCCTTCTACTATATTTATTAAGTTGTTTCATATTTATTGCAAATAATTTTATAATTTGTACTATTATGATCTATTCTTTTAACAGATTTAAGGGTTTTAACACAAATTCCTTAAAATAAGTTTCGAAAATAATTTATTACCCTCTTTTAGTCATTAACCTTTATGATTTATAGTTAAATTCACGATAACAAAAAATAACATAAAGAACTATATTTCAGCAATTTAAACACATATTTTTATGATGTTCAAAAATGAAAAAATAATGCATTAAAAAAGCCTTCCGTTACGGGAAGGCTTTTTTTAATTTATTTAAATTATATTATACCATTCCCTATCCTTGTGAAATAATCACAATGACAATAATAGAGATGATATTTAATACTTGTTTCTTCATATATACCGCAAATATTTAAAATTTATAATTAACCACAAAATTTTTCTTAAAAAGAAAAAAAACAAATGCCCATATTCTTTTTATTCTTTATTTTTGCATCCACAATTAATAGAGGAAAGATTTGACTGATTGCAACCTCTTTATGTTAAGTTTGATTTAACATAAAACAAAAATGCTAAAGGCAGTGTAAACTTCCTTTGACGCTATCGTCAAATCTTATCAACAAAAAACAAAAGATGGCTTATTTATTCACTTCAGAAAGTGTTTCTGAAGGACATCCGGACAAAGTGGCTGATCAAATTAGTGATGCTTTAATCGATAATTTTTTAGCTTTTGACAAAGAGTCAAAAGTAGCTTGTGAAACTTTGGTTACTACCGGTCAGGTTGTTCTTGCCGGTGAGGTAAAATCTACAACCTATTTAGATGTACAAAAAATAGCACGAGATACCATAAATAAAATTGGGTATACCAAAGGAGAATACATGTTTGATGGAAATTCCTGCGGCGTACTTTCAGCAATTCACGAACAATCTGATGATATTAACCAGGGGGTAGACCGGGGTAGTAAAGAAGAACAGGGAGCTGGAGACCAAGGTATGATGTTTGGTTATGCTACCAATGAAACTGAAAACTTTATGCCACTGGCCTTAGACCTGTCTCATCTTATGCTAAAAGAACTTGCTGAATTACGACGAGAAGATAAAGACATTACTTATTTGAGGCCGGACTCTAAAAGTCAGGTTACTATTGAGTACAGTGACGACAATATACCACAGCGTATTGAAGCTATTGTTGTATCTACTCAGCATGATGATTTTGCTGATGATGACACCATGTTAAATCAAATCAGAAAAGATATTGTAGAGATATTGATTCCCCGTGTGATCTCTAAATTACCTGAAAACATTCAAAAACTGTTTAATGACGATATTAAATACCATATTAATCCAACCGGGAAATTTGTTATTGGTGGCCCACATGGAGATACTGGGTTAACTGGTCGCAAAATTATTGTAGACACCTATGGTGGAAAAGGTGCTCATGGTGGAGGGGCTTTCTCCGGAAAAGACCCGAGTAAAGTTGACAGAAGTGCAGCCTACGCTACCAGACATATTGCTAAAAATCTGGTTGCGGCTGGTGTTGCTGATGAAGTTTTAGTGCAGGTAAGCTACGCCATTGGAGTTGTTGAACCTATGGGGATTTTTATTGATACCTATGGCACTTGTCCTTTTAATATGACTGATGGCGAAATTGCAGAAAAGGTATCTAAAATCTTTGATATGCGTCCGTTTGCTATTGAGGAACGACTAAAATTGCGATCACCTATGTATAGTGAAACTGCTGCTTACGGACATATGGGGCGTAAAAACCAAACCGTAAGTAAAACATTTTCTCAGCCAAACGGCCAAACTAAAACCCTAGACGTGGAATTATTCACCTGGGAAAAATTAGATTATGTCGACAAAGTAAAAGAAGCTTTTGAGCTTTAGGTCATATATAAGTTGAATTATTTATGATTTCAGGGATAAGGTAAAAACTGAACAGAAGGAGATGTCCGTTTACTGGGTGTAGACAATGGCGCCCGCGACAACATTCAAGGGTTCCAACAAACCAATAAGGTCACAGCACACAATGGGCGTTGTTTAGCCATTATACAATCCACATTTAATACAAATGCCTTATGAAACAGCTCATAAGGCATTTTTTTTGCTTGCAATCAATTTACAGCTTCTTGACTTTGTAAAAAAAATTCAACTAAATTCGTTTAACAATCGAAATCGATAAAGTGCATTGAAACGACACTTTATCTTTGTATTGTACGTCATGCTGAAACACACCTAAATTTTAGTTAAATCGCAATTTAATTCAACTTTAATACCTATATTTGTAAAAATTTTGCGAATAAATCACTTAAAATGATATTGGAAATAAAGTTAAGCAATTTTTTCTCAATTCGAGACGAGGTTATTTTAGACTTAAGAGCTGGCAATATTAATACTGAAAAATCACGTGACTTAAAAGACAACCTTTTTCAATACGAAGATATTGAAGTACTAAAAACTGTTGCACTTTATGGTGCAAATGCCTCTGGAAAATCAAACATCATTAAAGCCATCAGATTTTGTATTGCAATGGTTTATGATTCTCATAAGCATAACGAAAATTCAATTTTCAATTTCAAGCCATTTAAATTTAATGGTTATAATAACAAACCAAGTCATTTCTTCATTCGATTTGTACATGAAGGGATTGAATATAAATACTCATTTTCATTAGCTCGGAATGAAATATTAACAGAAAGCCTTTATTATTATCCTAAAGGTAGAAAAGCTAAAATCTTTGTTCGAGATGAAAAAGCAGGAAAAAGTAAAAGAGATAAGTACTCTTTTGGAACATCAGTAATCAAAAGACCTTTTGATGTTGCTGAAAGCACATCAAACAAAACTCTATTTGTGTCAAGAGCAAGCCAAATGGATAGAGAAATTCCAAAGAAAATCTTCCATTTTTTTCACAGTATGTTCATAAGGAGACATTCTAGCTATAGCATAAGTAACGTGAATGTACTAATCAAGAT
The DNA here is from genome assembly GCF_035818475.1 of Alterotamlana spongicola. Lineage (NCBI taxonomy): Bacteria > Pseudomonadati > Bacteroidota > Flavobacteriia > Flavobacteriales > Flavobacteriaceae > Alterotamlana > Alterotamlana spongicola. Next base: position 342,005 of record NZ_JAYMGV010000001.1, read on the forward strand.
GCACAAGGAACATTTACTAAAAGGGTTACAAATGGCTGATAGTGATATTGTGGATTTCAAACATAGAGTAATAAAAGAAAAAAGCAAAAAAATAAGAGCAAACATAGACACTCAAGAAGCATACCTTGAAGATGATGAACTTGAAAGCATTGAACTAAAAACATATCATCGTTACTCACCAAATACAGCATTTGATTTTATAACAGAAGAGTCTGATGGCACAAAAAAATTATTCTTCATGTTACTCACAATTCTTGACATATTGAGAAATAATAAAACTCTGCTTGTTGATGAAATTGAAGATAGTCTGCACCCAAAAATAGTAGACTATATAATTAAACTATTTAATGCGAGTGACAAAGCACAATTAATATTTTCAACCCATAATACGAATCTACTAGACTTAAATAAGTTTAGAAAAGACCAAATTTGGTTTGTGAATAAAACAATCGATGGCTGTTCTGACCTGTATTCTTTATACGATTATAGTGATTTTAGAGATACAATGGATTTAGAAAAAGCTTATTTACAAGGAAGATTTGACTCTATTCCAATCATTGATGATTCAATAAAAAACCTCAAATCTATCATAAGTGAATAAATGGCTAGGAATAGAAGAAAATCAAAAGGTAAAAAGATTAATCCAACACTATTTGTGTTTTGTGAAGGAGATACTGAAGAAGCATATATAAATATGTTAAAATCTTTTTTTAGATTATCTTCAATTCAAATTCATCCTAAAATTGGTGGAAACAATATAACTTCAAAATACATTGAAAATTATAAAAAAGATAAACCAACTCACGAAAAGGATATCAATTATTTAATGTATGATTTGGACGTACCTGAAATCGTAGATAGATTAAAAAAAATTAATGATGGCATTTTGCTTTTATCCAATCCTTGTATTGAATTATGGTTCCTTCTTCATTACAAAAATCATAAAGCAAATAATGACAGTGCATACTTTTATAAAGAATTAAAAAATAGAAATAAGACATACAAAAAAGGTGTAATTGATAAGAAACTAAAAGATAAACTGACCACCAAAATTGATGATGCTATAAAAAGAGCTAAAGATTTAATCGAATCCAAAAATCCTAGTTCGACTGTTTATAAACTTTTAGAAAAATTAAAAGAATTAGGAAATAAATAAAAGCACGAACGTACAACAACGTATATAAAAAATAGCTGTTTAAGTGCTTAATCCAAAGTGATTTTGATAAATTTATTGTTAGTACCAAACCGAAAAGTTAGTCTATAAAATCCGCTACTTTTCATATACAAACCCGTTAAACGAACACTTTCTTAAAAATAAAATCCAAAAGATCCCGTAACTCCAAATTTTCTGGCATCAGGGTTTTCTAACTTGTTCAGATAGTTCCCTCTAAAGTTAAAATCTATTCTAAACACCTTAAAAATATTCCCAACACCAAAACTATACTCATAGTATGGTTTGCTGACAGGGGCTTTATAAATTAAACCAGAGGCATTGATGTCCCTGTTATCCTGAGACACACCCCCTAAAACACCTCGTACTCCAACAATACCTCTTAAATTAAACTTTTTAAGTAAAGGGATTCTGGAAAATAAGCGTCCGTTAAAATTGTGCTCTATATGTAATGACGCATAAGTATCTGTTACAAATTCATAAAAATCAAGCTGGGAAAATGTATTATAAATAGAAAAGTAACTCTGGTTCCCTGGTATCACACTTAATAAACCTAAAGGTACCGTTCCAAAGGTTTTACCGGTTTCAAGAGTGGTATACAACCTTCCAAATCCTCCTATTTGCCAGGGCTGTAAATATCTAAACTGCAATTTGGTATAATCAAAGTCATTACTCTGTTCTCCTTCATGCCCTTTACTTACCTGGGCAAAAAGTTGTGCAAAATCATCATTAGCCGTTAAACGTTCTACACCATATCCTGTCATTTTTCGTTTAGGAAAAAAGGATAATGATAATGCCGTTTCATATTGTTTAATCCTTGAAGAAATACCGGTTGGAGAACTGGGGTCAAAATAATCCAGGCTAAAGGTTGATGACGCAGATTCTAAGGTTCTATAACTCCCACCTAATCTAAAAATCAAGTTCTTTACGGGTTCTATTTCAAAAGCTAAAGTGGTTAAATTAATATTGGTGAGCTTATCATTTGCAGCTGTAGTAAAAACTCCCGAAGACGCAAAACTTCTACCCAAAACATCCGTAGAATTGGTTAAACTCGCTCCTATTTGTTCTACATCTCTACGGTTTCCTCCAGAAATGATAATTCGGTTTTTCTTATCTATCAACCATTTTCCTGAGATACCGTATTTAAATTTATTGTCTCTAAATCCATAAGCTAAAAACCCCTCAATACGCCATAGGTCATTCCTTCCAAAATAAGTACGGCCTCCCGTTCTTAATCGCCAGCCTTCTACCTCATTAAAACCAATTGTTGAAAAAATAGGACCATAGTCTAATGGCAAAGTATTGAATTCAATGTATCCTGAAGACAAAATGCTACCCAGGTTATATAAGCGCTTAAACTTCTTTACGGTCTTTAAGGTATCTAACATTTTATAGACCCCTTGTTCATCTTTATTTAGTTCTTCCAAGCGATTCTCTTCCCAAAACGCTTCATCCCTGTCATAGATATCCTGGTCATAATTACTGACTTCTTTATCATAGAATTTTTTTTCTTTTTCTATGTCAAACTCATAATTATTGTATAAAGTAGTCCGCTTGCCATAAATACCGCGGGACTTCTCCTTTTTATTAAAAGCAAAATCAGACATCATATAATCACGCTTCACCAAAAACAAAGAATCGTTTAACACCTCAAACTCCTGCTCAATATAAACCTCTTTAACCCAGTTTATATTAGCACTTTTTGACGCTTGCAGATTAATATCCTTAATAGCGTAAGTAGTATCAGCCACCCAAAAATCACCTTTAAAGGTCAATTCATTTTTACGTCTTGGATAATAAATAATATTATAGCACCATTTATTGTCTATAAATGCACTATCAGATAACACATAATTATAAGTACTGATTCCGGTTCTTGAAAGCGGGCTTACAAAACTTTTATCAAAAAACTTAAGGTAATTATCATACACATTAAAATCAGAATACAGGTCATTTACAAAATCAATAATCACCTGATTATCACTAAATCCTGAATTTTTATTCCCTTTTAAAACCTCTTTGATTTTATTAGTTGTATTATCTCCATAAACCTTTGAAGCCGCTTCATTTATAAACATTGGCAAATAGGTTTTACCAGTAACTCTTGAGGTGTCTATTTCATCAAAAACAAACTCCATACCTTTAAACAACCTACTTTTAATAAGAGCGCTGTCAATGGTATTAATATCAAACTCTACCTTTTCGTATTTATCATATTGATATTGCTTAAATTGCTTTAAACCATTACTACGCTTATGAGCCCAAATTTTTCTAAGTAAATCAATAGCCGGATTATTTTTTTTAGGTTGTTTACCGGAAATGATAACTACTTCATTTAATTGAGCTGCCGCTTCTTTAAGCGTAAACTTTAAATTATAGTTTACTTTTTTATTTAATGGGATATTTAAAGTTTCGTAACCAATAAAAGACACTGTTAAAGCCTCCCAGCTTTCATCAGATTCTAAATAAAACCTTCCATCTTCATTTGTAATAGTTCCTTCTGTAGACCCGCTAAATACTACATTGGCGAATGATACGGGGTCATTATATTCATCAAAAACATAACCGCTAACTTTGGTTTGTGCTAATGAAGAAAAAACTCCAAAAAGGAAAAGGATACTAAGTGATTTTATATTCATAATACAAAAAACTTCACCAGCAAAACTGCTGATGAAGTTTATATAACGTAAAAAGTTATGATTTATTTATACATTACCTTTTTTACTGCTTTAATAACATCATCGCTATTGGGCAACCATTCTTCTAATAAAACAGGTGAATATGGCGCAGGAGTATCAGCTGTATTTATTTTCACAATCGGTGCATCTAAATAATCAAAAGCTTCAGATTGTACTAAATAAGTAATTTCGGTTGATACATTTCCAAAAGGCCAGGCTTCTTCTAATATAACTAGTCTATTTGTTTTCTTAACAGATTCAACAATAGCTTTTCTATCCATTGGACGAACGGTTCGCAAATCTATTATTTCACACGAAATCCCTTCTTTTTCTAATTCATCTGCCGCTTTATATGCTTCTTTAATTATTTTTCCAAAAGATACTATGGTAACATCTGTTCCTTCACGCTTAATATCTGCAACACCTATAGGCAAAATATATTCGCCTTCAGGCACTTCACCTTTATCGCCGTACATCTGCTCGCTTTCCATAAAAATAACCGGATCATCATCACGAATTGCCGCTTTTAGCAAGCCCTTGGCATCATAAGGGTTTGAAGGCACTACAACTTTTAATCCGGGTGTATTAGCAAACCAATTTTCAAACGCCTGTGAGTGCGTAGCCCCTAACTGGCCTGCAGACGCTGTAGGTCCACGAAATACAATAGGGCATTTAAACTGACCACCGGACATCTGTCTGATTTTGGCCGCGTTATTTATAATCTGATCAATCCCAACCAAAGAGAAGTTAAAAGTCATGTATTCAACTATTGGCCTATTACCCGTCATAGTAGAACCTATAGCAATACCAGCAAAACCTAATTCGGCAATTGGCGTATCTATAACACGTTTAGCCCCAAATTCATCTAACATCCCTTTTGATGCTTTATAAGCACCATTATATTCCGCTACTTCTTCACCCATTAAGTAAACGCTTTCATCTCTGCGCATTTCTTCACTCATGGCTTCACAAATAGCTTCTCTAAATTGAATTGTCTTCATTAAATCTATTTTAATTCGAATAGCAAAAATAGGAATTATTGATAATACTATACCATAAAATCTAATAGTAAAGTTATCTTGAAAATAATTTTTATTAAGTTCATAGAAATTGCTCACTATAAATGAAGATATAATAACACTTCTCTATATTGAAGTTATCAGATACAAATTAATGCTTTTTTAATATTTACTATGCATGCATAGTAAATATTCGGAATAAAATAATTAACTTCGTAACCTAGAAAAAACAAGATATTTTAATATATAAACAGATGAAAATATTAGTGTGTATAAGTCATGTACCGGACACCACCTCTAAGATTAACTTCACAGAAGACCATTCCAAATTTGACACTAACGGCGTACAATTTGTTATAAATCCAAATGATGAATTTGGCTTAACTCGTGCCATGTGGCTTAAGGAAAAGCAAGGCGCCAGTATTACTGTGGTAAATGTGGGCGGGACGGAAACTGAGCCTACGCTTCGTAAAGCCTTAGCTATTGGTGCAGACGCAGCCATTAGAGTTAACACCATCGCTACTGATGGATTTTCTGTGGCCAAACAACTGGCAAACATAATTAATGAAGGGGGCTATGATTTGGTTATTGCCGGCAGAGAATCTATTGATTACAATGGCGGTATGGTTCCCGGTATGATTGCCGGTTTAACCGGAGCTAACTTTGTAAACAATTGTATTGGCCTTGAAATTGACGGGACTTCCGTAACAGCAATAAGAGAAATTGACGGTGGTAAAGAAACCGTTTCCTCATCCTTGCCATTAGTTATTGGAGGGCAAAAAGGACTTGTTGAAGAAAGTGATTTACGAATTCCTAATATGAGAGGAATAATGATGGCCCGTAAAAAACCTTTAACGATTGCAGAACCTGTAAGTACTGATGCAGAAACTACATCAGTTTCATTTGAAAAACCAGCTCCAAAAGGTGCAGTGACACTGGTTTCTCCTGACAATTTAGACGAATTAGTAAACTTACTTCATAATGAAGCTAAAGTGATTTAGTTTGCTAAAATACTCTGAAATAAATTCAGAGTATTTATAACTATTCAGAAATCATTAATACGTTCCTGAAACAAAATCGGGAAAAGATCTAAAAAAAATTTTATGTCCATTTTAGTATATACAGAATCAGAACAAGGCACATTTAAAAAAGCAGCTTTTGAAGCAGCTTCTTATGCCAAAGCAGTTGCTGACCAATTAGGTACAACCGTTACCGCCATTACCATAAATGCAAATGATACAACGCCTTTAGGAAATTATGGTGTAGACAAAGTATTAAACGTCAAAAATACAGCACTTGATAATTTTAATGCTAACGCCTATGCTCAAACCATTAAACAGGCAGCAGAAAGTGAAAATGCCCAAGTAGTGGTTTTAAGTTCAAGCGCAAACAGCAAATATTTAGCACCACTTTTAGCCGTTGGTTTAAATGCCGGATACGTTTCAAATGTAATAGCAGCACCAATCAATATCAGTCCGTTTACAGTAAAACGTAATGCATTCACCAACAAAGCATTTGAGTTAACACAAATAAACACAGAAGTGAAAATTCTGGGAGTTTCCAGCAACGCTTTTGGGTTGATTGAGAATACTGGTAGCGCTACCACAGAAGATTTTTCGCCTTCAATTCCTGAACTGGGTGTAACGGTTGAATCTGTAGATAAAGCCACTGATAAAGTAACTATTGCCGATGCAGAAATAGTAGTCTCCGGCGGAAGAGGTTTAAAAGGACCTGAAAACTGGGGCATGATTGAAGAATTGGCTGATGTTCTGGGAGCAGCAACAGCGTGCTCTAAGCCAGTATCTGATTTAGGCTGGAGGCCTCATGGAGAACATGTAGGACAAACCGGTAAGCCCGTAGCTTCAAATTTATATATTGCCATAGGTATTTCAGGAGCCATTCAGCATTTAGCCGGTGTTAGTGCCTCAAAAGTGAAAGTAGTCATCAACACAGACGCTGAAGCCCCCTTCTTTAAAGCTGCCGATTATGGCGTGGTTGGAGATGCTTTTCAGGTAGTTCCTGAACTTATTGAAAAATTAAAGGCCTTTAAAGCACAACAATAATTTATTTTTTATAAATTGTGTAGTCCTATAGAACTGCTTAATTTAGCATTTTATACCTATTTCTGCTCTTGCAGTTGGTAAAGTTCTAAATTAAGCAGTTCTTTACGTTTTTAATGAATATGAGTTTAGTAAGATTAAATATAAAGGGAATTTCCTATAGCCAAACCCAAAATGGCGCCTATGCATTGATTTTAAATGAAGTAGACGGAGACAGAAAACTTCCTATAGTTATTGGTGCTTTTGAAGCCCAGTCTATCGCCATTGCTTTAGAAAAGGAAATTAGCCCGCCAAGGCCGTTAACGCATGATTTATTCAAAAACTTTGCAGACCGTTTTGATATTGTGGTTAAACAAGTGATTATTCATAAACTGGTTGACGGGGTATTTTATTCAAGTTTAATTTGCGAGCGCGATAAAATAGAAGAGATCATTGATGCCAGAACCAGTGATGCTATTGCATTGGCACTTCGCTTTCAAGCTCCCATATTCACTTATAAAAATATTCTTGACAAAGCTGGAATTTACCTTAAGGTAAACCCCAAGAAAGAAGACGAAGATACTGAAGATAGTATTTTAATGGATGAGTTGGTTACCAATGAACTTGAACCCAATGAGCCACGTGAAAATTTTCAGGGAAAGACTCTGGAGGAACTTCAAAAACTATTGGAAGAAGCAGTTGCTAATGAGGATTATGAAAAAGCAGCTCATATTAGAGATGAAATTTCCAAAAGAAAATAACCCCCTGCATTAAAATATGAAAAAGCTGTTTTTGTTTTTTGCTGTTTTATTTTTGTTAACGACTCCTAACAGTATTACAGCACAAAATGTCGAGCATGTTGCCACTGTTGACACTATTCAGAAAACCGTGACAGCACATACTATAGACTCAATTAGTGAGGAGAATAGTCTAAACACAACTTTAAGTACTTCCCAAGCGTCAGCTTTAAAAAACACAGCAAACACCATTATTCCTAGCCAGGGATTTTCGATAAATAGTATATGGAGAGGTTTGCTAGGCATAATTGTCTTAATATGTATTGCTTTTCTTTTTAGCAGTAACAGAAAAGCTATTAATTGGAAAATAGTAGGTATTGGTCTCAGTTTTCAATTACTTATAGCTATTGGCGTTTTAAAAGTAAAATTCATCAAAGGCATTTTTGAATTTATTGGTGGATTATTTGTGAGTGTTTTAGAATTTACCAGGGCCGGGAGTAAATTTTTATTCGAAGGATTGGTAGTAGATATGGATACTTTTGGGTTCATTTTTGCTTTTCAAGTATTACCAACCATTATATTCTTTTCAGCCTTAACTTCTGTATTATTCTATTTAGGCATCATTCAAAAAGTAGTAAAGGCCATGGCCTGGTTACTTTCTAAAGCCTTAAAAATATCAGGAGCAGAAAGCTTAAGTGTTGCAGGAAATATTTTTTTAGGCCAAACCGAAGCCCCGCTTTTAATTAAAGCCTACCTGGAAAAAATGAACAAATCTGAAATGCTTTTGGTCATGATTGGAGGTATGGCTACGGTAGCTGGAGCTGTTTTAGCAGCATATATAGGTTTTCTTGGAGGCAATGACGAAGTGCTAAGATTATTTTATGCCAAACATTTATTAGCAGCATCAGTAATGGCCGCTCCGGGCGCCATTGTTATTTCAAAAATACTATATCCTCAAACCGAAGATGTAAATACTGATGTATCTGTTTCGCAAGAAAAAATAGGTGCCAATTTTTTAGATGCTATTGCAAATGGTACTACAGAAGGCTTAAAATTGGCAGTAAATGTTGGAGCTATGTTATTAGTTTTTGTAGCATTTATTGCTATGTTCAATGGTATATTAGGTTGGTTTGGTGATATCACGTCTGTGAACAACTGGATTGCTGCCAACACCTCTTATAATAGTTTATCTATCGAACTCATATTAGGTTATGCCTTTGCCCCGCTCATGTGGCTTATCGGGGTTGCAAAAGAAGATATGACACTAATGGGACAGCTGTTAGGAATCAAATTAGCAGCCAGTGAGTTTATAGGCTATATTCAGCTAAGAGATTTAAAGAACATTAGTAACGCGATTCACCTTAATTATGAAAAGTCTGTTATTATGGCAACTTATATGCTATGTGGCTTTGCTAATTTTGCGTCTATAGGTATACAAATAGGCGGTATTGGTTCTTTAGCTCCGGGACAACGTAAAACACTGTCAAAATTTGGGATGAAAGCCTTAGCCGGTGGTACAATTGCATCTTTAATTTCGGCTACAATTGCAGGAATGATTATTGGTTAATAACTTTATAATAATATATTGACGCATCAGAATCTGACTTTAATGCTTTTTTATATTTTTAATCGCTGATAAATTTATGTCAGATTCAGTGTAATCGGAGTGTCTGTTTCCAAAGATTCGATTTCAACTATAAATTATGTTTAACCCTAAAGAGATTCATACCTTTAGCAGGAATATATTATGAAACAATATCACGATTTAGTAAAACACGTTTTAGAAAACGGAAATGAAAAAGAAGACCGTACAGGTACAGGTACAAAAAGTGTTTTTGGTTATCAAATGCGCTTTGACCTAAGTGAGGGGTTTCCTATGGTAACCACAAAAAAACTACACTTAAAGTCTATTATATATGAATTGTTATGGTTTTTAAAAGGCGATACAAATATTAAATACCTTACTGAAAACGGTGTACGTATCTGGAATGAATGGGCTGATGAAAATGGAGACCTCGGGCCGGTTTATGGCCACCAATGGCGCAATTGGAATAATGATGAAATTGACCAGATCAAAGACGTTATTCATGCGTTAAAACATAATCCAAATAGTCGTAGAATGTTGGTTTCTGCCTGGAACCCTTCCGTACTTCCTGATACTTCAAAATCCTTTAGTGAGAATGTAGCAAACGGAAAAGCAGCATTACCGCCTTGTCATACATTCTTCCAGTTTTATGTAGCAGACGGTAAACTATCCTGTCAACTTTATCAAAGAAGTGCCGATATATTTCTTGGTGTACCTTTTAATATTGCATCATATGCTTTATTTACTATGATGATAGCTCAGGTGTGTGGTTATAAAGCTGGTGAATTCATACATACCTTTGGAGACGCTCATATTTATAGTAATCATTATGAGCAATTGGAATTACAACTTTCAAGAGACATAAGACCGCTTCCAAAAATGATTATAAACCCCGAAGTAAAAAATATTTTCGATTTTACTTTTGAGGATTTTACACTTGTTGATTATGACCCCCACCCACATATAAAAGGCCTTGTAGCTGTATAAAAAAAGCACCTTCAATTATGAAGGTGCTTTTTTATTTTTTTATTCTAATATTCTATAAGTTAATCACACTATTTTCAGCACCAGCGTAATCATTCCAAGCATAAGCATCGGCAGCATCATCATTAACATAAACACCGTCAACAATGTATTTAAACTCATAAGAGCTTCCGGTTTCTAAATCAACAGTACCTTTAAAAGTACCGTTCTTTAATTTTTTAAGAACTGCTTTTTTCTCGTTCCACTCGTTAAAAGATCCAACAACTGAAACTTTTTTAGCATCTTCTGCAGGTAAAGCAAATGTCACTTTACATATTGGTTTACTTTTTAAATATTGTTTTTTAATAGCCATAATTTCAAAGATTTAATGTGTTGTATTATGGGGCAAATTTAAAACAAATACCAACACCTAACTACTTAATTCTCTTTACTATTAAAGAATTATCAATTTGTTAATATGTCTCATAAAAAAATTAGATCCAGTAAAAAAAGCAGCATTAATTTTAACATATTATCAATAAAAAAAGCAATCGTTTTTATCTGATTTTCAGAGGTTTTTATCCGAAAACGTTTTCGGAAAAGCCTTACTTTTTTGTATATCTCATAATTCTTTATAATGTCAATAAAAAAACTTTAACTTTACAGTAATTTATTATTGAAATATGTTTGGCAGAAAGAAACCGACTCCGCAGATAGATAAAGACCAATTAGAGCTTATTGAAAATGCACAAAAACGCATTAAGCAAAAAAAAAGATTGTATATCCATTTTGTGTTTTTTTTGATTGGAAGCATCTTTCTTATCCTTGCCAACCTGTTTTTAGGCATTGGTAAAGATTTGACATTCTTTGGCAAAGAATGGTTTTTGTTTGCCATAATCATCTGGTTTTTCTTTTTATTATATCATGCGTTTAACGTTTTTGTTACAAATAAATTTATGGGTAAAGCCTGGGAAAAAAGACAACTGGAAAAACTGGTATCTAAACAACAAAGGCGAATTGAAAACATAAAAACGGGTTTGAAAAAAGAAGAAACCCTGATTGCACAAAGCGAAGCATATTCTGAAACTACACCAAAACATACCGGACCTGAACTCACAATCATTGTGGCAGCCGCAACAAATGATGCCATAGGAAAAGGCAATGCACTTATTTGGCATTTAAGTGACGACCTAAAGCGCTTTAAAACCTTAACAAACGGACACCATATTATAATGGGGCGTAAAACATTTGAAAGCTTTCCAAAACCACTACCCAACAGAACTCATGTGGTCATTACAAGACAAGGAGATTACAAAGCTCCTGATGACGTTATTATTGTTAACAGCTTAGAAGATGCCATTGATGCCAGTAAAAATGACTCTCAACCCTTTATTATTGGAGGTGGTGAAATTTATAAGCAGGCTTTAGCTATTGCCGATAAAATTGAGTTAACAAGAGTACATCATGATTTTGAAGCAGATACCTTTTTTCCAAAAATAGATACTACAGTTTGGAAAGAAACCGCTAATGTTTTTCACAAAAAAGATGAAAATCACAATTATGAGTTTTCATTTATTACATATACCAGAATATAATTCAATCAACATAGGTTTGCTTGATAATAATATCATGACAAACAAAATCAAAGCATCAAACTGCAAGCTTGAAAATAACTTATAATGGTATTTCAGAAACAACGATTAAACTAATTTGCAAATAAAACATAAACACATGAAGTTTATCCAACTATTGGCTCTTAGTATTTTACTTTACACTTGTCAAGAAAAAAAGCAAAGTAACTCCTCCTCTTCACCACAAAAACCTAATGTTGTCTTTATTTTGGTTGACGACCTTGGATTACATGACTTAAGTTATACCGGTAGTAATTATTATGAAACACCAAATATTGATAAGCTTGCTTCAACATCGATAGAGTTTACTCAGGGCTATGCAGCATCCAGAGTATGTAGCCCGTCAAGAGCAAGTATATTTACCGGTCAATTTACGGCAAGACACGGTATTACGGATTGGATTGGAGCCAAAACCGGAACAAACTGGAGAACACATAACAGACATGATAAATTACTGCCTTCAGAATACATTCATAATCTGCCCGATAAAAACATCACTTTAGCAGAGGCCATGAAATCTGCCGGTTACAAAACTTTTTTTGCTGGCAAATGGCATTTGGGAACTACCGGATCTCATCCTGAGGATCACGGCTTTGATATCAATGTAGGAGGCTGGGATAAAGGTGGCCCTATGGGAGGTTATTTTTCGCCCTGGAAAAATCCAAAGCTTGAAAATAAACAAAATGGAGAAAATCTTTCAATACGTCTGGCAACAGAAACTGCAAATTTTATTACAAACCATAAAGATGCCCCATTTTTTGCTTTTTTATCCTTTTATGCTGTTCATGGCCCCATTCAAACCACTCAAAGTAAATGGAAGAAATACCGCCAAAAAGCACAAGATCAAGGCATAAAAGAAATAGGTTATATAATGGAGCGTGTTTTACCAATTCGCCAAACTCAGGACAACCCCGTTTATGCCGGTTTAGTTGAGCACATGGATGATGCCGTGGGTATTGTTACCAAAGCACTTCAAGAAGCCGGGGTAGATAAAAATACCATAATTGTATTTACTTCTGATAATGGAGGCGTTGCTTCCGGTGATTCATTTTCTACCTCTAACTTACCATTAAGAGGAGGTAAAGGATATCAATGGGAAGGTGGGATTCGTGAACCCTATTTTATTAAGGTGCCATGGGTAGCTGCTAAGAATAAGCAACGAAGCTATCCGGTTACCGGAGCTGATTTTTACCCGACTATTCTGGATTTGGCAAATATTGATTTACTCCCCGAACAACATAAAGACGGGATCAGCCTAAAACCCATTATAGAAAATACACAAAGTACCTTACCGGAAAGACCACTTTACTGGCATTACCCGCATTATGGTAATCAGGGAGGTGAACCTTCATCTATTATCAGAGAGCAAAACTGGAAATTGATCCATTATTGGGAAGATGGGCGTAATGAGTTATATGATCTTAATTCAGACCCATCTGAACAAAACAACATTTCTGAAAAATCACCTGACAAGGTCAAAGAGATGGTTTCAAAATTAAATCAATGGCTACAGGAAGTTAACGCAAAATTTCCATCAAAAGATCCTGAATATAATGAAGCCAAAGCCAAAGAGCGTCATCACAACCTGGTAAACAAAAGGCTACCGGGACTGGAAAAACAACGCAAAGCCTTTTTATCAGAAGACTTTAAACCTAACGCTACCTGGTGGGGAAGTATGACAACCAAAGACTAAAACTACTAAACTTAAATTTAACAGTACATGGCTAAGCTCAAAATTATTATTCTACTAACTCTACTAATTGCTAATCATTCTAAAGCTCAGGACATAAAGCCTTCAGAAGTCAAAAACGTTATGAAAAAAGTTGCCGATTGGCAAATAGCGCATTTTAAGGATTTATATAGCAATCGCAAAAAACCACATCATCCTTTAGACTGGACTAACGGAGCGCTTTATGTTGGTATGGTAAAATGGGCAGCTATGGCTAATGATGATAAATATTATAACTGGCTTAAAGGTATTGGAGAAGCTCATCAATGGAAATTATATCACCGGAAATATCATGCTGACGATCATACTGTTGGGCAATTGTACATTGAATTATATAGAAAGTACAAAGATGAGAATATGATCAGGCCAACAAAAAAGCAGTTTGATTTTATCATGTATCACCCATCTGTTTCTGCATTAAACTGGAAAACACCATATCATCAGGATCGTTGGAACTGGTGTGACGCATTGTTTATGTCTCCTCCGGTATGGGCTAAACTATATAACGTTACCGGGCAAAAAAAATATCTTGATTTTATGCTAAAAGAATATAAGGCTACTACAGATTTTTTATTTGATAAAAAGGAAAACCTGTATTATCGGGATGAAAGTTATATGGGTAAATTAGATCATGGCACCAAAATATTTTGGTCCAGAGGCAATGGCTGGGTCTTTGCCGGACTTACCAATATTATGAATGAGTTAAACCCGGAAACCAAAGAATACAAGTACTTTTTAAAGATTTATAAAAAAATGGCTAAAAAGCTTCTTGAAATTCAAACACCTGAAGGCCATTGGGCTATGAGCCTGCTGGGTCAGCAATTTTATCCCACCCCGGAAACCAGCGGTTCTTCTTTTTACACTTATGGCTTAGCCTGGGGCATTAATAAAGATATTTTAGATAAAGAGGCTTATATTCCTGCTGTTAAAAAAGGATGGAATGCCATGGTAAGTTATGTAACAGATGAGGGCATGCTAGGCTATGTACAACCTATTGGAGCTGCTCCCGGAAAAGCCTGGGCAGATCAATCTGAGGTTTATGGAACCGGAGCATTTTTAAGTGCAGGTTCTGAAGTTTATAAATTGTTTGGAGGAGAGTTGTAAATTTGATTTGCGATAATTTCATTAAGCAAAACTCAGAATTCGTTCACCGTCCATATCCTTATTTTCAGTAATTTCGCCACATGGTAAAAGAGATTCAACTCCGTGTTACACTTAAGGAAGAAGAACGTAGTGATATTCTGGTTTTAAAGTCAGCTTTAAAACTGGACATTGACAAGTCTGATATTACAGGAGTAAAAGTATTACGAAAATCTATAGATGCCAGAAAGCCTAAGATTATATTCAACTATAAAGTAGCGGTTTATATTAAAGAAGCGCTTCCAGAAACATCTGAATACCAGTTTGACTATAAAGATGTGTCAAAAGCCAAGCCTATACATATTATTGGTTTTGGTCCGGCAGGTATGTACGCTGCTTTAAGATGTATAGAGTTAGGGTTCAAACCCATAGTTCTGGAACGTGGTAAAAACGTTCAGGATCGCCGACGCGATTTGAGAGCCATAAATCAGGACCATCTTGTTAATGAGGATTCCAACTATTGCTTTGGTGAAGGTGGCGCAGGCACCTATAGTGACGGTAAGCTCTACACGCGAAGTTTAAAACGTGGTGATGTAAGGCGTATTTTTGAAAACCTGGTTTATCACGGCGCTACAGATCAAATTTTAATTGATGCCCATCCACATATTGGAACCAACAAACTCCCCAAGGTGGTTCAAAACATCAGAGAAACTATTCTTAAATATGGCGGCGACATTCATTTTGAAACACGGGTAACGGATTTCAAAATAAAAAACAATGAAATAAAAGCTATTCAACTTCAAAACGGAGCAGAGTTGGCTGTTGATAAGGTGATTTTAGCCACAGGACACTCTGCCAGGGATATCTTTTATCTGCTTCATGAAAAAGAGATGGCCTTAGAAGCAAAATCATTTGCCATGGGGGTTAGGGTAGAACATCCGCAGCATATTATAGATTCCATTCAATATCATTGTTCCGGATCACGACATGACTTGCTTCCTGCTGCTGCATACAGCTTGGTACAACAGGTTAATAACAGAGGCGTGTATTCATTTTGTATGTGTCCCGGTGGTTTTATTGTTCCGGCAGCTACAGCTAATGGTGAAGTGGTGGTTAATGGTATGTCCCCTTCCAAGCGAAATAATTTATATGCTAATTCCGGAATTGTAGTTGAAATAAATGTAGATACCGATTTATCTAAATATGAACATTTTGGTGTTTTAAAGGGCTTGGAATATCAAAAAAACCTAGAGCGTTTGGCATTTACCTCGGGAGGACGTAGCCAGGTAGCTCCTGCTCAAAGACTAACCGATTTTGTTGAGGGAAGGCTTTCTACTGACCTAAATCCTTGTTCGTATCAGCCCGGGTTAAAATCGGCACCATTACATTCTTTACTACCTAAATTTATTGGAAGCAGATTACGAAAAGGCTTTGATGCTTTTGGTAAAAAGATGAAAGGTTATTATACTAATGAAGCCAATATAGTTGGTGTGGAATCCAGAACCTCATCCCCTATTTCCATTCCTAGAACAACTACCTTAGAACACCCTCAAATTTCCAACTTATATCCCTGTGGTGAAGGCGGCGGCTATGCCGGAGGAATTATTTCTGCAGCTATGGATGGGGAACGCTGTGCCGAAGCCGCTTCGCAAAATTTATAATTTTTTATATCTTGGTTGCTAATCCATTACTCAATCTTTTTTATGACCGAAAAAGAAAAAATGATTACAGGTCAATTGTACCGGCCTGATGACGAAGAACTGGCAAAACCCATTGTAATTGATCATAATGTCTGGATTGGGGGGCAATAGTACTATTTGTCCCGGGGTTACCCTTGGAAACAATGTAGTGGTTGGAGCGGGCTCTGTAGCTACCAAAAGCTTCCCTGATAATGTCGTTATTGCCGGTAATCCTGCTAAAATTATTAAAGCCATAGATAACGGCTAAATTTTTAATTCTTATTTTTGCAGCTCTAAAAATTAAATACAATGAACGCATATATTTTTCCGGGTCAGGGGGCTCAATTTTCAGGAATGGGTTTAGACCTTTATGAAAACTCTCCATTAGCTCAAGACCTGTTTGAACAAGCTAATTCTATTTTAGGATTTAATATCACTGATACTATGTTTGAAGGTTCTGCCGAAGACCTTAAAGAAACTAAAGTAACACAACCGGCTATATTTTTGCACTCGGTTATTCTGGCAAAGACTTTAGGCGAAAGTTTTAAGCCTGATATGGTTGCCGGTCATTCATTAGGAGAATTTTCTGCATTAGTAGCTAACGGTGCTTTAACTTTTGAAGATGGTTTAAAATTGGTATCTCAACGTGCATTAGCTATGCAAAAAGCCTGTGAATTACAACCAAGTACTATGGCTGCTGTTTTAGGATTGGATGATGATATTGTTGAGAAAGTATGTGCTACAACTGAAGGTGTTGTTGTAGCTGCTAATTATAATTGCCCCGGACAATTAGTCATATCAGGAGAAATTGAAGCTATTAACAGCGCTTGTGAAACTTTAAAAGCAGAAGGCGCCCGAAGGGCTCTAGTTTTACCCGTTGGCGGTGCATTTCATTCACCTTTAATGGAACCCGCTCGTGAAGAATTAGCTGCTGCTATAGAAAACACAGCGTTCAACAAAGCTAACTGTCCTATTTACCAAAATGTTACAGCACATGCTGTTATTGATGAAGCGGCTATAAAGACAAACCTTATTTCTCAATTAACAGCTCCGGTACGTTGGACACAATCTGTTCAGCAAATGATAGCAGATGGAGCTACACTATTTACTGAAGTTGGCCCTGGTAAAGTTTTACAAGGTTTGGTTAAAAAAATTAACAGATCTTCAGAAACAGTTTCTGCAACTTTTGAAACCAACAGTTAAATGAAACTTACCAAACGTAATATATACATCTTTCTTGTTATTATTTTAACCATTGCCGCAGATCAGATATCAAAGGTTATTGTTAGGGCTAATATTGGAGGGAGAACCAATTTGACTCCAGGGGAACAAATTCCAATTATTGGTGACTATTTCATTTTAATGAATGTTGAAAACACCGGAGCATTTCTAGGTATGGGTAGTGACCTTAATCCAACACTCAGAATCATTTTGTTATTGATTCTACCCATTCTTGTTTTAGGATTTGTGCTTCGCCATATTCTTAAAGACAAATCTTTAGACAATTGGTCTTTATTTGCTTTTGCAAGTATTATTGGCGGAGGCATTGCCAATGTTTATGACAGAATAGTTTATGGCTCTGTAACTGATTTTCTATTTATAGATCTAGGTGGTGTTTTTAAAACAGGCATTTTCAATCTGGCAGATTTATCGGTTACCACAGGTATGATCATTTTGGTCTTTATGAGTTTCAGGAAGAAAAAAACAACATAAAAAAGAGGCTGTCTAGAAAGTGTCATTCTGAATGATAATGAAGAATCCCCTACAACTATAATACACTAATTTTCAAAATAATAAGATTCTTCGCTTCGCTCTGAATGACAAAACAAATCACTTTTCAGACAGCCTCTTTTTATTTATATCTATCGAAACTAATTAATCATTAGCTCTAACTTTTTGTTCCCATTTCCATGCAGAACGCATAGCTTCATCTAATGATAATTCTGTTTTCCATCCCAGCTCATCATTAGCCTTATTGGTATCTGCATACGCTGATATAATATCACCTTCTCTTCTACCTACAATCTTATAATTCAATTTTTTACCTGAAACACGTTCAAAAGCTTCAACAACCTCTAATACTGAACTTCCTTTTCCTGTTCCTAAGTTAAAGGTTTCGTAGTTTTCTTTGTTCTTATTTTGTAATAAACGCCCTAGAGCCACCACGTGAGCTTTTGCTAAATCCACTACATGAATATAATCTCTTATACAGGTGCCATCAGGTGTTGGGTAGTCATCTCCAAAAACCGATAACTCCTGACGTAATCCAATTCCCGTTTGTGTAATAAATGGTACTAAATTTTGAGGGACACCTATTGGTAATTCTCCAATTTCAACAGATTCGTGTGCTCCAACAGGGTTAAAATAACGTAAAGCAATAGCTTTTAACGTTGGCACTACTTTACAAGTATCTTTTATAATCTCTTCTCCAATCTGTTTGGTATTTCCATACGGTGATTCCGCTTGTTTTACCGGTGCATTTTCAGTAATAGGTAGCTCGTCCGCCTGTCCATAAACTGTACATGAAGAACTGAATATAAATGCTGCTGACGGTAATTTTTTTAATTCCTTTAGGATATAAACTAAGGTCCCAATATTGTTTTCATAGTACAATAAAGGTTCTTGTACACTCTCACCAACCGCCTTACTTGCTGCAAAATGAATAACACCTTTAACATCATTATGTTTTGAAAAAAAGGCTTCAACTCCGGATTTATCTTTTAAATCTAACTTTTCAAAAATTGGAGTTTTCCCTGTTATTGCAGTTATGCCATCTAAAACTTTTTCTGAAGAATTTGATAAATCGTCTATTATCACAACCTCATAACCTTTGTTTTGTAATTCTACAACCGTATGAGATCCTATAAACCCTAAACCTCCGGTAACTAATATTTTATCCATTTATAAAATTTATAATTGTTGATGTAATATATTCTATTTGTTCATCATCTAATTCAGTATGCATAGGTAATGAAATAACTTGTTTTACTAAGGTATTTGTTACTTCAAAGTCGGCTTCATCATATCGGGTATCTGCATATGCTTTTTGCTTGTGAAGTGGAATGGGATAATACACGCCACAAGGGATGCCTTTATCATTTAAATGTTTTGCCAAGGCATCTCTGTCAATACCTTTTATTTTTAACGTATACTGATGAAATACATGATTATCTTCTGATCCGTACCTGTAAGGTGTTTCAATAGCATCTATATCCTTAAAAGCATTATCATATTTATTAGCAGCTTCAATTCTATTTTTATTATAAGTATCTAAAAGGGGTAATTTAGCATCTAAAACGGCTGCCTGAATGCTGTCTAATCTGGAATTGACTCCAACTACATCATGGTGGTAGCGCTCATACATCCCATGATTAACAATACCTCTGATAGTATGCGCTAAATCATCATCATTTGTAAAAATGGCACCACCATCTCCGTAACACCCTAAATTTTTTGATGGAAAAAATGATGTTGCTCCAACATCACCAATAGTTCCCACTTTTACCTTAGAACCATCTTTATACGTATAGTTAGCACCTATGGCCTGCGCATTGTCTTCAATAACAAATAAATTATGAGCTTTGGCAATCTCCATTATAGCTTCCATATTAGCACACTGGCCAAATAAATGTACCGGTACTATAGCCTTTGTTTTAGGTGTAATTGCTTTTTTGATCGCCTCAATATTAATATTGAAATCATCTTCATTTACATCAACCAAAACCGGAGTTAATTGCAATAGAGCTATGACCTCTACTGTTGCTGCAAAGGTAAAATCGGCCGTAATAACCTCATCCCCTGGCTTTAGCCCCAATCCCATCATAGCTATTTGCAAGGCATCAGTTCCGTTTGCACAGGGAATTACATGCTTTACACCTAAATAACTCTCTAAATTTTTCTGAAATTCATGGACTTTGGGTCCGTTTATAAATGCAGTGTTTTCAATAACCTCTTGAATAGAAGGATTAACGATAGCTTTTATATCGTTATACTGACCTTTAAGGTCAACCATTTGTATTTTCTTCATCTAAAAATTGTTATAGCCTCCTAAATTCCAACAATCTATCTAGACTAATTTTTATGAATACCCATTTTGGATTTACAGTCGACAAATTTACAAAAATCATTAATGCTAACCAATCAAACCTATATGATTTAATCGTTACTTTAATTTCAAAATATGTTTAATGTGATTTTATCTCAGAATAGTTAAACTATTAAATTAAAGCATGTTTTTATTTTAAAAGAAGTGTATTTTAGCACAAAGAAAAGTTTTGAGTTTTATTTATAACATTGGTATTCATCTCACAGCATTTATTCTTTACTGCGGTGCCTGGTTTAATGAAAAACTTGCCAAAGGCGTTAAAGGAAGACAAAACACTTTTACAGCCTTAGAACGGCATTTAAATAAAACAGATAAAACATTATGGTTCCACTGTGCGTCATTGGGAGAATATGAACAGGGACTTCCTGTTTTTAAAGCCTTAAGAACTCACTATACAAATCATAAAATAGTACTGAGCTTTTTTTCACCATCCGGTTATGAAATCAGGAAAAACAGTCCCGTTGCAGATATTGTTATTTACCTGCCATTGGATACCAATACCAATGCCAAAAAATTTATTGATCTTGTAAATCCTGAATTGACCATTTTTGTGAAGTATGACATTTGGCCAAACTTTTTAAAGCAATTAAAGCAAAAACAACTCAAAGCCATTTTAATTTCTGCTGCTTTTAGAAAAGGGCAATCTTTTTTTAAATTTTATGGTTCACAGCTCAGGAAAGCTCTGTTTACTTTTGATCATATCTTTACTCAAAATGAGATCTCAAAAACATTACTACAATCCATAAACTATGAGCAGGTAACTGTTTCTGGTGATACCCGGTTTGATCGTGTTTCCAGTCAACTTAACGTAGATAACCGTTTAGATTTTATTGAACAGTTTAAAGACAATAAGCTCTGTATTGTTGCCGGAAGTACATGGCCAGAAGATGAAGCTTTACTTATCAATTTTATTAATAAAATATCATCAAATACCGTTAAGTTTATTATTGCTCCTCATAATATTAAACCAAATCAAATAAAGTACCTTCAGGAAAAGATTCAATTAAAAACCATTTTATTTTCCGAAAAAGAAAACAAATCATTGCCAGAAGCACAGGTTTTTATAGTGGACACCATTGGCATACTTTCAAAAATTTATAATTATGCTGATATTGCCTATGTTGGTGGCGCTTTAGGTAATACCGGTTTGCATAACACTCTGGAACCAGCTGTATTTGGGATTCCTATTATAATTGGCAACACTTATGATAAGTTCCCTGAAGCTCAAGCCATGATTAACAAAGGTGGTATGTTTTCAATCTCTAACCAGAAATCATTTAATACCGTGCTAAATGAATTGATTGAAAACAAAGATAAACGCCTGGAATCTGGTAGTAAGAATGAAGCCTATATTAAAGAAAATAAAGGAGCCGTCATCCAGATACTCGATTATCTACGTATATAGTAATGCTTGATCCAAGATTTATTTTTTGAAAATATTAAGTTTTTAAAAATAAAGTAGTTAGATTAGCAATAACTATAAAAAACAATTAACACTAAAACAAAAACCAATGAAAAAATTAGTATTAAGTATTGCCTTATTATTAGCATTAAGCTTAAGTTTCACATCTTGTAGAGATACAAAAAAAGCAGATTCTGTTGAAGAAGCTGTAGAGCAAGCAGCAGATAACGCAAGTGATGCTGCTAAAGATGTTGCAGAAGCCACAGAAGAAGCTGTTGACGCGGCAGGAGAAGCTGTAGATAAAGCTGTAGATGCTGCAGGAGAGACTGTAGGTAAAGCAGCTGACGCTGCAGAAGAAGCCGTTGATAATGCTGCAAAAGCTGCCGGTGATGCTGTTGATGACGCTACAGATGCTGTAAAGAAAGAAGCTGATAAGCTTAAAACAGGACACTAAATAGTTACTTATTAAATAAAAAAACCACCTATAAAGGGTGGTTTTTTTATTTAATTTAATGTCCCGTCCTGAAATAGCGTTACAGTAAAAAGTTATTTTATGGAATCTACAAATTCAAATTATGTAAAGCGAACACAAAAAGATTACAGTTTATCCTTTAAGCTACAAGTTGTTCAAGAGATTGAGCAAGGCTTATTAACAAGAGCTCAAGCTTTGGATAAATATGGCATCCAAGCCAGATCTACGATTCGCACTTGGTTAAAAAAATATGGTAAATTTGATTATGACTTTAATATAAATCGACCCATGTCCAAAACACCTGAACAACGTATTTTAGAATTAGAGCAACAAGTCAAGCTTTTAGAAAAGCAAAAAGCTAGAGCTGAATTTTTAGCCGAACAAGCTGATAAAAAAGCAATCATTTTTGATATGATGATTGATATTGCCGAAGAAGAATTTAATATTCCTATTAGAAAAAAGCACGTACCCGAGTTATCGAAAAATATAGCCAAGAAAAACAAGAAAGCATAACTGCTACCTGTGATTTACTCGGGGTGAATAGACAGGTATATTATAGGGCTATTCAATCCTATAAAGATAAACAAAAGCTTAGTAAAAAGGTAATTGATTTAGTAAATACTATTCGTATATCAATGCCAAGAATAGGAACAAGAAAATTATTTCATCTTTTAAAACATCAATTAAAAATAATAGGAGTTGGTCGTGATAAGCTATTTAAAATATTAAAAGCTAATAATTTATTGATTACGCCTAAAAAGAAATATCATACAACTACAGATTCTCATCATAGATTTAGAAAGCATAAAAATCGAATTAAAGAAGTTGAGTTTGTCAGGCCAGAACAAGTATGGGTGAGTGATATTACTTATATAGGCAATAGAGAAAACCCTTGTTATTTAGCCTTAATTACTGATGCTTACTCTAAAAAAATAATGGGATATAATGTCTCTGATAGTTTAAATGTAGAAGGAGCTTTAAGTGCTTTAGATATGGCTATCTCTAACAGAAGTTATAGTAAAGAGCCTATAATTCATCATTCTGATAGAGGATTGCAATATTGCGCTAACGAATATCAAAAAATATTAAATATCAATAATATTAGATCTAGTATGACTGAAAAATATGACCCTTATGAAAATGCCATAGCAGAAAGAATCAATGGCATTCTTAAACAGGAATTTGCTATTGACAAGTATCATACTTCAATGGAAATTAAAACGCAATTAATTAAAAATGCTATTGGTATTTATAATCAAATAAGACCGCATTTATCAAATTCAATGTTGACTCCTAATCAAATGCATCAACAAAATAAATTAAAAAGAAAAAGCTACAAAAAACAAAAGGTAGCAAATTAAAATTGCTACCTTGTATTTATTAATTCTTGTATCGATTATTCAGGACGTCACATAAGTTTTTTATTTTGTAAGACATAAAGTTTTAATCATAATATATCATGAAACTAATCTCCCTACTTACAACTTTATTAATCTCTACTTTTGTGTTTTCACAAGTGGAAAACGATACACTTTCTGTTACTGGAAACAATTTGTTTTCTAAAAATAACAGTGAAAAAATAGATACATTCACTTTTGATATAAATGGCCTAACCCCTAAAGTATTAATCATTGACATAGAAGGATTAAGCAAAAATGACCTATTAACAAAAGCCATAGCATGGGCTAAAGAAAAATATGGTAATTTTGAGGAAGCTGTACAAATAAAAGATAAAAATAAAAAAATAGCTATACGTGGTTTTGCTGATAATGCCTTGTGCTTTGGAGTAAAGCCTGATTATAAATGCGAAGGATTATCATACAATTTGGTCTTAACCATTCAAAACGGCAAGTACCGTTTTAAACCAACAAGATTATCTTATAATACTTCAGCAAATAAAAGGACATGGGTTAATTTAAATAAAAGTGCTTTTCATGAAAGTAGTACTACTTTAAAAAAAGGGCATGACAATGTGCCTTCACAGATTGAAGCCTTATTTAATAACCTAAACAAAAGTTTACAAAATTACTTGAATGATAAGATGCAAGAAGACGAATGGTAATTAAACAGCACTCCCTTCTCTTCCTATATAAGTATCTCTATTTTTATGACTATTTATTCACTGCCTGATATTGCTCTTCCAATGGTACACCATAATTATCCTGTAATTCTCTTTTAATTTTCTTAAAAAGCTTGGTATCCAGCGGCATTGGTAAAGTTTCCCAAAATGCCTTGTTATACGGCATTTTAATATCAGTCATATCAGCATTGGCATGACCATAATCCTTAACTTTAAAACGCTTTCTTTCCATATTTATTCCTAATATAAATGCTTCATGCAAATAAGACACCTTCATTCTCTTACCTTTAAACCCTTGTTTTTGCATTTGTTTTAGTTTCTCCGGTGGTAGCTTCTGCATAGCATTAAAGACCCTGGTGTGATAGCTTAAATATAGTTTTCCCTTACTATTCTCTCTAAAAATATAGGTACCCTTTAAATTACGCGCTGAAGTTTCAACCTTATATACTTTATAAGTATCTGTACCTATATATAGAATAATACTCTTATCCCCTTCTTTTGTTCCTTTAATAATTCTCACATCTTCATTATTAAACACTGAGGCTCCTATTTGCTTATACTCAAAAGATAGCACTCGTTTTGGGTATCGCAACGGGTTTAGCTTGGTCATTACACTTAAAGCATGCCCGTTTTGCTTTACAAATAAGCTTCTATAATCTTCAGATTGCCTGGATTCAACTATTTCTAATGATGTAACGGGCTTAGTCAATCCATTATCATATAAATTAGCATATTGTTCAATCAAAAACTTGGCTTTACCTCCTTCTGATGATGCTCTTCTATACAATACTTTTAACTGATGTAATTTATTCACTGTATTTTGTTCAAGGCTTTGCAATGCCTTTTTAACGACCAAATCGGCCTTTATTGATTCTAAAGCTACCGCATCTAATTCTGAGACAGCTTCTTCCATTACGATCTTATTAGTTGCAACCGATGCTAATTTAGCAACTGAAAACTCCTGTGTTTTATAACCTATACTTGATATAGTGACTGTTTCAGATTTTAAACCCTGTGCTACCGAAAAATAAAAATAACCTTCATCATTACTTGATGTTCCTATATTCTCTGATAAAATAACAACTGACACATATGGTAGTGGTTCTCCTGATTCATCAATAATAATTCCTTCTATCTCTAATTTTTGTCCTTGTGCATTTAAATTTGAACATAAACTTAAAACACAAAAACAAAACATGCACTTTAATATTTTTCTCATAATCATTATCATTTATTTAAACTTTCCCAGGTTTTCCCTTTATTAAAGGCTTTTAAATCTCTTTTACATGGCCAATCCGTTTTAACAAAAACACCTATGTCTCTTTTTAAAGGGAATCCAATAGCTGTTTTATTCCTCCATGCATCACTTTTCTGTATCATACGACTAATAACTTTGGTGTAGTCTTGGTCTTGGAAAAGATCGTTTTTTTCTAATGGATCTGCCTCTAAATCATATAACTCAACACCTTTATTTTGTCTTATTAATTTTAAGTTGTCACTACGCATAACCAATCGTTCAGAATGCATCCAAAACACATCTCTTTTTTTAATGCTCTTTCCCTTACTTAAGGTTTTCCATAAGTCCACACCATCTGGTTTATTAGTCCTATCTGATTTAACTCCAGCTAATTTTAAAACTGTTGGAAAAATATCCATTGACAGCATAACCTGAGTATTTACCTGTCCCGGAGATAATTTTCCTTTCCAATAAAAAACACCTGGTACTTTTATACCACCCTCATACATAGTGCCTTTATGCCCTCTTGTGTTTCCGTTTACCTTACCATGCTTTACGCCCAAGAACTCTCCCCCATTATCTGAAATAAAAATCACCAAGGTATTGTCTTCAATATTATACTTCCTTAGCGTATTCATAATTTGTCCAACACCCTTATCCATTTCTGCAACCATCTCTGAATATCGTCTCATATATTCTTCTTTTGAAAAATGATGGTCTACTTTATAGGCATAAAATTCATCTGTTCTCATCGCTTTATCATTTGGCCCCTGCATTGGCACATGTACTGCTGCCTGTGGCATGTATAAAAAGAACGGTTTTTGATGATTATCTTCAATAAACTTTACTGCTGCAGTATTTAATAATGTTGTAGCATAACCTTCCTGGTTATTCAACTTATGGTCTACCCACCAATCTGCAAAACTTTCGGTATTATGATGCGAGATGAAATCTATATTACCATCTAAAAAGCCAACAAACTCATCAAAACCTTGATTTTTTGGTTGATATTTTTCTCCTGCACCCAAATGCCATTTCCCAAAAACTCCCGTATGGTAGCCCACTTTTTTTAGCTCTTTTGCTAAGACTTTATTTTCATCAGGGTCTAAACCATCATCTTTTAAACAATGAAAATAAATATGATCTAAACCTACACGTTGTTGATACCTTCCGGTCATTAACGCTACACGGGTTGGCGAACACACAGTACTGTTACTATAAAAATTTGTGCATTTTACTCCTTCTTGAGCCAATTTATCTAATTGTGGTGTGTATATGCCTTCTCCTCCAAAACTACTTAGTCCGGCATAACCTAAATCATCTGCCATGATTAAAATAATATTTGGCCTCGAAAATTTATCGTTCTGCCCCACTACATTATTAAGGGTGCACAACATAAAAATTAAAATTAAACGTATAGGTTTCATAATCTGGTATTTATTATAATTCATCATTAATCTATTAACTCTCCCCTTCTGTGAATGGCTTTATCTCTTTTTACTGTAGCTACTAGTTTGACTGTACCTTTTATTGATTCCGGATTGTCAACCTCTAAAATATAGTCTCCTTTTTCGGGAATATCATCGACCAATGCTATGGAATACAACTTGCTGTTTTCAATTTTATCTAAACTTGCTTCTATTTCTTTTATAACTTGCCCCTTTAAATCTTTTATTCGTCCTTTTACAACTTCATTACCGGGAGTTTCTCCAAACTCTAATGCCAAATGAGCTCCTCTTTTTCCATGTTTCATTACAAAAGGAATCTGCATCTTGCTATTTTGAAGTTCAAAACGTTTAGCTAATGTGGTACTGGCATTGGGAAGTAAAAAATGCCCTGATTCCTGCCACGCTATTTTAAAACCTTTCAGCTTAAATCCATAACTAAAGTTTAGTTTTGGGTTATTCTTATCTACTTCAGCCAAATCTATTTCTATAGTACTCTTTTCCGTAACCTTAAATGGGACCTCACCATAGCCTAATAAACTAACAGTAGCGCCTTCTGTAGCACTCAATACTTTTACAGCATTTAAATTCAATATATTATACTTAGGCCAATCCAAAACAAAAGCGTATAATTTTGTTGAGTCTTTGCTTTGTGTGTATCTGATCTCTTTTGAAGTATAATCTTCTTCATCTTTCTTATGAGAGTTAGCTGCAGCATTATGGCCTTTTGAAGAGGATTTAATACCTTCTCCATAATTATACCATGTTCTTGTATTGTAAATCCCTTCTCCGTTTACGCCTAACCAAGCCCCAATTTCAAGCAACATTTTTTCTAAAGGTTTTGGTATTACGCCTTCATGGTCTGGTCCTATATTTAAAAGAAAACAACCATTTTTAGAAACAATATCCACCAATCTATCTACCATCTTATTAGTAGGTTCAAATTTTGCTCCTCTATAATGGAACCAAGATCCAGGTGAGTTATCAGTAAGCCAGGTATGATCTGTCATAAAACCTATTCTACCTCGTTCCAAATCTAACGTTGAATAGTTCAATTCCGGGATATCCTCTCTTTCTTTTTGAGCCACCGTTGGTTCTTGTCCATTAGCCAAGGCTTGATTATAATACGTGCTATACATTTTAAGCTTAATATCTTCATCATGCCAGCCCAAACCAAAATCATAATAAATTAAATCGGGTTTATATTTTCCTGTAAACTCTAAAACTTTATCCAGAAATAACTCTTGAAAGTTTCTGTCTATAGTTTTAAATGCTTTTGTTCCTCTTTTTGTATTAAAATAAAATTCCGGTCTTTTTGGGCCATATAAAAGGGGGGCTTTTTCCATATCAAACTGTGCTGCCGGTTCATAAAACCGATATGTAAAACCATGGTGAAAAGATCCCATAAACTTCATTCCTCTTTTAATAATAGCGTCTCTTAATTCTCCTGACACATCTCTTTTTGGGCCCTTTTGAACACTATTCCAAGGTGATATTTTTGAATCCCACATTAAAAAATTATCATGGTGTACCGCTACTGGTCCAGCGAATTTTGCCCCAGCCTTATAAAATAATTCAGCCCATGTCTCCGCATTAAATTTAGGAGCTGTAAACCGTTCCAGTAAATCTTTATATCCTACTTTATCCTGGCTTCCAAAATGTTTTTTATGATATTCAAATGCCGGTGAATGTTCTAAATACATCATTCTTCCATACCAGCCATAAGCAAATTTATCATTGTACTGATTTCCATAAGTAGAACCTCCCCAATGGGTATATATACCAAATTTAGCGTCTTTTAACCATTCAGGGGTTTTATAATTTTTAATCAATGATTCATGGGTGGGCTCAATCTTTTTTTTCTCAACTTTATTCTTTTCTAAATTACCACAACTACTTACTAATGCCAAGACCAATAAGCCACTTATTAGATTTTTCATACTTATACTTTTTTTACTGGTATGGTTGTACCTCTAACCTTTGAATACGATTTTTTTAGATGTTGATATGCTTTTTCTTCTTTGGTAGTTAATTGATTAACATTTAACTTATGCTCTTCGTTTGGGTCTTCTTTTACATTATAAAAGCTTCCGTCACTATACAATTTATAATGTGCATTATGAATAGCATCTTTAGCCTTTTTAGGGTCACGGCCAAAAAACCAATAATGGCAGAATACAAAATCCCTACTATTAACGGCTTCTCCTTTTAATCGTGGAAGGAATGAAATACCATCAATTTCAGAATCTGTTTTAACTCCTGCTGCATCTATAACTGTAGCAAAAAAGTCTGAAAAGTCTATTAAATCTTCATAGCTATGTCCTTTTTGGTTATAGATTGAACGATATTTTGCCCAATCCACAATCATAGGTACATTAGTCCCATCGCGCCTCATATCATCCTTTCTTCCAGGGATATCTCCATAAGTTGCTTTGGTAATTGGCCCTTCTACATAAACGTCTTTCTTTTTTCTCTTTAATAGCACAGATTGCTCTCCGGGTAATCTAACAACTTCATCATGTCTGCTACCTGTAACAGAAATTACACGTTTTATTGTTGTGCTTGGCGCTGTAACCGGAACCGCATAACCCGTTCCATTATCTCCTGTAAACATGATAATGGTATTGTCTCTTTGCCCTGTTTTTTCCAGTGTCTTAATAATATTTCCAACTAAATGGTCTATGTATTCAATATTATCTTTAAAGTATCTTACTTCGCTCACTTTTTCTCCGCTTTTGTCACCGTCATTGGAGAAGGGAGTTGGTGCCCACGGATTATGAGGAAGCATCATAGGGTAGTATAAAAAAAATGGCTTTTTTCTTTTTTTTGATATAAAATTACGTGCATATTCATTCATCATATCCGGCCCATAACGCTCACTTGTTTTATAATATTCTCCGTTGGCAACTACATTTTTATTTTCCCAATAACGTTCTTTTCCCTTTCTATACGGCTTATCTTTAGGATTCTGAGGTTTTACACCATTATTCAAACAGTATTCATCCCAACCAAAGTTTAAAATATCCTGATGTTTTCCACCCAATTGCCACTTTCCTACAATACATGTATTGTAACCGGCTTCTTGTAGAACATTCCCAAAAGTAACTTCTGTCTTAGGTAGTAATCCAAACTTTTCATAGTTTCTGAAATTATACTTACCTGTCATTATTTTTACACGGGAAGGGGTACATAATGGTTGTGCAAAACAGTTTTCAAATTTCATTCCTTCTGACGCTAATCTATCTAAGTTAGGCGTTTTGTAATCTAATCCGCCATGAGCTCCAACAGTTTCCTTACCCATATCATCAGTCATTATTATGATTATATTGGGTCTGTCTTCACTATTTTTCTGGCTATTAGCAAATAGTGCTAATACACATAATAGTGCAGTGAAAATTATTTTTTTCTGTTCCTCAATTTTATATTGCATAATCATATTAAATAGTCTTCTTTATTGCTTATTTGTAAATTTTTTAGTTCTGGTATAGGGCTGCTTAAATAATGGTTTTCCGTTCAAAGGCATAGCCGCTCCCCAAGTATTATATTTTTCTTGCAATCTTTTTGCTATTTCAGGATACTTATCTTTTAAATTATGCTTTTCATACGGATCTTCGGCTAGGTTAAAAAGGCGTGTTTCAACAGATTTTGGTGCTCCGGGTACTTTTTCTCCATGCTCTTTTATGGTTAACATATTTTCATTTAATTCCTGATCGTTCCATGTTAATTTCCAGTCCCCATCCCTAATTGCATAATCGTCTTGATATGTCCAATAGAGCACCTCATGGGGGCGTTCTTTTTTAGTGCCCTGTATGTATGGTAATAAATTAACACCGCTTAAATGGTCTTCTTTTGTTGAAACTCCAATATTTTCAGCAATAGTTGGTAAGATATCTATTGAAATTACTGGTTTATCATATACCTGCCCCGGAGTGGTTTTCCCTGGCCATTTCATGATAAAAGGTACACGTATACCGCCTTCATAAGTATCCCCCTTAAACCCTTTAAGACCTCCTGTTGAAGACATTGCTGTTTCTCCGTAGTTATGCTTGTAATGACCAGCGATACCTTTGGGTGACCCATTATCAGATAAAAAGATAATCACGGTATTGTCATCAATATTTTTCTCTTTTAACTTATTCATCATTGCCCCAACACCATCATCAATAGCTAAAGTCATTCCTGCTAATATTCTACGGTACTTCAGTTTAATATCTCTTTCCTTGTCTACTCTTTCCAGATAATTATCAGGAACAGACCAAGGGTAGTGAACCGCATTATAAGCTACGTATAACAGGAAAGGTTTATCACTATTTTTATCAATAAAATCAACAGCTTCTTCATTAAACTTGTCTGTTAAATAATCTCCTTTATTATAGTCAACAATATCACTATTTCGTTGAATTGGCCATTCATTTGCTTTTTTATGATCGTATGATTTTGCAGCATTAAAATAATCGTGCCCTCCTATGTAAAACCCATAAAAATAATCCCAGTTTCTGTTTTCTGGTTTAAATTCATCTTTGGCATAACCCATATGCCATTTACCAATAGCTCCTGTTGTATATCCTGCTTGTTTAACATAATCTGAAATCATTTTTTCATCTGCAGGAAAGCCGTCTTTGGCATTCTTGCCAAAATTCCCCCATATACCTATCTCATCACTATAGCGCCCTGACAAAAGAGATGTTCTTGATGGCCCACATACCGAGCAAGTCACATAACCTTGTGAAAATTGTGTTCCTTCTGAGGCTAATTTATCAATATTAGGTGTTAGCATGTCATCTGCTCCCTGATACCCAACATCTCCCCATCCCATATCATCTACCAAAACTATAATGAAGTTTGGCTTTTTTTCGGTATTCAAAACTTTACTATTAGTTGCTGTTTTACAACCAATAACTATACTACTTAAAATAACAATTAATAAAACGGTATTAAATCTTAACATCATAAAAAATTATATTAGTTGCATAAATTATACGCGCTGCTGAATTTTAACTCATTAAACAAAGCCTTTATTTTGAAGAGGGATAGGGCTTAAATGTATTTATTCTTGGAGTATTTATAGCTACTTCAAAAATACTACACAGCATTTGTTAAAAAACTGAAAAACAATTATTTAAAATCACAGTCTTTTTATAATATTCATGACAAACAACCTATAACCACTTATTTTAAGCTACTTTACCATGTCATGTTTTCTATAAATAAATGACAAGTTTTTAGATTAACATCATGCTCTTTAGGCTTAATACCAGCTATTTTCTGATGAATTTTAGCCTGATCCTATCATCAATATTCAATATGTACACCCCTGATGAAAAATGACTCACATCAATGGAGCCATCACCCCTTAAATTAAACTCTTGTTCAATTCCTAATACATTATATATAGAAACTGATTCTAAATCTTTTATCCCTTTTACAAATAAGTCATCACCCTTAACCGGGTTAGGATATAACTTAACCTGCTGTTTTAGATCAAAACGTTTTGATGACAATGTAGAAAAGTTAAAATCATTATAAGTACTAAAAAAATCAGACCCGCAATACTCAGGCAAAGTGGCTATTCCAAAAACCAATGGAGCAAAATCAACACCTTGTATCTTTGGAGCTAACCAGGTAGGCTCTTTAATGCTATACCGCCAAACTACTTTTTTAGAAGTGTCCCATGGAAGGCTGTACACTCCTTTATTATTAGTATATAGAGACAAGAAATCATCTTTTGAACCGGGATTTACCGGCATATAAGCTGCTAAAGTATGTGGTGACACAATCACAAAAGGGTTCTTATCTATTTTATCAACCGAATAATGTGCTTTATTTAAATCTATTGGATCGGTTCCGGGGTCTATTCCACTACCTGCACTCATGGCCCATTCATAAGGTTCTATAGTAATGGTATTATCTGCTATATCTGCATTTTGAAACCAAACTTTATCTGCATTCTTAATATTTTCCATATAATGCAAATACCCTTTTCCGTCTATATCTCCCCCGCTATTAGTGGTATAATAATTACACAAATAGTATGGCATTTGATAGGTGTGTTCTGCTTGAAAGTTTAAATTCTTTACTGTTAAAATATCATAGTTACCATAATTCACTTTGTATAAATTTGCTGTTTGAGCGTACCACATATCCCATAATCTTTGAGCGGGACCCGTCGGGCTTGATTCTTGCTCTTGCTTATACGCCAGCCATGCTACTAAAACATATTCATTATATGGTCGGGTAATATTATTCCCAGGGCCTGTCCCATCTTCATTTATTGCCAGGTATAATCCACCTCCATTGGCATCAGTATTAGGATCAACTACTGCTACTGACCAATCTATACTATTTAAAAGCGTATCTGCTAATGCTGTTATCTGACTGGCTTTAGGGTGACTGCTAAAATAATTTTTACAGAATCGTACTCCCGACATGAAAACAGCGTTGTCTACCGTACTGAATTCTGAAGTTCCAACTCCAGTTAATTTATTGAAAAAATGACGATAATAGCCTGTTGGATTCCGATCTGGTGTAAACCCATTTCCTCCGGCAGAAAGCGTGGTTAAGGTTTCTATTACCAGATCTTCAGCATCAGTGATCCATCCCATTTTATCAGCAATACAAACGGTTACCAAAGCCATTCCATCTACTGCAATTGATGAATTGGCTAGATCGTTATTATTATTTAGGTTTATTTTTGCCTGATAAATCCCCGTTAAAGGATCTCTCATTCGTTCATAAACACTATATGAATTCCTAAACAATTCTGTTAACGTAGTATTCTCCTGCCCGTAAGCTGTTATAAACAACAAGCAAATCAATATACTGTGTAATACTTTATTAAGTTTCATTTGTTTAAGACTTATCTATTCATTCCATAACATATTATCACCGACTGCATCAAAAACATGGTCTCATTTTACAAATGCATTTCTATCATCGTTATTATTTTAACCAGTTTATTTTAACTTCTTTTACCTGAGCTGAACTGGTTCCTATATAAATATTGAAATCACCACTTTCCCAATCATACTTTAAATCACTATTGAAAAATTTCAGCTCATTAGGTGTTATTTTAAATGTAACTGTTTTTGACTCCTGAGGTTTTAAATGCACTTTATTAAAACCTTTAAGTTCTTTTACTGCCCTTGAAACTGAAGCTATAGGGTCATTAATATATAATTGAACGATTTCTTCACCGGCATAATCTCCTGTATTAGTTATTGTTACAGATGCCTGAAGCATGTCATCTCCTTTTAATTGGCTTTTATTCAAGGTAATCTCAGAATAGTCAAAATTGGTATAACTTAATCCATAACCAAAAGGGTATAAAGGTGTATTAGGGATATCCAGATACTTTGTTGTGAATTTAAAATCACTCTTTGGTCTTCCTGTTTTTTTATGATTATAGTACACCGGAATTTGTCCTACATGACGTGGAAATGTTGCCGTGAGTTTTCCTGATGGGTTATAATCGCCAAACAAAACTTCTGCTATAGCATGACCAGCTTCTATTCCTAAATGCCAGGTTTCTAATATAGCATCAACATTACTATTTTCCCAGGTTAGCGTCATAGGCCTTCCATTTCCTAAAACCAAAACAACCGGCTTACCTGTTTTTATCATAGCCTTTAATAAATTGATTTGATTTTCTGGTATACTAATATCTGCTCTACTTGCGGCTTCTCCAGACCAGGCTCTGGGTTCTCCCAGGTGAGCCAGGATAACATCTGATTTTTCAGCTGCCTCTATAGCTTCTTTTAACAGTAATTCTGTTTTGTTATGATCCACTATAACCGAATCTCTTACTACAACATTTTTGTTATTAGTACGGTTTACATTTAATAAATAAGGATCTGTTGTAAAATCAGCCCCTTTAGCATATAGGACCTCAGCTTTTCCTTTTAAAAGGTCTTTTACCCCTCTTAATAATGATACCACATGTGTAGTATCTTTGGTATTAGCCCATGTTCCTAACATGTCTATTCTGGAATTGGCCAACGGACCAATTACAGCTATGGTGCCTTCTTTTTTTAATGGTAAGATATTTTTATTATTTCTTAACAAGACTATAGAACGCTTGGCTATTTCTCTAGCTGCTGTTTTATTGTTTGGGGTCAAAATATCTTTTTTTGCCCGCTTTGCATCAAAATATTTAAAAGGATCATCAAACAACCCTAATTTATATTTTGCTTCTAACACCACTCTGCAGACCTGATCTATCTCTTCTTGTGTAACCTTTCCTTCTGCTAAAGATGTCCCTAAAGTTCCTATAAATGATTGCCCAACCATATCAATATTCACTCCTGCTTTTAATGCCAAAACAGCGACTTCCTGAAGATCTCCAACACCATGATGCATCATTTCATTGATAGCCGTAAAATCTGTAACAACCAGTCCGTTAAAGCCCCATTGTTCTCTTAAAAGGTCATTTAATAACCATTTATTTCCGGTTGCCGGTATTCCATCAACCAAATTAAAAGAAGTCATTGCACTTCCTGCTCCTGCTTCTATAGCGGCTTTGTAAGGTGGAAAATAATCTTGAAACATAGTTAACCTACTCATATCAACAGTGTTGTAATCTCTACCGGCTTCTGAAGCTCCATATAGTGCAAAATGCTTTACACATGCCATAATGGTATTGTTAGCAGATAAATCATCTCCCTGATAGCCTTTAACCAGAGCTTCTCCTATTTTAGATCCTAAAAACGGATCTTCTCCTGCGCCTTCTGCTATACGCCCCCAACGTGGGTCTCTTGCAATATCTACCATAGGAGAATAGGTCCAGTTTATACCAACGGCACTTGCTTCTATTGCTGCAATTCTGGCACTTTTCTCAATTAAATCCATATCCCAGGTACAAGCCATGGCAAGAGGAATAGGAAAAATGGTTGCTGACCCATGAATAATATCTCTTCCATATAATAAAGGGATTCCCAATCGGGATTCATTAACCGCTATTTCCTGACTTTTTCTACCTCCTGAAACTCCTATTAGCCCTTTTCTAATGATATCTTCTTTCCCCTCTCCATCTGATATAACAGGCAAGTTTCCTGCTCCTGAAGCTAAATTAAGCTGCCCTAACTTTTCCTCTAAAGTCATTTTACCCATTAGATCATCAATGAACTTATCCATTTCCGGGTTCTGAGCTGCAACACTAACTCCTATAAGCAGAAGTATTATAATCAGTTGTTTTTTCATTTTAATTAGTTATCCGTCTTAGGGTGAACATCTATTCTAACTCAATTAATCTATTTTCTGCTTTCTTGAAAGCGCTCTTTATACATATCAATATACTTCTTATCCAACTCTTTTGAATCTTTATATTTCACCCTTAAGGCTGCCAATTTTTGGGTTAAATCTTTTACAATATCAGCATACTCCGGGTCGTTATAGACATTCTTCATTTCAAGGGTGTCCTTTTCACGATCATAAAGCTCCCATTCATCAATATCATCATAAAAATGAACCAGCTTATACTTTGTGGTCACTATAGCATAATGGCGTTTAACCATATGTGGTCCCGGATATTCATAATAATGATAGTATACAGCATCCCGGTTCCAGCTTTCCTCTTCACCCTTAAGTAAAGGCATTAAGCTTTCTCCCTGCATATCTGATGGCGCCAATACACCTGCTGCTTCTAATATGGTTTGTGCAAAATCTAAATTTTGTACCATTTGGTTAGAGGTTGTCCCTTCTTTTATAACATGAGGCC
The DNA here is from genome assembly GCF_035818475.1 of Alterotamlana spongicola. NCBI lineage: Bacteria > Pseudomonadati > Bacteroidota > Flavobacteriia > Flavobacteriales > Flavobacteriaceae > Alterotamlana > Alterotamlana spongicola. The sequence goes on from NZ_JAYMGV010000001.1 coordinate 378,769, forward strand.
AACGTACCAATAATGGTGTTTTAAAGGATTCATCATAAACGAATCTTTTGTCAAACCAGCCATGTTCTCCTAAATAAAAGCCCTGGTCTGAAGTGTATACTACAATGGTATTATCACTCAAATTATTTTCATCTAAATAATCCAAAACCCGTCCTACATTTTCATCAACCGCTGCAATACATCCTAAATAATCTTGCATATATCTTTGATATCTCCATTTCATCAAATCATTAGCTGTCATATTTGGATATGCTTTTTTAAAGTCCTCATTAACCTCCATATAAGTGGCATCCCACTCATCTTTCTGTGCTTTTGTAAAACGGCTATACTTTTTATCAAACAATCTGCCTCCCCATTTACTGGTTCCTTCCATGTTTAACTCCTTTATCACTTCCGGATATATTTTTGAATCTGCTGCATAGGTCATATGAGTTAACAAATTCATCTCTGCTTCTTTAGCGGCAGAACCTCTTCCTTGATAATCATCAAATAGTGTTTCTGGCTCCGGAAATGTTTTTTTGGTATATTCTTTAAAATGTCTTGGTGCCGGAAACCATTCTCTATGTGGTGCCTTGTGCAAATACATTAATAAAAATGGCTTCTCAGGATCTCTACGCTCCTCCATCCAATCTAATGTTAGATCTGTAATAATATCTGTAACATAACCTTCTATTTTTATATTCCCTGTATTTGTTATGAATTCAGGATTGTAATAATCACCTTGTCCTGGTAAGATTTTAAACTCATCAAATCCTTTAGGGTTATTTCCAAAATGAAGTTTTCCAAACATAGCTGTTTGATAGCCTGCTTTTTGTAAGAGTTGTGGAAAAGTAACATTGGTTGAATCAAATGGAAAATGATTATCAATTTTTCCGGTTAAATGTGTATGCTTACCTGTTAAAATTGTGGCTCTTGATGGCGCACAGATAGAATTTGTAACACAAGCATTTTTAAATAACATCCCTTCTTTTGCTATTCTATCAATACTTGGTGTCTCAATAAGTTTATTGCTGTAAGCACTAATAGCCTGATATGCATGATCATCACTCATCATGAAAATGATATTTGGCCTTTTTTTAGCTACTGGTTTACTTTTTTCTTTACAAGATGTAAATCCTGAAATAAAAAATAGTAATATCAATGTTTTAATGAGATAAATTCTTGACAATTTATTTTTCATAATTTGAAATTTTTGGTTTGCAAATTGAGTTTTAGTTCTATTCTTTAGTAGTTACAAATTCTTAAACTTAGCCTTTTTCATACCTGTTTGCACATATGGAATGTCCATGAAACGTTTCCAGATAGACCCACTTCTATAATTTTCAATTGATAAAACCTCATTCCCTTTATCAATACCTAAATAGGTGTCATCATACCAATTTTGATAGGGGTTAAAAGAATCTACAAATCCGTATTCCTTGAATATTTTGTCGCCGTAGTTTTGGTACATATACTTAATAGCTCTTAATGACTCTTCGGGAATAAATGATAAGGAAGCCAATACTGCTGATGGCGCTAATGTGCCATTATAAGGGTGTGAAAACCCTAAATAACCATCACGCCCTGCAATTGCCGTCCACCCCCAAAGTTCTTCCGGGTAACCATGCGCATAGCCCCAACTGTTAGTATATTCTTTATTAGCTTTTAACGCATTTATACTCATTTTATAATAATCTACATAATCATCAGATTTATTTCTGAAGTCATACCAACAAGCAGGAAATTGATAGATATAGGCTAGGGGTTGTAATACGCCGTGAGGGGTTAGAAATTCTCCTATATCATTATACGGTTTTATGGGAATAAACCCTTTACCACTGGCCCAGGCACTCCAACTGGCATCAGGTAATGTATATGTAGGTGACCCCAGACCTAATAAATAAACTAAATTATACTCGTTGTAGCCTTTGTAAACGGCTACCGGTTTCATTTCCGGCCTCCAACCGCCTACAACCGCTTTCTCTTCATTTATATATTTATCCCATTGGGCATTTTTGTATATTTTATCCGCCAAAATTGCGACTTCGGTACCTTTAAAATATTCCATAACATCTAAGACACCTGCCATTAAAATAGCAGTATCTATAGTTGAAACTTCAGATTTCCCATTACGTTTTCCTGTATCTATATTAAAAAAATGGTAGAAAAAACCGTACTTACCTTCTACACAAAAATCATCAGGATTATTTGGGTCTTTATAATAACTATTTAATGTTAGTAATATTCTTTTATAGGCTTCATCTTTTGTTATCCAGCCTCTTTCAACGCCAACAATAAAAGCTGACAAACCAAAGCCTGAAGTTGCTACACTGGTACGTCTATTTTTACTATGCCCATCATAAATAAGCCCTGTGTTTTCATCAAAACCTTCCCAAAAAAAGTCAAACGCTTTATGTTGCACCAGGTCTAAAAACCCCTGGTCTTCTTTTGATAAATCTTTCCAAGCATATGATTTTTTTGGTGCTTTTTTATCCGGTTCATTTTTACAAGAATAACTTATAAAAATGAGCAGTCCTAAAAATAAAACAATTTGATTTTTTTTCAATTTAATTATATTCATCTTTAATACGTTTTAATGTATTGGCCTTAAAGCAAGTCTTAAGCCTATAGAGCTATACCCATTTTTAGGTGGATCTTGGAATCTGGTTGTAGCTTTTGTATTTAATGCCGGTCCAAACCAACTCCCCCCTCTTACTATTTTCTTTTCGCCTTTTGGTGGCCCAACCGGATCTTTTACGCCTTCTTTTGAATACTCCTCAAACCAATCATAACACCATTCGGATAAGTTTCCTCTTAAATCATATATACCCAACCTATTTGGATGTTTCCTTCCAATTGGATGCACCTTTTTATCACTATTGTTTCTATACCAGGCTATAGCGTCTAAAGGCTTATTTTTAGCAAATGTTTTACATGTATATTCCCATTGTGCTTCTGTAGGTAAACTATATTTATAGCCTTCTGGTAAATTACCCTTCTCTATTTCATTAAGCTTATTACAAAAACCGATGCTCTCTTCCCAAGAAATAAAATACATAGGGATACTATCTCCTACGCCTCTTATTGTCCATTTTTTATACTGTTTCTTTTGCTGCTCTTCCACGGTAGTTTTCATGAACCACAGCCATTGTTTTTGGGTGATTTCATATTTACTCAACCAAAAGCCCTTAGATATTTTAACAGTGTGTACCGGTGTATCTTTATGCTTTACAGCATCACCTTCATGGCTACCCATTTCAAAGTTCCCTTTAGGCACCCAAACCATTTCAACAATATTATTGTCTCCAAGGTTTACACTAAACGACTCTCCTTCGGATTTTTTAACAGATGTGCTCTTACTTGATGAAGCACATGACAATAGCATAAAAAAACTAACTAAGCCTAAGGATAATCTCCGTATCATTTTATGCCATTTCTTTATTTGCTATTACCCCTGTAATTCTCTTTTCTTTTTCGCTTTTCTTTTTGCAGCTCTTTCTAAAGCTTTTTTATCATTGGATTTTTTAGACTTACGCTTAGCCTTTTCTGCAGCTTTAGCTTTAGCTTTTTCTATCTGAGCCTGAGGCATTAACCCTCTTTTTGTTGGAAAATCCGAATCTATATATTCCTGCATTTTCTCAGGTTTATCCACATTCTCTAGCATCCCTAAAACAGGATCTTTCTTATCTACCATCCATTGTTTAAGTGCACTTCTATATTCTTCTATTTGCTTTGCATAAGCCGGGTCATTAATTAAGTTTGTTGTAGCATCCGGATCTTTTTGAACATCATAGAACTCTTCTAAAACTCTATGTCTGAAAAACTCAACGTACCTCATATGTTCCGGGTGGTTTGCCTCAATATCTTTATTTATCTGACCTTCATTTGAATTTCTATAAGCATATCCTGTTGGTGTCCACGGGTTAAATATGTACCTGAATTTTTTGTCTCCGTAAGAACGAATTGGTGTTGCCTTACCTCCAATTTTATAATCTATTTCTCCTATAACATAATCTCTATCTTTTTGTTTCTTTCCTTTCAATAAAGGAAGGATAGATTTTCCATCAAACTTTTGATCAACCTTAATTCCGGTAGCATCTAAAAATGTTGGAAAAATATCTACCTCAGAAATCATATGTTCGGTATCAATCAATCCTTTTTTCATATGCCCGGGATAATGTACATAGAATGGTGTTTTGGTACTTGCCACATAAGCATTTGCTTTGGCAAATGGAAAGGCAGAACCGTTATCTGATAGTACAATGATTATCGTATTTTCATACACGCCAGCTTCTTTTATAACCTTTATTACGGCTCCAAAAGTATCATCAAATCGTCTTACAGAATTATAATAATGACTTAATTCTTTTTTCACCTGATCTGTTTGGGGCATATATCCCGGAACTTCTACCTCATCGATAGAAAATATTCTTGAGGGCTCTTCAGCGCCTTTATGTTTTTTACCATTTGGATCGTGAAAACCTCTATGTGGATCATGCGAATTAATCATAAAATAGAAAGGTTTATCTTCCTTTTTGCATCTTTCAATAAATAGTCTAGTATTTTCTGAATACTTCTTAGGGCTTCTTCCTGCTCCTAAATCACCATAGTCTACCATAAAATCCCAAACAAAATCCATAGGCGGTGTTGAGTGGTTTACTTTTCCTAATATCCCGGTTAGATAACCGTTATCCTGAAACACTTCCATAGCTGTGGCTACATCTTTCTTTTTATGAATAAAGCCCATCATTCCGCTAGAAACTCCATATAACCCCGTGGCCATTATAGCTCTACTTGGTTGACAAATAGGTGTTGCTGTATGTGCTTCTGCAAATTGAACGCCTTCTTTAGCAAAAGCATCCATTTGTGGTGTTATATCCGGTATGTCTCTACCAAAAGAATTTACGGCTTCATATCCTAAATCATCTGCCGTAATTAAAACAACATTTAATGGTTTTTCCTTATTTTGACAGGACACTAACCCCGTGATAAACAATACAAAAACGATTAATACTTGCTGTAGGTTATTTTTATTCATAATTATTATCTTTTTAATTCAGTTCTTCTTGTTCTAACTACTTTATATGGGAATTTCTCTTCACTTCCATATCCATATTGTGCCGGAATATTCTTTGAATCCCATTTTTTATAAACTTCCATTAAAGCTTTTACCTGTTCAGGGTGTGTCTTTGATAAGTCTGTTGTTTCATAAGGATCCTGTAATAAATTGAAAAGCTCAAGCTTAGTTCCCATTTTTACAATTTTCCATTTATTATTTCTAACAGCATATTTATTGTTTGATTTCCAAAACAGCTCTCTTTGAGGACGCAATAAGGTTTTATTATCAATAAAAGTAGACATGTCTATACCATCTAAATGCCATGACGGATCAACTTGTACGCCTACGGCATTCATTATTGTTGGCATAATATCTAAAGACGATACCGGTTCATTATATATCATATTCTCCGGAAAATGATTCTTCCATTTTACAACAAACGGCACATGGATACCTCCTTCATAAAACTGGCCTTTTTCTCCTCTTAACGGTACATTATAGGAGAAGTTTCCTTTAGGTTTCCCTCCATTATCACTTAAAAAGAAAACCATGGTATTTTCTTCTAACCCGTGTTTCTTTAAGTTTGACATAATATCCCCAATACTTTTATCCATAGCAAAATTCATTGCTGCCAATAACTTTCTTTTTGGATGTTTAATATGATCAAACTCTTTTAGATATTTTTCCGGAGCTTGTAGAGGTGCATGTACTGCATTATAAGGTACATAGAGAAAAAACGGGTTATCTTTATTTCGATCAATAAAAGAAACAGACTCTCTGGTAATAGCATCTGTATAATATTCTTCCTCCATAGTTACTTCATCATTCCCTCTCATATATTTCTTTTCAGAATTTTCAGGGTCTATATACAGGGCAGCACCTTCCAGAAATCCAAAAAACTCGTCAAATCCCCTATTTAGAGGATATAGGTCTTTGTCACCACTTTCACCGCCTAAATGCCATTTTCCAAAGCATGCTGTTTTGTAACCTATTCTTTTTAATCTTGTTGAAATAAACGTTTCTGATAAGGGTACACCAACTTTACCGTCTTTTGTTAGTTTTCTTGGTCCCGGATTAAATTCAGAGCCAAAACGCTGTTGATAACGTCCTGTTAATAATCCGGCTCTTGTTGGGCCACAAACAGATCCTGTTACATAGCCATTTGAAAACGTAACACCTTCTAAAGACAAAGCATCAATGTTTGGTGTTGGTATATCCTTACACCCATTATATCCCACATCTGCAAATCCCAAATCATCTGCCAGAATAACAATAACATTTGGTTTATTCTTACTGGAGAAAACCTCATTTTTTGCTATATCAGAGCCTGGTTTTGATTTACAACCAACAGTCAATATGGCTATTATTATCAAACAAAGTATGTTTTTATTCATCATTTAAAAATTTAGTCTTTAAATACTTTCTTCCGCTTAAGAGCCTTCTTATTTTTCTTTTTTCCATGCCCCTTTTTCCCTCCTGACACGTAAGGTGCTTCAAAGTGCTCATCAGGAACTTCATACTTTTCTCGCTTTAATGCTAATTCCACCTTTAAAGCATCTATGGTCTCCTTATACTTCTTGTTTCCGTATAAATTTTTCACCTCCTCAGGATCCTTTTCTAAATCATAAAACTCATAAGCGTTATCTGTATAATAGTTAATAAGCTTGTATTGGTTTGTTCTAACCCCATCATGTCTAGGAACATTATGCTTTCCATGATCATAATAATGGTAGTAAATAGACTTTTCCCCTTTAACATCATTACCAGTAATAATATCTTCTTTTATAGAAACACCTTGCATATCTTCTGGTATTGGTAATCCGGCTGCATCTAAAATTGTTGGTCCTAAATCAATATTTTGAACCATAGAGGTTAATTTTGTTCCTGCTTTTACTTTTGAAGGCCATCTTAATAATATTGGCATTTTCACACCATCTTCATACATAAATCTTTTTTCCGCAAATCCGTGTTGCCCTGTAAAATAACTTTGGTCTGAGGCATAAATGATAATAGTATTCTCCTTAAGCTTAGGGTTTTTATCTAAATACTCCAGAATTCTCCCTACATTATCATCAATACCATCTACACACCTGATATAATCTTTAATAAATTTTTGATATCCATAGCTTCTTTTTTGTTTTTTGGTATCCAGTTTACCTGCTGCTGTTAATCGTCTTTCCTCTAAGGTTTCCTTATCTTTAAACGCATGCCATTTTTTACGTTGCTCAACAGTCATCCTGTCAAAGTAAATGTTTTTAGAAAAGTCATGTTCATCATACAGTTTCCCGGGTTTAAACGGCACACCCATCCAGGCTTTCGCTCCATAAGGTTCTCTTGTACTAAAATCATCATGTAATGTTTCCGGTTCCGGAAAAGTAACATCGGTATATTTGTCTAAATATCTGAATTCCGGCATCCTGGGTACATGAGTTGCTTTATAGTGTACAAACAAACAAAATGGCGTATCTGAATTTTTATTAAGCCATTCTAATGAGTAATTAGTAATGATGTCTGTAGAATATCCTTCTTCAGTAGATATTTCTCCATTATGGTTTAAAAAATCCGGATTATAGTAATACCCTTGTCCTCCTGCTCCTTTTAAAATTTTCCATGATGTAAACGAGTCTCCTGGATTTGAATTTAAATGCCATTTGCCAATTAGAACCGTTTGATATCCATTCTTTTTTAATTCTCTGGGAAATGTGGTTTGCGTATTATCATACTTAAAACCATTTCCCATAACACCATGCAAGTGGCTGTGTTTACCTGTTAAAATACTGGCTCTACTTGGTCCACATATAGAATTTGCATTAAAACTATTTAACATTAAAGCGCCTTCATTAGCTATTCTATCTATATTAGGTGTATTATTTAAACCCGAACCATAAGCACTAATTGTTCTGTTTGCATGATCATCTGCCATGATAACTATGATGTTTGGTTTTTCTTTTTCTTGTGAATAACCAAAAACACTTAACAGTGCCACAAATATTCCTATAGTATTGTTTTTCAGATTCATTTTTATTGGTTCTTTTTTATTACAGAGACAATATATGTGCCACTTATTATTTATAATTATATTTTCTGTTAACCGGGGGGTTCCATAATTTACTATCTGGATTTTTGGTATCCCATAAATCAAATAGATGTTGTAATTCTTTAACCTTTTCAGGGTGGGATTTTGAAAGATCAAAACGCTCTTCTTGGTCTGCTTTTAAATCGAACAGTTCTAATTTGCCTTGTTTGGCTTTTGAGAGTTTCCCAACACTATGATTATTCCATGTTAATTTCCAATCCCCTTTTCTTATGGCGTAATCATTATCGCGTCTCCAATACATGATTTCATGAGGTCTCTCATTACCTTTTTCTCCTTTTATATAGGGTAATATATTGACACCATCATACTTAAATCCTTTTTGTTTATTTGGATCAGCATTTATATATGATGCTATTGTAGGCAGTAAATCCAGTGTACTAACCGGTAGATCATATGAGGTATCGGGCATTATTTCTCCTGGCCATTTCATAATAAAAGGTACTCTGATACCCCCTTCAAAAGTATCTCCCTTAAACCCTCTGAATGACCCCGGACTGGACATTTTATGATCTGCATATTTTACCTGCGAATCCTTTTTTGTTGGTTTTAAACCCTGTCCTCTGGGGCTACCGTTATCACTTACAAAAATAACAACAGTATTATCTTCTATGTCATGTGTTTTTAAGGCTTGCATCATGTCTCCTACACCATCATCCATGGCCAATAACATAGCTGCAAAAACCTGCTTGTCCTTTGAATTGCTCAAATGCTTAACCCTGTCAATATATTTTTGAGGTACCTGCCAGGGATGGTGTACTGCATTATAAGCTACATATAAGAAAAATGGATTTTTGTCTTTTGCTACTTTATTTATATAGTTTACTGCTTCTTTACTAAATGTTTCTGTAAAATATGTTTCGTCATAATCTTTAACAACTTCTGTATTTTTAAACAAAGGCCATTTCCCTTTACTTTTAACAAAATCATTACTGGCTTCATAATAATCATGTGCTCCGTTTAAAAATCCGTAATAATAGTCAAAGCCTCTGGAATTTGGTTGTAATGTAGGATGTATACCCACATGCCATTTGCCAATTGCTGCTGTATTATAATTTTCATCTTTTAAAACTTCAGAAAACAGGGACTGGCTTGCCGGAATTCCTGCCTTTGCATATCGCATTTTTGATAAATCCGGGTACCCGGTAGCACTCATATTTTCTCCTGCTCCAAAACGTTGTTGGTACACTCCTGTTAGCATTCCTGAACGTGAAGGCCCACATACAGATGCCGAAACATATCCTTGAGTAAAGGTCACACCTTGATTTGCTATCTCATCAATGTTTGGTGTATAAATATCTTTACGTCCATTATAGCTGGCATCTCCCCATCCCATATCATCTGCAAAAATTAAAATGACATTGGGGGTTTTATGATCTTTATTAATTGAGATATTTTCTGATACAACCTCACTGCGGGTTTTGCAACCCACAGCTACAATTGCAGCTATTAATGCTATATGCTTCGTTTTAATTCTCATCTAGTTATATGAAAAACCACTTGTTAGTTTTGCTTCTGAATCACCTCCAACAAAAACTTTGAAATCTCCTTTTTCGGCTACAAAATTCATATCTATATCATAAAACTTTAAATCTTCAATGCTTAAATTAAAGGCTATAGTTTTTGTTTCTCCTTTTCTAATTAAAACTTTTTGAAAGCCTTTTAATTCTTTAACAGGCCTAGTAACAGAACCTACAATGTCCTTTATATATAGCTGTACAACTTCTTCCCCATCATAATTACCTGTATTAGTAACATCAACTGAAACCTTAATACCTTTTTCATTTGTTATTTGATCATTACTTAACTTTAAATCTTTATACTCAAATGTTGTATAGCTCAATCCATAACCAAACGGGTATAGCGGTGTATTAGGATTATCTAAATACATCGACTTATAGGTATTTATTTTAACATTAGGTTTAATTGGCCTACCTGTATTTTTCATATTATAATAAAGTGGCACCTGACCTAAACTTCTGGGAAATGTAAGCGGTAACTTACCTGAAGGAACGGCATCTCCAAAAACAATATCTGCAATGGCATGCCCTCCCATAGTACCCGGGAACCAGGCTTCTAAAATGGCATCCATATTATTATCTTCCCATTCAAGAGTTAATGGTCTTCCGCTTAAAAGCACTAATACAATAGGTTTATTTAGTTTTTTAAGTTCTTTTAATAATTCTTTTTGATTTCCCGGTAAGTCCAAATCTGTTCTACAAGATGCTTCACCAGACATATTTTGAAGTTCCCCCATTGCTGCAACAATTACATCTGCTTTTTTAGCGGCAGCTATAGCTTCTGAAAAACCACTGGTTATAGGCGCATCAGTTCGCTTCATATAACGTGACAGTTTTGTGCCTTCTGCATGAATAACATTCTCAGCTCCTATCATTTCCACAAAACCTTCTAACACCGTTACGGGGTCATCTTTGTGCTTTCCTGCTCCTGACCATGATCCAATCATATCTCTCTCTGTATTTGAAAGCGGACCAATCAATGCTATTTTTTTATTTTTTGATAATGGTAATGTTTGGTTTTCATTTTTCAACAGTACCATAGATTTTCTGGCCATATCTCTTGCTGCTTCCAAATGTCCTTCAGACATTACATACTTTTTTTGTCTATCTTCATCAGAATAGCGATATGGATCTTCAAATAAGCCCAAAGCATACTTTAGTTCTAAAATACGTCTTACTGCTGTATCTAATTTCTCAACGGGTACAGTTCCATTTTCTATAAGGCCTTTTAAATGCTTTGAATAGACTTCGCCTTGCAAATCCATATCTACACCGGCATCTATGGCTAATTTCACAGCTTCTTCTTCATCCTTTACAATGCCATGAGGTACCATTTCATTGATTGATTGATAATCTGTAACAACAAAACCTTTAAACCCCCATTCATCTCTCAAAATATCTTTTAAAAGGTATTTATTTCCTGTTGCCGGTACACCATTCAGTTCGTTAAAGGATGTCATGAATGAAGCTACACCGGCATCAACTGTGGCCTTAAAGGGTGGTAAATACGTGGTTCTTAATTCCCGGTCTGAAACGTCTACGGTGTGGTAATCACGACCTGCCTGAGCTGCACCATAAGCAGCATAGTGCTTTGCACATGCTAAAATAGTATTTGTGGCTTTTAAATCTTCGCCTTGAAAGCCTTTTACTCTTGCTTTTGCGACTTCACAACTATAATACACATCTTCGCCTGACCCTTCTGAAACACGCCCCCATCTAGGGTCTCTGGCAACATCTACCATTGGTGCAAAGGTCCAGTGTAAACCTTCGGCAGAAGCCTCTACAGCAGCTATTCTTGCTGCATTTTCAATAGCTTGCAAATCAAAACTTGCTGATTCTCCTAAAGAAATTGGAAAAATGGTCTTATGTCCATGAATCACATCATAACCAAATAACAATGGTATTCCAAGGCGTGTATTCTCAACCGCCATTTTCTGAAGGTTTCTTGTAAAACTGGCTTCGTAAGCATTAAAAATATTACCTACTTTACCTTCTTTTATTAGTTTTTCATAATTTTCATTTACTGATGGCCCTGTAACATCTCTTGTACTTGTTAGAAGTACAGTTTGACCAATTTTTTCATCTAAGGTCATCACAGAAAGCAATGAATCTACTTTTGCGTTCATGGCTTTGTCATCTGCATTCCAGCTTTCAAAAGCGGTTTCTTTTTTGTCGTTAAAATTGAATGCTAACAAAGAGATAAATACTATTCCAAGTATAAATGCTAAAAAAATTGCGTTTTTCGTTTTCATCTTTCTATAATTAAAGTTTTGCAAAGCCTAATTTTTCTAAGCCTTTGTTTATTTCCGGGCAACTCATAAATAGATCCCAAATTAATCCTGTTCTGTGGTTTTCAATCATTACAATTATTGGAGCCTGATCAATAGCTAAATATTGATAATCATACCAATTTTCTTGTAAATTAAAAGCATCTGTAAAACCATAGTCTCCCCAAATTTTGTCTCCCAGTTCTTCATAAAAAAAACGCAATGCTTTCATTGATTCTTTTGGAGTATAAGGAAATGATGATAATGCTGCTGTTGGGGTTATAACACCTCTATCATTAGTTGGACTATGCGCAGAATAGCCATTATTTCCATCACTGGCTGTTAATCCCCAGCAATTTTCTCCATAGCCTTTATAACCTTTTGGATTTTCTACACAATACGTATAATTGATTTTGGAGTGATTAACATTTTGCGTCCAATAATTAGCATATTTATCTTCTAGCAATTTTGGGTTTAAGCCCAAATACGAATAATGGGTAAAAAAGAGTGGGCCTCCAAACTTTGGCCCTAAAGGCAGATCATAGCCATAGTGATTTCTATCCTTTACAATACTTCCTTTTTGTGCCCATCCATTATGATAAACAGATGCCGGAATACTATGTGTATTAGAGGATGCTGCTAAGATATATGCTATTTGTCCCTCATGATGTCCTTTAATTTTATGATTCTTTTGAAATCCATAATTAGGAGACCAATGCCATGTTAAAATATCATCACCAGGTTGTACATACCAATCCCATTCAACAGCATCCCATATCTTATTAATTCGATTTCTTAAATTTTGTTCTCTTTTTGTATCCTTGTTAAAATATTGTCTGTTAATCAATAATCCTTCTATTAAAAAAGCGGTTTCAATAATGTCTCCTCCGTCATCATGCTTACTAAATCTTACTGCTCTTTTAGAAGTACCACTATACCAATGCGCATATGCCCCATGAAACGTATCTGTGTTTTCTAAAAAACTAAGCATCTTCTCTAAACGGGTTAACACCTGTGCTCTGGTTTTCCATCCTCTTTCTACGGCTATCGGGAATGCTGCTAATCCTAAACCGGTTCCTCCGGAGGTTACTCTTTGCTTTCTTCCTTTCTTTGAGGTAGACCGCTCATGAGCCATACCGGTGTTAGATTCGGCAAAATCCCAGAAGTATTTGAAGGTTTGTTTTTGCACCTTTTCAAGTAATTCCTCATCCGAGAGTTTAACCTTTTTGTCTTTAGCACCAGATTCTCCTGCCACAATTTTATGTGCACACCCTAAACAAATCACAGCGATAAAAAAAGTGATTACATTATATTTATATGCCTTAATAAACTTCATTTAATGTTTTTTCTACCTTAATAATATTCTTTAACATTAACAGGTTATTTTTAACTTCTCTTTTTTAATATTTCAATTTTATATTAATAGCCTGGGTTTTGTTCCAACAGCTCACTACTAAGTAAAATTTGAATAATTGGAATTGGAAAAACATCATTCTTGGGAGATTGATATGCCCTATCCATTCCTCTTGATTCTAAATAATCATTCGTTACTTGCTCCCTTCTTCCCTGACGGGCCAGATCAAACCAACGATCATGTTCAAATGCCAATTCTAATCTACGTTCTCTCCAGATGGCACTTTTTAACTGATCGCCACCTGTTCCTGGAAGGATATTATTAATATCATCAGTAGTAGGGTAATCATGAGAATTATCTCCAAAAGCTCTTAATCTTATTTTATTTAAAGTAGCTTCTGCATCAGCAGTCTGTCCTAATTCATTTGCAGCTTCTGCCCGAATTAATAAAATATCGGCATAACGTAAGGTTCTTATATTCTTATTATTTCTTTGACCATTAAACGCATTTGGATTTATGTTTTTGTTACTTGTTACATATGATTTAGGACAAAAGAAATCATATGGCTCTCTATTTGGAGCTAATCTATTATCAAAATATCTTAATCGTGTTCCTGCAGTTCCCTGACCTGTTAAATCAAAATACGCTCTATTATTTTTACCAACTATAGTAGCATTTAAACGCCTATCTGAAAACTCATATAGTTTTACAATCTCATCACTAGGTACGCCCAAATTGATTCTTTCTGAACTCGCCCAGTTATAATAGTTAATAACCGGCGCAGCATTGTTTGCAAATCCTTGATTTCCTTGTATCTCAAATACAGATTCTACATTATTCTCTGCATAAACTAACCATGCCACAGATGCTAACATATTTGGCCCACCACCATTAACACCATATTTATCATAAGTAAAATCTAAATCATAACCTAAAGCTTCCACATCTAAAGTGGCTTGATGACATAAACTCCAATTCTCTAAACTTCCCTTTCCATTTACCTCTCCTAGTCCATTGTATTGCTGGTCACTGGAAACATACATATATACTTTTGCTAAATAGCCCAAAGCTGCTCCACTTGTAGCTCTACCTAATTGAGCTTCATCCCATTCTTCTCTTGTTGGTAATTTGGCAGCTACCTCAGTAAGCTCATCAATAATAAATTCATATAGTTCTTCTTTAGAAACCCTTACGTTAGCCACAATTTTATCATCCGCATCACCTGGTGTTAATATGTGGTCTACTAATGGCACCCCCCCAAATACTCTTAATAGCCTAAAATAGGTCATGGCTCTTATAAAACGGGCTTCTGCTATATACAGTTCTTTAAGGTTATCCTCAACATTATCTAGTTCCGGAACAAACTTTAAAACATAATTTGCTCTAGTAATTGCAGAATAGTGTGATGTCCATACTGGGTTAAGGCTTCCTAAAGAACCGTTAATTTCTTCAATTCCGTCAATAACATTTCCGTTTTTATTATTACCACTAACTCCGGCTATAGCGTTGTCACTAGGTACCGTTGTGGCGTATATCCAATGGATACCGGTGTAGGCCCCTAAAAGCATAGCATTATAGGTGGCATATACCATCTCTTCAGCTACGGACGCATTTTGTAAAGCTTCATCTACCGTCAATCTAACGGGGTCTGCATCAATAAACTCATTATCACTACAATTGAATACAATTCCAATGATCAATATGATTGCTATATATTTAGAAATATGTGTCTTCATAATATGTTGTATTAAAAATTAATTTGTGTTCCAAAAATAAACTGCTTCGTTGCCGGATAAGCATTAAACTCAAAACCTGTATTTCCTAAAGGATCTCCTTTAATTACAGTTGGATCTGAAGTCCCTTCTCCTCCGGATAATGACGGATTATATCCAGAATATTTTGTGAAAATAAATGGGTTTTTAGCTGTGGCATATAACCTTAAGCGGTTTAAGCCTATAAAGTTTTTAAAAACATAACTTAAAGTAATATTGTTGATTCTAAAAAAGTCACTGGACTCTAAATAATAGGTCGATGGTCTGTTATCATTGCCCACTGCTCTAGGCTCATATGAAATTTGTCCGGGTGTAGTCCAACGGTTATCAAACACACTTTGCTCAATATTCTCATAAGTATAACGCAATTGCTTTTTACCATTATATATTTTACCACCACCAATACCATAGCCACGAGCCACCAAACTAAATTGTTTATAGTTTAAATTAATATTAATACCATAATTGTATTTTGGTAATGGCGATCCATGGAATTCACGATCTGCAAAATCGCCAATAGCTGTACCATCTTCGTTCAAATCTTTATAAACACGATCTCCTGTTTGTGGGTCAGCACCTAAATACGTTGCTAAAAACCATGACCCAATAGGTTGCCCAACATCTAAAAGTTTGGTTTGTATAGAACCCTGCCCTATTATACCTCCCGGAATTTGAATATTAGCCTCAGTAAGTATTTCCTCTAATTCGTTTCTATTATATGAAAAATTCCCTGAAATGGAATAGGTAAAATCCTTCCCAATTTTATCTCTCCACCCCAATGAAATTTCTTTACCTTCATTTCTGATTTTTGCCAAATTAGTGAACGGCCTGTTTGAAGCTCCAAATGTTCCTTCTAAAGTTGTTTGTAAAATAGCATTGGTGTTTAGCTTATTATAATAATCAAAACCTCCTGTTAACCTATTGTCAAACATTTTAAACTCTGCTCCAACACTAAATTCTCTGGTAACCTCCCAAGACAGGTCTTCGTCTAAAATCTGGGTAATTGAAGAGCCTTGATTTACTCGTTGGAAAGACCCATTATTAGGCCCGGTTGCATAATTTAAATCTGATGCAAAAGTTAACACCTGTAAACTAACATTTTGATTACCTAACTCACCCCAGCTTCCTTTAATTTTAAAGAAATCTACAAAGTTTACGTTACTCATAAAGTTCTCATCTGAAACTACCCATGCTGCACCTACAGAGTAAAAGTTACCCCACTTATGACCTGGTTTAAATTGACTGGACCCATCACGTCTTCCCGTTAACGTTAATAAATATTTATGATCATAATCATAATTTACTCTTGTAATATATGACCGTAAAGAACGTACAGGAGATACACCTGACCTAATAGTTGTAATGTTCCCATCAGAAATATTAAAATCAAAATCTCCAAAAGGTACACCTGTATAACGCCCTCCAAGAGTGGTGTTATTATGAATACGTTCTGTTGTTGTTCCTAATAACACTTTCACATTATGAATACCTCCTAATGTTTTGTTATAAGTTCCATAAAAATCATGTACCCATCTTGTATTTTGCATTTTTCTGGTATTTAATACAATTATTGGATCAGCATCAGGGTCAAAATCCGGAGAATTCTCCAAATCATCATTATTTACATTAAACGTATTTACGGTTTGAAATCTTCTTGTAAAACCAAAATGGGTTTTGAATGATAAATTTCTATTTAACTTATAGTCTAAAGTAAACCCACCTGTAAGTTGCTTCATACTGGACCTATCATTAGTCCTTTCTATTAGTGAAATAGGATGCCCTGCATTTGAATAATTCTCATTGTTTAATGTAGAAAAAGAACCATCTTCTAAATAAATTGGTGCAATAGGAGCTTGTCTATAAGCTCTAGAAAACACGTTATTTGGAATTTGATTGGATTCTCGTATGGAAAATAATAATGTATTTTTAAAAGTTAACTTATCTGTAATATTAAAAGTTAAATTGTTTCTAAAGGTATATCTTCTAAAATCATTTCTTTTAATAATATCTTCTTCATTATAAAAACCAGCATTAAAATATTCTGTTACTTTTTTAGTACCTCCTGAGATAGACACATTATAGTTCTGTATTTTTCCCAGCCTTGTAATTTCATCAAACCAATCAGTCCTACTTGGTGATGGCACTGACGGGTCAAAAATGCCATATTCCGGACCAAAATCAGCAATCCCAGCGTTTATTGTTGCTAAATCCTGCCCTTCACCTAAAATTTGTTCCATGATATACTGTTGATAATCTTCAGGGCCGGCTAAATCAACACTGGTCAGCATGTCTTTCACTCCAGTAAATGCGGACACATTAAATTTAAATGCTCCAACCTTTCCTTGTTTCGTGGTGATTATAATCACACCATTAGCTCCTCTGGAACCATAAATAGCTAAAGATGAAGCATCTTTTAAAACATCTAATGATTCTATATCTTCTGGGTTAATATCATCAATATTATCTAGAATGATACCATCAACCACATATAAGGGATCCCTACCAGCAGAAGCTGTACCAAGCCCCCTAATTCTGATTACCGGGCTTCCTCCCGGTGCTCCATCTGCTGTTACATCAATCCCTGGCGCCAACCCTTGAATAGATTCCACAGCATTAACTGCAGGCTGTACGGTTAGGTCATCGGCCTTAATAGAAGATATAGACCCTGTTAAATCTCGTTTTTTAGATTGTCCGTATCCTACCACAACAACTTCATCTAAGCTCTCTGTTGAGGTTTCCAGTATCACATGTATTACAGTATTGTCCCCTACTGTAATATCCTGGGTTTTGGTTCCTAAGTAACTGAACTGAAGTATTTCTCCTTTATTTGCATTTATGGTATAATTTCCATCAAAATCAGTAACAGCTCCTGATTTTGTATTTAGATTTACTACTGACACTCCTGGTAATATACCACCATCTGAAGCTTTAACTGTTCCTGTTATTTGCATTTGCGCTAAGCTCAGTACAGGTATTAGTAGTAGAAAGTATATTAATTTAGTTTTCATATTTGGTTTGTTTTATTATTTATAAGACATATAACCTGCCTTCTGTAATTCTTTACTTTTGAATCGCGTCTTTATATTAAAAATCTACCACAAAGCCTCCTACAACCGTACGTGTTGTTGGGTATGTGTTATAGTCAATTCCTGAATTACCTATGTAATTATTACCTCCGTAAGTTCGTCCGGGCAACTCTGGTGAATACCCAGAATAGTCCGTAAACAAAAATGGGTTTTTAGCGGTTACATATAATCTCACATTTTCTAACCCAAACACTTTGTTCTTAAAATTATATCCAAGTGTGATATTATTAATTCTAAAAAAATCACCATCTTCTAAAAAATATGAAGACACCACCGATTTATTAGCTGTAAAGCTTACCTCATTAGCTCTGTTGTTATAGAAATCCTGTTCTATATTACCGCCTTCAATTAAACTTTTTTGCTTTTTAGCATTGTAAATTTCTGCTCCCTCAGAACCATAAGCCTGAACTGATAAATCGAAATTTTTAAACACTATTCCAAAATTCAAACCATAAAAGGTATCAGCCTCAGAGTTCCCAACAAATTGTTTTTGAGATTCGTTAGCATCTGTTGTAGGTGTTCCATCTGTTCTGTTTTCATATAATATTTCTCCCAAATCATTAACTCCAATGGCATCATACATATACCAGGCACCTACAGATTGCCCTACAGCTAAACGTTTGGTATAATTACCATTTACAAAACCACCGTCTAGTTGTACCGTACCATCATTACTAATGGCGTTTACCCTATTTTTATTTTTTGAAAAATTAACACCTAAGCTATATCTGAAATTATCATTCACCGTATTTTGCCACTGTAAAGCCACTTCATATCCGGAATTTCTAATCTTAGCAGCATTTTGAAAGTAGCTTGCGGGATCTATTGCGAAAGGATGTACTGGGATTTCTGAATCAAAATTCTCTTTATCAAGTCGTACTAATGCCGCATTATTATTAAATCTATTGTAGTAATTGAATTCTCCTGATAAGCGACTGTTAAACATAGTGAATTCAACACCTATATCAGACATGTCAGAGATTTCATAACCGTTAGCTGAATCCAGGTCTACTGGTGTTTCTGCTCCAATATAATTATCTATAATCCTATTAGACAGCAACCTGTAAACGGGAATTCTTTGGTTTGCTACTTCTCCAACTCCTGCTCTGATCTTTAAAAAATTAATTATGCTTTGGTTTTGTAAAAAACGCTCTTCAGAAACTATCCATCCACCACTAATCGCATATGTTGTAGCGTGTGTTCCGGCTAAAAATCGTGTTGAGCTATCTGATCTACCGGAAAGGTTAAATAAGTACTTCCCTTTGTAGTTATAACTAAGTTTTGCCAGCTGCGATTGAAAGCGTAATGTTGGGTGTGTAATGCCTCCAATAGCCGGTTCTCCTCCCAATGTTCTAACAAAATTAAACCCAATAGGAAAGTTCCAAAGATGCTCTGCTTCAGGAACCTGATTTACGGTACCATAATCTATGGTACTTCTATTATAATCTCCTGAAATACCATATACTAAGCTTAGATTATGGTTTTCTTTAAAAGTTTTATAAAATGTAGCGTAAGCATTATAATTATATTGGATGGCTTCTAATCTATTTTCTGAATAATAGGTTTCTCCGGCATTATGGTTAGGATCTGCTAGTTCTGTTTCTCCGGCAAAAGACCTCCCTAGGTTTGCTTGATATTTTATACCAAACCCTGATGATATCGTTAAAAAGTCCAACACCTTATAATCTGCATTAATTCCTGTACGCACAATACTAGTTTCATTATCATGGTTATACAATGCCACATCTCCAATAGGATTGTCTCCATATATTAAACCACCAGGTCCGTAATTACCATTATATAATCCGTCTACATTTCTTATCCCAAAAGTTGGCACCTGTTGGTATGCATTTTGAAAAGCCCCTACCGGTTTATTTTCAGAATTAACTAAAGCAAGCGCTCCATTAAACGTAAAATTCAATTTTGAAGACAAAGCAAAATCAAGATTTCCTGAAAAATTAACTCTATTATATTTTTCATTATCCAAAAGTCCTTGTTCATTATACAAGCCAGCACTCACATAAGTTTTTAGGTTTTGAGAACCAGCACTTAATGACACATTTCCTCTAAACACCTTACCTACTGAAGTTAACTCGTCAAACCAGTCTACTTCTTCCGGAATAGTATTACTTATTCCTGTATAATCTTGTAGAGAAGCTGCATCAGCCATATCTACTTTTGACGACACATCTTTTACTCCATAATGCGCTGTAGCCTTAACCTTAAGGTCTCCTATATGGCCTCTTTTAGTATTAATAAGAACAACGCCATTGGCGCCTCTACTTCCATATGTTGATAAAAGTGCGACATCTTTTAAAATATTTATAGACTCGATATCCTCATTATTAATATCATTTATTTCATCTACAAAAATACCGTCTACAATATATAGAGGGTTTCCTCTGGTCATTAATGTACCAATTCCTCTAACACTCACATTGGCCTGAGCCCCCGGCTGGTTATCCATTAAAACTTTTACGCCTGTAGCATTTCCTTGAACACCATCAAAAATAGCTGCTCCAGGACTTGAAAAAATAAGAGGCGATTCAATAAAAGATTCTGCTCCCGTTAATGATCTTTTTTCCGAATCTCCCAAACCAAGGGTTACTCTTCTATTTAGATCTTCATTTTTCATTGGGTTTAGAACAACTTCCACAAAGTCTTCAGATGCCTCTAATTCTTTAGTTTTATAAGTAAAAAAACTAAAAACCAGAACATCCTGTTCATTTGCACTAACGGTAAAAGCTCCATCTATATCTGTTACGGCAGATTGTTTTTTGTTTTTAACAGAGACTTTCACAAAGGGAATGGCTTCTCCTAAAGCATCTTTAACTACACCACTAACCGTTCTTTCCTGTGCAAAAAGAAAAGCGGGAATGCATAAAAGAAGGTAAATAATTTTTGTTTTCATATTATCAGTTTAGTTTAAAGTTTAGTTTAATTGTCTAAATTTAGATTTTATATGTTTGACTGACTAAAATCAACACACACTATAAATACGTCATTCGCAAATATGCTGTTGAAGTAGTATACAACCTTATATTACACCCTAATTATATAGCCTTTTGAGAGGTTTTATATTTTTAATGACGTATAATTGAAGTAGTATTTCAGTCCGTTTAATTAATTTATTTTGCTTTTTTTACATTTATTGGACCTCCAAAACTCCCCTGATAACTCCATTGGGGTTCAATCATTGTGTCTGACCATAAATCAAACTCATTTTTTAGTTTTTTTGCTACTTCAGGAAACTCTTCAATGACATTTTTACTTTCAGAAATATCTTCCGAAATATGATATAGTTCAGCTTTATCTTTTCCTTTCAACTTAAGGAGTTTCCACTCGTTATTTCGTATAGCCCATTGATATAAAAATCTCCAATAAATGTTCCTGTCAGCCGGTGCTGCTTTCTCTTCTCCTTTTAAGTAAGGCATTAAATTAATACCATCTAATGCATTTGTTAATTCAACCTTACTATTAATGGCATTATAAATGGTTGAATAAATATCTATAGCTGCAACTGGAAAATCCAACTGTTGTTTTGCTTTTATTTTGCCTTTCCATTGAAACACGAACGGCACACGTATTCCACCTTCCAGAACAGTTCCCTTTTGTCCTTTTAAAGGATGATTATAGGAGTGGTTCCCATTTGGTTTACCTCCATTGTCACTATAAAAGATAACAAGTGTATTTTCTTCAAGATTGTGTT
The DNA here is from genome assembly GCF_035818475.1 of Alterotamlana spongicola. Classification (NCBI taxonomy): domain Bacteria; kingdom Pseudomonadati; phylum Bacteroidota; class Flavobacteriia; order Flavobacteriales; family Flavobacteriaceae; genus Alterotamlana; species Alterotamlana spongicola. Next base: position 400,609 of record NZ_JAYMGV010000001.1, read on the forward strand.
CTTTTAGCTTATCAATTATTTTACCAATATTCCTATCCATGGCACTATGCATAGCTGCTAAAGTTTGGCGTTTTTTATTCTTGATATGCTTAAACTTTTTTAAATCTTTAGGTGTTGCCTGTAATGGCCCATGTATAGCATTAAAGGGTACATATAAGAAAAAGGGCTTCTTTTTGTTTCTTTCTATAAAATTTACCGCTTCTCTTCCAAAGGCATCGGTTAGGTATTCAGGTTCGCTTCTTACCGGTTTATTACCCTTTAATAACATTTGTTTGTTATTTCCTTTTACAAAGTATGAGCTGGCACCATTATTAAACCCAAAAAAGAAATCAAACCCTCTGTTATAAGGCATAAATTGTTCGTACTTACCTTGATGATCTTTTCCAATCCATGCTGTTTTATAACCTTCGCTTTTCATGAACTCACCAAGCGTTAGTTCATTTAAAGGAATACCTGGCTTTGTATCTACCGTTTGTCTGAAAGGGCCTCCCGGATTATCTTCAAAGCCAAATCTGTTTTGATAACGTCCGGTTAATAAACCTGCACGAGACGGAGCACAAACCGGAGCCATAGCATATCCGGCTGAAAAATTTGTTCCATGCTCAGCAAGCTCATCAATATTAGGAGTGGGTATTTCTTTACCTCCATGATACCCCACATCTCCATAGCCTAAATCATCTGCTAAGATCAAAACAACATTAGGTTTTGTTTGCGCTATGCTATTGGCAATTAGCATAAGGCCTATTAGTATTGTCAAGTTTAGTTTTTTCATTTGTTTTCTTATCTGTTTATTACTATTATTCTATTGCATTTTTGGCCTGTCCCAATCTTTGGCTTTATAGCCTTTTGGTTTTTTGGGCTTAAAAACGGTAACCTCATCGGAACCTTTTTCAAACAACTTCCAGGTATCTGTTCTAAAAGGAGATGCCGGTAAACCTTCTTTATTATACAGTAAATTTCTTTCTGAGGGATTCATTGCCCAGGCATATCTTACGGCTTTGGGATCTGTTACTTTGTCAGAATAAACCACTACTTTACCGTGGATAATCTCCACGTCTGCCCAATGCCATTTTTTATCTTCTCCAGCGATAGCAAATGTGTTTAGTTTTCCTTTTTTACCGGTAATTAAACCACTTCCAACACTATTAAATGTTAGTATTATTTTATTTCCTTCTATATTTTGTGAATCAAAATAAGGCCCATGAGCTACAATAGGTTTTTTATACACATCATGTAATACGTTAAATGCATGCCTATAACCAATAGGTTTTTTATTTTTAGGATGTAGTTGAAAAGCATCTCCGGTATCAATAGACACTGCCAAGCCTGTATTTGGTGTTTCTGATATAATTTCTAACATGGCATGCCTTGACACTGCCCAAGGCGCTTCAAGCCCTTCTACCGGTTGAGTTTGAACCGGGTTCCAACTGGGTAATTGTGTCATGGAAAAATAAAAGTCTTTGTTTACATTTCCATTAGACATTTCATGCCATTTTTTTCTATAAAACCCAATCAGCAATTGTAACTGTTCTTTAAAATCTCTGGCTTGCTGTACCGTTTTTGAATTACGTTCTCCCTGATACCAAATAATGCCTTTAATACCGTAACCCAGTAAAGGATGTACCATGGCATTGTATATATTAGACGGGTATTGATTTCCCAATCTGGCAGGTTTTGTAATCACAGGAAGCATCCGCTTTTTTACTTTATTTTTCATGGTATCATTAGCAGCCATTTGCTTTTGATACAAATCCAACTGTTTCTGATAGGTTTTAAATGCTTTTTCTTCAGTAAATCCAAGCTTTTCTTCCTGTCTCTTACTGGTTTCGTCCAGTTCACTTTTAAGCGAAATACTTCTGTTACTACCACTTTGAACATCCCATGGCATCCATCCTTCTATTGGAGTACCTGCATAAGCCTGAACAATAATTCCAACCGGAACTCCCAGTTCTTTTTGTAGTCTTTCTGCAAAATAATAGGATACGGCAGATGTATTACCGGCAGATTGTGGCCCGGATATACTCCATTTTCCTGAGGGGCAATCGGTTTTAGGTTCATGCCAATTCTGACGATCTGATTTATATATTCTTAGATTGGAGTTTTTTGCTTTGGCCATGGTAGCTTCACCTTCAAACGTATTGCGTAATGCCCATCCCATATTAGACTGTCCTAAGCACAGCCAAACTTCACCTAAAAGCAGATTCTTAAACACAATCTCTTCACTACCGTTAACAGTCAATGCATAAGGCCCACCTGCTGCAATTGTTTTGAGAAACACTTTCCAGTTACCTTCTTTGTCAGTTTTCACAGAGGCTTTTTCTCCCCAACTCCCTCTGATCTCAATGTTTTGGTCAGGAGTATCCTTTCCCCAAATTGCAACCTTACTCTTTTGTTGCAAAACCATATGATCTCCAAAAAAAGTTGGTAAGCTTGTTTGGGAAAACAAACAGGAGGAAACAAAGCCTAAAACTATAATACAGGTAAATCTTTTCATATCTAGTTTTATGATATAAATTGTTGGCTCAGCGCATGGCACTTCCGAATTCAGAAAAAGATCAATGCTTTTTCTCCGGAATCATATTTGGGACTTTTCTTGTTCTGCCAAGTTTTACATCTTTCCATTCTTCAATTGGTGGTTCTTTGTAAAACTCCATCAACCTTTTAAGCTCTTCTTTCATTTCAGCTATCTGCGCAGCATAGGCTTCATTGTTAATAAGATTATTGGTCTCATTATGATCCTTATCTAAATCGTAAAATTCCCATTCATCAATATTGTTATAAAAATGAATCAATTTATAACGTTCATTTCTTACTCCGTAATGTCTTTTTACCGAATGAAAACCAGGGAACTCATAATAATGGTAATACAATGATTTTCTCCAATCGTCCTCTTCTTTTTCACCGGCGGTAATTCCTTTTAAGGAAACGCCTTGGATATCTTCAGGAACCGGCAGTCCGGCATATTCTAAAAAGGTTGGAGCTAAATCAATATTTTGAACCATTTCTGTAGCGACACTATTGTTTTTTATTTTACCAGGAAACTGCATTAATAACGGCGTTCTAAAAGACTCTTCATACATAAATCGTTTATCAAACCATCCGTGTTCTCCTACAAAGAAACCTTGATCTGAGGTATACACTATCAAAGTATTATCAGTTAATCCTTCTTTTTCCAGATAATCTAAAACACGACCAACACCTTCATCTACAGAAGCTATTGTTGCACAATAATCCTGAACATAACGCTGATATTTCCATTCTGCCATTTCTTTTTCCGTGAAATTTGCAGCATTCATATCATCATTGCGCTTTCTATAGGCATTATTCCATGCTGTGCGCTGTGCTTCAGTCATACGTTGAAAATGATTCGGCCACCTGTCATATCTTAAACTATCAGACCCTACAGCAACAGTCATTTTTAAATCATGTCCTTCATACATATCTCTGTAGATATTCATCTTTTGTTCTGCCGCGGCTGTTCTGTTTTTATAATCATCAAAATAGGTTTCCGGCATAGGGAATTTAGTGTTTTCATACATTTGTGTATGACGCAATGCCGGCATTTGATTTCTATGTGGCGCCTTATGATGAATCATCAAAGCAAATGGTTTACTTTTATCGCGTTGCTTATCTAACCAATTAATAGAATAGTCTGTTGTCAAATCAGTGGCATAGCCTTCAACAACTTCAGTGGTGTCTTTGGTTATAATTTCCGGATTATAGTATTCACCCTGATCATTTAATATTTTCCAAAAATCAAAATCAATACCCTCAGGGGTATGTCCTATATGCCATTTACCAACAACAGCGGTTTGATAACCGGCCTGTTTTAACATTTTAGGCCATGTAGGTTGGTTCCCGTCAAAGGTTTGCCCGTTATAAGAAAAGCCGTTTATATGCCCAAACTTACCTGTTAGCATGGCAGCCCTACTGGGACCACATAAAGAATTTGTTACAAATGAATTATCAAAGCGTATTCCTGCATTAGCTATCCTGTCTATATTTGGTGTTGGTGCCAATTTAGAAACAGGGTGGCCATAAGCACTTAATGCCTGATAAGCATGATCATCTGCCATGATAAATACAATGTTAGGGCGTTGCTGTTCCTTTATGTCCTCTTTCTTTTTATCCTGACAACCGGCCATTAAGAAAGTCAAACCAAAGGCTATTAGCAGATTTTTACACACTTGTTTTTTCATTATAACGTATTTCTTTTGATAATTAAAGCCAAGCAAATAGCATCCGCTTGGCTTTAATATGTATTATAGGGCTATTAATCTATTATTCTATTCTGTCTGTCTATTGTTTTACAAATTTGAATGTTCCCTCTACATCGTCTACTGTTGCCGTAATGATATAGATGCCTCTGTTTAAGCCGGATACATTGATACCATCTGTTTTAGCATTGATTTGTTTGCTTAAAACCTCCTGACCTAACAAGTTATACATTCTAATACTTTGAATTGTTTTAGCTGACTTAAGGTTTAACACCTCTCTTGCAGGGCTTGGAAAGTAACTGAAGTCAATGCCTGAGTTTTCAAAGTCTTTAATACCAGCGGTACTTGCCAGTTGTAAATCGTCAAAATAAACTATTACACCATTTTGGTTTGTTCCTTTATGAAGATAAACTCCAACTCTATCAAAGCTGCTAGGTAAAACCCCTGCAGTACTTATCCAATTTGCACCAGAAATATCTGTGTCTATTTGATAAACATTCCAATCTGTTTCAGTTGCCGCTAAATCAACCCTATATTCAACTCTATTAGCAAAACCGTCTGCATTGTTCCACAACCAAACATCAAAAAATGTAGCTGTAGTTCCTTCAACAGCAGCAGCAAACTCTACAACTTCATTTATTGCAAAGGGGCTATCAATTATAAAAATTGTACCAGCATGGTTATTAGCATCAAGAATTGTCTCAATTTTCAAACTATTGGTACCTGTAGGTGTTGAAGCTCCTTTGGAAGGCGTTGGAACAACAGAAAATTCAAATTGCGTTTTAGTCTCTATCCCTTTATGAAAGTTATCGGTATCCTCAAAACCAAACGGCAAGCTAATAACATTTCCAGAGTTATCCGATCCAAAATCAAACCCATTACAGTCAAAATCTATACCATCATAATAACTCTCTGTTGCCCCAGGGTTTATAGCTGCATCTGTATCATCACAATCTACACCTAAATAACCAGGCTCAGAACTAGCATTAGATAAGGTATAGTAATTATCTCCATCTTCATCAACACCAATAAGCACACCACTGGTATGTACAATATCATCAAAACGAATAATAGATCCAGTTGCTTTACTTTCTGCGCTTGTAGTTGAGATATAAATTCTATCAAAAGCCAAGTTTTTTGCTTTATCTTTATCAGATACAGTCCCAGTAAAGACACCTGCGTTTTCGATATCAAAAGTAGCATTATACCAGGTATTACTTGCAGCATTAGGAATAACCACATCTCCTTGAGCCTTATCCGCAGTACCTCCTATACCAACTCTAATACGTAAAGTTTGATTTGCCCCTCCAGAATTTGTAAACAAAACTTTAAAGCTAATTGTTTCGTTAGCGGCACCCCCGGCAAAATTAAACTCTGTTGCTGGCTGAATTAGCACGGAATGTAGATTTTGTGCGCTACCGTCAACTTCTCTTTCCAATACTTTGTCTGGTGTACCTGTATTAGTTCCATTATCATTAACTTTAACCACGTCAGCTACTGAAATAGAAGAATTTGTTGTGGAGATTCCCGTTAACGGATTTAATTCAAAATCATAGGGAAAATCTCCTTGAGCAAACCCAATTGCCGTCATCAAAATTGAACTTAATAATAAAGTAATTTTTTTCATGTCTTAAATATTTTTTAGTTTTAGTAATTTACATATCGTTTTTCCGTGCACTTTTATAGTCTTAAAAAAACGGAGAGTAGTGAGAAGTAAAACTACTATTAGAAAAACGGTTTTCAAAAAAGGAGCGTTATTTATAAATACATCAACAGAAAAGAAGACCTGATACACCACTAATAAAGGCGGTTACAGAGGTTTACAGGCCTTAAAATAAATAACAAAAAATGATTTTTGACGTAGTACTGACGTAGTGATTTTTTAGTTTTGAAGTATCTTTTATCTCAAAAAAGAAGCTAAAAACCCTTAAAAATCACAAAAATACAAGCTCTATTTTGTGAAATTATCAGATTTTAGCTATATAATCAATCAACTTCTAACTCTTACTAAACTGCATTAAAAACTTATTAATATTTATGCCTTCATGCTGCTCGTCTAACAGAAATTTCTTTTTCAATCTGTACCTATGGGTTTCAACACCTCTGACAGAAATATTTAATAATGGTGCTATTTCTTTAGTTGACAGGTTCATTTTTATATAAGCACATAGCTTTAGATCTTTATGCGTAAGTGCCGGGTATTTGCTACGCAAATCTTCAAAAAACTCTTTATGCACCTGATTAAAATTATACTCAAACAACTGCCACTCATCTTCATGCTCAATGCTTTTATCTATAAGCTTAATTAAACGGTTAAAAGCATACCGATTATTAAACTTATCCTTATTTATTATGAGCTCTTTCTTTAAAAGCACTAGTATTTCATTTTTCTTAACCAGAGCCATAGCCGTATTAGCCAGTTGCTTGCTCTTTAGCTTTATTTCATTGGCCAATGCTGCATTTTTAACTTCACTGATAGCCTTAAGGTTTTCCAATTCTTTTTCCTTCAATAAAATGCTTTGTTCCTTCTCCAGGTTTATTTTCATAATACGCTGTTTCCGCTTCAATTTCTGGTGATTATAGCTATACATAGCCAATACCAATATCATAGCCAAACACACATATAAAACACCTCCAGCTACACCTCTGTACCATGGCGGAGCAACATAATAGCTCAATATGATCTCTTCAGATTTTTTCCCATTAGCATCTGCTGTTCTTAAGGCCAGTTTATATTTACCTTCCAACAGGTTAGAAAGCTCAATCTTTCCGTCATCATTAGCTTTCCATAACGGATCTGAAGATGGTATCAGTCTGTACTCAAAAAAATGGTCTGCTGAATTAGGCGAGGAGATCTCTATAGAAATATTATTGTCCTTAAAACTTGTTTTAATATCTGCTGTATCTGTATCTATAAACTCATCTTTTAACTTTATATAATCAACAATAGGTTTCTCTAATTTATACTTAACACCAAAATTAGATTCGTTATAAAGCATAAATCCATCCATCAGGCACAATGCATAAATACTGTCATTAACCTTTGATATGCGTTCAAACCCGGAAACCAGTCGTTGTTTATAAAAGGTATTAGGGATATAGTATTTTTTGTCTGAAGAGAAGGAGGGTTTAATAAAAATAAGATCGCCTTCCTTAACTGCTAAAAGCTCATCCGGCTCTTCTGATATTATAAATGAATTTTCTCCTATTTTTTCCGAGAGCATATCAAACGGCACTATTTTATCTTCCAGTGGTTCATATTTTTGCCAGCCTTTACCGGTTTGAAAAACAATATTATTCTTTACCTTGAATATTTTTAAGTTATAGGTAGACCAAACGCCCTTGTTCTCATAGTTTTTAGAAGAAATAACCCGTTCAAGGTTTTCGTCAAATTCTACTTTGAACAGTCCTTTATACGGATGTGCCCCCCAGGCAGTAGTTCTGTCTTCAAAAACCAGATACCTTAATGGCAAATTAAAATTAGCGACTCTACTTACATCCCATCCATTGCTACTCTTTTTATATCGAACAAACCCAGAATATGTAGCTTGCAGCATAAAATCGTCTTCTCCTATAATAGGCTTTAGCATCCAGCCGCCTTCAAAATCAGAAATTTCTTCTAACTGCTTATCTTTAACTAAAAAGGTGCCATTATTATGGCCACAAAATAAGTTATCTTTCACTACTTTAAGATCCCAAACCTGACCTTGTGATCCATTTACAAACTGAATTTCCCTGTTTTCATCTATATAGTACAACCCCGTATTACTACCTATAAACAGGGTATTTTTATAGTTTACAATATCATAAACCGCACCTAAATCTCCTCCCACATCATTGAAGATCTCAACTTTAGATTTTAAATCAATTGATGCCAGGCCATTGTCCAGGCCTAACCACAATTCATTATTCTTGCTAACATTTTGAAAAAGAACTGTATTATTTATCAGCCCGTCATCCTTATTTAAATGAAATAATATTTTTCCGGATTTATCCGTTAAATACGCCCCATCTTTAATAGTTCCAAAAACAAGGTCTCCATTAGCCAATCGCAGCAAATTGTTCAGTTCATATTTTTGAATTACGGAGTTAATTTCAGAGTTCCATGGTTTGGTGTCTTTCCCATCAAAAACAAAACAGCCGTTAAGTCTTGATGATATGAAAAGCCCTGATCCCTTTAATGGAAGGATATGGTTTACTTTTACTTCGTTTGGAATCTTAATATCACTAACCGGAATAAACTCATTATTGACCAATTTTAAAATTCCTGAACGGGAAGAAAAAATAAGCAACTCATTATTTACAACATTACAAGACGTAATGGTTCCTATTGTTGGTATGAGTTCTATTTTATTATCCCTGAAAACATATATTTTAGTGAATGATCTAAAATACAAGGCATCATTATATGAAATTATCTGCCAATACTCCTGATCAAATTTTAACTTATTCTCCTTTTGAGTTAAAGATGTATATTTTAATATGCCTTTAGCATCTCTTTCCCAATACCCAAACTCTTCAAAAGACCCTGTGTATATTCTATCTCCATCAACAAAAACCGATCTGACAATGGTTTTATTGGGCATTGGCCAAAGCTTCCATCGTACGCCATTATACTCAAGTAATCCTTCGTTATTAGCAACATAAACTCTACCTATACTATCAAAAGCAACACCCCAATTTTTATTCCCTCCTTCATAATCTGAAATTGAATAATTTTTAAAGTTTGGGGAAAACTGACCTAACACTTTGGTTTGAAAAGAAACAAATATGGCTATGAAAAAAAAACAAACTTTAAAATAATTCATACTCAGTTCACTTATATGTAAGACGCAAGGCGTGTAAGATAGGTTAAAGGGTTTTCAAATATAAAAAAACTAATTTACATGGCTCTTTCAGGTCTTAGTCCAATTAAAATCTAATAACTAACTTCTATCACGTATTAAAATGCTTCTAGATTACTATGGTTTCGTGTAGTATCAATAATTAAAACCTTAATTAAACCATTAGGTTTTTATAGCATACTTCCTTAAAGATTCTTTTAACAACCATAGCCAATAGCTTTATTTGATATTAAAAATCATTCTATAATATCATAAAAAAGAGCATCCTGATAAATCAGGATGCCTTTTTTAGTCTCATTAAAGTCACTCTTTAAATTACTATTCAATAATAAGTCGTTTAGTTACCAAGTGGTCTTTGGTCATAATATTAATGATATACATCCCTCTTTCGTAACCACTTAAATCGTATTCTGAAATAGTGTCCACATCTTTCTTAGTCAATATTTTTTGACCTATTAAGTTATAAATATCAACATCAATTTTTTCAGCCTCATTTGTTTTTACACTAATAGTAAACTTTCCACTACTTGGGTTCGGATAAATTAGTGTTACTGCTTCAATACCTACACTATCTACCTTATCAAGCAGTGCTTTAGCTGAAGACTGACCATCGCTAAGCTCTATCATATCAATAGCGATATCACTTTTACTACCTGAACCTATAGTGCCTTTGAATCTAAATTTAACAAACGATTCGTTTAGATATGATACTAAATCTATACTTTCCGGGAACCATGCTTTTCCCTGATCTCCGGATATACTCCAAAGACTCGTCCAAGTAACATCATCAGTGCTTATCTCTAAGTTTAATGACCCCATATGTCTTCCTCGCATATAATACTGAAAATCAAAGAAAGCAGTACTTAAACCAGTCAAATCAAAACATTCTGACGTGATTATAGCTTCTTCATTAAAATGACCATCTGCTTCCATGAATATGTAATAGCTTCCATCAACGGCTGGTGAATCCCCTGTTCTAACTGATGGTGTTTCACCAGTAATAGTATCCCAATCAAAATCATCGGATGTACTTTGTACCCATGTACCAATATTATTTGACTCAAAACTTTCTGTATATGGAAAAGTACTATTACAGTTAGATGATATTGTTATAACTACCGTATCTGTATCTGTTGCACCGTCATCATCCGTTACGGTTAATGTTATGGTATGTGTTCCAACACCTAGTGATACTGTAGGATCAACTCCCGTTACTGCTGCTTGTCCGGGGATTGCCCAACTGTACGTTATAGTACCATCAGAATCTGAACTTCCCGATCCATCTAATACAACACTCTCTGTTCCGTCATTATTAGTATCTATTAAAAATGGCTTATCGTCTCCTGCATCAGCTATTGGTGCTGCATTTGCTGACGGGTCCACATTGTTTAAAATAATATCATCAATATACACCACTTCTGCACTGGTACCTCCATCTCTATCCGGCCTGATGCTTATAGTTGTAATGGTTTTTGTTCCCGTACCTAAGTCCCAAACAATCTCTTCCCAGGTTCCTGCTGTTTGATAAGCCGTTACCGGAGTATGGTTTGCCGTAGATCCATTTATATTTATTCGTGCATCTATACTTGATACCGAATTTTTATAAATCTTGGCACGTAAATAGCGCTTATCTGTAACCACCGCAGGCATTGTAGAAAGTTGGTAGGAAACTCCTGCATTAATACTTCTGTTTGCTGCAGGTAAATCCAACTGTATCACTTCACTTGAGGTATTAATACCTCCTGAAACCGGGTTAGATACTCTTGTTGAAATTCCGCCATTAAACACATCTCTATGGTATTTAGAGAACCCCTCTACCTGATCAATACTATTTGTGGCCAATACTTCCAGATCCATTGTATCTGTATGAGTTGCACCATCATCATCAGTGACGGTTAAAGTAACCGTGTAATTCCCTACCGGTACACTAACCGTTGGATTAGCACCTGTATAAGTTCCTACACCCGGTACATCCCAGCTGTACGATGCAATGGTTCCATCTGAATCTGTACTCCCGGTTCCATCAAAAACAACATCGGCTGAACCATCATCATCAGAGCCATCACGCACTGCTGTATTATTTATTTGATCTACGTTTGCATTAGCCACCGGCGCTGTATTTGCAACCGATCCGGCATCTACTGTAATTGTTACGGTATCTGTACTTGTAGCGCCATCATTATCTGTAACCGTTAAAGTTATTGTATGTGATCCCACAGCTAATGATACGGTTGGACTAACTCCTGTAGCTGCTGATTGCCCTGAAATTGCCCAGCTATACGTTATAGAACCGTCAGGATCTGAACTAGATGCTCCATTTAATGTCACATCTTCTACACCATTACCATTGGCATCTTCAACAGTTTTATCAGCTCCTGCATTGGCTTCCGGCGCTCTATTTGGCAACCCGGATGTACCGATAGTCACCTCTACCGTATCTGTATGAATTGCTCCACCGTTATCTGTAACCGTTAACGTTACAGTAGTAGCCCCTACCGGTAGTACGGCACTGGCTGAAATGCCATTAAATGTTCCAACTCCGGGAACATCCCATTTATATGCCACCACAGTTCCGTCCGGATCTGAGCTGCCACTACCATCAAAAGTAACCATTTGCGAACTTGAAGCTACAATAACCTGATCTAAACCGGCATCTGCTACCGGAACGGTATTAGTTGGATCCGGATTTACAGTTATTGTAAAATTAGCAGTTCCTGACTCTCCACCAATATCGGTAGCTGTTAATGTAGCGTTATACGTCCCAACTGGAATATCTAAATTCATTGTTGTGTTTCCTGTTCCAAACTCTCCTACCGTAGGAATTGACCATGTATAGCTTGAAATAGGGCTATCTGAATCTGTACTGGATGAGCTATCTAAACCTACTAGTTGTACCCCATTTCCATCTGTATCTGTAACGGTATAATTAGAACTAACGGCTACGGGAGCATTATTTGATGTTTTATCAAACGGTGCCGGATCATTAGATAAATAAATATCATCCAGATAAATGGTTTGTGCCGGCCAACTCCCTGATGGTTCATTAACAAAATTTAATTGCATATTTATTGTTGAAGCATCCCATGTGGTAGATCCCAAATCAAAAACCATTGCCTTCCATTGATTTGATGAGCCTCCGGTTTGTATATCATTAACTATTGCTGCTCCTCCTGTTAACCTTACCCGGTTTATATCTGACCCTTCGGCAGTTCTTATTTTAGCATGTAAATAACGTAAACCAGGCACATATGTTTTTCCTCCCGGTAAAACAAATTTGATCCCCTGGGCCTTTACTTTTCTTGTAGGCAAATCCTTATCGTATGGTCCTTCAGGAATATCTACCTGTAAAACTTTAGAGCTAGGGTTTACCGATGTATTTGAAGGGTTTGATATCACACCGGCTGCAATTGAGGTCTCTCCCAGCGGTTCAATATTTGTTGTTAATCCGTCTTCAAAATCATAGAAAAATATTATAGGTAATTCCGTATTATCATCCGCAACCGTAATATCTACTGTATCCGTATTGGTTGCTCCATCATTATCAGTAACCGTTAAAGTGATGGTATTAACACCAACCGGAAGGTTAAAGGTTGTTTCTACGCCTTCTTTTGTTGCATTTCCAAATATATCCCATTCATATGTTACAATGGTTCCATCTGAATCAGAACTTGCACTTGCATTAAGCACAACAGTTGCAAAACCATTTTTATTTAAATCTGAAACTGTGGCATCTATTCCTGCATTAGCCGTTGGTGCTATATTAGCCGTATTTTGCTTATACACTTCAAACTCCTTTATTCCAAAAGCACCATTTGCTCCGGCCGAGCTTGTTACTGTTAGTTTTATAAAACGGGCTATAGCCCCTAAAACACTTACTGTATTACTTAGTGTATCATTTCCTGCCTGTGTGCTGGCATTGTTCCAGTTGACACCATCTTTAGAAACCTGTATAAAATAGTCGATACCATACTTAGCAGTTTCCCATTCTATAACGGCATGATCTAAGGTGTAAACCTGACCTAAATCTATATCTACAGATTCCGGTAAACCACCATCATTATTATATACGGTATTATTTGATGCGTCGTTTATATTTGAAGGCGACGATCCTGAAACTGTACTTGTTGCATTAACATCTTTATATAAAGCTATATTTTCTGATCCTGTAACTACAGATACATTAACAACATCTGTAGCGGTAGCACCATCTAAATCAGTAACCGTTAGTGTAAACTCATGATTTCCTACCGGTAATGTAATTTCCGGTTGAACCCCGGCATAAATCAACCCTCCGGTATGTTGCCAGCTATAAGTTATATCAACATAATCAGGGTCTGCACTTAAACTTCCATCCAAAGAAAAAGTAGCCGAACCATCTTCTACCCCCAATTCATTTTCATCATAAACCTTTAAATCTACACCTGCATTAGCCGTTGGCGGCACATTAGGAACCAGAGTTCCGTAAGCATAAATTTCGGCAACACGCACCCACCCATCGCTTCCGGGATTCTGAGCTTCATATCTTATATATCTCGCTCTTTTTGGAGTAGCGTAATTAAAGGTCTGATGCTGCCCTACAGGAGTTCCGGAGGCTGATGACACTGTTGTCCAGTTAATCCCATCATCAGATATATCTACATTAAAATCATTTGGACGTGCTTGCTTTCTGGTGCTTAAATTCAGAACAATCTGATCAATATCATATTGTTTTTCTAAATCAATAGCAACACTTTGAGGAAATGTAATACCATCTTCTGTTTTTTTAGAATTCCAATAAGAGGTTGCTGTTGGATCTGAATTATCATTTCCATCCGTCACATTAGAAGCGCCTCTTAGGTTTGAAGATATAGAAGTAGCTGTTACTATTTTTCCTAAACAAATATTCGGCAACCCTCCCACTTCTATAGAAATGGCACTTTGATCTGTTTTTCCTGAGTCATCTGTAACCGTTAGAGTTGCCATATAGGTTCCTTGAGGAACCGTAATTGTTGGGGACACTCCACTAAACGGGCTTCCTGATACTCCTTGAATATCCCAGCTATAAGTTAAAGACGTTCCTACCACATCATAGCTTAAAGATCCATCTAAGGTAATCACTTCACTTCCGTTTCCATCCGGATCATCAACAGCTATATTGTTTCCGGCGTTTGCTACCGGTACGGAATCTTCTAACACTGCTGAATCAATAGTTATGGTTATTGTTCCGGTTTGTCCATTTACATTATAAGTAAAACTATCTGTTCCGTTATGCCCTGAATTATCCTGAACATATTGTAAAGTCGTCCCTGTAAAAGTTACAGTACCATATGACGCCCCTGAAGTACTTTGAATTGGCCTTGTAATATCTATAACTCCACTTTCGCCTTCAATTACAGAGATAGTATAATCCGGTGCCTCCGGTACCGTAGTAATATTTACTGTAGCTACATTAGAGACTTTATCTACATAATCTGTTATGGTGTATGTAAAACTATCTGTTCCGCTAAACCCTGAATTTGGTGTATAACTCACGGAGTTATTATCTTGTGTATTCACTATAACACTACCATTAGTTGGAGCAGATATAATGGTAACAGTATATCCGTTTTCAGCATTTATACTGGTATCATTATCAATGATTGAAAATGTTTCTGTTGTTTCATAGTCAACCTCTATTGTATCATCTTGAGCGACCGGAGGTGCCACAGCATTAACAACTTTTACATTGAACACCGTTTTACCATTCCCTGTAGTTGTTATGGTAATATCGCTTTCTCCTAGAGCCAGACCTTTTATAGTCAATTGATCTGATGCTCCATTTAATACCGCTGATACTTTAGTATCATCTACATTATTCTTAACTATTAGTGTTGGGTTATTAGTATCCTGTAACCTGGCAAATAACTCTGTTGCTAAAATTACCTTTTCCTGGTTTAACTCTATTGTTAAATCCCTTATCTCTCCTATGGCAACATCGGATATGCCATTTGCTGTAGTATTTGTTAATACGATGTTCCTATAAGTAACATCCGGCAAATTAGGATCTATAACATTATCAGGGTCATAAATATTCTGACAAAATGCAAACTGGGACATACCGGCTTCTATACGCTGCCTGTTGGTCATATCTTTTACAGATAATGGATCTGCATTAGGAATACTATCCGGATGCTGTTCTTTTTTCAAGTATGCTTTATAGAATTCGCCATTATGGTGAACATAAAAATTAGAAAGCTGACCTATTGAACCTGAACCATCTTCGTTTGATGCGCCTTGCTCTAAGACATCTCCTGAACCATCATCTATAAGCCCAATATAATCAACTTGCACACCATCAAATCCCGGATTGCTTAGCTTTACATTATTAAGTGCTGATTCTGAAAGATTTCCAAAAACATTGTCTTTAAAGTACACGTTTTCTGCTCTATCATGTCTGAATCCTAAAAACAAGCTATATACATTGTTAAAATAACCGCCGTATACCAAAGCTATTTCACTTCTATGCTCAAACTTAATACCGTTAACCCATCCTTCAACATGTGGGTTATAAAACTTCCAGCCACTTCCATTACTGTGTACTTTTGTGGCTGCATTTCCCTGAGGGTACTCTAAATCACCTATCATCACTAAATTATGGAACTCTGATGCCGACGAATATTTTCTAATAATTCCTGTAGTGGTATTAAAAATAACCTGATCTACATAACGCATGGCCCCTCCTGACAAATTCCCTGATGCTTTTATGGTAAAGTTTGGTGAAAACCCAATACTACCTCCATAAGAAGTATTACGTTCCAGCAAAATACCATTTCCTGTTTTGTATGCTACATTTGTAAGCCCGCCTGGTGTCTTTTTTTCTGTATCCGGGTGTACTTCATCTATAGTTTGATTCCAAAAGTTATAACCACTTCCGGTAAATCCTGAAGCCACATTATCTGCTATATACAAATGATGCGAATGAAACCAAAAACCATCTCCTGCCGAACCAAACTCGGTTATATTTTTAAACGCTTTGTCTTCAGGTACAAATGAAGCATCTCCTGTAAAATTTTCTCTTCCGTTTCCTAAGGTTCTTATAGAAACATTATTTACAAAGGTTCCTATTTCATTTCCTACCTCTGCTATAAAAGACGCCCCGCTAACATCATAGGCTACATTGTTTTCTATATATGCCGCGCCTCTATGGTTTACAAACCCCCAGCCTGGAGATCCATCTACCGCTGAGCCTCTTACTATTCCAAAAGAAGTTCCGTTTGCTCCGGTTCTATGAAAGTGACAAGGATATCTTGCAATGGGGTTATGGGCTACCGTAGTTATATTTCCTGAAGCATCTCTAACCATGTTAGTCATCGTTCCTTGTTTATTGGTACGCCCTAATTCATAAAATCCTGCATAATTAATATCTACATTATTGGTATGCATAAACATGACATGACCTCTGGATTTTGGCTCTGTACCATCCATTTCATAACGATACACCCCATCTTGAGTTGTTATAATAGCATTACGTGTTAAATTAATAACATGTAATTTTAAATCTAATCCCGCCTTGGTATGTGTCGGGGTTTTATGGTCATATATTAACGGTTTATCAAAAGACACCGTATTGCCTCCTAAACCTGTTATTAGTCTTGCTTCATCTTCCGTTCCACTTCTACCCGTACCGGCTACTACTATTTTATCTCCTGCTTTCCAGTCTGCAGGTAATTGATCTACTTTTATTGAGTTTACTCCAATTAAAGCTTGTTTAAAAGTAGCATACCCTGTACGCTTCATTCCGTATATTTTTGTACTACCATGCAAAATAGCACCTAAGCCCAAATGTGAAGGGTCATAATCCGGGTCATCTGTGCCCGTATTTACAAAATCACCTTGATTTTCTATAATTAGTTTAGCAGTAATACCTTCCGGGATGGGATTGATCTCTGTTCCCATTTCAAATGTACTTCCCATAACTCCTACCATAGTATCTACTTTTAATGAAGAGTTTTGAGTGGTTGAGAACTTTATCCCGCCATCAATTCTCACGGTTCTGGGAGCTAACGAAATTTCAGAATCAATGGTCACTACATGCCCGGACTCAATTAAAACTCTTGAACCTGCCGGAGGTACAACACCTCCTACCCATGTAGATCCCGAGCTCCAATTTCCGCTTTGTGCAGAACTAACCGTAACATCTCCATAGCGTACCAGGTCAAACATATCTGCCATTTCTATAACTTTAGCCTGATATTCCTGATGGTGTGCCATCTCACGTCTTAAATTTGGAGCGCCAGTTGTATTTAACATATCTGACCCCATTTCCATATTCATGTAGCGAAATTGCTCAACTTCAGCTATTGGAAACTGGTGGTTACTTAATGTACCATCACTATTAATAGCTACATTATAATCTGACCCGCTTATAGTTACGGTTACCATATCTGCAACGCCACTTTCACTGGTAAAACTTAATACGCCATCCGTTCCTAAGTCCGGAGGAGTTTGCGCGAATACATTATTAGTATTCATCATTAACAATAGGATAAATAAACAGGTTATTTCCCTAGATAGCTTAAAAAGCTTCCTTCGTAATGTTTGTTTCATAATTTTAGAATTAGTTTGAGTTTGAGTTTGAATTTTTAAATTTAACTTAAAACGAAGGTTACTTTATTATCACTTCATTACATCTTAAGTACTACATCAAACTAAATTGCGTATTGATTTGAGTAAAAGAACCCACTATAGATCAAGGGTTTGACCGGAAGCAAAGGCTTGTAGTCTTAAAACTACACCCGCGGCTTATTTCGTCTAAAAGTAGTATTTGACGTAAAAATGACGTAGTGAAATTTAAAGGGGAATTGAAATAAAAATCAAATTATCGGCATTTTTTAAACGCTAAATACAAACTAATAGTCTGTTACGGCTAAATTAAAGAAGGAAATGATTTAAGTAAATAAATAAAATATTAGCTTTGAAGAACTTGGCTAGTGCTTTTCATAGGAGCTGTTGTTACCACCAGTTTTTAATCACATCCTCCGCAGCTACTACATCCACTATCACAAGAAGAACATCCAGATGTATCAAATTCAGAATCAAATGAATCTAAAGTGTCATCAAAACTATCAAAATAAGAATCAAACATATAATCGTCTTCGAAAAAATCAATGTATAGCCACCAATCACTATCAGAATCATAAGCATCTTTATATAAAACCTTCTGCTGGTTTCGTAATTCTTTATCGATGGTTTTTAGAAGTTGAAAATCTAGGTTTTTTAATAAAAAAATGTTCCCTCCAATACTGAGTAATAACTCTAATCCTTTCTTCTTGTCATTATGAAGTAGATGGTCTATGTTTTTGTCAATTTCGTTTAAATAGTTTGATATTTCTTTTTTTAGTTTATTTCCGTTGTCTGTTAATTTATTTAGCCTAAGAATATTTAATAAAAATGATTGCTTAAAATATGGATTGATTTCTCGATTACTTCTAGTCGATTTTTTATAATTCCAGCTTCCATTGGAAATATCGTAAGCCATTTTTATGAAATTCTTAAATAGTATTTGAATTGATGGACTTTTTATAAAAGGGCTTAAATAAATTAATTCGTGATTTTTGGGATTATATTTATTAAAGTTTTTACCTGAAACAACATATGTATATGTTCTAATATAGTTATCTCTAGGATGAGACTTTTTATTTATTTCTTTAATTTCAATTACTTTTTTAAGAAGCAAATCCATAAAAGTGAATTTCATTAAATCTTTCAACCGTACAGAAGTACAATCCTTAACAAGCATTGTTTCCGCAGGTGTTATTTGAGATAGTATTTTCATTAATTCTTAAATCGTAGTTTAGGTATTATCCAATTCCTCTTTCTGTTAACTCTTGTAAAATGAATTTCATCAAATCTAGTTTCTACATCAATCCAAATGTCTTTTGGTGGTTTTTCATTAAATAAATATTCATAAAATTCAAGTGTTTTTATATACTGTTCTTTAAATAAAGTTCTTTCCTCTGAACCTTTTGTTGGTCCGTGATGAATATTTTTATTTATTGTGTTTTTGCAAAGTTCAATCCAATAAGACTCTGTATAAAGTAAATGAAGGTGCCAAACTTGGTCAATTTGGTCTGAAGGTGTTTGTGGAAAATCAGAAATAGTAATTAAAAAAATAAATTTTTTGTATTCAAGTATTGCTCTCAAAGAATATTCTATTGACCAATCATTTTCTCTTGCTAATCTATCTGTAAAACTGAAAGAAGAACCTATGTCGTCAATTTCAAAATTTTGAATTTTATTCCATATTTCATTTTGTTGCTCAGTCATTTTTGGGAATTTGGTGGTAACGCGTTTGCATAAGATTAGTTGCGTGATTTAAGCACCTAATTTAGCAAATACCAACCAAATAGAAAACCCTCACAGATTTTCGTAAGTAGGCTAGAATTAGCAAATAAATTATATACGCATTGCTTACAGTTTTTTTATTTTCGATGTTTTTCCATTCCAGTGTAATCCTAATATATCCTCATCCATCGCAAACTCATCGTTTAGATAAAATTCAAGAACTTTCGTTTTGTGAATGACTTTGTTTTTATTATCAGTAAAAATTAGAAAAAAATATTCTGGATATGCTAAATGGTACACTCCATCATAACCATCATATTGACCAATAATTTCAACTTTCTGATTTAGATTTATTAATTCTCTTGATAAAGAAAAATCGTGAATATCTAAATCTGTATAGTAATATTTTCCGTTGATATTAATCCTATTCCAGACACAATTGGTTAAGTCTTTATATTTGAGTTTGTAAAAAGTAGAATCAATTCTAACTTGAGTTAAACTCTTTAATATACCAACTGGCTTTAAATTATTTAGTTTATGGTTTTTGAAAAGTACGATTTCTCTATTCTGTGGATTAAAAAAGTAAGGAAATTTTTTCGGATTTAAAGTATCTATATTTGGTTGAATAGCTGGTAAGTTTTTATTTAAATACTTTTCAGAAATACTACTAGACTCAAATGTTCCTTCTTGTTGATTATAGTAGCTGTAAGTTTTATAATATGCTTTCTTTCCAGAATACCATATCTCAGGTTTTTCTGTTGTTAAAAATCCTCCAAAAACATAACCTATATTGCCTCCATTATCAAAGCCATGTATTTTTAACCATTCTCCTTTAATTTCTTTTCCTTCGTCTGTAACAACTAAACTGATTCCAGTTTTTTTTAAAATCAACGTCATTGTATTATTCGGAAGATGGAAAATTTTGTTTGATTCTAATGATGGTTTATCTCTAACAATTAATCCACTTTTGGCAGTTACATACATTCTATCTTGTCCAAAAATAGACATTGTAAATAAAAGAAACATTATTGTCAGAATGTTGTTTTTCATAATTGTAGCTAACGGGTTTGTATATGAAAAATGGAAGGTTTTTAAGCACTAAAATCGCTATTTTTTAATTACTGTGTTAGTAACCGTTTATTTTTGAATGACACCATCTATATAGTTTTTAGTCTTCTTTAAATTTCCATTTTCATCATAATAGTTTACAGTACCATTCCCATTTATCAAAGAGCCTTTTTCAAGAGCATTTCCTTTATTGTCATAACATGAATTTATATTCATAAGTTTTCCATTTATCCAAAGTCTTATTTGGTAAATAGAGTTATTTGAATGATAGATTTTCCATTCTCCTGTTGGTTTATGATTGTCATATTTTCCAATCTCTTTTAAATTTCCATTAGAGTGATATATTTTCCATTCTTCCGTTAATTTGTTTTTGAAAAATTTTCCAGTACTTTTTAATTGCCCATTAGCATAATATGCTTTCCATTTCCCTGTTTTTAAATCTAGTTCATATTCTGCAACAGTGCTTAATTGTCCATTATCATGATACGATTTCCATTCTCCAACTTGTTTTCCAGAGTCAAATTCTCCAATAATGCTTAATTGTCCGTTTTCATGATATGATTTCCATTCCCCAGTTTCTTTCCCAGAATCAAATTCTCCAATAATGCTCAATTTTCCGTTTTCATGATATGATTTCCATTCTCCAGTTTTTTTCCAAGAGACATATTCTCCAATAACGCTTAATTGTCCATTATCATGGTATGTTTTCCATTCTCCAACTCGTTTACCAGAAACATATTCTCCAATAGCTCTTAATTCCCCATTTTCATAATATGATTTCCATTCTCCTATCCTAGCTCCTAACTCAAATTCTCCAATATCACTTAATTTTCCGTTTTCATGATAGAACATCCATTTTCCTGTTTTCTTTCCAGAGTCATATTCTCCAACGTCCCTAATATTTCCATTAGAATAATATTTTTTATGCTCTTGGGCAGTAGAAAAACTAATTGTTAAAAATAATATTAATAAGAATAAAATTGTTTTTTTCATTTAAGTAGACCTATTTTTAGGGTGGTTAGAATGTTCGTTAAGTGACATTGTTTACACAAGTTAAAGATTAGACTTTACACTAAATTAGTTTCTAACCTTATGTTTGTTTTTTTATTTCTTAATTCATTTTCATTAAAGAAACCTAAAAATACGTTTCTGTAAAATACTTTCCAAATACCATTACCTAGTTCTTCGATTCCTACATATTTACCCTTTAGGGCACTAGTTAGATATACCCAATAATACGATCTCCATCTGATAGCTCCGTTTTGAGTTACTTTAAGAACTTTATGATCTGAATCATAATCAAAGTGAGGTGTTTTTTCAGGAAAAGGTCTAGCCGCAAAATCATGAACAGCAGCAGGTGTTTTCATGTTTAAGGCTTCATGAGGTCTTATATGGTTATACTCCTTTACAAAATAGTTTAATTTTCGTTGTTGGGTTTTTAGATCATAAGCCGAAGGTTTGGCACAGGCCGCCTTTAAGTCACGGTGCATACGTTCGTGCCTCCCATTTTGTTCAGGATGAGCAGGATCAGAAAATACGGGAGTAATCCCAAGTTCAATAAACCAATAAGAGAGTTGAGTATAGCGTTGGATAGCTCTCACAGAACCAAAAGGGCTACCGTTGTCTGTGTGGATTTGTTGAGGCAGGCCATACGAGCAGATCCAGTGATGCAAGCCTATTATAGAAAGCATCAAGGAAAGAACGTAAAGAGTATAATAATTAAAGTGGCCAGAAAGTTGCTTAGTAGAACCTTAGCAGTGATAAAAACAGAGACACCTTATACCATTGGTGTATTGGAATAGATAATAACAGATAACAAAGCTCACAATAAAAGTAGGCAAACCTGTATCACAAAACAACGTGGGTGAACTAAATTCTTAGTATCACATTTTTTAGCAAGTGGCCAGGTTATTATAACTTATAATCATACAGATGCTGGTGACGATCAAGAATCGATCACAAATAGGATGCCGAGCAAGTTATATCAAAAAAGAAAAAAAGTGGTTTAAGTAAAAAAATAAAATATTAACTTTGAAAAACTGGGCTAGTGCTTTTCATAGGATACTATGTTGTAAACCGTTATTTTATTTTTCACTTAATAAATCTTCTATTTCCTTATAAAGTTTTTCTTTGGATGAGGGTCTAGGAGCTTTGAAATTAATTATGTCTCCTTTTTTATTTACCAAAAGATAAGCTGGAATTCCGTATTGTTCACGTTCAGTATATTTATCGGCATATTTTTCAAAAAATCCTTCCATATAACATTGAGGAGACATAAATATATTGAGTCCGCCTAAATTATGTTTAACAATTAACTTTTTCCATAATTCAATATTTAGAGAGTCTCTTTTCATACTATAAGGAGAACAGAGATATAAAAATTCTACTTGCTTATTTTTAAATTTCTCTTTAAGTTCTTTATTATATGCAAATTCTTTTATACAAGGTCCGCATCTTGTTCCCCAAACATCCACATAAATTACTTTTCCTTTGAATTTGTCTAACTTAAAGAAATCGTCTATTTCTTTAAATGTATTAGTAGAATCTTCAATAATCTCAAAGTCAGAAATCGATTTTTGAGCATAGGAGATTTCTTGAGTCAACAATATTCCAATCAATATTAAAAATATTCTTTTCATTTTGGTAATGGTTTACAACGGTTACGTATATGGAAAGTTGCGGTTTTGTGAGCGAGGATTTTCCATCCTGCCACGCTTTCTAGCGTGGAGGAAAATCAGATGCAAGCAAACAAAGCAACTAACTTTGGTTTAGGATAAAACTAGCAATTTTTTATATACTGTGTTGTAGCACGTTTTTATTTTTTCAGATACTGTACTTGAATTTTAGTCAGTCTATTCGATAAAATTCCGAACAATGAGCTAATAGATAGAATTATTCCTGCGCTAATAAACAAATATCGTGATGAATATTCGCGTATTAGTCCAAATCCTATAGCTGTAATAGTTAGTCCAATAATTATTTTCTGAATACATTTTTTATAAGTTTTATACTTAATCTTTAACAAGATGTCTTCATTTATTATTTTTTCAAATTGAGTTTTATCAAGTAATCCTTCTTCTTTTAATTCTGTCAATCTCTTTTTTACTTCAGAAAACCCCAATTCAAATCGCTCATTTGTCAACAGTTTAGAAATACTTTCATTATTATTGGCTTGTTTTATCATTTTCTGTTATGTTTCTGAAATGTGCTACAACAATAGAATAAACACCCTAGGGTGTTTATTCTTATTATATATACACCCAAATATATGCAAATACTTACAAGTCTAAAGGATTTTTAAAAGAACAGAAAATAGTAAACGGCTGGCATAATAACTCTTAAAAATAAAAACCTCTTGAAAATCATTTGATCTACAAGAGGTTTAGCACTGAAAGCAGAAATTGCCTACAACGTACCCTGCCCCAACATGTTGAAAAAGGTCCTCCCTTCGGGTCGCCTATTTTGTTTTCTCTACTCACTGAAACAAGTTCCGTTCGTTCTGAAAACAAAAAAGCCGAAACAAATGTTTCGGCTTTTTATCTGTACTGAAGGCGGGACTTGAACCCGCACGGACTAATGTCCATTGGATTTTAAGTCCAACGTGTCTACCAATTCCACCACTTCAGCGCGCTATGATATGTCCTACATATCATTTGGTATATTTTATGAAAGTATCAGAGCGAAAGACGGGATTTGAACCCGCGACCCCCACCTTGGCAAGGTGATGCTCTACCCCTGAGCTACTTTCGCAGTCATTTTAATGAACATGCAATATCGCTATTGCGGATGCAAATTTAACACATTTATAATAATAGCAAAACCTTTTTAGAAAAATAATATAATTATTTTACAATTGACTGATATTCATCAATTAAGGTTAATCATATCACTGATTAAATGTCCGTCTTTAGAAACGCCTTCAATTAAAAACACATAATTCACTTTGTTCTTATTATGTTTCACTTTAAAATAAACAGTACCTTCCTTATTCGTTTTTAATCTTGGTTTCCAATCAATCTCTTTTACAGGCAATACCGTATTTTCAATTAACGGCGTATAATATTGTTTGCTTTTGCTATACCCATTAAAAATAGTATATGCTTTAAACAATTCCTGTATGTCTTTTTTATAATTTTCTGTAGTAAACACCTGGTAAATCCTATTGCCTCTAATTGGCTGCATCATTATATTTTCCACATCTTCCATATACAATATAACCCCGGGCAGTTCTGCAGACTCAACCCGTTCTCCGTCAATAAACAACAGGGCTTCTTTTTTATAACCCACCTCTAGATACCATTCCACCCCTTTCCAGCTTTTTAAGCTTACACCTTCCAGTTGTGTTAAATAGGTCATTAAATCCTTTCTTTCACCTAAAAAATATTCAGGGATATCCAATACCATGTATTTCCCAATATCAAAAGTGGTTTTTCTATACTTATTTATAAGCCTTTTTCTTTTTATGTAAGCTTCACTTCGTTTTTTCCCAACTACCTTTACAGCATCCAGCCTAGTATGATCCTTATTATAAAAATCTTTCCATATCTCCTTATCAACAAGTGTCTTACTTTTAACAACCTGCTTTGAGTTAAGATAGTTTTTAAAGGGTAAGTGGAAATAATTTGTACTGTCAATTTGTATTTCTTTAGGCTTAATGGCTTCATTTTCCTCGCCAACAAAAGCCAGTTTGACCTTATCGCCTTTATAAACCAAGAGTTTATTAAAATTAAAGGCGCCCTTGTTGTTTAAATAAACTTTATCAATCACCTCATCTTTATCCGTGAGCAACGCCAAGTTATTAGTATATAATGGAGACGCCCTGCCTTTTAAATTAAACCCCAATTCAAAATCATAGTTGTATTTTGGATTTAGATCGGCAATCATCTCTTTTGCAGTGTACTGCACCCAACCCTGATTTAAAAGTAACAGATCAAGAAACTTTAACCTGTTTTTGAATGTCTTGCTAAAATAATAGGCCGGGTTTTCAATAGTTCCTTTTAAATAAGGAGATAACAGAAAAGCACTTTCTATACTAACCTGTTTGTTTAAACTATAATTATTGTCTACTGATAAAACCGAAACACTTAATTGAGAAGCTATAGCTTCCCTTAAACCGGAAGTTTCTACACGAAGCTTATAGCCTATGGAATCTTTCCATTTCTTTTCCTGCTTTAAAGTTAAATTTACCTGTTTATCACTTTTCTCTATAAAGAATTTGCGTTCTAAAACGGGTTGATTAATTTCATTAAAAACCGTAACGGTATTCACCCCATTATAAAATGCTGATTTACCAATTTTTAATCTTAGCCCAAATGTATCTTTTAAAATAATTTGAGCATAATCGATTAACTTATTCTTTTGATGAAATAAAACAGTATAGGTATTTTTATTATTATCAATAGAATACGTATTAGTTTGCAAGTGGACCTGTAATGAATCTATATTGTTAGAATACACCTGTAGCGCCACTCCTGTACGTTTAGATTTGGGAAGCTCTCTTTTAATAACGGTATCTTTTAAAACAAACTTTGCTGTATAGCTTTCTGTGGCTTTATAGTAAAACTTGCATCTGGTCATTCCTAAATGCATATTTGTAAAAGCGGCAACCTCCTTATTATTACTATCTAAAATTTGCCCTGTATAGTCAATACTTTGATTATTCACCAGGACCTTTATACCTGTAACATTTTCTGTATTTTCAATTAAATATCCCCCTTCCGGTAAAATTTGAATATCATAGACAGGTTTTGAGTTTTGGGAAGACTCTGTGTTTACAGGTTCGTTTATAATAGTAAGCTTCTGAACATAATAATTATCATCTCCAAAATTACGCATATAGTTGGTATAAGATTGTATGAAATAGGTCCCTGACTTTAGATTCCCAGTCAATTCAAATTGCCCGGTCCCTACGCCTTTATTAATCAGAACATTTTTGCGCTCCAATACACGTCCTTCTTCATCCAATAAATTAACATAAAGTAACGTGGTTTTTAAAGATGGTATATTTTCACTTGAAACAACATAGGCTTTAAACCAAATGGTGTCATCTAACCAATATATAGTTTTATTAGTATGTACAAATACCTTCTCAAAAAACAACTGATCTTCTAATAAAGGTTTAGCAATTGTAGTTTTGAAGTCTTGGGCCTCACTGTAAAGCGCACATAAGAACAATACCAAAACTAAAACTCTTTTCATAGATATGAAGCTGTTATGCCTTTTTTTTCTTAACCAGCATACGTTTGATCTCATTCAATTTCATAAGTGCTTCTACCGGCGTAAGTGTATCAATATCTGTATGCAATATTTCTTCCTTGATATTTTCAAGTAGCGGATCGTCTAAATTAAAGAAACTGAGCTGCATATCATCAGTTATGGATTTTACCTTATCGGTAAGCTCTTCACTGGAGTGTGATTTTTCTAATTTCTTTAAAATTTTATTGGCGCGATGTAAAACCTGCTGGGGCATTCCCGCCATTTTTGCAACATGAATACCAAAACTATGCTCACTTCCCCCTTCAACCAACTTTCTTAAAAACAATACATTATCCTTCAGTTCTTTTACAGAAACATTAAAGTTTTTAATACGTTCAAAGGTTTCGGTCATTTCATTAAGCTCGTGATAATGCGTAGCAAATAATGTTTTTGGCTTTGAAGGGTGCTCATGCAAGTATTCACTTATAGCCCAGGCTATGGATATTCCATCATAAGTACTTGTTCCACGTCCTATTTCGTCAAGCAATACCAAGCTTCTATCAGATATGTTATTTAAAATGGAAGCGGTTTCATTCATTTCAACCATAAATGTAGACTCGCCCATAGAGATATTATCACTGGCGCCTACCCTGGTGAAAATTTTATCTACCAGGCCTATTCGTGCAGCTTTGGCCGGCACAAAGCTTCCTACTTGAGCCAATAACACAATAAGTGCTGTTTGACGTAAAATAGCTGATTTACCGGACATATTAGGCCCGGTGATCATGATGATTTGTTGTGTAAGCCTGTCTAAAAACACATCATTAGCAATGTATGCCTCTCCTATGGGTAACTGCTTTTCAATAACCGGGTGCCTTCCTGCTTTTATCTCTAAATCATAAGATTCATCAATAGTAGGATACACATAATTGTTGTCTTTTGCCAATTGCGAAAAGCCACACAAACAATCTAATTGCCCGATTAAAAGTGCATTTTGCTGTACTACTTTAATATACTGACTCATCCAGCTTACCAATTCAGAAAACAATTGCTGCTCAATGGCTAAAATACGCTCTTCGGCCCCTAATATTTTAGCTTCATAGGCTTTGAGTTCTTCTGTAATATAGCGCTCTGCATTCACCAGGGTTTGCTTTCTGATCCATTCCTCCGGAACTTTATCTTTATGTGTGTTACGCACTTCAATATAATATCCAAAGACATTATTAGACGCTATTTTAAGAGAGGTAATTCCGGTGCGTTCACTCTCACGCTCCAGCATATTATCCAGATAGTCTTTCCCGGATTTTGACAAGGCTCTTAATTCATCCAACTCTGTAGAAAAACCACTTGCTATAGTATGCCCTTTCAATACATTTACGGGAGCATCTTCATTAAGCGTTTCTTTGATCTTTTCCCTGAGGGCATCACAGCTTTGAAGAGGTTCACCAATATTTTTTAAGGATGCATTTTTACAGCCGGAAGCCAAAGTTTTTATAGGCACTATAGCTTCTAACGAATTTTTAAGCTGAATCACTTCCCTAGGACTCACCTTCCCTGTTGCAATTTTAGAGATTAAACGCTCTAAATCGCCTATCTGTTTAATATGATTCTGAACCTTTTGAAGTACTTCATTTTCTTTAGTCAGAAAACTTACCACATCATGGCGTTGCTTTATTTTGTCTGCGTTTTTTAAAGGTAATGCCAGCCATCGCTTTAACATCCTGCCCCCCATTGGCGAAATGGTTTTATCTATAACATTCAAAAGGGTTACAGCATTGTTATTTGTAGAATGATAGAGTTCTAAATTTCTAATGGTGAACTTATCCATCCATACATAATCATTTTCCGCAATTCTGGAAATAGTAGTGATATGTTGTAATTTATGATGTTGTGTCTCACCCAAATAATGCAGAATGGAGCCCGATGCTATAATACCCTCGTATAAATCTTCAATACCAAAGCCTTTTAAGGTCTTGGTGTCAAAATGCTTGATAAGTGTTTCATAAGCATAATCGGTTTGATAAACCCAGTCTTCTAAATAAAAGGTATGAAAATCTTCACCAAAGGTGTCATTAAAAAGTGTCCGTTTTTGTTTGGACACCAAAACTTCACTCGGACTAAAATTTTGAAGCAGTTTATCAATGTATTCCGCATTACCCTGAGAGGTTAAAAATTCTCCGGTTGAAATATCTAAAAACGAAATCCCAATATATTTTTTATCAAAATAAACGGAGCACAAAAAGTTATTGGATTTTGAAACCAATACCTCATCATTTAATGCCACTCCCGGGGTTACTAATTCTGTTACACCACGCTTTACAATGGTTTTGGTTTGCTTTGGGTCTTCCAGCTGATCGCAAATAGCCACACGCTCTCCGGCTTTCACCAATTTGGGCAAATAGGTATTTAAAGAATGGTGTGGAAACCCTGCAAGAGCTGTTTCACTCTCACTTCCGGCACCGCGTTTGGTTAAAATAATACCTAAAATGCCTGCCGTTTTAACAGCATCTTCCCCAAAGGTTTCATAAAAATCACCTACACGAAATAATAACAATGCATCAGGGTACTTAGCTTTAATAGCATTGTACTGTTTCATTAACGGTGTTTCTTTCTTCGTTTTTTTCATGGTGCCTCTGCCATTCCTATGAAGATATAAATCCCAATGGAAAAGTGGTTTTTTAATGTTATTTTTGACAAAATTGTAGCATGCAATGTACTATTAATTTCATGTTTTCTAAAGTTGATTTTTTAGAAGTTATCTACAATTAGAATGAGATTTCAACAATATTAAAATATGAACCTGTCCTACAAAGCATAGTTGAAACATCTCTCAATCAGAGATTTTTCTAATGATACAAAGCTTCATAACAACATATAAACTGCATAATGCGTAAACTAAAAAACAGCGAATTAAACCGATTGAGT
This sequence comes from Alterotamlana spongicola, assembly GCF_035818475.1. NCBI lineage: Bacteria > Pseudomonadati > Bacteroidota > Flavobacteriia > Flavobacteriales > Flavobacteriaceae > Alterotamlana > Alterotamlana spongicola. The sequence continues at coordinate 430,160 of NZ_JAYMGV010000001.1, forward strand.
GTTGATGCCTTCAGAACAGCTAAAAAGACACCACTCATTATCATTTTGGACAACATTAGAAGCCTGAATAATATTGGTTCTGTTTTTAGAACCAGTGATGCCTTTTTGATCGAAAAAATTTACCTCTGCGGTATTACAGCAACCCCTCCTCACAAAGACATTCATAAAACAGCTTTAGGAAGTACGGATACGGTAGATTGGGAATATGTTGAAGACACCATAGATCTGGTTCAAAAATTAAAAGCTGAAAACGTAACAATCTGCGCTGTAGAACAAGCTGAACAGGCCACAATGCTAAACAACTTTACTGTTGCTCCTGGCACAACATATGCACTTGTTTTTGGCAATGAAGTAAAAGGCGTTGCCCAAAATGTGGTTAGTGCAAGTCATCACGTTATTGAAATACCACAATTTGGTTCCAAACACTCTTTAAACATTTCTGTAAGCTGTGGCGTAGTGATCTGGGATATGTTTTCAAAGCTCAATCTTACTAAATAAATATACTACAGCCTATAAGCAAAACCTGTAAGTAAATAATCTTATCTTAGTCCGTCAATTTACCTAAACCAATAATATCACTGTATTATGAAAACCAAATTACTGATTTTAGCAACCTTCATTTTAATATTTGGCAGCTGTAAAAACAAGCAAGAGCAAGCAGCTAGTGTTGAAACAGCCACATATGATGAAACCTGGGAGTCCTTAGCCACTAACAATAAAGAACCCGAATGGTTTAAGGATGCTAAATTTGGAATTTATTTTCATTGGGGGGTGTATAGTGTTCCGGCATTTAATAATGAATGGTACCCCAGGTGGATGTACTACCCCAATAGAGGTGATATATGGGGAGGAGGCGTTTATGAACATCATAAAAACACCTATGGTTCTGATTTTGATTACCATGATTTTATCCCCATGTTTAAAGCAGAGCATTTTGACGCTAAAGAATGGGCTGCCCTATTTAAAAAAACAGGCGCTAAATTTGCCGGCCCGGTAGCACAGCATCATGATGGTTTTGCCATGTGGGGCAGTAAAGTAAATCCGTGGAATGCAAACGTTATGGGACCTGAGAAAGATATTTTAGGTGATCTGTTTAAAGAATTAAAAACCCTTGATTTAAAAACTATAGCAACGTTTCATCACGCCAAGTTAGGACAGCGTTATGCAAACGATTCTACAAACTGGATTGGCAAAGGGCTGAAGGTTAGCCCCAATAGTCACTTTCCTTATCACCCGGATTTAGTAACCTCCACTACAGATCCTAAATTAAGATTGCTTTATGGGAATCTTGAAGAAGAGGAATTTAATAGCTATTGGCTGGATCAGGTCAAGGAAGTGGTAGATAGCTATGCCCCGGATATTATCTGGTTTGACTCCTGGCTGGACCAGATTCCTGAAAATTACAGACAAAAAATGGTTGCGCATCATTTTAACAGTGGTACTAAAAATAAGCAGGAACCTATTGTAGCATATAAACAAAAAGATTTACCGACTAACGTAGGCGTTCTGGATATAGAACAGGGCGGGAAAACAGAAATCTCAGAAGACTACTGGCTTACGGATATTACCCTAAGTAACCGCAGTTGGAGCTATATAAAAGGCCAAACCTATAAAGCCCCTGATCTGGTTATTAGAAACATGATTGATGTTTGGAGTAAAAAAGGCATCGTACTTTTAAACATATCTCCGAGAGCAGACGGTATTATTAATGATGAACAAAGAGAGGTGTTAGCCGCTATCGGGGTCTGGATTGACAAACACAAAGAAGCTGTTTACGGCACGAGAACACATACGGTTTACGGTTATGGTGTGGCAGCATTTGAAAAAGGCCATTTTGGAGGACAATCTGCTACCATAAAGTATAGCAACCTGGATTACAGGTTCACCACCTCAAAAGACAAAAAAACACTGTATATCTATGCCCTGGGATTACCGGAAGCTAATACCAAACTACCTATTAAACATGTTGGGGATATTGGTCATTCTCAATCTGTAAAAAAGGTTTCCGTGGTAGGTAGCGGTACGGAACTGGAATGGGCTGTTAATACTGATCAATTAGTTATACAAACCCCTGAAGCTGCTGCTATGGATAACATAGCTACTGTTTTTAAGGTAGAGTTTGAATAGTTAAGATCACACAACATATTTTAGTTTACACCTATTTAAGTGACCAAAAAAGCAAAACAACCTTGGCCGACAAAAAAGGCCATGGACCAGATCTATGACATGAAACTCTGGGGTGGTAAAACCTTTGATTTTTACTCCGGAACCGGATCTCATGACCCCAATATTATAACCCCTTATCTGGATAAGGTCATTACTTTTTTAAACAGCCATAAAACGCCTTTAACTGTTTGTGATCTGGGTTGTGGCGATTTTAATATCGGCAGACACTTAGTAAAACACACTAAAAAATACATAGCCGTTGATATTGTTGAAACACTTATTAAAAGAAACCAAGCGTTATATACGGCCAAAAACCTGGAATTTCACTGCCTGGACATTGCCAAAGACAAGCTTCCGTCTACGGATTGCGTTATACTACGGCAGGTATTACAGCATCTCTCCAATGCCGAAATACTAAGCATTGTCAAAACACTGAAAACCTATAAGTATATTATACTTACAGAACATATCCCAACAGGGAGCTTTACACCTAATATAGACATTATTTCCGGGCAAGGCATCCGGTTAAAACACAACAGTGGGATTGATCTGTTGGAGTCCCCTTTTAACTTAACCATTAAAGACAAAACACTTTTAGACCAGTATAGTTTAGAACCCGGTAAAGGACGTATTGTAACTATAGTATATCAGGTGTTTTAATTGCTTTCTTCTTAACATAATAATTATACAAAAAACCCACTTAACATGTAAGAATTATACTTACATTTATTGCAATAAATTTTTTGGAGATAAAGACGGTTGTTTTTATTTCAGCGTTGTACTGCATTTGAAAAATTATGTTTGAACTTTTAGAAGGACTTATTACCAAACCGTTTAATACATTTTTAGGGATAATTATTCTCTGGGGAATCTTTTATTTAGTTTTTGTTAAACTACTAAAATTAAGAGGTTCTATTTGGCATTGGTTTGAGTATTCTTGGATTTTTGTAGGAGTTTTTGGTGTTTTATTTCTGGTCGCCGAAAACAGAAAAAACAGAAGTGTAAATCGACTAGAATTTATTAATAATCGATTAAAGAATGATGTAAAAGATTTGAAAAACTATTCTGAAATTTCAAATCATTGTTTTAAATACAATAATAGTGGGTTGCTATCTCAAGAAGTGTTTGATAAAAGGCAAGCAGAACAAGATTCTGTTTGCTCATGGATGAAAAAAGTAAAGGCAATGGCAGAAAAATCAATTAATAACAATTATATCTTACTTGATAAAATCCCTGTAATAAACATAGAGAATTATCAAGCACTTGCAGAGTATAAACATGTGCTTATTGTCCATCAAAGAATAAACGAGCAAATTAAAAATCGTGACGAACTAACTAAAATAATAAATGATGACTTCTGGGAAGGTTATAAATATACTTTTGGAATTCTATTTCTAATTATTGCTTTCGCCTTAAGACTAACAATTGTTAGTAAAAAAATATCTGAAAAATAAATGAATAGACCACAAACAATACAAATCTTTTTACCAGATGGTTCACCAAGGAGTGTGAAAATTGCTGAAATAACTAACAGAGTTGTAAAGGCTATTTTAGTCCCACGAAATAAGCTTGAGTACATTTCTACAAGAAATGAATTAAATAATGTTGGTATTTATTTCCTATTTGGTGAATCTGCTGAAAAAGCTAAACCTATCGTATACATTGGAGAGGCTGAAGATTGCTTAGATAGACTTAAACAACATAATAGAATCAAAGAATTTTGGAATTATGCTGTAGTTATGATTTCTAAAATAAATGCTTTTACTAAATCACACGCTAAATACCTGGAACACATAGCTGTCAAACAAGCCAAAGAATCTAACAGATATGAAACCGAAAACCTAACAGCTCCTAGTAAACCTTTCGTAACGGAATCTATGGAAGCTGACTTACTTGATAGCTTTGATACAATAAAAATACTTCTTTCTACCCTTGGTTTTCCCGTTTATGACAAAGTAGGCAAAGAGCAAATCACACCTAAAGAAATATTAATACTAAAAGGACGTAATATAAAAGCAGAAGGAGACTTAATAGATGACGGTTTTGTTGTGTTTAAAGGTTCACAGGTAAAAAAGGACACTGTTCCATCTTGTCATGAATATTTAATTAATTTAAGGCAGAAGCTTATTCAGAATGAAATCCTAATTGAAAAAAATGGCGTATTTGAATTCACTCAAGATTATGTGTTTAATTCACCAAGTACAGCTGGAGGAGTTGTTTTAGGACGTTCAACAAATGGCTGGACTAAATGGAAGAATAAAGATGGAAAAACATTAGATGAGTTAAAAAGGAAATAAAAACGCAGTACAACAATGGATAAGTAATTGCTTGTCCTAGCCTACTTCTGAAAATCTTCGCAGATTTCAGTTTGGCTCATACTTGCAAAATTAGGTGTTAGCCCAAGTAGCTACTCATAGCCAAAACCGTTAGCTACAATTAAATAAACCAACAATGGGAAACCAAATAGTAGAATCATACATAGAGAACAAATCAATTTATGAGGTTTTAGCCATTAAGGTAAAAGACTTACTAGAGGAACTAATAAACGATGAGGGTATAAATGTTCATCATATTACTTGTAGAGCCAAGGATGTCGAGAAGTTGGATGGAAAGCTAAAAAGAAAGAATAATAAATACTCAAATATTGAAGAAATAACTGATTTAGCTGGAATTAGAATCATAACCTTCTTTGAGGATGATGTAGATAAAATTGCGGACATAATAGAACGAGAATATGAAGTCGATAGGAAAAATTCCATCGATAAAAGAGCTCTGGAGAGTGAAAAATTCGGGTATATGTCACTCCACTATGTAGCGTCTCTTACTAAACAACGTCTTCGTCTTACTGAGAACAAGAAATTCAAAGGCAAAAAATTTGAAATACAAGTTCGCTCAATATTACAACACTCTTGGGCAGAAATCGAACATGATATTGGCTACAAAGGGGAATTTGCTATTCCAAGTTTTGCAAAAAGAAGTTTTTCAAGAATTGCTGCCCTATTAGAAATAGCAGATATCGAATTCATAAGATTAAGAAACCAGCTCCAAGAATATGGTGAAAATGTTAGTGAAAATTTAGATAAGAACTCTGAAAGCATACTTCTAGATAAAATTAGCTTATTGGAACTAGTTAAAAGCAATCCTGATATCGATGACATAGAAAAATCAGTTGCTAAGCAACTAAATTGGAGTTATGATAAATCATTTTCTTTTTCAGATAATTTAGTCGAGCATAATCTTAAAAGAATTTCTAAAAACCCAGAATTAAATATAACAAACATCAAACAGATTCAGATTAATCTCAAAAAATATAAGAAAGAAATAATTAAATCAGCAGTAAGTAATGAAGAAAAAGCAACAGAAGGTAAGTCCATTGGACTTGTCAATGGAGCCGCGATATCTTATCTGATAGAGTTTTTAGAGAAATAACCATACGCAAAACGGTGTATAATTAATTCCGGTTTATATGCTAAAACGAAAACGATTTTTATACATTTATGGTCAACATCAAACTGGTATCAGTAAGATTCCGAAGTATAAATGAATTGACATATAAATAAAAACCCTGTAAGGATGAACCCACCTGATTCAAACAAAAAACAATGCTCAGCAAGCTATTTAAAATCCTGCCATTTAGTTTTGAGCCTTGCGTTCATAATTGGCCTTTCATTTACTCCGGCTATGGCTCAACACCATCATGATCATGAAGGTTTGCATCATTGGGAGATTCCCAGTGAGGATCCGGACCGGATCATGCTCACCTTCCATGGTGACCCGGCAACCAACAGAGCGGTGACCTGGCGTACCGATACCACCGTTACCAAGGCAGTAGCACAAATAGCAGAGGCTACAGTAAATTCAGGGTTTACAAATAATGCCGTGACTGTAGATGCTGTTACGGAGCCATTTGATTTAGGTTTATACAAAGGGAATACATCGCTCAAAGTGCATTACCACAGTGTGGTATTTGAAGGGTTCAAACCTGATACACTTTATGCCTACCGCGTTGGAGATGGCAGTACGTATTGGACTGAATGGATCCAGTTTCGCACAGCAAAAACCGACTATTCCCCAACCCAATTTGTTTACTTTGGAGATGCCCAAAATGATGTGCTAGCGCATTGGTCGCGCGTCATCCGTATGGCCTATCAAACAGCCCCGGATGCCTCATTTGTTATCCATGCTGGCGACCTCATCAATAATGCCCATCGAGATTATGAGTGGGCAGAGTGGTATAAAGCCGGTGGTTTTATTCATAGTCAATGGACAGCAATTCCCGTAGTTGGAAATCATGAATTCAGACCCATTGCCAAAGGAGAATCCAAGAAGCTTGCCATTCAATGGCGCCCTCAGTTCACACTCCCCGTTGAAAAAGACCTGAGCCCGGAACTGCACGAAACCGTATATACTATAGATTATCAGGATGTGCGTATTATTGTGCTTAACTCTAACGATAAGCTTGAAGAACAAACCCAATATATTGAAAAGCAACTGAAAGACTCTTCGGCCAAATGGAACATCATCACCTGTCACCATTCTGTATTCTCACCGGCCAAGGGACGCGACTTCAAGTTTGCCCGCCAACACTGGAAACCATTGCTTGACAAATATAATGTTGACCTGGTACTCAACGGACATGATCACACCTATGCACGGGGCCATGTTCCTACCAGAACCGCTGACTCTAATAAAACTAAAGGCCTGGGTACGGTATATGTAACGTCCGTAAGCGGCCCAAAGCAGTATGGTCTGGACCATGAGCAGATGAAAACCTATGCAGCAGATGGCTACCAGCCGGACAAATCTGCTGAGCAAACCCAATTCTTCCAGGTTATTACTGTAGAGGATAACAAACTAACCTATGTGGCTTATACAGCCCTAGGCGAAGAATATGACCGGGCAGTTATTATCAAAAACTTTAAGACCGGTAAAAAGAAATTTGGCAAAAGGAAAAGGCGTTAGACTTTTTTTAGAAGCGAATAAAGAGCGTATCATGTCCACATGATAACATTTATTATTATACCTTAGACGCAATCTCACCTAAGACCCACAAGTAATCGGCTCGGTTTGCTATAAAATCCCTATCTGAAATATCAATGATTTTTACATTGAAATCGGTTTGGGTTTTTAAGAAATCCAGGTACCCCGTATTGATCTTCTCTAAATAGTCATCAGCAATATTTTGCTCGTAATCACGTCCGCGCTTCTTTATATTTTGCTGCAAGCGTTCCGTATTTTGGTATAAATACACATATAGTTCGGGCTTTGCAATGTCCTTATACATCAGATAGAATAACTTTCGGTATAAATTAAACTCATCGTCCTGCAATGTGATTTTTGAAAAGATCAAGGATTTAAACACATCATAATCACTTACTATAAAGTCTTTAAACAGATCGAGTTGTGCCAGATCATCAGATATTTGCTGATACCGATCTGCAAGAAAAGACATTTCCAGGGGAAAGGCATACCTGTTAGCATCGTTATAAAATTTTGGCAAAAACGGATTATCTGCAAAGCGTTCTAATATCAATTTTGCGTTAAAGTCATGGGCTATCCTGGTTGCCAAGCTGGTTTTTCCGGCACCAATATTACCTTCAATAGCTATATAGTTAAACTTAGAAAACTCAAACCCCTTGCCCGGGTTTTTTAACCAGATATTAATGGGTTCCAGAACACTGTCATCATCACATTCGCCCAGCAACACACCAACCTCTTTATTAAATTCAGGATGTTTTACTTTTGAAGCTATATCATTAAGCGGTAATAAAACAAATTTACGTTTATCCATTTCAGGGTGTGGCACTTCCAGAGTTTCAGTGTGTATTATCCTGTCTTCAGCAAAAACAATATCCAGATCTATGGTTCTGGCTTCATACCCACGCCCTGATTTACGCTCACGCCCTAAACCTATTTCAATTTCTAATAAGGCCTCTAAAACCATTTGAGGTTCCAAATAACTTTCTAGGACCAAGCAACAATTCAAAAAATCATCACTCTCAAAACCAAAGGCCGGAGATTTATACACTTTAGAAATCAGTTTAATATTTCCAACCTGCTCATAAATGGCATCAATGGCTTCCTGTAAATTTTTAAACTTATCCCCTTTATTACTCCCCAGGGCAATATGGTATGTTGTTGGTTTTGTCATAAGAAAAGCAAAATAATAAAAAGTAAATGGTTTCTTTTATATTTACAGAACGTATTTATTCACAATTTGTATGACTTTAAAAGACAAACTAGCAGCCCAACGTATTTATATGCTTTTAGGCGCTTTATTTATAACATCGCTTGTGGTTTCCAACCTTATTTTCCAGAAGTTCTTTTATTGGCACCCACTGGACATAGAAGTTTTTGGAAGCAAGCTTTTTGTAATCTCAGTAGGCATTCTACCTTACCCCATTACTTTTTTAATCACTGATTTAATCAGCGAGATTTACGGTAAAAAACGCGCTAATCAAGTGGTTATTACCGGTATTTTTGCTTCCTTATTTTCTGTTCTGATTATTTATGTAGCAGATATTGTTCCTGCCGTAACGGACTCTCCCATTAATGATGCTGTGTTTTCTAATGTTTTTGGAAGGACCATCTTAGCCGTTGGCGCTAGTATGACCGCTTATTTATTTGCACAGTTTATAGATATTCAAATCTATCATTTCTGGAAGCGTTTAACCAAAGGAAAACACTTATGGCTCAGAAATAATTTCTCAACATGGCTATCACAATTTGTCGATACGTTTTCTGTTGTATTTCTACTATGCTTTTTTGACGTTTTACCCTGGAGTCTTTTTAAAGGGCTTTTAATTTCAGGATTTCTTTTTAAAGTATTTGTTGCTGCTTGTGACACCCCTTTTTTATACCTGGGTGTGTATTTATTTAGAAAACGTTTTAATTTAAAAGTGAATGAAGAAATAGACTTGCTTTAAGATTTTTCAGAAAGAATTAACGTTAATTCAAACCGCATTTCATCTTTTAATACCATTTTTGCGTATATAAAACAGCGTGTTTTGTCTAACTACAATTCACTTTCTTTAAGAACATCAAACTACATATGAAAAAGGCTTTAAAAATTATTGGTATCACACTACTTATTATAATGGCATTATTGATTGCCATTCCGTTTGCCTTTAAAGGACAAATAAAAGATCTGGTCAAACAGTTTATCAATCAGAACCTAAATGCCCAGGTAGAGTTTAGCGATGTAAGCCTAAGTTTTATTCAAAATTTTCCAAAAGCCCGTGTAAGTGTAAGTGATTTGGTAATCACTAATTTTGAACCCTTTGAAGACGAAACCTTTGCCACGGTTAAAGACATCTCTTTTACCATGTCTGTGAAAGAATTATTTAAAAATGCCAGCGAAGACCCTATTATTGTCAATGCCATAAATGTTAACGAAGCCCTTTTAACCTTAAAAACAGACAAGTTTGGAAATAGTAATTATAACATCACTAAAGAAGAGCATAATAAAGCTTCTACCAATACTGAAACCGGTAGTTTTGTTTTCAGTATTGAAGATTATAGAATAAAAAACAGTGCTTTAACCTATATTGATGATATTTCTAAAACCCTGATCCACCTTACAGAATTCAATCATGAAGGGCATGGCACATTTTCAGCTGAAGTTTCAGAATTAAATACTAAAAGCAAAACCAATCTGAGTTTTACTTTAGACGGCACAAATTATCTGGACAGTAATCCTATAAAACTGGATGCCCTGATTGATCTGGATTTAAAAAACAGTAAGTACACATTCAAAGAAAACAAAGGTTTTATTAATGATCTGCCTTTGGAGTTTCAAGGGTATGTGCAACAACTTGAAAACGGCCAGGACATAAATATTTCCTTTAAAAATCCGGAATCTGACTTTAAGAACTTCTTAGCCGTAATCCCGAAAACCTATTCAAAAAACATTGAAAATGTAGAAACCACAGGAGATTTTAAAGTTAACGGACTGATAAAAGGCTTGAGTTCAGATACAACTATTCCAAATCTGGATATTAATATTACCTCAAATAATGCCTCGTTTAAATATCCTGACCTGCCCAAAAAAGTAAGCCAAATTACCCTAAATACCTCTATTAAAAACACTACCGGAAACCCTGACCATACCTATATTGATATTGAAGCCCTTAATTTTAAAATAGACGATGATATTTTTAAATCCTCGGCTACCTTAAAAAATATAACAAAGAACATGCTGGTTAATGCCCATATTGATGGCGTTTTAAACTTAGCTAAACTCACCCAGGTATACCCCATAGAATTAGAAAATAAGCTCAGTGGTATTTTAAAGGCAAAACTGAACACAAGCTTTGATATGAAAGCTATTGACACCAATGCCTATAACCGTATTAAAAACAGTGGCTCTGCAAGCATTTCTGATTTTGTATTTTCTTCAAAAGACATAGTAAACCCAATTACTATCTCCCAAGCTAATATGACGTTCAAACCTGGTGCTGTTTCTTTAAATACATTTAAAGCAAAAACCGGTAATAGTGATTTAGATGCCACCGGAACCATAAATAATTTATTGGGTTTTCTGTTAAGTGACAATACTTTAAAAGGCAACTTTATGGTAAACTCCACCCTTTTTAAAGTTAGTGACTTTATGTCTGAAGACCAGGAGAACTCAACAAATAACAAAACTACAGGTGATGAGGAGTCTTTAAAAATACCGGCTTTTTTAGATTGTACAATAAATGCAAATGCTAAAACTGTAGTTTATGATAATTTAAACTTAAAAAATGTAACCGGAAAGTTACTGATAAAGGACCAGCAAGCAACACTTCAGAATATGCAATCTAATATATTTGGAGGTGCTTTGTCTATTTCCGGTGATGTGTCTACAAAAAACGAAACACCAACATTCAATCTGAATTTAGGGGCAGAAGATTTTGATATTTCGCAATCATTTAAAGATTTAGATGTATTTAAACAACTGGCGCCTATAGCAAAAATACTTGATGGAAAATTAAATACAGATCTTATTCTTTCTGGACACTTAGACAATGAATTCTCTCCAAATCTACAAACCATTTCAGGAAACGCTTTAGCCGAATTACTGGCCACCAGCATTAATAAAAATCAGGATGGATTAATAAATAAACTTGACGGTGCTTTAAGTTTTATAGATTTTGACAAACTGGACTTAGAAAGTCTAAAAACGGCCTTAACTTTTGCTGATGGTAAAGTAAGTGTAAAACCTTTTGATTTAAAATACAAAGATATTGACATCAGCATATCCGGAACACACGGTTTTGATCAAACTATAGATTACAATGCTGTATTTAACGTTCCGGCTAAATATTTAGGCAGCGAAGTTAACAGGCTAATAGGTAAAATAGACAATGATGACGTTAACACTATAAGCATACCAATAACGGCAACTATTGAAGGTAATTATACCAGCCCCTCGGTGAAAACAGATTTAAGCAGTGGCATCTCAAACTTAACCAATCAACTTATTGAGGTACAAAAACAAAAACTACTTAATGATGGTAAAGACAAAGTCAATGATTTAATCAGTGATGTTATTGGCGGCAATCAGTCTAAAACAGATTCCATTAAAAAAGAGCAAAATGATGCTATTACTGATGTTTTAACTGATATAATAGGAGATAAAAAATCATCAAATGATTCCACTAAAACGGACAACACAACCGAGGCCGTTAAAAATGTTTTAGGTGGCTTATTAGGTAAAAAGAAAAAGGATACTGTTAATTAAAAACACAGGTTCCTGTATTATATAAAAAAAGCATTTATTTATTAGGTTTTTTTAATAAAATATTAGAATTTTGCAAATCCTATTAGGATACACCAAGAAAATTAAAAAATTAAGTTAGGATATATGTTAAAAATAATTGTAAAAGACGGCGAGAACATAGAACGTGCATTAAAACGCTACAAAAGAAAACACAGAAATATTAAAGTGATGCAAAACCTGAGAGATGGTCAGTTTTTCACTAAGCCTTCTGTAAAAAGACGTCGCGAAATCCAAAAAGCAGCATATATCCAAACATTAAGAGATCAAGAAGATATATAATCTCTTAACATCATTATAAATTAAATCCCATTTACACGATTTGTAAATGGGATTTTTTGTTTTTACAGCATTTGGTTAAAATAACATTTTAATTCTATCAATTGTAAGTTTTCAGATCCACTTACAACAAAAGAATTATGACTTTAATCTACTTATTTATTGGAATTTTAGCCGCTACACTTAGTGCTTTACCTTTAGGAGCCTCTAACATTGCTGTAATAAACACCACTTTAAAGCAAAATGTAAATCAAGCTTTTAAAATTGCTATAACTGCGGGAATTGCAGAAGTTGTTTTGTCTTATTACGCATTACATTGTAATGTGATGATTAAAAATTTTTTTTACAACAATTTATGGGTTCAAATTTTAGTAGCTACCCTCCTGCTCATAGCCGGTAGTTTTCTATGCTTTAAAAAACAGCCTAAGCACAAATCAAAACAAAGAAAGTTTAGCCAATCAAAATACGCCACAGGTTTTATTTTAGGTATAGTAAATCCTCCTGTTTTAATTTATTGGGTTATTGCGTTTGGCGTTTTAAAGAATAATGACATACTCCTTTCTCTTCAATCTTCTTTTTCTGTACTGTTTTTATTCTTTTTGGGGGTTTATTTAGGTAAGTTATTGATCTTATATGGTTATAGTAAAATCAGTCTAATTATAAAGCATAAAGTTCATAATGTCAATACAGCTGTAAACAAAATCACCGGTATACTTTTAATCTGTATTAGCATTATTCAGGCTATTAAAATCTATGCTGTTTAAATGATTGAAATAGTAACAACCAAGCCTTCATTAGCTCTAATATTAAATACGGTATTATCCTCAAAAATAAGATATTGACCTTTAACACCTAGCAATTTACCGGTATACTGTTTCTCTTTTTTAAGATTTAAACTCCTAGGTTTTATCGGATAATTGAGTACAGGAAACTCTAAATGGGTTTCAGAGTTATTTTCAATAAAATAATCTTTTGCCTCCTCAGGAATGTATGATAACAACCGTTCTCTCCATTCAACCAGGTTTTCATCTTCAATATCATTTTTAAGCATTTTTCGCCAATTGGTTTTATCTGAAATATGCGCTTTTAAAGCAACTTCAGTAATTCCAGCTAAATAACGATTTGGAACTTCAACAATTTCAATAGCTTCATGAGCTCCTTGATCTATCCAACGTGTTGGCACCTGACTTTTTCTTGTCACTCCTACTTTTACATTACTTGAATTGGCCAAATACACAATATGGGGTTGTAATTGTGCTTTTTTTTCATACTCCAAATCCCGGTCTTCTTTACCCAAATGTGCTGTACTTAATTCCGGCCTCATAATCCAGTCTCCTGCCTGAGGCGTATCATAAAAACATTGTTTATCAAAACCTTGCCTGTAGATAGGTTTATCCAATCCACAATTCAAACATTGATATTTAACAAATTGAATAGTGATATTTTTACCTAATAATTGATTCATATTCAAAAAATCATTTTCAAATACTAAATAATATTGAATTGGACTGGCAAATTCACTTTCCATTTTTGTTAAAACACCTTGGTAGGTCATAAAAAAAAGTATTATTTTTAAAAACTTAAAGATAGAATAAATATGCCAATACCTATAGTAAATTCGATTGCTTCTTGGTTTTTAAAAAAAAGGTTTCATCAAATTGAGCTATTCTTAAAATACCCTAATGAAGTACAAAACGAATTGCTATTCAGTTTATTAGATTTTGCTAAAAACACCGAAATTGGCAAACAATATGATTTTGCTTCTATTAAAAGTTACCAAACATTTGCAGAGCGTGTTCCTATAAAAAATTATGATGACTGGCAAGATGTTATAGAACGTTCCAGGCAGGGCGAAACTAATATTTTTTGGCCCAGTGCAATAAAATGGTTTGCTAAATCTAGCGGAACTACCAGAGCTAAAAGTAAATTTATTCCTGTCAGTACAGAATCGTTAGAAGATTGTCATTACGCTGCAAGCAAAGATTTGTTATGCATGTATTTGAACAACAATGAAGATTCACAGTTGTTTACAGGTAAAAGCTTACGCCTTGGAGGAAGTAAAGAATTATACAAAGAGAACGGAACTGTTTTTGGAGACCTTTCAGCTATTCTTATTGATAACATGCCCTTTTGGGCAGAGTTTAGCAGCACACCAAGTAATAAAGTCTCTTTAATGAGTGACTGGGAACATAAAATGCAGGCTATAGTTGATGAAACTATTAATGAGAACGTAACAAGTTTAGCTGGTGTTCCGTCATGGATGCTGGTTTTACTCAATAATGTTTTAGAAACTACAGGTAAAAAAAGTTTACATGATATTTGGCCTAACTTAGAAGTCTATTTTCATGGCGGTGTAAGTTTTACGCCCTATACAGATCAGTACAAAAAAATACTTCCGAAAAAGGACTTTAAATATTATGAGATCTATAATGCCTCAGAAGGTTTTTTTGCTATTCAGGATCAAAATGATTCTAATGAATTATTATTGATGTTGGATTATGGTATTTTCTATGAATTTATTCCAATGGATGTTTATGCAACTTCTGAAGAAAAAGCCATTCCACTTAGCCAGGTAAAACTTAATCAAAATTATGCTGTTATTATCACTACCAATGCCGGGCTATGGCGTTATAAAATTGGAGACACTGTAAGATTCACATCATTAAACCCCTATAGAATAAAAATCTCCGGACGTACTAAGCATCACATTAATGTTTTTGGCGAAGAGCTCATTATTGAGAATGCTGAAGAGGCTTTAAAAAAAGTATGTAAACGCACCAAAGCTGAAATTGTAGATTTTACAGCTGCTCCCATTTTTATGGAAGGAAAAGAAAAAGGCGCACATGAATGGTTGATTGAATTTAAAATCCCCCCTAAAGACTTAAATTATTTTAATGAACTTTTTGATAATGCTCTAAAATCTTTAAACTCAGATTACGAAGCAAAACGGTATAACAACATCACCTTAAATAAGCCCAAAATTAATATCGCCCGAGAACGTTTGTTTTATGATTGGCTAAAACAAAACAATAAATTAGGTGGGCAACACAAAATACCGCGACTTTCAAATACCAGAGAGTACATGGACGACCTCTTAAGCCTAAACACATAATGACTCAAAACACCACAAAAACAAGCACTTAACGAATTAAATTGCGATTAATCCGAGAAATTATTAAAAGTGCTAAAGTCTATTCTATATTTAATAAACGAATTCATCCTAACCCTAGATTAAATGAAAACTAAATTTTGTCTTTTCATTTTCTTAACCTGTGCTATGTTTTGCCAGGGACAATCTTCAACGAAAATAGGCCCCAATAGTTTTAAATTTGAAGTACTACCCACCAGCACCAACACACGCTATACAGAAATAGGTTCAGGGTTTTTCAGAAATAAATTCATAATGGTTTCTTCAAAAAAGATTGGGGGCTTAGCTAAGATTGACCTCAATACCAATGAAGCTTATAAAGAACTTTTTTGTTTAGATATTGATGACAACGGTGCTTTGAGCAGGCCGTTATTATTCTCCAGGCTACTAAATACCAGTTCCAGTGAAGACCAACTTTCATTTTCCCCGGATGAGCATACCGTATACTACACCAGAAGCAACAAGCAAAATTCATTAGAATACAAATTATATAAAGCCTCTTTGGAAGAGAACTCTCAAGGTAACTGGATTAACCAAAACCTTACTAGCATTAATAAGCCTGATGTCTCGATTGAAAACCCCTTTGTTAATCATGCTGGTGATAAATTGTATTTTTCAGCTAACTTCCCTGATACTCATGGAGGTTTTGATCTTTACGTTTCAAAAATTAACCCGGATGGAACTTTAGGCCAGCCAGAAAATTTAGGTAAGACCATTAATACCGAACTTGATGATAAATACCCTTCCTTATCCATTGATGACAAGTATTTGTTTTTTTCCTCAAAAGGCCATGATAATATTGGGGGTTTTGATGTATTTAGAAGTAAGATTTCCAGTGAAAATGATTATCAGGCACCTGTAAACCTGGGGAGTTCTTTGAACACTGTTTATGACGAGATTGCTTATTTTTTAGCAGCCAGACACAAGGGGTACCTTACTTCAAACAGGCCTAACGGTAAAGGACGTTATGATATATACACGGCTACCAGTGAAGATGTCTATCAATCTATTGTTGGTAGGGTTGTGGACTTAAAAACTCAAATAAAACTTCCTAATACGCTTTTGGTTTTAAAAGATGAGGATGATAAAGAAATTGCCAGAACTATGACTAAAGAAGATGGCTCCTACAGTCTTAGCGTTTTACCTTTTGAATCTTATACTTTAAATACACATAAGGATGGGTTTAAAGATGCTTCTATTCCCTTTTTCACCAATAGAGGAAACGAAACTACATATAGAAAAAACATAGAGCTGCTTACCACTGAACCCGTAATTGAAAAAGTAGATAATGAATTAAGAATTGTTTTGGAAAATATTTATTTTGATTTTAACAAATGGAATATTAAAGAAGAGTCTTTTATTTCATTAAATAAAATTGTAAAAGTTCTTGATGAAAACCCGGACATGAAATTAGCAATTAATGCGCATACGGATAATAAAGGCCGGGCATCCTACAATATGGGGCTATCTGAAAAGCGGGCTGCTTCAACTGTAAAATACTTAATAAAAAAAGGGATTCCAAAAAGCAGATTACAATTTAAAGGCTTTGGAGAGACAAAACCATTGATAGACTGCAAAAACAATTGTTCAGCTAAAGATTTACAAGCTAACAGACGTGTTGAGTTTGTCATTCAAGAATAAGTTAATTCTTAATATTATCGATTAAGTGCTTTACTAAAAGTTTTTAAACGAATATTTTGTCTAATAATCTAAAAGACCAAAAAAACTTTTGCACTGCAACTTAATAAGTATACTTTTAAAAAGATATTAAGAATAAGGTCAGTCAAAATTTCTATTTCCCTCTTGAAATTTTACTCTAATAAAGAATAAAGATTCCTTTATTAATTAATAATCCATAAAAAATAAAACCACGCTAGAGCGTGGTTTTTTTATATTCAATAACTAATTTAACGTCTAAGAAACTGCTTTTAATTTCTTTAATGTTGTTTTAGTCAATTTTTCTTCAGCATAAGCTTTGGTTACATTTAACGCTTTCTCATCTGTACTTGGCAACTCAAACATGGCATCAGTCAAAATCTCTTCACAAAGTGAACGTAAACCTCTGGCCCCTAGCTTATACTCTATGGCTTTATTTACAATAAAATCCAACGCGCCGTCTGTGATACTAAATTCAATGTTATCCATCAAAAACAGCTTCTTGTATTGCTTGATAATTGCATTTTTTGGTTCTGTTAGAATAGCTCTTAACGTATCTGCATCTAAAGGATCCATATAAGTTAAAACCGGTAAACGTCCAATAATTTCAGGAATCAACCCAAAGTCTTTTAAATCCTTAGGTATAATATACTGTAATAGATGATCTTGATCTACAACATCATCAGACATAGATGCACTATAACCAACTGCCTGCATATTTAATCTCTTGGAAATAACGCGTTCTATACCATCAAACGCTCCTCCAGCTATAAACAGAATATTCTCAGTATTGACTTCAATAAACTTTTGATCCGGATGCTTACGTCCGCCTTTTGGCGGCACGTTAACAACTGTTCCTTCTAAAAGCTTCAATAAGGCTTGTTGCACACCTTCTCCCGAAACATCACGTGTTATTGAAGGATTGTCGCTTTTACGGGCAATTTTATCAATTTCATCAATAAATACAATGCCCTTCTCTGCCTTTTCTAAATTATAATCTGCAGCCTGTAAAAGTCTGGTCAAAATACTTTCAACATCTTCACCTACATAACCCGCTTCTGTTAAAACTGTAGCATCAACAATAGCTAACGGTACGTTTAACATTTTAGCAATAGTTTTTGCCATTAATGTTTTACCCGTTCCCGTTTGCCCTACCATAATGATATTACTCTTCTGAATATCAATCTCATCTTTTGAAGGGGGCTGCAATAACCTTTTATAATGATTATAAACAGCAACAGACATTACTTTTTTAGTAACACCTTGTCCTATAATATATTCATCAAGAAACGCTTTAATTTGTTGTGGTTTGCGAAGTTTTAATTCAGCAGATAAATCACTGCTATCATTTTGTTTTGATTCTTCCAGAACTATACCATGTGCCTGCTCAATACACCTATCACAGATATGTGCATCTAACCCTGCTATCAACAAGTTTGTTTCTGGCTTTTTTCTACCACAAAACGAACATTCTAATTCTTCTTTTGCCATTAATCTAATCTATTTACGGGAATAAATTATTATAAATCCCTCTATAACAATTTTTTAAAATTACAAATTTTTATTTAATTACGAGCTAAAATCTCATCAATCATACCGTATTCCTTGGCCTTATCTGCTTTCATCCAATAATCCCTATCACTATCTGCATATACTTTGTCGTAATCTTGCCCGGAATGCTTACTTATAATTTTGTAAAGTTCTTCTTTCAAGATTAAGATCTCTCTTGCCGTAATCTCAATATCACTTGCCTGCCCTTGTGCGCCACCTAAAGGCTGATGTATCATCACACGTGAATGTGTTAAACCGCTGCGTTTTCCTTTTTCACCTGCACATAAAAGAACAGCTCCCATTGATGCTGCCATACCTGTACAAATTGTGGCTACATCTGGTTTAATAAACTGCATGGTATCATAAATACCCAATCCGGCATATACACTTCCTCCAGGGGAATTAATATATATTTGAATATCCTTGTTAGCATCTGTACTTTCCAAGAACAACAACTGAGCCTGTACAATATTTGCTACCTGATCATTGATTCCTGTTCCTAAAAATATAATTCTGTCCATCATTAAACGTGAGAATACATCAAAAACAGCAATATTCATTTGACGTTCTTCAATAATATTAGGAGTTAGGTTAGTGGGATACATACTACTAATAATTTTATTGTAATATGTACTACTAATACCTTGATCTTTTATCGCAAATTTTTCAAATTCCTTAGCGTAATCCATAATCTTTAAAATTGTTTTAATTAACACATTGACTTACAACAAGATGCCTTAAACCGTGTTTAAATAAATTTCTTTTTGAATAAAAAAGCGCTTAAACCTATTGATTTAAGCGCTTAAATATAAGCATTTATTATTTTAATTATTTGTCGCCGTAAACTTCTTTAACAAAGTTTTCGTAACTTAATTCTTTAACCTTAAGATTTGCTTTTTCTTTATAAACTTCTAATAGTTTTTGGCTAATTAATTGTTCTGAAATTCTACGGGCTTCTTCCTGATTAGACAATACTCTTGCCGCAATATCATCTAACTCTTTGTCTGAAGGATTAGTTTGACCAAACTGTGCCATTTGCCCTTTAATCATTTCTCTTGCATGATTCTTAATATCATCCATAGTAACCTGAATGTTATTATCTGTAATCAATTTACCTTCTATTAACTGGTAACGCAAGCTTTTCTCTGACTTTTCATACTCTTCTTTAGCCTGATCTGCATCCATTTCTTTTTCACCGGCTGTTTGCATCCATTTGGTCAAAAACTCTGATGGTAAATCAAACTTAGTATGCTCAACCAGATACTCAGTAATATCATTTAACAACTTTTGATCTGCCTGTTGCACAAATTGTTTTTCAGCATCTTCTTTTATTTTAGCTTTTAGCTCAGTAACAGAAGTCACTTCTCCTTTAGGAAAAAGTTTATCAAATAATTCTTGATCTAAATCTGCTAATTCACGCTGATTAATTTCTGTAATTGTAAAGTTTACCTCAATATCAAGACCATGAACGTCATCATGTCCTAGTTTTAATGCGTGCATTAAATCATGCTCATCATCAAAAAGCCCTTTTGTTTTCAAGGTAATAACATCGCTTGCTTTTGCTCCAATAAATTGTTTTTCGGTTGATTTCCCCTTAAACTTATCTAAAGTTAAGGTTACAGTATTATCAATCTCCTTTTCTTCATTGGTATATGCTCCGGTAATCTCACTATCTTTAGCAACAACATCCTGAGATATTAATTTCCCATATTGTTTTTGAATACGCTCAATTTGCTCGTTAATCATTTTGTCATCCGCAACAATATTGTATTGGGTAATTGCTTTTTTACTTTTAAGTTCAACTTCAAACTCTGGTGCTAAACCTAATTCAAATTCAAAAGAAAATCCTTCTGCATTCCAATCAATATCATCTTGTGGTTTTGGTAATGGCTGCCCAAGAACATCCAACTTTTCTTCAGTTAAATATTTATTCAAAGCATCTTGTAGTAATTTGTTAACTTCATCAACCAAAACTGCTTTTCCATACTGTTTTTTAACCATACCCATTGGCACATGTCCTTTTCTAAAACCAGGAATATTTGCTGTTTTACGATAATCAGATAAGATTTTCTCAACTTTATCACTGTAATCCTCTTTAGTGATATCAACTTTTACTACAGCATTTAATGCATCAACGTTTTCTCTTGTAATATTCATTTTTAACTATATAAAACCCTCTTTGGGCATTTAACAAAAGGTTTTGAACCGGAATTCACCAAACCAAAATTGGGATGCAAAAGTAATATATTTTTACATCCCAACAAAGTTTTTAATTGCTTGATTATAAGCTATTTTTTATCTTCTTTTAAAAGCGAATGTAGTACAGATTCTAGAAAAGATAATAAGACACTAAATAATATAGCTGTCCATATACTACTCACTGAAAAGCTATCTATTATATTACTGGCTAATAAAATAATTAACGCATTAATTATAAGTAAAAATAATCCTAATGTTAAGATGGTTATAGGTAGGGTAAATATTATTAAGATAGGTTTTACAAATAAGTTTAATACTGCCAAAACCGCGGCTACCATTAAGGCTGTAACCATTTTATCACCTGTTAATGTTACCCCTGGTAAAAAATAAGCTAAGATAAATACTGCTACTGCAGTTATTAAAAGTTTGAGAATTAATTTCATGATCAACTATTCAATTACTTAACTAAAGTACTTAAACCTTTTCAAAAACCACAATATCTTGATATTCTTTTTTTGATTTATCTCGAATATAGTCTTTCCAATAGCCATCTACAATTTTAACACATTTCAAATTAGCTTTATTTAGCATACCCTTCAACGTATCTTCATGAATTGCTATATTTCCAGATTTAACACTTTCATGCATCAGTCTAAAATTTTCTCCTTTGTATGGAAAACTAAAGCCATTTCTTTTGAAAATAGAATCTTCAGATTCTGAATTGTATAAGAAAAATGTGGGAAAACACAATCCTTTGGGTTTTAGTATGCGTTCAATCTCAAAGAAATAATGCTGAATTTCTTCTAATTGCATATGTGTAAACAATGAAAAGGAAAAAACCTTATTAAAATCAGCTGTTTTATAAGGGATTTCAAACTCAGTAGCTTTTACTTCTGCCGTATTGTAGAGATCATTAAAAACTGAAACGTACCTAAAGTTAAAATTAGGAAAATCTTTACCTAAGCCCTTATTACACCATTCAACTCCTTTCTTTACTACATTAAAGCCATTATATGAGCCTTCTTGATTTAGATACGTGCTTAATGCAATTGCTGTCCTGCCTACACCACTTCCTATATCTAAAATAGAATAGAATCACTTCACAAACTGCATCACGGCTTCAAAAAACAATTTGGGGTTTTCTGCATGCAACCAATGCCCTGCATTAGTAACTGTTACAATTTTAGATTTTGGAAAATGATTAGAAATTATAACCTCATCATCAATACCAATATATTCTGAGCGATCTCCGCGTAAAAATAAAGTATCCTTACCAAATGTTGAGTAACCGGGTAATGGTTCTCCTATCTCCTCAACCTCATTTTGTAAAACGTTAATATTAAGTCGTAACCCCAATTTTCCTTTTTCAACCCAATACAGGTTTTTAAGTAAAAATTGTCGCGTTCCAAAATCAGACACATAACCACTTAGCTCCTTATCTGCTTCTCCTCTGGTTTTTATCACACCAAAATCCAATGCACTTAACCCATTTAAAATAGCCTCATGGTGCACAGGGTAAAATCTTGGAGAGATATCTGCTACTATAAGTTTTGACACTAATTCAGGATACAGTGTTGCAAACAGCATGGCCGTTTTCCCCCCCATAGAGTGCCCTAATAGTACAATGTCTGAAAGTTGATTTTCATCACAGTAGGCTTTAAGATCTTCCGCCAGTACTTCATAATTAAATTCATCATCATGAAAGCTACGTCCATGATTACGTTGGTCCACCAGGTGCACTTGAAACCCCTGTTCAGCAAACTGACCTCCAAGAGTTTTCCAATTATCACTCATCCCCAAAAATCCATGAAGGATTACAAATGCCTGTCCTTCCCCTATTATATTTGAATGTAATATCATATTCCAGTTTACGAATTACTTATGACCAAAACCATTTACTTCAACTTACGTAGATACATTTGTATAACATTTTCCACACCCAGATACAAACTTTCAGCTATCAAAGCATGTCCAATTGAGACTTCCAATAAGTTTGGAATATTTTCTTTAAAAAACTTAATGTTATCCAAAGATAAATCGTGTCCTGCATTTACCCCCAAACCTAAATCATGTGCTAACTGTGCGCTTTTTACATATGACTTTATAGCATTAGTATTCCCTAAGCCATATTCATGTGCAAAACGCTCCGTATATAGTTCAATTCTATCTGTTCCGGTAGCTTTAGCTCCTTCAATTTGCTCCAGCACAGGGTCTACAAAAATAGAGGTTCTAATTCCATTATTTTGAAATTCTTTAATCACATCTACCAGGAAGGTTTTATGTTTAATCGTATCCCAGCCTGCATCACTAGTTATAGCATCAACAGCATCCGGAACAAGAGTTACCTGAGTAGGTTTTACTTCTAAAACCAGATTCACAAAAGAATCTATAGGGTTACCTTCTATATTATATTCAGTGTATACTTCTGATTTTAGATCTCTGGCGTCCTGATAACGAATATGTCTTTCATCCGGCCTTGGATGAATAGTCACTCCTTCAGCTCCAAAACGCTGCACATCCTTAGCAAATTGAACCACATTAGGGACATCACCTCCTCTTGAATTTCTTAAGGTAGCAATCTTATTAATATTAACACTTAACTTAGTCATAAATCTATTTTAAAAAACAAAAATACAAAGTAGAACAGGCCTACATACTTTTTTTTTGATTAATTTGCATTTCAGTAATAAGCCAAACACTATCTGACAAAATTAATGACATAAAGCAACAAATGAAACTTTCAGAATTTATTATAAATGACATAAAACCGTTGAATAGTAACAGCGAAATAGGAGAGTTGCAAATGTTATTTAACCAATTAACGTTTTCACATATTCCAATAAAAGATGATAACGGGAATTATATTGGTTGTTTCTCTGAAACTGACGCACACTGTTTTGAAAGCACTAAACTATTAAGCGACTATAAATTTTCAATTGAGAGTTTTTTTGTTCACAATACAACCTTATGGTTAGATGTTCTGGAAGCATTTGCTATAAATCACGCCAATATTATGCCGGTACTTAATGCTCAAAATGAGTATTTAGGCTATTATGAGCTTAATGATATTATTAGCTTATTCAGTCATTCTCCTTTTTTCACGGAAACTGGAGGTATTTTAGTCATTGAGAAAGGGGTTAATGATTATTCATTTAGTGAAATTAGTCAAATTGTAGAATCAAATAATGGTAAACTTTTAGGGGCCTTTGTCTCAAAAATGAATACGGATTTAATTCAGGTAACACTTAAAATTGGAAATACAGGACTTAATGACATTATTCAAACTTTTCGAAGATACAGCTACAATATTGTTTCAGGACATGAAGAAGATACTTATATTGAAAGCTTAAAAGAACGTTCGGATTATTTGAAAAAGTATTTAAATATTTAATATATGAAGGTTGCAGTTTTCGGACGATTTTATAACACAAGAACAACAACGTCAATAGAAAGACTTTCCAATTATTTATTACAAAAGGATATTGAAGTTTATATTGAGCATGAATTTTTCAACCTGCTTACCCAAGAATCTTTTAAAAGTGAAAAATTCAGTTCATTTAAAACTTTTGATACCCTAGACACTTCGTTTGAGTTTCTTATTAGTATTGGTGGAGATGGCACTATTTTAAGAGCTATTACTTTTGTGAAAGATATAGACATTCCAATTATTGGAATCAATACCGGCAGGCTTGGTTTTTTAGCCACCATTCAGGTAGATGTTATTGAGCATGCCCTTCAAAACATTATAGATGGTAACTATAAAATATCTGAAAGAAGTTTACTCTCCGTAGAAACCACTCCTGAAAATGCAGATATTACCGGTTTAAACTTTGCTTTGAATGAAGTTGCTGTTAGCCGTAAGAATACAACCTCTATGATAACCGTTGAAACGCATTTAGATGGCGAATACCTAACATCTTACTGGAGCGATGGTTTAATTGTATCAACTCCCACTGGCTCAACCGGTTATTCTTTAAGTTGTGGTGGCCCGGTGATTACCCCCGGTACAAACAGTTTTGTATTAACTCCTATTGCTCCTCATAATCTAAGTGCTCGCCCTTTAATAATTCCTGATTCAACAGAAATACAACTTAGAGTTAGTGGGCGTGAAGAAAACCATTTGGTATCATTAGACTCAAGAATTGCAACTTTAGATAACGGTACATTAATAAAGATCAAGAAAGCTGATTTTAAAATCAAAATGATCGATCTTTTAGATGAAAGCTTTTTAACTACGCTTCGAAAAAAATTACTTTGGGGAGAAGATAAACGCAATTAAAAGCCATTTAAGTATCCGTTATAAAGCAATAATTCAAAAGAAAATCTGTTTTACACTAAGACTATTTAGTTCAAATTATTATGGGCTAATCTTATTTATTATATTTGCAAACTTTTGAACATCTATGAGGCATTTAACCATATTGATTTTAAGCACCTTAACCATGAACTTAAGCTACTCTCAAATTAACGAAATCGGTGTTTTTGTTGGTGGCAGTAATTTTATTGGAGATTTAGGCGCAACTAATTACATTTCTCCAAATGCCCCTTCTATTGGTTTTTTATACAAATGGAACAAAAGTAAAAGACATTCCTGGAGAGCTTCAGTTATATATTCTGATTTAAAAGCTTATGATTCTAAATCAGATGATCCCAGGCGTCAACAAAGGAATTACGATTTTGACTCAAATTTATTAGAAATCTCGGCCGGTTTGGAATTTTCATTTATGGATTTTGATTTGCATTCAGGAGAAAAAATTGTAACACCATATCTTTATTCCGGTTTAACCACAACCAAGCATGATGACTATTATTACTTAAACGGAACTCAAACTCCCGACAACACTTCTAGCTGGGCTATTGGAATTCCTATGGTTTTAGGCTTCAAAGCCAGTATTATAAAAGGTTTTGTTTTCGGGATTGAAGTAGGTGCTCGTTATACTTTTTCAGATGGAATAGAAGGGAGTTTACCTGCAGATCCTGCTAAGCAAGCTTATCGATTTGGAAATATAAATAATAATGATTGGTATGTCTTTTCTGGATTCACCTTAACCTATACCTTTGGAGAAAACCCTTGCTATTGTTTTAATTAAATGGACTTAAAAGATCACATATCGATAGATGCCTTACCTAAACACGTGGCTATTATTATGGATGGCAATGGACGATGGGCAAAACAAAAAGGAAAATTACGTGCCTTTGGGCATGAAAAAGGAACAAAATCTGTTAAGCAATCTGTTGAAACATGTGCTGAGCTTGGTATTGAAAACCTTACACTTTATGCCTTTTCAACAGAAAACTGGAACAGACCAAAACTTGAAGTACAAACCTTAATGAAACTACTGGTTTTGTCCTTAAAAAAAGAAATTAACACGCTTCAGGATAATAAAATTAAACTTAATGCTATTGGCTGTCTGAGTTTGTTACCGAAAAAAGTTCATAAAGAACTTCTTGATGTGATAGAAAGCACCAAACACAATACCAGAATGACTTTAACACTGGCATTAAGCTACGGATCAAGAGAAGAAATTGCAAGTGCCGTTAAAGAAATTAGCATTAAAGTTAAAAATAATATAATTTCGCCCGAAAATATTGATGAATCAATTATAAATGAGCATCTTTACACGCAAAATTTACCAGATGTAGATTTGCTTATTAGAACAAGTGGCGAACAACGTATAAGCAATTTTTTATTGTGGCAAATTGCATATGCCGAGTTATATTTTACAAATGTATTGTGGCCGGATTTCACAAAGCAACATTTATATGAAGCTATTATTGAATATCAAAAAAGAGAACGACGATTTGGGAAAACAAGCGAACAACTTATTTAAAATACTACCTATAACATCATACTTAAAGTACTTTATAGCTATAATTCTTTTTATAAGCTGTTTTAATATTCAAGCTCAGGATTTAAGCGGTAAATATACTCTTGGTGAAATAACTGTTTCTGGTAATACATCTTTCAGTGAACAAACAATAATCACCTATTCTGGTTTAAGAAAAGGCTCAGAAATAACGCTGCCGGGAGAACAGATAAGTGATGCCATTAAAAAGCTTTGGAACTCAAAATTATTTAGTGATATTGAAGTTTATGTTACTAAAATAGAAGATAATATTGCTTCTCTGGAAATTAGGCTTTCTGATTTACCTCAACTTAATGAATTAAAAATCAATGGTGTAAAAAAGGGTAAGAAAGAAGGCATCATTAAGGACAATAAATTAAATAAAGGAGTAAAAGTTACTGAAAACCTAATTACAACCACCAAAAACTTTCTTTCTAAAAAATATAAGAAGGATGGTTTTTTAAACACAAAAGTGCATATTAATACCATAGAAGTTAAAGACACTCTTGAAACTGCCAGAGTTAACATGGTACTTAATATTGATAAAGGTCAAAAAGTAAAAATTAAGGATATAGTCTTTAACGGTAATGACGTTTTAAGTGATAAAAAGCTTAGAAAAAGTATGAAAAGCACCAAAAAGATAAATCGTCTTAGAATATTAAAGCGTTCTAAGTTTATTGACTCTGCTTATCAGGCTGATTTAGGACATGTTATAGACACTTATAAAGAAAATGGTTATCGAGATGCCAGAATACTATCTGATAGTTTAATTTACAATGATGATAAAACCATTTCGCTACAAATTAATGTTAATGAAGGTGAGCTTTATAAATTTGGCGATATCAAGTTTATTGGTAATACCGTTTATTCTGACCGCGACTTAAGCAGACTTTTAAGAATTAACAAAGGTGATACATATAACGGTATTTTATTACAAGAACGAATAGCCGACAATTCAAAACCTGACGCATTTGATATAACCAATCAATATCAAAATAACGGTTATTTATTTTCCAGTATCAACCCAGTTGAAGTGAGTGCAGATAATAATATTATTGATATAGAGATAAGAATTTCTGAAGGTAAACCGGCCTATTTCAACAGTGTAAGTGTAGTTGGAAATGACAAAACCAATGACCATGTTATTTATAGAGAATTACGTACCCGCCCTGGTCAACTATACAGTAAGGCTAATGTTGTTAGAACTGTTAGGGAACTTGGTCAATTAGGCTTTTTTGACGCCCAGGAAATAACCCCAAACTTTAACAACCCCAATCCGGTTGAAGGAACTATTGATATGGAATACTCCGTCAAAGAAACCGGATCCAGTCAAATTGAGTTACAAGGTGGCTATGGTGGTGGTGGATTTATTGGTACCCTGGGATTATCTTTTAATAATTTCTCCATAAAAGACATCTTTAAAAAAGAAGCTTATAAACCAATACCTATGGGTGATGGACAAAAACTAGCATTGCGTTTGCAGGCCAGCCGCTTTTACCAAACGTATAGTTTCTCATTTTCTGAACCTTGGTTAGGAGGCAAGCGCCCGGTACAGTTTTCGGCATCTTTATCACATACAAAACAGTTTTTATTTAACCCGCTAACCAGAAATGCTGATAAAAGTAGAAGTTTTAATATTACAGGTATCACTTTTGGTTTGGCAAAACGGCTTACTGTTCCCGATGATTTCTTTACCCTGTCTCAGTCTGTTGGATTTCAACGCTATGACTTAAACAATTACAACACCGGGTTATTTACTTTTGGTGATGGTTACTCAAATAACCTATCTTATACAGTAGGTTTAAGTAGAAATAATACGCGTATTGACCCTATTTATCCTACCGGGGGATCAAGTTTTTCAGTAAGCGCTAAATTTTCTCCTCCATATTCATTATTTAATGGTGTTAATTATAAAGCACTAAAAACAGAACGTGATGAGAATGATATTATTAGAAACGACCCTTCAAGGCCTGATGATGAGAGAGCTGCGGCTCAGGCAAGAATTGCTGAGATAGATCAGGAACGCTATAAGTGGTTAGAGTTTTATAAAGTTAAGTTTAAAGGAGATTGGTATACACAAATTACCAAAGATTTGGTTTTAAGGCCTAGTATTGAGTTTGGTTTTTTAGGTGCTTATAATAATGACAGAGGTATCATACCATTTGAACGTTTCTTTGTTGGAGGTGATGGGTTAGGAAACTATAGTTTGGATGGAAGAGAAGCTATCCAGCTTCGTGGTTATCCAAACCAATCCTTATCAAGTCAGGATGGTGGTACCATTTATAATAAGTTCTCTTTAGAGCTACGTTATCCGATTACTTTAAAGGCATCAGCAAAAATTTATGCGCTCACCTTTTTAGAAGCCGGTGCGTCATTTGATAACTTTAGAGATTATAACCCTTTTGATGTAAATAGATCGGCAGGTTTGGGTCTAAGAATTTTCATGCCTGCATTTGGTTTATTAGGTATTGATTTTGGTCACGGTTTTGACCCTTTAGTAGGCGAAACCGGCAAACATGGTTGGGAAACTCACTTTATTATTGGACAGCAGTTTTAGTATGATTATTTATTTTGGCATGATATTTTCTATTAACACAATAATGATTTGCTAATGAATTAAAATTTTTAAGGTTAAATTTCGTTAATTTTGAAGATTAGATTCCAAAAAGGCAGAAATTAAAATCATTTGTCATTTTTAGAATTTATAAAAACAATAAATTATAAAAAACATAAACAGATGAAGTATAACGTTCTTTTTTTATTGACAATAGTTTCTGTTTCTATACTGAGCTTTTCATCTCACGCTCAACGCGGTGTTAGAATTGCCTATATAGATACCGAATATATTTTAGAGAATGTTCCTGAGTATCAGGAAGCAACATCTCAGCTGGATAATAAAGTTCAAGAATGGAAAAATGAAATCCAATTAAAGTTAGCTGATATTGAACAACAAAGAAAAGAGCTAAATAATGAAAAAGCCTTATTAACCAATGAACTCATTGAAGAACGTAAAGAAGATATAGAGTTTGCTGAAAAAGAAATATTAGACTATCAGCAAAAGCGTTTTGGACCTAATGGTGATTTGTTTATTCAAAAAAAACAATTAATGCAGCCTATTCAAGATCAAATTTTTGCTGCAGTTCAAGATCTAGCTAAGGGTAGGAAATATGATTTTATTTTTGATAAATCATCAGATGCCACTATGTTGTTTTCAGCTAAACAATATGATTTAAGTGAGCAAATACTAAGAAGTATAACCAGGTCAGCTAAAAGGACACAAGCACAAACAAAAGCTGAGCGTAAAGCTGCTAAGGAGGAAGAGCTCCTTCCTGAAATAAATGAAGAATTAGAAGCCAGAGAAAAGGCATTAGAAGAAAAGAAAGCGGCAAGGGAAAGTGCTATTGAAAAGGCCAGACAGGAAAAATTAGATGCTCGTGCTGCTAAGGTTAAAGCTGCTGAAGAAAAGCGTCAAAAAACACTGGATGAAAGAGCAAAAGCTAAACAAGCCAAGATTGACGCTAGAAATAAAACTAATGAAGTAGAGGAAACGGCCGAAGAAACAGCTAAAACAGATGAAGCAGAGCCTGAAAAAGAAAAGAAAACCAGAGCACAGCTCATTGAGGAAAACAGACAAAAGAAATTAAAACAAAGAGAAGAACGAAAAAAAGCTCTTGAAGAGCGAAAACGAAAAATTTTAGAAGACCGTCAAAAAGAAAAAGACAGTCTAAATAATAAATAGCAAATTTATAACACACTTAATACTTATTTTAAAATGAAACAATTAAAGACTCTTTTATTAGCAACTGCATTATGTATGGCAACTGTAAGTTTTACACAGGCACAAAGCAAAGTTGCTCATATAAATACGCAAGAATTAATTGCAGCAATGCCAGAAGCTAAGGCGGCACAAACAGAGATTGAAACTTTAGGTAAAACCTACCAAACAGATATTCAAGCCTCAATTAAAGAATACCAAGACACAGTGAAGCAATATGAAGCTGAAGCCGCTACTAAAACAGATGAAGAAAATCAAAAAAGAGGTTTAGAGTTACAGGAAAAGCAACAACGTATTGCACAATTTAGAGCTGATGCTCAAAAAGACTTAGCCGAAAAGGAAGCTGAGTTGTTTAAACCTATTCAAGAAAAAGCTATGAATGCTATCAACGAAGTCGCTAAAGAAAAAGGATTCCAATATGTATTGGATCGTGCTACTTTAATAGTTGCTGATGGTACAGATATTTTAGCTGACGTTAAGAAAAAACTAGGCATCTAAACAATAGATTTTAAATAAATACTTTTAAAGCTGTCTTTTACAAGGCAGCTTTTTTATTTTTGTTAAACTATGAACAAACCTATTGGCATTTTTGATTCAGGTGTTGGTGGTACGTCCATTTGGCGTGAAATACAAAGGCTATTACCAAATGAAAGCACCATTTATTTGGCTGATAGCGCTAATGCACCTTATGGCTCCAAAGGCAAGAAAGCTATTATTGATCTGAGCATTAAGAATACTGAACTTTTACTCAGTAAAGATTGTAAAATCATTGTAGTAGCCTGTAACACCGCTACTACTAATGCCATAAATTATTTAAGACAAACCTATGCCGTCCCTTTTATTGGGATAGAACCTGCTATAAAACCAGCAGCTTTACAGACTAAGACTAATGCTGTGGGAGTATTGGCAACCAAAGGCACATTAAGTAGCGCCTTGTTCTCTAAAACCTCTACTTTATTTGCCAATAACGTTCAAGTCATAGAACAGGTTGGCGATGGTATAGTTGAACTCATTGAACGTGGTAAACTGTATTCTAAAGCTATGGAATCGCTTTTAAAAGTTTACCTAAATCCTATGATTGAGGCCAATATAGACCATCTTGTTTTAGGTTGTACACATTACCCCTATTTAATACCGTTATTAACGGATATGCTCCCAAATCACGTAAAAATAATTGATTCTGGGGAAGCTGTAGCGAGACAGACCAAGGCAGTCATGATAAAAAACAACCTTCAAGCTCTGGATCAAATTATTCCCCAAAATAAATTTTATACTAATAAGAATACAGAAGTCATGGCTTCTTTATTGGGTTCTGAACTTGTTGTTGAATACCTGAACTTTTAATTGAAACCATATTTTTGCGTTAGGGATTGAACGGTTTGTTTGAGCTCCTTAAAAAGAGCGAGTAGTGAAAGCCCGACCCTTGTGGTAACGCTCAAAACCTATTCTTTAAACCAACTGGAGTATTTTATATAATTATCAGCAATCCGGTTGATTTCTCCCGCTATAAGTTCTTCACTGATATCTTTTACTTTTTTTGCGGGCACTCCGGCATAAATGCTTCCTGATTCTACTTTGGTATTTTGGGTAACCACGGCACCTGCCGCAATAATACTATGACTTTCTATTACACAGCCATCCATTATAATACTTCCCATGCCTACTAAAACATTATCATGAATAGTACAGCCATGAACCAGGGCATTATGGCCAATGGATACATTATTTCCAATTGTTGTTGCTGATTTTTGATAAGTACCATGAATAACGGCACCATCCTGAACATTTACTTTATTGCCCATTTTTATGAAATTCACATCACCGCGTACTACAGCACTAAACCAAATACTACATTGACTTCCCATAGTCACGTCTCCAACAATAGTAGCATTTTCGGCTACATAACAATCGTCCGGTATTTGTGGCGAAACTCCTTTTACTGATTTTATAACTGGCATATTGTCTATTAATTAATTTATTATTTAAAATATGATAACACTTCTGATTTTTTTGAGGCAGAGACCATGATTTCCTTTCCGCTGCTGAGTACTACACGACCACCTTTCCCTTTTACATATTTAACAATTTCATTGACATTGACCAAATAAGACTTATGTACTCGTGCAAAACCTGAACCATTTAGTGCTTCTTCAAAATACTTAAGGGTTTTACTTACCAGCTTCTTTTTATTATTATTTAGATAAATCTCTGTATAATTATCATCTGCCTTACAATATAAGATGTCTTTTGTACTAATTACCTCAAAACCGTCTAGCTGAGGAAGGGTTATTTTTCCATCTATACTATTTGTTTTTGGAACTAAAACCTGGTCTTGAAGGGCTTCTTCTTTTACCTTAATTTCTGTAACATAATCAACTGCTTTTATTAACTCGTCAATTGAAATTGGCTTCATTAAATAATAAGACGCATGTGCATTTAAAGCCTCTATAGCATAATGATTATATGCGGTTACAAAAATGGTTTCAAAATTAATGTCCCCTACTTTTTCTAACAAATCAAAAGCATTTCCATAGGGCATTTCTACATCTAAAAAAACAAGATCCAGCTCGTTATTTCTTATTAAGACCAGAGCTTCTTCTATATTTGATGCCTCACCCAAAACCAAAACATTAGGACAATATTTTTTAATGTAATTTTTTAAAATATCCCTACTTGTTTTTTCGTCTTCTACTATAATGGCTCTTAGTTTCATATGTTTTATTATGAGTCTCTCAACTACGCTTGAGGTGGCTTTGTTTTTAATTTGAAATCAAAAATCGTTAATCCTAATTCGTCAATCTTTTTTAAGTGTTACAACTACTTTAGTCCCTGTATCTTCTTCTGCTTTAAAATTGCTTATACATACATCTACTTTATCTTTATACATATCATTTAAAATGAAAACCCGCTTTTTAATATTACCCATCCCTTTTGAGTTTTGCTTCTTTTGATTCGTCGTTTTAAGTGCTTTTGATTTTTCCCTTCCAATACCATCATCTGTTATTGTGATGCTTATGGTATCAGGCTTGGTTTGTGCAATCATTATATCTAATTGTCCTTTAGTTTTCTTATATCTAAGTCCATGCCAAACGGCATTTTCTATATAAGGTTGTAAAAGCATAGGAGGAATAACAAAATCCTGGACAGTTATATTTTCATCAACGTTTATAGTATAATCAAACTTATCCTTAAACCTAAAATGTTCCAGTTTGGTATATAATTGCAATAATTCAATTTCTTTTTCCAACGGAATAAAATCCGCTTCGCTATTTTCTAAAACGGCACGCATCAGCAAAGAAAAATCTGTTAAATACTTATTTGCCGTTCTTTCGTCATTAGAAGCAATAAAACTGTTTACCGAATTTAAAGCATTGAATATAAAATGCGGATTCATTTGGCTGCGCAAGCTTTTTAATGCCAATAAGTTATTTGCTAAACGTTGCTGTTTGATGTACTTAAACATTAAAACTGCTGTAACCAATAATAATAAAAGCCCGCCGATCAATGAATAGATAATTAATTTTTGACGTTTTGATTGTTCAACAGTCAGTTGATATTTACTTTCTGATAAGGCCCTGTCTCCTTCCAAACTGGATATTCTGTTTTGTTTACTTACAAGGTCTTTGCTAAATCTTGCTGCCTGAGAGATTTCTTGTTCTTTTAAAGCATAAAGCTTATCTACCAATTCTACATAATCCTGATAGGCTACCAGAGCCTTATTGAACTGTCCGGCATCTCTATAGACTTCAGACAACTTTCTTGTTGCATCCTTTTGAACTACTAGATCTTCTTTCCTATCGGCTTCTTCAATACTCTTTTGCAAATATGGAATGGCATTACCATAATCACTCTGTGAGGCATAAGCACGTCCAATTTTATAGTTTTGCTTTTGTGGTGTTAGAGCACTTTCGTTGTTTAAAATAGAATCTTGTTCAAGATCATTCAATTCATTTAAAACCTCTTTCCGCAATTCAATTTCATCTGAAAAATTATTTACTTCACCTTGAAAATCAGCAACTTTAACCTTCTCTTCTATAGCACGCTTTTTATTTTCGGTATTTGCCAGTGTCATTGATTTATTAAAAAAGGCTTCAGCTTGTTGTGTTTCTCCTTTTGCATTATAAGCCTGAGCTATTTTAGAGTTTAAGTCTGTGACTTTAGGCGTAATTAAATGTTTCTTGGCTACTTTTAGGCCTTCATCATATGAATCAATAGCCTGTTGATACATTCCCGTTAAAAGGTATACATCACCCAAACCTTCATACAATTGTATTAATTGCCAATTTGACAAAGCATTTTTATCAATGGCGTTATAAACCTCTAAACTTTCCTGGTAGTTTTTGTTTTGTTTATATGCTCTGGCTAATTTTAATTGAACGGTATTGGCTTTTAAGTTTTGAAGACTAATTCTATAGTTTGAAACAGCCAAATCATATTGTCTCCAAAACATATATATATCACCTAAAACCTCATAAGCTTCGCCATTTTGTTTTGCAGATTTACTTTCTGCCAGAGCATCACTTATAAATTGAATACTTTTCTTGGCATCAGCTTTTAAATACGTTTCTGCTGAATCAATTAAAGGCTTAAATAACTCAGCTCTAGAACTGAATGACTTCTTTAACTTATCTGTTTTATCTTCATTTGGTTCTACCTCAACCTTGATACGTTCATTACTTTGAATACTATAATATACGGTCTCAAAATCCTTATGCTTTATAATCAACTCATCTCCCTTTTTGGCCTGAATTCTAAACTCACCAAAAATATCGGTAGTCGTATAAGCGCCTCCATTAACTTGAATATTTACATTCTGAATAGGATCTCTGGTATCACTTTCTATAACTGAACCGCGTATGGTGAATGTCTGGTTTTGATTTAAATAGGACGTACTATCCTGCCCAAACACCAATAAGGTGCATAGTAATAAACATAAAACCCAAAAATATCTAATTGCTGACTGCATGATTTAATAAACTAGATAAACATACGCACTTTACTTGATTTATTAAAATGGCAAGATTACAAAACGGATTGTTTTTGACATAAAAACTCCTCATTTACATATCAAAATATGCTATTTACTCATTCATAGGGTGACTTTGCTCATTCTACTTTTTTTAAGAATTAAGTTGGTCATAATTTTATGCTATTAATCAAAAAACTCAAAACACCATGAAAACAGTATTAAAAATATACTTATTAGGCAGCTTACTTGTTGGAGGAATATCCGGCTATGCAAAAAACGTAAAACAAAATACGGATCAAATTCAGGTTTATAAAACACACCCGGACACCTCAAAACAATACATTAAAGTTGCCCTTTTACTGGATACCAGCAATAGTATGGATGGATTAATTGATCAAGCCAAGGCTCAGCTTTGGGACATTGTTAACGAATTATCATATGCCAAATGCGGTTCTAAAAAACCTAACCTTCAAATCGCCCTTTATGAATATGGCAACGATAGGTTAAATGCAGACGAAGGCTATATAAAACAAGTTATAGCATTTAGTGAAGATTTAGATGAAATATCCAAAGAGCTGTTTTCATTAACTACTAATGGTGGTGAAGAATATTGTGGACATGTTATTCAAACCTCTTTAAATCAATTGAATTGGGGGAGCAATCCTGACGACCTAAAGCTTATTTTTATAGCGGGTAATGAGCCCTTTACACAAGGAAAGATAAATTATAAAAATGCTTCAAGTTATGCCAAGGAAAAAGATGTAGTGATTAACACCATTTTTTGTGGTGATTACAAACAAGGTATATCTACCTATTGGAAAGATGGTGCTCAATTAACAGATGGCGATTATATGGCTATAAATCAAAATAGAGCCACCGTTCATATTGCATCTCCTTATGATGATGACATTTTAATTTTAAACCAAAAGCTAAATAAAACCTATGTAGCTTACGGACATAAAGGACGGCAAAAAATGGCCCTTCAGGCAGAACAGGATAACAATGCCAATTCTTATAGTAAAGCTAATGCCGTTAAACGTACCGTGAGCAAGAGTTCCCATTTATACAAAAACAAAACCTGGGATTTGGTTGATGCTGTAGAATTGGATGAAGTGGTTATTGAAGATATCGAAGAAGAAGCTTTACCTTCTGAACTAAAAGGAAAAAGTAAATCTGAAATCAAAGCCTATATTACTACTAAAAGTAAAGAACGGGAAGCTATCCAAAAAAAGATTCAAGAACTTAATTTAAAGCGTAAAGCATATGTTCTAAAACAGAATAAAGAGCGTAGCAATGGGTTAGAGAATGCTATGATAAAAGCAATAAAAGAACAAGCAGCAAAGAAACAATATGCCTGGGAATAAAAAAAGACTGTCTAGAAAGTGATTTCTTTTGTCATTCAGAGCATTGCTTGAATGAAAGTATACTTTCAAGAGGGCACCCTGCAAGGCAGACAAGAATCTTATTGTTTTGTAAATTAGCGCATTATAGCCTTAGAGGGTTCTTCATTATCATTCAGAATGACACTTTTCAGACAGCCTCTTTTTTTATTAATTTACCGCAGGACAATTACATTCATAACGCTCCCTTCTACAATTAAAATTATACCCTAAACTAAGTTGATGAAAGCCGCCATTAGTAAAAACAACAGCGTTTGTTTGATACATATAGGTATATGCAAACATAAGATTATTATAGTTCACACCTAAAATTGGGGTTATTTGTTGTAATTTTTGACTATTTATACCTCCTGAACTCGTTAAGTACTCAGCACCGTCTAAACTTTGTCGATAAGATAATCCGCCCCAAATTTTACCAAAGTCCATTTGCTTATACACTTTAGCATTGAAGTCAATAAGAGCTTCCTTTGTTCCATCCTTATACTGAAATAATATAGAGGGTTCATAACTCCAGGCACTTCCAAATTTGCTGAATACATTCCCTACAGAAAACAAATAACGTCTTAAGTTGCTTGTTATTTGAATATCATTATTTATACCGGAATTATTAAGTACATTCTTAATTGTACCATGTGCATAAAAATCTAAAAAGTGGTATGAAAACCCAAAATCTATATTAAAATTAGTAGCGCTTTGTACAATACCACCAATAATAGGATCTCGTATTGGGGCATCATTTAAAAAATCAGTTTCATCTAATTGATATTGAATAAAGCCGGCACTTAACCCAAAAGAAAGCATGTTTAAATCTGTTTCACTTCTGGAAAACAGCAAATGATGAGCATACGTAGCATAAGCTCCTTTTTGAGAATGGTATCCATTTTTATCAGCATACAATATCCCTCCAATAGCTGAAGATGATTCTCCTAACCTCCCGTTAATGCTCAATGTTAAAAGCTTAGGGGCGTCTTCCTGTCCAAACCATTGTTGTCTGGCTGTAAGCCTTACTTTAGAGCAATTAGCAATACCAGCCATTGAAGGATGTATCAAATAATAATTATCTGTAAGGTAATCAGAGTATACGGGCAGTCCCTCTTGAGAAGTTACTACAAAAGAATATAGGCTTAAAATAGCAACTACTATAATATTTTTTATTCTCATAAACTAATGTACCAAGTAGGTTTGGTTATATCTAAACGGGTTTATTTTCAAAGTATTGTTAATGGGGCAACAATACCCAAATATATGGATATCTATAGTTTTCTTTTAGTATTTTTGTCAAAAATTAGCTAAAATGAATACTTTCAAGGTTTCTGTGCAAGAAACATCCAACAAGGCCATTATAAAATTTGAATTAAATCAGTTTATTACACAACATCAAAGTTTTGAGTTTAATAATATTGATGACGCTAAAGCATCTCCTTTAGCCCAACAACTATTTTATTTACCTTTTGTGAAAAAGGTTTATATTTCCAGTAATTTTGTTGCTGTTGAGCGCTATAATATTGTTGAATGGACTGACGTTCAAGATGAAGTGGCTCAACAAATAGAAGCTTATTTAAATGATGGAGGTATTGTAGTTGAAGATACTGCTGCTCCAAAAAAAGTTCCGGTAACAGTATATGCCGAAAGCACACCAAACCCTGCTGTTATGAAGTTTGTGGCTAACAAAAAAATAGTAACTGCTTTATTTGAATTCACATCAATTGATGAAGCCAAGCTATCACCATTAGCAACAGAGTTATTTCATTTTCCATTTGTAAAACGTATTTTTCTTGACCAAAACTATGTATCTATTACTAAATATGATATGGCTGAATGGCAGGATATTACTATTGAGCTTCGTGAATTCATAAGAAGCTATATTGAAAGCGGTAAGGAAATTGTGTCTTCAAACGCCTCAGAAACTTTACAAAAATCAACGGAACAATTAGATGATCAATTTGAGAACTTAGATGAGACATCAAAAGCCATTGTAAATATTCTTGAGGAATATGTAAAACCTGCTGTAGCAAGTGATGGAGGAAATATCCAATTTATTTCCTATGACGAGAATACTAAAAATGTAAGTGTTATGCTTCAGGGTGCATGTAGTGGTTGTCCATCTTCTACTTATACGTTAAAAAGTGGAATTGAAAATATGTTAAAAGAAATGTTACCAGGTAAGGTTGAAATGGTAGAAGCCATTAACGGGTGACTTATATATTTAATGCGTGTCATAAATAATAGTTATCTTATAAAAGAAAAGAATTTATAATTATTAATCCATAAAACTATTAGGTCATGTCAGTATTAAAAGTAATAGAGATTCTATCAAACTCAGACAAAAGTTGGGAAGACGCTACCAAAAAAGCGGTAAAGCATGCTTCAAAAAGTGTTAAAAACATTCGTTCAGTCTATGTTCAGGACCAAAGTGCCATTGTAAAAGGTGATGAGGTTACAGAATTTAGGGTAAACCTAAAAATTACCTTTGAAGTAAATTAATTCAAATTTCACTTTAAAATATCAAGCGTTCAAAATTGAACGCTTTTTTTGTATCTAAATTTCGCTAACTTTGAAAAATGAGAAACACCCTATTACTTACTTTCACCATCATAATTTTGGGTTGTAAAGGTCAAAATTCGCAGCTTTCAAAGCATAAGCATACTAATAACCTTATTAATGAAACAAGTCCGTATTTGCTTCAGCATGCACACAACCCCGTAGATTGGAACGCCTGGAATAAAGAAACACTACAAAAAGCTAAATCTGAAGACAAATTAATTGTTATTAGTGTAGGCTACTCAGCATGTCATTGGTGTCATGTTATGGAACATGAAAGCTTTGAAGATAGCTTGGTTGCTCAGGTGATGAATAAAGATTTTATCAATATAAAGGTAGATAGGGAAGAACGCCCCGATGTAGATCAAACCTATATGAATGCCCTTTATTTAATAAATAACGGAAACGGTGGATGGCCTCTAAATATGGTTGCTCTCCCTGATGGAAGGCCGGTTTGGGGCGCAACCTATTTACCCAAAGCACAATGGATGAGCGCCTTGGAACAAATAGCCAAATTATACAAGGATGACCCTGAAAAACTCATCAAACAAGCAGATAATATTGAACGTGGTATTCAGTCTTTTGACGTGGTAACCTTGAATACCGAAGACCCTGTTTTTGAAAATACGGACTTGGAAAACGCGGTTGAAAAATGGTTTGAAAACTTTGACAATCGTTTTGGAGGGCCCAATAGAGAACCAAAGTTTATGATGCCCAACAACTATCATTTCTTACTTAGATATGCCTATCAAAACAAGGATGAAAAACTTATGGATTTCATCAATTTAACACTGACAAAAATGGCATATGGTGGTGTTTTTGATCAAGTGGGTGGTGGTTTTTCCAGATATTCTGTAGATAAAAAATGGCATGTCCCACATTTTGAAAAAATGCTATATGACAATGGACAATTGGTTAGTTTATATTCTGACGCTTACCTGATTACAAAAAATGAACTTTACAAAGACGTGGTTACTCAAACCTTAGAGTTTGTAAAACAAGAGTTAACAACAGATGTTGGTGCGTTTTATTCCTCACTGGATGCAGATAGTAATAATGCTCAAGGCGAATTGGAAGAAGGTGCATTTTACGTATGGAAAAAAGATGAGCTTAAAGCTTTGATCAAAGACGATTTTGAGCTGTTTTCTGATTACTATAATATAAACAACTTTGGGCTTTGGGAACATGATAATTATGTTCTTATTAGAAAAGATGATGACAACACCATTAAAGAAAAACATAACCTAACTAACGAAGCGCTGGTGTTAAAGAAAAATACGTGGAAAACCACACTTTTAGAAGTCAGAAATAAAAGGTCGAAACCCAGACTAGACGACAAATCATTAACATCATGGAATGGCATTATGCTTAAAGGTTATATTGATGCTTATAGAGTTTTTCAAAACCCTGAGTATCTTGAAACTGCTTTAAAAAATGCAACTTTTATTGTTAATGAGGTTTTGCGAAAAGATGGCGGGCTTAATCATACCTACAAAGAAGGGGAAAGCAAAATAAATGGTTATCTGGAAGACTATGCCTCAATTATAGATGCTTTTATAAGTCTTTATGAAATCACATTGAACGAAAAATGGCTTAATACAGCAAGAGATTTAGCGAGTTACACTTTTGAGCATTTTTATGATGAGCAGAGTAAAATGTTCTTTTTTACTTCCAACGAAGATGACTCTTTAGTGTCAAGAAATATGGAATACAGAGATAATGTTATCCCTGCCAGTAATTCTATTATGGCAAAAAATCTATTCAAACTATCTCATTATTTTGACGTACAGCATTACAGCAAAACAGCTATGAGCATGCTTAATAATGTAAAACCTGAAATGCAGGAATACCCATCGGCATATTCAAATTGGTATGATTTAATGTTGAATTATACAAAGCCTTATTATGAAGTAGCTATTGTTGGTGAACAGGCCAAACAAAAAATAACCGAACTCAATAAAACATACATTCCAAATAAACTCATTGCAGCTAGTGTTTCAGAAAATAATATGCCGCTATTAGAAAACAGATTTAACCCGGATAAAACGCTTATTTACGTTTGTGTAAATAAAGCCTGTAAATTACCCGTTTCAGAAGTAAATAATGCCTTAGAACTATTGAAATAATGACAATATTAACCCTTATATTGATTGCCATTGTTGTTCTGGAGCATATATATTTTCTGGTTTTAGAAATGTTTTTATGGACAACACCTAAAGGCATAAAAGCGTTCAGATTAAAATCCAAACAATTTGCTGAAGACACCAAAGTACTGGCAGCCAACCAAGGGCTTTATAATGGCTTTTTAGCTGCAGGACTTATTTATGCTGTTGTTGAAGAAGATATTAAAACCACTATCTTTTTTTTAATTTGCGTGACTATTGCCGGTATATATGGGGCTTATTCCACAAAACAGATAAAACTATTT
Source organism: Alterotamlana spongicola (assembly GCF_035818475.1). Classification (NCBI taxonomy): domain Bacteria; kingdom Pseudomonadati; phylum Bacteroidota; class Flavobacteriia; order Flavobacteriales; family Flavobacteriaceae; genus Alterotamlana; species Alterotamlana spongicola. The sequence goes on from NZ_JAYMGV010000001.1 coordinate 471,878, forward strand.
TATATTCAATCAGTTCCCGCTCTCCTTGCATTGGTTAGTTTTTTGCTTTAAAATTTAATTATTTTTTTATCACCATAAAACGCAAAAACATTTTAAATAGTTTTAATTTTGCAACTCAAATCAACTCTAAAAAAATATGGATTTAGAAAACATTGACATACAAAAATGGATAGACCTAGCAACCGAATACGGACTTAAGGTTCTAGGTGCTATTGTTATTTGGATTATTGGCTCTTGGGTTATAAAAAAACTGTTAAGAGTTACCAAAAAAGTAATGACTAAAGGGAATTATGATGAAAGCCTTCAAAAGTTTTTATTAAACTTATTGGGTTGGGCTTTAAAAATTGTGTTAATTATTGTTGTTCTTGGCACTTTAGGTGTTGAAACTACTTCTTTTGCTGCCATTATAGCGGCGGCTGGTTTAGCTGTTGGTTTAGCCTTACAGGGTTCATTATCAAACTTTGCGGGAGGAGTTTTAATTATGATTTTTAAGCCTTTTAAAATTGGCGATCTAATAGAAGCTCAAGGAGAAATTGGTGTAGTCAAAGAGATTGAAATCTTTACTACAAAATTAACCGGTTTGTCTAACAAAGAAATTATTATTCCTAATGGGTCATTATCAAACGGAAATATTGTAAACTATACCTCTGAAGGCACCCGCCGTGTTGACTTAATTTTTGGAGTGGGTTATGATTCTGATATTAAGAAAACCAAGGATGTTATTATGAACGTACTAACATCTCATCCTAAAGTATTAAAAGACCCTGCTCCTACCGTAAATGTTTCAGAACTTGCAGATAGCTCAATAAATTTTGCTGTAAGGCCCTGGAGTACTACAGATGATTATTGGGATGTGTATTTTGGCATTACTGAGGATGTAAAAGAAGCACTTGATCAAGCCGGTATTGAAATACCTTACCCACATCAAGTTGAAATTCAAAAGAAAGGTTAAGATTTTGGCTTTAAAGCCACAAAATCTTTTAGATAATAAGGTTCAAAATAAGCGACATCTTCAGTGTCGCTTATTTTGTATTTATTAAATGCTAATAAGCCCATTTCATTTGCCGAAGGTAATTTGCCTTCAATAAATATGGCATTTGGATGTGTTATAAGCTTCTTGGTCTTTTCTACTCCGTTTCCTATAAAATATACCTTCCCTTCTTTTAGATAATCCATAAAAGAAGTTTCATCCAAAATTTGTGCCTGAGTTTCTCTTATCTGTTTATGGTTACAATCAAAAACAGCCGAATACACTTCCATGCGTCTGGCATCGAGCATAGCTACAATAACGCCATCATTAACCTTTATCTGATTGGCCAATGCTTCTAAAGTAGCGATTGAAATTAAAGGTTTATTTAAAGCAAAACACAAGCCTTTGGCTGCAGAAACACCAATTCTTAACCCGGTATAAGATCCTGGACCTTTACTTACAGCTATGGCATCTAAATTATTAGCCGAAACTTTAGCCTCCTCTAAAACGGCTTCAATGTATACATGAAGACGTTCTGCATGTGAATAGTTTTTATCATTATCTTCTTTTAAAGCAAGTGTTGATCCGTCTTTTGCAATTGAAACCGAACAATTGGTTGTGGCTGTTTCAATATTAAGTATATATGTACTCAAATTAATTCGTTAAAGGTTTACCCATGTAAAAGTCTAAAACTTTTGTCTTAAATACAAAATCATACTTAGCATTTATTAATGAGGATTGTGCATTTATTAAATTTACCCGTGACTGATCTAAGTCAAAAGAGGTAATAATCCCCACATCAAAACGGTTTTTAGAATTCTCAAAAGCCAATTCTTGAGAAGCTAAAGATTTTTTTGCTGCTTCATAAGCTTTAAAAGCCGCTTGTGCATCAGTAAATGCTCTTTGAATATTAGATTCTAAATCCAACTTGGCTTGTTCCAAATTAAGCAAGCTATTTTCTTCCTGAATTTTAGCCTTGGCAACAGCCGTTTTATTTTGAAATCTTGAAAAAATAGGAATATTTACATTAACTCTAAAACCGTGTGATTTTTGATTGTTTAATTGCTCAAAAAAATCGGCTTCATCTTTTATTAAATTAGAATAAAAGGCATTAGACCCAAATGAATAACCTCCTGATACAGTAGGGTAAAATCCACTCTTAGAAATTTCGGATCCCAACTTTGAGTTTTCAACATTTTTTTCGGCTATCTTAATTTCATTTCTGTTTTCTAAAGCGTAATTTAAAACGGGCTGCACATCATTATATAATAAAGCAACAGAAGGGGTGTCAATATCTATTATTTCAACATCAAAGCCATTGTACGGTACTTGCAATAATTGTGATAAAGTAAGTAACGCCAAATTAAAATTGTTTTCTGCCAGAGTTACAGCTTGTGCATCTGAGCTTACTGTAGCTTCTGTGTCATAAATATTTGCTTTGGGTTGCACACCGGCTTCTACTAATTCCTTAACTTGATTTAAAAGTTTGCTACTAAAATCGTATTGAGCATTAGCTGTCTCTAAACGTTCTTTATTGAAAAGAACATTCAAATAGGCGTTTGTTACATTCAAAGAAATATCATCTCTAATCCTATTTAATTCCAGCTGATTGGTTTCCAAACTCAATTTAGATTGTTTATATAAATTGGTTAACCTAAACCCGTCAAATATGGTTTGATTAACACCAATTCCAAAACTGGTACTATTGGCAGTTCTGTCAACAAACTGCCCCGGAAATATCTCTGCGTTACCAACCGTTAAGCTATGCCCCATGCTTCCGCTTACCGCTGGTAAAAATTGTCCTTTGGCGGCAGCAACATCCTGTTCATTAATCAATAAGGTGTTCTTGCTCTGTTTTACGGTAATGTTATTTTCTAAAGCATGTTGTACACAATCCTGAATAGTCCATAATTTTTGCTGTCCAAATGATACTGAACATCCCAAAAATCCTAAAAATAAAACAATGTACTTCATATTAATCATCTTTTTCATCCTCATTGTCCTTTGACGCTTTATTCCAAACCTTTACTTTATCTCCTTCTTTAACACCTTCTTTTATTTCAACATTAATACCGTCTGATAATCCTAATTCAACATTTTGTTTCTTGAATTTTTTCTCTCCATCCTGTATTTCTACAAAAGGTTTTTCAGTAATTCTATTATATTGCAATAACGCCTCTCTAATAGCTAAAACACTATCTTTGGCTTCCAGGTCTATTTCTGCATTTGCACTATATCCAGCCCTAATATTTGACTCAGAATCTATAGTTACATCTGCCTTTATAGTAAACTGGACTGCACCGTTATCTTCAACTCCTTTTGGTGCAACAAAAGTAAGTTTAGCCGGAAACTCTTCGTCATTAATAGCTCCTAAAACAACTTTTATTTCTTTACCTTCAGTAAGCTTTCCAACTTCAGCTTCATCTACTTTTCCTTCAAAAATCATTTTGCTCATGTCTGCAATAGTTGCAATGGTTGTACCTTCATTGAAATTATTACTTTGAATAACCTGATCTCCTTCTCTTACCGGAATTTCCAGGATAGTACCGGGGATCTGTGCCACAATATTAGTATTAGCAGAGCTTCCCCCTAATATTGAGCCTCGTTTAATAATTTGATAATCATTTTGAGCCTGTATTAATGATTCTTTTGCCTGATTAAAGGACAGCTCACTATTTTCAAAATCTTGTTGGGATATAACTCCTTTATCAAAAAGGGCTTTATTTCTATCATATAATATTTTAGCATTTTCAAAGGATAACTTATTGGTTGCTATTCTACTTTTAGCACTAACCAAATTTTGCTCATTAGGCACGACTCTAATGGTTGCTATTAAATCACCCTTTTTTACCTTATCTCCCTCTTCTACCAAAATCTTATCCACTATTCCTGAAATTTGAGGTTTTAATTCAATTTCCTCCTCGGGATTTAACTTTCCTGTTGCTACTGCTTTGATATTAATGGCGGTATAAAAAGGTTCTTCAACTTTATAATCTACAATATCTTTTGAGTTGGCGTCTTTAAAATACTTTAATACAAAGGCCAATAGTATAATAGCTACTATTATTAAAATAATTTTTACTGTTTTATTCATTTTATTGATTGTTTATTCTTCTCTTAATGCTTCTATTGGTTTTACGCTGGTGGCTTTAAATGCAGGGATTAAGCCTATTAGAGTTCCTAATATGACCAATATGACAAGGGCAATAAAAACTACCGCAATAGATACGGATGCATTTACTATGGCCGCATCATCTCCCTGTCCGAAAAAATGATCTAATAAAATTAAAATCCATCCTCCGCTTATTATTCCAAATATCCCAGCTATTAGAGTTATAAAAACGGCTTCAACCACAATTTGTCTTTTAATTTCAAATGGTGTGGCTCCTAATGCCCGTCTAACTCCTATTTCTTTTGTACGTTCTTTAACTGTAATTAATAATATATTTCCAATGGCAAATACGCCTGCAATCAATGTAGCAATGCCTACAAACCAGGTTAAAAATTGCATCCCTATTAAAAAACCTGTCATTTTAGCAAACTCTTTTCCCAAATTAAAACTTCCAAAGGCACGCCTGTCTTCTGGGTGAATATCATTCAAATTTTTTAATAATAATTTAGCATCTTCTTCTATTTGCTTTATGTCGAATTCCGGCTTACCGGTAATCATCATCCAACCAATTCTATCTCCTCTATTGTATATTTGTTGAAAGGTTGTGAATGGAATATGTACATCTGTAGAGGGCCCCATGTTTACATTCCCATTTTCAAACATCCCAACAACAGTAAAATTAATGCCATTCACCTCAATATATTTTCCTATAACATCTTCATCCTTTTCAAATAATTGCTTGTAAGTATCTTCAGAAATAACGGCTATTTTTTTCCTATCATCAATATCATTTTGATTAATAAACCGCCCATGGATTAATTTTTTCTTTTGTAATTCATCCAGCAAAGGGTAATCTCCTGCCATTCTAAAGCTTCCGGTTAGAAAGTTTCTGGTAATGGTTGCCGATTGTTGACTTCTGGGTAATACAAATTCAATACCTTCAACATTTTCTTCAACTTTTTTAGCATCTGACAAAGACAATCTAACACGTCTTCCTTCCTGAAATCCTTTAAATGGCTCTCCTGTACTCTGCCCCCAAACAAAAACACTATTTGTAGCAAAACTTCCAAATAATCTATTAAATGAGTTTTCTAAACCTCTGGCCGATCCTAATAATCCAATAAGTAACAATATGCCCCACCAAACGCCCACCATAGTAAGTATAGACCTAAGTTTATTTTTACTTAAGCTATCTAAAACTTCTTGCCATGTATCTCTATCAAATAGGAATCTGAACATAATTAATCGTTTCTTAAAGCTACTATTGGTTTTATTCTAGAGGCCTTTTTGGCCGGTAAATATCCTGCTATTGCCCCCGCTATTATTAATGTTATGGTTGCTCCAACTACTAAACTATTACTAACACTGGGGTCTTTTATAAAATATGTTTCTAAAGACGGGCCAACAATTTCCAAAACACCAACACCTATTAACAACCCAACATAACCGGCTATTGCTGTTATTATTATAGACTCTATTAAAATGATGGAAACTATAGATCTGGGAGAAGCACCCAATGCCTTTCTTATACCTATTTCTTTAGTTCGTTCTTTGACTATAAAAATCATGATATTACTTATACCTACAATACCCGCTATTAAAGTCCCAAAACCTATTACCAAAATAATTATGGTTAAACTAAACGTCATAACATCTACTTGCTTAGCTCCCTGTGCCATATTAAATAAGCGAATTGCTCTTTGGTCATTACGGGCAACTTCAAACTTATCTTTTAAACTTTTTTTGATAGAATTCCCAAAGGCAAGTGCTTGATCTGCATTCATTTCTGGGTTGTAGGTCAAATGCATCATATCAATAAAGTCATTATTGCCATAAATAAACTGCGTTGTTGAAATTGGCATATATATAACGTTTTCTTCATTATCTCCTTCATCATCAGTAAATACACCAACCACTTTATATAAAATACCGCCAATATTTATATATTTTCCTATTGGGTTTACTCTATAAAACAATTCATTCTCAACAACTCTACCTATTACTACAACTTTAGATCTCGTATCAATATCGTTCTGGTTGATATAACGTCCGTCTTTCACCTTATTGTTTTCAATAAACATATACTCCGGATAAACCCCTCTTACCTCATAATCGTTTTTTTCACCTTTGAAAGATACGCTTACACTCCTATTTACTTTTGAGGTAAAATATTGAACCTTATTACCAAACTTGTCTAAAATAAAATCGCGATCTTCATTTTTAAACCGGATTCTTCTACCAACCTGATTCCCTTTATATGCTTTTGTAGTTCTTCCCGGATATATAACAATAGAATTATTAGCGTCTGTGCCAAAAGCCTCTTTAAAGGTATTTTTTAAACCATTGGAAATACCAAATAATATAGCAAACAGCAATATGGCAAAGGCTACAGTAAAACCAGACAGCAAACTTCTGGTTCTATTTTTATTAATACTTTGAAAAATTTCCCGCCAAAGGTCTAAATCAAACATATTGTTCCGCTCTCACTTGGTTTACTGTTGAATCTTCCATGATAACACCATCTCTTAAACGCACAATACGCTTACACATATTGGCTATATCTTCTTCGTGCGTTACCATTAAAATAGTCTTTCCTTCATCATTTAATTGCTGAATAAAAGCCATAATATCATAAGATGTTTTGGTATCCAGCGCTCCTGTTGGTTCGTCTGCGAGTAATAATTTTGGATTTGCGGCCAATGCTCTGGCAATAGCAACACGCTGATTTTGTCCTCCGGAAAGCTCCTTTGGCAAATGTTGTGCCCAATCTGCCAAACCTACCTTCTCTAAATGGAAAAGGGCTTTTTCCTGACGCTCTTTTCGTTTCATTCCCTGATAATATAGCGGTAGTGCTACATTTTCAAGAGCATTTTTATAGTTGATCAAATTAAAGGACTGAAAAATGAATCCTAAAAATTTATTTCTATAAACCGCTGCCTTTTTTTCTGTTAAGTTTTTAATTGGCAATCCATCAAGAATATATTCTCCTGAATCTGCCTCGTCTAACATCCCAATAATATTAAGTAAAGTAGATTTTCCTGAACCTGATGACCCCATAATAGCGACCATTTCTCCTTCTTCAACATTAAGGTCTATTCCTTTTAAAACATGTAAACTTGAGTCTCCTATAGGATAGGATTTGTGAAGCTCTTTAATTTTCAGCATTACGTTAATTGGTTGAATAAAGCAAAATAGCTTTGTAGTTAGACTATTAACACAAAGAAATGTTACAAACTTCTAGAAAAAAAGTATTTATTATTTTTTTAACGTTCTGTATTTCTTATAAATATAGTACCCTAAACCACCTATTAGTAAATATGGTATGGCCATAAGATATACAATGCCATCATTTATTCCTTCTGCTGCAGACTGGCTTTCTTCACTTTCTAACACAGCACGGCACATAGCACATTGTGCATTAGTCTCTATAAAAAAGAGAAATGAAAAAAGAATAAAAAATAACCGCTGCTTCATAATTCTATGAATTAAACATAATAAGGTGCTATCATGATATAAACTATAACTCCAGTAACTGCAACATAAAGCCAAAGCGGAAATGTTACCCTGGCTATTTTTTTATGCCTTTCAATATTATTGGTTATGGCTCTAACGTAAGTTATTAGAACAAATGGAATCACTGCTATTGACATTAAAATATGAGTCAATAAGATAAAGTAATAGAAGTATTTTACCAGGCCTTCGCCTCCAAACTTTGTAGAGTCGCTAGTCATATGATAAGCTACATACATCACCAAAAATAATACTGATAATACAATGGCGAACTTCATTAATCGCTCATGCAGTTTTATCTTTTTATTCTGAATAGCAATAAAAGCTAAAACCAACACCAATGCTGTTAATGCATTGATAGACGCATAAACAGGTGGTAAAAAAACGGGTAACTTTACATCAATCTTCACTCCAAAAAGTGCTGCTACCACTAATGGGATTACTACAGACAAAACAACAATTAGTGTATTGTATTTTTTCTCTTTAGATGTCATGTTTTCTTTATCCATAGCTTTCAAATCATATGATTCTGAAATACATTCAGAATGGCGAAAAATTATTCCTTAAGTAACTTTTTAATATCTTCCTTTAATGCGCTTATCTCTTCTTTGACACCATCTTCATCTGTTTTTTCTTCTTCTGAGACTATGCCCCTGTAATAAATAATAGGGTTTCCAAAGCTATCCTTTCTAGAACGTAAAAAGCCATTTTTATCTATTAAGGCAAAATTACCGGAATGCTCAAAACCTCCTGCCACATCTTCCTCTTCTGCAGCGTACAAATTAAAGCCTTCATTTGATAATTTATAAATGGTTTCTTTAGCTCCGGTCATTAAATGCCAATTGGGGTTTGTTATTCCATATTGTTCGGCATAGGCCTTTAAAACCTGAGGGGTATCATGTTCAGGGTTTATAGTAAAGGAAGCTACTCCAAAATCCTGAAAATCTTTAAACGTATTTTGAATTTGAACAAGATTTTTACTCATTCTGGGGCAAATAGTAGGACATGTTGTAAAAAAGAACTCTATCACATATACTTTACCTTCATAATCTTTATTGGTTATGGTTTTACCCTCTTGGTTAGTAAATGAGAATGCAGGTACTTTTTTAGGCTCACCGCTTATTTCAATAAAAGCTAAACCTGAATCATTTGATTTTTTTTCATTGGCAAAATCACTTCTGCTTTCATTTCTAATAATGTCTTCATTGGATATTCTATCTACAATTTTTGGAATAAAAATAATTCCAAAAACCAAAATAATAAAAGCAATACCTATATATGAATAGTTAGTTTTCTTCATCATTATTTTTTAAATCACCAGCTCTTCTGGTATCTGAATTAAATTCGCCTTTTCTTTTCTGTCTGTATTCCGTAAATAAAATGCGTAAATCATCACTCATCTTATTCTTTATTTCTGCTACCTCAATACAATTATATGAGTTTAACTCATAAACTGATTTATTTTTCTCAAGTTCTCTATCTGTCCTGTCATCAAGTCGCCCTCTCTGATTCAGGTCTTTATCAACTACAAATACATAATCAGACGCTAAGTCATGTGCTAAATCAGAATTACTCTTTAAACTAAAATAAACCTGTTGAATATCAGAGGGAGTTCCAAACACAAAATGCCAAAATCTTAAATCTTCATAGGTACTGATTTCTGACTTTAATTGTTTAACAGCTTCTTCCGTCCCGTTAGGCATAACAACTACCAACTGAAAACGTTTGAACCCTTTAAACTTATCATACACTAACTCCTTTAAGTTTAAAGCCACAGTTGTCTTTTGCATAGGTTTTTCTCCTAAAAAGCAAAGTACCGTAATATGTTCTTTAAGTTGAATTTTTTCTTTAGAATCAGAACTAAACTTATTAATATCCAAAACAGATTCATTCACAATATCCAATGGTGTATAGTGGTGAGTAGCCGGATATAAAAACAACAGGAATGTCACAGGGAGGAAGAATAAAATCCCTAAAACCAAATAACGACTTGTTTTTTTATAATTCATTGAAAATAATCTATCTATTCCTTTAAAAACGCTGCAAAAATAAAAAAAGGCGGTTTAAAAACCGCCTTTATATTTCTATTTAACTAATTATTCAGTTAAAAATCTCTTTTTATATAACCTTCATCATAAACGTTAAAAACATAACCACCTTCTTGTAATAAGATGAATATTAAATATAGTATTAAAAATATTGCTGTCCATACCACAGCACGTCTTAATCCTTTAGTTTCATCACGCATATGCATAAAATCCCAAGTGATATAATATGCTTTTACAATGGTAAGGATAATAAATATCCAATTAAGCATTTTCATGCCTAAAACTTTACCCATTAATGCTTCTGGTTTAAAGATACCTAATGCAACTTCTACTATTGTAACAATAGTTAAAAAGATTAAAACACCCCAGATTTTTTGAGTATTAGATTTGAATTTTAATAATCCTCTAAATATTTCTAATTTATGTTCGTGTGCCATTTTTAAAATCTATTATAAATTAAACCAAGTAGAAGAATGTAAATACAAATACCCAAACTAAATCTACAAAGTGCCAATATAACCCCACTTTTTCAACCATTTCATAGTTTTTACGTCTTTCATAAGTGCCTAATACCACATTAAAGAAAATGATGATATTGATAACCACACCTGAAAATACGTGGAATCCGTGAAATCCTGTAATAAAGAAAAAGAAATCTGCAAATAATGGCGAACCGTATTCATTCACTTGAAGATTTGCACCTTCAACTACTAATTTACCATTATCTTTTATTTGTTTTATTGACTCTGCTCTAGACAAAACCGTTTTTTCTCCAGTTTCGGTTAGTGTTTGTGTTCTTACTAAAACATTTTCATTAGCCTCTAAACCATGAAGAACTTCTTCAACAGTATATGATGGCAACGAACCTTCTGAAACAAACCACAGACCACTTTTACGTTCATGCTGTGTTCTGTCTGCATGGGCATCGACTACAGCAAAATCTCTAAGTGCCACACGGTGCCCTTCGGTATCTACAAATTGTAAAATATTCCCGCCTTTTGTCTGTATCGCACCATAATCTCCTTTAATAAATGTGTTCCATTCCCAAGCTTGAGATCCTACAAATATTAAACCACCTATGATGGTCAAAAACATATAAAGTGTTACTTTACCTTTATTTAAATGATGTCCGGCATCAACTGCCAATACCATAGTTACAGATGACATAATAAGAACAAAGGTCATAAACGCCACATAATACATTGGAGCATCTACACCATGTAAAAAAGGAAAGTGAGTAAACACCTCATCTGCAATAGGCCATGAATCTATAAACTTAAATCTCGAAAATCCGTAGGCTGCTAAAAACCCTGAAAATGTTAATGCATCCGATACGATGAAAAACCACATCATCATTTTACCATAGCTTGCTTTTAGAGGTTGATTACCTCCACCCCAAGTTTTGGCTTCTGATTCAGCATTTACAACTGTAGTACTCATATGTAATGGTTGTTATTTAAAAGTTGCACAAAAATAATCATTTTATTTATCTGACGAAATATACATCTGTAAAATTTAAACTATGATAAATATCACTTTTGCCGATTGTTATGCCTCCATGCTTAAAAAAAATTTTAAGAAAAAACGTAATCATCTTACAAAATATAGAAATAAGAAGAGATACACCCACAGTATATCAATAAAATGCCAAAATGTTGCAGCTAGATCAACACCAAGCATATTAGTTGCATTATACTTTTGTTTAAAATGATTATAAATTACTACTAAAAGACAAACTAAACCAACAATGACGTGTAGAATATGCACTATAGCAATGAGGTACACATAAGACATTGTTACATTACTTGTTGGTCCGGTAAAGTTATACCCCATATCAATAATCTGTTGAAACCCGGAAAATTGATTAAAAATAAAAAGGATTCCAAGAATGAGTGTAATACATAGCCACAGAAAAGTAGCTTTTCTATGGTTGTTTTCCAATGCTTTTTTAGCCAAAATAAAAGACACGCTACTTATAACTACAATTATAGTGCTTATTAAAAAGGCATTTGGCAATTGAAAGTCTTTTAACCAATCCGGCCTGGAACTGCTTACCACAAAAGCACTTGTCCATCCAGCAAATGACATCACAAGTGAAATGATACCAAACCAAAGCATCATCTTTTTTGCTCTGTTATTTTTTTCTTCTCTTGTACCCTGAGTTAAATCCATGAATTATCTAATAAATTTATCTATAACGTAAACAATCTGTATCAATGTAATATATGATACGCTGGCTAGCATTAATTGCCTTGCTGCCTTTTCGGTCATTTCCTTAAATAGCCTGATAGCATAATTTAACATACCTAAGCCTAATATAAAAACTATAATGGCAGCCACAATTGATAATTGCAGTTTCCCTGTAAATCCAAATACAGGTATAATTGAAACAATCAATGTCCAAATGGTATACATAATAGTTTGAACCGCTGTTCCCCTGTCCTGCTTTCCAGTAGGCAACATAAAGAATCCACCCTTTTTATAATCTTCAAATAAAAACCAACCTATAGCCCAAAAATGAGGAAATTGCCAAAAAAACTGTAAAGCAAATAACGTCCCCGGTTCTATTCCAAAATCATTAGTTGCTGCCACCCAACCTAACATAAATGGTATGGCTCCGGGAATAGCACCAACAAAAACAGCCAGAGGTGTCTTTGTTTTTAATGGTGTATAAACACAGGTATATAAAAATATGGAAATAGCCCCAAACATGGCTGTTTGCTTATTAATAGTATATAAAATAATGATCCCCAACAGGGTAAATATAGTAGCTATAATAAACGCATTATTTACGGTCATTCTACCAGCAGGAATAGGTCTGTTTTTAGTTCTACTCATTAAGGCATCTAAATCTTTTTCAATAATTTGATTAAATGCATTTGATGCGCCTACCATAAAATACCCACCAAGAGCTAGCAAAATCAAAACTTTTAGATCAATAGTCTCTACCCCTAATAAATATCCGGCAAGTGATGAAAACACGACGCTTAATGACAAACGCATTTTTGTGATTTCTTTAAAATCTGAAATGGCTGAAGGTGCTGTTAATGAAGATTTTGAATTACTCAATGTTCTATGTCCTTGAAGTCTTTTCTATTGCGAGTGCAAAGATACTCTATAAAAGCATTTTAGCAATGTTTTAACGCGTATTTTTAAATTAGTCTCCCACACTAAAAAATTGTATTTTTAGAAGATATAACATTTTTAAGAACTATAAATTCATGAAAACCATATACACCCTTTTTGCTTTTTTTGGGTTAATTACAAGTAATGCTCAAAACAAAGACGTTGTAATTACAACACACAAAGTAACTGATCATATTTATATGCTGGAGGGTAGAGGTGGTAATATTGGAGTATCTTCTGGTGAAGATGGCATATTTATGATTGACAGCAAATTTGCGCCCTTAACACCAAAAATTTTGGATGCCATAAAAGCCATCAGTAACAAGCCTATTAAATTTTTAGCCAATACCCACCATCATGGAGATCATACAGGCGGCAATGAAAATATATCAAAACTGAATACGTCTATTTTGGCTCATGATAATGTTTACAAGCGTATAAAGAATAATAGTAAACAATCTGATGACGCTCTGCCTATAATAACGTTTAATGATAAGTTGAGCTTATACATTAATGGCGACCAAGTATTAATTTTTCATACTGAACATGCTCATACCGACGGAGATGCTTTATTATATTTCACAAATAGTAATGTCTTACATACCGGTGATACTTATTTTAATGGAATGTACCCTTATATTGATCTAAATTCCGGAGGAAGTGTTAACGGCTATATTGCAGCAGCTAAACAGGCCCTGATTTTAATTGATGACAACACTACAATTATTCCCGGGCATGGTAAATTATCTAATAAAAAAGAATACGAGTTTTTTTTAGAAATGCTTGAATCTATAAAAGTTTCTGTTTTAAAAAGCATTGAAAATGGTAAAACAGAAGATGAAGTAGCCTCTGATGCTTCTATTACAAAAACCTATGATGATTTAAACTTTGGTTGCTGCTTTATTTCATCAGAAAAAATTCGCAGAACGTTTTATAAAAGCTTAAAATAATGTTCTTTGTCTTTAGTTAAAAATCAAAATACCAGTTAAACAAATCTGTTCTTAAACCAAAGTTTATCCATATGGTATTATTTTTAAACGTAGAGACTGTATTGGCTTCCGGGTTAAAATCTCTAACAGTAATATCTGTAAACACCTTTAAATTGGAGGACGGATTAATGAGATAGCCGGCCTGTAAATTACCATTAAATATTTTCGTTTTTATTCCCTGTCCTATCTTAACTCCGGTATCAAAAGGCCTATCATTATAATCTCTATAAATATCAGCACCATAGCTAAAATCATCATTTCCATCATTAAAATCTAGCCCTCTAACTCCAAAAATAAGTTTTGCATTGGCAAACCAACGCTTATAGTGATATCTGCCAATTACAATGGCTTCACTGAAATTTGCTCCCCATGGGTGAGCCTTTGATTCATTACTGTGTGCATAATTAAGAACAATAGTATTATGAGAATAGGTATAAGGACGAATTCTATTGTATTCCAATTGAAGCATTAAGTTATCTATCTTAAAAGCATTATAGTATTTAATTCCCAGCTGATATCCATATTTATTCTTCCAACTTTTTTCACCAGCTTTTATATCGTTTAAAGAAAACTCATCCAATATAAACTGACTATACATATTAATATTATCATTCCATTTATATTTAGCAGTAGCTCCTAAAATAGCATTTCCCGCACCCTGCCCGGTTTGGAATTCTATTGCTCTATAAAAAATGATAGGGTTCAGATAGTTTACATCAAATCCCCTGTTATTAGAATTCTCCCAAATAACAGATTCAAAAAAACCTAAATTCAATCGTTTTGAAACATTCCAGCTTAAATAATGATTGGCAATATATTTTGTTAAAAACGATTTGTCTTGCTCTGCTTCGGGGCGAACATCCCTTAACCACATCCAGGTATTGGTATACTTAATTTTCCAAAACTTAGTATTTATTTTAAAGAACGGGTGCGGACTTGCAACATCACTCAATACTAACGACCGATACCCGTCTCCAATAAAGGTCTTCCCATGACCAAACTGAAAGTTAAAATATTTGGACGGTGTATAAGATAAATACGCCTCTGCTACAGGGTAGTCATAAGAATCTGTTTTGAATCGTTTTGCAATGCCTCTCCCCGGAATAATTGCCGGGTCCGGGCCAAATGCTTTTAAGCTTTCGGCATACCTGTTTACATAATCTGCAAATCGCCCCTGACTTTCAAAAACTGCTGTATAAAAATTAAAATTTTTACCTAAACCTCCTTGCACTACAATACCCCTGGTATTGTTATACGTAGATTTAAAATCAGCATCGGTATCTTTTCCTGCCTGAAGATCAAAAACAGGGTCAATAGTAAACCAATAATCTTTTCCCTGCAATTGAACCAAATGTTCATTCCAAAGTTTTCTACCTGCCCAGGTTGTAGCTTCTTTTTGAAGCTTTTCCTTTTCAGTCTTGAAATTATAATACTGAGCTACTTCTTCATAAAGAAACGGTTTAGAAGCTGTATGACTATTTGTTCCTAAAAGATTCATGTTCCGGTCAAACCTTGAATAATCATGATGTGTAAAAGGTATATTCAACTGACTATTATAAGCAGGGGTTTCAAAATTTGTCTTACTACGGGAAACAGAATCAAACTCCCTTTTTGCTTGTTCTTCGAGTTTTGATATTTTGTTGGTTTTAGCTAAATCTTGTGTTACCACAGATTGATTAACTAAAGGTATTTTAATAGGGATACTATATTGCTTAAATGTTTTTCTTGTATTATAAGTAGCTGGTTTTATTTTAGGAAACTCTGAAAACACTCTTATAGCTTCATCTTTTAATTCTTTATACAGTGCATCAGTATAAATCACTCTAAATTGCCCGGTAGTATCTACTTCAAAGAGCACAACAACCTCTCCTTTGTAATTTTCATCAAAAACACGCTGTGGAACCTTAAAATTATTATAAATCTGGTCAAACACGTTTTTGTCAAAGCACTTTTGTAATGAATCTATGGCAACGCCCTCACAATTAGGAAATACAGGAGGTTTTTCAGATAAAAATACGTTTTGGGAATAACTACTATATTGAACTAAAAGTAAAACGAGTACAATGAATTGCTTCATGCTGTTTGTTGAGGTTTAATTTTGGTTTGAAAGATACTATTTTTTTTAGAACCTGTATTTATAGTACAATCCAAAACTATGTTATCTGTAAATAGTCTTTTGCTGAACAAATTGAAGTATATAAACCTGAGCATATTTAGCAATGTCATATTAAAAAAAGCCGCTACCTGCATAGAGATAACGGCTTTTATAATTTTAAATTATACAGTGTTATGCCAGTTTATTCTACCTGAAATATAATTGGTAAATTGTAAATAACACCTACATTTTTATCATGTTGTCTGCCCGGTGTCATTTCCGGAATATAATTAATTACGCGTTCTGCTTCCTCTCTTAACTTAGGGTGAGGTGCTCTGGTTTTAATTCCGGTTACTTTACCCGTTCTATCTATGGTAAACTCCACATCTATTTTTTGCCTCCCTTGTAGCCCATAGCCTGATGCTATATCACTACCATTAAACTTACGTCTAACCAGCTTTGATATTTTCTCTGACATGCATTTTTTTCTTGCTTCATTCCCTTTAGCTTTTTCACATCCGGGATAAATGGGAGCATCTTGAATGGCTACAA
This sequence comes from Alterotamlana spongicola, assembly GCF_035818475.1. Lineage (NCBI taxonomy): Bacteria > Pseudomonadati > Bacteroidota > Flavobacteriia > Flavobacteriales > Flavobacteriaceae > Alterotamlana > Alterotamlana spongicola. The sequence goes on from NZ_JAYMGV010000001.1 coordinate 488,280, forward strand.
ACCTAACATTGACTGACTCTTCAGGTTTCTCTACCGGTGGCACAAAATCATCTGGGTTTAAAGGCGGGGTATCTATTTGAGGTTCCTCAAATGCCTCTTTAAATAGATTCTCCGGAGTATCATTCGGTACTTCTTTATAGCTCTCGGGTTGTTTTCTTTGTTTTTGTTGAACCGGTTCAACTATTTCTGGGACTTTAGTTTTAATAAGAGGAACATCTATTGGAATAGGCTCGTCTAACGGAGGTAGACCCTCTCCAAACTCCGGAATAGTAGTTTCAAATTTCATTTCCAGCAATCCAAATGTAGCCAGTAAACACACAATCAGCCCAATTTGAAAATAAAGGGTTGTGTTTTTTTGTAAATTTGCGTCATGCTTTTGTGATTTTTTCACGATTTGCTCATTTTGCCGAATGAGATCGTGAGTTTTCTTTTGATTACTCATAATAATTATAGTTTTGATGTTAATATTATGATAAAATCACAAGAAGCATACCAAAAAAGAAATCCCGTTACAGTTATGTAACGGGATTTTATTTTTAAAGACTTAAGTCTGAAATTTAATCTTGAACCTGGAAAATAATCGGTAAAGAATATGGAACGTTTACCGGCTTACCACGTTGCTTACCCGGTTTCATTTTTGGTAATAATCCAATAACACGCGCAGCTTCTTTTTCTAATCCTGGGTGTGGTGCTCTGGCACGAATTCCAGTAACTGTCCCTGTTTTATCTATCTTGAAAATCACATTAATACGTTGTCTACCTGATAAACCTAAATCACTGGCCAACTCTGTATTAAATTTTTTATTTACAAATTGTTGTATTTTCTTAGACATGCAGTCTCTTTTCTTAGCATTATTACCCTTTTCACATCCTGGGAAAACTGGTACGTTTTCAATCACTGAAAAAGGAACATCAATATCTTCTTCTACTTCAACCACTTCTACTTCTTCTACTTCTACAATTTCAGTTTCCTGATCAACTTCAGTAGACTCTATCACGGTTTCTTCTATCTCAACTTCATCTTCAACAATTTCAATCACTTCCGGTGCAGCTGGTGGAGGTGGAGGTGGAGGTGGTGTCTGGATTTGCTCAGTTAATGGAATTTCCTCTTCTAACTCTTCTTCCATATTTACCATTCCGATATCAATATCTGATTTATCGTATGTTTTAAAATTGATGGCGTAATTTGTTAAGAATAGCATTAAAGCTAAACCAATTGCGAAGTAAAGTGAACTGTTACGCCCTACATTAGCCTTAGGATTTTTTTTAGGTTCCATAATTTAAGTTTTTCAAGATTGCTAAAATAACATTTTATTTACCAAAAAAACAAGTGTTTAATCGTTTTTAACTTGTAATTTGTTTTTAACCTTCAATACAATTGACGCCAATAAAGCTCCCAAAGTATTCGCTACAACATCATACATATCCAATGCTCTTGAATCTGTCATTGTATCTTGTAATACCTCAATAATTATACCAAATATAATAGCTAAGATTGCTGCATATAAAACCGCTTGTTTTTTTTTCAGGTTAAGCGAATAAGAAAATGCTCCAAACCATAATAATGTTAAAAGGGCATAGGCTAAAAAATGAAATATTTTATCAGCAAAAGATATCCCAACATCAGGCAGATTGTTTAGTTTAATTAAACTAACTATTGCCAATATTAAAGAATAACTAATCGCTGCTAAAAGTGCCGCTTTTTTAAGCACCTATGAGTGCTTTATAATCATCCGCAGACATCAATCCTTCAACTTGAGAAAGGTCTGAACATTTTACTTTAATCATCCAACCATTACCATAAGGATCTGAATTCACATTTTCCGGCTCATCTTCTAAAGCCTCATTAAATTCAATGATTTCACCTGACAATGGTAAAAATAAATCTGATACTGTTTTAACGGCTTCAACAGTTCCAAAAATTTCGTCTGCTTCTAAAGTTTCATCAAGAGTTTCTACTTCTACATAGACTATATCTCCTAATTCATTTTGTGCAAAATCAGTGATGCCAATTGTTGCTATATCGCCATCCATTTTTATCCACTCGTGGTCTTTGGTATACTTTAATTCTGATGGAATGTTCATGTTTATTTTTTTAATATCATTTATTCAACAAATGTATTTATTCAAATCTTAAATTCAAATAGATTATTTATTAATTCCCAAAATTATATCTAAGCGTAAATCCTGATCTTATGGTTGTTTGCGGAAATGCTGTTGAGATGGCATATTCTGAGAATGTATAATCAAAATAAAATATCCCGGTCAAATTTTTACTAAATGCATAATCTGCTGAATACTTTACACCCCATATGGTTTGCCCGGATGTAATTTGATTATTTTCCAGATCTAAATACCTTATTATGGTTTTATTATCTCTTACTGATACATCTGCTTTCATATTTAAATCGCTCACAATACGCTTTTGAGGTCCTGCTAACTTAGAACGTATACGCAAATCTTTGATTCTGTAACCTAAACCTATAACATATTCATTTCCTTTAACCTCAGTCATTAGATTATTATCAAAACTTAATGACAGCAATCTGTCCTTCTTAACTTCAGCAAGAATTTTAACGGAATTCTTCATTTCAAAATCTATTCTCACCAAAGGGCTGAACATTTCGGTCAAGTTAATATTACTATACAGTATTTCATTTTTAAAATTCCCGGATTGATCTAATGCTTCCTGAGGCTGATTTGGATAAGGTAATCCCGGAATAGGCTTTTCATTAGCATCTTCATCCAAATTCAAATTCAAATTAGTTGTAAACTGATTAATTGTATATGTTGAACGATACCCATGGGTTAAAGAAAAACGCTTAAATCGTTTTTTGAACCAGTTGAACTTCATAAAGCCCGTATACTTCAAATCCCAATTAGGAATTGGCACATCCCTAAATGCTCTTGTTGATATTTTTTCTGTATCCTGTCCTTTATAAGCTGCCAAAAAAGATGGTAAAAGCACTTTCTGATTGTTTTTACCAAACCCTAATGGGTAGCCTTCATCATCTCTATCATAATTATTATTACCATAGAACTCTTCTGCAAGCCTTTCTGCCACTTTTAATCTATTTGCCCTAAAATCATCAAAAGCATCAGATGTTATTTCATCGCTTTTTTGAAATGCTGTTTTAATTAACAATGTAGATATACTGAAGTTTCCAAAAGTATTTGGTGTTAAAGAATTGTATTGATAAGTACTTGAACCTAATTCATCTACTCTAAAGTTCTCTGCATAATTCTCATGATATGCTCTATTACTTACTATATCTATTTTTAAGTCTCTCACCGGTTGTAAGCTTGCCGAATAATCTAATTGTTCAGTATGTGTTGTAGTGTATTGCTGGTTAAACTCCGGAAAAACGGTTAGCCAGCCTCTTCTGGCTGCCAGATGCCTTATATCACTTTGACTACCAAAGGTAAATCCAACAGAAGGCCTTAGTGTTCCTATAAAACCAGGAGTTTGGGTATATCCAGGCAAAAATGTACCGTTATTCTCAGAATAATTCAGCTGAATCCGTTTTACACTTGTTAAAATATCTATTCCGATATTCATTAGCTTTGTGCCCGTTTGGCTTTTAGGCTTTGAAGGTGCTGATTGCTGGGGGCTACCTCCCGGAGGGCCTCCTGGACCTGTATTTCTGGCTCTTACCCTACGAATTGGCTTTTTTGTCAGGCCAATATATTTATATAAACGATTCATGTCTAACGACGCATTTATATTATGTACACTTGAGTTTTGAATGGTATTACCCAAATCATAAATTCTTGGATCATTTTCAAGCATTATGTTACCATACAAATCCGAGCCTTTTTGCCATAGAAATGTACCATTATATTGATACGTAGCATCAAGAAAACTAAATGTAGGGATTTTATTTAATGGTAGTTGATAGGTAATTCCTAAATTTTGACTCTGTCTATTGGGGTCTCCAAAATCCAACAGCCCATCCCAAATATCTAGAGTTTCATCCTGCTCTCCTGTAATAAAATCGTCATTTTTAAAATAGTTTCTAACTATATTATTGTTTGCCGCTGTAAAATTAAGCTGTAAGGATTTTGTCAAGTTGTAATTAATGGCATACTGAAAATCAAAAGTATAATTTCTTCTGAATAATTCTTCTATAGCTATATTCTCCCCGGTAAGGTCTACTTCTCTAAATCTTTGTTTATTGAACTGTCTATTTAAATCGGTATTAATTGTAAAGCTTGTTGGCATTAAATTAAGGTTGAAATCTTTTAAAAATTTCCAATACTTACCTGTAAATAATGAATCATTCTCTTTAAATGGCTCTATAGGTTTTGCATTAAAATTATGTGCATAATTTGCTCCTAGTCTCAATGCTTTATTTACAGAGTTTTCAATTTCAAAATCTCTGTGTTCAACTTTATTATAAGAATAGTTTAAAGTTAGGTTTTCCACATCATAAAAACGTGGTTCTTTATCTGTGGTTCTAACTTTTCTAACTCCTATAAAGTTAATACTCTGACGTTTGGTATAATCTTCAGAACGTTGCCTTATGATTTCTCTTTCCTCATTGGTATCAGCTGCATCCAAACGAGAATCTAAGGTTAAATCTTTGTAAACCTGATCATACTTAGGCGTAATAAGCTCCTCACTTTGCCCATAATTAAAGGGTAACTGAATTCCCCATTCTTTTGGTAAAAGCTGGCCAATGTTAATATTAGTAACTACATCATACTGCTGTACATCCTCTAAACTACGCTGACTTGGCCCCTGCTCTAAAGATCCAAAACCTGATGTACTTTGTCTTCCTGTAGCACTAATGTTTGCAAAGTCGGCAATATTAGTATCCATACTTACTACTGCTGCCCAACCACCTTCATTATCTAAATCTGATAACCGTAATTCATTAAACCAAACTTCACTACAAAGCTCTTCTCCATTAGGAAGTGAATTATCGATTGAAGCATTTTTTACACCAACCATCAAAGATCTAATATCTCCAAAGTTAGGGTTTCCTTTAATGGCTACACGGTGTTGTCCTAAAACATAGCCTGAGAAAGGATCATCAACTGGAACAATCTCTCCATCAACTACATCATAAAATGTAGGATCTTCATTACCTAAAGTCATCTCAGAAATCCCTTCCGCCTTTATTTTGCCTAAAATTTCTATAGGCAAATTAATTTCATTTTCTGTAGGCCATAAACCCTCTCTAGTCATGTCCTCTGAGACCTTCAATGGTAATTCTATTTGATAAAAATTATCAACTAAATCATTTCCCATTCTAATAAAGCCAACCAAATCTCCATCTTCAAGATTACCCATTACTTTATCTTGATCTTCGGCGTGCATAAACATTCTCATACGCTTATACTGGCGCATATCAATACTTATATTTTTAAAGACTCCTCTGGCGTCTCTTGGTTCTAAACCACATGTATTCACCACTAAAGATTGTTCATTTTGTCGTACCACCGTATTGTTATTAAACAACCGTTCCGGTTCAATTCCCGGGGGACTTTGATATCTTCCGTCATTTTCCAATGTCCCTATAACACCTACTGAAAATTCTGTTTGTGTATCATCCGGATCCGGTGCATTTCTATCCAGTGGTAAAGTAAAACGCCTCCAATCACTTCTAACCAAATCTAAGGTACCAAAGCGAAATACTGTAGGCTCCGTAAATTCCTTTAAATATATTCTTGAAAACCTTATTGATCTTAAATCCGAAATTCTTCCTATTTCCTTAACATGTGGGCCTTCTACCGGAACTCTAAACTGGTACCACCTTACGGTTACGGATTCTCCATTTGGTAAAGCACGGGGGCGTTCTTTAAAATCTCTTAAGAATTTCTTAAGCGGATTAGTATCCGGAAGGTTATCAAAATCGGCTTGAGAGATTGGTAAGTTTTGTCTTGTGACTTCCAACTCATATTCAAAATAACTATCAATCGTATTCATGGTATTATCACGATTAATGTCCTCTACATCGGGTTGCGTATTGGCGCCTCTATCTGTATTTGAGAACGTATCGGGTGTATTGCCCTGAACACCATTATACTTTTTATAACGTTCAAAAATATCACCTTCAGCATTCAGAAAATAGGTGTAATTATCATTTGCAGGGTCTGCTCCAAAATTTGCTCCAAACTCATTAGCTTCTTCCACATCATTATAACCATCATAACCAACATCCTGATTGATTCGTTCTTCTCCGGATGTGTCAAAGGCATAAATTAAGGATTGGTTTTGGGGAGTCACAGTACCCCAGGCTGTTTTTGGCAATAAACTTATATCCCCATCTTTAGGTAATCCATTTTCATACAGTTTTTTACCATCTTTTATAATATCTTCTGAAATATTACCCAAATTAAAAACTAACTTCCCTCCAGGGTTTGTAGGGTTTTCCTGAAACGGATCTTGTAACCAAAAGTCAATATATTCTACATTTTGCTGTTCAAAATCTGTAGACGTAATTTGCCTGGTTATACCCGCCCAACTGTCTTCAGGCGCATCTAAAATACCATCTGCAGATGTTGGATCAAAATTGTATGGTCCTCTTTCCTCAGGATAATACGCCAAATCTAATGTGAAAAGTACGGAGTTTTGCCCCTGAACTAAATCTCTATTCGGAAACAATTCATTAATAAACACACGGCTGGTATATAACCCTGAAAGGTCATCATCTGATATACCGGTTGGCCTTTGACTACTATAAAATATAGGGTCAATGGAATACCAGTTCAGCATAGCTCTTTGGTAACCATTTTGAATTCCATTTTCATCCTCTGTTGGGTTACTTGCAACATTTAAACCTATAGGCCTACTTGACAGGAACCATGATTGTTGTGATTTTAAATCAATACCGTTTTGCGACCCCTCAAAATCATCAATATATGAGGTAGCTTCTCCATTTAAATCTGTTCCTTTTGGTGCTCCGGGTGCTAAATATGCAAATTCACCTCTTAGAGATAAATTAGACTCTACATCTGTATCAATATTAGGTAATTTATTGGCTAACCTGGTTAAGAAAGGCACTTTGGTAGCATAATTACCATTTAATCCAAAAATAGTATTGTTTATAGATTCCGTTCCATAATTAGCTTTTTGGGTAATAGGGCGCTCGTTAAGATTTAAAAAAGTTGCTCCCAACAGGAAATTTTCATTGAATTTATGTTCTACATTTATTCCTGTAAAGCGTCTTGTTTGTTGACCAAAAACTGCATTATTTTCTGTAGATACTTCAATAGGGGTATTTGATGCTTTTAAAGCTTCGTCCAAGATTTGAACACGCCCCAGTTGATAGTTAACCGTATAATCTATGCCTTCTACTAAAACGCGTCCTCCTGCCGTAACTCTTACTGACCCTCTGGGCACATTAAAAGAGCCTATAGGTATGCCGTCTCCCCCACTGGATTTGTAGCGCCCTTTTAGCTTGAACTTGTTTTTTTCAACCTCATCTAAGGCCTTTGTTTTTGTACTTTTATAAAGCACATCATATACATATTTTGCCTGGTCATCATTATAATTAGAACTATTTTCATAATCTCCTCCTCCTAAAACATTAAATAAATATTCTCCAAAGGGCTCAACGCTGGTAAATACCAGTTTTCCATTTTGAGGCATAACCGTTATTCCCGGAACAAAATCAAAAAAACCATCACCTCTGGTCTGCGGATCATTATTAAAGTTCAGTTTGTCTAAATTGAATACTCTTAATAAGGGTACATTTTGAATTAAATCTTTATCATCTGTACTTCCTGACACCGGATTTCCATTTATATCCAAATCAAAGTTATCTCCTACAGGTTTTATGAAGTTTAGCGGTGAAGCTTCGTTATAAAATATATTCAGTTTAAAATCGTCTTGACTTAAATTATAGGCTCCGGTATCATAAATATTCTTCATCATTAAGTCCCATACCTCCATATCAACATTTGTGATACTACTCTTTAGCATTTTCAACACCAAATTGGTATTTATAACGTTTACAACATCTCCATCAGGGTTAGTTTCAACACCTGTGGCATCAATACCATCATTGGCAAACTCTCCTACCTGATAAACCTTCCCACCCAGTGTATATTGAAAAGCTACTGCTAAAACCTCATCATTATTTAGTCTTTGGTTTAATGAGATATATCCTAATTCTACATTCAGCGTATATTCTTGCCCATTTGTTAATTTTCGGGCATTTTCAAGTTTGGCATAGTCAAAGCCTTCATTTACATTAGGGACTAAAATCCCTGCTTGTATGGTAGAGATATCTCTAATGGCTTCGGTAAGTTGTGAATCGGCGTCACCAATAATTGTTGGGTCGTAGGCATTGTTCCCATTATTTGGTAGCTCAATAGCACCTGGTAATGGATTAACAGTAGACCCCAATCTATCTCGTTCTCCTAAATCCTGGAGTGCTACTATATTCCTAACGTTATCCGTTCTATTACTTCTATTGGTTATCCAAGCTTCTAGTCTTGTTATCTGAAGTCCTTTATTGTTTATAAACGGATAATTCTTTAAAGCATCGTCATAATTATCTCTAAAATAATGTGCCAAAAAGAAATGCCTGTTTTCATCATATTCTCTGATAAAAAAGTCAAACTCTTCAAGTGTTCCTCCTCCTTGAGCCACTACGGTATTAGACTGTGATTTTTGTTCAGAAAACACCCCTGTTATTGTTGTTTTCCCAAACTGCAATTGTGCTTTTACACCAAACAAACTTTGTGCACCGGTAATCAGGGAACTGTTTAATGGCATACTTACATTACCAACTTCTATTTTTTGTATAATATCATCTTCTGTAGGTGTATATTCTAACTTAACCAAATTTTGAAAATCAAAAGTAGATTGGGTATCATAATTGGCATTAACCTGTAATCTGGTTCCAACTTTACCTACTAAACTCAGACTTATACGCTGATCAAAATCAAAAGTAAAATTACTCCTGTTTCTTGGAGAAAATGATGGATTGTCCTGTTTTGAAAATAGCACGCCTAAATCCATTTCTACTGATCCCTGTGGAATCACTTCAATGGTGTTTCCTCCAAATATGGATTCAAACAACCCTGATTTTACGTAAAACTCTGGTAACAGGTTCTTTCTTTCTTCTTCAGACCCCGCCTTCTTACCGTCATAAGCATCTATTTTTTCTTTGTAATAACTTCTTAGGTTCTCTTTGGCCACCAAAGCATAATATTCTTCTGGTGATAAAATAACAGGATAATTAATATTGAAACCATCTATTTTTTCAGTATAGATATATCTGTCTGTTATAGGATCATAGGTATATTTAGACTCAATTGAGTTAGGGTTTGGCAAATTTAATTTCCCCAAACTAAAGCCTGTTTTTACTGAATCCTGAGGTGTTTGTTGCCCCCATGACACTATTGAAAAACACAGCACAAAAGCTAATACAAAGAACTGTTTAATGGATTTATAAAATATAAGGTTAGTTAAGTTCAAAATATATTACAAATTTTTTAAAGCCAGTTTGATAATTGTTTCTACGTTAGCATCGGGTTGGGTAATTATAATTTTATCCACTACACGCTCAGCCTGTTTTTTAACAAACCCAAGAACTTCTAAAGCAGATAACGCTTCATCTTTACTGGTATTGCCTTTAGCTACAGAAACTTCATCAATATCATAAATCTTTAAAACTTTATCTTTTAAATCCAGTATTACACGTTGTGCAGTTTTGGCTCCAATACCTTTTATGGATTGAATTAAAGCCACATCACCTGAGGCAATACCCTCTCTCACCTGCTTTGGTGTTAGAGACGATAGCATTGTACGTGCTATACTGGCACCTATACCACTAACAGAAATTAACAACCTGAAAATTTCACGCTCAGCCAAAGAAGAGAATCCATATAGCGTATGTGAATCTTCTTTAACCTGAAGATGTGTAAATAATTTTAAGTGTTCATTATCCGGGATTTGGGAAAATGTATGCAACGAAATATTGAGTAAATATCCCACACCATTACAATCAATAACAACATGAGTTGGATTTTTTTCGGTAAGTTTTCCCTGAATATGAGTAATCATAAATCAACATTGGTTATCCGACCAAATGTAATAAAATTATTTACATTCTATCAGCTTACCGCTCAGCATTTTCCAATTCATATTTTTCCTTATATTGAGCATCAATAACTGCAATAGCCGTCATATTGACTATTTCGTCAACACTAGCTCCTAATTGTAGTATATGTACAGGTTTTTTCATACCTAGCATAATGGGCCCAATAGAATCCGCTTCATGCAGTTCTTTTAATAGTTTATAAGTGATGTTAGCAGAATCCAGGTTTGGAAAAATTAAAGCATTTACTTTTTTTCCTACCAATTTAGAAAACGGAAACCTTTCACGAAGCATCTCATCATTTAAAGCAAAATCTGTTTGCAATTCGCCGTCAACATCTAAATCTGGATAATGGCGATGCAAATATGATACAGCCTCCCGCACTTTTGATGCTCTTTCGTTATCAGAAGACCCAAAATTTGAATACGATGTCATAGCCATAACAGGGTTCAATCCAAACATTTTTATAACCTGAGCGGTCATCTGAGCAATTTTGGCCAAAGTTTTCGTGTCCGGATCAATGTTAATTGAAGTATCACTTAAAAACAATGGACCTCTTTTGGTCATCATAAGGTTAGTTGTAGCAGCCTTACTTACACCTTTTGCCAAACCTATAAGTTCTAGCATTGGTTTTACAACGGTTGGATAATTACGAGAATAGCCTGAAATCAAACCATCTGCATCTCCTTCATTAACCATCATAGCTGCAAAATAATTACGCTCTCTCATTAAGCGCTGTGCCGAATAATAGGTAACACCTCTACGTTTACGTTGTTGCCAGTATACTTTGGCATATCTATTTTTACAATCGTTTTCTTCTTCTGTCTTAGGGTCTCTAATTTCTATATCACCTTCAAATTCTATTTCTGCCATTAATGCCTCAATGGTCTGTTTACGTCCTAATAAAATTGGAATTGCTATACCCTCTTCATAGACAATTTGAGCCGCCTTTAAAACATCTAACTGATCAGCCTCAGCAAAAACAATGCGTTTAGGAGCAAGTTTAGCCCTATTTAACAGTAATCTAACCAATTTATTATCAGAGCCTAAACGTTCCAATAATGCATCTTTATATTTTTCCCAATCTTTAATTGGTTTTCCGGCCACACCACTTTCCATAGCTGCTTTTGCTACAGCTGGCGGTACTTCAGCAATTAACCTTGGATCAAATGGTTTGGGGATAATATAGTCTTTTCCAAAAGTCAACCGGGTTTCACCATAAGCCACATTAACTTGTTCTGGAACAGGTTCCTTAGCTAATTTTGCTAAAGACTTTACTGCAGCCATTTTCATGGCTTCGTTTATTTTAGTAGCTCTAACATCTAAAGCACCTCTAAAAATAAACGGAAATCCTAAAACGTTATTTACTTGGTTAGGATGATCACTTCTTCCCGTGGCCATAATAATATCTTTACGTGTAGCTATGGCCAGATCATATTTAATTTCCGGATCCGGATTAGCCATGGCAAAAACAATGGGGTTTTTAGCCATAGATAAAAGCATTTCCGGAGTCACAATATTTGCCATAGAAAGCCCAATAAACACATCCGCATTTTTCATTGCTTCATCTAAAGTGTCTATCTTTCTGCGTGTTGCAAATTCTGCTTTTTCTTTAGATAAATTCTCTCTATCATCTCTTATCACACCTTTGCTATCCAACATGACCATATTCTCACGTTTGGCCCCACAAGCCTGATATAATCTGGAACAAGAAATTGCTGCGGCACCAGCACCACTTATAACTATTTTTACTTTCTCTATTTTCTTCTTAGCCAGCTCTACAGCATTTAATAAAGCTGCTGCCGAAATAATAGCAGTACCGTGCTGGTCATCATGCATTACTGGAATATCCAACTCCTCCTTAAGACGTCTTTCTATTTCAAAAGCTTCGGGCGCTTTGATATCTTCCAGATTAATCCCTCCAAATGTTGGGGCTATATTTTTTACTGTTTGAATAAACTCTTCAACATTTTCAGTATCTACTTCTATATCAAAAACATCAATATCTGCAAAAATTTTAAACAAAAGGCCTTTTCCTTCCATTACAGGTTTTGAAGCTTCAGGACCTATATTACCTAAACCCAGAACTGCTGTTCCGTTAGAAATAACGGCTACTAAATTACCTTTAGCCGTATATTTATAAGCTGTATCTTTTTCTTTTTCAATCTCTAAGCAAGGTGCCGCTACACCCGGTGAATAGGCCAACGACAAATCTCTTTGACTCGCATATTTTTTTGTTGGTACTACTTTTATTTTCCCCGGAGTGGGTTTAGCGTGATATATTAATGCCTCTCTTCGTTTACTTTCTTCACTCATAATAATGGATAATTATTAAACGAACAAAGATAACAATCCTAATCAAGCTATACCTATTCTTTTAAAAAATTGATATTTCGTTTTAATCCTGAAAACTTAGTACGTTTTACAGCAGATTTTTGAAATACTTTACTGAAAGTTTCCTGAGTAATCTCCTCCCAATCTTTTTTAGTCATTGCTAATAGTTCTGGATGTGGATTAAACAAAGGCTCTTTATGCGGTTTAGAAAAACGGTTCCAAGGGCATACATCCTGACACACGTCACAACCAAACATCCAATTATCAAATTGTCCTTTAAACTCCATTGGAATATTTTCTTTTAATTCAATAGTAAAGTAAGAAATACACTTACTGCCATCTACCACATAGGGTGCTTTGATAGCTTCTGTTGGGCAAGCATCAATACACGCCGTACAAGTTCCGCAATGGTCTGTTACCGGGGTATCATAGTCCAAGTCCAGATCAATAATTAATTCTGCTATAAAATAAAAGGAACCCACTTGTTGCGTGATTAGGTTACTATGTTTACCTATCCACCCCAAACCCGACCGTGCTGCCCAAGCCTTATCTAAAACAGGTGCTGAATCTACAAATGCCCTTCCCTGGACTTCTCCTATTTTTTCTTGTATAAATTGTAAAAGTGATTTGAGTTTATCTTTAATAACAAAATGATAATCTGTGCCGTAGGCATATTTACTGATTTTAGGTGCAGTTTTATCAAGTTGTTTTTCTGAAGGGTAGTAATTAAGCAATAATGACACAACACTTTTAGAGCCTTCTACCAGTTTTGTTGGATCTAAGCGCTTATCAAAATGATTTTCCATATAATGCATTTCACCATGCATATTATTGTTCAGCCATTTTTCTAATCTTGGTGCTTCTTCCTCTAAAAACCGGGCTTTACTTATTCCACAAGACAAAAAACCGAGGCGTTTTGCTTCGGTCTTTATAAGTTGTGTATGTTTTGTTTTTGGATTCATGATATGAAATTCTGAAACAAGCTCAGAATAACAGAATTAATCAAAAAGCCCGCCCTGTGCTGCTCCTTTAACCTTTCCTAAATGTTTATACGCCTGTTCTGTTACCTCGCGCCCACGCGGGGTACGCATTATGAACCCCTGCTGAATTAAAAAAGGTTCATAGACCTCTTCTATGGTTTCAGGGCTTTCACTAACCGCTGTAGCAATAGTAGTAATCCCAACAGGCCCACCTTTAAATTTTTCAATGATGGTGGATAGAATTTTATTATCCATTTCATCCAAACCATGGGCATCTACATGTAAAGCTTCCAGAGCATATTTTGCAATTTTGATATCTATACGCCCATTGCCTTTTATTTGGGCAAAATCCCGAACCCTGCGTAATAACGCATTGGCTATTCGAGGTGTTCCCCTGCTACGCCCTGCAATTTCAACAGCGGCTTCCATTGAAATAGGAACATTTAATATAGTAGCACTTCTTTGTATTATGGTGGTTAATAAATCTGTTTTGTAATATTGGAGTCTACTTTGAATACCAAAACGTGCCCGCATGGGAGACGTTAATAATCCCGACCTTGTTGTAGCTCCTACCAAAGTAAACGGGTTTAAATTAATTTGAACGGTTCTGGCATTTGGCCCCGACTCAATCATGATATCTATTTTATAATCTTCCATGGCCGAGTATAGATACTCTTCTACAATGGGGCTTAATCTATGGATTTCATCAATAAATAACACATCGCGTTCTTCAAGATTTGTCAATAAACCGGCTAAATCTCCGGGTTTATCTAAAACCGGCCCGGAGGTCACTTTTATCCCTACGCTCAATTCATTAGCTAAAATATGAGCCAATGTGGTTTTCCCTAACCCCGGAGGGCCATGAAATAAGGTATGATCTAAGGCTTCTGTTCTTAAATTAGCCGCCTGAACAAATATTTGAAGATTTTCTAATACCTGATCCTGCCCTGTAAAATCATCAAATGACAAAGGCCTTAACTTCTTTTCTACATCTATCTCTTCTGGTGAGAAGCTATTGCTTGTTGGATCTAGGTTTTCATTCATATTGGAGTCCCTTAACTTACATTCAGGGTGACATTTTATTATAATTTAAGATAAATTTCTTTATTAACTTGGGTATTACAAAAGTAATATAAGCAAATATAAACAAAAAGCCTTTCCATAATGGAAAGGCTTTTTCTTCTGCAAACTCTAAACTGCATCTATATAACACTATCTTCTCTCTAAACAGCGTTATTCTTTTATTCTATTAATAATGCGGGTTTTGTTCTATAGACCCCTCTGTATTATCTATTTCAGTTTGAGGAATTGGGAAATAACGATGTTTTACAGCTTCATAATCCGTTATACCTTGTGCATGAAGAAGATCTTCTGCTCTCCCCTGACGAAGAATATCCCAGTATCTTCCTTGTTCCAACCCTAGCTCCACACGTCTTTCGTGCCATATAGCTGTTCTTAAGGCATCTTTATCTGTAGTTGTTACATCTGGCAAAATTGTTGGATTACCATCTCTGGCTCTTTCTCTTACCATATTTAAATAAATTAAAGCCTGTGCAGGGTTTCCATTTTCATTAAGCGCTTCAGCTGCCATTAATAACACATCTGAGTATCTAATAATCCTAACATTAACAGGGTTATTAGCTCCTCCTCCTCCACCGCCTATAGAGACTGATGGGTCAAAAGCATATTTTGGCAAAAGTGCTTTTTGATTCCACATGGTACCATGGTTTGGAGAATTTCTTTTAACCTCCGTTTGCCCATCATATAAGATATCTCCAATATATGCTATTGTATGCTCTCTACGCGGATCATCAGCTTCAAATGCTGCTTCAAATTCAGGTGTTGGAGAGCTAATACCCCAACCTAACCCTTGAGATCCTTGCATGGTACTGTATTTATCAATCCCCAGTTTGGTTCCTGTATCTGAACGCGTAGCTTGAACTTCAAAAACAGAACCTGAGCCATTTTCACCGCTAAGCATGAATACCTCTTCGTAATTAGGGTGTAATTGATATTCACCTGAGTTAATGACTTCTAAAGCATATTTTTCAACATTAGCAAAATCATTTCTAAACAAATATGCTCTGGCTAGCATCGCTTTAGCAGCTCCTTTAGTTACCTTTCCTAATTGAGATTCATGATATTCAGATTTTTCAGGAAGGTTTTCTATGGCGTAATTTAAATCTTCTTCAGCAATTGCCCATGTTTCTTCTTCTGAAGCTCTGGTTAAAAATTCTCCGTCTAATTCTGGGGTAACATCAGTAATTATAGGAACACCTCCAAAGGCTTTTACCAAATTAAAGTATGCAAACCCTCTAATAAATCTTGCTTCTGCTAATATTCTTTTTTGTAATGATTCTTCAAACTCGAAGTAAGGTTCACTATTAATAACCAAGTTTGCACGGGCTATTAATACAAAGTTCCCTGTATACCAATTGTCACAAACAGCACCGCCAAAACTAGCAGGCGTAAAATTAAATTGATCCATCTCTACACCCGGTTTGTTGTTTTTATTACCAAAATAGGTGTCATCAGATGAAATATCTCCCATCATAACATAAGGCCAAACAACAATATCCCAATGACGCAAATAGCTATACGCACCATTAACCCCTGCTTCTGCTCCTTTTGCATCTGTAAAAAAGTTATCCGTGGCATATTGACCCAACGGTGATTTCTCTAAAAAATCATCATTACAGCCCATTAATAAAACTGTAATTAATAAAAGTATACTATGTGAAATTTTATTTTTCATGTTCTCTTTTTTTAAAATGATACGTTTAAACCAAAATTATAGGTAGTTGACAATGGATATACTCCAGAATCTATTCCTGATAACAATACATCACTTGTATCTCCAGTTTGGCTAGGAGTTAATGTTACATCTGGTGTAAACCCAGAATACTTTGTAAACGTAACTAAATTAGTCACTCCTGTAAAAAATCTTACATTAGCTATATTTATTTTTTCTAAAAGCTTTCTAGGTAAAGTATATCCTAATTGAACATTTCTAATTCTTAAGTAAGACCCGTCTTCTAACCAATAATCATTTTGTAGTTCGTTATGTGTATCTGCATTATTTACTCGTGGATGTACATTTGTACTTCCCTCTCCATTCCAACTATGTACAAAGCGCTGTTCATAGTCATATGTTGAGCTCCATCTCTTCTTTGCTTTAAGATTTAAAATTTCATTACCGTAAACACCATTTACATCCATTGAAAAATCAAAATTCTTATAATCAAATGCCACATTAAATCCAAATGTAAAATCTGCTATTGGAGACCCTATAACTGTCATGTCTTCTTCCGTTATAACGTCATCCCCATTGGTGTCTACATAAATTAAATCTCCCGGTGCTTCGCCTCCTAAAGTAGGGCTGTTATCAATTTGGTCTTGATTTTGGAAAATCCCTGCGGTTTTATATCCCCAAAATGCACCTATAGGACCTCCAGTTTGTGTTCGTGTTAATGTTTGAGATTGAAATGAGCCATTTAATACACTTCTTCTATCTGATAATCTCAACACCTCATTATTGATTGTTGATAAATTTGCAGATACACTATAATTAAAATCTTCTGAGCCATCACTCCAGCTTAATACATATTCAAACCCATGATTTTTAACTGACGCTGCATTTACAGTAGGATCCACTCGAATACCAAAATAAGAAGCTATTGGTATATCGATAAGGATATCATCTGTTTTACGATTGTAATAATCAATTTCTGCCTTTAACTTATTATTAAATAAGCCTAGTTCTAAACCGATATCGGTTTGTGTTGTGGTTTCCCATTTTATATTTGGATCTGCCAATATTATTGCCGTTGCCCCCTGATGCGGTGTTTCATCTGGTCCTTGAATAGCCACTATCCCAGATTCATTTCCTCCAATAGTTTCTGTAGTAGAAAGAAATTGTTTTGATGGATAAGGGCTACGAGTTTTATCATTTCCTATTTTACCCCAACTAGCTCTTAATTTTAAGTTGCTTATTGAATGTACATTGTCCATAAAAGATTCTTCTGTTACTCTCCAACCAGCTGCTAAAGAAGGAAAGTGTGCATACCTATTGTCTTTACTGAATTTTGATGACCCATCAATTCGATACGTTCCAGTAAATAGGTATCTATTCTTAAATGAATAATTAGCCCTAAATAAATAGGATAGATAAGACCATGACTCCCCTATATTTTCTGAGACCCTACTTAGCGGATCAAATGTTGCATCTAAATACCATAAATCTTTATTATCTGGAATATTAGTAGCCTGTCCTCGTAATCTTTCCCAATAAGTATCTTGTTTAGTAATACCTGCTAATAAATCTACATGATGATCCCCTATTTCTTTGGTATATGTTAAAATATTATCCCAAATATAGCTTCTAAACCTTCTGTACGTTTTTGTTAACATTGACTGATCCCTAAACTGTATATCTGACACATAAAATTCAGGTGCATACGCTAATGCAAATTGATCACTTTTTTCAAACCCATAAGTTGATCTGAATGTAAAATCGCTTACTGTAACTTCACCAAAAAAGTTCCCAATAAATCGCTCATTCTCTGTCTCTGCGTTGTTATAAAATGTACCTACAAGTGGATTAGAAAAATCCGGATCTCCATTAAATGTTCCATCTGCATTATAGGGTTCAAATACCGCCGGTATTCTGTATGCCGCTTGTGTAGCATCCGGGCCATTTAGTTTTTTAGTCTTAATATAACTAACATTATGACCTACTTTAAAGAGCTTACTTAGTTTATACTCATTGTTAGCGCGTAAAGTTAAACGTTGAAAATCTGTTTTTTCTATTAGTCCTTTTTGATCTTGAAGCCCTGCACTTATATGATAGGTCACGTTATCTGTTGCGCCACTTGCAGAGAGAGAATAATCCTGAGATAATGCTGTAGAATATAACTGATCCCACCAATCAACACCTTCTCCATAGGATTCTGGGTCTGGATACGGCACATCAGCTTCTCCGGCATTAAGAGCTGCTAGGTTTTGTAAAGTGGCATACTCAGTGGCATTCACCATATCAATAACATTTTCTACATGGGAAACTCCTGTGGTAACGTTAAGGTCTATACGCGCTTTTCCTTTTTTTCCTCTTTTGGTTGTCACCATAATAACACCATTTGCTCCACGAGAACCATAAATAGCTGTAGCTGAGGCATCCTTTAAAACCTCAATGGATGCAATATCGTTATTATTTAAAAATGTAATATCATCTAGAATCAACCCATCCACAACAAAAATTGGAGATGAGTCATTCAATGTACCTGTACCTCTAATACGAATTGTAGGAGCTGCTCCCGGGCTTCCATTATTAGTAGTTACTTGTACACCTGCAGCTTTACCACTTATAGCATCTGCTACGTTAAAAAGAGGCGTTTTTGCTATTTCTTCAGATTTAATGGAAGAAACGGCTCCTGTTAAGTCGCTTTTTCGTTGTCTACCATATCCAACTACTACAATTTCATCAAGTGTACTATCTAATTCTAATGCTATTCTAAGAGTCGTTTGGTTTCCCACTACAACCTCAGTGGCTTTGTACCCTACATAGCTTACCACCAATGTGGCATCTGCACTTAATAAGTCTAATGAAAAATTACCATCAAAATCCGTTTGAGCTCCATTAGTTGTCCCTTTCTCTATAATATTAGCTCCAGGTAAAGGCACTCCTGTTTCATCTAAAACTACACCTGTGATGGTATTCTGTAATTCTAGCTCAGATTCTTTTTGAGAATCCCCATTAGAAGCCCCTTCTGGCCTTTTTTTAACTATAATGGTGTTATTTTCTGTAAAAGCATAAGTGAAGTTAATGGATGCTAAACTTTCATTTAGTAAGTCACTTGCTTTAATAACGCCTTTCTTTAAATACAGATTTGGTGCATCCTTTATCAGATCGTGTCGATAAATAAATTTATAATCCGTTTGCTTATTAATAAGCTTAAATATTTGCTTGACACTTAATGTTTGATCTTTTTTAATAGTAACTTCTGCATCCTGGGAAAACCCATTGCCTGGGCTAAAAGCAAACGTTATGGTACAGCATAAAAAAATAAAACTTCTCATAATTAGCTTTAGGAGGCACCTTCCATAAAAGGAGTGTCCTGTTGTAAATTTAAAATTCATAAATTTGCATTGATTTAGTTAAACATAGTTTTAATTAGTTATCGTCTAGGAAAAAGGCTATTACGGTCCAATGTGTAGCCTTTTCCTTTTTTATTTTATGGTAATTGTTTTCTTTTTAATTTCAAAAACTATTTCTCCTTCACTGGTAGCCTCAATAATTTGAAGTATTTCATCAATAGTTTTTGTTCTTTCCAGCACCCCCGTAAATACAAATTGTTTTTTGTCTGCGTTTTCAAATATTACTTCTGCATCATACCATCTGGCTAGCTCTTTCATCATATCATATAAATTGGCTTCACTAAATGTAAACAATCCATTTATCCATGAAATTTCCTGAGAAGCATCAACCTCAACAATGTTAATTATATCTGAATCATGATTGATCTTAGATTGCTGATTGGGTTTTATTTCTTTTTTTGCATCGCCTTTTTGAATAACAATCTTTCCTCCAACCAGTGTTGTAGTAATCTCACGATCATCTTTGTAGGCTTTAATATTAAATTCTGTTCCTAAAACATCTACATTTTGGTTCATTGTAAGCACATTAAAGTTAGCGCCACGATGTTTAGAACTTGGGGATACTTCAAAATAAGCTTCACCATAAAGAAGCTCTACGTGTCTTGGCTCTCCATCAATAAATGCTACAGGGAATTTTAATTTTGATTCTGAATTTAGCCAAACCTTTGTTCCATCAGCCAATACCACAAAATATTGTCCGCCCCTGGGAATAGTTAAATAGTTATAGGCAATTTTCTTCTCAGGGCTTGCTATATCTCCTTTTTGGGTATATACAATTTTATGGCCTTCAACCGATATATTTTCCTTTTGAAACGATTTGTCTTTCTCCAGACTTATTTGATCTCCATTTTCAAATGTTAATATGGCTTTATTTGTACCTGGTTCAACAGCATGATTGCTCTTAGCATTAACTTCTTCTACATTGTTTTTAAAAGTATCAGACCATTGAATATAAGAAAGGCCCATAACCAAAAGAATAGAAGCTGCAACTGCAATTTTTTTAAAGAACTTGATTTTCCGTTTGCGGTTTATTTCTATAAGCCGCTTGTTAATCAATTCTTTTGCCTCATGCAAATTATATTGTCCCATACTATGAGCAGTTAAAAATTCTACTTCAACAAAACGATTAAAAACAGAAGTGTCCTTTTGGTTTTTTAAATAGTCTTCAAGGGTTTCTAAATCGGTTAAACTAGCTTCTTTATTTAGAAATTTAACTATAATTTTATCTATTTCCGGGCGCTTCATCTTTATAGTTTATACTTAGTATTACGTACAAGATTTTCACACCCCTCTATTTTTTCTCATCTTTTTTTATACATTTGTTAAAATTCCCCCTAAATATTTAAAATTTATACAATTTTATATTTTGAACTTTAGCAAAAACTCTCTTTTAGCCCTTCAATTAAAAAATGGTAACGAAAAGGCCTATGATTTTTTAATGACTACCTATTATAAAAGGCTTTGTAGCTATGCTTATACACTCACAACTGATCATGCCATAACTGAGGATATAGTTCAAAATGTTTTTGTAGAAATATGGGTAACCAGAAAAAATATTAACCCTAAATATTCTATCAAAAATTATTTATTTAAGGCTGTCTACAACGAGTTTATAGACCAATTTAGAAAAAATAAGCCTGTAGTTTATTTGGAAAAGAAATATTTGGAAACTTTAGATCTGGTTATTGAAAAAGATCAGAAGGATTTAAATGAAATGATGAAACTGGTTGATAAAGAAATAAACAATTTACCCCCAAAGTGTAAACGCATTTTTTTATTGAATAAAAAAGAAGGTTTAACTCATATTGAAATTTCTGAATACCTAAGTGTTTCAATAAAAACCGTAGAGGGCCATATCACAAGAGCTTTTAAAATTTTAAGCACTAAATTAGACAGCAAGTACGAAGCTATACTTTTTTTATTGTTCAATTTTAAGCAGAATACCTAAGAGGTAATCTACTTAAATGAAGACATTAAGCACAAGAGGCTATCTAAAAAGTGTCATTCTGAATGAAAATGAAGAATCTCATAAAATTATAATATACTGATTTTAAATACAATAAGATTCTTGTCTGCTTCGCAGGGTGCCCTCTTGAAAGTATACTTTCATTCAAGCAATGCTCTGAATGACAAAATGAATCACTTTTGAGATAGCCTCTTGATTACATAATGAATAAAACTTGGTTGGTTATACTATCGTTAATTTAAAATTGTAAATTCACAGCGTCTGTTTATATCATATTCTTCATCATCACAAATACCTTCCTTAATACACTGATTAAGTGGCTGCATTTCTCCATACCCGATACTTTTTAAACGCGCTCTTTCAATACCTTGACTTACTAAATACTCCAAAGTAGAAGTGGCACGACGTTTTGACAACTCTAAATTATATTGATCCGGGCCACGAGCATCAGTATGTGCAGATACTTCAACTTCCATCATTGGATATTTTTTCATTAAATCTACCAATACATTCAATGTTATTGCTGCATCTTCCCTAATAGCGGATTTGTCGAAATCAAAATAAATTTTATCCAGTTGTACCTGAACATCTCCTTTTTCATTCTCTTTTACACGCTCTTCAGCATCAGCATACGATTCTAAACTTAAATAAATATTGTGCTGAACTTTCCCTTGACTATCCGTTGAAAATTCAACATCCTGAGGAATATAGGCTTTTCGGGTTCCTCTGACCTTATATTTTTTATTTGGTTCTATTTTAAACAGGTAATAGGCCTCTTCTCCTACTAAAGTATCTTGTATGACTCTATCGGATTCATCAAACAATGTTACTAATGAGCCAACCAGTAGTTCTTTACTGTTTTTATCCTGTACTATCCCTTCCACCTGGTATTTGGTTAGTATATTATCTTCTCTGGCAAACCCAAAGATTCGGTCATAACCTGACCGGTTTGAGGACACATATCCCATATTGTCTTTTTCTCTGATAACATATGCAAAATCGTCCAAACTACTATTAATGGAACTTCCTAAATTGACCGGTTTATCAAAGTTCTCATTTACCATATTACTCCTAAACACGTCTAAACCACCATAACCCTCATGCCCAATTGATGAGAAATACAATACGTTAAATGCACTGATAAACGGAAATTGCTCTCGGTGTTTTGTATTGATATCTTCCCCTAAATTTTCGGGCTCACCAAAAGTTCCATCTTCATTAATGGCTACTCTATAAATATCAAAACCTCCAAAAGTCCCCGGCATATCGCTGGCAAAATATAGGGTCTTCTCATCCTTACTTAATGCCGGATGCTCAGTGCTGTAAGCGTTTGATGTAAATGGCAAGGCAGTCACATTTGTCCATATATCATTTACCAGTTCTGCCCTATAAATCCTAATATGGGCTATTCGGTTTTCTCCAGCTCCTTTTCGGTTGGTATTGGTTCTGTTAAAGTACATGGTTTTACCGTCTTTAGTGAATACGGCATTACTTTCATGCGAACTTGTGTTTATTGCTTCGGAAAATGGTGTAATAGCTTCCAACGTATTTTCATTTGTCAGGGTAGCACTGTATATATCTAAATATGGCAAGCCATTCCATGAGTATGATGGGTTCTCTGCATTTCTTGCTGATGCAAAAGCCACTTTATTATCACCATAAAATGTCAATCCAAAATCTCCATTTGAATTTTCATTCTTTATTTGTTCCAGTTTGAATGTATGTGGTGTTGTTTTTTCTAATGATTCAAAAAACACTTTAGAATTTACATCTTTACGATAATAACTACTTAAATGTTTATCTGCCTCCTTATAGTTTTTAACCCCTTTTAAAGCTTGTGCATACCTAAAATGATATTCAATATCTATAGAATCTCCGTACTCCACAAACAGTTCTCTATAAGTTTTTATAGCCTTTTGAAGGTTGGTATTGTAATAATAGCTATCTGCCAGGTTTTGAAGGACTTCCTGATTGCGTGTTTTGGTTTCATAAATTTCGGCCGCCTCAGCATAAGATCGCATTTCAAAAAGCTTATTTACGCGTTTTAAATTTTTATTTTGTGCAAATGCCATTCCGTTAACTAATAAAAGGCCTGCAAGTATGTATATATATTTTTTCATGTTTTCCAATTATTAAGTTTTAGAAAAATCTTGGTGATCGATCATAACCTCCTTTGAACCCAAACAAATCCACATCAAACAAAATAAATATTTCATGAGATCCTGAGTTAAAATCTCCAAGATTGGATGTTGTATAATCATAAGCATAACCAATTCTTAAATCCGGTGTTACCCTAAAATTCACTAAAGCACTTATGGCATCATCTAACCTGTACCCCAGGCCTGCTTCCAACTTTTCATTAATTAAAATATTTGCTGTAATATCCAGAGCTAATGGGGCTCCTTTTACAGCTTTACCCATAAAAGCAGGTTTAAACTTCAGGTTTTCATTAATATCAAAAACATATCCTCCTGTAAAGAAATAATGTACATTTTGAACTCCTGTAGCTTTTATACCATTCTCACTTTCTATATGTTTTGTTGATAACAAATTTGGAGCTGATAAACCTAAATAATAATTTTCAGCAAAAAAGAATGTTCCAATACCCAGGTTAGGGAATGTCCTGGTAATATTTTCATTAAATGCCATATCGGTGCTTCTATCTCCCGATTGTAGCATAAAGCCATCAAAATTAGTGTTATAAAACGTGAATCCTCCTTTGACTCCAAAGGATATTTTACTTTCTACCCCAACCGGTAACACATAAGCAAAATCAGCAAAGATATTGTTCTCATCTACTACATCACCGATATTATCATTAGTAAAAGAAATGCCTAATTCTATTTTATCATTTACCGGGGTATGGGCAAAAAAACTGGCTGTTTTTGGTGCGCCATCTACGCCCACCCATTGGGTTCTGTATAATCCCCCTAAGTTTAATATTCCTTCTTCTGCGGTGGCGTAAGCTGGATTTATTATACTCATATTATACATGTACTGTGTAAACTGAGGGTCTTGCTGTGAAAAACTTTGCCATGACAAAAACGTCAAACTTAACAAAACAGCTATTCTATGATATATATTTAAATTTTTCATCTGTTATTATTTTTATCTGCTTAAGTATAAGCGTCCTTGTTCTGGTTTATTTTCGCCATCATTAAAATTGAAAATGTAAAAGTATACCCCTACTGGTAAGTCGCCTTTTGCTATCCCTGATGATTTATTAGAGGTACCATCAAAACTTGGTGAATTGGCATTACCTCTGTAGACCATATTTCCATACCGGTTATAAATTTCTATTTCAAAATTTGGATATATTAAACTTAAATTATCAATTTCGAAGGTGTCATTAACACCATCTCCGTTAGGCGAAAACCCATCCGGCATACTTAGCTTGCCACAAGCTGTTACATTTGGAGTAACTTCTAATCTGACACTGCTCTCACATCCTGTAGTCTCATCAATCAATACAGCATAATATGTTGTGGCTTCCAGTGCTGTACCTTCTGAAATAATTGTACCTCCTATAGCTGAATCATACCATATTACATTATTTGTTGCAACGTTGTATTCAGTGATATTTAATGTCAAATCATTTATGGTTGGGTTATCATTAATGCAATATGTTACTGACGGATCATTCCACGTTGGTGTTGACACATCATTAACCGTTACATTGATTTGAACAGGAACTGATGATTCACATCCTGTACTATTGGTTTGGGTTGCATAATAATCTTCTCCATCTATCAAACTATCTCCATCAGAAAGTGGTAAGGTTAAAGCCATATCTTCATACCAGTTTACTGTTCCGATTGGCCTTATACTTGCTGACAAACTAGCAACCGTAGGATTATCTGACTGACAAAATTCAGGATTAGGTTCTAAAACTATAATCGCAGGTGAATCATTAACGGTTACAGTTACCTCGGCAGTTGCATCTAATACACAAGGTGAAATTGCTGTAACGGTATAGATATAAACTCCTGATACATCAACTGTAGGATCAAAAACACCGGTACCACTTGACAGAACCGGAGACCATACTCCTCCACTTTGTGCTGTAGTTCCTAATAGATCAAACAAATCTGTTGACATGTCACCAACACAAATGGAAAGTGAATTATCAGTACCGGCATCAGGTGCCTGGGTTACTGTAACCACAACCTCACTGGTATCTACCCCACAAGCATTTGTAACTGTATAAGTATATGTACCTCCTAAATCTATTAACGGATCAAATACTCCTGTCCCGCTATCAAGAGCTGGAGACCAGACACCTCCTGTATCTGCTGGGCCAATAAGGGTAAATAAATCTGTTGTACCATTATTGCTACATACATCCAGGGTATTATCAGTACCAGCATTTAATGGTTCATCAATGGTAATTGTAATGGAAGTACTGTCGTCCAAACACGGTGCAGAAGCTGTAACCTCATAGGTAAACTGATAGGTTCCGGCTGATAAGCCTGACACATCATATGCTGTTGGGTTACCTACAACGGTACCCGTATTATCAGTACCTTCATACCAGGTTCCTGTATTATCTTCTGAGCCATCCAGCCCATCAAAAAGATTAACAGTCCCATTATTACAAGCAGTAATAGGAGTAGTATTTAAATTACCTGCATCAGGTGATTGATAAATGGTTACTGTTACGGCTGCTCTTGCTGATGATTCACATCCCATGGTTTGAGTTGCGTAATATACTTGACCATCTACCAATGCATCGGTAGCTGCTAAAAGATTGCCTCCATTAACAGCATCATACCATTGAATGGCTGTTCCTGTAGCTGTTAAATCTGCTACTGTTGCAGCATCACAAAATTCTTGTATTGCTGCTGCTGTTGGTACCGGAGTATCATTAATAACAATACTAACAGTGACATCAACATCATCACATGTTCCAATAGCATCAACATTATAAGTAAAGTTATATGTTCCTGATGTAAGCCCATCTAGTATTACCGTATTACCGGTTAAAGCCATTGTATTGTCATCATCGCTCCAAGAACCTACCTGGTCTTCTCCTTCTAATAACTCAAATAAATCATACGATTGACCTACAGTTATATCTGCTATACAAAATTCTGCCGGAGCATTGACTGTTCCGGATTCCGGAGCATCATCAATTCTAACCAAAACCGTTGAACTGTTTGTACAGCCATTTGCATCGGTTATGGAATATGTAAAATTAAATGTTCCAATGGATAATCCTGTTAAATTAATGGTATTCCCTGTTAAGGCTCCTGTGGCCGGAGAACTGTCATCGGTCCAGGTGCCACCGGCATCCACGGTTCCTGTTAACAATGTAAATAAATCAAAAGTTGTATTGCTTAATGCCGGATCATTTTCACAAAATATAGCTGGTGTTGGTGTTCCGGTATTTGGTAAAGGGTTTATAATAACCTGAACCGTTACCAATTCATCATCACAGCTATTAATATTATCCACATCAAAGGTATAATCATAGGTTCCGGATATTAAAGCGGATAAATCTACCTGATTTGGAGTGGTGCTTCCGGTGTTATCAGTTCCTATATACCAGGTTCCGGTTTGATCTTCACCTTCTAACAGGTCAAAGAGATCATAGTTATTGGGAGCTGTCCCTTCACAAAATTCTGCCGGAGTATTAACGGTTCCGGATTCCGGAGCATCATCAATTCTAACCAAAACCGTTGAACTGTTTGTGCAGCCATTTGCATCGGTTATGGAATATGTAAAATTAAATACGCCAATAGATAATCCTGTTAAATTAATGGTATTTCCTGTTAAGGTCCCTGTGGCCGGAGAACTATCATCGGTCCAGGTGCCACCGGCATCCACGGTTCCTGTTAACAATGTAAATAAATCAAAAGCTGTATTATTTAATACTGGATCATTTTCACAAAATATAGCTGGTGTTGGTGTTCCGGTATTTGGTAAAGGGTTTATAATAACCTGAACCGTTACCAATTCATCATCACAGCTATTAATATTATCCACATCAAAGGTATAATCATAGGTTCCGGATGTTAAAGCGGATAAATCTACCTGATTTGGAGTTGTGCTTCCGGTATTATCAGTTCCTATATACCAGGTTCCGGTTTGATCTTCACCTTCTAACAGGTTAAAGAGATCATAGTTATTGGGAGCTGCCCCTTCACAAAATTCTGCCGGAGCATTGACGGTTCCTGATTCCGGTGCGGGTTCAATGGTTATTGTTATTTGTTCAGTGTCTGTACATGCTCCATTATCAATGGTATAGTTAAAAAGATAAGGGCTTCCTGCTACAGTGAAGTTTGTAATATCCAATACATTTGAAATCACAGTATTTGCAGAGTCCGTCCAGGATCCAAGGTTATTATCTTGTGAATTATCCAGAGCATCAAACAGGTCAAACGGCGAATGAGCTACCAGGTCATTTTCGCAAAAGAACTGATTAACTGCATTTCCGGCATTAGGATCTGCAAGGATATTTATTTGTACTGTTGTAGACGCTTCCGGACATGAGTTAGGTAATATGTTTTGAGTATAGGTATAGAAATATGTTCCGGAAGTTAAACTTGTTAAATCTACTGTTGAAGCTACAACGGGATCTGTACTTAAACTTCCTTCTGTCCATTGACCGTTTATATCATGGTTTTCTATTAAGGTGAACAAATCAAAATCTGAAGGCAAGCCAGACTCACAGAATGATGCTGGATTTGCCGTAGAAGGAGTTCCTGAACTAAACGTTTCATAAATAGTAATTGACACAGTTGCTGAAACATCCGGACACACCCCATTACCGGAAACGGTATATGTAAAGGTATAAGTTCCTGCAGTGGTTAATGTTGAAATATCTACCGTTCCTAAATGACCATTAGCAGTGCCCAATGGCCCGGACCATGTTCCAGTAGTATCAGGTGCACCACCTAACTCATCAAACAAATCAAATGGTGATGGTAAACTTGTATTACAATAGTCTAAACTTCCTGATGTTCCTGAATCTGAAGGGATATCAATAGTTACAGTTACAGCTATTGGATTACTATCACAAAAGGGCTCATCCACCTGAATATAATAGGTGTTTCCATTTGTTAGAGGGGTTAATAAAGATAATGCCGGTAATATAGGATCTCCGGAAAAATCCAGGCTATCATACCAGTTATAATTTGTAGCCAGGGTACCTGTGACCAAGTCACCAACCGTGGGGTTTATATCTGCACAAAAAGTTTGCAGTAATGGTGGCGTTGGATCTTCCGGTGCAGTAAAAACACCTACCTGGCCAATTTCTAATTGACTTTTACAGCCCCCATTATCTACAAAAACAATAAAATATGTGGTTCCTCCTGTTGGAATATCATCGGTTGGGGCGGCCTGATCTGTTAAAGAAAAATCATTATAAACCTCTACCGAGCCTCCGGACGGGATACTGGATTGTAAAACATCATCAATATAAGTTTGAACGGTGGCGTTTTCGTTGCTACAATAAATACGATCCAGATTCTGTCCGGACGGATCAACTGTAAAATTAACAGTTATAGCATTTCTGGTTCCACATGTTCCTGTATTATCGCCTGCATAATAGGTCCCTTCAGAAACCAACTGATTTGATAAATAGGCATTTCCACCGGTAGGAGCATCATACCAAACTATACCATTTCCGCCGTCAATGGCATAACTATTTAAATTGCTGAAATTAAATCCAGCTCCTTCTATACAAATAGTAGGATTAGGATCTGTTATTGTGGGGCATTGTCCATAAAGTGTAAACGATAGCCCAAATAACAATAAAGTAAAGAACGTATTTCTAAATACATGTCCTGGCTCTAAGTTTGTTTTCATAATTGAAAAATTAGAATCTTGATTTGTTAGCTGTATAATAAAAGCTGTATAAATTCTACATTTCAATTATTACGTAGAATCGCACATCAATCTATTAATTGATTGCAATTTAACTGATTTATTTGTATTTCATCGATTTTTTATGAATTATTTTACATTTTGCCGATAAAACAAGTATTTAATCGTAAAACCCACCTGGAATCGGTGGGTTTTTAACACATAATAAGGACTGAATAATGTTAACCTGTTAATATCTATTTTCTAATTATTCTCTTAACAATTAAACCATGTTCTGTTTTTATCTTTAATAAATACATTCCACTGTTAATTCCAGAGAAATCAACAGTATCATTTTTAAGAATAATATTTTTTATTGATTTTCCTAAAACATCTAACAATGTTACTTCCAGAATATTCGGTTTATTTGATTTTATATGCAGTAGGTTGTTAACCGGGTTTGGGTATAAGCTTATTAATTTGTTCAACGATGCATCTTCTAATCCCAAAACGCTAGTAATATCTGCTGACAAAACAGGCTGTGTTAGGCTATAGTTTCCTGAATCTGCACCTGAAATAACATAGCCAGCCCCATTTATTATTATCCCAAATCCTATTTCTGAACTTGCAAATGTAAATACCGGGCTTCCTCCTAATAAAACGGTATCTCCAATCTCCACTCCAGACAGTTCTGCTGTTCCTGAAACTGTAGCATTTGTATTGCCGTCATATACCTTATCATCTCCTGTGATATTGATAATTGCTAGTTCTTTAACATTAATTGTTAATGTAATATCTTTTGTTGTTGAGGAATAAATACCATCAGCAGCCTGAGTTGCTCTAATAGTTAGTCCCCCTACATTTTCTAAATTTACAGTTGCATTATTTGTACCACTCAATGCTGTTCCTGTAGTATTTACTCCTTCTATAGAATAAGTTATTATTCCAGCTGAATTTGAAGTTGCACCTAAAGTAAAATTAGCATCTCCATATGTTTTTGAAATATTAGCAAATGTAATTGTTGGCGTTGTTAAAGACGTTGTTGTAAATGTTTGTACAGTGCCTTCGGTAGTGCCTTCGTTATTTGTTGCATACGGAGCAAAACTATAGCCTGTACCTGCCGTTAAACTGGAAACAACTTGATTAAAAGTTCCTGTGGTTCCAGAAACTATTACTTTGGTTACCCCTGAACCTGAAGACTCGGTTACGGTTGGTGTACCATCTGTTGTTGTGACTGAATATACAAAACCTCTTTCAGTAATGCCAGCTCCTCCATCATCTGTAACATTACCATTTAAAGTCGCACCTGAAACAGTAATTGCTGTAGCTGATGACGAGGTAACTGATGGAGCGGTAGCTAGAGAAGGCAATGTCCCTACTACATATTCTCCTTGATCAATAGGCGTTCCTGTATCATCCGTAAAACAAATTGCAAAAGAATTATCTGTTAAAACCGTTACCCTGTTATCATCTGCCTGAGCTGACAAATAAGTAATAGCCGCTCCAAAAGTAATATTATTACCATTTCTCTCTCCTATAATTACTTTACCTGGGTCACTAGTGGTACTCCCATTATGAACCAGTACAAATTCATTTCCTGAGATAACTTCAATATCAGTATCTCTAACCGAAAAGTTATTTTCATATTCAACGGCTGTACCTCCAAATGTAACATCTGATCCTGTAATAGTACCCACTATTACTTTTCCTTCATCAGAAGAGGAGTCATCACTATAAGCCACAGCAATAGACGAGGAATTAAATACAGCGACTGAAGTTTCTCTAACCGCATTTGTTGATCCACTTGATGCAAAAGTAGCTGCAGATCCATAAGTAATTCCTGTACCAGAAACATCTCCTATAATAACTTTTCCTGGATCAAAACTAGTACCATCCTCTTCATAAGCTATAACAAATCTAGAAGAAGAAACTGCTTTTATGTCTGGTGTTTGAATTCTAACAGAATTATAATTCTGAGGTGAGCCGAAACTAATTGAACTCCCTGTAACATCTCCTATAACTACAGTTCCTTGAGCACTAGCTTCCAAATCATCGTAGGCTATGGCTATTTTACCTGAGCCTAAGTGAATAGCTGAAGCCCAGGTATAGTCTCCAGAAGAAAAATTAGTTGCAGATCCAACACTTGAAATTGTATTACCTGAAATAGTAACAACTCGGGCACGCCCTATATCATCACCTGGAGCATATTCATATCCAACAACTGCTTGAGTAGCTGAAATTGCAACTACAAAAGGTCTGGACTGATCTTCGGCTTCAATTGTAAAACGCGTTCCCCAACTAATTGTTTTTGTATTTGTATCTACAGTTCCTACAATGGCGTATAAATCTGAAGATACTGCAGTTACAGAAGATGAAGCTGATTTATATACTGCAATGATATGGGTGTCATCCAATCTTGCTGTCCTTATTAAATAAGTTGGATTAGTATCAAAAGAATCCGTACTACCTAAAGTAGGTGTTCGCTGCGCTAATCCACTAAAAGTTGTGATAAGAGCTAATATTATTAATATTATAGACCTCTTGTATAAAAAAGATAAATGTAGTCGTTTTTTCATTATTAAGATATTTAGGGTTGATTAGTAGTATTTGGCAATAAAAGTACGAATGTACAACATAAATTATCAAAAAATACATTTTATCGAAAAAATAAGCGTTTAATCTATTTTTTAGATGTGATTAGGTAAATAATTTAGTACAAATTTTAAAACACAAAAAAACCACCTATAATTAGGTGGTTTTAAATATAAAATAAGAAATTATATTATTTTTCTAATGCTGAAGTTCTTCTTCTCCGTCCTTTAAAGGTACATTTTGCGGAACAAAATCTACATCATGACCCGGTTTACTGTAATCATAAGCCCAACGGTGAACATGTGGAATTTCTCCTGGCCAGTTACCATGCATATGCTCAACAGGTGCTGTCCATTCTAATGTAGTAGATTTCCATGGGTTTTGAGTAGATTTTTTTCCAAAGAAAATACTACTAAAGAAATTATACAAATACACTACCTGTACCACTCCTCCTATTAAAGCAAATATTGTGATTATAACATTAACATTAGCTAAATCGTCAAATAATGGAAAATTACTGTTTGTGTAATAACGACGTGGTAAACCTGCCATACCGATAAAATGCATTGGGAAGAATACCCCATAAGCACAAATTGCGGTTATCCAAAAATGTATATACCCCAGGTTTTTATTCAACATACGTCCATACATTTTAGGGAACCAGTGGTAAATCCCTGCAAACATACCATATAGTGCAGAAATACCCATTACTAAGTGGAAGTGAGCCACAACAAAATAAGTGTCATGTACATTAATATCCAAGGCACTGTCTCCCAAAATAATTCCTGTTAAACCTCCTGTTATAAACGTAGATACAAATCCAATTGAAAATAACATAGCTGGATTCATCTGTAAGTTACCCTTCCATAGCGTGGTTATCCAGTTAAATGCTTTTACCGCAGATGGTATTGCAATCAATAATGTTGTGAACGTAAATACAGATCCTAAGAACGGATTCATTCCAGATACAAACATATGGTGTCCCCAAACAATGGTTGATAAGAAAGCAATTGCTAAAATTGAAGCAATCATGGCACGATAACCAAAAATAGGTTTACGTGAATTTGATGCCATAATTTCAGATACCAGACCCATAGCCGGTAATATTACAATATATACCTCCGGGTGCCCTAAGAACCAGAATAAATGTTCAAATAATACTGGTGATCCTCCTTGATAATGTAATACTTCTCCCTGAATAAATATATCTGATAAAAAGAATGAGGTTCCAAAACTTCTATCCATAATTAATAACAACGCCGCAGATAATAATACTGGAAACGAAATTACACCAATTATAGCTGTTACAAAGAATGCCCAAATGGTTAAAGGTAAACGTGTCATTGACATACCTTTAGTACGTAAATTAATTACGGTTACAATGTAATTCAGTGAACCTAATAATGATGAGGCAATAAATATAGCCATAGACACTAACCATAAGGTCATACCCATACCTGAACCACCTTGTGCCATTGGTAATGCACTTAACGGCGGATATATAGTCCAACCTGCTGCTGCAGGGCCTGCTTCAACAAATAACGATATTACCATTACAACACTTGACAAAAAGAATAGCCAATAAGATACCATATTAAGGAATCCTGATGCCATATCACGAGCACCAATTTGTAACGGAATTAATAAGTTACTAAACGTACCACTTAAACCAGCTGTTAATACAAAAAATACCATAATAGTACCATGTATGGTGACTAATGCCAAATAAATATCGGCATCCATAACTCCACCTGGTGCCCATTTACCTAATAATGCTTCAAATAACACATTAGGTTCTTCCGGCCATGCGATCTGCATACGGAACATTAATGACATTAATACTCCTATAACTCCCATAATAGTCCCTGTTACCAGGTACTGTTTAGCAATCATTTTATGGTCCTGACTAAATATATATTTAGTTACAAACGTTTCTTTATGATGATGTCCGTGGTCGTCTTCGTGAGCGTGAGTATCTGCGTGTGCTGACATAATCTTATTTCGTTTTTATCTTTTTAATTAGTTAATTAGAGAATTCTTGAATTGTTTTTGCTCTTTTATCCAAGCATCATATTCTTCCTGAGTTTCTACTATAATTTTCATCTGCATATTATAGTGAGATTTACCACAAATTTTATTACATATCAATAGATAATCAAATTCGTAACGTTCTAATGCTTCTTCTCCTTTAGCAACTAATGGCTTGCTATTTTCAACTCTAATATCATTAATTCTGCTAACTTTTTCTTGAATATCCGGATTTTGACGCATATCGGCTGTAGTTACCGTAGGTGTAAAACCAAATTGTGTAATCATTCCCGGCACACAGTTCATTTGGGCTCTAAAATGTGGCATATACGCTGAATGTAATACATCTTGAGAACGCATTTTAAATAATACCGGTTTTCCAACGGGTAAATGCAATTCTGTTGTAATAACATCATCTTGAGCATTAGGATCAGATTCATCTAAACCTAATATATTAGCACGATCAATATCTATTAAGCGTACATTAGCTTTACCTAATGTATTATCTGCTCCACCATATCTTGCTTTCCAGTTAAACTGCTGTGCGTATAATTCAACAACCAAAGGATCTTCACTTTCATCAACCCCCATAATATTAATCCAGGTGTTCAGTCCATAAATAATCAAACCGGCTAAAACAATTACCGGGATTATAGTCCAGATCGCTTCTAATTTATTATTATCAGCAAAAAACAAAGCTTTTTTACCTTTTTCGCCTTTATATTTAAATGCGAAATAATGTAACAAAAACTGCGTAACGGTTTGTACAAAAAAGATAATGACCAAAGAGATGACCATTAAATTATCAATTGTTGGACCATGCGCAGAGGCTGAATTTGATAATAATGGTAAATCTCCCCATTTTACTATGCATACAATAGTTATCACATAGATGAATGCCAGGAAGCCCATCATTAAATAAGCATTCATTGTATTATCCTTATCAGTGGCTACTTGGGAATTTTCAGTTTTAGCTTGCGCCAAATCAAAAATCTTAACCATTTGCCAAATGGCAATTAAAATAAATACTAAAACTATAATTGTTAATAAAGCAGTCATTGGTATCTTTCGTCTTTATTTATATCTTAATTAATAATGAAATTCTTCGCTCTCTTTCCTGAAAGGGTAACCTTTTACAAGTAATGGTGCTTTTGTAAGTGCTGTGAACACTACAAAAATGAATAAGCCTGCAAAAAGTAAAACTGAACTTATTTCCGGTATACCTATAAACCATCTGTCTCCAACGGTTGCAGGCATAATCATATTGAAAATATCTATGTAATGTCCAAATAAAATTACTAAGCCCGTCATTACAACAAACCATGGAATACGCTTATAATCCGCATTCATTAGCATTAATATTGGAAATACAAAATTTAGTGCTACCATCCCTAAGAATGGTAATTTGTAATCGTTAAAACGTGATACAAAATAGGTTACTTCTTCCGGAATGTTTGAATACCAGATCAGCATGAATTGAGAGAACCATAAGTAAGTCCAGAAAATACTCATGGCGAACATAAACTTAGCGACATCATGTAAGTGATTTTCATTTACAAATTCTAAATATCCTCTGGATTTCAAATAGATTGAAATTAGCGCGATAACGGTAATACCGCTAACAAACATACTTGCAAAAACATACCATCCAAATAATGTAGAGAACCAGTGTGGGTCTACACTCATAATCCAATCCCAAGACATCATGGATTCTGTATAGATAAAGAACACTAAAAATGCGGCCGAAATACGGAATGATTTTTTAAAGTTACTCTTATCTTCAGCAGTATCCTGAGCAATAGAGAATTTACGTGAAAAATGACGATATAAACTCCAACCGGCAATAAAGATAACACCTCTAATAGCAAAACCTGAAAGGCTTAACCATCCTGATTTTCCTTGTAATAGTTTATCATGAGCCACTACCTCAGGATCCATCCAAACAAATAAGTTATAATGTCCTATTGTCCCGGAGGCTATAGCAATTAACAATACAATTACAGCACCAGGTAATAAGTATGCCGTGATCCCTTCCATAACTCTGAAAAGTACTGGCGACCATCCTGCCTGTGATGCAATTTGAATAGCATAAAATGCCAAAACACCTAAAGCTATCATCATAAAGAAAAATGCCGCAACATATAAAGCAGACCATGGTCTGTTAGCTATTTGATGTTGAACATGCTCAATGTGTTTTGCATGCTCATCAACTTCAGCGTGTGCGTCTTCGCCATGGTTATTATCTGCAGGTGTATCATGACCGGAAGCAGCATGCGCAACTTCTTCACCATGTCCGCCACCGTGATGTGATTCTTCTGCAAGTAAGTGCTCAACTTCTTCAAAAGATTTATGAGATGTCATAAAACCATATCCAACTCCCAATGCTCCTAAAATCATTAGAATGAAAGAAAATGTCTTTAATTTATTTGAAAATGTATACATATCTATAATAATCTTATCAATCTTACTTTTCTAAATCTGCTTTCAATTTTAATACATAGGATACCACTTGCCAACGCTCTTCTTCGTTCAATTGGTTAGCATAAGATCCCATGGCATTCTTACCATAATAAATGGTATGATAAATACTCCCTTCGGTTATGGCTCTACCGGCATCATCATAACTTGGTATACCAAGTATTTTTTCTCGCTTCACTAAGTTCCCTTGTCCTTTTCCTTTGTTACCATGACAAATTCCACAGTAAATATCATATAACTCTTTTCCTCTGTTCAAATCTACCTGTGTTGAATCTAACGGACTGGTTAAAGTTGCTTTAGCCAACTCAAAACCTTCAGTTGTATTTTCTATATCAAAAGGCACGAATCCTCTTGGTATTGTTCCTTCTGCAGGTAACTGCGCCTCAATCCCATTAGGAAATGCAGCTTCACCGTACGTTTCATATCCAGCAGACTCATACATATTAGGCATGAATTGATAGTTAGGCACTGTACTCTTTTTACATGATACAGCTACAAAAACAACTGCTATTACTAATATTTTAATTAAGCTTTTCATGTTCTATATTAATGGGCTTTATCAACTAATTTAACTTCTACTGCTCCAGTTTCTTTAAGCAAGTTCTCTAATTCATTTTCATTTCCATGAACAGCAATTTCCATTAAGAAATGATCATCGGTAGTTCTTGGATCCGGATTCTCAGCTTTTTTAAACGGCCACATCCTACTACGTAAATAAAATGTGATCACCATTAAGTGTGCTGCAAAGAATACTGTAAGCTCAAACATAATAGGCACAAACGCCGGCATATTTTCTATATAACTAAAGCTTGGTTTTCCTCCTATATTTTGAGGCCAGTCTTCAATCATTATAAAGTTCATCATAACAATAGCTACAGTTAAACCTACCAATCCGTACATAAATGCAGTAATTGCAATACGTGTTGGAGCAAGTCCCATAGCTTTATCTAGCCCATGAACCGGAAATGGTGTATATATCTCTTCTATATGATGCTTTTCTGCCTTTACTTTTTTAACAGCAGACATTAAAATATCATCATCCGTATAAATAGCGTGAATTACTTTTGAAGCTTCCATATGCTACTTTTAATTTTTTGTTTCTTTATTATTATCTCCAGATGTTCTTGCATCAGCACCAGTTCCTACCAAACTCTTACCTGCTTCTCTTAAGTTTTTATACTTTTCTCCTGAAGATTTTAAAATGGTTTTAACCTCAGCCTGTGCTATTACCGGGAATGTTCTTGAATACAATAAGAATAATACAAAGAAGAATCCTATTGTTCCTATAAAAATTCCAATATCAACAAACGTTGGCGAGAACATAGTCCATGATGATGGTAAGTAATCTCTATGTAATGAGGTTACAATGATTACAAAACGCTCAAACCACATTCCTATATTTACTACTATTGAGATAAAGAAGGAGAACATAATACTTGTTCTTAACTTCTTGAACCACATAAATTGTGGTGAGAATACATTACAGGTCATCATTGCCCAATACGCCCACCAGTAAGGTCCGGTTGCTCTGTTCAAGAAAGCATATTGTTCATATTCAACACCTGAATACCATGCAATGAACAGCTCTGTGATATAGGCTACACCAACTATTGAACCTGTAATCATTATTACTATGTTCATTAATTCAATATGCTGTACTGTAATATAATCTTCAAGGTTACATACCTTTCTCATGATGATAAGTAGGGTGTTTACCATTGCAAATCCTGAGAATACCGCCCCGGCAACAAAGTATGGCGGGAAAATAGTGGTGTGCCACCCCGGAATAACCGATGTTGCAAAGTCAAACGATACTATGGTATGTACTGAAAGTACTAATGGCGTAGCTAAACCTGCAAGTACTAAAGATACTTCTTCAAAACGTTGCCAATCTTTGGCTCTACCAGACCAACCAAAACTTAATAAGGCATATATTTTCTTTTGGAATGGTTTAATAGCTCTGTCTCTTAACATGGCAAAATCCGGTAATAAACCTGTCCACCAAAATACCAGCGATACAGATAAATAGGTTGAGATTGCAAATACATCCCAAAGTAAGGGTGAGTTAAAGTTTACCCATAACGATCCAAATTGATTTGGAATAGGAAGTACCCAGTATCCTAACCATGGGCGACCCATGTGAATGATTGGGAATAATCCTGCCTGGACTACCGAGAAGATTGTCATAGCTTCTGCAGAACGGTTAATTGCCATTCTCCATTTTTGACGGAATAATAAAAGTACAGCAGAAATAAGTGTTCCTGCGTGACCAATACCTACCCACCAAACAAAGTTAGTAATATCCCAGGCCCAACCTACGGTTTTATTTAAACCCCAAGTTCCAATACCTGTAGCTATTGTATAAATAATACATCCAATTCCCCAAAGAAAAGCTGCCAGTGAAATTCCAAAAACAATCCACCATTGTTTATTTGCTTTTCCTTCTACAGGTTTAGCCACATCTACGGTAACATCGTGATATGATTTTTCGCCTGTAACTAAAGGTCTTCTAATAGGTGCTTCGTAATGAGACGCCATAATCCTTTTATAATTGTTTCTTAATTAATTTTATGCTTCCGTTGTATTTCTCACTTTTGTTTGATACTGTACGTTAGGTTTTGTCCCTACATGCTCTAACAAGTGATACATACGATTATCTTCTTTAAGTTTTGCAACTTTACTTTCCTTATCATTGATATCTCCAAATAGCATTGCACCACTACTACAAGCTGCAGAACATGCTGTCTGGAATTCTCCGTCTTTGATCTGACGTCCGTCACGTTTAGCATCAAGAATTGTTTTTTGTGTCATTTGAATACACATAGAACATTTTTCCATAACACCACGAGAACGCACAACTACATCCGGATTTAATACCATACGCCCTAAATCATCATTCATATAGTAATCAAACTCATCATTACCATTGTATAAGAACCAGTTGAAACGACGTACTTTATAAGGGCAGTTATTAGCACAGTATCTTGTACCTACACAACGGTTATAAGCCATATGATTTTGACCCTGACGTCCATGAGACGTTGCAGCCACCGGACATACGGTTTCACAAGGGGCATGATTACAATGCTGACACATTACCGGTTGAAATGCTACCTGAGGATTCTCTGATGCATTTTCCATTTCACCAAACTCACTTAATGAGCTTCCTAAACCGGAAATATCATCTTTTTTCTTATTATCTCCTTCAAATGAGTCTTCAGATGAATAATATCTGTCAATACGTAACCAGTGCATATCGCGACTACGACGTACTTCTGTTTTACCTACTACAGGTACATTATTTTCAGCATGACAAGCAATAACACAAGCCCCACATCCTGTACAGGCATTTAGATCTATTGATAAGTTGAAATGATGACCTATTGAACGATCAAATTCATCCCATAAATCAACTTCTGGCGACGTTACCGGAGTTTCTTCATGGTTTAAAGACACTACAGGAATCGCATTCCAATATTTTTTATCTTTAGTATTGAATATCTCTAAAGTAGTTTCTTTAATGATATCCCCACGTCCCATTAATGTATTATGAAGCTGTACACAAGCAAATTCATGCTCGCCTGAAGCAGGTTCAATAGTTACATTCTGAACATTATTAAAGTTTTGATATAACGGATATCCGTTAACACCGGTTTGCATCTCTTCTTTTAAACCGGCTGTTCTACCATAACCCAGCGCTAGTCCTACAGAACCTTTAGCTTGTCCTGGTTGAATGATTACCGGAGCTGTTATAGTAACTCCATTTACAGTAACATTTGCATAACTACCGTTTAAGGCACCATTGGCTACATGAGTATTTGCTAAACCTATCTCAGCAGCATCAGCTTTTGAAACCGTTAAATAGTTATCCCAGGTTGTTCTGGTAATCGGGTCTGGAAATTCCTGTAACCATGGGTTATTGGCCTGCTGACCATCTCCCATACCTGTTTTGGTATATAAGGTTAATTCTAAACCGTTTGATTTGGCTGCAGAGGCTAATGCCTGAGCTGCAGATCCATTAGCTGAAGTAGTTTCGGTTGCATCTGAGTCTGACTCAGTTGTTTCTGTAGTATCAGTTGTATCCTCCCCGGCAGAATCATTTACAAAGAAACCATCATGCAAGGCCTGATTATAAGATGCTCCGTTAAGAATATTCTCATTCCAGGTCAATTTAATATAATCACTATAGGACTGATCATTATCTGTCCACTTTAATAAAGCGTCCTGAAACTGTTTGGTGTCAAATAACGGACGAATAGCTGGCTGTGTTAGTGCATAATGCCCGGTTTTAACCTCAACATCACCCCATGCTTCTAAATAGTGAGGTGCTGCAGCAAGGTATTGTGTTTGTTTAGAAGTTTCGTCTTCTTTCATAGAAAACGCCACTGACAATTGTGTATTCTTTAATCCTTCGGCAAAATCAGCTGCATTGGCTAAAGTATAAAGTGGATTAACACCACTCATGATGATCGCTCCTACTTTACCGGCTTTCATATCGGCCACTAACTGAGCTACATCTTTATCATTTCCTCCTCTTGTTTTGACAACAGTATTACTGTTAAACGCTTTACTTGCTAAATACTCATTAAGCTCTAAAGCAACAGTTTGCGCATTAACATCCTGAATTCCGGTTACCACAATACCTTTGCTTCCTGCTTTTTTCAATTGTGACGCAGCGCTTTTTACAGCAGCTTCAACATGCTCAGGTAAGCCATTTACTGAAACATTGTTTCCGGTAACCAAACTATATAATTTAGCTAAAGCTAATTTTTGTTGTGTTGGTGTTAATGGCACGCGCTTATCGGCATTAGCACCGGTAAGTGACATATTAGATTCAAACTGTACATGACGTGACATTTTACCATGATCAGGAATTCTGTTTTTTGCATATCCCGAATCAAAACCTCCGCCTTGCCAGTCTCCAAGAAAATCAGCTCCAACAGATACAATAGTCATGGCTTCTGAAAAGTCATAATCTGCTAATCCTCTTTTATTATATTTCTTTTGAAAAGCCTCAATCGCAGCTGACTCAGAAACAGCATCATAAACTACATGACGTACATTTCCATAGGTTTCTTTAAAATCAGAAATTAAACGATTGGTAGATGGACTTGCAAAAGTTTGTGTTAATAACACAATCTCTTTATCTGATCCTTTTAAACCATTTAAAACTTGCTTGGTTTTAGCATCAAAATCACTCCAGGAAATTGAAGTCCCTTCTTTTTTAGGCCCCTGAACTCTTAAGCTGTCATACAAACCTAAAACTGAAGCATTCACTCTGGCATTTGCACTGCCATGAGTAGTTGCCAAGTTATTGTTTTCAATTTTAATTGGACGACCTTCACGTGTTTTAACTAAAACACTCGCAAAATCAAAACCATCTGCAATTGTAGTTGCATAGTAATTAGCCACACCAGGAATAATCTCTGTAGGCTGTACTACATAAGGAATTGATTTTTTCACAGGACCTTCACAAGCAGCCAAAGATGCAGCCGCTGTACTAAAGCCTACATATTTTAAGAAATCGCGACGCGTTGTAGCAGTAGACTCTAATGTGTCTTTATCACCTAAAAACTCATCAGTAGGAATCTCTGATACAAACTCGTTTTGTTTTAGCGTCTCAACAATAGAGCTATCTTCATTTAGCTCTTCAACACTTTTCCAGTATTTCTTGTTTGATGACATATTATATAATTGAATTACTTCTTATTATTTATTTTAAAGTTTTCCGTTTTTACGGAAAAGAAAAATCACCGTTTTAGTAGTGACACTTACCACATTCTAAACCACCCATTTGAGCAGCAGTAAGATTTTCTACACCATACTTTTTAGACAGTTCTTCATGTATCTTCTCATAGTATGCATTATCCTTCACATTAACATTAGTTTCTCTGTGACAGTTAATACACCACCCCATAGTTAATGGTGAATGCTGATACATAATCTCCATTTCTTCAACAGGCCCATGACATGTTTGACATTCAACACCCGCCACTGTTACGTGTTGCGAATGGTTGAAATATGCAAAATCCGGCAAGTTATGAATACGCACCCATTTTACCGGCTGAGATTCTCCTGTATATTTTTGATCCTCATCACTCCATCCTGCAGCAGCATATAATTTTTTAATTTCTCCGTCATAGAATTCTTTAGAATACTCCGGAGTTGTTTCTCCATTATACTCATAAATTGATTTATGACAGTTCATACACACATTAAGCGATGGAATCCCTGAAGTTTTACTAACTCTTGCCGAAGAGTGACAGTACTTACAATCAATACCATTATCACCAGCATGTACCTTATGTGAAAAATGAATAGGTTGTACCGGTTGGTACCCCTGATTAACATCAATCTGCATAAAATAACCATACACAAAATAAGCACTGGCCAACAAAAAGAATATAGCTGTTACCAACATCAAGAATTGATTTTGAACAAAAGCTTTCCATAACGGTGTTCTACCGGTTTCAAGTTCAAAATCTATATTCTGTGCCGTAGCAAAACGGCGCAGCGTTTTATTAACCAGGTACAAGCCTAATGCTAATAAAACAAATAAAATAGCTAATGCCCCTAAAATAAGTTCATTTGAAATGCCTCCTGAATTATCAGCAGCTTGCCCGCCTGCTACAGCTGTTGCAGTAGCCGCCGGAGCTTTCTTTTCTTCAGCAGTATACGCTAAAACATTGTTTAAATCTTCATCTGACAATTGTGGAAATGCCGTCATAGCAGCTCCACTATACTCATTGTAAACTTTGTTAGCATAAGCGTCTCCAGACTTTATTAAGCCCGAACTATTACGAATCCACGCATAAAGCCAGTCTCTATCCAATCCTTCTTCATCAGATAAACGAGTCTCGACATGACGCAATGCAGGCCCTGTCATTTTCTTATCTAATTGATGACAAGCAGCACAATTGGCATTAAATAAAGATTTTCCTTTTGCTGGATCTCCTTCCTGAGCAGAAAGCGAGGTTGTAAACGCTAATAACATAATTAA
The DNA here is from genome assembly GCF_035818475.1 of Alterotamlana spongicola. NCBI lineage: Bacteria > Pseudomonadati > Bacteroidota > Flavobacteriia > Flavobacteriales > Flavobacteriaceae > Alterotamlana > Alterotamlana spongicola. Next base: position 531,672 of record NZ_JAYMGV010000001.1, read on the forward strand.
GCTTAAACGAAGAAAGTTTTTGCTTAATTTTCGGTGAATCACCTTTCTCATATTACTGGTTAAATTAACTTCTTAACTTTGGTATGACTTTTGTCATTTATTGGATGAAAAAATCATAGTTATAAATGTCACGCAAAAGTAATACTTAAAGTCGGTTTCCAAAATTTAAAAGAAACGTTAACCATTAATTTAGAGAGATTCTAAATAATAAATCAACCCGAATTTAAGTTTAATACTTATACATTTGCATAAATATAAATAAAAAATGATATCTACCAGTTTTAAAACCGTTATTCTAGTAACTGTATGTTATGTATTTACAACAACTTACAGTTATTCTCAACAAGGTAATGTGACTATTAATCAAGATGAAAAAATAACAACATTGCTAGAGCTTAAAAAGACTATGAATAAAAACGAAAACGATTCAGAGCGTTATAAAATTCAGGTTTATTCAGGAAACAGATCCGGAGCACATGACGCTAAAAAAGAATTTAGTAACGCTTTTGCCAGTTGGAGGCCGGTTATACAATATGAAACACCTAATTTTAAAATTTGGGCTGGAAATTTCAGAACCAGATTGGAAGCAGATCGTGCTTTAAAACAAATTAAAAGCAAATTTCCCAGTGCTTTTATTTTCAAACCAAAAAAAGAAAAACGCTAATTAAAAATAGTCCTGCATAAAAAAAAGGCAACCCATTGGGTTGCCTTTTTTATTTCTATAATTCTATTAAAACTATAAGTTATTTTAGTGTCTTTTTAACTTCTACTTCATGGAATGCTTCAATGATATCACCTTCTTTTATATCATTATAGTTCTTAATTTGCATACCACAATCATAACCTTTTGTTACTTCTTTAGCATCATCTTTAAATCGTTTTAACGACGCTAATTCACCTGTGAAAACTACTACACCGTCACGAATCAATCGAATTCCGGAATTCCTCAGTATTTTACCATTGGTAACCATACATCCGGCTATACTTCCAATTTTTGATACTTTAAAGATTTCTCTAATCTCTGCCGTTCCGGTAATTTCTTCTTTAAGCTCTGGAGACAACATACCTTCCATAGCATCTTTAAGATCGTTTATAGCATCATAGATAATAGAGTAGGTTCTGATATCTATCTCTTCCTTATCAGCAATGGTTCTTGCATTTCCAACAGGACGCACATTAAATCCAACAATAACTGCATCAGAAGCCGAAGCTAATAACACATCACTTTCAGTAATTGCCCCTACACCTTTATGCAGAATATTTACCTGAATTTCTTCTGTAGATAGCTTCTGGAATGAATCTGTTAAGGCTTCCACAGAACCATCCACATCCCCTTTAAGGATAATATTCAATTCCTGGAAATCACCTAAAGCAATACGACGGCCAATCTCATCTAGAGTAATATGACGTTGTGTTCTAACGGATTGCTCACGTTGTAATTGAGCACGCTTAGCAGCAATTTGTTTTGCCTCACGCTCATCTTCAAATACATTAAACTTATCTCCTGCCTGTGGTGCACCGTCTAATCCTAAAATGGATACAGGTGTTGAAGGCCCTGCCGCAATCACATCATTTCCACGTTCGTCATGCATCGCTTTTACTTTACCACTGTGCTGACCCGCTAATACATAATCCCCCACTTTTAAAGTACCTGCCTGTACTAAAATAGTTGACACATAGCCACGCCCCTTATCCAAGAACGCTTCTACAACCGTACCTGCTGCCGGTTTATCTGGGTTTGCTTTTAACTCTAATAACTCTGCCTCAAGCAATACTTTTTCTAAAAGTTCTTTAACACCAGTACCCATTTTGGCCGAAATATCATGAGATTGGATTTTTCCTCCCCAGTCTTCAACAAGTAAATTCATTTGAGCTAACCCCTCTTTAATCTTATCTGGATTAGCATCTGGCTTATCTATCTTATTAATCGCAAAAACAATAGGCACTCCTGCTGCCTGAGCATGCGAAATAGCCTCTTTGGTTTGTGGCATAATATCATCATCTGCTGCAGCTACAATAATAGCAATATCTGTAACCTGAGCACCACGTGCACGCATAGCGGTAAAGGCCTCGTGACCTGGTGTATCTAAGAATGCTATTTTCTGACCATTTTCTAACTCTACACCATAAGCTCCAATATGCTGCGTAATTCCACCGGACTCTCCCGCAATTACATTTTCTTTACGGATATAATCTAAAAGCGACGTTTTACCATGATCTACATGCCCCATTACGGTTACAATTGGCGCGCGAGACTGTAAATCCTCTGGCTTGTCTTCTACTTCTTCTATAGCTTCTTCTATATCAGCAGTAACAAACTCCACTTTATAACCAAACTCTTCAGCAACAATAGATAAGGTTTCTGCATCCAAACGTTGGTTCATGGTTACCATCATACCTAAAGACATACATGCCGATATAATTTCGGTAACTCCTACACTCATCATAGTAGCAACCTCACTGGCAGTAACAAACTCCGTTACTTTCAGGATTTTGCTTTCTGCAGCTTCTAATTGCTGATCAATCTCAGATTGTTCTCTATGCTGATCTCTTTTATCTCTTCTGTATTTAGCTCCTTTTCCTTTGTTAGATTTCCCTTGAAGTTTTTCAAGTGTTTCACGCACTTGTTTTTTTACATCTTCCTCACTAGGTTCTTCCTTTACTATATTACGACGCCCTTGAGCTTTACCTTTTCCTTTAAAACGATCATTTGCACCTGATCTTCCTCCTGGTCTGTTTTGACCTCCTCCGTTTGGAGCACCGGCTTTACTTATTCGGCGACGCTTTTTCTTGGCTGCATCTCCTTGTTTTGCTTCCGGTTTTTTCTCTTCCTTCTTTTTCTTTGGTTTATTAAACTGCGATAAATCAATTTTATTACCGGCAATTTTTGGCCCGGTAAGCTTTTGATATTGCGTCTTTACCTTTTCTTCAGGAATCACATTCCCATCTTCATCTGTAGTTGTGCGTTGCTCTTTTACAGGCTTTGCAGGCTCCTCCTTAACAACTTCCTTAACCGGTTCTTTAACAGCTTCCTTTTTAGGCTCTGTTTCTATTTTAGCTACCGGCTTTAATCCTATCTTTGGAGCTTTTGCCTTTATAACCTCTTCCTTAACAGGCTTTTCAACCGGTTTAACCGGTTCCTCTTTTTTCTCAACAGGAGGCTTTTCTTCAATTTTCTTTTTGGGATCTAAATCAATTTTCCCAACCTGTTTAGGCCCTGAAAGTGTTTTTGAAGCTTTAACAACCTCTTCTTTGGCTTTTTCTATGGCTTCCTGAGCTTTTTGCTTAGCTTCCAATTCCTGTTCACGCTTTATACGTAAATCTTCCTTTTCTTTAAGCTTAGCCTCACTTACTTCCTGCGATTTCATTTTCTTATTAGCATCCGTCTCAAACTCATCTGAAAGAATCCTATACGTTTCTTCAGAAATTTTTGTGGTTGGACGCTTCTCTATAGACACCCCTTTAGAATCTAAAAACTCTACAGCACGGTCCAGAGAGATATTAAGCTCGCGTAATACTTTATTTAATCTAATTGTTTCAGCCATAAATTGCCTTTAAAATACTCAAATATATACATTATACCTCCTCAAGGCATAATAATCATGCAAATCTGCACTTTTATTTACTATTCTTCAAATTCTTCTCTCAGAATTCTAATAACATCCTGTATGGTTTCTTCTTCCAAATCTGTTCGCTTAACAAGATCCTTAACATCTTGTTCCAGAACACTTTTGGCTGTATCCATCCCTGCTTTACTAAACTCTTCTATGATCCATCCTTCTATTTCATCTGAGAACTCTCTTAACTCCACATCTTCTTCTGCTCCTTCTCTAAACACATCAATCTCATATCCTGTTAACTGACCGGCTAATCTAATATTATGGCCACCTCTACCTATAGCTTTACTTACCTCTTCCGGTTTTAAAATAACTTCTGCACGCTTAGTATCTTCATCTATTTTAATAGAGCTTACCCTTGCCGGACTCAAAGCTCTTGTGATAAATAACTGCAAGTTATTCGTATAGTTAATCACATCAATGTTCTCATTACCCAATTCGCGGACAATACCATGAATTCTTGATCCTTTCATACCCACACAGGCTCCTACCGGGTCAATTCTATCATCATATGAATCAACAGCCACTTTGGCTTTTTCTCCTGGTATTCTCACTACATTTTTAATGGTGATCAGGCCATCAAAAACTTCCGGAATCTCCTGTTCAAATAATTTTTCTAAAAATACAGGGGAACTTCTGGACATGATTATGGTTGGTTTTGCTCCTTTTAGCTCCACACTATCAATAACTCCTCTTACATTATCTCCTTTTCTAAAGAAATCAGACGGGATCTGTCTGTCTTTTGGCAATACAATTTCATTGCCTTCATCATCCAATAATATCACGGCTCTATGGCGAATATGGTGTACTTCTGCCGTATAGATCTCTCCTACTAAATCTTTAAATTGCTTGTAAATTATAGTATTGTCATGTTCATGAATTTTAGAGATCAGGTTTTGACGTAATGCTAAAATAGCACGTCTCCCTAAATCAACCAACTTCACTTCTTCTGACACATCCTCACCTACTTCAAAATCGGGTTCTATTTTACGAGCTTCAGATAATGAAATTTCCTGGTTAGGCTCCTCTACGTCTCCATCTGCAACCACAATTCTATTTCTCCATATCTCTAAATCGCCTTTATCCGGATTTACAATGATATCAAAATTATCATCATCCCCGAATTTTTTCTTTAGAGCACTTCTAAATACGTCTTCTAAAATGGCCATTAACGTTACTCTGTCAATTAGCTTATCGTCTTTGAATTCTGAAAATGATTCAATTAACGCGACATTCTCCATATCTCTTTTAAATTAAAATTTAATCATAACTTTTGCTTCTACTATATCCTTATAAGGAATATGTGCTTCCTTTTTTACTGTAACTTTACCTTTACCTACCGGCTTTGGCTCTCTGACCTTCCATTGCAATGTAATAGCGTCATCAGTGGCTTCAGCAAGCACACCTTCTATCTCTTCAGAACCTGTTTTCACCTTAAGGGTTCTTGTGACATTCTTTTTATACTGACGTTGATGCACCAATGGCGATGCGGCACCGGCTGACATGACTTCTAAAGAAAAATCTTCTTCTTCTCTGTCTAAATGATGCTCAATAGCCCGGCTTACAAACATGCAATCTTCAACCAAAACGCCCTGATCTCCATCAATAATAACCTTGATATGATTCTCATTATTAACGGTAAAATCAATAAGAAACAAATCCGGCCTTTCATTCAAAGCTCCTTCTAATAATTCTGTGACTTTGGTTTTAAACATTTTTTAGTATAAAAAGAGGGGACTTCCCGTCCCCTCAAATCTTTAATTTTGCCTTTCAACGGTGCAAATATATAACATTTTATTGATTTTTAAAGGATTATTTCATAAATTTAAGTACACCAGAGAACCTTATTCACCATGAAAAAAATACTTGTTCCCACCGATTTTTCAGATCAGGCAGAAAACGCTTTAAAAGTTGCTGCTCAATTAGCCAGAAAACACAATTGCGAAATCTATTTATTGCATATGCTTGAGATTCCCCTACAGGAAGTAGACCCCTTAAACTCGCATAGCAGTTTACCTGAAGCTGTCTTTTTTATGAAACTGGCTCATAAACAGTTTGAAGAATTAAGGGATAAAATTGATTTACAAGGCCTGGTGATCCATGAAACTGTAGATTTCCAGGAAATCTTTAAAGGGATCTTTCATGTGTGTAAAAAGAACGCTATTGATCTGGTTATTATGGGGTCAAACGGTGCCAGTGGCCTCAGGGAAATGCTTATTGGAAGCAACACCGAAAAAGTGGTTAGAACCTCTGACACTCCGGTTCTGGTGGTTAAAAAAGAACATCAAAAATTTAAGGTGGAGCATTTTGTTTTTGCCTCTGATTTTAAAGATGAAAGTATAGAAACCTATAAACAGGCTATTGAATTTGCCAATATTCTGGATGCCAAAATCCATTTGCTTTTGGTTAATACACCTAACAAATTTATTACCACTGAGCGTGCCAACACCCGTATAAACGATTTTATAAGTACATCCCGGTTTTCAAATTACACTATAAACATTTATAATGATCTTACTATTGAAAAAGGCATCATGAACTTTTCCCAAGGCATTGGCGCCGATTTAATAGGCATGAGCACCCATGGCCGGCGTGGCATCTCTCATTTTTTTAACGGAAGCATTAGCGAAGACCTGGTTAATCATGCCAAACGCCCAGTGATTACGTTTAAGATATAGGCTTTTTTAACCAATATAATTATAATGTTGTTCTTTGTTTAAGGTTGCTTCGGCTAAATTCAGCACAGGCTTCTCGCCCAACAATCTACTTTACAAAACAAAAAACCCTAACTACTTTCGTAATTAGGGTTAAATTAACGTTGGCCTACTAGGGCTCGAACCTAGACTCTTCTGGACCAAAACCAGACGTGTTGCCAGTTACACCATAGGCCAATGTGCAATTGAGGCTGCAAATTTAATACAAAGTTTTATTTTCGCAAGCATTTTTTTAAAAATAATCCTGAAAACTTAACGTTTACTTAAAAACATTTGCCGTACCATATTTATTATTAAATTCGCCAAAGCAAATAAACACAGATATCCATGGCACATTTTGACTATAAAAAATGGAATACCATTTTAGGCTGGTTCTCTTTTTTAATAGCACTTATAACTTACAGCTTAACTGTTGAACCCACAGTGAGCTTTTGGGATGCGGGAGAATATATTCTAACCTCCGCTAAATTACAGGTAGGGCATCCGCCGGGAGCACCTCTATTTCAAATGCTGGGCGCCTTTTTCTCTATGTTTGCATTTGAACCTTCCCAAGTTGGTTTTATGATGAACATGATGAGTGCCGTTGCCAGTGCCTTTACCATCTTGTTTATGTTTTGGACCATTACCTTACTGCTTAATAAACTGGTGGTTAAAAACGAAGCGCTTTCCCCAAGCAAAGCCATAGCCATTTTAGGAAGTGGCTTAGTAGGGAGTTTAGCCTTTACATTTACTGATTCTTTTTGGTTTAATGCCGTTGAAACCGAAGTTTACGCTATGGCCACTTTAATCATGTCTGTGTTATTCTGGCTAGGCTTACGTTGGGAGCAGGATATGCACAAGCCACGTGGTAACCGCTGGCTTATATTAATAGCCTTTATTATCGGGCTTTCTTTTGGGGTTCATTTTATGGGCTTACTGACCATTCCTGCCATAGGGCTTTTGTATTACTTTAAAAACTACAAAACCATTACCATTAAAAACTTCATCATAGCCAATGTGGTTTCTGTTGGTATTTTATTATTTGTTTTTAAACTACTTGCACCTAACATTTTAAAAATATTCAGTGCTTTTGAAATCTTTTTTGTAAATACCGTAGGACTTCCTTTTAATTCGGGGTCAATCATCGCGGGTATCTCATTGGTCGCCCTAATATATTACGCCTTAAAATATACCCGTCAAAAACAATATATACATTTAAACACCGGGATGCTTTGCATCACTTTTGTTATTATTGGTTTTTCAACCTGGCTAATGCTCCCTATTAGAGCTAATGCCAATGTGGTTATCAATGAAAACAACCCTAACAGTGCCAGAGAACTATTAGCCTATTACAACCTGGAGCAGTACCCGGAAACGCACTTATTTTACGGCCCCCAGTTTACAGACCAATATGCCTATTTAGACGAAAATAATCCGTACATAGACGACAAACCCAATTATGAAAAGGATGAGGCTAAAGGAAAATATGTTATTGTAAACGATTATAAAAATGCCAAGCAAAACTACAACTCAAAACATGCTTCTTTTCTTCCACGTATGTGGAGCCCGGAGCATGCCGAAAACTATATGATGTTTTCCGGGTATTTAAACTTTAAACTGAAGTCGGAATACCAGATGGAGAATGAATTGCGTTCTGCGGTTGCTAATTTTAAAAATGATGTGGCTCGTGGTAATGTTGATTATGAAGATTACCATAACTTTTTAAAACAATTTAAAGAGTATATAGATATTGAAAAACCATCACTGGCCAGAAATATTGCTTATTTACTGGAGTACCAGTTGGGCTATATGTACTGGCGTTATTTTATGTGGAATTTTGCCGGAAGACAGGACGATATCCAGGGGCGTTATGACAATCATGGTAATTGGATAACCGGTATAAAACCTATTGACGAGTGGCATTTAGGCTTATCTCAAGACAATTTACCTAGTGATGTTAAAAACAATAAAGCCAGAAACACCTATTATTTGCTTCCGCTTATTTTAGGACTTATTGGATTTTTATTTTTATTGAATAAAGACAAAAACAGGTTTTGGGTCATGTTGGTATTTTTCTTATTTACCGGAGTGGCCATTCAGGTCTATACCAATGTGCGTCCTTTTGAACCCAGAGAACGAGATTACTCGGTAGTAGGATCGTTTTACGTATTTGCATTATGGATAGGTTTTGGGGTTTATGCGATATATGATACTCTTAAAAAATATATCCCTAAAAAATTAGCAGCCCCCTTAATTACCATCGTTTGCTTAATATTGGTTCCCGGTATTTTGGCAGCTAATAACTGGGATGACCATGACCGGTCCGGTAAATACACCGCTCAGTCCATGGCCAAAAAATATCTGGATTCCTGTGCTGAAAATGCCATCCTGTTCACCATAGGCGATAATGACACCTTTGCCCTTTGGTATGCCCAGGAAATTGAAGGCTACAGAACCGATGTTAGAGTGGTCAATACCAGTTTATTTCAAACCGATTGGTATATAGACCAAATGAAACGCAAAGCGTATGAGAGTGATCCTATTCCTTCACAGCTTACCCATGATTTATATAAATACGGCACCAATGATTATATTGTCATTCAGCAGGTTATCAAAGACACTATGGATGTGAAGCAATTTTTAAACTTTGTTTCCAGTGATAACCCAAAAACAAAGTATAAGTACGTTTTACAGCAAAATGGTGTAGACTTATCTCAGGTTAGAAATCAGGATGCCAATGCCACTTACATGCCGACACCTTATTTACGAGTTCCTGTCAACAAAAACAATGTATTAAATTCCGGAATTGTAAAACCAGAGCATGCGGATGACATTGTATCTCATATTGACATTAAAGTCACCGGTGGCGCACTCTATAAAAACAGGTTGTTAATGCTGGATATAGTAGCTAATAACGAATGGAAACGCCCAATTTATTTTACGGGAGGAAGCTTTGGTGATGATGACTATATCTGGATGAAGGATTACCTACAATTAGATGGTATGTGTTACAAATTAGTTCCTATTAAAACACCTGTTAATAAAGCTAACCCTTTTGATATGGGACGCGTTGATGCCGATTTAATGTATGAAAAAGTTAAAAAATGGGATTGGGGAAATAGCGGTAGCCCCGATATTTACCATGATGTAGAAACCCGCAAAAACTCCATTACCTACAGGGGCAATTTAGCACGCCTGGCCGAACAGTTACTCAATGAAGATAAATTGGATAAAGCTGAAGAAATAGCAGATATAGCTATGGAAAATATGCCGGTGGAATACTTTGGTTATTACACCCTTTTAGAGCCTTATATCGGTATTTACTACGAAGCCGGAAATAAGGAAAAAACACAGCAATTATTTAAAGATGTAGCTCAAAAATATCAGGAAAACCTGTTCTATTACAGTTCACTTGAAATCCAGAAGCAAGAGCGTTTATTTGAAGATATTTATACTGACATTCAGCGTTACAAAGCCCTAGTAGATGTCTTGTTAAGATATGACATTGAATTTGCTCAATCTGAGGGTGATATATTCAACAACTTCCTAAGGTCCTTTAAACATTTTTATGGCGAAGAGGACTCTTTGGAATCAGAACGGACAGATCTTGATATTCCAACGGATAGCAATGGTGCTCCATTAGAGCATGACAGCACGAATTAATTCGGATTAAGGCATGACCTTAACACCTGTAAAAACACCTGTAGTTGTAAAAAAAATGTTCCCAAATTATATTTGGGACATTGCTACTACTGAGAACGTTATTTATTTAACCTTTGATGACGGCCCAACCCCGGAAATCACCAACTGGACTTTAAATGTTTTAGAAGCTTATAAGGCCAAAGCTACTTTTTTCTGTATCGGTAAGAATATTGAAAAGCATCCGGATATTTTTCAGAATATTTTAAATAACGGACATGCTATAGGTAACCATACTCAAAACCATATCAAAGGCTGGAAAACAAAAACCAAAGATTATTTAAAGAATATTGAACTGTGTGAATATGCTCTAAAGTCCCGGCTTCCTGATTCATCAGCCATCAGCCACCAAACTTTAGCGACAAGCTTATTTCGTCCGCCATACGGACAAATAACCCCAAAGCAAGGTAAAAAACTTATAGCGTTGGGTTACAAAATAATCATGTGGGATGTGTTGTCTTTTGACTGGGATACTAAGGTTGATGAAGAGACCTGCTTAAATAATGTAATTGAGAAAGCATATAGCGGCAGTATTGTAGTATTTCATGATAGTGTTAAAGCGTCAAAAAACATGCAATATGCGCTTCCAAAGATTTTGGAGTATTTTAGTAACAAAGGCTATACTTTTAAAGCTCTGTACACCTAAGTTTAAAGATATTCCTGAACTATACCTATAAGCGTATTGGCATCCTGCTCACCGCTTTGCCGCCATTTCATTTCGCCATCCTTATAAATAATAAGCGTAGGTAAGCTTTTTACCCGCAAAGCATCAGCAAGTTCCTGATTTTTATCAACGTCAATTTTTATCACTTTAGCCTTGTCTCCAAGTGCCGCAGCAACATCTCTTAAAACAAGATGCATAGGCTCTGACTGGTCATTCCATTCTGTATAAAAATCTAACAAAACAGGAATTTCGACATCTATAAGTTCCCCGAATTTCGACATACTTTATTGTTTATTAGTCAAATACACTTTTACAAACCTACGTATTTTTTTCATATTACCTACAATTACCATAGGATATCAAATACATACCTCAAGTATTATTATAAAAATAAGCAATTTCTGTTCAAGTGCAACATTAAATAATGATTAAGCATTTAAGCTCCCTTTTTTAAGCTCTATGACCGTAATCTCAGGCCAAATCCCTACACGACCGGGAAATGCTAAATATCCAAAACCCCTGTTTACATTAATATACTGCCCTAGTTCTTTATAAATTCCGGCCCAATATTTATAACGCCATTTCACAGGACTCCATTTAAACCAACCCGGAATCTCAATTCCAAACTGCATCCCGTGGGTATGCCCGCTTAAAGTCAGGTGATAATGATAATCATCATGAATAACCTCCTTTTCCCAATGGGACGGGTCATGACTCATTAATATTTTAAAATCATCTTTTTGCACATGTGCGGACGCTTTCTTCAAATCTCCCGCTTTCTTAAATCCACCGGCGCCCCAATTTTCCACACCAACCAAAGCAATGCGTTCGCCATCCCTTTCCAGGAAACGATTTTCATTCAATAGCAGGTCAAACCCAATGTCTTTTTGTAAAAGCTTCAGGTCTTCTAAATTTTTGCGTTTAACATCTTCTGATTCCCACTTTACATAATCCCCATAGTCATGATTTCCTAAAACAGAATACAATCCGTCTTTGGCTCGTAGTTTACCAAACACCTCCTTATAAGGCACTAATTCTTCCGCTTTATTATTTACAATATCTCCGGTAAACAATATCACATCACTTTCCTGCTCGTTAATCAGGTTTACTGCATATTTCACCTTATCCATATTATCAAAACTTCCCGAGTGAATATCACTGATTTGTGTTAGCTTATAACCGTCAAAAGCTTCCGGTAAGTCTTCAAAATGAAGGGTATATCTTAAAACTTTATAGTTGTATTTTCCTTTGTAAATACCGTAAAGAATCGAGGCAAAAGGAACCGCTGCCAACCCTAAGGCTATTTTAGAGATAAAGCCTCGCCTGGAAGGTAAATAATTTCCTTTGGCAGCACTGCCTTCAGTAAAATATCTGAAAATAGCCTGAGGCACCCTAAAGATATCTTCTGCAAACATAACACCCAATAGTATCATTTTGGGTACTAACAATGCAATAAAGAACCCAAAAGCATAAGCCTGGGCATTACCAAAATCACCTCTGTTTAAGTTAAATATCCGAAATACAAAATTACCAATAACTAAAAGTGACAACACCCAATATATGATATTTAACCATAGATTTCTAGAAACTGTCTTAAAAGCCTGGTAAGCATAAATATCAATTATTCCGAAGATAATTATAAAAATAATCCAGCGTAGCATAGTCTTTTTATCAAATATAATGGTAATCTAAGTTACAGTTAAAAAAAACCAGATTTATTTAACTTATAGTTAAGATTTTAATCCTAATCACTCAACGGCCTTCAATATATCTTTGATAATACGCTTATCAGAATAGCATGTCACTGCATCATCAAAAAACCTGATACTATTCATAGGAACTTTAGGCTGTTCATCCATTACCTCTATGGTAGTAGCTGAAACATGGATTTCAGTAAAACCAGCCTGTTTGAACAACGCTGCATTACCAGAGTTAATACCTCCACCGGGAAGTATCTCAATAGCTCCTTTAGACAATGCATGTAATTCTGAAAGTAGTGCCATCCCTTTTTCAGCTGAAGTTTGCTGACCAGAAGTTAATACGCGATTAACACCAATTTCAATTAATTGCTGCAAAGCTTCTTTAGGGTTTGGCACCCAATCAAAAGCACGATGGAAAGTAAAATCTAAGGGTTTTGAAAGTTCTACCAATATTTTGGTTTGTTCAACATCAACACTATTATCGGCATTTAAAATTCCGGACACTATACCTTTGCAACCTAAGCGTTTACACATTTCAATATCTTGCTTTATAATAGCAATATCTTCTTTAGTATAGGTAAAACGCCCACTTTTAGGTCTAATTAATACATATACAGGAATAGACAAAGCTTTAACAACCTGTTTTATCAACCCGTATGATGGTGTTATGCCACCAACAGCCAGTTCAGAACATAATTCAATTCGATGAGCCCCAGCTTCCTGCGCATTGATAGCTGATTGGTAAGAGTTAGCACAAACTTCAAGAAGCATAAGTATAGTATTTTAGACTACCAAATTCTGAATTATAAATCAAAAAATCAAAAATAGTTTTGTAGCTTTGATTTCTTTGTCTTGTATAGGGTGCAATCAGGGAGTGTTTTTAAGTCAACAGACCATGTTAACCTCTCAATAGTACTCTATTTAAGATGTTTAAATTCATTATAACACCATTTTGATACAATGCCTGATCAAAAACGCCTTTTTTTAGTTGATGCTTATGCCCTTATTTTTCGCGGTTATTATGCTTTTATAAAAAACCCCAGGATCAATTCTAAAGGAGAAGACACTTCAGCCATAATGGGCTTTATGAACTCTTTATTGGATGTTATTAAACGTGAACGCCCCGATCATTTAGCCGTTTGTTTTGATAAGGGCGGAAGTGCAGACCGCGTTGAAATGTATGAAGCCTACAAAGCCAATAGAGACGAAACCCCCGAAGGTATTAAAACAGCTGTTCCTCATATTTATAACATTTTGAAGGCGATGCACATCCCCATTATGGTAAAGGAAGGCTATGAAGCTGATGATGTTATTGGCACACTTTCACGTCAGGCAGAAAAAGAAGGTTATAAAACCTATATGGTAACCCCTGATAAAGATTTTGCGCAATTAGTTACTGAAAACATATTTATGTACCGCCCCGTATTTGGCGGAGGCTATGAAACCTGGGGCATTCCTGAGGTTCAGAAAAAATTTGAGATAGAAGATCCTTTACAAGTCATAGACTTTTTAGGTATGATGGGAGATTCCAGTGACAACATTCCGGGACTTCCGGGTGTTGGAGAAAAAACCGCTAAAAAGTTTTTGGCTCAATTTGGAAGCATGGAAGGCCTGTTGGCCAATACAGATCAGCTAAAAGGCAAGATGAAGGAAAAAGTTGAAGCCAATGGAGAGCTCGGGTTGCTTTCAAAAAAGCTGGCGACCATTATGCTGGATGTTCCGGTAGAATTTAATGCCAAAGACTTTGAATTAGATCATCCTGATATTGAAAAAGTTAAAGATATATTTCAGGAATTAGAATTCAGACGACTAACTGATAATTTCTTAAAAACATTTGCTACCGAAAGCACAACAGACAGCACTCCTGAAACCTCGGGTACAACAGAACAAAAAGATATTAAAGCCACTCCAAAAGAAATAAAATCTGCCGGAGCAGGTCAGTTTTCATTGTTTGGAGCAGATCCGTCCAACGAAGCAGAAACTGTTTCAGAATATACCAGAAAAACAGCTGACACCTCACCTCATTTTTATCAAAGCGTGGCTTCTGGTATGGCCACAAAATTGTTCATTAAAAACCTAATGAACCAATCTTCAGTATGTTTTGATACGGAAACTACAGGTATCAATCCTATTACTGCAGAATTGGTAGGTATAGCCTTTTCCTGGGAAATTGGCAAAGGGTTTTATCTGCCTTTCCCGGAAGATAAAAATAAGGCTCAGGAATTAATTGAGCTATTGCGTCCATTCTTTGAAAATGAACACATAGAAAAAACAGGTCAGAATTTAAAATACGACATTAAAGTTTTAGCCAAATACAATATTGAAGTAAAAGGCAAATTATTTGACACCATGTTGGCGCACTATCTTATCAATCCGGACATGCGCCATAATATGGATGTGTTAGCCGAAACGTATTTAAACTATACCCCTATATCTATTGAAACGCTTATTGGCAAAAAAGGAAAAAACCAATTGTCGATGCGTGAGGTACCCTTAGATAAGCAAACCGAATATGCCGTTGAAGACGCAGACATTACCCTGCAGCTCAAAGCACATTTTCAAAACGAATTAAATCAGGCCAGCACCCAAAAGTTATTTGACGAAATTGAGATTCCGTTGCTACGTGTTTTGGCGGCCATGGAATTAGAAGGGATAAACTTAGACAAAGCGTTTTTAAATAGCCTATCCGAAGAATTAGACCGGGACATCAAAACTTTGGAAAGTAAAATTTACACTGAGGCCGGTGAAGAATTTAATATTGCATCTCCAAAACAACTGGGAGTTATTTTGTTTGAAAAACTAAAGTTGGTAGATAAACCTAAAAAAACAAAATCAGGGCAATACTCCACTGCCGAAGATGTATTAAGCTATTTAGCCAAAGACCATGAGATCATTCAAAATATATTAGATTTTAGAGGACTATCAAAACTAAAGAGCACCTATGTTGACGCTTTACCAGTCCAGGTAGAAGATACTACCGGTCGTGTTCATACGGATTACATGCAAACTGTTGCAGCTACCGGGCGTTTAAGCAGTAACAATCCAAATTTACAGAATATCCCCATCAGAACAGAACGTGGACGACAAGTGCGTAAGGCCTTTATTCCAAGACATGAAGACTACACCTTATTAGCTGCCGATTACTCACAAATAGAGCTTCGTATTATTGCAGCTTTAAGTAAAGAAGAGACTATGATATCGGCATTTAAAAACGGTGAAGATATTCATGCCTCTACAGCGTCTAAAGTATTTAATGTCCCTATTGAAGAAGTCACCCGCGAGCAACGAAGCAATGCCAAAACTGTGAACTTTGGTATTATTTATGGGGTTTCGGCCTTTGGATTAAGTAATCAAACCAACTTATCCAGAGCAGAATCTAAAGCATTAATAGACACCTATTATGCCACATATCCCAAACTGCGGAATTATATTAGCGACCAGGTTGATTTTGCCAGAGACCATGGCTATGTTCAAACCGTTTTGGGACGCCGACGCTATTTAAAGGATATCAATTCCAGAAATGCTGTAGTGCGCGGGGCTGCAGAACGAAATGCTGTAAATGCACCTATTCAGGGAAGTGCCGCAGATATTATTAAAATAGCCATGATCAACATTCATCAAAAGCTAAATGAAGGCAACTTTAAAACCAAAATGTTATTACAGGTACATGATGAACTGGTATTTGACACATATAAACCAGAATTGGAAACCATTAAAGCTCTGGTAAAAACCGAAATGGAAAATGCGTACAAGCTGGACGTGCCTTTGGATGTTGATTTAGATATTGGTGATAATTGGCTGGAAGCACATTAAATATTTTAATAAAACAATTATAAATTTATTATAAATGGAAAAAGTTACCTGTAGTAAATATGCATTACATTTTTTAGGCAGTTTTTTAACAATTGTAGCATTATCTTTTTTAGGCTGTAAAGAGAAAAACACAAATGCTCCTATTGAACAAAGTACTACTGTTGACTCAAGATGGATTTCATTATTTGACGGGAAATCCCTAAAAGGATGGAAACGGTTTAACGCAGACAGCATTGGCCCTATTTGGAGTGTAGAAGAAGGCGCAATAAAATGTGATGGTAAAGGGCATGGTGAAGGCAGTGGTGAATATGGAGGTTCTTTAATCACCATAAAGATGTTTGAGAATTTTGAACTTGAACTAGAATGGAAAATATCTGAAGGGGGAAATAGCGGAATAATGTATCATGTCATTGAAAAACCGGAATATAGTCACGCCTATGCTACAGGGCCAGAATATCAGATAAGAGATGATAAAAATGCAAAAGTACAAATCCCAGATAGGCTGACTGGCGCACATTATGGAATTTATGCAGCATCTGATGCTAAAAAACTTAACCCCATTATGGAATGGAATTCATCAAAAATAATTTATAACAAAGGACATGTTGAGAATTGGCTCAATGGAATAAAAATTATTGAGTTTGATGAAAATAGCAATGACTACAAGGAACGATACAAAAAAAGCAAATGGGCTTCTGGAAAATACCCTGATTGGAACACGTATAAAAAAGGGGCAATTGCACTTCAAGATCATGGTGCAAAAGTGTGGTACAAAAATATTAGAATTAGAAAACTATAATAATACAACTAATAAATAGCTCTAATTTTCAAATTTCAATCTGTGCTATTGCAGACCCGTAATGAATTGGTTTTTGACATTTATAAACCAGAATTGGAAACCATAAAAAGTGTTCTCCGTTCTCTTCATTTATATCTTCAACAGGAAGATTATTCAGTGTTTTAGATTTATGTTTTATTTAAATACCTTAGCTTAAAACATGACACCTCTATAATCCCCTCTAGGGGATATTTACAAAGGTAAATCAGTTGGGTTGTCCCCTTGAGGGGACTTTAGGGGTGTTATCTAAGGGTATAAAAAAATGAGAAACAAAATAATCCCATATGACCCAAGTCTGAAGCAACTTGCCAGACAATTAAGAAAAAACAGCACATTACCAGAAGTACTACTATGGCAGAACATAAAAAAACGTGCCTTTGGTGTACAGTTTCACAGACAAGTTCCCATGCTAAACTATATTGTTGATTTTTATTGTCATGAAATTGGTTTGGCTATTGAAGTTGACGGAAGTAGTCATGACCACAGTTTTCTTTATGATGCAAAAAGACAAGGAGAACTAGAAAAGTATGGTGTTAAATTTCTGAGGTTTTCAAACCATGAGATTAAAAAGAATATGTTTAGTGTCTTGTTAGTCATTAAAGAAACTGTGAAAGAACTGAGTGAATAGTTTTAGGTATCCTATAAAAACACCCCTATAATCCCCTCGAGGGGATATTTGGAAAGAATTATCTCCCTTAAAGAACATAAAAACACTTTTAATTATGACAATTGAACAATTAGTAAACAAATGGTTTGAAGTCTGGGAACGTGGTGATTTTGAAAATATTCCCGTTTCTAAAAACTTTTCACATACAAGCCCCTACGGCACAATTAACGGAAAAAGCACCTATCTCAATTTAATAAAGGACAATAAAGATCAATTTTTAGGTCATACATTTGTTATCCATGACATGATTTCTGAGGATAATAAAGCCTGTGTTCATTATTCAGCTATTAAAGAAGATTTTAAATTGAATGTCAGTGAATGGCATTATAGCAAAAACAATCTCATAGAAAAAATAATAGCCCATTATCATATTGGTAATATTAGAGAAGATAAACAATTAAATAACCTTTAAGACAATTCGGCTTTTATTTCTAGAGATTATCTATATCCGGTTTTATGGTCACCGTAACCGTAATAGAAACATCTGTTATAAAGCTTACGGGATTATCAGAAACAGTACCATGATACACAAAGCCAATTGATCTGAACTTGGAAATAGCATTATTAACTTTGGAAAAATCCTCTTCTATAGTGAATACGGTATTATTAAAATCTGCCTGTGCCAGGTTAGTTACTGCCGTATCATAAGATTCAACCGATTGACCTGTGGAGAACGTTATTTGCCCCTCTACCATAGCATCAGGGTTGCCTTCAACATTTTTAAAAAAATAACGTATACTATTGATTTCAATTTTTGTTATCTCATCCGGATCACCAAGAAAATCAACAATATTAGGATCTTGTGCAAAATCCCAAAACCCCATGTTTGATTCAAAGCTCACTGTTTCATCAGATGAACTGGCATGAGGAACATCAACTTCTAATTCGGTTATAAAAGTAGACTGTACTTCAAACTCTTCTTCAAACAGTTCTTCCAAATCTTCACAACCAAAACTCAGTCCCAAAAATAATAACCATACAAAAACACTATAAGGCTTCATAACTATTAAGGTATTAACATTTTAAGTAAAATTATAACACCTTCTCAATCAATCAAATACCTAATTATAGGTATTTGATGCTCTAAAAACTGTTAATAGCTTTGTTATAAAACCTTTACAGTCATGAAATCAATTTCTTTATCTCTCATCTTCATCACCCTATTTACAGCAAGTATATCTTCTCAAAACATCGGGCTTAAGGATATTGTTCAAAAACGATCAACCGAATTTAATGCCACTGTCAGAGCAGATCAGTATGGCGGTAGCATAGCCTTTAACCGAACGTACAGAACCAATTGTGTTGGTACATATGATATTAGCTGGAAATTCAATAAAAACATATCACAGCTACAAAATGGAGAACAATTTACTATAACCATAACCTGCCGGAACTGTAGAACAGCATGTGGCTATAAGTGGTCAATTGCTAACGTTTATGCCGCAAATAATGTTAGAAGTATTGATAGTTACCCTAATTACACCTACAATTCCAATATAACACAGGTAAGCACAACAGCAGCATCATCTGGTGTACATGACTGGTATCCGGGACATAGATCTCATACCTATACCTTTGTTTACAACAAGAAGAAGAACACTCCTTTAACAGCCTTCGTATTTAATTTTGCAAAGCATAAAGTATATTATGTTTTTGAAGAAGGCGCCAGATCAATGGGCTCTAAGCCCGTTAATTGCCATACCCTATTCGGCCTTGGAAAACTTGTGTATGGTTTGGAATTAGGTGCTTATGAAGGTTATGGTTGGGAATGGATGAACACTACTATAGGGTATGCTCTTGAGCACATTGAAGCTTCAAATTGCTTAAGCAATACCTACCTTACAGACCTTAAACGTCGTATTTATAATTCTGCCAATACAAAAGCTTTTTTGAATGAAATCAGGTCATACTCCCGAAAACTTGAAAGTGAAATTAAGAGCTCATGCGGTTGTTGTGCTACGTGTAAAAATTAAAACTTGTATAACTCATTATTATGTATCTTTAAGATAAATTCTTTAAACTATCTTGAAAAATAATTTGCTTTTCATAGTACTATTCTCATGTTGTTTTGCCTTTGGACAAAGTAACCAGATAGATAGTTTAACTACCAAGCTTAAGGAAATCACTACACCTCTTGAAAAGGCAAAGCTAAATTTGCTGTTAGCCAATGCCTATGAAAGAATTGATTTAAACAAAGCAAAAGTTTTTGCCTATAAGGCTTTAAAGTTTCATAAGAATGATTCTTTATTAGCAGAAACCAGTAATCAACTTGGTCGGTTTCATTTTTTTACAGCAAATTTAGATTCTGCTTCGTTTTATTTTAGCGAGGCAAAAACCCTTTTAAAAAAAATCAAAGCAGAAAAACGTGCTGCTATAATAAATATTAGTTTAGGGGCTATTGAGTTACGTAAAGGTAATTATGAAAATACCATAAAAATTCTAACAGAAAGTGCTTCTTTTTTTGAACATAATAATGACGCCCTTAATGCAGCAAAATGTTATAGCAATATTTCAAGTGCCTTTGCTGAGTTAGACAACTTTGATAAGGCTATTGAATACAGTGAAAAAGCACTTACTGTATTCAACAAAAATAATTTAACGCAATTTCAACTCATTACACTTCCTAACCTGGCAACACAATATTTTAAAAAAGGAGACACCTTAAAGGCTGTTGATTATTATCATGATGCTGAAACTATAGCAAAATCAGTAAATGACAATAGATCTCTTTCAATTATTTATAACAACCTGGGTAATATTTATTTAAACAGTGATATTAAAAAATCTGAAGCATACCTGTTACAGGCCCTTGCGTTAAAAACCAGTCTAAATCTGCGTTCCGGTATAGGGATTACTAAAAGTAACCTAGGTTATATTTACTTAAAAAAGAAAGATTATAACAAAGCTGTTATCCTTTTAAGTGAAGCTGAACCTTTAATTAAAGGCAAGCAACTAAGCTCTATATACGAATACCTATCTAAAAGTCACAAAGGGTTAAACCATTACCCAAAAGCATTAGAGTTTGCTGAAAAAGCAAAACAATTAAATGACAGCTTGCTAAGTGCTGAAAACCAAAAAACCATTCTGGATATTCAGACTAAATATGAAACTGAAAAAAAAGAAAAAGAAATCCTGCAACTCAAAGCAGATAACCTGGAAGTCAATTACAAACGCCGTCAAAACAGAAATTTGTTATTTGCAACGCTAATAGCTTTGATAGTAGCCATTTTTGGAATATCCATGATTTTAAAGAATGCCAAACGCAAACGTATTATCATGGAACAAAACCTTACTATCCAGGAACAAAATTTCAATCAACTACTGAAATCACAAGAACTGGAAGGTATTGATGCCATTTTAGATGCACAGGAACAAGAACGCAATAAAATGGCTGCTGATCTTCATGATAATCTTGGCAGCAAAATAGCTACGCTCAAACTTTATTTAGAGAGTTATGATGAAAATGATTCGTTTTCAAACTTCTATCAAAAGCTCAAATCCCTAATGAATGAAACCTACTCAGAAATAAGAAGCATAGCCAAAAACAAGAATTTTGGTACGCAAATAGACAAGGGACTTATTCCTTCTACAAAAAACATAGCCAAACAAATCTCCTATTCGAACAAGTTAGACATCAAAGTTATTAATGTTGACGTTAAAAACAGAATTGAAAATACTTTAGAAATCCAGTTGTTCAGAATAATTCAAGAGTTATTGACCAATATTATTAAGCATGCCGATGCCACTGAAGCAATAGTACAGTTTTCTGAAGATGAAAATGTTTTAAATATCATTGTAGAAGACAACGGAAAAGGGTTTGATATGAAACAGAAACGCATCGGTACGGGGCTAATCAATATAGAAAGGCGTGTGGATAAAATCAATGCTGAACTGGTTATTGACTCTTCAGAAGGAAGCGGAACAACAGTAATTTTAAATATTCCATTGTGACCATAAAAATTCTTATTGTAGACAATCATCAACTATTTATTGATGGTATTAAATCTATCTTATTAAAGGAGATGGGCATGGATATCATTGCCGAAGCAGTCAATGGATTAAAAGCATTGCAATTACTGGAAAAAAATCTAAGACCAGACATTATCATTACAGACATACGAATGCCGGTTATGGATGGTGTTGTACTCACAAAAACACTTACCAAAACTTATCCTAACATCAAGGTTCTGGCCTTAAGCATGTATGATCAAACTCCGGATGTTATTGAAATGTTAGATGCTGGTGCAAAAGGATATATTACTAAAAATATTGACAAAACAGAGTTGATTAATGCAATTCACACTATAATTAAAGGCGATTATTTTTTTAGCAAAAACCTACCTCAGGATATAAAAGATTGGTTCAATAAAAAGCGTATGGACCATAAAGCCCAGCTTACCCGGCGTGAAAAGGAAATTCTAACTCTACTTGCAAAAGGGCGAACCTCCATGGAAATGGCTAAAGCACTAAAATTAAGCAAATTCACTATAGATACTCACCGTAAGAACATCCATAAAAAATTAGGAATCAAAACCAATGCCGGCCTGGTTAACTATGCCATTCAAAACTTATCTTAAGTTTATGATAAACACATTACCTTCGTTTCTTCTTACCTCTAAACTTAGCCTTATTCTTTCGCCTGTTAAAAGGAATCGCATCATCAAAAGTATGCTTTGGCTTACCTGGTTTATTTTTACGCCATTTCTCATTTTTTTCAGGCAATAATACCTTTAGTAAATCCTGACGCCCCAGTTTATTCAACGTGTTTTTTATCCATGCCTTGTTTTCATCTTTATACCAAAAGAAAAAACGGTGCTGCTCATCTTTCTCTTTACGTGTTTTAGGCGTCTTAAACTTTTTTAGTGTATAAGGGTGGTAACCGCTATAATAAATTACTGTAGCCACAGTCATAGGTGTTGGAGTAAACCCTTGTACTTGCTCTAACTGAAACCCCATATCTTTAGTTTCGGCAGCAAGGTTAGCCATGTCTTCAGCTTCACAAGCCGGATGATTTGAAATAAAATATGGAATCAGCTGTAACTTCAGTTTGTGTTTTATATTAATCTTATCAAAACGCTCCTTAAACTTATGGAAGTAGGTAAACGAGGGTTTACGCATCAATTTTAGTACAGGATCGCTGGTATGTTCGGGTGCTACTTTAAGCCTGCCCGATACGTGTTTGGTCATAACCTCTTCAGTATAATCATCCAGCTCTTTGGGGTCAGCATTCTTATTAAATTCAGGTACCAGCATATCATGCCTTATACCACTGCCTATAAACGATTTTTTTACTTTTGGATGACTATCAACTGCCTGATACAACTGGGTTAACGGCTTATGAGAGGTATCTAAGTTACTACAAATCACAGGCGAAATACATGAAGGCGCAACACATCTATCACAAATTTCCTGCACCTTACCCTTCATTTTATACATGTTAGCACTGGGGCCTCCAATATCTGATAAATAGCCTTTAAAATCAGGCATGTTAGCCACCGTATCCACTTCACGCAACACGGACTCCTGGCTTCGGGATGCTATAAATTTTCCCTGATGCGCAGAAATGGTGCAAAAACTACATCCTCCAAAACACCCGCGATGAATGTTGATGGAAAACTTTATCATTTCAAAAGCAGGAATAGGCCCCCGTTTACTATACTTAGGATGTGGCAGTCTGGTATACGGCAAATCAAAAGAAGCATCAATCTCTTCTTCGGTCATTGTAGGATAAGGCGGATTAATCATCAAGGTTTTATCTCCTACCTCCTGAAAAATTCTTCGCGCAGCCAGCTTATTACTCTCCTGTTCAATAATCTTAAAATTGGATGCAAAAGCTTTTTTATCCCTTAAACAAGTTTCATGAGACACAATTTCAACATCTTCCCAATTACTATTTTTAGGTATTTTAGTATCAGTATTCAATAATACCGCGGTTTGCTTCACGGTAGTTATGCTACTAAAAGGCACCCCCTTTTGCAGTAAACGCACTACTTCACGCAAAGGCTGCTCTCCCATACCATAGACCAACATATCAGCTTTTGAGCTTTCCAAAATGGTAGGCATGAGTTTATCACTCCAATAATCATAGTGAGTTACACGACGTAACGACGCTTCAATCCCTCCAATCAATACAGGAACATCGGGCCACTTCTCTTTTAAAATATTAGAATATACCGTAGTGGCATAATCAGGTCTAAACCCAATATCTCCATTAGGCGTATAGGCATCTTTATCCCGGCGTTTTTTATTCGCATTATAATTACTAATCATAGGATCCATACAACCCCCAGTAACACCAAAAAACAATTTTGGAACTCCCAATTTTACAAAATCCTGAAGATTATCATTCACATTTGGCTGAGGTACAATAGCCACCCGTAATCCATAACTCTCTAAAATACGCCCAATAACAGCAGGCCCAAACGAAGGATGGTCTACATAAGCATCACCGCTAAACAGGATGACGTCTAACGCATCCCATCCGCGTATTTTCACCTCTTTGTTTGTGGTAGGCAACCAACTGGAAAGTTTTAACTCCTGCATAGCGTTGCAAAAATAGGTAAAAATGGGCTGCCTATATAGTTTAACATGCTCTAGATGTTAAAATTAGTAAGGAAAGTACACAAAAATCGACCGTCTATATATCTTTTATAATTTGCTATGAGTTTTGAAGAAGCCTGTATTCTAATAGTTTTATTAGTTACATTACCCAGTTATGCTCAAACCTGTTGTTCCGGAGGTATTCCATTATCAAATAACCTAGGCTTACCTCAGCAAGAAAAAGGCACGTTACAAATTGGCTTAAATTATGACTACAACAACCTGAACACCTTAAATAATGGCACAAAAAAATTAGATGATAACGCAAGATTGCGAATAACACACTCCGTTTTAATCAATGCCAACTATGCCATAACAAATAATTTGTCTGCCGAAACACTTGTTACATGGGTAAACCAGCGCAGAAAAATTGCTCAGTTTGGAAATGAAAATCTTGATCAAACCTCTGGTGTGGGTGATGCCGTATTTTTATTAAAATACCATTTTTCCAAATTAATTAAGAATAGTGATTTGAGCATAGGACTTGGAGCAAAAATTCCATTAGGTTCTTCTACAGAAACCAACGACCAAGGTATTACATTGAACGCCGACTTACAGCCTGGTAGTAATGCATGGGATATTATTTATTGGACATCGTTTTCCACAAGTCTAAATTTTAGACCATCATTAACCGTATCAGCAAGAGGGATTTACCGAAGTACTGGAACAAATAATTCGTATTTCGGGAATTCAACATATAAATTTGGAAATGAATTTCAAGGGTTCATTTCATTTACAGATCAGTTTTCATTTCTTAAAACCCTTGCCAATCCTAGCATTTCTTTTAAATACAGAAACGCTCAACTTGATAAGATTGGAGGTTTTGATTTAGATAACACAGGAGGCAATTGGGTATTTATTATTCCTAATATCTCCATAGACATCTCGCCATCAATCTCATTTTCAACAAATGCAGAGCTTCCTATTTACAGTAATGTAGATGGTACACAGTTAACGCCAACATATAGAATTACAACGGGTTTATTATTCAAAATAAAACCAAAATCGGGTTTAATAAACATTGAATAGATGCCATTGAAAAAACAAAAAATATAAACTCATGAAAACAAATTTTATTTATGTATTCTTAGTATTACTATTTACTTCTTGCAGTAGTGAGGGTAGTGAGGGTACTAATTCGGGATCGCAGCTCCCAGGAGGAAATAATGGTAGCGGAGGTAATACATCTGGATGGTTGATTCCCATATCTGAAGTAAAAGATGGCGGCCCAGGTAAAGATGGTATTCCATCCATAGACAGTCCAAAATTTATTAACCCTAATGAAGTTACTTTTTTAGATGACAATGATCTTGTTATTGGTATTGAAAAAAATGGTATTGCCAGAGCCTACCCTCATGTGGTGCTTGATTGGCATGAAGTGGTAAACGATGAATTTGAAGGAGAATCTATTACTATAAATTATTGTCCGTTAACAGGAACCGCCTTTGGTTGGAAAAGTCAATCCAATGGAGGAAAATCAACATTTGGAGTTTCGGGACTATTATACAATGCTAATCTCATATTATATGATAGAAATACAGATAGTAATTGGTCGCAATTACGTTTGGAATGTGTTAACGGCTCATTAATTGGTGATACACCAGATTTGGTTCATGTAATAGAAACCACCTGGAATACATGGAAAACATTGTATCCAAATACTAAAGTCTTGAGTACAGAAACGGGGTTTTCCAGAAATTATGATCAATATCCATATGGGCCTTATAAAACGGCCCATAGTTATTTCCTGTTTCAACCATCTATTATAAATAATGCATTACAAAACAAAGTACGTGTTCATGCTATTATTGATAAGGATAAATCCAAAGTATTTCAATTCACAAACTTTACCGGAGGTAAAACTATAAAAGATGAATTTAATGGTATAAATTACCTTATAGTAGGTAACGAGAATTTAATTTTCTCTTATAAATTAACCGGGGGTCAAGAAAACCTTGATTTTGAATATGATTTTAATAGCTCTCAAGGCGTCTTTTTTAAAGATAACGAAGGTAACAAATGGTCGGTTTTCGGAGAAGCTCTAGAAGGTCCACGAGCTGGAGAAACACTTAGCCCTTCAAGGTCTGTTATTAGTTATTGGTTTGCTATTGCCGTATTTTACCCTAATCCTGAAATCTATTCTTAACTGTAAAAGCTAAGGACGGTTTCAATTATTTTAATTACGAATTAGACATTAGTTCGGCAAGTTAAATTTTGCATGAAATAATCTCTCTTCACTATTTGGTAATCAAATATATAATCGTAAATTTGCAAACTCTTTTTGAGAGAGGAATGTTTAATAATTAAAAATCAATTAGTGTGGACACATTAAGCTACAAAACGATTTCAGCAAACAAAGCTACTGTAAATAAAGAGTGGGTTTTGGTTGATGCTGAAGGTCAGGCGCTTGGTCGTTTAGCTTCTAAAGTTGCAAAACTTTTAAGAGGTAAGCACAAGCCAAACTTCACACCTCATGTTGATTGCGGAGATAATGTAATCATTATCAATGCTGAAAAAATCACATTATCCGGTAACAAATGGACTGACAAGTCATACATTCGTCACACAGGATATCCAGGAGGTCAAAGAAGTTTAACTGCTACAGAATTGTATGGAAAAGATCCTGCAAGAGTAGTAGAAAAATCAGTTAAAGGAATGTTACCTAAAAACAAATTAGGAGCAAATTTATTCCGTAATCTAACAGTTGTTGTTGGTTCAGAGCATGCTCATGCAGCGCAAAAACCAAAGACAATTAACTTAAACGAATTCAAATAATGGATGTAATTCACAAAATTGGCCGTAGAAAAACGGCTGTTGCGCGCGCTTATGTTGCCCCAGGAAAAGGTAACATTACAATTAATAAAAAAGACTTAGCTAATTATTTTACTACTGCTACTTTACAGTACAAAGTAAAACAACCATTAGTTTTGACTAACAATGACGCCAACTTTGATATTACAGTAAATGTATATGGAGGTGGTATTACTGGACAAGCTGAGGCTGTTCGTTTAGCAATTTCTCGTGCTATGTGCGAAATTGATGCAGAAAACAGATTAACACTTAAACCAGAAGGTTTATTAACAAGAGACCCAAGAATGGTAGAGCGTAAAAAATTCGGTCAGAAGAAAGCGCGTAAGAAATTCCAGTTCTCTAAACGTTAATATCCAATTTCGATGTTATGCTGAGCGCAGTCGAAGCATCTCATCACTATTAATAAAATTAAAAACAGTTATTGTTGTCCTAGTCCAAAAGACAGGAATTAGTTTAGCATCTAAATGATTAAGGCGAATTTTTTAAATGACCACTTAAGCATTGCTAATTCAACAGAACGTAAACTATTACAAAATGGCAGTAGAAGTAAAAGAATTACTTGAAGCAGGTGTACACTTTGGACACCTTACACGTAAGTGGGACCCTAATATGGCTCCTTACGTATATATGGAGCGTAACGGTATCCATATTATTAATCTATATAAAACAGCGGCTAAAATTGACGAAGCTGGAACTGCACTTGCTAAAATTGCAGCATCTGGACGTAAAATTTTATTCGTTGCAACAAAAAAACAAGCAAAAGATATTGTTGCTGAAAAAGCCGGTGAAATCAACATGCCTTACATCACTGAAAGATGGCCGGGTGGTATGTTAACTAACTTTGTTACCATCAGAAAAGCTGTTAAAAAAATGGCTTCAATTGATAGAATGAAGAAAGACGGTACATTCAACACATTATCTAAAAAAGAACGTTTACAGGTTGACCGTTTAAGAGCTAAGTTAGAGAAAAACTTAGGGTCTATTAGCGATATGACACGTTTACCTGGTGCTTTGTTTGTTGTAGATATTAAACGTGAGCATATAGCGATTAAAGAAGCTCAAAAATTAAACATTCCAATTTTTGCAATGGTAGACACCAATTCTGACCCACGTCAGGTTGATTATGTTATTCCTGCAAATGATGACGCTTCTAAATCAATAGATAAAATTTTATCTCATGTATCATCTGCAATAGCAGGAGGACTGGCTGAGCGTAAAGCTGAAAAAGAGGCTACTGCAGCTGCTAAAGAGAAAGAAGAAGCTCCTAAAGCAAAAGCAGCTCCAGCCGAAAAAGCGGTTGCTGAAGAAGAAGAATAAATAACATTAATACAACACAAACAAGTCGTTTAGTTCTTTTCTTTGCAGAAATAAATTGAACGACTTTTTTAAATTATAAATACTATGAGTACTACAGTAAAAGTAACAGCTGCTGAAGTAAATAAATTAAGACAGGCAACTGGTGCAGGTATGATGGACTGCAAAAAAGCTTTAGTTGAAGCTGAAGGTAACTTTGATAAAGCTATTGAAGTTTTACGTAAAAAAGGGCAAAAAGTAGCAGAAAAGAGAGCAGATAGAGACTCTTCTGAAGGTGCTGCTGTTGCTAAAATCAATGCAGACCAAACTGAAGGTGTTGCAATTGTATTAGGCTGTGAAACTGATTTTGTTGGTAAAAACGAAAACTTTTTAGCCTTAGCAAATCAATTAGCCGATATTGCACTTAACACAAATTCAAAAGAAGCTTTTTTAGCGGCTGATTTTGGAGGAATGACTGTAGCTGAAAAATTAGTTGAGCAAACTGGAGTGATTGGTGAAAAGCTTGATATTACTTCTTTTGAAAAACTAGAGGCTGCTTATGTTGGTTCTTATGTTCATATCAATAAAATTGCTGCATTAGTAGGGTTAACTGCTAAGGTTGATAACGCAGATGTTTTAGTAAAAGATATTGCTATGCAAGTGGCTTCAATGGGAGCTACAACATTATCTTATAAAGATTTTGACTCGGCATATGTGGCATCAGAAACTGAAGCTAGAATTGCTGTTATTGAAAAAGATAATATTGAATTAGGTCGTTTAGGAAAAACACTTAAAAATGTACCTCAATATATTTCTATGGCACAATTAACTCCTGAAGTATTAGCTCAAGCTGAAGCAGACGCAAAAGCTGAATTAGCAGCTGAAGGTAAACCGGAAAAAATCTGGGATAGAATCTTACCTGGTAAAATGGAGCGTTTTATTTCTGACAACACAACTTTAGATCAGGAACAATGTTTATTAGATCAAAAATTCATCAAAGATGAAAAGAAAACTGTTGCAGCATATGTTTCTTCTTATGGTGAAGTTGAAATCTCAGGATTCAAACGTGCTACAGTAGGTTAAAACTCCTAAATTTCGCTTTAGCGAAAACACAATATATCAAAACCACGACTCTAATTAGAGTCGTGGTTTTTTTTATTCGAAAATTCAAGATTCATATAAATTCAAAAAATAAAAATTTTATGTAGTTTTGCTAAACTTCAATTTTTAAAATGACATGAGCCATAACAACTATGTATAACTTATACTTAAACGTTTTTTGGCAAATGACATCAGACCATAAAAAGAAATAGAAATTATCTAATGAAATACAAAAGAATCCTACTCAAACTCTCAGGTGAAGCCTTAATGGGATCACGCCAATATGGAATAGACCCGGAAAGATTAGCAGAATATGCCCAAGACATAAAAACCATAACAGATAAAGGCACAGAAGTTGCCATTGTTATTGGTGGTGGAAATATTTTTAGAGGCGTAGCCGGGGCTAGTAAAGGTATGGATCGGGTACAAGGCGACCATATGGGGATGTTAGCCACTGTAATTAATGGCTTAGCGTTACAAGGCGCTTTGGAAGATGCCGGTATCCCAACCAGATTACAGACAGCAATTAAAATAAACGAAGTTGCAGAACCATTTATTAGAAGAAGAGCTATGCGTCATCTGGAAAAAGGCCGCGTGGTAATATTTGGAGGTGGTACAGGAAATCCTTATTTTACAACAGATTCTGCGGCTGTATTACGCGCAATAGAAGTAGAAGCAGATGTGATATTAAAAGGGACGCGTGTAGATGGTATTTATAATGCAGATCCGGAAAAAGATACAACTGCTGTTAAATTCAACACAATTAGCTTTGACGATGTATTGCGAAAAGGATTAAAAGTTATGGATACTACAGCGTTTACGCTAAGTCAGGAAAATAAACTACCTATTATTGTTTTTGATATGAACAAAAAAGGAAATTTACTTAAAGTTGTTTCCGGTGAAAATATAGGAACCGTAGTTAATGTATAATACTGGCGTAGTTTTTGATTTAATCACAAAAAATTAAAATAATGAACGAAGACATACAATTTATAATAGATACAACAAAGGAGGCTATGGACAATGCCTTAAAGCACCTTGAAAAGCAGTTCTTAAATATTAGGGCAGGAAAGGCAAGCCCTGCAATGCTTGGAAGTGTTATGGTAGATTATTATGGCACACAAACCCCGTTAAGTCAGGTTGCTAATGTAAATACTCCTGATGGCAGAACCATTAGTGTACAGCCTTGGGAAAAAAGTATGCTTCAGGAAATTGAACGCGGTATTGCCTATGCAAATCTTGGATTCAACCCTATGAATAATGGAGAAACTATTATCATCAATGTTCCTCCATTAACAGAAGAGCGCAGAAAAGAATTAGCAAAACAGGCCAAATCTGAAGCTGAAGACGCTAAGGTTAGTATTAGAACAGCAAGAAAAGATGCCATGAATGACATTAAAAAGAATGATGACATCTCAGAAGACTTAAAAAAGAACACTGAAATTGACGTACAACAATTAACTGATAATTACGTTAAAAAGGCAGATGATCTTTTCGATAATAAAGAAAACGAGATCATGACCGTATAATCTAAGAGGCGACAATTTAGTCGCTTTTTTTATAATTATTTTGTTCTGAGATTGCGCTAATGTTAAAACGTTGTATTTTTCTTTTTGCTATACTTTGTACCATAAGCGTACAATCACAATCTTTAGTTGAGCATACCAAAGAACCCGCGAAAGATTCCATCAGAAAAAGCCTCTTGCTAAAAAGCATAGGAAATGGCTATTTACCAACAAAATATTTTAATTTCGATTTAAGATATTTAATTAAATACAACCAGTATGAGGGTATTAGAACTGGTTTTGGAGGTATTACCAATAATACATTTTCAGAAAAATATCGTGTAAACAGTTATGTGGTTTATGGGTTTAGAGATCACCGTTTCAAATACAGTCTTGGAGGAGGGTTTAGACTGGCCAAACAAACCAATACCTGGGTAAATTTATCATATACTGATGACCTGCAAGAAACCGGGAGTACAAAGTTTTTAACAGATAGCAGGGTATTTCAATTTTTTGAACCACGTTTATTAAACATTGATCTGTTTCACAAGCACATTACTAAAGCCATTAGTTTAGAGCATCAGGCAGGCCCAAAGCTTCTTACAGGGACCGAATTTGCAGTTAGCAATGTAGATCCTACCTATAATTATAGTTACGTATTAAATGAAAAGGAATTCAAGTCTTTTAACCTAAGTATGGTAAAAGTTGCATTTCAATGGGAGCCATTTAGTAAATTTGAATTGTCAAAAGGCCGGTATAAAAGGAAAAAATCGGGTTATCCCAAATTTACTATCCAGTATACAAAAAACTTTAATAATCTTTTTAAAAGTGATTTTAGCTTTTCAAAGCTTGACTTTAGAACCATTTATAAAATAGGAAAACAAGACGATACATTTTCAGAGATTATACTAGTTTCCGGAGTAGCTGGTGGGAATGCCCCTTTAACCCATTTATACCATGCTTACCCCAATAATATTACCAAAGAAAAGATATTACAACGCTTTTCAGTAGCCGGTTTAAACAGCTTTGAAACCATGTATTTCAATGAATTTTTTTCAGATAAATTTACCACCATTCAGTATAAATATTTTCTACCCTCGTTTAATTTTTCTGAGCGGTTTAAACCTCAGCTGGTATTAATAAGCAGATATGCTATTGGAGACATGAAAAGCCCTGAAAGACATCAAAATATAACTTTTGGGTCGCTTAGAAAAGGCTACACAGAATCCGGATTTGAAATCAATAAATTGTTATTTGGTTTTGGTTTGAGTTTTACATACCGCTATGGTGCCTATCACCTACCCAATATTAGCGATAATGTGGCATTCAAATTTACTTTTAATATAACACTGTAACCTTACTCAGATTATTCCTTACAACCTCAAAAGGAATCAACATCATATAAAAAATCATAAATCACAACAAAAGACAACCGATGATTACAATTCACATTTTTGATATGAATTCTATAGTCTAGCGTTTACTAAAATTTTATCATATTGGCTTTGTAATAAAATAAAACTCACATTATTAAGATAATAATAACAACGTAATACGTTCTATTTTTCTACCTTTGCAAATCTTTTAAATTAAGGCATGCTTAAACTTTTTACCAAAGATTTTTGGGACGTTATCGCAAGATTAATTTTACGCAATAAAATTATCATTCTTGTAGGTATTTTAATAGCAACTTTTCTACTCAGTCAGAAATGGGAAAATATGCGATTTACCTATACGGAAGCTAATTTATTACCTGACGGGCATGAGGTAAATATTAAGTATAATGATTTTCTAAAAAGATTTGGTGAAGAAGGTAATCTAATTATACTAGGGGTTAAGGACAGCTCCTTTTTTTCTGTTGAAAAATTGAATGCCTGGAACCAACTCTCAGAAAACTTTAAAAAAAATGATGCTGTTGAAACGGTAGTTTCTATAAAAGATCTTCAAAAACTTATTAAGGATACACAAAATGAAAGATTCAAATTAGAGCCTTTTATTAAGGATTCTATCAGTTCATTAGCACAAATAGGGTCATTACAAAATGAGCTTTTTGAAAAGTATCCGTTTTATGACAACTTCTTGTTCAACAAAGAAACCAAAACTATCAGAACTGCTATATATTTAAAAAAAGATATAGTAAACACCCCTACAAGAAAAGACTTTGTTGTTGACGTTTTAGTACCCGAGATAGAATCTTTTGAAGCACAAAACAATCTGGATGTCAGGATATCGGGTATGCCCTATATCAGAACCTTAAATTCGCAAAATATAGTGGATGAAATAGGTTTGTTCATTGTTGCTGCACTATTAGTAACCTCAATTATATTTTTCTTCTTTTTCAGATCTTTTAGAGCTACTTTCATTTCTCTCATTGTAGTATGCATAGGTGTTATGTGGACCCTAGGTATTATTGGATTTTTAAACTATGAAATCACTGTATTAACGGCGCTTATACCTCCTCTGATTATAGTCATTGGTATACCTAATTGTATATTTTTAATCAATAAATATCAGCACGAAGTAAAGCTGCATGGCAACAAGGTAAAATCGTTACAACGTGTTATTACTAAAGTTGGCAATGCCACGCTGATGACCAACGTTACCACGGCATCAGGTTTTGCTACGTTTATTTTAACCGAAAGTAAGCTTTTAAAAGAATTTGGTGTTGTAGCGTCTTTAAGTATTCTCGCTATTTTTATTCTATGTCTGCTTATAATACCAATTATCTATACCTTTTTACCATTCCCGAAAGACAGGCACCTGGAACATCTTAATAAACGCTGGATCGGTGGTTTTGTAGACTGGATGGAACGTATGGTAAAACAAAGACGCATCACCATTTATATAACCTCGGTAATTTTATTAGTGGCCAGTATTATTGGGATATATCAGATAAAAATTTCAGGCAGTTTAATTGAAGATATGCCCCAGGAATCTGATTTTGTTAATGATATCCGATTTTTTGAAGATGAGTTCAACGGTATTATGCCATTAGAAATCATGGTGGACACAAAACGTAAAAAAGGTGTCATGAAGCTCTCTACACTCAAACGCATGGATGAGCTTGAGGATTTAATTATAGAAACACCTGAGTTATCCAAACCCATTTCAGTAGTTAGTCTGGTTAAATATTCAAAGCAAGCGTATTATAACGGCAATACAAAATACTATCAACTGCCAACCTCTCAAGAAAATAGTTTTATTCTGTCTTATGCTAAAAATTCATCATCAAATGTAGATTTACTGAAGAACTTTGTGGACAGTACCGGTCAGTATGCTCGTATCACCACCTTTATGAAAGATATTGGAACCGATAAAATGGAGCGTATTGAAGAAAATATTCGAACTGAAATAAATAAAGTATTTCCAAAAGAAAAATATGATGTGACTATGACCGGTAAGGCTTTGGTTTTTCAAAAAGGGACCAAGTACCTAGTTAAAAATTTAGCCATATCGTTATCATTAGCCATACTGCTTATTGCGCTTTTTATGGCCTATATGTTTAGATCTACGCGCATGATTATTGTATCGCTTATCCCTAACCTTTTACCCTTATTAGTTACTGCAGGATTAATGGGCTACTTGGGTGTTCCTATAAAACCGTCAACTATATTGGTTTTTAGTATAGCCTTTGGTATTTCAGTTGACGACACCATTCATTTTTTAGCAAAATACAGGCAAGAATTACAAGCCAATAAATGGAAAATAAAAGTGTCTGTTTATGGCGCTTTACGTGAAACAGGTGTGAGCATGTTTTATACATCTATTGTCCTTTTCTTTGGCTTTTCTGTATTCACCATTTCTAGCTTTGGAGGCACCGTAGCTTTAGGAGCATTGGTATCTGCGACGCTTTTGTTTGCAATGTTATCAAATCTGTTGCTTTTACCTTCATTATTATTGTCGTTAGAACGTAATATTGCTAATAAGCAAGTGCTTAGGGAGCCTTCAATAAATATTATTCCTGAAGAAGATATCAATGATTTTCCTGAAAAACAATAAAGGTTACAGATTAAAACCATTATATAAGAATAAAAACAAAATTTTCATTATTTTTTGAATTTATAATTTCATTTTTAATTATTGAATCCATTATATTTACATTTCAAAACAAGTGTTTATGCAGTCAAGAACCGTTTCAGAATTATTATCACAAGAAATTTTAATACCAGAAGTAGAAATTAAAGGTTGGGTAAGAACATTTAGAGCAAATAGATTCATCGCTTTAAATGATGGTTCAACATTAAATAATATACAGTGTGTTGTAGATTTTGAAAATTTTGACGAAGCACTTTTAAAACGCATAACTACCGGTGCTGCTGTAAGTATAAAAGGAGAATTGGTTGAAAGCCAGGGAAAGGGCCAAAACGTTGAAATACAAGTTAATGAATTAAATGTTCTTGGTGATTCTGACCCGGAAACCTATCCTATTCAACCTAAAAAGCACTCTTTTGAGTTCTTAAGAGAACACGCACATTTACGTACCAGAACAAATACTTTTAGTGCCGTAATGCGGTTACGCTCATCTCTGTCTTTTGCCATTCATAAATATTTTAATGATAATGGTTTTTATTACATGCATGCACCAATCATTACAGGAAGTGATGCTGAGGGCGCAGGTGAAATGTTCAAGGTAACCAGTCTTGACTCTAAAAACCCACCTTTAACAGATCATGGTAATATTGATTATTCTCAGGATTTCTTTGGAAAGGAAACTAACTTAACCGTTTCAGGTCAATTAGAAGCCGAAACATATGCCATGTCTCTTGGAAAAGTTTATACCTTCGGACCAACATTTAGAGCAGAAAACTCAAATACTTCGCGACATCTAGCTGAATTTTGGATGATAGAACCGGAAGTTGCATTTATGGATTTAGCCGGTAACATGGATTTGGCTGAAGATTTTATGAAATCGGTTATTAAATATATTCTTGAGAATAACCGTGAAGATTTAGAGTTTTTAGACAAGCGTTTACAAGAAGAAGATAAAAGAAAACCGCAGGCAGAGCGAAACAGTATGACTTTAATTGAAAAATTAAACTTTGTTACAGACAATCATTTTAAACGTGTTAGTTATACTGAAGCTATTGATATTTTACGCAATTCAAAACCTAACAAGAAAAAGAAATTTAAATATTTAATTGACAAATGGGGTATAGACTTACAAAGTGAGCATGAGCGCTACCTAGTTGAAAAGCATTTTAAATGCCCAGTAATTTTATTTGATTATCCGGCAAATATAAAAGCGTTTTACATGCGTTTGAATGATGATGGTAAAACTGTAAGAGCCATGGATATTCTGTTCCCTGGCATTGGTGAAATAATTGGTGGTGCACAACGTGAAGAACGTTTAGATATATTAAAAGAAAAAATGGCCGCCATTAATATTCCTGAAGAAGAGCTTTGGTGGTATTTAGATTTACGTAAATTTGGTACTGCCGTTCATTCCGGTTTTGGACTAGGTTTTGAACGCTTAGTCATGTTTGCTACAGGGATGACTAATATTAGAGATGTTATACCTTTTCCAAGAACTCCCCAAAACGCTGAATTCTAGTAAAGATTTAGGCGATGTGAAACATTGGTATGACTTTGGTATACTAATCTCTTTTTTTATCTTTGATTCATATCCTTAAATCAAAACATGCTTAAACAATATTTACAATTTAAATTATCACAAAAGCTGTCTCCGCAGCAGATTCAATTGATGAAATTGATTCAACTGCCTACTCAAGCATTTGAACAACGTTTAAAGCAAGAGTTAGAGGAAAACCCAGCATTAGAAGGTGGCAAGGAAGATAGCCAAAATGAATTAGATGCTGATTTTGATAATTCTACAGATGAATTAAACGATAATGATTCTATTGACACAGATGATATCAATGTTGATGAATATTTGAGTGATGACGAAATTCCTGATTACAGGACCCAATCCAATAACTATAGCAGTGATGATGAAGAAAAAACCATGCCCTATGCAGCCGGAACTTCTTTCACACAGTATTTAATAAATCAATTAAATACATACAGGTTATCTGAAGAAGAACGGGATATTGCTGAGTTCTTGGTTGGTAGTGTTGATGAAAGTGGTTATATAAGAAGAGAATTAAGTGATATCATGGACGATTTGGCTTTTACCCAAAACGTTTATACTACAGAGGATACTATTGAAAAAGTATTAAAGATTGTGCATCAATTGGATCCTGCAGGAGTAGGAGCCAGAAATCTTCAGGAATGTTTAAGCATTCAACTACACAGAAAAACAAAAACAAAAGATACAGAATTAGCCATTAACATTATAGATAAGGCTTTTGATCAATTTACAAAAAAGCATTATAAAAAATTACTTCAAAAGTTTGACATATCTGAGTTAAAATTAAAGCAAGCTATTTCTGAAATAGAACACTTAAACCCGAAGCCCGGTGGATCTTATGCTGGAAATAATAGGATTATAGAGCATGTAGTTCCTGATTTTGCTATTAAGATTATAGATGGTGAATTAGAGTTAACACTTAATGGTAGAAATGCACCTGAACTACATGTATCCAGAGAATATAATAACATGCTTAAGGGCTATAAAGATTCTAAAGACAAATCAAAATCTCAAAAAGACGCTGTTATATTTATAAAACAAAAATTGGATGCAGCAAAATGGTTTATTGAAGCTATTAAACAACGTCAGCAGACTTTGTTTGTCACTATGAGTGCTATTATGCATTATCAAAAAGAATATTTCTTAACGGGTGATGAGCGCAATTTAAAACCCATGATTCTTAAAGATATTGCTGATGAAATTTCTATGGACGTTTCTACAGTATCCAGAGTAGCAAACAGTAAGTATGTTGATACACCTTATGGTACAAAATTGATTAAAGATTTCTTTTCTGAATCTATGAAAAATGACCAAGGTGAAGACATTTCAACTCGGGAAATCAAGAAAATTTTAGAAACTGTTATTGAAGAAGAAGATAAGAAAAAGCCATTGACAGATGAAGCATTAGCCTCAATTCTAAAAGAAAAGGGGTACCCTATTGCGAGACGCACTGTAGCCAAATACAGAGAACAATTAGATATCCCCGTAGCTCGTTTACGTAAAAAAATATAATGGATAAGCTGTTAAAGAGTATCTCATATATTTTCCACCCCTTGCTTATGCCCTTGATGGGGATTATTTTTTACTTTTTAAAATCACCCCGCTTTATTCCTGCAGAAATTATTCAAGCAAAGTTAATATTACTCTTTATATTAACTATAATGCTTCCTATTTTGCTTTATTTTCTTTTAAAAACCTTGGGGAGGGTCAATTCAATTTACCTCAATACAACAAGAGAACGCATATACCCCCTTTTATTGAATTGTGTTATTATTTTAATAGTGTTACAACGTATTATAACGCCAACCCAAGCTATTGAATTGTACTTTTTCTTTGTTGGGATACTTATTTCTAATATGGCCTGTTTAATACTTGCTATTATGAAATTTAAAGCCAGTATACACATGATTGGCATATCTGGATTATTTATGTTCTTTATAGCTTTAAGCATCCATTTTAGTATAAACATTAATGGTACCTTGGCCATTATGGCTGTAATAATTGGAGCGGTAGCCACATCAAGGCTTCACGTAAATGCACACAACTCAAAAGAGCTTGTTATGGGGCTATTTATTGGTGTCATTCCGCAATTAGTACTAATCCCTAATTGGCTATAAGTGTTTAAATTAAAGTGAATTTATTTTATTCTGAAGTCATTTTAGCGGGTATTATAATATGTAAAATATCAACCCTAATTTTATAACACTCATATCAATATTACTCCCCTCAAATTGCGCATTATTGGAAAAAATAGGATTTAATGCATAGTATACATTTATGTTCCAGGTATTATAGCCGGTGCTTAAGGTTAAACCATACCTGAATTTATTAAAATCAGTGTTATCTGTATACCTGAGTTTTCCCAATTCACCGTTATACTTTATACTATGTGCTAACATATAACTCAATTTAAAACCTACATAAATTCTCCAAAACTCATACTCTGTAAATGTTGATGTTCTCCACCTATATTCAATAGGTAATTCTATTAAATGTGTAGAAAATTTATTCTTGGTAAAGCTATTGTTATCTTCTATCTTGTTATAGGTAAAGCTACCGTTACTGTCTTTACTTATCAATAAATCTTGATTGTATGAATTAGTTGAATAACCTATACCAATCCCAAAAGCTTTATTCCTTGCTTTATTTATTGGTACATCTCTAATAAAACCCAGATTAAATCCTAATGAAAACCCATTTTGGGAGACGTCTGATGGTTTATTAATAAGTACATTATAGGATACTCCGGCATAAAATTGATCTTCTCTATATAAAGAATCAACTTCTGTAGGGTTTATGTTCTGAGCAAAACTCTGGTTAAAACATATTAAAAGTAGAAATATAGTACTATAAAACCTCATCAATTACAGTTACTTATTCAAGTATAATACTAATATAAGTATTAAATTATGAAAACATTTGAAACTTAAAAGGCGTCCTGATTTCAAGACGCCTTTCATATAAAATTAAGAGTGTAAAACTAATCTCTTCCAAATACACTACCTTTCTTGGTAGTATAATTTATCTTTAGTGCATTAACTTTACGTAGTTCTTGCTTAATATCTCCTATTAGTCCCATGTTTGCATCACTATCTACTTTTAAAGCAGTAGTTAGAAATGGCACTAATTCTTCTCGTTTTGAAGCGCGTTCTGCAGCAATAAATGCAGCAATTTCACTTACACTAGCAAAATCATCATTAAGCTGTATTCTTGCTTCAGTACCAAATTGCTTATAATTTGCACTTGGCTTTCCTGCATAGATATACATTACCAAATCTTTCTTATCTAGTTTTTCAACCTGATCTGCAAATGGTAATTTGTTTTCGATTTTTAAAGTGTTTTGTCTCATTACGGTTGCAACCATAAAGAAAAACAATAACATAAATACAATATCCGGTAAAGATGCTGTAGATATTGCCGGCAAATCACCTTTCTTTTTCTTATTAAATTTACCCATATTAATAAATGTTAAATTATTGTACTTCTGAAAGTTTTTGAGGATATTCAATTTTAATTTGATCAATCTTCTTTTTCAAATTATCCTTGTTTCCTGGCCAATTTACATCTTTATAATTAGCTTCCATTTCCTTAAAAGACTTTCCATAAAGTGCTTGAGCTCTTGTATTCCTTAATTCATTATATGCTGCTACCAATTCATTTTGGACGGCTATATATGTTTTATAAGAAGTTTCACGCTCGTTCTTCAAAGAAATGATCGCTTTATCCGGATTATCAGATGATGACGGGTCCTTCTTCCCTTTACAATAATCACATGATCCATCTCCTCCATTATCTAAGAATTCAACAGCTGCTAGCCTTAAATCCTTAAGTTCCATAATTTCATCTTCAACAAGTAACTGATCTTTACCATTTAATAAAACAGTAAAAATGTTTTTTTGCTTGATAATAACATCTTCTTCAGATTCTTCCATTGGAGGAAGTTTACGGTTAATACCTGAATCTGTTTCAATTGTTGTTGTTACTAAGAAAAATATTAATAATAGGAACGCAATGTCGGCCATGGAGCCTGCATTTACTTCTGGTGCTGCTCTTTTTGCCATAATTTTTTATTTATTAAATATTTTTTTTGCGCCACCATAAAGCATAGAACCAATTGCTAATACTGCAAGGATATAAAATGCATATAATCCGGCTCCAACAGTCTTTGATGTCCCTTCGTCTACATCTAAGCCTTTATCAGTAAAAGGCGTTAAATCTAGATCTGTTCCTGATGATATTGCAAAAGATAAGAATATTATTGCTGCAAATGCACCAACAGTTACTAAAGTCTTTTTAATATTACCGGCAAACAAACCTTTTAAAACAAATAATAAAACCAGCAACACTACAATACCTAAAACTACATAGGCTATGTAAAGCATGTTTCCACTCATACTTTGTGCAGTCTCATCGTCTCCCGTCATTATCATTAGTGCAAAAATCGCACCAATAATCGCAAGAGCAAAAGCTGCAATTTTTAATATTTTATGTAAACCCATAATTTTTTAGTTTTAAATTATTACTTTTTGTTTCTGATTAATAGATCCATTAACGTTATAGAAGCATCTTCCATGCTGTTAACAATGCTATCAATCTTAGCAATAATATAATTGTAAAAAATCTGAAGAATAATGGCTACTACTAAACCAAATACTGTTGTTAAAAGTGCTACTTTAATACCACCTGCAACAAGAGAAGGTTGCATATCTCCAGCAGCTTCAATTTTATCAAATGCCTGAATCATACCAATTACCGTACCCATGAAACCAAGCATTGGTGCCAAAGCGATAAATAATGAAATCCAAGATACATTCTTTTCCAATTGTCCCATTTGCACCCCTCCGTAAGCTACAACAGCTTTCTCAGCAGCGTCTATACCTTCATCAGTTCTATCTAAACCTTGGTAATAAATTGATGCAATGGGTCCTTTTGTATTTCTACAAACTTCTTTTGCAGCTTCAACACCTCCTGAAGATAAAGCATCTTCAACATCTTGTGTTAATTTTTTAGTATTTGTAGTAGACAGATTTAAAAAGATAATTCTTTCTATAGCAATTGCTAAACCTAGAATTAAACATAACAATACAATACCCATAAACCCTGGGCCTCCTTCAATAAATCTCTTTTTTAATTCTTGATGAAATCCAAGCTCTTCAGCAGCAGGTGCTTCTTCTTCTTGGGTCATACTCATTACAGTAGTTACGGCTGTAGTTGTGTTTGCAATTGTAGTTGCATTAGCAGTTCCAAATACCATCATTCCTGTAATGGCAAGGATAGAAAATAATCTTTTCATGTTCTAGATCTTAATTTTATTAGTTAAAGCGTTAAAGATATAAAAAAAAAGCAATTAAATAATAAAAAATAACAGCAGAGAGGAAGGGATTCGAACCCTCGATACCCTTTTGAGGTATACACACTTTCCAGGCGTGCGCCTTCGACCACTCGGCCACCTCTCTGTATTTTTAATTCATTAATTTACCGGGCTCAAATAACAAAAAAAACTTTGAACGCTAAAATTTTAGTCGTTAATTTTATGACAATTCACCTCGCAAAGATGTTTCATACATGGTTTTGAACACTTTATGGGGTGTTTTTTGTCCCAGCATATACATTAATTTTCCAATTGCAGCTTCGGTTGTAAGATCATTTCCTGAAATAACTCCTATCTTTTTCAGTTTGCTACTTGTTTCATAATGCCCCATCATAACTCTTCCTCCAGAGCATTGTGTTATATTGATTACATAAATACCTTTAGAAATATTTTTTTGCAAGATCTCTATAAACCAATTTTCTGTACTGCAATTCCCGGCCCCGTAGGTTTCTAAAATAACCGCTTTCAAATTAGAAATATTAAAAACATTCTCTAAAACCGTCTTTGTAATACCCGGAAATAACTTCACTAATGCAATATTTTGATCTAATGCTTTATGGACTCTTAGCTTTTTTCTAAGATTTGGTTTAAATAAATAATCATGATTTATTTTTAAATGGACCCCAGATTCTGCTAGGTCTGGATAATTAAAAGATGAAAAAGCCTGAAAATGCTCAGCATTTAACTTAGTAGTCCTATTTGCCCTGTATAATTTGTACTCAAAATACAAACAAACTTCTTTAATCAATGCTTTACCTTTACTTTGCAATGAAGCCACTTGAATAGAGGTTATTAAATTCTCTTTGGCATCTGTACGCAAATCTCCTATAGGCAATTGAGAACCGGTAAATATTATTGGCTTAGCTAAGTTTTCCAGCATAAAACTCAATGCTGAAGCTGTATAGCTCATTGTATCACTTCCATGCAAGACAACAAATCCATCAAAATGATCATAATTGCTTTCAATAATTTCAGCAATCTTCACATAGTATTGAGGGTTCATATTACTGGAGTCAATAGGGTCTTTAAAGGATACCGTATCAATATTGCATTCCAATAAATTTAGCTCCGGTATTTTTTTTAAAAGTGTTTTAAAGTCAAAAGTCTTTAAAGCTCCGGATTTAAAATCTTTAATCATACCAATTGTTCCACCGGTATAAACAAGTAATATGTTAGGTTTAGTATTGCTCATATCTTTAGATTTTAAAAACAGCTTTAGAGTTCTCAGTAGTTATCTCAGCTATCTCTTCAGCAGATAGCCCATATATAATGGATAATTTTTCCAGCACCTTTATGATATATGAACTTTCATTTCGTTTTCCTCTATAGGGAACCGGTGATAAATAAGGTGAATCTGTTTCCAAAACTATATGTTTTAAATCTATTTGATTTAAAAACGTATCAATTTTCCCATTTTTAAAAGTAGCCACTCCTCCTATCCCTAATTTCATATTAAAAGAAATAGCCCTATGTGCCTGTTCAAAATCTCCCGTAAAACAGTGAAAAATTCCAAATAGATCATCACTCTTTTCGCCCTCTAAAACTTCAAAAATCTCATCAAAAGCCTCCCTGCAATGAATTACAATGGGTAATTTGTATTGTTTTGCAAGCCGTATTTGATATTTAAATGCTTCCTTCTGAATTTCTAAAGTACTCTTATCCCAATATAAATCAATACCAATTTCTCCGACTGCATAAAACTTTCTAGCGGCCAGCATATCCTCTACGTGCTTTAATTCATCCATAAAGTTACTTTTTACATGTGTGGGATGTAAGCCCATCATCAAAAAAATATGCTTAGGAAAATCCATCTCTAATTGAAACATAGCGTTAGTATATGTAGAGTCTATAGCCGGAATAAAAAACCGGGTAATCCCTAGCTCAATAGCTCTGTTGATGATTTCATTCCTATCTTCATCAAAAGCTTCGCTGTATAAATGGGTGTGAGTATCTGTTATATTCATTTTGTAAAAATAAAAAAGTCACCTTTAATAGGTGACCTTACTTTATTTAATTTATTTTATGAGAAATTCAATCTAATCTCCTAATAAGCTTTTGAGCTTGTTCATAATCATCGGCCTCTTGCGGAATTGTTCTTAAAATCTCCTGACAAGCTTCATGATTTTCCTGCTTTAATTTGCTTAATGCCAAAAACCAAAGGGCTTTATTTTTATATATAGAATTCTCCTTACTCAAGTTATCCAGCAAATTATCGGCAATTTTATAATTATTTAATTCTATGTTGGTAACAGCATAATAAAATTTTAATTCAGAATTATCCTTATCAATACTTAGTAAATCCTGAAAGGCTACATTAGCTTTTTCATAATGCCCTGAATTAAATGCTTGCTCAGCTACTTTCAACATATCGTTTTCCTCTCCTCTAACTATCAAACTAATGGTTTCATATTCGGCATAATCACTATAAGATGGTCCTGAAAACTGATTAAAAGTGAAAATTCCAAACAAAACAACAATACAAGCTGCAATGGCATATTTTATAAAACTAAAAGTTTTAGGTGCCTGTTTAAAATCTGTGGTTTTCCCATCTTCATTAAAATACCCAGTA
Source organism: Alterotamlana spongicola (assembly GCF_035818475.1). NCBI lineage: Bacteria > Pseudomonadati > Bacteroidota > Flavobacteriia > Flavobacteriales > Flavobacteriaceae > Alterotamlana > Alterotamlana spongicola. The sequence goes on from NZ_JAYMGV010000001.1 coordinate 576,200, forward strand.
GAAATCTTTTTTAAATTCTCCTGAAATGCATTTGATGCATCTTCATTTCCAAATTTATGTTCTAAAAAGGCATGTAACTCTTTATAAGTATTGAACGCCTGATTAAACTCCGGTTCTGTTTTTAATCTTAGTTCAAAAGCCGCAACCTCATCTTCTGACAACTCATTAGACAAGTAAGATTCAAACAGTATATAATTTTGGTCTTGCATAACAATTAAGCATTAAGTTGGTTAAATTTAGGAGACTCTTGAACCAGTTTTGTTAATTTCCCAATACATAAAGATTTCTTTTTTCTGGCATACGCATAAGTTACTCCTAATTTTTTTGCCACTTCTTCCATTGATTTTATTTTAAAAGTAGCTGTTAATAAGTCTTTACATGCGGCTCCCAGTTTACCAAACATCTCTGTAAATAAGGCTTGTTTTTCATCAAATACAGATGTTTCAAAAACCAGCTCTTGTGCCTCGTCTCCTTTAGATAAGATCTCTTGATTAATTGTTACCTCTTTTTTAGAATTCTTTTTTAATTCATTCAACCATTTGCGTTTACACAATAAAAAAAAGTAGGCGTCAAAAGGACAGGTAAGCTTCAGGTTTTTTTGACTTGCCTGATTATATATAGTTATTAAGGTGTCTTGAATAACATCCTGCGCTTTACCAATATCACCACTATTTTGTTTTATGTAATTGATCACCTTAGGAGCAAACTTATCATATATAGATTGGATAATGAACGCATTGTTTTTAAGCAATCCATCGATATATTTTTGATCCTCATGTGTTTTTTTTTCGCTCATTACCCCTTGTATTTGCTACTAAAGTAAAAAACTTTGAAATAAAAGGGTAACAATTTTTAAATGGATTTGATATAAGGGCGTAACAGTCAAAAAAGGCTAAACAAAATATAATTAATCCATAAAATTTAGAAATCATGAAAATTTCAAAAAAATTTCACGAACACTTAAACAGTATTAATGACGTGAGTAAAAAATCAATTTTAATTATCGGAACTGTAATCTTATTAGTAATGAATTTAAATGCGTCAACAGACAACAACCCAATTCAGGCTGATAATGAAACAACAGAAATTACAAAAGATAACATTGCTCAAGTTTTCGAATGGCAAGTTAAAACCACCAAAGAAACATATTCAGGAACCTCATTATCATTAAAACACGCCGAAAAAATGGTGGCATTATCCAGTTCAGGTGAAATAGTAATAGGAAAAGAAATTAAAAGTTTTTTTGTGTTGAGATCTGAAATGAATACCAAAAGAAACTATTTCTGGGAAGTTGAAACAGCAACCGGCTTTGCTAAAGGATATGCTTCAACTGAAGATTACGCCCGTAAAATGGTACAGCTAGTAGCTTCAGGAGAGCCTGTACTTACTAAAATAATCATCAGTCAACCTCAACAATAGAACATAATTACAAAAACAGGGTAACAAAATGATTACCCTGTTTATATAAACTTGAAAAACAATTTAAAACCCAATTATTATGAATAATTTAAAACACATTTTTGGAACTTTATTAATGGCAACTTTACTTTTTACAAGTTGTACAAAAAACGATGATGGTGATATTATAATTCGCCCATCTGCAGAGGATTTTAACGAATTAAAAGAAGCTGCTTTAGAGAATTTAACTCAAAATTTTCAATTCAATGCTGAAGATGGCGGTGTAACATTAACTTCTGAGAAAGGGGTTCAAATTTACATTAATGGAGCATGTTTGACTCTAAACGGAAATGCCGTAACGGGATCTGTTGATTTAGAGTTTGTTGAACTATTTGAAAAAGGCAATATGCTTACAACCAACAAGCCTACTATGGGTGTATTACCAAACGGAGATAAAGCATTACTGATCTCCGGGGGAGAGTTCTTTGTTAATGCTACTCAAAATGGTGAAAATTTAGAATCAACTTGTGGATTTCAAATGTCAATTCCTGCAGATTTAACCGGAGGGGCAGATCCTGAAATGATTCTTTGGAATGGTATTATTGACGAAAACGGTAACCTTGCCTGGGAAGAAGATAAGCGTGATGGGGCTAATGGTCAAGATGGTGTTTTTGCTGAAGGAAATCAATACTATGGCTTTTTTCAATCATTTGGATGGTCAAATGTAGATCGCTTTTATAATGATCCTCGTCCAAAAACAACCATTTTAGTTGCTGTTCCGGAAGGATATGACAACACAAATAGTTCTGTTTTTATTTCATATGACGGTGAAGAAACAGGCTTGGCTAACTTAGACACTTATGATGTCGGTTCAGGTTTGTTTAGTGAGCATTATGGACAAATTCCTATTGGATTAGAATGTCATATCATTTTTGCTACTGAAGACGGCGACAACTGGAAATATGCAATAAAAGCAGTTACCATTGCTGAAAATGACATTATCACATTTACGGAAGGAGAAACATCTGTTGCCACTGAAGCACAATTAACAACTATTATCAACGGTTTACCTTAACCATTGAAATAATTAGCCTACTTCATAAATGGTTTCCCAATTGTTTAACCTACTTATTAAAAGCCAGAAACCAATTGTTTCTGGCTTTTCCACTTATACAGAGGTAACAAAAAAGGAACTTTGTTGATATAAAAACATATAAACTTAAGGTCATGAAAAAAGAGCCCTCAATTTTAATTTTACTATTTGCAGTTATTATTTTATTAGTAATTATTGCTAATGTTTTAATGGTTGCAGGTAACGTTTATTTTAATAATTAAAATTAAATAGGACTCTTTTGTATATTTAAACATCTAAACAACTATTATTATGCATCATGCGTTACTTTCTGTGATACTTTTTTTATTGTGTATTTCTGGCTTTTCTCAACAAATTACGGTGACCGATACCATTACCAGAACAGCTGTTATAAAGTATATAACCAGTGGAAATCAAGTTAATTTTACCCCTGAAACACCAGCCTTAAATCAAATTGCAGGAGCTCCTAAAGCATTTTACACCCATTATTGGGAATTTGGTGACGGGCATTATAGCACAGAAGAAACTCCAAAACACACCTATAAAAAGAAAGGCGAATACAAGGCAAGACTTTGGGCCACTAACAATTATGACACAGGAGAACCACCAACTACAAGACCTAAAAAAATAGCCGTTAATCAAGTAACAACCGAGTATGAAGATCAGGCTTCTATGGATGAAGACTTTGTATTAAAACGCAATAGAGAGCCCGTGCCAAGTCAAGAAATGGTTGTTATAATGAGCTACAAGAACACAAAAGAATACGTTACAAATGGAAAACTATACGTGTTTTATAACGAGCATGAATATAAAGCTGATAATTTTGAATTAATAGAAACCAGAACGCATAATAATGAAAAAGATATTTCAGGTGATGACTTTGCCTATGCAAATCATATTGATGATGATACCACATATTTAGCTTCATCACATAATTCTGTTATTGAAAACAATCAAATATTACAAGACTCTACTGAAAAAACAAACCTGCCCTTAACTATTGAAAAATCAAAAACACTTTATAAAAATTGGAGTCTTTTAGAATTTGATGATATGCAACCTCAAGAAGAACGCCATATTTTTTTTAGTTTAAAAACAACCCCTGAAATGGTTAAAGACACCAGTGCCATCATATCTATTAGAGGGGTTTATGTACCAGATTCCAATTATGACAATCATAAAATCAAAGACATGGAAATGGAAATTGTAACGTCTCATGATCCAAATAAAATGTCATCAAACGGAACTTTCATGAATTACAGATTAGTTCGTTTTAAAACCTTAAAATACAAGATTAAATTCCAGAATAATGGAGAAGGTCCGGCACGAACCATTAGGCTGGAAACCGATATTCCTGAAATGCTGGATAAAGCTACTTTAAAAGTAACAGACATGTATCCAAAATGCGATATTTGTCCAAAACGAGAAGTCCTTTATAGTTGTTTAGATACTACAATCACAGACAAACAAGTTATTTTCACATTTAAAAACATCTATTTACCGGGAAGTGAACAAAAAAATGTTAAAGTGTATGATTCTACCAAAGGCTTTGTTAAGTACAATATTAAATTTACCAAAGACTTTCACAAGAAAAAAACAAAAAGTAGAACCGCCATTATCTTTGATAAGAATGACCCTATAATTACTAATTATTCAACCACTCGTTTTTTACCCGGCATATCAGTTGGAGCCAAAATAGGCTACAATTCATTTAGCGATTTAAAAAATTCTGAAAGTTATTTTATCGGAGCCACGCTATCTCCATATAAATCCTATCGCTGGTATTGGCAGGTAGAGCTCATGAATAATTTTCACAACTATAATGACAATACTCAAATAATTGAAGATATTGTTGATGGCCCACAAGGCTTTCGTTTTAGACAACGCACAACAACCGGCACCTCTTATGAAAATATAAATTGGGATATTCCTTTGTTGGTTAGATATAATGTAAATAATTATATAGGCCTGGGTACAGGTTTACAGAATACTATTTCTATAAGTGAAAAACAAAATCAGAATATTTTGATAGAACAATTTGAAGGAACCTTTCCTGATGCTCCTATTATTAATACCATTACAGATCAGTTAGAACAATCAAATTCTTTTACCAATTTAAACACAAGTTTATTATTTGAAGCTACAGTTGGTTTTGCACGTATTGGCCCTAGTTTAGGGGCACGGTATATTATGAGTTTTGAAAATAACTTCAATCACTGGCAATTTTATGCCATTTGGAAATTTTAACAGCTAAGCCTCTTATTTGATAATTCACATAATGAAAAAACTAGGTTTTCTTCTATTCTTAATGTCTCCAATAGTGTTTTCACAAAGCCTTGAAGAAACCATTTATGTTGCTGCCGAGTCTTTTATCAGCACAAAAAACGAAGCAACATTACAGCTTTTAAATAAACAGGAAAATACTTTTAAAAAACAGGTAAAGACTAAAGATGAACAACTGGCTTTAGTGTTTTTACAAAGTCATAAAGGCTATTATTTAGAAAAACAATCAAAACTAGAGGACGCCATTTTTACCTTTGAAGAAGCCGTAAGGCGCTTTAACGACAACCATTTATCAAAATTCTCTGATTTTGATATTGTAAAAAGCTGTTTAATTCCCTTAGGGAATTTATATATAAAAACCGGGGATTACACCAATGCTATAAATACTATTAATCAGTATATCTATTTAGCCGAAAAAAGTAACAATCTCAAGCACCAAACTAGTGGAGCCATTAATCTGTCAATACTTTATCAAACTATAGGCAAGCATGAAACGGTAATTAAGCTCACTTCAGATTTTATAAATAAATCAAATATTGACAAAAATCAAAAACAAAAACTGCTTGACATAAATATTGAGAGTCAAATTGCTTTAAAAAAAATATCTGATCCGGAGACCATTCCTTTAACATTAAATAGTGAAAAGAACTATAAAATTGCCCTTCAAAATAAAGATTACAATAAAGCCCTATCGGAATTTCAAAAATTCAAAGCTAAACGCTTTTCTGACAAGGGCATATCAAAAAGAACTTTAGCAAAGTTTTTAACTGAAGAAGCCCAAATCCACGCTTTATTGAATAATAATACTGAAGCTATTAAAAGCTTAAACGTATCAATTAAAACATTGATACCAAGTTTTGATGAAGGGTCTTTGCCTCTAAAAAATGATTTATTTGCTGAAAACACATTTATTGACATTTTTGATTTGTATGCCACCTTACAGCCCAATGAAAATCTTGCTCTAAAGTATTATGACCTAAGTTTTCATGTATCCAGCCTGTTAAAAAACAATTGGACCTCTCAAGAAACCAAAATCTTAAACCAAACTAATAATAGAATTAGAAGCGAAAAATGCATCAAGATTCTTTTTAACCTATATAATCAAACTAAAAACCATTCTTTTTTATTCAAGGCACTTCAATATTCAGAGGACAGTAAAGTATCTACTTTAAAGGATATGTTTCAAAAAAAATTACAGCTGAAACAATTTCCAAATGACAGTTTACTTATTAAAGAGTTTAACCTTTTAAAAGAACAAGAACGCATCACTAATCTTTTTATAAAAGAACAATTAAGTGCAGCCCAAGCTTCAAAAATCAATCACCTGAGTAAAAAACTAAGTGAAGTTAGCCTTGAGTTAAAAAAAATTAAAAAGTCAATTTCCAAAAAGTACCCGGATAGCAAATCTCATTTTTCATTAAAAACCTTACAAGACAGCCTATCAAAAGACAATGCTGCTTTTATTGAATACTTTTATGGTCAACATACCATTTATCAATTTATAGTTACAAGTACAGCTATTTCTTTAAATTACATTGCTTTAAGTGATACAACTAAAGAACAAATTATTGATTTCATTCACCTTTTTGATGACTCATCAATTATAAACAACAATGTCAATAATTTTACAACAAGTGCTTTTAACCTATTTAAACTGTTAAAACTGGATAAAGTCCTGGAGTACAAAAATATAATTATCATCCCGGATGGTGTGTTAAATTTTATTCCTTTTGAAACCCTCTTAACGTCCAAAACAAAGGCTATCTCATTTAACAAAATGCCTTTTGTGGTCAAAACTCAAAATATAGTTTATAATTCAAGTGCTCTTTTTTATGTACTAAAGCGTAAACCAAAAAAAAGCAAGACTCTCTTAGGGGTTTTTCCTGTATTTGAAAACACTAATAAAAAACTTACCTATTCCATTGATGAAGCTCATGCCATTGAAGATGAAATGACATCTAAACTATTAATGAATAACAATGCCACCAAAGCTAATTTTATAGAAAACGCCCTCAATTATGACATCTTACATTTATCTACACATGCCAGTAGCGGTGATTTTATAAAACCTGCAAACATTGACTTTTATGATGAAACATTGTATTTAAATGAATTATATAGCCTTAGTATAAACCCTGATTTACTGGTTTTAAGTGCTTGTGAAACCGGAGTTGGAAAACTTTTTAAAGGAGAGGGGCCTATGAGTATCGCACGTGGGTTTCAATACTCAGGAGCAGAAAACTTATTGTTTTCTTTATGGCAAATAAATGATTTATCGGCATCTCAAATCATGCAATCATTTTATAGTAACTATAGAAAAAAGCAATCAGCTAATCATTCAAATCAACAATCAAAATTAAATTACTTAGCAGACAAAAATATAAACAATACTAAAAAATCGCCTTACTATTGGGGGGCTTTTGTTTATTATGGCGAGCTTACAAAACCAAATACCGGCCATGATCTGACTAATATACTCTATCTAGTACTTATCATTTTAATTATAGTATTTTTGTCCTATAAATTAAGAAAGCGCTATGGAAAAAAGGCTTCAAGAATTTCTTCTGGAAAGAGGTTATAGTAAGGTAAAATTACATCTTACCAAGACCAATCATTTTGAGATAAAGGCTAGTATAAATGGTAAAAAAGGGTTGTTTATTCTTGATACTGGCGCTTCCAGTTCTTGTGTTGGTTTTGAAGGCGTGGAAACCTTTAACTTAAAAGCTGAAGACTCTATAGTTAAAGCGGCTGGTGCCGGAGCTATCAATATGGATACCAAAATGGCAAAAAAAAATAAGGTTAAAATTGGAAAATGGTCCAGCAAGAAGGTCGTTTTAGTATTGTTTAATCTTACCCATGTAAACACAGCCCTTATTAATCACAATTCAAAACCTGTTGATGGTATTATTGGAGCAGATATCTTAAAAAAAGCTAAAGCCATCATAGATTATGAAAAGAAATATTTATATTTAAAGTTATAAAAACTACAGCTACTTATAGTTTTTAATTAATAGCACTTAATTCTCTACTCAATGAACACCTCTATTGTCATTGCAGATGACCATCCATTAATGCTACGTGGTTTAACTGATTTTTTAACCTCAAGAGGTTTTAATATTGTTGGCAGTGCAGAAGATGGAAATACAGCATATAGTCTTATTGTTAAATTAAAACCCAAAATAGCCATTCTTGACATTAGAATGCCTTACAAAACGGGATTGGAAATTGCAGAGGCTTGTAAAAAGAACAATCTGGATACTAAAATTATTCTTATAACCTTTGACAAGGAAGAAGAATTATACGATAAAGCTAAGGCATTTAATGTATATGGATATATTTTAAAAGAGTTTGCCATAGAAGAAATTGAAACCTGTATTGCACATGTTATCAATGGAACGCCCTATTTTAGTGAAGAAATAGCTTCTTATTTGAATGCAAGTGATGTATCACAAAAACCAGAAACTTTAGATCTGTTAACCAAATCTGAATTAAAGATTGTAAGGCTAATTTCTAAAAGTAAAACAAGCCAGGACATCGCTGACGAATTGTCAATTTCCATTAAAACTGTACATAAGCATCGTAGTAATATTGTACATAAATTGCAGCTTGACAACAAACCATCATCGCTCTCAGTTTGGGCTAGCGTAAATAAAGAATATTTATAAAAATACGCAGAAGTGTGTATTTTTTTTATCATACATATAATATACCTTTACCGAGCTATTAATTAGTTCTTAGGGAGAATTAAAGAAGGCTCTAAATTGTAATGATTTAGAGCTTTCGTTTTTTAAAAACCTAAGTTATTGATTAAAAATACGTAGATGTGCGTATTTTTTTTATCCTGATCTCAACCTACCTTTACACTGCTATTAATAATTCTTTTTTGAGAGGGAATTTTATCATACACTCTGCATTTCTATAAGTGCAGAGTGTTTATTCTAAAACTCTTAAAACTAATGGTTATGTCTAAAAATTTAACAATGAAAACCAATAACATTCTTGATAAATGCTGTTTTATTGGCCTAGCTATAGTAATTGTTTCTGTAATTTTTATAAATATTTTAATGATCTTTATTTAGTTTAGTTATTTGCATTAAAACAAAACGGGTATTGTATAAAAATTATACAATACCCGTTTTTATTTGTTTAAAATTTTAGGCCTACATTTCTAAAGCCTTTTTAATATCATTATCCATTAATATTTCTATTGGGTTCTCTAAAGCTTCTTTTACAGCAACTAAAAACCCAACACTTTCTTTTCCATCAATAATTCTGTGGTCATAAGATAAGGCAACGTACATTATTGGTCTAATTTCTACTTTACCATCAACTGCTACCGGACGTTCTACTATATTATGCATTCCTAAAATACCACTTTGAGGTGGATTGATAATAGGTGTTGATAACATACTACCAAAAACACCACCGTTGGTAATTGTAAACGTACCTCCAGTCATTTCATCAACAGTAATCTGGCCATCTCTTGCTCGAAGTGCCAATCGCTTTACTTCAGATTCAACGCCTCTAAAACTTAAGTTTTCGGCATTTCTAATTACCGGCACCATTAAGCCTTTAGGTCCTGAAACCGCAATACTGATATCACAAAAATCATAGGAAAGCATCTCTTTACCATCAATCATTGAATTTACGGCCGGATACATTTTTAAAGCACGCACTACTGCTAATGTAAAGAAACTCATAAATCCTAAACCAACACCGTGCTTTGCTTTGAAAGCCTCTTTGTATTCTGAACGTAACGCAAAAATAGGCGACATATCAACCTCATTGAATGTGGTTAACATAGCTGTAGTGTTTTTTGCCTCAACTAAGCGTTCTGCCACTTTTCGGCGCAGCATAGACATTTTACTTCTTGACGTTCCTCTACTTCCTCCTGCAGGCGTACCCATAGAAGGAACTGCTTTTACAGCATCTTCTTTGGTTACTCTACCATCTTTTCCGGTACCCGAAATAGCTCCTGCATCTATGCCCTTTTCTGCCAAAATCTTTTTTGCAGCCGGGCTAGCACTTCCTGTTGCATATGTTTTTGTTTCAGCCGCAGAGGCTTTAGGTGCTTCAACTTTTGGAGCTTCTTCCTTCTTTTCCTCTTTTGGAGCCGCTCCACCTTCGGGTTTTGCTGCACTGGTATCAATTAAACACACAATGGCACCTACAGCAACAGCATCGCCTTCTTCCGCTTTAAGTGTTATAGTTCCACTTGCTTCAGCAGGTAATTCAAGTGTAGCTTTATCACTATCCACTTCTGCAATGGCCTGATCTTTCTCAACATAATCCCCATCTTCAACTAACCATGTTGCTATTTCAACTTCCGTAATAGATTCCCCTGGCGAAGGGACTTTCATTTCTAAAATCATTCTTTATAATTTTAATGGTATCTTAAATTCTATTTTTATTCAATATCAAAAACAGCATTAATCACACGTTTTTGTCTTGCTTTATCTCTTGTACTTGAACCAGGAGCGGGTACTGAACTATATGATCTTGAACACACCTCTAATTTTACCAGATCCATACGCTGTAACATATGACTCCACGCTCCCATATTTTGTGGTTCTTCTTGTGCCCAAATATATCTTTCAGCATTGGGGTAACGGTTTATTACTGCTTGTATTTTTTCTAAATGTAGCGGGAATAACTGTTCTATTCTAACTAACGCTATATCCTCCCGCTTTAATGCTTCTCTTTCAGTTAGCAAATCATAATAGAATTTACCGGTACAGAATACTAATTTCTTAACATGTTCAGGAGCAATAGTATCATCTATGACTTCCTGGAAATTACCTGTCGCTAATTCATTTATTGATGATATCGCTTTTGGGTGGCGCAGCAAACTCTTTGGTGTAAATACCACTAAAGGTTTTCTGAAATCACGTTTCATTTGACGACGCAACAAATGGAAGAAATTAGCTGGTGTAGTACAGTCGGCAACTATCATATTGTCATTCCCACATAATTGCAGGTAACGTTCAATTCTTGCCGATGAATGTTCAGAGCCTTGTCCTTCATAACCATGTGGTAGTAAAACCACTATACCATTTTGAGATTTCCACTTATCTTCTGCTGCTGACAAGTACTGGTCAAATATAATTTGAGCACCATTACTAAAATCACCAAACTGCGCCTCCCAGATAGTTAAAGTATTAGGGTTAGCCATAGCATAACCATAATCAAATCCCAAGACTCCATATTCAGATAAAAAGGAATTGTAAATATCCATTTCACCCTTGTTCTCCGGGTTAGTATTTAGCAGGTTAATGCGTTCTTCTGATATTTCATCTCGCAAAATAGCATGTCTGTGGCTAAACGTTCCACGTTCCACATCTTGCCCTGAAATACGTACATTATAGCCCTCTTCCAGTAAACTTCCATAAGCCAAAGTTTCAGCCATACCCCAATCTAAGGTATCGGTTTCAAAAACCATTTTAGAACGTCCATTTAAAATGCGTTCTGCCTTACGTAAAAATTTCACACCATCTGGAACGGTAGAAACCACTTTAGAAATATGCTCTAGCCTTTCTTTTGGATATGTAGTATCCTCATAACTTAGCATGGCATCAATACCCTTGCGTTCAAAACCATTCCAACGCTCTTGCATGAATTCTCTAACTTTAGAGGACTCTGCTTCTTTAGATATGGCATACTCTCTTTCAAGTGTTCCTTTAAATTCTTCAACTATTTGCTCCAAATACACTTTATCAATGGTGTTTTCAGCAATTAATCTATCTGAATATATCTTGAAAGGGTTGTTATGCTTTGAAATGTTTTTATATAATTTAGGCTGTGTAAACCTGGGTTCATCACCTTCGTTATGTCCGTATTTTCTATAGCCCAATAAATCTATATATACATCTTTTTTATAACGCATTCTGTATTCTAATGCCATTTCCACGGCATGAACCACAGCTTCAGCATCATCTGAATTAACATGCAATACGGGTGACAACGTTACCTTTGCAACATCAGTACAATACGTACTTGAACGGGCATCCAAATAATTGGTTGTAAAACCAATTTGATTGTTTACAACAATATGGATAGTACCTCCGGTTTTATAACCATTTAATTGACTCATTTGGCCTACTTCATAGGCTACACCCTGACCTGCTATAGCAGCATCTCCATGCACTATAATAGGTATTATTTTAGAATCATCACCTCCATAATCAACATCTATTTTGGCACGGGTAATACCTTCAGCTACGGGAGCTACTGTTTCTAAGTGCGATGGATTAGGAACTAAGTTCATCTTGATATTTTTCCCATTTTGGTACGTTTTATCAAGTGTCAATCCTAAATGGTATTTTACATCGCCATCAATATTTTCATCCTCAAAATCTTTACCTTCAAATTCACTAAAAAGCTCATTTAACGGTTTTCTAAATATATTCACTAAGGTGCTTAAACGCCCTCTGTGCGCCATTCCCAATACGCATTCTTTAACACCATATTTTTCAACGGCATAATATAGCACATTGCTTATAGCCGGAATCAAAGATTCACCTCCTTCTAACGAAAATCGTTTTTGTCCAACATATTTGGTTTGCAAAAAGTTTTCAAAGGTTACGGCCTGATTTAATTTTGAAAGAATATATTTTTTAGTATCAACTGAAAAATCAGGTTGATTATCATTTTTATTTAATTGGCTTTGCCACCACGAAATCACCTCTGGATTTCTTAAATACATATACTCAACTCCAATAGAGCTACAATAAATACGCTCTAAATGTTTTATTATTTCACGCAATGTCTTGGCTCCAACCCCTAATACTTCACCAGCATTAAAAACCGTATCCAAATCATTTTCAGACAAATCAAAATTAGAAATATCCAGCGTTGGCGAATAGGTTCTTCGCTCTCTAACAGGATTGGTTTTTGTAAATAAATGCCCCCGTATTCTATAGCCGTCAATAAGCCTTACAACATTAAACTCTTTTTGGACATGTTCTGGTATTTGAGTTGAAACGCCTTCTATAATTTCACCATCCAAACCATAGTTTTCGCTTCCAAAATCATAACCTTGAAAAAAGGCTCTCCAACTTGGTTCTACGGTATCCGGATTTTGCAAATATTGATCGTATAAATCAGCAAAATATGCCGTGTGTGCTGCGTTTAAAAATGAAAATTTATCCATTACTTTTATTAATCCCGTGTAGGTTCGTCAAATTATTTTTCAAAAATACAACTTTTGCCAAAATTAGATGTTTCTTTGTCTATATTTATAGCTGTTAATATGCATTTAACGAATATGCTTAAAAAGCTGTTAATTTTTTAATGATACTTCATTATGATGAATTTATTTTTTCCTATTAATAAAAAAATAGCCTTTTTCTTAGTCATACTTTCTATAAGTTTTCAAAATACCATAGCTCAGGAAGTCAAAAGCGGGTTTTGGAATCAGGTGCGTTATGGTGGAAATATAGGTTTGAGTTTTGGAGACGGTTTTTTTAGCGGAACTATTGCTCCAAGTGCCATCTTTGAATTTGACAGAAATTTTGCTTTGGGCCTGGGACTAAATGCCACATTTAACAACAGAAAAAACACTTACAAATCCACCATATTGGGAGCCAGCTTTATTGGCCTGTATAATGTTATTAGAGACCTTCAGCTTTCAGCTGAGTTTGAACAGTTAAATGTGAATAGAAAATATGACACAAGTATAAACCTTCCCAACGAGAATTTTTGGGCACCGGCATTGTATCTAGGCGCCGGCTATAGAAGTGGCAATGTTACCTTTGGGATAAGGTATGATGTTATTTATGATAAAAGCAGAAGTGTTTATTCAGACCCTTGGTCTCCTTTTTTTAGAGTCTATTTTTAATTCTATAGTAGCAGGAATGCTTCTTTTCTTTTTACAGAAACACTAACACTCTTATACGTCTTTCCTTTAGCCTCACAATGTGTTTTCCTGAAGAATTTACACAGTATAAATTCATACATATAAATTTAACAAAAACAAAAAAGACATTTTTGTCTTAAATATGATTTTTATCATATTATTTAACTGCCAAAGTTGATAGTTTTGTTTGATTAAATACACCCTTATGAAAACAATACTAAACATTTTATCTACTCTATTAATTATACTTTTTATAAGCTGCGGCGGTAAAGAAGAAAAAAAGAAAGAAGGCTTCTCTTATGAGAAAAAAACCACAACAGAGACTAAAGCTTCAACAGAAACAAAAAAAGAACCTGCTTCAAAAACAGTTGATCTTAGCAATAAAGGTATAGGTCCAATTACCTCATTATCTCTTGACGCTACCATAAATCAAGATGTGGCAAATCATGGTGCAGACGTCTTTAAAAAAATGTGTACGGCTTGTCATAGAGCAGACAAAAAGTTCATCGGGCCATCTCCTAAAGGCATTATGGAACGCCGTTCACCGGAATGGGTTATGAATATGATTTTAAACCCGGTAGAAATGACCCAAAAAGATCCATTGGCAAAAGCATTACTTATAGAGTTTAATGGCGCCCCTATGGCAAATCAAAATTTATCTGAAGAAGATGCCAGAGCTGTATTGGAATATTTTAGAACCCTAAAATAACTAACTATATGAAAATCATTAAACAATTAATTTTTGTTTTTGCATTAGTAGCTTTTGTTTGCTCTTGTAAAAACGAAAACAAGGAAGCCTCAACGACCTCTACAGTTACAAAAACTGAAGCCTCTAACGAAAAAACAGGACAAGCTTTCATTAAAGATGATGAAAGTAAACCAACGGTTTTAAGTATAGCTATTGGATCTAAAGACCACACAACTTTAGTCGCAGCTGTTCAGGCTGCTCAATTAGAAAATGCGTTGGTCAATGCAGGACCTCTTATGGTTTTTGCTCCTACCAATGATGCTTTTGCTGCTTTACCTGAAGGCACGGTAGAGGATCTATTAAAACCTGAAAACAAAAATGCCTTAGCTAATATTTTAAAATATCATGTCACTCCCGGAAACTATTCAAAAGACTTTTTAAAAAAATTCAAAAAACTGGGACAAGCTAATAATGGCTATGTAAAAGTTGAAGTAGTAGATGGAGAGCCCCTAATTGGTGGTGCCAAAATTATAGCCAGCGTACCGGCCGGAAATGGTATTGTACATGTTATTGACAAGGTCCTGTTACCACCATCAGAATAAAATAACTCTAACTAAATATAAAAACATGAAGACTATATTAAAATCTGTTGTAGCAATGCTTAGTATACTGATAGCATTTACAAGCTGCAACAATTCGGGCAAATCAGACAGCAAATCTGGTGCACTTGCCGGCAATGTGGCTGAAAAAGTATACGTTGCTCCAGGAGAACACGACGAATTTTACGCCTTTATCTCAGGTGGTTTTAGCGGACAGTTATCGGTTTATGGTTTACCTTCCGGACGCTTGTTTAAGGTTATTCCGGTGTTTTCTCAGGATGCAGAGAAAGCTTATGGATACAACGAAGAAACCAAGCCTATGTTAAACACTTCACATGGCTTTATTCCATGGGATGATGCGCATCACCCGGATATTTCACAAACTAATGGTGTTATTGACGGTAGGTGGGTATTTATTAATGGTAACAATACGCCTCGTATTGCAAAAGTAGATTTATCCGTTTTTGAAACCACAGAAATTATAGAGATTCCTAATAGCGCTGGTAACCATAGTTCATCTTTTGTAACCGAAAACTCAGAATATGTAGTAGCCGGAACACGTTTTTCTGTTCCAATACCACAAAAAGATATGCCTATTAAAGACTACAAGGGTAACTTTAAAGGCTCTCTATCTTTTATCTCTGTAGACCCTGAACATGGACATATGGATATAAAGTTCCAATTAATAATGCCCGGTTTTGATTATGACCTGGCACACCCTGGACGAGGTGCATCTCATGGCTGGTTCTTCTTCTCAACTTATAACTCAGAAGAAGCCAGTACACTTATGGAAGTTAACGCTTCGCAAAATGACAAAGATTTTATTGCTGCTGTAAACTGGAAGAAAATAGAAGCCTATGTGAATAATGGCGGTGGCACTATGATGCCTGCAAATTATGCTCATAATGTATATGATGAGAGCACACATATGGCCACTTCAACCATGAAAAAAGAAGTTCGTGTTGTCAATCCATTAGATGTTCCCGGTGCCGTATACTTTTTACCAACACCAAAATCACCGCACGGATGCGATGTTGACCCTTCAGGGGAGTATATTGTTGGTAATGGTAAATTATCCGCTAACCTTACAGTTCACTCATTTACTAAAATGTTAAAAGCTATTGAGGAAAATAAAGTGGCTGGTGAAGCTTACGGCATTCCAATCTTAAATTTTGAAGATGTATTGGCTGGTGTAGTTGAACAACCTGGCTTGGGGCCTTTACACACAGAATTTGATGGTAAAGGTAATGCTTATACTACTTTCTTTATTTCTTCGGAAGTTGTGAAATGGAAATTAGGAACCTGGGAAGTGGTAGACAGACAACCTTGTTATTATTCTGTTGGTCACTTGATGATTCCTGGTGGAAACTCACAAAAACCGTGGGGTAAATATGTGGTTGCCATGAATAAAATCACAAAAGACCGTTATTTACCAACCGGCCCTGAAGTCACCCAATCTGCCCAATTATATGATATCTCTGGTGAAAAAATGGAATTATTACTTGATTTTCCAACTATTGGAGAACCTCATTATGCCGCTGGATGTCCGGCAGATTTAATCAAACCGCGTTCTAAAAAATTATTTAAACTGGAAGACAATAAGCACCCTCATGCCGCTAAAAGTGAAGCAGAAACTAAAGTTGTAAGAGATGGTAAAATCGTTCACGTTTACATGACTACAATTAGAAGCCACTTCTCACCGGATAATATTGAAGGCATAAAAGTAGGCGATAAAGTATATTTCCACGTTACAAATTTAGAGCAAGATTATGATGTCCCTCATGGGGTTAGTATGATTGGTGCTAACACATCAGAATTACTTATTATGCCCGGGCAAACAGAAACCTTCTTATGGGAGCCAAAACAAATTGGTGTTTGGCCTTTCTATTGTACGGATTTCTGTTCTGCACTGCATCAGGAAATGCAAGGGTATGTTCGTGTATCTCCGGCAAATTCAAATACGCCATTAAAATGGTCATTAGGAGAAGATATTGAATAATTAAAAACATAAGAGAATTTTGTTTTAGTGTTTATTCTCTTATCAAAGGCGAGAGCAAATTTTTCGCTCTCGCCTTTCCTTTAAATCACTAAAATTAACAACTTTAGATTTCCGGAAATTATGAAAAGGTCAAACATAATCATGCTTATTGCATCCATACTGCCTTTAGGATTATTTCTTTTTCCACTTTGGAAAATAACCCTTGAAGCTCCTCAGTATCCTACTCCATTAGGTATGTATATTCATATTAATGATTTTTCAGATGTTCATCCGCATGATATAAAAAACATTAACTTAATGAATCATTATGTTGGGATGAAATATATTCCGGAAGCTATTCCTGAATTTAAAATATTTCCAATTGCCATAATAATAGCTTCTGTTCTGGGGCTTTTAATAGCATTTAAAGGCAACTTTAAATGGTTTCTGGCCTGGTTTATTTTTATGCTCATAATGAGTATTGCCGGTTTATACGACTTTTATTTATGGGAACATAATTATGGTCATGATTTAGACCCCAAAGCCATTATGAAATTTACTAATCCGGATGGTTCAGTAATGGGATTTCAACCCCCGCTTTTTGGAAGTAAGGACATATTGAATTTTAGAGCACATTCCTATCCACAATTAGGAGCACTCTTTTTAGGCTTAGGTATTACCGCATCGTTTATAGCCTATTTAATTGGAAAGAAAAACATAAAAACGGTTTGATTATGTAAGATTGAAACACTAAAAACACTAAAACATGCAAACACTAAAACACTATACAATTCTTCCATTACTGCTCATTCTAATGGGTTGTAATGTATCCCCAAAACCAATAGACTATGGGAATGATGGTTGTCATTTTTGCAAAATGACCATTGTAGACAAAACACATGCTGCTGAAATTGTTACAAAAAAAGGTAAGGTCTATAAATTTGATGCTACGGAGTGCATGATAAATTTTATGGATGGATTTGACACCTCTCAAATTCAGCTCTATCTGGCAAACAATTATCTGGAGCCCGAAGCTCTTATTGACGCTACAAAAGCCACATTCTTAATTAGCAAAAACATCCCAAGCCCTATGGGTGCATTTTTATCGGCTTTTAAAACAAAACCAGAGGCTGAAGAAATACATGCTAAAAAAGGAGGCGAATTATATTCATGGGAATCACTCTTAGCTCATTTTAGAGACTAGTTTATGAAAAAAATAACAGCTCTTTTATTTGCCTTTGTCTTGGCCTTTACCAACTATGCTCAAAACATTGAGGTATGTTCAACATGCCCTGTCCCTTCAATTAAAAAAGCCATATCTCTTGCTAAAGACTTTGACACTATAATCATTAAAAAAGGGACTTATAAAGAGTACAATATTGTAATAAACAAACCGCTTACAATAGTTGGTGAAGACTATCCGGTTATTGACGGGGAATTAAAAGGAGAAATAATTACCATAATTTCAGACCATGTCACTGTAGATGGCTTATTCATTATTAATGTTGGAACAAGCTATACCGAAGATTATGCTGCTATAAGAGTGAAAAGAAGTAAACATTTTGAGATTAAGAATCTGGTTCTTGAAAAACTATTTTTTGGTATTTATCTGGAAAAATCAAACTACGGCAGGGTGTATCATAATAAAATAATAGGCGAGGCTGTTGAAGAGTATAACTCCGGAAATGGGATTCAGCTTTGGTACAGTAATCATATTGAGATAGAGCATAATTATGTAGAACATGTACGTGACGGTATTTATTTAGAGTTTTCGGATAACTGCTTGATAAAAAATAACGTTAGTGCCGAAAACCTGCGATATGGCCTACACTTCATGTTTTCTAATGATGATATTTATCAGGACAACACTTTTGAAAATAATGGTGCGGGAGTAGCAGTTATGTTTTCCAAAAAAATCAAAATGCTTAACAATACCTTTAAAGAAAACTGGGGTACAGCTTCTTACGGTATGCTTTTAAAAGAGATCAATGACGCCGAAATCAGAGGCAATACCTTTAAAGAAAACACTATTGGTATTAATATAGAAGGATCAAACAGAATCAACTATGTTAATAACAATTTCATCAATAATGGTTGGGCCGTTAAGGTTAGAGGTGCATGCTATACTAATAAGTTCTTAGAGAATAACTTCCTGTATAACTCTTTTGATATTTCTTATAACAGTAAAATAAATGATAATATATTCGACAAAAACTATTGGAGTAATTATACAGGTTATGACTTGGACAAAAATGGTATTGGGGATGTTCCTTACAGGCCGGTAAAATTGTTTTCATATATAGTAAACAGAACACCGGAGACCATTATTTTATTACGCAGCCTTTTTATTGATATTATTGATTTTTCAGAAAAAGTATCTCCGGTTTTTACCCCTGATAATTTATTAGACAATCACCCCCTAACAAAGCAAATAACATGGTAAGCATTCAGGATTTACATAAAAGTTTTGGCAAAAACACAGTGCTAAGTGGTGTTAATCTCAACATCAACAAAGGTGGTATTTTTACGGTGTTAGGACCTAATGGTTCTGGTAAAACCACACTGATCAAAGTGATTCTGGGTATGGTAATACCCAATAAAGGAACCATTTCTGTACTTCAGGAAAACATCAGTTACAATTCAAATTACCGTCATAAAATTGATTATTTACCACAAATAGCAAATTTTCCGAACAATTTAAAAGTAAGAGAACTTATTAAAATGATTAAAGATTTGCGAGGTCAAACGGAACAGGACAAAGCACTCATTGAACGTTTTAAGCTTGAGCCGTTTTTAGATAAAAAACTAGGTAATCTCTCGGGAGGTACAAAGCAAAAAGTTAATCTTGTATTGACTTTTATGTTTGATAGTCCGCTAATTATTTTAGACGAACCTACTACAGGATTGGATCCTATTTC
Source organism: Alterotamlana spongicola (assembly GCF_035818475.1). NCBI lineage: Bacteria > Pseudomonadati > Bacteroidota > Flavobacteriia > Flavobacteriales > Flavobacteriaceae > Alterotamlana > Alterotamlana spongicola. The sequence continues at coordinate 596,011 of NZ_JAYMGV010000001.1, forward strand.
ATTAATTAGGTTGAAAACGTTAATTCAATCTGAAAAAGCTAAAGGAAAGACCATAATCATAACCTCCCACATTATGAGTTTTGTTGAGGAAGTCTCAGACGAAATTGTATTTCTATTAGAAGGACAGATTTATTTCAAAGGAAGCATTAATGAGTTAAAATCAAAAACAGACCAACCTGATTTTGAACACGCTATTGCTTCAATTTTATCCGATAATTATGCTTAAAATTTTAAAATATAGTTTTTTTGATTTAATGCGCAGCCGTTGGAGTTATGTGTACTTTGCATTCTATTTATTGTTGGGTGTGGTATTACTGTTTTTAAACAACGACCTGTCAAAAGCAGTGATCACATTAATGAATGTCATTATAGTTTTAGTTCCTTTAATAGGAACCATTTTTGGCGTGATGTACTACTACAATTCTAAAGAATTTACTGAACTATTATTAGCTCAACCTTTAAAACGATCCTCTATTTTCTTGGGTCAGTATTTAGGTGTTGCCATTTCATTATCTATGAGTTTAATTTTAGGGCTGGGAATACCGTTTATTTTTTACGGATTGTTTAGATCCTCAGCCATATGGGATTTTTCATTATTATTAATTACCGGCTCCTTCTTAACCTTCATATTCACAGCTTTAGCCTTCAACATTGCTTTATCCAACGAAAACAAAATCAAAGGTTTTGGTTATGCCATACTATTATGGCTGTTTTTAGCTATCATATATGATGGCCTATTTTTAATGTCTCTAATCCTGTTTGAAGACTACCCCCTGGACAAGCTGTCATTGATTGGCACTATGTTAAATCCCATAGATTTATCCAGAACTTTAATTCTTCTAAAACTCGATATTTCAGCTTTGCTGGGCTATACAGGAGCTATTTTTAAAAAGTTTTTTGGTACCAATTTTGGGCTGGTCATATCATTTGCTATGCTATTTATTTGGGTTATTTTACCGGTAATCAAAATTGTATTTAAAGCAAAAAAGAAAGATTTTTAACGCTAAAGATAATGACTATACAATTTTTAAATTCCATGACCAACATCATGTTTTACGAGACCTAATTACTTTATTTTTACAGCATGATTAAGGTTTTATTTCATAAAATCACAGCATCAATTTTAGTGTTAATATTGTTAGCCAATAATATTAATACCCTGGCTATTATTGGTGATTTTGTAGTTAACCAGAATTTAATCACCAAAACCTTATGCATTCAAAAAGACAACCAACAAGGATGTAACGGAAAATGCCAATTAACTAAGCAATTAGCTGAAAATAATTCAGACTCCACAAATAAATTCCCCTTTCAGGAAAACAAAAGAACAGTCATAGATGTTTTTTGCCTCTTTTCCAAAAACGATTTTAATATCGGTTTAAAAGAACCTATGCTACCCCAAAGATTCCTTATATATAATTCACCCGGAGTTATTAAAACAACATTAAAAGTAGAAACACCTCCTCCAATTTTTAGTTAATTTTTTATCCTTAAAAAACCAATATAACGGTTTTGAATATTCTGTTAACTCATTTTAATGAGCTTAATTAGGATACCTTATACTTATAATTCAAAAAAAATAAAAATGAAACTAAAATATATTCTGCCTGTTTTATTCATGGCACTTTTGACTATAGCCTGTTCCACAGATAATGATGATACGCCTCCAATAAACGACATTGAAGGGCTTGTAAAAATTCAAGATATTACAAACAACAACCATTCTATTGAGCTATATAATGAGACCGGTGTATTTACAACCGGTTACAATAAAGTAACCCTAAGAATTAAAAACAATAGTGACAATACATACATTGAAAATGCTGATATATCCTGGGTTCCAATGATGCAAATGCCATCTATGCAACATTCCTGTCCTTCTTCTGTTATTGAAAAAGTTACTGATAAAACCACTCTTTATTCAGGCTCTGTAATATTTCAAATGACCAATGCAGACAACTCCGGGTGGTCTATAACGTTTAATTATTCAATCAACAGTATTGAGTATACTGCTGCAAGTACCATTTCTGTATCACAAGCTGAAAAACAAAACGTTTCTAGTTTTATGGCTTCAGATGGCAAACGCTATGTTGCTGCTCTAATCGAGCCCAAAGCACCCACAATAGGTATAAATGACCTTATGGTTGGTTTATACCAAATGGAAAACATGATGTCATTCCCTATTGTTGAAAATTATAAAATACTACTTGACCCAAGGATGCCGGGTATGGAAAATCACACCTCTCCTAACAATACCAATTTAAGTTTTGATGCTTCAGATAATATGTATCATGCTGATCTATCATTGACAATGACAGGATATTGGGTACTTAATTTAAAGCTTTTAAATAGTTCAGATGAGCTTTTAAAAGGCGAAGATGTTACAGAACAAAACCAAAAGAGTTCGCTTTATCTGGAATTGGAGTTTTAATACTTGCTGTTTGATTTAATGAAGTTGCTTAACAAGGCATTTAAGCAACTTCATTAATCACTGGTTCCACAAACAACATAATTATGAAATATCTTGTTTTTATTAGTCTTTGCTTTTTTTGTAGCCTCTCGTTCTTTGCACAGGAAAACACACCTGTGTTTAAAAAGGACACCACCAAATTAGACAAGGTAATTATTGTAGCTCAACGTAAATTAAGTAATTACAGGCAGGAAAAAACACTGTCAAGTATTGATGCGTATTTAGAAAAAGCCAATCAGGTAACCATGATAAAGCGCGGAAACTATGCCTGGGAACCGGCATTAAATAATATGACCAGTGACCGGTTAAACGTTACCATAGATGGCATGCAAATTTTTGGAGCCTGTACTGATAAAATGGACCCTATAACATCATATGTTGACGTTTCTAATTTAGAGCAGGTCACTATCAATTCCGGTCAGGAAGGCACAGAAAACGGACATTGTATTGGAGGTGGTATGGATTTGCAAATAGCATCATCAAAATTCAATGGTTCCGGATTAAAAACCAGTGCAGATTTAGGCTATGAATCAAATGGAAATTATAGCATTGCAGGCTTAGATCTGGAATATTCAGGTGACACATTTTACCTAACTACTGATGGTATCTTCAGGACATCTGATAATTATATTGCCGGGGGTAATCAAGAAGTCCCATATTCTCAGTTTCAAAAATATAACATACCACTACAAAGTGGTTATAAGCTTTCCAATAATCAAAAGCTTGAAGCGCACATCATTTATGATAAAGCTACTGATGTTGGATATCCGGCATTACCAATGGACGTATCCTTAGCCGAGGCGCTTATCACATCCGTAACCCATCATTATGAAAGTGAATCTGCGCTAATTACAGCTTTAGAAACCAAGCTCTATTTTAACACCATCACTCATATTATGGATGATAGCAATCGTCCTGATGTTCCCATTCGTATGGATATGCCGGGGTGGAGTGATACTTACGGATTTTACAGCAAAGCCACACTTAAAAAGAATAAGCATGATTTTTTAGTGAATTTAAACGGATTTTATAACCGGTCATTAGCAGAAATGACCATGTTTTCAAATGATCCTGATCAACCCGATATGTTCATGTATACCTGGCCCGATGTTAGAACATTATATTCAGGACTGTTTGTTAAAGATCATATAAGCTTAAATGAAAACGAAAACATTTCAGGAGGCATACGTTTAGGATATCATAAGAATAAAATTGCCAATGAGATTGGTTTAAATAGTTTAAAAATCTTTTATCCTGATATTAGTGATACCCAGAATAGATTTTTATTAAGCCTGTCAGGAGATTACACCTATAAAAGAGACTATTTTAAAGCCACATTTGGCCTTGGCTATGGAGAAAGAGCGCCAACAGTAAGTGAAGGTTACGGCTTCTTTCTGTTTAATAGTTTTGACCGATATGATTATATAGGAAACCCAACCTTAAAGAACGAAAAAGCTATTGAAATTAATACTAAAACAAGTTACACCTTTAAATCAGTTAAACTAGGGCTTGAATCCGCTTTCTTTTACATTTCAGATTACATTATTGGCGAAATTGATGATTCCATAAACCCTATGACCATTGGCGCCAATGGTGTACGTGTATACAATGCCTTAAGTCATGCATCAATTTTTAATATCTATCTAAACTCAAGTTTTGAATTTTCTGAAAAGTTCTCCTTTAACAGCTCTGTGGGTTACAATTATGGTAAAGGCAGTAATAATGAAAACTTACCACTAATAAAACCATTTTCTTATTTAGCTGAAGTAAACTACAATACTTTAAAGTTTAATGCAGCTTTACAGTTAGAAGGCAACGGAAATCAAAGTAAGTACAGTCTGTTTTATGGCGAAAATAAAACACCCGCCTATGCCATTTTAAATTTAAATTTAGGAAATCTAGTGTACTTGAATAGTAATAAATTGGTTTTTAAATACGGGGTTGAAAACATTTTAGATACAAACTACTCTACATTTTCAGATTGGAATAACATTCCAAGACAAGGACGTAACTTTTATATCAATCTTTCCATTGTCATGCCCTAAGCCCTTGCCTAATTGTTATACAAAATACATGATGATTTTTAACTGATAAATATCATATTTTTTAAAGATCGTAAAAAGTATTTTTACCATTCAAAAAAGAGGACAAATTTATCCTCTTTAAAACATATAACCATAACTAAATTAAATTAATCAACCATGGTAAACTACTTGAAGTCATTATGTGCATTTATTATGTCTTTGCTTCTATTTGGGTGCATAGACAATGAAAAAAAAGAGTATGCTGATGCAGCAAATATTCCTGTAAGCAAGGAAATGATTGCAGAATTAACCGCTCCTCCAAACGTACCAACACCAGTTGGAAGGCGTAAAGCAAAAAAACTCATTGTAAACATGGAGATCTTAGAACAAGAAGGTACTATGACAGACGGAACTACCTATAATTATTGGACTTTTGGAGGTTCAGTTCCGGGAAGTTTCATTAGAACCCGAGTTGGTGACGAGGTAGAATTTACATTATCAAATCACCCGGACAACAAACTACCACATAATATTGACCTTCATGCAGTTACAGGCCCAGGAGGTGGTGCTACATCTTCCTTTGTAGCCCCGGGACACGAAAAGACATTCAACTTTAAAACTATAAATCCGGGTTTATATGTATATCACTGCGCTACAGCACCGGTAGGTATGCATATAGCAAACGGAATGTACGGATTAATATTGGTTGAGCCCGAAGGCGGATTACCTCCTGTTGATAAAGAATACTATATCATGCAAGGGGATTTCTACACTAAAGGCGAAAATGGAGAACCTGGTTTGCAAGCTTTTGATATGCAGAAAGCAGTAGATGAAGATGCTGATTATGTAGTTTTCAATGGAAAAGTAGGAGCGCTTACCGGTGATAATGCCATTACAGCAAATGTTGGAGAAACTGTTAGGCTTTATGTAGGTAACGGTGGGCCCAATCTGGTATCCTCTTTTCATGTTATAGGAGAAATCTTTGACAAAGTTATGGTAGAAGGTGGCTCTACAATAAACGAAAACGTACAAACTACTTTAGTTCCAGCTGGTGGAGCGGCCATAGTTGAATTTAGAATTGATGTGCCGGGAACATTCATTTTGGTTGACCACTCTATTTTTAGAGCCTTTAATAAAGGGGCTTTAGGTATGCTTAAAGTTGAAGGCGAAGAAAACAAAAAAATCTATTCAGGTGTTGTTCAAGAAGGTATTTACCATCCTGAAGGTGGAGGAATCCAGGATATGCCTGAAGATGACAATCAAAAAGCCAAAGTAGTAAGTTCAGATAAAAGTTTGGCCGAAAAAATGGAGGCAGGGAAAAAGGTTTATATGCAAACCTGTTTTGCATGTCACCAGGCAGAAGGACAAGGCATTCCCAATGCCTTCCCTCCATTGGCAAAATCAGATTACTTAAATGCAGATGTGAGACGCGCTATTGAAATTGTTCTTAAAGGAAAAGCAGGAGAAATAACGGTTAACGGTGAAAAATATAATAGTGTCATGACCCGACAGGCTATTAGCAACGAAGAAATTGCAGATGTACTAACCTATGTTTATAATTCCTGGGATAATAATAAAACCAACGTCACTAAAAGTCAAGTGGACGCTGTAAAAAACGGACACTAAATAATACTTACTAATTACTAGCTCAATGCAAACCATTCAAAGACTGACATTGTACACTTTTACGCTGTTATTTATGCTAACAGGGCATTGTCAGTCTAAAATGGTTGCTATCAAAGGGGGTACTTATATTCCGCTTTATGGTAGAGATTCCTTGAAAGTTACCATCTCAGATTTTGAAATGGATGTTTATCCGGTCACAAACAAAGCCTTTTTAGAATTTGTTTTAAAATACCCTAAATGGCAGCGTTCACAAGTAAAAAAACTATTTGCTGATGGCAACTATTTAATAGATTGGGACTCAGACACCAAACTAAACCAATCACAATCCTTAGATGCACCAGTTACAAATATTTCATGGTTTGCAGCCAAAGATTATTGTGAATGTCAGGGAAAAAGGCTGGCTACCATTGATGAATGGGAGTATGTAGCTATGGCAAACAAAACCATGCCGGATGCAAGACAATTAGAATCTTATAATAAATACATTTTGGGTTGGTATGAAAAACCAAAAACATTCAATAATGCTATTGGTTCAACCTTTAAGAACTATTGGAATGTTTATGATTTACATGGCTTAGTATGGGAATGGACCTTAGATTTTAATTCGGTTTTAGTTTCAGGTGAATCAAGAAAAGATGTAGATAAGGACAATAATTTATTTTGTGGAAGTGCAGCTGTGGGAGCTACAGATTTAATGAATTATGCCGCATTTATGCGCTATGCTATCCGTGGTAGCTTAAAAGCTAAGTATGCCATGAAAAACTTAGGGTTCAGATGTGTTAAAGATATAGTAGAATGAAAACATTAAAATCAATTTTGAGTCTTTTTATAGTGGCATTAAGTTTTACTTCGTGCCATTTTTCAGATTCCAAAAAATCCAATAATGACTTGGTCCTTTATCAATGTCCTATGAAATGTGAAGGAGACAAAACCTTTGATCATGCCGGAAACTGTTCGGTCTGTAAAATGGATTTAAAAGCATTGGCAGAAACTTCATTGACAGAACTCAACCATAATGGTATTTCAGATGAATCCATTTTTAACTTAACCAGTACATGGCATACTGAAGAAAATGAGATCATTCAGCTGGAGGATCTCAAAGGAAAAACTTTAGTTATGGTTATGATTTATACCACCTGTAAAGCAGCATGCCCCAGGTTAGTTGCAGATATGCGCAATATAGAAGCTAAAATCCCTAAAGAAAACATGAAAGATCTTCGCTTTATATTAGTAAGCATAGACCCCGAAACGGATACTCCGGACCGATTAAAAGCTTTTGCCAAAGAAAATTTTATGGACGGGAAACAATGGACCTTTTTACAAGGTACCCAAAGTAGTGTTAGAGAATTTGCCAATGTTTTAGCTGTAAAATATAAACAAATTTCACCTATGGATTTTTCACACTCAAACATTATAAGTGTGTTTAATTCAGGGGGTGAATTAATACACCAACAAGAAGGCCTTGGGGTTGATAATAAAGAAACCTTACAGGCCATCCATGATTTAATAAATAAAAATTAATACTAATCAAAACTGAATAAATATGTTATCAAAAAAACAAGCACGGGCTTTTTTTCTTGGAGGAACAGTAGTTACTTTTCTCATATTTATTGGTCTTACCATTTACTCTTTTAGTAAAGCGAATGACCAATCAAATGAAGAAGGTATTACCGAAGCTGTTGTAAGAGGGAAAACCCTTTGGGAAGAAAACAACTGTATGGGCTGTCATACTATTATGGGAGAAGGCGCTTATTATGCCCCAGAACTTACTAAAGTTATTGACCGAAGAGGTGAAGGCTACGTTAAAGCCGTTTTAATGACTCCTGTAGACTGGGCGCCTAACGGAAGAAAAATGGTAGCCTATGGCTTTTCACAAGAAGAAGCTGATGACCTGATTGCCTTTTTCAATTGGATAGGTGAAATTGATTTAAATGGATTTGATACTGTGGTATCTCCATTAGCAAAAGACGATAACTAAACTAACATAAAAAACATGAAATATAAATCACAAAAAGTAGCGTACTGGTTTTTTGCCCTTTCAATGTTATTGTTCGGCCTGCAACTGGTATACGGTTTTATAATGGGATTTGCACATGCCGGAATGGATGGCCTGCACAGTATTATCCCATTTAACACAGCAAGAGCAGTACATACTAATTTACTGGTAGTATGGCTATTATGTGGCTTTATGGGAGCCGCATACTATATTATTCCGGAAGAAGCTCAACGCGAATTGGTCAGTGTTAAACTGGCATATGTGCAATTGATAAGTTTAGCTGTAGTTGGGGTCATAGCCATAGTAGGCTATCACTTTAACTACTGGGAAGGCCGTAAATTCTTAGAAATTCCAAGGCCGTTAGATTATTTAGTAGTTGTAAATGTACTTCTGTTTTTAGGCCTTATTCTAGCTACGCTTTTTAAAGGAAAACGAAGAACAACAACAGCACTGGTACTTTCTATGGGCCTATTATTTGCTGCACTTTTATATTTACCCGGAATGCTGCCCTTTGACAGCCAGGTAAAAGATTCATTCTTTAGATGGTGGGTTGTACACTTATGGGTAGAAGGCGTTTGGGAACTAATCATGGGTGGTATTTTATCATTCCTATTAATAAAACTGACAGGGGTTGACAGAGAAGTCATTGAAAAATGGCTCTATGTTATTGTAGGTTTAACATTCTTATCAGGAGTACTGGGAACCGGGCATCATTACTACTATATTGGTGTGAATAAGATTTGGTTAATTGTTGGTGGTATTTTCTCTGCCTTAGAGCCTTTAGCATTCTTAGCCATGGCATTGTTTGCGGTTAACATGTATAGAAAAGGAGAAAAGAAGCACCCTAACAAACTAGCCCTGTACTGGACACTTGGTGCCGCCATAGTATCATTTATGGGGGCAGGACTATTAGGCTTTGCACACACTTTACCACAAACTAATTTATATACACACGGTACTTTGGTAACGGCAATGCACGGGCACCTGGCTTTTTGGGGCGCTTATGCCATGATAGTCTTAGCGATTATCAGTTACAGTTTACCAAATATGACCGGTAGAAAACTATATGAAAGTACCAGAGGCAGAATAGCTTTTTGGTTATCAAATATTGGTATGATTGGAATGACCGTAGCCTTTGGAGTGGCTGGTGTTGCCCAGGTATACCTAGAGCGCAAGTTTAAAATGGAATTCATGGCCGTTCAAAAAGAGATTGAAATTCACTTTATAGTACTTATTTTATGTGCTACATTATTTCTGATTGGTATAGTATCCTATATGGTGGACTTTTATAAGCATGGAAAACCAAATGATGAAGCTCTTGAAATAGCAGCTAACTAAATAATAATGACATACCAGAGTAAAAATTTGAAAGAAGGCTTACTCTGGTTTTTTGTTCCTCAAGTTCAAATTAAAACAAAATGAATACGCCATATTATCAACCTGTTAATAAAGAAATAGAAGTTTTTGAGCACGCCTACAAATGTAAAATCCCATTTTTATTAAAGGGACCAACCGGAACCGGAAAATCCAGGTTCATTGAATTTATGGCACACAAACTTGAGACAAAATTAATTACCATTTCATGTCATGAAGAAACCTCTTCAACAGATTTAATAGGCCGATTTATTATTAAAGGCGCTGAAACTGTTTGGTTAGACGGCCCCCTTACAACAGCAGTTAAAGAAGGACATATTATCTATTTGGATGAAATAGCAGAAGCAAGGCCAGATGTTATTGTTGCCATTCATTCATTAACAGACCATAGAAGAGAGTTGTTTATAGATAAGTTGGGGAAAACTATAAAAGCACATAAAGATTTTATGTTAGTGGCTTCATTTAACCCAGGCTATCAACGTGGTTTCAAAGAGTTAAAACCCTCTACAAGGCAGCGTTTTGTTGCAGTTTCTTTTGACTATCCGGAACCTAAACTTGAAGCTAAAATTTTAGTTTCAGAAACAGGTATACCTTTAAACATAGCCCAAAAACTGGTTAATATTGCCACAAAAATCAGAAACCTGACAGAATTAGGGCTTACAGAAACAGTCTCAACAAGATTATTGGTTGATGCCGCAAAATTAATTCATGTTGGCCTACCAAAACGCCTTTCGGTTCATGTTGCAGTTATTGAACCTTTAACAGATGATCTAGAAGTGATTCAGGCCCTAAAGGACTTAAGCGATTTAATGATATAAATTAGATTAAGGTTACTATGATGTTTGAGTTTGAGCCAGATGAATATATTTTTACCAAGTTTGCGTTCTTTTTCAAGAAAAGAAAAAAGAAAAAGGAGGCCAGACTTGGGTATGCCGTAAATTTAAGCGATATCAAATCCCGTTTAGCACTTTTTGCCCGCGCCATAACAGGAGTATCTATAGAAATTTATGAAGCAGACAGAGAGGGAGGCTATAAAAATAACAACTTTTTTTTGCCCTCCAGGTATTACGAATTTCAGACTCATGAAGAAAATATTTCATTTTATTTGTTCAGGGTATTATACCTATCGGTTCAAAAAAACCTAAGCTTAAATTGGAATGACAATCAAGATCATGATGTATTAGAATCTCAACACAAAGCCCATGAGTACTCCGGAAAAGTTCTTGAAGCATTATTTGATCAATTCCCCATTACCAAAACGTATTATCAAAAATTCATAGCACATTATTTGGCAAAGGCCAGCAAAAAAGACGCCATTGATTATACTTATATTTATGGAAAATGGATGCGAAATGTTCCTGAAGATCCATCAAAAAAACAATTAAAGCATTTTACAGACCAGGTTAAAACGGCCAATCAGGAACAGGCTAAAACCATTATCAAATCAAAAGCTGTTGAAGAGATTATATCCGTTCAAATTGACCAGAAACAAATGGAAGATGCCGTCTTACAACACCAGTTTGAAAAGGTTGAAACCGCCGAAGAGTTTGGTGGGAATTTTAGGGATATGGATGGAGATGATGATTTGGAAGACCATTCCAATGCCTTAGATGAGGTTAAAATGAAGCATACGGTTCGTGTGGATGACACAGCACATTCTGTATATCAGGCTGATTTTATTGAAAACACCACCATTGCCGAAAGCGCAGAAAATGAAGGTGATGGCCATTTTATTTCCTATGACGAGTGGAACTATGCAACTAGAAGATACAAGGAGTATTTTTGCAAAGTATACCCAAAAACCCAAACAGCAGCCAACAGATCATACTACAAAAAAACACTTAATGAAAACCGCCTGACCTTAACCGGGTTACGTAAAATGCTAACAACCGTTAACAATAAATACCAACAGCAGCGCAGGCAAACCCAAGGGGAAGAGTTTGATATTGATGCCATAACTGATTTGTTTATTGATATTAAAACTGGGCATACCCCATCTGAAAAAATATACCTGTCTAAACGGAAAAAAGAAAAAGACCTATCCATTCTACTACTTTTGGATATTAGTTTATCAAGCGATGGCTATGCTGCCGGAAACAGAGTAATTGATGTAGAAAAACAAGTATCCATTCTGTTTGGCGAAATATTAGATGAATTTAACATTGATTTCTCCATCAATTGCTTTTATTCTAAAACAAGAAACCACTCAAGCTATTTAACACTTAAAAGTTTTGATGATAATTGGGATACGGCAAAATATAGAATTGGAAGCGTAGAACCAAGTGGCTATACGCGTATAGGAGCAGCCTTGAGACATTCCGGTGCCTTATTGGACAAGAGAGATACTAAAAACAAATGGGTTATTTTAATTTCGGATGGTAAACCAAATGATTATGACCGATATGAGGGCAAATACGGTATTAATGACGTAAAACAGGCATTGCGAGAACTCAATGAAAGACAAATTAACTCCTACGCACTGGCCATTGAAGCCAATGCAAAATACTACCTGCCTCAAATGTTTGGCCAAAACCATTATCAAATACTTACAACCCCGGAAGAATTACTTCAATCTTTAGTTAAGCTCTATGAGAAAATAAAGCATCAGGCATAATTTCGGTAAACCTCTTATAAATTGAACAATCTAACAATAAACTATAAAAATATCTGGTATCCTCCTGGAGGTATTTTAATTTGGATTATCATATGTCTTGAACTTTTAACTTTTGGAGCCGCATTAATAGCCATGGTATATTATGGCAATCAAGAAATTGAACAATTTCAAAACTCAAGCTTAAAATTGAATACTACTTATGGTATGCTCAACACTTTATTTTTACTTACCAGTGGTTACTTTATGGCTATTTCAGTTCATGAGTTAAAAAACGGAACCAAAAAAAAATTCAAAAAATTTCTCCTTTTAACAATATTATTTGGTGGTCTGTTTTTATGCTTAAAAAGCTTTGAATATTACGAAAAGCTCAGCGAAGGTATTTACTTAGGCTACAATACTTTCTTTACTTTTTACTGGATGCTTACATTGTTTCATGTAATTCACGTACTTGTGGGTATAGTAATTCTAACATCTGTTTATTTTGGAATAAAAAAAGAACATTCCAATACAAAAATTGAAGATGTCGAGGCCGGTGCGGCATTTTGGCACATGTGTGATTTAATTTGGATGATGCTCTTCCCTGTAATCTATTTACTTTTTTAGTATGAAAAAAACGGCGACTATCACCTGGGTTATTTTAATGGCACTTACTATGGTTTCTGCCTTAGTTTCTAAACTGGAAAACTCTTATGCGCTTTTAATAATCCTGTTATTATCAGCATTCAAGTTTTATGGTATTGCCTTTCAATTTATGGAAATGAAAAAAGCGCACCCTTTTTGGAAGATTTCACTAGGCTTATTTACTGCATTATTTTTTGTCTTAATAATTGTATTTAACGTGCGTTCGATATAATAAAAATTTCAAATAATTGAAAATCAGAAAATTGAACTTGTGTGTCAGGTTGAGTACAGTTGAAACCTAATTAAAACAGTAAATTTTAAGGCCTTTCGACTGCGCTCAAGGTGACAACCCTCTATTTTATTAGACTTTTGGTCAGTTTTTATGAATTTTATGTCGAACTCACGTTATTTAAAAACACAAAATCAGGTAGAGATTTTAGACTTTCTGTAAATATTTAAAATTAGCATTGCTATTCCTAAAGGCAAAAGTATACTGGAAAGAAACAAAAAAAGGTAGTAGTTAGACATGAGCCCCTTACCCAAATAAAACATGATTCCTTGAATCATTAATAATAGCTCAGTTAAAATAAAGCCGGATACAAAACTTGCTATTCCAAATTTCAAAACCATATTATAAATTACCAGCCTACTTTGTAGTATAAATGAAAATAGAAACCCTGTAACAATTCCCAACATGGTTAAATGAATAAAACCAATAATGAGATTACGGTGTTGATAAAGCGTTTCAGAAAATTCAGGATTAAGAGATACTAGCTGTAACCCAAGCTTTAAAATCAAACAAAAAATCACAAAATTATAGAGATAGACCGTTAGCTTATTATTAGATTGTAAAAGCCTAAACTGGTAGGGTTTTATCAGTTTTAAAAAAAGAAACAGCACTAATAGCTGTAAGCACACACCCACTCCATTTATAACTAATAAAATCTTATAGGGGGCAAACCAATAAATGGGCAATGCCATGGTTAAAACAGTTGAAACCATTAACAGTTTAAAAAATATCTGAAACTGTTTTGAGTACTGTATTCCTAAAAGATGAAAAAAGATAGCTAATACTGCAATTAAAAACCACCCATTAAATTGAAAGTGTAAAAAGAACTGAATAGCAATGTTATAAAAAGCTGACATCCTTCCCAACATGGAAACCGCAGGCCCTAAACACCAAACACCTCCTGTAGATAACAGCATAAATATCAAAGATGCTTTAAGCAAATATTGTGTCGCTACTGATTGTGCTTTATGCTGTTTCCAAATGAGATAAACAAAGTAGTAGCTACAAAAAATATGTAAGGTAGAAAAGGAAATAGATATAGCCGCGTAACCCTGAAAAGGAAAACTAAGCATCATGCCCACCACAGCAAACTGGGTAACCCAAAACAATTTATTATAAATAGGCTTTTTTTCAGGAACAAAATAATGTACAATGAGTACATATAATATTAAATACACCCAACCAAGCATGGCTATATGAGAATGCGCATGCGTTAAAAACCTATAATTAAAAAATGATTGCCCAACAAATGAATAGCGCAATAACACCCCCATTAAAGCAGCTATTAAAAAATTAATTAAGCAGACTATGACGAGTTTTTTTGACACTTCTATTTATTTCTAAATGATAAATATAATAAACTAAAAAATTCCGAAAAGATTAGCCTTTTCGGAATTTAGGGCTTTTTAAACAAGCCGGAACATATCCCAATAATCTGGCGTACTACTAATCAAATTGTTGCTCTAGTTTTATGGCTTTAGGAAACAGAATATTATTTTCCAAATGAATATGCAAATGCAGGTCCTGCTCAAATTCTTCAAGCATAGCATAAGCCACTCTAAAGGTATTACATGCATCTGCAGGAGGGTTATAGTTATTTGTTAATTCGGCAATCTCCCTGAATCTTACCCCCTCATTGTCATGTTCATGTTTCATCATTTCAATAGGGTTTTCAACAGTTCCAAAATGAGGAGCTTCAATAGCATTCTGGCTTAATGTAGCGGCAACCATTTTTTTCACGAACGGAAAAAGCACCAACTCTTCTTTTTTCATATGAGCAGCCAATTCACCGGCCGAAGCTGTAAAAAGCTCATTGATCTTAAATAACTCCGGGTGACGCTCACCATGAACTCTACATAATTTATCCAGAAACTGACGAAGTACAGGAATTTTTGCTTCAACATAACGGTGGTGTTTCTTTTCAATATAATCAATCAATAAATCTGCCGGCCACGATTTATAATCAATGGACTGGTCTGCTTTAGAATTCAAAACAGCATCAAGCCTATCAAGTAATTCGTTTGTGTCGATGCCATTTTTTTCACATACCTCTTCAACGGTTCTATGTCCTCTACAGCAAAAATCAATGCCATAATTAACAAATACTGCCGCCGTTCTAAAATCGTCTGCTACAAACTGCCCAATTTGTTTTTGAGCATTATTATTTAATATTTCCATGGTTTTATTTATTTCGGATAATTTTATCCTATTTATATTCAAATTTTTTTAAATCTTTAAAAATGATGTTCCTGATTTTATGTTTCGTGCCAATTCGTCTAAACTTGTGTTTTCTAACATATCTTTTAATTCCTCCCTTACACTTTTAAATTTGTCATGTACAGGACAGGGATGATCTTCATCACACTTTTTTAAGCCTAAACCGCAACCATTATAAATACTATCTCCATCAATGGCATTGACAATTTGAGATAATTTTACATTTTTAATTTGATTTCTTTCAATTTCAAATCCGCCATAAGCTCCTTTTATAGAGTTAACCACTTGATGTTTAACTAAAGCTTGTAAAATTTTTGCAGTAAAGGCTTGAGGCGAATCTATTTCTTTTGCAATTTCTTTAGGGCTTACACGCTTGCCTTCATAAGATTGTGTAGCA
Source organism: Alterotamlana spongicola (assembly GCF_035818475.1). NCBI lineage: Bacteria > Pseudomonadati > Bacteroidota > Flavobacteriia > Flavobacteriales > Flavobacteriaceae > Alterotamlana > Alterotamlana spongicola. Next base: position 611,639 of record NZ_JAYMGV010000001.1, read on the forward strand.
ATAAAAATTGCTGCTTTAATTCCGTATTCACAAGCTTTTGAAAACATAATGTTTAGTAATTAACTGCAAAGATATGAAGAGATTTTAAATAGGACAAATTTATCTTAATTAAACTTTAATAGTGATTTTTATACCACACCTTTTGCCATTCGCGCTTGAGAATTAAAAAAGACACTGCTTCAGCTAGTATTATTAAGTCTTTATCATCTAAAGCTTTTACCTGACGTTCCGGAACATCTATAATATATAGCAGGTTAAGGTATTCTGTGAATTTTTCCTGAATCAGTTTATAAATAGTTTCGTGAAGTAGAAGTTTTAAGCTTGAAGGCAAAATATCTTCATGAAAATCTAAATCAATATTAGCCAAAAGAAAATCTTTATTAAGCTGAAGAATTAATTTTTTATATAAATCTAACTGATTTGCTTCATCAATTAAACCATCAAAAGTAGCAGGTAATTGCATTTAAACCGTTCTGTTCATTAAACTGTTACCAAAAGCTTCCAATAATTCTTTTTTATCATTTGAAATATTGAGGGATTGTAATACCCTAAAAGCCATATCAGTATACACTTGAATAGCCTGCTTTGTTTCAACGGCCGATCCTGAAGATATGAATAACGACTTAACACCTTCTATCTTATCAGTTGGATCATCTGGTGTTGATGAAAATAAGCGCTCTAACGCCGCACTATCCTCTTTATTTGAAAACTCTAAAGCTTTTAAATATAAATATGTTTTTTTATTCTCAATAATATCACCTCCAACTTGCTTTCCAAAAGTCTTAGGGTCTCCAAAAGCATCCAGATAATCATCTTGCAATTGAAAAGCAATACCCAAATTTTTGCCAAATTCATAAATATGATGCTGATCTTCTGGAGAAGCACCGGCTACAATAGCACCCATTTTCATAGCAGCTCCAATCAAAACAGCTGTTTTGAACTCAATCATCTTTAAATACTCAGATATACTTACATCCTGCCTGGTTTCAAAATCAACATCATATTGCTGGCCTTCACAAACCTCTAACGCTGTTTTACTAAACAATTTTGCTAAAGCTTGAAAAACATGCGCCTCATAGTTTTCAAAAAGTTGATACGCCATAATAAGCATGGCATCTCCTGATAAGATCCCGGTATTAATATCCCACTTTTCATGTACAGTTTTTTTTCCTCTGCGTAAAGGAGCATCGTCCATAATATCGTCATGAACTAAGGAAAAGTTATGAAATACTTCTATGCTTAATGCTGCATTTAAAGCCACTTTATAATTTTCGTTAAAAATATCAGCGGTCATTAATGTTAAGACAGGCCTAAGCCGTTTTCCACCCAAATTTAAAATATACGTTACAGGCTCATAGAGGTTTTTAGGCTCCCTAAATGTGGTATACTCTTCTAAATATTTTATAAAATCCTCTTGGTATTTTTCAATTGACTGCATCAAACAAAAATAATGCAATTCATCATATTAAAAAGTCCCGGTGTAAATTATATGTTAAAAAAACATTAAAACTTTGGAAACTTTTTTGGTTTTTAAAGTTTCCGGTTATAGATTTGCACCTGATTATGAGAGAAAAAATACTATTAGGTGCATCAGATTTGTTTCTAAACTATGGTTTTAAGAGTGTTACTATGGACGATATTGCCAATAGTTTAGGCATTTCTAAAAAGACCATTTATCAACACTTTGATAATAAAACGAAGCTGGTTGAAGCCACATCAATGTATTTATTTGAATTAATATCTGAAGGTATAAATCAAATATGTGCTTTAGAAAAAAACCCCATAGAGGAAATTTACAGTATCAAACAATTTATCATGGAGCATTTAAAAGATGAAAAATCTTCTCCGCAGTATCAATTACAAAAATATTATCCAAACATATTTAGCACACTAAAAGACAAACAATTTAAAGTTATGCAAACCTGCGTTATAGACAACCTTAATCGTGGGATAGAACAGGAGCTTTACAGGAAATCTATAAATGTAGACTTTATTTCAAGGATTTATTTCAGTCTTATGTTAGCTATAAAAGACAAAGCATTATTTCCCAGTCGCCAATTTTCTATGAAAATGCTAATGAGTAATTATTTGGAATACCATTTAAGAGGTATTTGTACACCTAAAGGATTAGAAACTTTAAACAAATTTATAACATCAAATCAAACATAAACAATCACAAAAAATGAAAAACAAACTAATTATATATTTTTATTTACTATGTGCTGTTTCCGGGTTTTCCCAGGAAGCCAAACAAAGTTTTTCTTTACATGAAGCCATAGACTTTGCTTTGGAAAACAATAGAACAGCCAAAAATGCATCCCGAGATGTTGATGCGGCTTACAAGCAAAAATGGGAAGCCATTGCTTCTGGTTTGCCACAAATTAGTGCAAGTGCAGAGTATCAAAACTTTCTAAAACAGCCTGTTTCATTAATTCCGGCAGAATTTGTTGGAGGTAACTCAGGAGATTTTATAGAAGTTGTTTTTGGAACAAAACAAAACATCAGCGCTACTGCTACATTAAGTCAAAAAGTATTTGACGGTTCTTATATAGTGGGATTACAATCTGCAAAGGTCTTTTTAGAAATTTCAAAAAATGCCAAGGTTAAAACAGATTTAGAAGTAAGAAAAGCTACCATTAATGCTTATGGCAATGTGTTATTATCAGAAGAAAGTGTTAAAATATTTGAAGAAAACAGAAAGACACTTCAAAAAAACCTCAACGAACTTACTAAAATTTATGAAAATGGTTTAGAAGAAGAAGAAAGTGTTGAGCAATTAAAAATCACATTATCCAGTATAGAGAGTGCTTTGAACAATGCAACACGCCTTAAGGCTGTTGCCTACCAAATGTTTAATATGACTTTAGGCCTGGATGTGGATCACCCGTCAATTCTAGAAGACAATCTGGAAACGCTTACGGCCAGCAATGTAGATTTGGGCTTGATCAATAATCCGTTTTCAATAGAAAACACTATTGATTATCAAATTGCCGAGAATGATAAAACCTCTAAAGAGCTATTAGTAAAACTTGAAAAAAGTAAAGCTTTACCAACTTTAAATACTTTTATTAATGGTGGGTATTCCGGGTTTAGCGATAGTTTTACCTTTGGTGACAGAAGTCAAAAATGGTTTGGTTCTTCACTATTTGGTCTTAATTTGAATATCCCCATCTTTAGTTCCGGCATGCGTGGAGCATCAACACAAAGAGCAAAGATCAATTTAGAAAAATCTAAGGATAATCTAACAGAAACTGAGCAACGCATTAAACTTGAAATTGCAACCGCTAAAAGTGATTATCAGTTCTCCATTGAGGATTATACTAATAAGAAGGAAAATCTGGAACTGGCAGAACGTATAGAGGCAAAAAACGAAACTAAGTTTTTTGAAGGTATTGCTTCAAGTTTTGAACTCAGGCAGGCACAAATTCAATTATACACCGCTCAACAGGATTTTCTTAAAGCTATGCTTGACGTTATTACCAAAAAAGCAGAACTGGAAACCGTATTAAATAGCATCAATCAATAGTCAACTAATCAAAAAAACAGCAAAAATGAAAACTATATATTCAATATTATTAGCCACGGTTCTTTTAACCTCATGTGGGTCAAGCAGCAAAAAATCTGTAGAAGACATTATAGCAACCCAGGATTTAAAACTTATCAGAAAAACAAAAACTGAATTAGATGCCAAAGCTGTAGAGATCTCTGCCCAGCTTAAGCAATTAGAAGCTAGCATAAGGACATTAGATCCACAAGCTAAAGTGCCTTTGGTAACTACATTTAAGGTTGAGGAAGCTAAATTTACGCATTTTGTTGAGCTACAAGGAAGTGTCAGTACAAAACAAAACCTAATTATCTTCCCTGAATTTTCAGGAGTTCTTTCTCAGGTTTTTGTTAAAGAAGGGCAAAATGTAAGTAAGGGTCAAATTTTAGCAAAAATTGATGATGGTGGCTTAAGCCAGCAATTGGCACAATTAAAAATTCAAACCAATCTGGCAAAAACAACTTTTGAACGCCAGGACCGTTTATGGAAACAAAAAATAGGAAGCGAAATACAATATTTACAAGCTAAGGCTACCTATGAAGCCCAAATGGAAGCGACCAACCAATTAGAACAACAAGTAGCAAAAACTACCGTTCGTGCGCCTTTCTCTGGTGTTATAGACGATGTAATAACAGACCAGGGAAGTGTGGTGGTTCCGGGACAATCCCAATTGTTCAGAATTGTCAACCTTAGCAATATGTATATAGAAACAGATGTTCCGGAACGTTATGTTTCAGACATTGTAAAAGACAAAGAGGTAAAAGTCTATTTTCCTATTTTAGGAAAAGAAATAGATACTAAAGTAAGGCAGGCAGCTAGCTTTATTGACCCTGCTAACCGTACCTTTAAAGTTGAAATACCGGTTCCTAACAACAACAAATCCATAAAACCAAATCTTACTGCCAGGCTTAAAATCAACGATTATTCAAATGACAAAGCTATTTTGATTCCGCAAAGTATTATTTCTGAAAACGCACAGGAACAACAATATGTATACACTGTTACTGATAAGGTTGAAAACAAAGCTAAAGTAAAACGTGTGTTTATTGAAACCGGTAAAACTCAGGGAGACTATATTGAAGTTATATCTGGTATTCAAAATGGTGTAGAAATTATTGAAGAAGGCGCCAGAAGTGTAAAGCAAGGACAAGACATAAAGATTTTAGTTAGTCAATAGGCTTCGTTTTTAGAACCTTCAAAAAACATTTTTAAAGCCTAACAACATAAACACAAACGACTATAAAGCAATGACTGATAAAAAGAAAAAAGTAAATAAGGAATTTGGTCTATCCTCCTGGGCAATCAATAATAAAACAACCATGTATGTGTTGATTGCTGTAATACTATTTCTGGGAGCAGGTGCATATTTTAGTATGCCCAGAGAAAATTTCCCGGAAATTAAAGAAACCAAAATTTATATAAGCTCTGTATACCCGGGAAATACTGCCGAGGATATTGAAAAACTCATTACAGATCCTATTGAAGATCAACTAAAGACCGTTAGTAATGTTGTAGAGATCACCTCTACATCACAAGAAGATTATTCTATAATTATAGTTGAATTTGATGAAAACATTACTGTTGATGCCGCTAAACAAAAAGTAAAGGACGAGGTAGACTCTGAAACAGCCAGTGAAGACTGGCCAACTTTTAACGGTGCAAAAGTAGAACCCAATGTTTTTGATTTGAGTATGTCTGAGGAAATTCCCATCTTAAACATTAACATTTCCGGTGATTATACTGTCGATAAGTTAAAAGAGTATGGTGAATATCTTGAAGATGAAATTGAAAGCCTGCAAGAAATCAAACAAGTTGATATTAGGGGGGCACAAGAAAAAGAAGTAGAAGTAGCTGTTGACATATACAAAATGATGGCTGCCCAGGTAAGCTTTGATGATATTATAAATACCATAAACAAAGAAAACATGACCATGTCTGCCGGCAACTTAATACTAAGTGGTCAAAGACGTACTATTCGAATTCTGGGGGAAGTAAAAAACCCAAAAGAGCTTGAGAACTTTGTTGTTAAATCTGAACATAACAAATCTATTTATTTAAAAGATATTGCCAAAGTAACTTTTAAAGATGAAGACAAAACTACCTATGCCAGGGAATTTGGGCATCCGGTTGTTATGTTAGATGTTAAAAAACGTGCCGGTAAAAACATGGTAGCTGCCGCGGAACAAATTCAGGTCATAGTAAAAGATGCCGTAGAAAATGTTTTCCCTCCGGATTTAAAGGTAACTATTTCAAATGACCAGTCGTCAAAAACTATTGGTCAGGTTGATGATTTAATAAATAACATCATATTTGGTATCATCCTGGTAGTAACGGTTTTAATGTTCTTTTTAGGATTTAAAAACGCTTTATTTGTTGGGTTTGCCATCCCTATGTCCATGTTTATGTCGCTTATGATATTGGACATGATGGGATTCACTATGAATACTATGATTCTCTTCGGGTTGATCATGGGTCTGGGAATGCTGGTTGATAATGGTATTGTGCTGGTAGAAAACGTTTACCGCTTAATGAATGAAGAAGGCTTAACCAGAGTTCAGGCGGCTAAAAAAGGGATTGGAGAAATTGCCTTTCCTATAATTATCTCTACTGCCACAACCGTAGCGGCCTTTATTCCATTAGGGCTTTGGCCGGGAGTAATGGGGCAATTCATGATTTACTTCCCAAAAACTCTAGGTGTAGTTTTAGGATCATCACTATTTGTAGCTATATTTTTTAATTCAGTTATGGTATCACAATTTATGACTACTGAAGATAAAAATATGCCCTTAAAGCAAATCATTAGAATTTCGGCAATAGTAGGTAGCATTGGTCTGTTAATTTTATTTTTTGGTGGGGCCTACCGTGGTTTAGGAACCCTTATGATAGTAACTGTTATTTTATTATGGGCTTATAGGCTTTTCCTCAGAAAATGGGCAAATGGATTTCAAAAGCATATTTTACCGCGTTGGGAACGTGCTTATGAAAAATCACTTCGTTTTGCACTTAGCGGAAGAAAACCCATTATAATATCTGTAGGTACTTTTATGCTACTTATTGTTGCGTTTATGGGCTTTGGTGCCTCCGTTGGAAGTCAACGAACCAAAGTTGAATTCTTTCCGGACAATACACCAAATCAAATTATTGTTTACATAGAGTATCCTGAAGGTACTGATATCAAAAAAACCAATGCCATTACTAAAGATATTGAGCAAAGGGTTTATAAGATCATCAATGCCCCTGAGTATATGCATGGTGATTTCAACTTTTTAACAGAAAGTGCCGTTTCACAAGTAGGAGAAGGCGCAGGTAATCCGCAAACAGACGGAGGCTCTGCCGCAGAAATGCCACACCGTGGAAAAATTACGGCCACCATGCGCGAGTATAAATTTAGAGAAGGTACAGACAGTAAGGAATTACTCAAAAAAGTACAGGAAGATCTAAAAGGGATCTATCCGGGAGTAAGCATCTCTGTAGAAAAAGACCCTATTGGCCCGCCTGTAGGATACCCAATTAATATTGAATTAGAAGGAGACGATTATTCTGAATTAATTGCCACTGCAGAAAAGATGCGTGATTTTATCAATACTAAAAACATTCAGGGTATTGATGAATTAAAAATAGATGTAAACAAATCTAAACCCTCAATGCAAGTGGTTGTTGACCGAAAAAAAGCCGGCGAACTTGGTGTCTCGTCCGGTCAGGTGGGGCAGCAACTACGTAATGCTATTTTTGGTGCAAAAGCTGGTATTTATAAAGAGGATGGCGAAGATTATGATATCTATGTGCGTTTTAATGAAGATATCAGATATAATACCAGTGCTATTTTCAATCAGAAAATAACCTTTAGAGATATGGCTTCCGGTCAAATAAAAGAGATCCCAGTTTCAGCTGTTGCCAAACAAAGTAACTCTTCCGGATTTAGTGCCATAAAACATAAAGAAGTAAAACGAGTTGTTACGCTTTATTCAGCACTTGCTCCCGGATTTACAGATGCTCGCGCTATAGTATCGCAAATTCAAAACGAAATGCAGGGGTTTACTGAAAAACCAGACAATATAGAAGTTGATTATACCGGACAAATTGAAGAACAAAGCAAGCAAATGACTTTCTTAATGGGCGCTTTCTTTACAGGATTAGGCTTAATTTTCTTCATTTTAATTTTTCAGTTCAACTCAGTATCTAAACCGGGAATTATCATGCTGGCTATTTTCTTAAGCTTAATTGGAGTATTCGGAGGTATTGTTGCTACTGGTAGTGCTTTTGTTATTATGATGACTATGATGGGGATCATCTCACTGGCAGGTATTGTTGTAAATAATGGTGTGGTACTCTTAGATTACACCCAGCTTTTAATTGATAGAAAGAAAGTAGATCATGATTTAAAAGATGAGCAGTATTTACGTCAGGGCGACCTTATTGAAGCCGTAGTAAAAGGTGGAAAAGCACGTTTGCGCCCGGTATTATTAACAGCTATTACAACAATTTTAGGGTTAATTCCGTTAGCTACAGGATTAAACATTAATTTCTTTACACTATTTAGTGAATTTAATCCACATGTGTATGTAGGAGGTGATAATGTGATATTCTGGGGGCCACTGGCATGGACTGTTATTTATGGCCTTTTTGTTGCTACATTTTTAACATTAATTGTGGTACCCATTTTATTCTATTTAGTAACTAAATTTAAAATGTGGTTATATAAAGATAGAGTTGCCACCTATGAAGAAGTGGTTTCTTAAAACTTATAAAATATTATAATTAATTGTGTGACTAACTCGATTAATAGTAAAAAAGCTTCAATAATGACATTGAAGCTTTTTTCATTTTTATACTCATTAATCTTATGTAAATTTGCACCTCAATTTTACAACAATGTACAGAAGTCATAATTGCGGTGAATTAAGAGCTGCACACATAAATACAGAAGTTACTCTTGCCGGATGGGTTCAAAAATCCAGAGATAAGGGTTTTATTGTTTGGGTAGATTTACGTGACCGCTACGGTATCACACAATTAGTGTTTGATGAAGAGCGCACCTCTCAACAATTAATAGAGCAAGCTCAGAGTTTAGGCCGGGAGTTTGTGGTTCAGGTAAAAGGTACGGTCATAGAGCGTGCTTCAAAAAACCCAAATATCCCAACCGGAGATATTGAGATTTTAGTTTCAGAACTTACTGTTTTAAATGAAGCTGAATTGCCTCCGTTTACCATAGAAGACGATACAGATGGTGGTGAAGATATTAGAATGAAATATCGCTATTTGGATATTCGCCGTAACCCGGTAAAAGAAAGCTTGATTTTCAGGCATAAAGTCACTCAGGAAGTTAGAAACTACCTGTCAAAAGAAGGGTTCATTGAAGTTGAAACACCGTATTTAATAAAATCCACCCCGGAAGGTGCACGTGACTTTGTTGTGCCATCAAGAATGAATGAAGGACAGTTTTATGCGCTTCCTCAATCGCCACAAACCTTTAAGCAACTGCTTATGGTAGGTGGTATGGATAAGTATTTCCAGATTGTAAAATGCTTTAGAGATGAAGATTTACGCGCAGACAGGCAACCGGAATTCACACAAATAGATTGTGAAATGGCCTTTATTGAGCAAGAAGATATCTTAAATGCTTTTGAAGGATTAACGCGTCATTTACTAAAAGAAGTTAATGGTGTAGCTATTGAAAAATTCCCAAGAATATTATATGATGATGCCATGCGCTTGTATGGAAATGACAAACCGGACATTAGATTTGGAATGGCGTTTGGCGAATTGAATACTGTTGCACAGCATAAAGATTTTGGAGTTTTTAACAACGCTGAACTAGTGGTTGGTATTGCCGTTCCGGGAGGAAACAGCTATACAAGAAAGGACATTGACAAACTTATTTCCTGGGTTAAGCGTCCGCAAGTTGGTGCTTTAGGAATGGTGTATTGCCGTTGTAACGAGGATGGTTCTTTTAAATCTTCAGTTGATAAATTTTATGATCAGGACGATTTAGCAAAATGGGCAGAAGTAACCGGAGCAAAAGCAGGGGATTTAATTTGTGTGCTTTCCGGAGACACTAATAAAGTACGAACTCAGTTAAGTGCTTTACGTATGGAATTGGCAGAACGTCTGGGCTTACGTAAACCAGATGAATTTGCGCCGTTGTGGGTTATGGACTTTCCTTTATTGGAATGGGATGAAGAGACCAAACGTTACCATGCCATGCACCACCCATTTACCGCTCCAAAACCAGGCCAGATAGAATTATTGAAAACAGACCCGGGAGCTGTAAAAGCCAACGCTTATGATTTAGTGTTAAATGGAAATGAAATTGGAGGCGGTTCCATAAGAATTCATGATAAAGACACACAATCCCTAATGTTTGACTATTTAGGATTTACTCCGGAAGAAGCAAAAGCTCAATTTGGTTTTTTAATGGACGCCTTTCAATACGGTGCTCCACCTCATGGCGGTTTAGCTTTTGGTTTAGACAGACTGGTTGCCATTTTAGGAGGACAGGAAACCATTAGAGATTTTATTGCCTTTCCAAAAAACAATTCAGGGCGTGATGTCATGATTGACGCACCGGCTCCAATTGATGACGAGCAATTAAATGAATTAAGTTTAAAACTAAATTTAAAATCATAAAGATTAATCCCGCCATAGCGGGATTTTTTATTAATTTTATAACATGCCGACTACGGGTAAAAGCCTTTTAAGAAAGTTTTTAATCTGGAAATATAAACATATTTCAGAACGTCAGTTTGTATATATCCTTAGTATTCTTGTGGGATTCTTAGCAGGAATAGGAACGGTGACTCTTAAAAACTTAACACATTATATCGGTTATTTCTTTGATCTGTACATTTTTAAAAACTACCAAAGCACCTTATATTTTATTTTACCCATAATAGGTTTATTACTGGTATATATCATTAAACAAACCTGGTTAAAAAAGCATATTGGTCATGGTATTTCATCAACACTTTATGCCATTTCAAAACTAAATGGTATTATCCCCAGGTATAATATTTATGCGGGATTAATTACAGCGCCACTAACAGCAGGTTTTGGTGGATCGGTAGGATTACAAGGCCCAGCGGTAAGTGTAGGGTCTGCTTTAGGCTCAAATGCAGCCAGATTATTTCATATGAATACCAAAACCCGCATGCTACTTATTGGTTGTGCTGCTGCCGGCGCTATGGCTTCTATGTTCAAAGCCCCTATTGCGGCCATTGTTTTTGCTATAGAAATATTCAGTTTAGATATTGCGTTCACTTCTTTAGTCCCTTTATTATTAGCATCAGTATCTGCCGTGGTAACCTCATACCTCTTTTTAGGAACAGATGTCTTATTAAGGTTTCAGCTCACCGACAAATTTGAGGTCAATGATATTGCTTTTTATGCCATATTAGGTTTAGTTACTGCTTTTGCATCGGTATACTTTTCAAAAGTCTTTTTTGCCATATCTAACTTTTTTAAACAGTTTAAAAGCAGGGCAAAGCGCCTTTTAATTGGTGGGTTGGCTATTGGTACTATGCTCTATATTATTCCGCCGCTTTATGGTGAGGGTTATGGCATTATGAACAATCTTTTAAAGGGGGATCATCTTTCTGCTATTGGCACAACACCCTTTGATTTAGACCTGTCTAACATTTGGATCGTCATTGCTTTATTATTAGGCATTGCCATTTTCAAAGCCATAGCTATGACCACTACTTTTGGAGCCGGAGGCGTTGGAGGAGTCTTTATTCCCACATTGGTTATGGGAAGTGCCATTGGAAATGCTTTTGCTAAGATCATTAATAATATTGGATTGGATTTTCATGTTTCAGAATCTAATTTCACTTTAATAGGCATGACAGGCTTAATGGCAGGCGTTTTACACGCCCCCTTAACTGCTATTTTTCTTATTGCTGAAATTACCGGTGGTTATGAGTTATTTGTTCCGTTAATGATTGTATCTGCTATTTCATTTGCCATGACCAAATACTACGTATCACATTCTATTTACACCCTTAAACTAGCTGAACGCGGCGAACTCATGACCCATGATAAAGATCAGAACGTACTTATGGTCCTGGATATCAATAAAGTTATTGAAACTAATTTTGTGATTTTAAAACCGGATATGACACTTGGTTATATTCTAAAGAATGCCGTTGCCAAATCTTCCAGGAACCATTTTCCCGTTGTTAATGACAAACATGAGTTTTTAGGTGTTATTCGTTTAGATGATATGCGCCATATGATGTTTGATGCCGAGCTTTATGATAAAGTCAATGCATCCAGCTTAATGCATGCAGGTCATGGTATTATAAATTATGATGAGGATTCCATGAACAATATTATGGATAAATTTAAAACCAGTGGCGCATGGAATTTACCTGTGGTTAAAGACGGAAAATATTATGGCTATATATCAAAGTCAAAACTTTTAACTGCTTACAGGCAACAGCTTATAAATTTCACGCAGTAAACAACAACCCTTATTCATCTTACGTTATTTAATACCATGAAATATTTAATTACCATCTTAGCCATTGCAGCCTTAACAAGTATTGTTTTAGGGTTTATATTAGATGTTGCCTATTCTGAAAAGCTTATTGGCTTTGGAGTTGCCGGGTTGTTTCTAGTTGTATTTCCCTTATTTTCTTATCACCATTGGAAAGATAAAAATGTTAAGGATTATATGCTTACCAAAGAAAACATGGATAAAATGCGCGAATCGCAACAGGATAAAAAGTTTTAACTTTTAAAATCTAATCTTTTATACACCTGCAACTTTGCTTAACATTAAAGCTCACTATACCCGACGTTGTTACTAATACATTAGGTTCAATTCTAACTTGTTTATATGAATTTGGCAATCCTCCATCTGTAGACGTATAATAATAACCTTTAACACCAATATCCTGATATCCGGCAAAATGCCAGCCACCTGCTAAAAGATTAAAACCTACCGGTTCTCCTTGTTGCATAGCAAAAGGTTTAAAAAACACGTGGGCTGCGCTAATACCTCCCAAATAATCAATAAGAGTATCCCACTCCTCCTGTGATGGTAAGTGCCAGCCCTCAGGGCATGCCGTTTGAGCAGCTTCACCCGTATATAATCTTCCGTAAATAAAGCAATTATCAGTTTCGTCATCATAGCATACACTGGTGTCATCACCAATATCATACTTCAGGTTTTCAGCAAACCAGGTTTGGTTTCCAATCGTCACTATATCATAAACTTGTCCGTCCCTTGAGTCTGTAAATTGATTTGCAGGGCTAACATTAGTATTGTCATCATCATTAGAGCATGAAAAAAAGCACATGAAACAGACCAGGAGCATCAAATTTAATTTCATAATAATAACTTTAAAATATGACTTCTGATATTAAATATAAACATTTGTTTTTGAATGTCTTATGAAGATCAGTTCAAATTTCTTTTTAGAATAAAGAATCGTTTCATTAAATCACTGGCTTCGGCTTCTAAAATCCCGCCTTCCATAACCGTTTTAGGATGCAGTTTTGTTTTTAGGCTGATGCAGCCCCGTTCCAGGTCTCTGGTACCATAAACAATTTTAGATATTTGACTCCAATACAGTGCCCCGGCACACATTTGACAAGGCTCAAGTGTAACATATAAAGTACAGCCTTTAAGATACTTTCCTCCTAAAAAATTAGCTGCCGCTGTAATGGCCTGCATTTCGGCATGAGCTGTCACATCATTTAAGGCTTCGGTTAAATTATGTCCTCTGGCAATCACCTTATTATCAATAACAATTACGGCTCCTACAGGTATTTCCCCTTTATCAAAAGCGGCCTCAGCTTCCTGAAGCGCTTTTTTCATAAAGTAAGTATCATCAAATGGTTCTAGCATAATAGCAAAAATACAAATTGATTCTTGTACTTTTGTATTGTGTTAAAATCAATGTTAGATCATATTAATTCACCCGGAGATTTACGTCTTTTAGAGCAGAAAGAATTGCCCCAATTAGCCAAAGCGTTACGTGATTTTATCATCAACATTGTGGCCACCAAAGAAGGGCATTTAGGTGCCAGCCTGGGTGTTGTGGAACTGACCATTGCATTGCATTATGTGTTTAACACTCCTGAAGACCAACTGATTTGGGATGTTGGACATCAGGCTTACGGCCATAAGATCTTAACCGGACGACAAACTAATTTTCATACCAACAGACAACTAGGAGGTATAAGCGGTTTTCCAAAACGCGATGAAAGTCTGTACGATACGTTTGGTGTTGGACACTCCTCTACTTCCATTTCAGCAGCTTTAGGAATGGCTATTGCTTCAAAGTTAAAAGGTGAAGACAAACACCATATTGCTGTAATTGGTGATGCTTCCATAGCCAGCGGTATGGCTTTTGAAGGTTTAAACCATGCCGGTGTAACGGACGCCAACCTATTGGTTATTTTAAATGATAATGCTATTGGTATTGACCCCAGTGTAGGTGCCCTGAAAATGTATCTGACCAATGTTAAAAAAGGCACCCAAAAGCAAGATAACATCTTTGAAGCCTTAAATTTTGATTATTCGGGGCCTATTGACGGGCATGACCTAGATACTGTTATTTCAGAATTAAACCGATTAAAAACCGTAAAAGGGCCTAAACTACTGCATATTATTACAACTAAAGGCAAAGGTTTAAAGCAAGCTGAAATAGACCAGGTAAAATATCATGCTCCCGGAAAGTTCAATTCATCAACAGGCGAGCTTATTGCCAAATCAGCTTCCGGATTCCCAAAATACCAGGATGTATTTGGACATACCATTGTTGAACTGGCCAAACAAAACAAAAACATAGTAGGTATAACACCGGCTATGCCAACCGGAAGTTCCTTAAAGTTTATGATGGATGAGATCCCTGACCGGGCCTTTGATGTGGGGATTGCCGAACAGCATGCCGTAACGCTCGCCGCCGGTATGGCCACACAGGGCTTAATACCATTCTGCAATATTTACTCCACCTTTTTACAACGGGCTTATGACCAGGTTATCCATGATGTAGCCCTGCAAAGCTTACCGGTTATTTTTTGTTTAGACCGTGCAGGATTAGTTGGACAAGATGGAGCAACACACCATGGTGTTTATGACTTAAGCTATTTAAGATGTATCCCCAACCTCATTATTTTTGCACCACGCAATGAAGTGGAATTACGCAACATTATGTACACCGCTCAATTAGGCTTAAAACACCCTATTGCTATAAGGTATCCCAGAGGGCGTGGTGTTACCAAAGATTGGAAGCACCCTTTTTCTAAAATAGAGATTGGTAAAGGCATTCAACTAAAAAAAGGTAAAAACACTGCTGTTTTAAGTATTGGAACTATAGCTAATAATGTTTCTGAAGCTATAACAAACCTGGATGTTTCTCATTACGATATGCGTTTTATAAAGCCATTGGACGCCCCCTTACTCCATAGTATTTTTAAAAACTACAACAGTATTATTACAGTTGAAGATGGTACTGTTAAAGGCGGTTTTGGATCTGCTATTTTAGAATTTGCTGCAAGCCATAACTACAAAAATACCATTAAAACAGTTGGGGTTCCTGATACTTTTATTGAGCACGGAACTGTTGCTGAGTTATATATGGCTGTTGGGTTGGATGCTGAGAGCTTGAAAAATATTTTTACTAGGCTTTGTTAATCAACGTTAAGCATAAGCTTTATAAATCCTACAATCTTAATCCAAGACACTTGGTTTTGTAAGAAAAAAATGATAACTTCGTTTAACAACCGATAACGTTCATTGAAGCGGAACTTATCTTTGTATTGTGTGTCATTTGGAAAATAAACTATGCAATTAAAAAAACTACTTTCGAAAGGATATTTTCCTAAAGAACTACCACCACCATTTATAACAGAAGAGTTTGGTGATAAATCTAGATACATTAATAAAAAATGGAGTGATTTACTGACAACTCAAAAAGCAAAGAAAGGAAGCGAAAATAGTAAGCAGGCAAAGGCTAGGTTTAAAAAAGATTACACAGAAAAATATGGTAGTAGTTCTTTAATCGAATATAGTATTGCAAAAGGCATCTATTCTAGAAGAAAATTGGAAATACCTAACCCTAAACAATATTTAGACATAGGCAATACTATTATAGATAATTGGAAATTATTAAAAGAATATTTTGATATTAGTTCGTATTCTCAAAGTAAGCCTGTACTAAACGGAGCTAAAAGAGCCTTAAAGACGAAAAGTAAATCATTAAACAATTTCAAATTTGAAGCGATTTCAAAATCATTTGGAAGAAAAATAGAATTGAGATTAGATATACTTAATTTTTATCCAACAATTTATACTCATTCTATCCCGTGGAGTTTATTAGGGAAAGAAGACGCTAAAAAATATTTCAAACTAAAAAAAACTAGGAGAGCATATTTTGATTCAATTCTATTAGCTGATAAAAAAGCAAGATTATATAATCTAGGAGATTTAATCGATACTTTGGTTAGGAATTGTAATGAAAGGCAAAGTGTTGGTATCCCAATAGGACCAGATGTATCTTTCCTATTAGCTGAGCTAGTAGGATGTAGAATTGATGCAGAAATCGAAAATAGTTTAGTAGATATTTCTCACGAGTGTATTAGGTATTATGATGATTATTACTTCTACCTAGATTCCATTGGCGATGCAGATAACGTATTAAAAAAGGTTCAAAAAATTTTATATGAATTCAGATTAGAAACGAATGAATTCAAAGTAAACATCAACGAATTACCCTTCAAATATGTTGATGATTGGTCCTTAAGTTTATCCCTTTTTAAATTTAGTTCAGCAAATGATTATGAATTAAGAAATTTTTTCTCACAATTAATTTCATTAGTTGAAAAGAATAAAAAACAATCGTCCTGGATAATAAATTATGGCCTTCAAAGATTTGAATATGGAAATGTAAAAGTTAAAAGAAAACACTTTGATATTTTTCTGACTTTTTTATTACAATTACTTCTTTTTGATCCGAGTAATATTGATCAAATATTCAAAATATTACTTTCTTACGAGTACTATTTAAGTAAGAAAAGAAAAGAAAAAATCAAAATTGTCCTAAATCAAATAATTGAAGAACATTCTATTTTAAATCATTCATTTGAAGTTTCTTGGGCTTTGTGGATTTTCAAAAGTTTTAAAATTAAGTGTCATCGTAATTATTTAACTTTTGTTCTCAATTCTAATGATAGTATTTCAAAAATGCTATGTTTAGACTTAATTGATTCCAAGCTTTTTTATGGAAGAAAGCCAGCACTTGCCAATTTAACAAAATCACTTAATTCGAATTCTTTATTTAATGGTGATTGGCTCATATCTTATGAATCTTATAGAAAAAGTTGGTTAAATTTTAAGACTAGAAAAATCTTTGATTTAAACGAGTTTTTTGAAATTCTTAACCACTATGATATTACGTTTTATGACTCATCAAGGCAACTTGACACAAATTTTTCTGTAAGTCCACCACCTGAAATTGAACCAGATGACTTTGATTCTTGGTTTGATGACTTCTTAAATGATGATGAAGATGAAGAGAAAGAAGAAAAGAAATCTAAATATTAAAAAACGACACACAACAATGGCTATAAGTAATTGCTTGTTCTCGCCTACTTCTGAAAACCTCTCGGGTTTTCAGTTTGGTGTGTACCTGCCTACTGGCAGGCAGGCTTGTAAAGTTAAATACTTATCCACGCAACTACTCATAGCCGATACTGCTAAACGAATCTTCCAAATTCCTTATAATTAAAAACCATAAAACGAGTTGAAACCCATTCTAGGAATTGAATGCTATGTTTGAGATCACTGATGAATGAAGAAGAAGCCAGATTTGCAATGACAAATACAATTGAAAGGACTTCAGTAAAACTTTAGCAAAGCGTTGCGTTAGGGATTGAGGCCTTTGTTGAAGCTCCCCGACGCAGGAGGGAGCGACTGCCGAAAGCCCGACTTTTTGTGATCCTGTTAGGTTTTAAAACCTGACAGGTATGAGCAAAAAGGAACGCCCATAACATAAAATAACTTCACCTGGCACATTACAATACCCTAAAAACTAATCCCTTTTATTTTTTTATAATCTAAAATGGCTTTGCTGTCTGATAATAAAGACACGTAATAGCACACACTTGATAAACGGTTATACAAACTGGAATCCCCTGTTTTTATAGTTTTGGGCAAACCTTTTAAAATAAGTTTATCATAATTAGACGCCGTATTATCAAAAGCATTGTTTACGGCATTTATATAGGTGTTTAAAAGCGTATTAATGACGCCATAACCTGCAATTTCTTTATCTACAACCTCAGTAGATTGATAAATATTATCAATACTTATTTTAATAATGTCTTTAATTTGTGCATCATACTGACTTTTATCTAATAAAGCACAGTTGAAATTTCCGCTTAATATAGCCTCTTCATGTTCCATAAAAATAGCAACCGCCTCATTTATTAACGATCCTATAGCTAAGGCTCTTAAATACCCAATACGGTCTTCTTTGGTTGAAAGCGCATAATAATTTTCAGGGAT
This sequence comes from Alterotamlana spongicola, assembly GCF_035818475.1. Taxonomy (NCBI): domain Bacteria; kingdom Pseudomonadati; phylum Bacteroidota; class Flavobacteriia; order Flavobacteriales; family Flavobacteriaceae; genus Alterotamlana; species Alterotamlana spongicola. The sequence continues at coordinate 629,695 of NZ_JAYMGV010000001.1, forward strand.
GATGGTGTTTCTGATAATTTTAGACAAATACTCCAGTGCAAATTCTTCCTGGATGAGCCCCAGATTAATACCATCTTCAAAATCTATAATGGTATAGCAAATATCATCTGCAGCCTCTACCAAATAGGCCAGCGGGTGTCTTGAATAACTTAGGCTTGTTTGGCTTCGTTTTAGCAAACCCAACTCATTGGCTACATCCTGGAAAGCTTCTTTCTCTGATTGAAAAAAACCATACTTTTTATCCGCAATATGCGTCGTTGGCTTTTTAGGCAATGATTCTTTAGGGTATTTCATAAAAGCACCAAGCGTAGCATAGCTTAAACGCAACCCACCAGGACGTCCTGCCCTGCTTTCGGTTAATATTTTAAAGCCATTGGCATTGCCTTCAAAATCGCATAAATCCTGGTATTCTTTATCTGTAAGCCGGTCTTTATATTGTTTACCGGCTCCTGTTTTAAAAAACTCTCCTATAGCTTTTTCTCCTGAATGGCCAAAAGGCGGATTCCCAATATCATGTGCCAATGCAGCGGCTGCTACTATGGCTCCAAAATCATTAGCCTGATAACCATGAATATTTTGTAAATGCGGATGTTTTTTTAGTAGCCTTTGTCCAACACGCCGCCCTAAAGAACGCCCTACAACACTAACCTCCAAACTATGGGTTAATCGGGTGTGTACAAAATCAGTTTCAGACAATGGTATAACCTGAGTTTTATCCTGCAGGCTCCTAAATTCTGAAGAAAAGATAACCCGGTCATAATCTACTTCAAAGCCTAAACGGGTTTCATCTTCTTCTTTTCGTATTCTCTTATTAGTATCGCCAAAGCGTTTTAAAGATAATAATTGCTCCCAGTTCATGGTATAAAATTAGGTTGAGCAAGATAGTAAAAGTGCTCTTAGCTTTTCAAAATATTCTTTAAAATAATACGCTAATCTTTATAAATGACACCCATAAATATGCTCTGAAACAGGCCAAAAGCCAGTTTCAGATTTAGGCTGTTAACATTAAGGTAACATTTTAGTTATACATGTTTAAAGTTTAGGTAACATCTTAATCATGTTTATGTCTTTAATTTGCATTTCAGTTAAGAAATAGCAAATGAAATATATCGTATTTATCGTCTTCTTATTAGTTACAGCCACATCAGGCTTTGCTCAAAATTCCGGTTCATTAAGCGGAAATCTGTTTGACGTAGAATCTAACAACCAGCCTTTAGCTTTTGCCTCGGTCAAAATAAAAGAAACCAATGCAGAAGTTTTATCTGATGAAAACGGGGTATTTAAATTTGAAAATTTAGCAGAAGGCACTTATACTTTGGTTTATAGTTTTATTGGGTATGAAACTCAAGAAACCCAGGTTAGTATTACTAGCAATGAATTAACAACTGTAAAATTATATTTGGCTGCCAGCACCATATCATTAGACGATTTGGTAATGGCTATTGCCAGTAATGAAACAAAGAAGACTTCTAGCGATAATTAGCCTCAAAAATCCACACGTCACACAATATACTAAGCGGTTTTAATTTTTAAAACCGCTTTATTTTTTTTCGGTTATTACTTTTTTATTTACGTATCGTTAAAATCCGGGCTATTAAACGGCTAAGCTAAAAGTTAAACTCATGACCTCTATATAATCAAGGCTTTAGCGGCTTAATGTTAATTTAATGTAATCAAATTACAAGTCAAAACTATGTTAGATAACATTAACCTAACGCTTTTGTTACCGTTCTTTAACTCATAGGTAACGCTTTGTTTACAATATCTCAGTTCCTTTGCGCCAAGAAATTATAGATAAAAAAATGAAAAAAATCACATTTCTGTTTATACTCTTAACCACAGTATTTACATATGCTCAAACTACAGGAACTGTAGTGGGTAAATTAACAGATAAAGAGTATAACGATGAACCTTTGGCCTTTGCCAATGTTTTAATAAAAGGAACCACAAAAGGAACCACTTCAGACTTTGACGGCTTGTATACATTTAGTGACTTAGAAGCTGGAGATTATACACTAGTATATAGTTTTGTTGGTTATGAAACCCAAGAGATTCAGGTAACAGTTGTAGCTGGAAAAGTAGTAGAGATAAATGTTCCAATGGCAGCCAGTGCCGCATCCTTAGATGAAGTTGTAATTACAACCACAACCAAAAGAGAAAGCGAAACTGCTTTATTATTGGAGCAAAAGAAAGCCGTGGTAATAAAAGAAAGTATTGGAGCTGAAAGATTATCAAAAATTGGGGTTTCTGATGCCGCAGCAGCTACCACAAAAATTTCCGGGGTTACACAAAGTGAAGGTTCGGGAGAAATATATATTCGTGGACTGGGTGACAGGTATTTATCTACCACTATGAACGGGTTAGCCATTCCTTCAGATGATGTAGACAATAAAAATATTAACCTGGATTTATTTTCAACCCAAATGATAGAAAATGTAGGTATTAGCAAAACGTATAATACCAATAGTTATGCAGACCAAACTTCAGGGAATATTGATATCGCCTCTAAGGCATACTCCAAGAAAGGGTTTAATGCACGCGTTCGTTTTGGATACAATACTAACGTTCTGGGATTAGACGGTGATTTTAAAAGAAGTGTAGCCTCAGAAGATGTAACTTTTGGTTTCCATAAAAAGAAATATGCTACGGTTGATCTTATTACCAGACAAGGTTGGGATCCGTTGGTGCAAGATAATACTGCTAATTTCAATCTGGCGTTAAGCGGTGGCACAAAGTTCCAGGTTTTTGGTAAAGACGTCTCTGTTTTTGCAGCAGGGTCACACTCAAATTCTTACGAATACCAAAGTGGTCTTTTTAGAACGTTTAGATCTAACGTACTGGACAATGAATTTACCGATGTTGAGAACTTTACAACAAATACCAATTCTACCGGATATATTAACTTAGGATTAAAGCTTAATAACGATCATAGAATTAAAATTAATGGTTTATCTGTTAATAAAAGTTCTGATAACGTTTATGAACAAGGTAGAAATGGGGAAGGTTATGTTTTTGACCAGGATCCTCAGGAAGATGGAGCGTTTGTAAGGGACCAAAACTTTAAACAGACCATTTTACTTGTTAATCAAATACAGGGTACACATCAAATTAATGAGACCAATAAACTGGAATGGGCCGGAGGCTACAACTATGTTTTAGCCGAAGAGCCTAACAGAATAAGAAATGAAGCTAACATTTTAGACGAAAATACAGTACAGTACGCTCACGTTGGCGATTTTCAACAAAGAAAATCCAGTCAAAAAATTGAGGATACTGAGTTTAATGCCTATATAAAAGACCATATAACTTTTGGTGAATTAGATGAGGATGACAACCGCCCATTTAAACTAAATGTTGGTGGAAACTTCCGTAAAAAAGAGCGCGTTTTTAGTTCTCAGTTTATTGGAGTAAGAGCCAGAGGTTTTCAGGTACCCTCTGTGGATCAATTTTCATTGACATTTACCGATGATAATTTTGAAAACGGATTGGTATTAAGAGATCCTGATCCAGATAGATATGATGCTGATTTGAATATTATGGCTGGTTATGCTAGCTTAGACTTTGGCCTTAATAAAAGACTATCTGGTAATGTTGGAGTTAGATTTGAACGTGATGAAATTAATGTTCTTTGGGATGTTGGAAACTACGTAGGACGGGTTGGCTCTGTTAAAAAAGAATATAATGATATATACCCAAGTGTAAATCTTAAGTATGGATTAAACGAAAAACACTTTTTACGTTTTGCTTCAAGTTTTACTCAAGTGTTACCTGAGTTTAAAGAATTGTCACCGTTTGAATATGTATCACCAACCGGGCGTGTAACGCGTGGTGATCCTAATCTGGAAAAATCGGATGTTTTTAATGCGGATTTAAAATGGGAGTTTTTCCCAAAATCAGGAGAAGTGGTTTCTGCTACGGCCTTTTACAAGCAAATTAAAAACCCTATCAATTTAGCTTTGACCAGAGGATCTGCCGGTATTTTTCAATTTTCTAACACCGGAGAAGAAGCTAATGTTTTTGGGCTTGAAGTAGAGACCCGCTTGAACTTAATAGAAAATGAGGATAACGAGGCTATTTTAAACTTTAATACCAATGTTACCCAAATGTGGTTTAATCAGGATTTGTTTGAAGAGTTTCAATATAAAGATATTACAGAATCCAGCTTACAAGGAGCTTCAGATTTTATCTTAAACGGATCATTGAGTTATAACAGCCAAACTGACAAAGAATTTATTGCCACACTTACCGGTAATTATTCCTCTGATAAAGTATTTGCATTAGGTGCTCCTGAAGATTTTGATAATAGTGATATTCTTTACAATGATGAAATCATTGAAAAAGGTTTTTTAACCTTGGATTTAGTTATGAGCAAACAACTATCAGATAAACTCTTACTAAAGTTTATTGGTAGAAACCTTTTAAACCCTAAAATTGAACAAACACAAAAAGTTAAAAGCCTTATTGATGGTGTAGAAACTAATGAAGTTGTAAGTTCATATAAAAACGGAAGTGTATTAAGCCTAAGCTTAAAATATTCTTTCTAATAAAAGACAATATTTATTCATTGCATACCCCTCAAGGACAGACTATTCCTTGGGGGTTTCATTTATATAAAAAGGCACTGGGAACTTTATTCAATCTCCTTAAAATAAAAGTCAAATAATCCATTAACATTTTGATAACAAAAGCGCAATATTTAAAAGAGAAACGTAACCTATGCTTAATATTAGGTTAAAGATAAAGCAATGCAAAATAGTGTTCTTTGCAGAAGTATTTAAGAATACAAAATATTTAAAACCATAAAATTAAAAATGAAAAAATTAACTGTAAAATTATTTGGTTTAGTTGCATTGGTAGCAGCTATAAATCTAACTAGTTGTAGTTCGGATGACCCGGCTCCAATAGTACCTACACAAGAAGAGGTACTTACCAACTTAGAAGCTGGAATCATGAGAGGGACACTTAAAGAAAGTTATACACTTAATGCTTCAGTTGTATATAACTTAACAGGGCAATTCATAATTGATGCCGGAGCAACTTTAAATATCCCTGCAGGAACAAAAATTCTTGCTGACAATGGTGGTACAGATGTTTATATTGCTGTACTTAGAGACGGAACAATTAACATTAATGGTAATGCTTCCAGCCCTGTAATTATGTCATCTGCTGATGGAAACCCTGGTGATTGGGGAGGATTAACGCTTTGTGGAAATGCAACTACCACAGCTGGTGTTGATGCTGAAGCTGAAGTAGGTGGTTTCCAGTATGGTGGTACTAATGATAGTGATAGCTCTGGTGTTATCAGATACTTACAAATTGTTGGAACCGGTGCTCAAATCAATTCAGAATCTCAATACAATGGTGTATCCTTTTATGCTGTAGGATCTGGTACTTTAGTTGACCATGTAGCTGTTATTAATGGTGATGATGACGGTGTTGAGTTCTTTGGTGGAACCGTTTCTGTTTCTAACTTATATTTAGAGAACAACTCTGATGATTCTATTGACTGGACTGAAGGATGGAACGGTACAGTTACCAACGCTTTTATTTCTCATACAATTGCAGGGTTCTCTACAGTTTTTGAAGGAGATAAAGACAACGGAAACCCTAAATTCAATAATATTACTGCTATTTCTACTGTAGGTGGTACAGCATTACAATTTAAAAAGCAATCTGGTGGTACCATTACTAATCTTCACTTAACAGGCTATGCTATAGATTTAGATATGAAAGATGGTGGTGATTTAGCCAATGTTCAAATTGAAGGTGCTAACGCTGATGCAGCATTACTTTCTGGTGAAACTTCAAAATATGCAATTAATACAGGAAAAGATGCTTCTCCAATAGATGCTAATTCGGCATTTTCCTGGGTAAATACAACTATTAATCTTGAAAATAACATTTTATCAGGACAAGTTACAGGTACTATGACCTTAGATGCATCAACTCCTTACTTATTAACATCTTCGTTAATTGTACAGGATGGAGGAAAGCTAGTCATTCCTGCAGGAACAAAAATTACAGCTAAAGATGGTGGTACTGATGTTTATATTGCTGTATTAAAAGGTGGTGAAATTGATATCCAGGGTGAAGCTGATAACCCTGTTGTAATTGCCTCTATAAATGCAAAAGGTGGAGACTGGGGAGGTTTAACCATTTGCGGAAAGGCAAGTACTACTGCCGGTATTGATGCGACAGCTGAAGTAGGAGGATTTATTTATGGAGGAACTACTGATAATGACAACTCAGGTTCTATAAAATACTTGGTACTTAAAGGAACCGGTGCTCAAATCAACTCTGAGTCACAATACAATGGGTTATCATTATACGCCGTAGGCTCTCAAACTATAATTGAAAACATTGCTGTAATCAATGGTTCTGATGATGGTGTTGAGTTCTTTGGTGGAACCGTTTCTGCATCAAACTTATACTTAGAAAATAATGACGATGATTCTATTGACTGGACTGAAGGGTGGAGCGGAACCGTAAATAACGCTTATATTTCTCATACTGTTGCCGGATTCTCTACAGTTTTTGAAGGAGATAAAGACAACGGAAACCCTAAGTTCAATAATATTACTGCCATTTCCTCTGTAGGAGGGACAGCACTACAGTTTAAAAAGCAATCTGGTGGTACCATTACTAATCTTCACTTAACAGGTTATGCTGTAGATTTAGATATGAAAGATGGCGGTGATTTAGCTAACGTTCAAATTGAAGGTGCTAATCCTGATGCCACTTTACTTTCCGGAGAAACTACTAAATATACGCTTAACTCTGGTAAAGATGCCTCAGCATTAGACATCTCAGGATGGGCATGGAAAAACGCTAGTTTATAATAAACAACTTAGATTTTATACAATAAAAAAAGCATCCTAAATAGGATGCTTTTTTTATTTCAGAATGACTTCTACCTTAAAGCGAAGCCACATTTTTACTATAATCTACTTCTTTTGGAACACCGTCAATCCAGTGAATCCATTTGCCGACTTTTTTACCATTATCATAATTAGCAGAAACTATTTTTTTGCCTTCTGTGTTAAAACTTAACCACACTCCATGTAATTTACCATCTACTGTGTAAGACCCTGTTTGGCTTACAACACCATTGTCATGATAATAAACAACATCTATTAAATTAGTGTCTTTATTATGTTTTAATTCTCTCTTTTGCTGAGCAAAAGAAACCACAGTAATTAAAAAAGCAAAAAGTAATACAATTGATTTCTTCATAATTATGGGGTTTTTAACATTATCTTTCAAAGATACGTATTAGTTAACTTTTAAACAACATTCACATAACATTAAATTAACATTAAACACGTAATAATATGAAAATAAGATAGTTACAATACAACATCTAATGTTGAAATATTAATAATTAGTTAATATTAAGATTACATTCACTTTATACAAAACTCACATATTTGCTATGTCTTAAGACAACAATTAGTATTTCATATAATCTATTAGTTTTTGTCGACTACATTATCATGATTTCTAATAAGACTGCCTTGGCCAAGGCAGTCTTTTCTGCATCAAATATTTAACAATTAAGAAACATTAAGTTAACATTAGAGTTAGTTCTTTGCAGCGACAAAAACTAATAATTATAATGAAGACTAAACACATCCTTTTTGGGATTGTTCTGCTTGCATTTACTACTATAAATGCACAAGAAATTAAAACAAGTAAATTTGGAAAAGGACTATTTAACCTTGTAGGTCAAGATAGTTCTTGGACTATGAAAATTGGTTTCAGATTTCAATTGCTTGGAACTTCTACATGGACTGAAAACGCTCCCTCAGAGACAAATTTTTTAGTTAGACGATCAAGATTAAAATTTAGTGGCTTTGCCTTCTCCCCAAAATTAAGATATAAAGTTGAATTAGGCCTTTCAAACCGTGATATGTCCGGCGCTTCAGAGTTTACTCGAAATTCACCAAGATATATTATGGATGCACGTATAAGATGGAATTTTTATAAGAATTTTGAGCTATGGGTAGGCCAGGGTAAATTACCAGGCAACAGAGAGCGCGTTATTTCTTCTGGAAACTTACAACTTGTTAACCGGTCTCGCTTAAATAGCCGATTTAATATAGATAGGGATATGGGGGCCATGTTGACACACAAATTCAATATTAATCCCAATTTTTTGGTCAAAGAAATTTTATCCTTTTCACAAGGTGAGGGTAGAAATGTTACACAGGGAAACCAAGGCGGCTTTCAATATGTAGGGCGAATTGAATTATTTCCCTTTGGCGAATTTATTAGTAGAGGAGACTACAAAGGCTCTGATCTTAAAAGAGAACAAACCCCAAAACTATCCTTGGCCGGGGGAATGGAATTTAACAATGATGCGGTAAGAACCAGAAGTAACCGTGGTTCTTATATGTTTATTGATGATGGTGCTGATTTATATAAAACTAATGTCAATACCGTTTTTATTGATGGTATGTTTAAATATAAAGGGTACTCCTTTATGTTTGAATATGCAGATAGAAAAGCCGACAACCCTATTGCTAAAAACTCTGATGGCACAGAAACCGGAGATATTGTTCAAGTTGGAAATGGTTTAAACTTGATGTCTGGTTACTTATTCCCTTCTAATTGGGAAATAACTGGACGCTATACAGATATTAATATGGATACTATTTCTGGAAGCAATTCTGATGACATGTATACTTTAGGGGTTTCAAAATTTTTCGCAGGACACAAACTTAAAGTTCAGAGTGATTTAAGCTATATGGAAGTTCATGGTGGCAGTAATGAGATTCTTTTCAGGCTACAAATGGATATACACTTTTAAATCATAACAATTACGTAACACATTCCTTAATTATATTTATGATATTTGCAAACTTATTTCAACTAAATACCATGGAAAATATTTATCTATACATGATCATTGCCTTAGCCATTTTAGCAATCGCTGATTTGGTAGTTGGGGTAAGTAATGATGCAGTAAATTTTTTAAATTCTGCTATAGGGTCTAAAGCCATCTCTTTTAAAACCATTATGATTGTTGCGAGTTTAGGAGTAGCAGTAGGAGCCGTTTTTTCAAGCGGTATGATGGAAGTGGCTAGAAAAGGTATTTTCAACCCTGGTGAATTCATGTTTGATGAGATCATGATTATCTTCATGGCAGTAATGATAACGGATATCCTACTTCTTGATTTCTTTAATTCTGTTGGTATGCCTACCTCCACAACGGTTTCTATTGTATTTGAGCTGTTAGGTGCTGCTGTAGCCATAGCTTTAATTAAAATTGGTCATGATGGTGAAGATTTTAGTAACGTTATAAACTATATCAATACCTCAAAAGCCTCTCAAATTATTTTCGGCATACTCTTATCTGTAATTGTTGCTTTCTCCATCGGCGCTATTGTTCAGTGGGTTTCTAGGGTATTGCTATCCTATAACTTTGAAAAAAAGGCACAATGGGTAGGGGCCTTATTTGGTGGTTTTGCATTAACTGCTATCACCTATTTCATTTTTATGAAAGGATTAAAAGGAACTTCCTATGCAAAAGAGTCATTTGATATTTTAGGCGGCGGTACAATGAAGGACTTTTTAGAGACACAAGTGCTTTCAATTGTAGTAGTAAGTTCTGTATTTTGGTCATTATTATCATATGCCTTAATTGCATTTGCTAAATCAAACATTTATAAATTAATTATTATTGTAGGTACTTTTGCATTGGCATTAGCATTTGCGGGTAATGACTTAGTTAATTTTATTGGGGTGCCTGTTGCAGCGTATAATGCCTTTATAGAATGGTCAGCATCAGGATTACCGGCCGGAGAATTTTCTATGGAAGTTTTAGCTAAAAAAGTACCAACCAATAACTGGCTTTTATTTTTAGCAGGCATGATTATGGTTTTGACTCTATGGTTTTCCACAAAAGCAAAAAACGTAGTTAAAACATCTTTAGACCTTTCTAGTCAGGGAGAAACTAAAGAACGTTTTCAACCTAACTTCTTATCCAGAGGATTTGTTAGATCTGCTATGTTAATGTCTCAAATGACATCCTATATTTTACCAGTTTCATGGCAAGAAAAAATTGATAAACAATTTGAAACACCAGTAATAACACTTACAAAAAGTAAAAAAATTGACTTACCTGCTTTTGATTTAGTTAGAGCTGCTGTAAATTTAATGGTGGCTGCCGTTCTAATTTCTATTGCGACATCATATAAACTACCTCTTTCTACAACCTATGTTACATTTATGGTTGCTATGGGAACGTCTCTTGCTGATAGAGCCTGGGGAGCTGAAAGTGCTGTTTACAGGGTTGCAGGTGTTATCAATGTTATAGGCGGATGGTTTTTTACCGCAATTAGTGCATTCTCTGCTGCCGCTTTAGTAGCCTACTTATTAAGTTTGAACATTAAGGTTATGTTCCCCATTTTATTAGTACTAGCTTTCTCACTACTAATAAGAAGCTCTATTGTGCACAACAAAAAATCTAAAGAAGGAAGAGCTGAGGACAGTTTAATTAAAGCAGAAAGCAGCTCTATTCAGGGAGTTATTCATGAAAGTGCAAACAACATTGCCAATGTTGTAAAAAGAGGAAATAAAATTTATACAAACTCTATCAACGGGCTTGCCAAACAAGATTTGGCACTTCTAAAAAAGAATAATAAACAAATTCTTAAATTATCACAGGAAGTTGAAGGATTACGAGACAATATCTTCTATTTCATTAAAAATTTAGACGACTCGAGTGTTGGAGCTAGTAATTTTTATATAAATATTTTAGGTTACTTACAGGATATGACTCAGTCTTTAGAATATATTTCTAAAGTAAGTCACAAACACGTAAACAACAACCATAAAAAACTAAAATTCAACCAAATAAAAGAACTGAAAGAAGTTGATGCTTCGCTTGAAACATTATTTGAGGACACTAAAGAAGCCTTTGATTCAAGTTCTTTTGAACAAATTGGTGGCATCTTAAACAGCAAAGAACAAATATTCAGCATGTTAACTGAAAAAATTCAGAAGCAAGTTGAGCGTACCCGTACAGAAGAATCAAGCCCTAAAAACACGACACTTTATTTCGGTGTATTATTAGAAACTAAAGACCTATTAGTGGCAACAATGAATCTTCTAGAAGAGTATCATGATGCACATGACAGCTCAGTAAAACCGGCTACTATTGATACTGCTGATTCAATAACTGGTAATAAAGAAGAAGAGTAAAATATTCTATTTACTACCTCAAAAGAAAAGCATTTAAAAGCGGTATGCCACTTTTAAATGCTTTTTTGTTTTCAACAACAACGGTTTATTCTATTTTAAAAAAATAAGTGCTAAAAATTTAAGGCCATCATAATCTATATTGAGCTTCATTACGTAAATGATGTAAACCTAAAGTTATTAATTTATTATGAAGAAAATTTTAATCGTATTATTGAGCATTCTTACATTTTCATGTGTTTCAAAAAAGAAATATCTGGCACTCCAACAAGAAAATGGAGAAATTAAAAGCGAACTACAAAAAACCAGAGTAGCAAAAGAAGACTTAGAGGCTAAATTTGAAAAAATCCAAACTCGGGTTGACAATTACAATAAAAAGATTGCTTCTTTAAAGGACGAAAACAATTCCAAGCTGGATGTTGTTGATCATGTTGCAGTAATCTCTGAAGACACCAAATTCAAGATGCGTGAGACATTAAAACATGTTGATGCTGAAAAGTTAAATCAGGCTAAAACTCTAAAAGATTCAATGAATTTGGCAGTGGCTTACAATCTTGAAAAAGTAATCAGCAAAAGTGAATTAAATGAAGATGATGATTTTGCCGTTAATATTGACGGAACAGTTGTTATGATTTCTATTGCTGATAACATGTTGTTTAATACAGCCAGCTACAAGTTAAGTTCTAAAGCAGATCCTATATTACAAAAACTAGCAGATGTTATCAACTCTGAACCTAGTTTAGATGTTATGGTTGAAGGTCATACAGATTCAAGAACCATTAATACAGTTAATATAGCTGATAATTGGGATTTAAGCGTTTTAAGAGCAACATCTGTAGTTCGCAAACTACAGGAAAAATACAATGTGGCTCCTGAAAAATTAATTGCAGCAGGAAGAAGTAGTTATCAACCACTTGCAGAAAATGATTCCAAAGAAAATAGAGCAAAAAACAGAAGAACAAGAATTATTATACTTCCTAACCTTGATAAATTCTTTGCTTTAATGGGAGATGAAAGCTAAAATTAGCTGTAAAATAAATAGTAAAAGAGCACTTCAATGAGGTGCTTTTTTTGTTTCCATATCTGAAAATACTACCTTAGGATCATAATTTTTTATTATGAAAAAAATCACTTGTATTTATTTATTGCTTTTACTAAATACTAACCATCTTCTTGGACAACAACTTACCGGTAAAGAATTATTAGATAAGGCTATAGCCTATCATGACCCAAAAAATATCTGGAGCACATTTAACGGTACGCTTCACATAACAATGGAAACCCCTAATGCCTCCAATAGAGAAAGTGACATTCAAATACATATTCCAAAAGAATATTTTAACCTTATTTCTAAGCGTGATTCTACTTCAAAAACTTATACTCTTAGTAAAGGGGTATGCATCATATCAAAAAAGGACTCCATAGGCATTGCAAAACAGACCAAAAAGCCTAAGCGATCACATTGCGAAATGGCTGAACTGTATAAAAACTATTACACGTATCTCTACGGTTTACCTATGAAACTACAAGATCCCGGAACAATGATTAACAATAAAGTTGAACAAAAAACTTTCAAAGGCAAGGATTATTTAGTGCTTAAGGTAAATTATAAAGCCGATGTAGGAAGCGATGTGTGGTACTTTTATTTTAATCCAAATACTTATGCCATGGAAGTTTATCAGTTTTTTAAGACGGATGAAAACGGTAAAATTAAACCAAAAAGTGGTGAATATATTTTACTTACTGAGGAGGAAATTATAAATGACATTAAAATGCCCAAAATAAGAGCCTGGTACTACAATAAGGATGACAAATATCTGGGAACGGATATTTTGAAATTATATTGATTATATATTTGGTAAAAACAGTTTCCCCGGACTGCATATAAATTCGGAGTAATAGTAAATGGATTTGGCTTAATACGGAATAGTATGTTAGGACTAAGATAAATAAAAAGCATCTCAAAAAGAGATGCTTTTCTAAAAATTTGGGGTTCCCTCCTAAGAGGGAACCTACCCATTATCTTTATGTTAAATTATGATCCGCACATTAAACAATCATCACCTTCTCCGGCTTTTGCCTGCTCTATAAGTGCTTTCATTTCTTCAGCAGTCATAGGTTCTACTTCTGCTTCGCTCTGTTTGGCAAACTTAGCAGCATTTTGGGCTGCTAATTTCTTTTTCTTAGCTTTTTCCCGTTGAACCACCGTATTATCAACTTCTACAACCTCTGCAACCGGCTCTTCTTTTTTACTGGTTTGAAGAGTAAACTTAATAGCATCAACCGCACTCTTAGTTCGTAAATAATACATTCCTGTTTTTAAGCCGCTTTTCCAGGCATAAAAATGCATTGAGGTTAATTTAGCCATAGTAGCACCCTCCATAAACAAGTTAAGTGATTGAGATTGATCAATAAAATAGCCGCGTTGGCGGGACATATCTATGATGTCTTTCATGCTTAACTCCCACACGGTTTTATATAGGTCTTTAATGTCCTGAGGTATAATATCAATATGCTGAATTGAACCATTTGCTCTCATGATGTCCTGCTTTAAACCTTCGTCCCAAAGTCCTAACTCCACTAGATCCTCTAACAAATGTTTATTCACAACAATAAACTCACCAGACAATACGCGGCGCGTATAGATGTTAGATGTATAAGGTTCAAAACACTCATTATTTCCAAGAATTTGTGATGTAGAAGCCGTTGGCATTGGCGCTACTAATAATGAGTTACGCACACCGTTTTTAAGCACCTGCTTACGTAGTTTTTCCCAGTCCCAATTACCACTTAATTCATCATCCTTAAGGTTCCAAAGGTTATGCTGAAACTCTCCTTTACTAATTGGAGATCCTTCATAAGTCTGATAAGCCCCATCCTTTTTAGCTTCTTCCATACTGGCAGTAACTGCCGCATAATAAAGGGTTTCAAAAATATCCTGATTTAATTGTTTTGCCTCATCACTGGTAAAAGGCATGCGTAATTGTATAAACGTATCAGCTAAACCTTGAACTCCTAATCCAATAGGCCTATGACGCATATTTGAATTTTCTGCTTCAGGAACAGGGTAATAGTTCCTGTCAATAACCCTATTTAAGTTTTTAGTAACACGCTTTGTTATACGGAATAATTCTTTATGGTCAAACTTTCCGTTCTTAACAAACATTGGAAGTGCAATAGACGCCAAATTACATACAGCAACTTCATCCGGAGAGGTATACTCTAAAATCTCAGTACATAAATTTGACGAACGAATTGTTCCTAAATTTTGCTGATTAGATTTACGATTAGCCGCATCTTTATATAACATATAAGGCGTTCCTGTTTCAATTTGAGATTCTAAAATTTTCTCCCAAAGTTCACGAGCTTTAATAGTCTTGCGTCCTTTTCCCTCTGCTTCATATTTAGTATATAGTGCTTCAAATTCTTCGCTATGTGTCTCTGGTAACCCCGGGCACTCATTAGGACACATTAAGGTCCAATCTGCATTTTCCTGAACACGCTTCATAAATAAATCTGAAATCCACATGGCATAAAATAAATCACGAGCGCGCATTTCCTCTTTTCCGTGGTTTTTCTTTAAATCCAAAAAGTCAAAAATATCAGCATGCCAGGTCTCTAAATAAATAGCAAAGCTTCCTTTACGTTTTCCTCCACCCTGATCTACATAACGCGCCGTGTCATTAAATACACGCAGCATTGGCACTATACCGTTACTTGTCCCGTTAGTACCGGCAATATAGCTTCCTGTTGCACGCACATTATGCATAGCCAAACCTATACCTCCGGCAGACTGTGATATTTTTGCGGTTTGTTTTAAGGTGTCATAAATACCATCAATACTATCTTCCTTCATAGTTAAAAGAAAACAAGATGACATTTGTGGCTTTGGTGTTCCTGAATTAAATAATGTTGGCGTAGCGTGTGTAAAATACTTTTTAGACATTAATTCATAGGTTTCTATAGCGGCATCCAAATCGTTTAAATGAATCCCTATTGAAACACGCATAAGCATGTGTTGCGGACGTTCTGCAATTTTCCCATTAAGTTTCAAAAGATAAGAACGTTCTAAGGTTTTAAAACCAAAATAATCATATCCAAAATCACGGTTATAGATAATTGTAGAATCCAATTTATCTTTATTATCCATGATAACATTATAAACTTCATCAGAAAGTAATGGTGCATCTTTTCCTGTTCTTGGATTTACATAGGTATATAAATCCTCCATCACTTCGCTAAACGTTTTCTTTGTGTTTTTATGTAAGTTAGATACAGAGATACGCGCTGCTAAACGGGCGTAATCCGGGTGAGCAGTAGTCATAGTAGCAGCAATTTCAGCAGCAAGATTATCAAGCTCACTGGTAGTAACACCATCGTAAAGCCCTTCTATAACACGCATGGCTACTTTTAGCGGATCAACCAATTCGTTTAATCCGTAACATAATTTTCTTACTCTGGCAGTAATTTTATCGAACATCACCTGCTCTTTTCTACCGCTTCTTTTTATTACATACATATTTTACACTTTTTAATAGTTCTGATACACCTTCAGAAACTGGGTTAGTTAGTTATTCAAAATCTGGAATGCAATAGGCAATACCAAATTCAGTTGGTTTAATTAATTCAATAAAAGTTATAAGTAATTTTCCTTTTTAAACGGAAAATGTCATTTTAATTAGGTTTTCAAAAAGGTTCTCTTTTGAAAATCGAGGGTAATTAAAAATCAGCATCAAAACTGAATTTATCTTTTTCTTCCTCTTTGTTAAGTACACCTGCCTTTTGGTATTCAGACACTCGTTTTTCAAAGAAATTAGTTTTTCCCTGTAAAGAAATCATATCCATGAAATCAAACGGATTAGCAGTATTGTATTCTTTCTCACAACCAAGCTCACTTAACAATCTATCAGTCACAAATTCTAAATATTGTGCCATTAAAACGGCATTCATTCCAATTAAACTAGCTGGTAGTGATTCTGTTATAAACTCACGTTCTATATCTAAAGCATCAATTAAAATCTCTCTAATTCTGTCTTTTGGAACTTTATTTACCAAATGCTTGTTATGTATATGTACTGCAAAGTCTGCATGCACACCTTCATCTCTGGAGATTAACTCATTTGAGAATGTTAATCCCGGCATTAACCCTCTTTTCTTTAACCAGAAAATAGAACAAAACGCTCCTGAAAAGAAAATACCTTCTACAGCTGCAAAAGCAATTAATCGCTCAGCAAAACTTGGAGATTCAATCCATTTTAAAGCCCAATCTGCTTTTTTCTTAATAGCCGGAAAATTTTCTATAGCATTAAACAATAGATCCTTTTCCTTTTCATCTTTTACATAAGTATCAATTAAAAGCGAATAGGTTTCACTGTGGATATTCTCCATCATAATTTGAAACCCATAAAAGAATTTGGCTTCACTATATTGTACTTCATTAACAAAATTTTCAGCTAAATTCTCGTTTACAATTCCATCACTAGCTGCAAAAAATGCTAAGATGTGCTTTATAAAATAGCGCTCATCATCATTTAATTTAGTAGTCCAATCTGTAAGATCCTGATGCAAATCAATCTCTTCTGCAGTCCAAAAACTTGCCTCTGATTTTTTATACCATTCCCAAATATCATGATGTTGAATTGGAAAAATTACAAAACGATCTTTGTTTTCTTGAAGAATGGGTTCTACTGTTTGAGACATTTTTTTAAATTTAATATTAAAGTTTAACGAAAAAAAGCTTTGATTTGGGATAACAAAGATTGTAAAATGATTGATATGTTTTGAAAAAAAATATGAAAGCTTTTCAACAAGTTTTTAACAAAGAATGAAAACACTAATAATCAGTAAGTTTACAGAAAAAAACAATCAAAACATTGATAATCAAGCGATTATGTTTTTTTAGATATCAAAAAGTTTACAAAAAAATATCAGGTTTTAAAAGACACAAAACCCTAGTTTTACAGGTGCTTTCAGAGTAAAATCAACTATATTTAAAGGTGTTAAAAACTATATAGAAATTATTTTTTTAACATTTCAATTTGTATGATTTTAGGTCCCTCTATTTTCAATTTTGAAATATGTTTTTGAAATCATAGCTTAAAAATCAAATATGAGCTGACACTCCTCTTTGCAAATTAAAAGACTTCGACGCTACTTATTTTTTCATATCTCTTGCAACCTTCTCCAACTCCATGTACCAGTCTTCACCAAATTTTCTTATCAAGGCCTCCTTTACAAATTTGTAAACAGGAATTTGCAATTCTTTCCCTAAGACACAAGCATCATCACAAATTTGCCATTTATGATAGTTAATAGCCGAAAACTCACTATAATCCTGAACTCTTATGGGGTACAAATGACATGACACCGGTTTTTTCCAGGGTACTTCTCCTTGATTATAAGCTTCTTCAATAGCACATAACGCCACATTATTTTCATCAAAAACAACATAAGCACAGTCAGCATCATTAATAAGCGGAGTTTCCAGATCCCCGTCCTCAGTTGTAATGTAAGCACCCTGGGATTCAATAACTTCAATACCTTCTTGTCGTAAAAATGGTTTTACCTTAGGATAAATATTTTCTAATATAGCTACCTCATCTTTTTCCAGAGGCGCCCCGGCATCACCATCAATACAACACGCGCCTTTACATGCAGACAGGTTGCACACAAAATCTTTTTCTATAATTTCTTCCGAAACTATAGTCTTCCCTAACTGAAACATATACTGCCGACTTAAAAATAGTTCACAAAAATAGATAAACTTTACCTTTATTTTTAAGACCTTTAGAT
Source organism: Alterotamlana spongicola (assembly GCF_035818475.1). Taxonomy (NCBI): domain Bacteria; kingdom Pseudomonadati; phylum Bacteroidota; class Flavobacteriia; order Flavobacteriales; family Flavobacteriaceae; genus Alterotamlana; species Alterotamlana spongicola. The sequence continues at coordinate 647,689 of NZ_JAYMGV010000001.1, forward strand.
TTTAATGACATATTTTTGCGGAAAACTAAAAACCTTAAGTCATGCAGTTTAATTTTAAAGAAATCTTTACAGCATTTATGGTCTTATTTGCTGTAATTGACATTATTGGAAACATCCCTATTGTTATTGATTTAAGAAAAAAAGCAGGACATATCCAAAGCGAGAAAGCCTCTATTATTGCCGGAGTTATTTTAATCTTGTTTCTATTTTTAGGAAAAAGCATCTTAAACCTTATAGGCATAGATGTGAATTCATTTGCTGTAGCCGGCGCCTTTATTTTGTTTTTTATAGCCCTGGAAATGATTTTAGGTATCACACTTTACAAACAAGAAGAGCACAACAGTATGACCACGGCAGTTTTTCCTTTAGCATTTCCATTAATTGCAGGTCCTGGTAGCTTAACCACTTTATTATCCCTAAGAGCTGAATTCAGAACAGAAAACATTATAATAGCTGTTATACTAAATGTTATTATTATTTTTATAGTCCTTAAAACGTCAGCTAGAATTGAACGTTTTATTGGCCAAAACGGAATTAATATCATCCGAAAAGTATTTGGTGTTATTTTATTGGCCATTGCCGTAAAATTGTTTGCTCATAATATTAAAGCTTTATTTGACATTGCTTAAAACACAACATTACAACATGAAAATTTTCACCATCATACTTAGTATTCTTGCCCTTGGACTTGTTATTTTTAATATCACCCAGGTAAATTTTGATGCGCCTTTAAAAGGCGACAGTTTAATTGCCATAATTACCATTGTTTCCGCACTATGTGTTATCATGATGATGGCCATTTTAAGAACTTCAAAACGCATTGAAGATCTCATAAAGAAACGCCAGTAATATGTACGATACCTTAATAATTGGTGCTGGTGCTGCAGGCATGTCTTGTGCTTTAGTATTAGGCTCTGCAAAAAACAAAGCCTTTGCCGCCAGTAAAACCATTGGCATCATTACACATCAAAAAACATCCCATTTACAAAACGCATTATTCAATAATGTTTTAGGCTTATCTCCGGGAACTACCGGAGCTTCAATTTTAGAAAACGGTAAAAAACAACTTGCCAATTTATACCCTCATGTGAATCAAATTGGCAAAGAGAAAGTTTTAGAAATCTCAAAAACCAACAACGGATTCAACATTAAAACCAACAAAAACACCTATAGTTCAAAGCTAGTGGTAATTGCTGTAGGTTACACTAACTTAATGACCATTAAGGGGCTTGAGAAATACATTGAGCCACACCCCAGAGAATCTCTTGAAAAAGAGCGCGTCTGGCTGAAAAATACTGATCATGTAATTGAAGACAATCTTTATGTTGCCGGTACATTGGCAGGATGGCGCAGTCAGTTCAGTATAGCCTCAGGAAGTGGTGCCCATGTGGCCACAGACATTTTAACGCTTTGGAATAACGGGAAACACAGTAAAGTACATGATAAGATTAATTCTTAATAATCTGTTTATCATTTTTCATCACTCAACTTAATCACCTCATCAATCATAATATCTCGCTGGTTATAGACTTCCTCAAAAGCACCACCGCCAAAAAGCTGATCTGCAAGTGTTGCTTTTATATATTGCTTAACCTCATCATGGTAGGCTACAAAGGTAACTTTAGAATCTGATCTTAAATTCAGGTAATCCTGAAAGGCAAATACCAGGTCGTCACCAACCTCAAAAGTATCTATAAAATCTCGTCTGGAAATGCCATCATAAGCATGTCTGTCTCGTTCCAGTTCTTCAAATACAAAATTCCCAAAAAAGCCTCTGCGTTCCAAAAACGACAAGGTTTCATTTTGCATACTACTATCAATAGGCACAAAAACATCGGGAATAATACCGCCACCGCCATAAACAACCTTACCACCGGGAGTTGTAAATTTTAAGGAATCATCGACTTTAATTTTTTCAGGATCCAAAAGCTCTCCACTATCCAGTCGTTCAAAATACTCATCGTAATAATCTTTATTTCCATTACCATAGGGGCGCTGGATAGAACGCCCTGTAGGCGTATAGTAACGAGACACTGTTAAGCGCACGGCACTACCATCACCTAAATCCATTTCGCGTTGCACCAAACCTTTTCCATAAGATCTACGCCCTACAATGGTTCCTTTATCATTATCCTGTAACGCTCCGGCCACAATTTCGCTTGCTGAGGCTGAATTTTCATCTATCAGCACATATACTTTTCCATCTTCAAAATCACCTTTTCGGGTCGCAAAGCTTTTTTCAACATCACCGCGTTTATTTTTTGTGAACAGGATCAACTTATCACCTTCTAAAAACTCATCTACTATTTGCTCGGCAATTCCCAAAAATCCTCCCGGGTTATTTCTTAAATCCAAAGCAATTTCCGAGGCCCCCAATGCTTCCAACATATCTATACCTGCTTTAAATTCTTTATAGGTAGATTCTGCAAATCGGTTAATCTTAATATATCCCAGTTTCTCAGTAAGCATATAAGCAGCATCAACACTTTTTATTGGAATTTTACCCCGCTTAACCGTAAAGTTTAAAAGCTCAGATTCTCCTCGCCTGTAAACCGTTAAGTTGACTTTTGAGTTTATAGGCCCCTTTAATTTCTTCACCAAATCACTATCCTTTACTTTATCCCCATAAAGAGAATCTCCGTCAGCCATAATAATTCTATCACCTCCTTTTATCCCTGCTTTAGCACTTGGCCCGTTTTCAATAGCCCGTATAACCGCAATAGTATCTTTATAAGTATAAAAACTCACCCCAATGCCCACAAAGTCACCTTTCATCTCTTCAGCAACACGCTCCATATCCTCCTTAGGAATGTAAACAGAATGCGGATCCAGGTTATCTAATATTCCATTTACAGTAACATCAACAATACTGTCGGTATTTATATCATCAACATAGTTATATTCAATATAATCAATAAGCCTGTTAAGTTTGTCTTTCTTGCTATTAGTAGAAAATAATCGGTCGGGCGAATCTGTAAAATTCAATTTCCCACCAATTAAAATGCCCGCTGCAATAGCAACGCCCAAAACCAAAGGCAAATATTTTTTTTGATATGGCATTATGCTTTTAAATCTTCAATTTGTTTAAGTTCTATCCCTGCTCTTTTCAAAAATTTCAATCCGGAATCATCCTTATAAGCGTTATGGTACACCACCTTTATAATTCCGGCCTGATGAATCAATTTACTACATTCTTTACAGGGCGACATGGTTATATATAGCGTAGCACCTTTGCAAGATTGCGTAGACGCTGCTACTTTTAAAATAGCATTGGCCTCGGCATGCAACACATACCACTTGGTGTAACCTTCTTCATCTTCACAAAAATTTTCAAATCCAGATGGCGTTCCATTGTATCCATCAGATATGATCATTCTATCTTTTACAATAATCGCACCAACCTGTCTGCGATTGCAATACGATAACTTCCCCCACTCCTGTGCAATCCTCAAATAAGCTTTATCGTACTTTAACTGTTTATTTTCTGGCATTAATTTATTTTATAATTATGGCGTTACCCGCATTTAAAATTCAAAGTTAAGCTTTTGAGGCTTATTACAATTCGGGTCAGGCTTTCGCTATATCTTTTTTGTATTAAAATTGCTTCAATAGCATATCCAATGTATTATACTATCAGGCATATAAAATTATAATCCCATTTTAGCCAATACAAAAAAGGATGCCGCTGCAATCCTTAACGCAAAACAATACAACGAATATAATTGGTATGTATTTTAATTACAACGGTAGAGACGTTAAAGTTTTATGAAAGTTTAAGCTAAAAAATCGCTGTTCAGTATCATAGGGATTACCAATCCAACAACAATTGCAGATATAACCATAATCCAATCGCGCTTTGAAAACCTGAATATGGTTTGCACCACATAGCCCAAAAATAAAACAATAAATACAATAATAATTTGAGCCAGCTCAATACCTAGAGCAAATTCCAATAAAAGCATAAGTTTATTATCAGAATCACCCAATAACATTTGAAATTCTCGTGCAAATCCCAAACCATGGATTAAACCAAAAAACAGGGTAGATAAAAATAAAACCCCCACTCTTTCCTTTTGGGCTCCCTTACCGGCAGTAAATACATTAAAAAGGGCAACAACTAATATGGTAATAGGAATTAAAAACTCAACAACAGTAGCATTAACACTTACAACACCATAAGCCGCAAGAACCAGGGACAAGGTATGCCCCAATGTAAATACAGAAACTAATAAAAGGACGCGTTTCCAGTCTTTAAAAAGATAAGGAATGGTCAATACTATAAGAAATAAAACATGGTCATAGGCATTGATATCAAGTACGTGATTGATGCCATATTCAACATTAAACCAAAAGTTATCAAGCATAATAATACAGATTTAGGGTATCCAAAGATACAAATTATTTGTACGTTTTTCTTAACTGCAACAGCATCTCATTTGTTATGTCATCTAACGAGAACTTATGACGCCATTTCCAGTCCTGTCTTGCATAAGAGTCGTTTATAGTTTGAGGCCAGCTACTGGCTATATCCTGCCTGTAATCAGGCTTATAGGTTATTTCAAATTCCGGGATGTATTTTTTAATAGATTCAGCAATGGCTTTAGGTGTAAAACTTATGGCTGCTACATTGTAGGATGAACGAATTTTAATGGCATCTGTTTCTGCACTCATTATATCAACGGTAGCCTGAATAGCATCATCCATAAACATCATTGGAAGTGCTGTATCTTCTTTTAAAAAGCATTCATAGCTTTTATTTTTTAGAGCTTCGTGGTAAATCTCCACAGCATAATCTGTAGTCCCTCCACCAGGTAAAGTTTTCCAGCTTATTATCCCTGGATATCTTAAACTCCTTACATCCACATTATATTTATTATAATAATATTCACACCAACGTTCACCAACCTGTTTGGTTATTCCATAAACCGTGGTGGGTTCCATAATAGTATATTGCGGGGTATAATCTACTGGTGTGGTAGGCCCAAAAACAGCAATACTGGATGGCCAAAATACCTTATCAATAAATTTTGATTTTGCTAAATTCAGTACATTAAACAGAGAAGTCATATTTAAGTCCCAGGCTTTCATAGGGTACTTTTCTCCTGTAGCACTTAACATAGCTGCCATAAGATATACCGTATCAATATTAAATTTCTCAACACAGGTCTTTACACTGGCATAATCTTTAGCATCAACAATTTCAAAAATACCAGAATTCACAATATCTAAATTGCTATAACTAATATCACTTGCAATCACATTTTCATTGCCATAAATATGGCGCAACTTATATGTTAATTCAGAACCAATTTGTCCGCAAGCACCAATAATTAATATTCTAGGGTTCATTTACAAGCATGTTTATGAAGATTTTTCAAAAATAATAAGTTTTTAATGATAATAATGCATTTTTAAATCGAAATATTTTTAAACTGATTATCGTATTTTCAATTAAAAAAAATCAACTATTCGTATATCTTTGTGGTTCACCCTTTTTAAACAACGTATAATGCGCATTCAAATCTTAGCCTTAGTCAGTTTATTTGTTTTGACTCTATCTTGCAAAAACAAACAAGAAAGTAATTCTACTGCAGGCGTTGAAGTTAATAAAAGCCAGGAAATCACTGAGCAAGAGATCTCCAAACTCAAATACATTGATTATGCTTTGGATGAAAAAACAGAAGATGCCATAGAGGACTGGGCACAATACAGACAACTTAGAGATGTTATAGATGATGTAAAAGAGGGTGATTTAAGCTTTTTTAATGATAATGAAAAAGCCATCAAATTGCTCTTAAAGGAATTAAAAGATGACATTCCGGAAACCATAGCATCGTCTTCTATCCTGGCACGTATTCTGGTTGTAGAAACCAAATTTTATAAACTTGAAAGTCTTTCAAATTTATCTACAACAAGCAAAGAAGAGCTTCTTGAAGCTATCCAGGAATTTCTAGTTTCATTTTCAAATTTGAATTTACAAATGAATAAAAAAATTGAATTTGATACCCGCACTATTGAGCGGCCTTAAATAGGCAAGTTTAAGGCAAAATACTTCTTAAACCCACATCATTTAAACTACAACATTTTATTAAACTTTTGTTAATAAAAGTCAATTATTAATGTTTTAAGTGTTTAATATTATTAATTTGTAAGGCATTTTTTTGATTATTCAATAAAAATGAAACATTTTGAAATACATTTTTATATCAAATTCAAGGTAAAAATGTATACCATGTCTAACTAATTAAAATCAGTAAATGAAAACCAATTTAAAATTCTTATCACTATTAAGTGTTTTTGCCTTTGCCTGCATTTATTCTTGCAAAAAAGACGTTAAAAAAGAAACAGCCAAAGCTGAAATAAGCCCGGGAATTAATCTGGAGTTTATGGATACTGAAGTACAGCCTAATAATGATTTTTTCAGATATGTAAATGGAAAATGGCTTGATAATACAGCAATTCCTGATGATCGAACCAGCTGGGGAAGTTTCAATGAATTAAGAAAGAAAACAGATAATGATGCCTTATCTATTTTAAGAACAGCCATGTCTGACAATAAGGATCTTAACAAAATTAACATTGTATCCGGCTCTGATCAGGAAAAAGCAGTAAACCTTTTTAAGACCATTATGGATACTGTAGGAAGAAACCAACAAGGTATTACTCCTATACAACCCTATCTAAAAAAGATTGCATCTATAAGTAATATCAATGATCTTCAAAACTATTTAATTGAAATGGAGCCTAATGGCGGTGCTGGCTTTTTTAGCTTTTATGTACGTGCCCACACTAAGAACAGTGATATTAACGCGGCGTATTTAGGAGCCGGTAGTTTAGGGCTTCCGGATAGAGATTATTATGTAAAAGATGATGCTGACTCTAAAGAAAAAAGAGAAAAATATGTGACACACATTACCAGAATGTTACAGTTTTTAGGAGACACAGAGACCGAAGCCAATACACAGGCAAAACAAATTCTTGATTTTGAAACAAGATTGGCAGAACCTCAAATGGATAAGGTAGACCGTCGTGATGCACGTAAAAGGTATAATCCAAGAGCTATAAGTGATCTTCAAAATATGGTGCCTGCAATAAACTGGGATCAATACTTCAAAGGCATTGGTGTAAAAACCATAGATACTGTTATTGTAAACGAGGTTAAATACATGGAAGCCCTTCAAAACATTTTAACAGAAAACAAAGTTGAGGAGTGGAAATCCTATTTACGTTGGTCTGCATTTAATGCTGCTGCCTCAACCTTGAGTACTGATATTGGGAAAGCAAACTGGGACTTTTATGCAAAAACCTTAAGAGGAGCCAAAAAACAAAGACCACTTGACGAAAGCGCATTACAAACCTTAAACGGTACTATTGGTGAAGCTTTAGGTAAATTATACGTTGATGAAAAGTTCCCTCCTGAAGCTAAGGAGAAAGCCGAAAAAATGATTGCTAATGTTATTAAGGCTTTTGAAAGCAGAATCAAAAATTTGTCCTGGATGACAGAGGAGACTAAACAAAAAGCGATTGAAAAACTACTGGCATTAAAGGTAAAAATAGCTTACCCGGATCAATGGAGAGATTATTCAGATTTACAGATATTGGGAGTTAAAGAAGGGGGATCATACCTTCAAAACATGCTAAATGCCAGAGCCTGGAACCACAATCAAAACTTAAAAGATCTGGGGAACCCCGTAGATAAAAGCAGATGGGGAATGGCTCCGCAAACAGTAAACGCTTATTTTAGCCCTTCATTTAATGAGATTGTTTTTCCTGCTGCCATCTTACAACCTCCTTTTTATAATTATCAAGCAGATGACGCCGTAAATTATGGTGGTATTGGAGCTGTAATTGGACATGAAATTTCACATTGTTTTGATGATTCAGGAGCACGTTATGATAAAAACGGAAATTTAAATAACTGGTGGACAGATGAAGATTTAAAACAATTTGAAGCTTTAGGTAAAGATTTGGCAGATCAATTTAGTGCTATTGAAGTTTTACCGGACACCTTTATTAATGGTCCGTTTACCCTGGGGGAAAACATTGGAGACCTGGGCGGAATTACCGCAGCTTATGAAGCCTTACAACTTAACATGGAAGAGAACGGAAGACCGGAAAACATTGATGGCTTTACCCCTGAACAACGTTTCTTTATGTCCTGGACTACAGTATGGAGAACAAAGATGAGAGATGATGCTCTTAAAAACAGAATTAAAACAGACCCACATTCACCGGGAATGACCAGAGCTACGCAACCTCTAAAAAATATTGATGCTTTCTACAAAGCCTTTGATATTAAAGAAGGAGATGCTATGTATATGGCTCCTGAAGATCGGGTTAAAATATGGTAAGAAAGTAAGTATCCAGATAAATAAAACAAATGGGGTTTCTAAAATTAGAAACCCCATTTGTTTTTATCAGAAAATGATTCATTTAATTTTGTGGCTGTGCAGTTTGCGATTGTAACACTTGCTTCTGCCTTAACAATTCATTTTTAGTAATTTGGATCAAATTAAAGTTAGGAGCCTGTTTTAATGCCGAATCTAAAACATCAACAGCTGCATCAATATTAGCTTTGGTATCCTTATTATAAACCGATAGTGCATTCAAATACATAAAAGCAGCTTTTAAAGGCACTTCATAAGGTGTCTGTGTTTCATAAAAAGCACGCTTCATATCCTCTTTAGAATTCGCCAGACCATAATTGATATGTGTATTAGCTTCATCTAGCCTTTTAGTTTGCAAGCACAGTTCAGCCAACTCATAAGCAATCAAAGGACTAGGAGCTCTTTTAAATAATTCTTCAAAATGCCCTATAGCCATTTCAGGTTGCTTGGCTGCTTTTAAGGATATAGCCTTTACCTCAACCGCAATATCAGAATCTGAAGTGTTTTTATCAATTCCAATAGTATTAAGAGCCTGCACATATTTGCGCTCTGTCATATATATGTAGGCCAGAGTATCCTTTCTTGCCTGAGAAGGCTCCAATACATTTAAATGAGTCATAGCATTTATAATCCCTTGCACATCACCTTGTGACCGCATTTGCTTATAATAAGCTTCGTAGTGTTTTGTTAATTCTGAGTTAGTTTGTGCACCCATCATAATGCTGCTCATCACTAAAACCAATCCAAATAATTTTTTCATTTTTTAATTTATTTAATTTTTGTGCGCTAAAACTATAAAAAATTAACATTTAAACTCTTAAAAGAATGCTAATTATTTATATCCTTAGCATATCATACTCTCAAAACCCTGATTTTGTTTTAAGAATATGATGGTCAGAACCATATAACAGTGCTTAAAACCATTATTATTTACCTTAAAAACAAATCCATTTAACCTTACGGTCTTATACTTTTTTAGGAAAAATGAAAAAAAGTAGCTATATTTAAGTTTACTAAAAAACCAATTTTTATGGGAATAAAAAGTTTTCAAGGGTCTAGAAGGCAGCAATCAGCTAATACTGATTCACAGTCGTTAACAGTAAGTGATTACATGACCAGGAGTTTAATTACGTTTACACCTGATCAATCCATAGAAAGTGTGATGCAGGCTTTAATAAAGAACAGAATTTCCGGTGGACCTGTGGTTAATGATAAAAATGAACTGGTTGGAATAATCTCTGAAGGCGATTGTATCAAACAAATCAGTGAAAGTAGATATTACAATATGCCTATGCAGGACCAAACCATTGAAAAACACATGGTTTCAAATGTTGAAACCATAGATGGTAATATGAATATTTTTGATGCCGCTAAAAAGTTTTTAGATTCAAAACGTCGTAGATTTCCTATTTTAGAGGACGGAAAGCTTATTGGTCAAATTAGCCAAAAAGATATTTTAAAAGCGGCAATGACCATGAAAGGGCAAACCTGGAAATAGGCCAAAGCTTCTTATCAAAACTCATACTATCAAACTCTTTAGAACATAGAGTCCTAGCTTTCTCTTTTTACAAGTGCGTAATACTCGTGCTCTAAAGGCAAATACCCCTGGTCATAAACAAAATAATAAACCGTACCTGCTTTAGTGGTATAAATACTTGTAAAATAATTAAAATCAAACCCCTTTTCTATAAGTTTAGCTCTAGACATTTTTGTTTTTTGTTCGGGATTTAATTCTTCCAGGATTCTATAATTTTTACGAAGTCTGTTGTTTGTATTTCGTATTAAATTCTTACTATCTTTATTAACCTTATTGTTATAGGCATTTCTACAACCATCACTACAGAATTTTTTATCAATCCTGCCAACAATTTTCTCACCACATTCTAAGCATTGTCTTTCCATAACTATTTATTTTCTATTTTATACCAACGTAAGTTTAAATCTTGTTCTTTAAAGTAAAAATCTTTAACATAGTGCAATCCTATTTTTAAAAGCGCATTATGAGAAGCCTGATTGCCTATTTCTGTTGTGGCATAGAGTACAGGTAATTTTAAAGTATTAAACGCATAATTCAATGCTGCTATTCCAGATTCTGTAGCGTAACCCTTTCCCCAATATTGTTTTTTTAACCTATAACCTACATCATAATACTTGGTGTACCCGTTCATGTTATATTCCGTATTTAACCTTAATCCAGACCATCCAATAAAATCACCTGATGATTTTTCAATAACGGCCCATCTGCCAATACCTCTTTCCTGATATTGATCAATGACCGATTCTAAAATTTTTCGGGACTCCTCAATGGTTTTTACAGGTTTATTTCCCAAATATTTATGTACATCCGGATCAGAATCCAATACAAACATACCAGGCAAATCACTCATCCTGAGTTCTCTTAAAAGCAGGCGTTCAGTTTCTATATGAAAGGTCATTTTTTATTTTTTTAAAATAGGTATATAAGCTTTCCATGGGCCCACTTCATCCTTATATAATTTTGCCATTACCCTGGCTATTTGAGCCATATGCCCCAAATCATGTGTTACCCAGGTGGCCAGCAATTGTTTTAAGGTAACCACGCCCAATTCGGGGTGCATTCCTTTTAAGTTTAATTGTGCTTCTTGAAGCTGTAACATTTTTAATTCCTCTAAGTTATTGGCTCTTAATTCTGAGAACTCGTTTAATAAGTCAGCAAACGATTTCCCTTTTGAATCTTCAAATTGTGCAAAACGGTTAAAGGGTTTAAATGTTTTATCCTCTCCATCACTTAAAATGATATGTAAACGTGTCATCCAATCTGTTTTTTCGCCATGAATTAAATGCCCTACAATATCAAAAACACTCCAGGTATTATCACCTTCATTTTGATTGATCCACTCATCAGATAACCCTAAAAGAAACGTATTGAGGGTTTTTGGGGTTTGCTCTAAGATCTCTATGGCTTTGTCAATTGTATATGTCATGGTTTATTTAATTTACCAGTTTCCCGCATATTGTAAATTTGTCGTTCCTTTTTCTTTTAAATAGTTATACTGATACCTTATTATTTGCCTGATATGTAAATAATCATGAGCCAGCCAGTTTTCTAAAAATAATCTTGCGGACAAAGTCCCCAGCTTTGGATGTACCAAAGCATTATCCCAGTTGGCATTCTTTAGGCTATTTAACCAGGCAACTGATAACCGGCGTTCGTCCAGGAACTTTAACAATGTGGTATGATAACTTTTAGAGAGGTAATGACGTGCTTTAACCCATCCCACCGGATCAATAGGTATCAAATCCTTAGAAGGTGTTTCAAGAGTATGCTTTACTCTGGCCCTAAAGTCTTCCTGTTCTTCATCCAATAAATGGCACACTATTTCTAATAAACACCATTTTTCAGGATGTGACCGCCATAAATAGTTCTCCTCTGTTTTATTAGACAGTAGACTTTCAAATGTCTTGATGTTATGTTCTAACTGATCTATTATATATTGAATTGCCATGGTTTTGTACTGATTATAAGACAAATATAAGGCATCTATACACAAAAGGGAACAAGAGCCTAAATATTGAACAGGTTTATTAATTTGTAACTTTATGGTATATTTTATTGACTTATCATTTATGAAACCATTAAAAAAATTAGTAGACATTTTTTTCTGGATTCTTTCATGGATTATTAAAATTATCATATTCATTGCTCTAGCTTACTTAGTATGGATAAGCTGGGAATATTCTAGAATTAATAGATATTTCATTAATTAACACTTTAGTTTGACTACAGTTAATTTGAAGAATATATTATTTGCCTTGTTGAAGTTCGTCAAAAAAAGGTTTAATAAATTTAACTGTGTAGTAAGCAACTATAAAACTTAATATAGCTACTAGTATATCTTGAACATTAAAAACTTTCTACTATTTCAATAAAGAAGTAAGCGATAAACATTTAGAACGCTACTTAGACGAGTTTAGCGCATGTTTTAATACTAGAATTTATCTAGTCAAGAACGTTTTGAGAAGTTCTTGGTGGATGGCGAGAGTAGATTGAGCTACAAAGCTTTGACTAAATAAAAAAAGAAGGTGAATCTAAACACCTTCTTTTTTACTTATTCAATCAATTTGTGAGACTATTTATCACATTGAGTAAGTTAGAAATGAAAGAGAAAAATTCTAACACTAAAAATTTACACTTAGTGCGCCCTAATCCTGTTTCATTTACAGCCCATTTAAATAGTACTTTTTTCTCTTTTTTCGAGAATTTTGGGCTCTCCATAACCTTTAGAATCACATCTAAAGGCTCGTGGCTTCTGTTAGCCACGATTCGTTTTTATGGTTTCCATGATACAAAATTAAAAAACTTTATCTTTATCACATGACTAAACAAAAGAATAAGCCTAAAGAAAGAGCAAAACAATACAAAGAAAAGCTAAAATAAACACGTCTTTAGATGACGTATTGAAGGCTTCCGTTCCTAAGCCAAAAGAAAAGGAATAGCATCGTTTTTGGACGTATTCCAAGAGTAAGCTCAACCCGGTTAACTATTGATCAGTGCGACACGTTATTTGACTGAATTACCTTTGATTTGAATTTTTATTCGGCAAGATGCTCACGCTCTGTCTTTCCAAAGGGTGGAATTTCAATCGCGAATAAAAGGTCTGACTTTACAAAAAATAGCCGTTCCCGGCTACGTTAAATAATCATTGAGTTTTGTCCCTTGTTGTATATAAATGCCACTTTTCTTTCATAAAAACTATCAAGTAGGAATCTGTAAACTTTTTTTAGGACGAGATACTCTGAACGGTAACATGCTACAGAGTGGAGCTTGTATTTACTAGTGCCTAACTTAGGCTTAAAAAAACCTGTACTGTCTATTTCTAATACCGCATGATCCTCTTTATAGTTTCTTGCACTTGAATATTTCCAATCCACAGGATCAGTTACAAATCCATTTTCTACTGGATTATTATGTATATAGTCTATCTTTTGCTTGATAACCTTTTCACTCCATAATTCTATTGGTTTATTATGGTGCTGCCAAAATTGATATTTATCTATGTTTCCTTTCCTGGCTCCTGCTTCTTTGAACATCCACAACAACCATTCTTTCCTACTCTCTCGTGGGTTATTTTCTATTACTTTTATAATTTTTTTCGCTATATGCTTTTTAAAATCTCTTATTAATCCCGATGGATCTTCCTTTGCTGAACGAAAAACTAAATGTATATGACTAGGCATAAAACAGTAAGCATATAACTCCATACCTTTTTCTGCTCTGCAATAATTAATACTACTTACCAGCTCATTAAAATATGTTTGCCTGGTAAAAATATCAACCCAATTTACCGTAGCAAAAGAAACAAAATATAAACCTGCCTTATTATGAAATTTATAGTTTCTACTCATTTATCTAAAATACAAAAAGCCCTTACATCTCTGCAAAAGCTTTTCCTTTTTATAAATTAATATACTCTTTATCACCACCACCAGTTGCAAACTGACGGGAGCGGGGGCGTGGTGGTTTCTCGTTTTCTTATTTATCACGTCTTTAGCGTGACTCTTATGGAAGTCCGAGTTGCAAACTCGAACTAGCGCCATACTATACCTCAGCGGGGCTCCTGCCCCCAAATACCATTTAAGGTTAAGGATATTAAAATAAGTGATAGCAAACGTATTTTTTTCATAAAGGCATTATTTATAGATTAACTAGATTATAAATCTAAGTCATTGCATTAAGGTAGAAGTAAGGGAACACCTTAAAACACACTGAAAATCAATTTATTGACAGGGTTTTCTGATCTAAAAAATCTTAAATTTAAAAATTCACAATTTGTCTTATGCAAAATCTGCAAAACGTCAGATGGAAGCTTTTTTTGGTTTAAAATGATGCCATTTTGATAGTCTTTAAGGTCTCAAAATTAAAGTCTATAGATTAATGTCATTTCGACAGAACGAAGCATGAGTGACGAGAAATCTCTCCACTCAAGATAAACTTTGAGGCATTGCTTTCTTTAGAAGTTTATAGATACTCTCACTCTCGCTACGTTGTGTAGCGTGGTGGTTTATAAACTTAAAGATGTCTACAAAATACAAAGAGGCAGCCTAAAAAGTGATTCTTTTTGTCATTCAGAGCTAAGCGAAGAATCTTATTGTTTTGAAAATTAGTGTGTATAATTCCAGGAGATTCTTCATTTTCATTCAGAATGACACTTTTTAGGCAACCTCTTTGTTTGTTCTCTTACTCATAAATAGTCCCCAACAGGAGGTCAGGCGTTAATACACCTGCTGTTTCTATTCAGCATCCCGCATAAATACCTCGGCCTTTTCTACCATATTTTTACTTCCGCATATAAAAGGTACACGCTGGTGTAACTCGGTAGGTATCACATCCAGGGTTCTGGTAAAGCCGTCACTGGATTTTCCGTTAGCCTGCTCAGCCAAAAAGGCCATAGGATTACATTCATAGAGTAAACGCAATTTCCCATTCGGGTTTTTGGAACTTTGGGGGTACAAATAAATACCACCCTTGATCATATTCCTATGAAAATCAGAGACCAAAGACCCAATATATCTGGATGTGTACGGCCGGTCACCTTCTTCCAGCTGACAATACTTAATATAATCTTTTATCCCCTGTGGAAAGTGGATGTAGTTGCCTTCGTTTACAGAATAAATGGTACCATCTTCCGGAAATTGCATATTGGGATGCGACAAATAAAACGATCCGATAGCCGGATTTAAGGTAAAGCCGTTCACCCCATGACCGGTAGTATAAACCAACATGGTAGAGGTGCCATAAACCACATAACCTGCAGCCACCTGATCACTACCTTTCTGTAAAAAATCTTCTAACTGAACGGGAGTACCTACCGGGGTGATCCTTCTGTAAATTGAAAAAATAGTCCCCACAGACACATTAACATCTATATTTGAAGATCCATCTAAAGGATCGATCAGAACCACATATTTATTCTGGTGGTTCTCATCCTGGCTGTTGATAGCAATAAAATCGTCTTCCTCCTCACTGGCTATCCCACAAACTATATTTCTTTTAGTAAGGGTCTGTATAAACTTTTCATTGGCATATACGTCTAATTTCTGCTGGTCTTCTCCCTGGATATTGGTATCTCCAACCGCACCGATAATGTCAACCAATCCGGCCTTATTAACTTCATGATTTACAATCTTTGCCGCTAATCTGATAGAATTAAGAAGGCTTGATAACTCCCCCGAAGAATATTGAAACGACGATTGGTTTTCAATAATAAATTCTCCTAAAGTTTGTTTTTTATGAGCCATATATACCTGTTTTTAATTTGTACAAATATCTACAAATTTTAATAAACTACAACGTTTTCGTTTAAGATAAAATACTGTTAGTATTTAACTTTAGATTATATTTGATTGAATTATAAAAACTATGGATTTTACAATAAGAAACGCCAAAAAAGAGGACATGCCCCAGGTACTGGAATTGATCAAAGCACTGGCCCTTTTTGAAAAAGAACCCGAAGCCGTTGAAATAACGGTTAATGATTTAGAACAAGATGGTTTTGGAGCCCATCCGGCCTTTCATTGCTTTGTTGCCGAAGTAGATTCTAAAATTGAAGGTATTGCATTGATCTATAATCGTTATTCCACCTGGAAAGGTAAAACCATTCACCTGGAAGATTTAATTGTTAGCGAGTCTATGCGCGGCACCGGAATGGGCACAGCACTCCTGGATGAAGTTATTAAATACGGACACAAGCAAGGTGTTAGGCGTATTAACTGGGAAGTGTTGGATTGGAACGAACCTGCCATTGCTTTCTATGAAAAAAAAGGCGCCCATGTTATGAGAGACTGGAATGTTGTACAATTAAATGAAGCTGGTATAAACAACTACATAGCAAACTTATAATATGCAAATATTTAAATTTGGTGGGGCTTCAATAAAAGATGCCAGTGGTGTTAAAAACCTGGTGTCTGTTTTGCAAAAAACAGGCTATAATAAAACCTTAGTCGTGGTTTCTGCTATGGGCAAAACCACCAATGCGCTTGAGTTGGTTATTAAAAACTATTTTGAAAATAAAAAGGCATTACAAAGTTCTTTACAGGAGGTCAAAAAATATCATAATGAAATTTTACTGGATTTATTTGACCATGACAATCATCCTGTTTTTAAAACCATAAGTACTTTTTTTGAGGAGCTTAATACCATCTTAAAAACCAATAAGTCTCCCGATTATAATTTTGTATATGACCAGGTCATTGGATTTGGTGAGCTGATCTCTACTGCTATTATTAGTGCTTATTTGAATACTGTTGGCATAAAAAATAATTGGCTGGATGTCAGGGAACATATCAAAACAGATAGTTACTACCGGCGCGCCAATGTTAACTGGGAAGCCACCCAAAGTTTAATAGCCTCAACATTTGACCGGTCTCAATTACATATTACCCAAGGCTTTTTAGGAAGTGATGCAAACAATTTTACAACTACTCTGGGCAGAGAAGGCAGTGATTATACGGCGGCAATTTACGCCTATTGCCTAAATGCAGAACGGGTGACTATCTGGAAAGATGTCCCGGGGGTTTTAAATGCAGATCCCAGATATTTTGAAAATGCACAATTACTTAACAACATATCGTATAGAGAGGCCATTGAGCTGGCTTTTTACGGTGCTTCTGTTATTCACCCAAAAACCTTACAACCCCTACAACAAAAGGAAATTCCGTTATATGTAAAATCGTTTTTAAAGCCCCAAGGACCCGGAACTCAAATAGGTAAAAACATTACTTTAGAGCCTATGGTCCCCTGCTTTATTGTGAAAAAAAATCAGGTCTTGATCTCGCTTTCGTCTTTGGACTTTTCATATATCGTAGAAGATAATATCAGCGATATTTTCAACCTTTTACATTTACACAAAATGAAGGTAGAAGTTATTCAAAACTCTGCTATAAGCTTTTCGGTTTGCATTGATAATATTTATAACAAGCTTGAGGATTTGTTACAGCATTTAAAAGCAAAATTTAAGGTCAGTTGTCATGAAAATGTATCACTTTATACCATTCGTCATTACAATCAAAGTGCCATAGATCAAATTGAAAGCGATAAAATCGTGTTACTGAAACAATTAACACAAGAAACCGTTCAAGTAGTAACTAAATAAACAATTTAGTACATTTACACACATGAGTAAACAACAAGATGTAGGGTTAGTTAACGCCAAAGAAGTTGCAAAAGCCATTCAATTAAGTAAATACGGCTTTATAGGTACATTTATTGGTTGGCTTTTAATGAAAGTCCTTAAAATATCTACACTTAATAAAATATACAAGCGTAATAAACATCTAAGCGATTTACCTTTTCTGAATGGTATTTTAGATGATTTTCAAATAAAATTTGAAATCCCGGAAGAAGATTTAAAGCGCTTGCCAAAGGACGGGGCTTACATTACCATATCCAATCATCCGCTTGGGGGTATTGATGGTATTTTGCTTTTAAAGTTAATGATTGAGCAACGCAAAGATTTTAAAATTATAGCCAATTTTTTGCTCCATAGAATTGAGCCTTTAAAACCCTACATCATGCCTGTTAATCCGTTTGAAGACAGAAAAGATGTTAAATCCAGTATAGCCGGTTTTAAAAATGCCATACTTCATCTAAGAGACGGACACCCTTTAGGTATTTTCCCTGCGGGTGAAGTGTCTACCTATCGTGATGGTAAATTAGTAGTAGATAAACCCTGGGAAGAAGCCGCTATGAAACTGGTTAAAAAAGCCGGAGTTCCCGTGGTTCCCATTTATTTTCATGCCAAGAACAGCAAACTGTTTTATAAGCTTTCAAAAATTAGCGATACCTTCAGAACTGCCAAATTGCCTTCTGAGCTGTTAACTCAAAAAAGACGTACCATAAGAGTTAGAATAGGAAAACCCATTTCTGTGAATGACCAAAAAGAATATGCTGCTTTAGATGAATTTACAGAGTTTTTAAGACGTAAAACCTATATGCTTTCTAATGCTTTTGAAGACAAGCCAAAAATGCTGGATAACATCTCATCAACCCTGAAAACTCCTAAAGCGCCTAAAAATATTGTCACACCGGTTGATAAAACTCTAATGGTAGATGAAGTTGATTCGCTTAGACAAAATGATTCCAGGCTGTTAGAAAGTAAGAACTACGAAGTGTTTTTAGCTGAAGCCGGAAAAATACCTAACATCCTTCGGGAAATAGGGCGACTACGGGAAATAACATTCAGAGAAGTAGGTGAAGGCACCAATGAAGCTATAGACTTAGATGATTTTGATAACTATTACCACCATATGTTTTTATGGGACAGGGAAAATAATTTGCTTGCCGGAGCTTACAGAATGGGGCTGGGTTCCAAGATCTTTAAACGTTATGGTATTGACGGGTTTTATCTTCAGGACCTGTTTAGGTTTGAACCCGAGTTGTATAAAATGATGAGCCAGTCCATTGAAATGGGACGTGCCTTTATTATAAAAAGCTATCAACAAAAACCAATGCCCTTATTTTTACTTTGGAAGGGTATAGTACACACTACCTTACGTTTTCCTGAACATAAGTTTTTAATTGGTGGGGTGAGCATCAGTAATCAGTTTTCAAATTTCTCAAAATCCTTAATGATTGAGTTTATGAAATCTCATTATTACGATCCTTATATTGCTCAATATGTACATCCTAAAAAGGAATTTAAGGTAATACTAAAAGATGCTGACAAGGATTTTGTTTTTGATGAAACCGAGGCCGACCTCAACAAATTTGATAAAATAATAGATGAAATAGAACCGGGAGCTTTAAGGCTACCGGTCCTACTCAAAAAATACATTAAACAAAATGCCAAATTGGTGGCTTTTAATGTAGATCCGTTATTCAATAATTCTGTTGACGGGCTTATGTACATTAAAATAGCCGACTTACCCGAAAGTACCGTTCGTCCGGTTATGGAAGAATTTCAGGCTGAACTGGAGGCCAAATTTAAGGACATTAAAAAGGATTAAACCGCCTGTTCTAAATTCAAATGTTCTCTAACAAAATCTTTAAAGTACGCTTTTATTTCCTGTCTGGCTTTTAAAAATGCCGCATGTTTTTCTTCATCAGTACCTTCTAATTTAGAAGGGTCATAAAAGTTATGATGTAATCGTATGGCATTTTTACTTGGCATGAACGGACAGTTTTCATTAGCGTGATCACAAACCGTAATGATATAGTCAAAATCAACATCTGAGTATTCATCAACATGGTTTGAGGTATGGTGATCAATACTAATCCCGGTTTCCTTCATTATAGCAGCAGCACCCGGATTAATACCATGGGTTTCAATCCCTGCACTATAAACCTTTACTTTTTTGTTATCTAAAAAATGATTTAAATAACCATGAGCCATTTGACTTCTACAGGAATTCCCTGTACATAATACTAATATATTTTTCATTAATAAAGTGTTGTGATTCCCACAATACCGGGAATCTAAAAATTAATACGTTTTTTAATTAAACAGACTTCTACCGGTGCTTTATAGAAAAACCGGTAGAAGGTTATACTATTAGCAACAACCGCTTCCCGGAGCACAAACTTCCCCGCTTGCTACAACTTCTTTCTTATCAGTAACACCGCAAGCTTCTTTAGCTTTACAGTCTGTTTTTTCAATAGCTAACTTAATTATTAAATTGTTTTCCTGTATTACAAAATCGTTAACAAATAACTGTGCTGTATGAAACGTAGCATTACTATATTCAAATTTGACTTCAGCATTCAAATCATAAGACTTCATTGTTCCTACTTTTTTAAATATAGATAAGGCTTTGAAAACCGTCATATAATCTCTTTTGCCTAATTCTTTTGGACTCTCCCAAAGCTGGACAACCGTTTCATTCCAGGCATCTGTCCGGGCTCCACAATCTACAGAATCAACAGCTATATGCTTTACTTCTGTGATATGATAATTGGCTCCAACCAACAAATTGGGGGCATATTCAAACAACAACGATTTATTCTTATGTGTTTCCAGTACTTCAAAAAATTCTTGTGTATTCATGTTTTATTATGGTATTTATCCTGAGTTTCTTCCAGGAATTGTATTAATTAAATGTATGTCTTGGTTAACAACAATTTGATTTAGTGGTATTAAAAAAGGTATTTAGCTGCTCCTGTATTTCTGTCCAGCGTTCTATATTAATACAGTAGCACATACGTTTTCCTTCAATTTCTCCTTTAAGCAGATTAATACTTTTAAGTTCTTTTAAGTGCTGTGATATTGTAGCCTGTGCCAATCCTATTTCTTCAACCAGATCATTGCAAATGCAAGTGTTTTGCTTGCTAATGTATTGCAGGATAGCTACACGTGCAGGATGCCCCAGGACTTTAAAAAACTGGGCTAAATCATTTTGTTTCTCTGTAAATATTTGACTTTTTGTAATTCCCATATCATTATTCATATATTGCAATATTACGATAATAAAATTAAATAAAAAAGCCAAAATGTTTTTTTGGCTTTTTTTATGATTGGATGTAGCTTAACTTTATGTCAAAACCAGGGTTTTTTACCTGCCTGATACGTATTATAAAACTCTTCATCAGATTTTGTTAGATATACTATCCCTTCAATAAGTCCAACTAAGCCCATTAAAGAAACGCCTGCCCCACAGGTAAATGCGCCTAAAACCAGAGAGACCACAAGCATAATAACCCCTTCTTTATTATACCCCAGTATAAACTTATGAACACCAAGTGCTCCTAATAAAATGGCCAGAACCCCCGCAAGTATTTTCTTGTTTCCGTCAGAGTCAAAAGTTTATTTGGCACTTTCTGCAAACTCTTTGGCGGTTTCTTTGGCATCATCTAAGGCATCGTTTAGGTCATCTTTTAAATTGTTATCATCAGACATGTTATAAAATATTTTGGTTAGACTATAAATTTAATAAAAAATCTGGCTTTATAATTATCTAAACAACATTATTACACCTCCTAAAGCTGTGACTATCAATATAAACCTCCTGTAATTCATATTGGAGATTATTTTAACTACAGATGCCCCGATAAAAAAACCTATGACCACCATTGGGACCAAGGCACTATTCAAAACTAAAGTCTCTTTGGAAACGGTACCCCAAATAAAATAATGAAAGGGCAACTTAAACACATTGATTATAAAAAACAACCAGGCCACTGTACCTATAAATTCATTTTTAGGGAAGCGTACTGCTAGAAAATAAATATTGGCAATAGGGCCCGCCAAATTACCTATCATGGTAGTAAAACCTGCTAAAAACCCCATGACACTTGAAAACACTTTTGATTTTGGCAGTTGAGACGCCTTCTTGTTTTCACTATATGCCATG
This sequence comes from Alterotamlana spongicola, assembly GCF_035818475.1. NCBI lineage: Bacteria > Pseudomonadati > Bacteroidota > Flavobacteriia > Flavobacteriales > Flavobacteriaceae > Alterotamlana > Alterotamlana spongicola. The sequence goes on from NZ_JAYMGV010000001.1 coordinate 669,399, forward strand.
ACACATACTGAACCTATAATAATAATGGACATCAACCTTTTAAACCAGATTTCTGAGATATCATTACCTATCCAGACCCCAACTAAAACTCCAACAACCATCCAGGGCAGTAGCTTAAAAATATAGTTCCATTGGGCATGCCTGTTATAGTATATTACCGCTAAAATATCGGCACAAACTAGCATAGGAAGCAAAACTCCAGTTGAGGCTTTTTCTCCAAACACAAAGGCTAAAATTAGTATTATAATTATACCAATGCCTTTTATTCCGGATTTTGAAATGCCTAAAGTAAAGCCTGCAAACCCTATAGCTACCCATTGCCCTGTTGTAAGATGAAAAGATTCTAAAATTTCAAGATAATTCAAATAGAATGGCGTTAGAATTTAGCGCTTAAATTTACTTAAATGCATTATCAATAGGTTCCCAAAGTTCAATTTTATTTCCATCATTATCTAAAATCCAGCCAAATTTCCCGTAATCATACTCCTCTATTTTCCCCACTATAGTAACCCCCTCTTCTTTTAAAGCCTTGAGTAATTCTTCTAAATTTTCAACGCGATAATTAAACATAAAGTCCTTTTTTGAAGGCTCGTAATATTTAGTATCTTCGGGAAAAGGCCCCCATTGTGTTGAGCAATCGTTACCTTCCTGATCCTTCCACCAAAATGTACAGCCGTAATCGTCTGTATTAAACCCCAAGTGCTTTTTATACCATTCTTTTGATGCTTTTGGGTCTTTTGACTTAAAAAAAAGTCCGCCAATTCCTGTAACTCGTTTCATTATTTCTTTCTGTTTTTTATAGCGGTTTCATAAATCTCAATCCATTCATCAACGTCTACTTTTGATGTTAATTCTCCTATAAGCTCATAGGGGATGTCTTCAATTTTTTTAAAGCGTATACAACTTTTTCCCATATCAAGTTTATACTTGCAGCGTTTGGCGTATTCTGAAGTAAACCATTCCATAACACCTGGCTTTGCATAAATCACCATACTGTATACCGCTATAAAGTTTTTCTGGGAGGCCAGATTCATAAAGGGTAAGGGTGATTTTGGATCACAATGATAGCCCTCCGGGTATACGGAATGTGGAATAACATAGCCCAGCATACCGTAATTCATAGCTTCTTCAATACCTTTGGGAAGGTTGTCTAAAATCTGTTGTCTTAATTTCTTTAGGGGTTCTTTTCTGTCCTCTGGTAGTTCATCCAGATACTGTTGTGGTGATGTTGCTTTTGATTGCATGTATATACGTTTTGAATGTATATAAAGTTAACAAAATTTAGCTTTTATTTTATCTACAATGGTTTGGGCCAGTTTTTCTTTGCTTTCAACAGTCCAACCGGCAATATGTGGTGATAACAACACATTGTCAGCATGAATTAAATATTGAAATGCATCTGGCAATTTTGATGAGAATAAGGTTTCAAATGATGCTTTTTCATATTCTAAAACATCTAAGCCTGCGCCTAATATCTTACCGGATTTCAATGCCAAAACTAAATCTTGTGTAACCACACTCTTTCCCCGGGCTGTATTGATCAACCAAAAAGGTTTTGAAAACTGATTGATAAATGCCGTATTTATCATGTTTAGTGTTAAGGGCGTTTGTGGGGTGTGTAAACTAACCACATCTGCTTTTTGCTGAAATTCTACAAGCGATACCTGCCTGGCATTGGCATCACCAACATGATCTTTTATATCATAACATACGACCTCAACATCAAAGCCCCTCAGCTTTTTTGCAAATGCTTTTCCCATATTACCATAACCAATAAGACCTACCGTTTTACCATCCAGCTCTATCCCCCGGTTGTCTTCTCTTAGCCATTTCCCTAAACTAACTTCTGTATTGGCTTTATTTAATTTATTGAATAATGACAGTAACATGCCTAGAGTGTGTTCTCCTACGGCATTTCTGTTACCTTCGGGTGCAGATATTAAATAGATGCCTTTACTTTCAGCATATTCACAATCTATATTTTCTAATCCAGCACCAACACGACCTATAAATTTTAAGTTGGTTGCTGCATTTAAAAAGGCGCTGTCTATTGTAAAACGACTCCTTAATACAATGCCGTCATACTCATGAATTTTAGCTTCTACTTCAGTTTTTGAAGATACGTAGTCCTCATGATTGGTATACCCCAGATCATTTAACTGATTAATTAATAAATGGTGATTCGTGTCTAAGTGAAGGATTTTCATCTGGCAAAGATAAAAAGTCTTAAAGGCTTATAAAAATTAAGGTTTAGAATTAAAATCCCAAGATAAGTTTTGCCACTAAGAAATAAATAAAAATTCCAAAAACGTCGTTACTTGTTGTTATAAAAGGCCCTGTAGCTACCGCTGCATCTACACCTCTTTTATCTAAGAAAATGGGGATAAATGTTCCAATAATTGCGGCCATGATAATCACAGTAATTAAAGCCACACAAATGGTTAGGGATTCTAAATACGTTGTATGAAATACAAAATGGCTAATCACTAACACAATACCTGCTATGGCTAGCCCATTGACCAGTCCTAATAAAAACTCCTTTAGCAATCGACTTAAAATTTTTCCATCAATGGTATTATTGGCTAGCCCCTGAACTACAATAGCTGATGATTGTACCCCAACATTTCCTGCTGTTGCCTGAATTAACGGAATAAACATAAGCAGTGCCGGGAACTTCAGCATAGCATCACTAAATCCGTTTATTATACTAGCTGCTCCAATACCCCCAAACATCCCTATTAAAAGCCAGGGTAAGCGTGCCTTTGTAAGCTCCCATATGCTATCATCTGCCTCTACATCACTGGTAATACCTGCCGCTAATTGATAATCTTTTTCGGCCTCTTCTTTCATGACATCTACAATATCATCAATAGTGATTCGTCCTAATAAAATATGATCATCATCTACTACGGGTATGGCTTCCAGGTCATACTTTTGCATAACCTTAGCAATATCTTCTGCATGGTCATGGACATTAACAGAATCTACATTTGATATATATATATCTGATATTTTCTGTTCGTTCTTAGCTACAATAAGATCTTTTAGAGATAAGCGCCCAACCAATTTTTCCTGTTTATCTACAACGTATACTGAATGTACCCTGGTAACTTCTTTGGCTTGCCCTCTAATTCGTCTTAAACACCCGGCAACCGTCCAGGTATCATATACTTTAACAAGCTCTTTAGCCATAAGTCCACCGCCACTATCTTCATCATAGGCCAAAAGCTCTTTAATTTCAGCTTTATGTTCTTCATCTTCAATTTTTGATATTACCTCCTGCCGACGTCTCTCAGGCAATTCAGCAATAATATCGGCGGCATCATCTGTATCTAATTCCTCAACCTCTTCGGCAATTTCCTTAGCTGACAGGTTTCTTAAAACCTTTTCTCTATTATCTTCATCCAACTCCATAAGGACATCTGAAGTGGTTTCAGAATCCAAAAGCTTGATAACATACATAGCTTCCTCCAGATTTAACTCATCCAGGATTTCTGCTATATCGGCATAGTGGAACTCATTTAAAAGACGATGCAATTCCTTGTCGTTTTGATCTTCAACTAGTAATTGCACTTGCTCTAAAAGTTCTTCTGTGAGCTGAAATTGTATGTTTTCTTTTTCTTCTGTCAAATAGAATGTATTAAAAGATTTTAAGAATCGGCCTCAATCAATTGTGTTAGTTGTATAAACTCTTGAACACTCAATTGCTCAGGACGTTTGCCAAATATACTATTTGCTTTTAAATTATCTGATAAATTGAATGTTTTTAAACTGTTACGAATTGTTTTTCTACGTTGCTGGAAAGCTGTTTTTACCGTTCTAAAGAATAATTTTTCATCACAGGGCAGTACAAAATTTTCCTTTCTTATCAATCTTAAAACACCTGAATCTACTTTTGGAGGTGGATTAAATACATTTGGAGGTACTGTAAATAAGTATTCTGCGTCATAAAACGCCTGTGTTAAAACCGAAAGTATCCCGTACACTTTACTGCCTTCTTTTGAACAGATACGTTGTGCTACTTCCTTTTGAAACATCCCCGAAAGTTCAGGGATTTGATTGCGCATTTCTAAAGTTTTAAATACTATTTGGCTTGAAATATTATATGGATAATTACCTATAATGGCAAACGGCTCTTGTTTAAAAGTCTGGTTTAAATCATACTTTAAAAAATCCTTTTCTATAATTCTGGGTGCCAGATTCAGGTAATTTGACCGCAAATATTCAACCGATTCCGTATCGATTTCAATAACGTAGGTGGTCATGTTTTTTTTAAGCAGGTACTTTGTCAATACACCCATTCCCGGACCTATTTCTAAAACAGTCTTATACCCCTTTAATGTCAGTGAGTCTGCTATTTGTTGTGCTATAGATTCATCATTTAAAAAGTGCTGTCCTAAATGTTTTTTTGCTCTTACGGTCATTGGTCAATAGATTAAGTTATTAGAAAAGCCATGACTGCTTTTTCAACCTACAAAGGTAGGCTATTATAAATGGATATCTGTTCTAACAGAGTACCGGCTACTTAAAGTTAACGGTATATTCATCAATAATCTGAAGTTCTGTTCTAAAAGCCAACATCTTATCTGCAAACTTTTTCATACCCTCCCCTCTTAACCGTTCTGCATCTTCTCTGTAATACGCATCCAACGCCTCCCTGGAATAGGTTCTATACTGGATGGAATAGGTTACCCCACCCATATCTTCTTCAACCAAAACTCTGGTCAGTGTTGCTTTTTCAAATTTGCCCGTACCCAATACCTGGGGTATATGTGCTTTTATCCATACAAGCCATTCATCATGTATGGACTCGTCTATATTTACCGTAACATTGTATATATACATCCTTATAATTTTTTTGCAAATAACAGCAGTTCCTGATCATCTTCAAAAGGTTTTACCTTTTTTTCATAGGTAAGCCCCAACTTTTCAATAAGTCTTATTGAATTCTTGTTCTCAGGATTTGTAATGGCAGTTATTCTCTTCAAATTAAACTTTTCTTTAGCGAGTTTTAAAATTTCAAGGGATGATTCATAACCAAACCCCTGGCCTTCATATGCCGGCAATAGGGCAAAACCGAGGTCTACGTCCTCCAACTCATCACGTTTTATGAGCCCACAGGTTCCTATGGGGTTATTATACGCTTCTTTTAACTGAAGTTTATAAAATCCAAAACCATAGGTTTTATAGCTTTTAAGGTGCCCTTCTTTTATTCTGTTTTCAGCATCCTTTATAGTTTTTGTATGTCTGTCTCCAATATATTTTATCCAATTGGGAGAATTAACCAACTCTAAAAAGAAAGGGGCATCATTAAGGGCAAATTCAGATAGTATTAAGCGTTTTGTTTCTGCTACAACCATAACGCTAGTTTATAGCATCACCACGCAACGCTCTAAATCGTTTTCTGGCCTCTACAAAATAAATGCTATCGGCATGATGAAATACAATTTGCTCGTATAATGTTTTTGCTTTTTCAGGTTGATTTAATGCATTTTCATAGATCTTGGCTAAATTAAAATAAGCATCGTCAACAAGTATACCGTCTCTATAGTTTTCTATAATAGCCTCATAATTTGTACGGGCTTTTTCAAATTGAGCCTTCAATTCAAACAGTTGTGCCTGTTTATATAAGGTTTGTGCTATAATAGGCTTGGTTTTATGCTTTTCTAAAATGTTATGCAGTACAGTAATGGCTTCGTCATTTCTATTTTGAAACGCCAGTAAATCTGCTTTTGCATAGCGCTTTAAAGCAGTTTGAAGTGAATCTTCATATTTATTATCGGTAATCAATAGCTTTAGTTCTAAGGCATCATTAGCCGTAAGCTGCGATGTTGAAGCCTTTAATATTTTGAGTTGTGATTCTGCCCATTTAAAATCTCCTTTATAATAACTGGCTTTAGCTACCTTAAATCGGGCTTCTTGAGAAATTGTACTGTTTTTTAAGTTACGCTGGATTTGCGTGTAATAAATCAAAGCTTTATTGAACTGCTCTTTTAAAACCAAAATATCGCCTAATTTTAATTTTACCCGGGCTTTTTCCAAACGGTTAATAGGTTGTTTTAAAAGGTCTTCCAAAAACGTAATGGCCGGATCGGTTTCGTTTAAGTAAAACGCTAAAAAATGAGCATATGAGATTTGCAAATTCAATGTTCTGGCCTGGCTACCAAAGGTTTTGAACAACTCCAAATACTTATTTTTTATAGCGCTATAATTTTCTTTTGAATTTTCTTTGATCTCTAATTGAAGTAAATTATAATGTGCACGCAGTTTTGTATCCTCGTTCTGGGCTATTTCTATAACGTAACCAAATATTGCTTTGGCAACATCGGGTTCTTTTTCATTTACTGAGATTGAACCCAGCTCCATAATTCTGTCCAGACTTTGTTGTTCCCTATTATAAATGGCTTTTTCCTGAAGGAAAGCTTTTTTAAAATCTTTTTGTTGGATAAATAACCAACTCAATAATTCATTCCATAGTATATTAGGTTCTTCCTGAAGTTTTTTGAGTAGAATTTTTCTGAGTAATACATTGTTTTCATTATACCCGTCTTCCGTAATAAAATCATTTATTGCACGCTTTACATTACTGAGGATTGCCGGATTAGACTCTGAAAAACTAACATAACTGGCAAACATCTTTTCAATATCACCTTGTTCGCCATAAATCTGTGCCAATTGCAAATCAAAATTATAATCAGGATTTATAACCATAGCTTTTTCATAAGCTGAAGATGCTTCTTCCAAAAGAGAATGGTCCTGAAAACTTTTTGCTACGGTAAACACATTATTCACCTTATTGTCTATACTTGATAGTGCTTTTTGATAATAGCTCTGTGCATTTTCCGTATCGTTTTTTAGCTCAAAATTATATCCTAATTCTACCAAAAAAGCAGGATAATTTACCCGCTTCAGCAACTCCAGTATAAACGTTTCAACCGCATCATATTGCTCTACCTGCTGATGTGCGCTAATAATCTGATTAATATAGGTGATATTGGAGGGGGATCTTGCATAAAGCTTTTTATACTCTAAAAGCGCTTTTTCATACTCCCCATTTTTAAAATATTCTTTGGCCAGTATATCGCCTTGAGAGAATACCGAAGTACTTATACCTATAAATAATACTATAATGAATCGCATACGGTAAATATAACAAATGTAGCTTGTTGATATTACAAATATTATTATAAAGTTATGTGATCTTTATAATACCGGGATTCTGTAATCACTACCTGAAAGATCAGTTAAAAAAAAGTGCCCGAATGTATTCGGGCACTTACCAACCAAAAATAATTCTTCCATTAACTACTGTTAATTAAATACTCGATTGGGGACAAACTTTAGCTTCATGCAATAACATGAGTGACTATTTCAAAAAAATCTTTAAGATTGCATCAAGAGATTTGTTTTGAATAAAAATCCCTATTTACTCACAATTGTAGTTGAATTATCTTCAGACTTTATAAGTTGAAAATCTGAGGATAACACTTTACTGGCAAAAATAATCAGAGCAATTAATAGTACGAGTCGTTTTACATTCTTCATGGTCAGCAGGTTAAATAGATTTGGTTCAGCTAACTTGAAAAATAAAACTTGAAATCGCAAAAAAAGCAAAGAAAAATCGTTAAACAGCAAGTGAAAAATGCATTTTATCGATAAAATACGATTTAAAAACGTTTTATTGTGAGATTAATCTCTCTAAAAATTTAATCTATTATCTTAAATCCGGTATACGACTGAAGTACTTCCGGCACAACTATACCGTCTTCTGTTTGATAATTTTCAAGTATCCCTGCAAGCACTCTTGGTAACGCCAATGCACTCCCGTTAAGTGTATGTGCCAACTCATTCTTACCTTCACTATTCTTAAACCTCAGCTTTAATCGATTTGCTTGAAAGGTTTCAAAATTAGAAACTGAAGAGATCTCTAACCACCTGTCCTGGGCAGTTGAAAACACTTCAAAATCATAGGTCAATGCAGATGTAAAGCCCAGATCTCCTCCACAAAGTCTTAAAATCCTGTATGGTAATTTTAATGCTTCCAAAATAGTCTTTACATGAGCTACCATACCATCTAAAGCCTCATAAGATTTGGTGGGGTGTTCTACTCTTAAAATTTCAACTTTATCAAACTGGTGCAAGCGATTTAAACCTCTTACGTGTGCCCCGTAGCTTCCGGCTTCACGTCTGAAACATGGGGTATAACCGGTTATACCTATAGGCAACTCCTCTTCACTTAAAACAACATCTCTAAAAATATTGGTTCCCGGCACTTCGGCTGTAGGTATCAAATACAGGTTATCTTCAGTGACATGATACATTTGCCCTTCCTTATCCGGTAATTGCCCGGTACCAAATCCTGAAGCTTCATTGACCAAGTGAGGCAATTGATATTCTGTATATCCGGCCTCAGTATTTTTATCTAAAAAATACGCTATTAAAGCACGCTGTAACCTAGCACCCTTACCTTTATACACAGGAAATCCGGCTCCGGTAATTTTATTTCCCAGTTCAAAATCTATGATATCATATTTCTTTGCTAGTTCCCAATGTGGCAAGGCCTTTTTATGCAAAACAGGAATATCTCCTGCTCTAAACACTTCTTCATTATCTTCATCTGTATTCCCTGAAGGCACTATGGCATTGGGTACATTTGGTATTTTATAAAGTAAGCTATTTAGTGCTTCTGCCTTATTATTTAATAATTCTGAAAGCTCCTTTGACTGCTCTTTTAATTGACTTGTTTTTTCTTTTAAAAGGTTAGCCTGTTCAGCCTGACCGGACTTATACAAGTTACCAATCTCTTTTGATAAGGTATTAGATTCTGCTAAGGTATTATCTAATTCGGTTTGAATACGCCTCCTGTCTTCATCAAACTGTATAACATCATCTATCATTTGATGCGCATCAATGTTTCGTTTTGCCAGGCGTTCTATAACTAACGCTCTGTTTTCCCTAATAAAAGCAACTTGCAACATGTCTTGAAAAATTTAAGCGACAAATTTAATGAATTAACCAGATAATCACTCTTGTTTTGATGGTAAAATCCATGTGTTATGCTTAAAAACCTGCCACGTTTCGTTGGCAATATCAACTTCAGGGTCTATTAGATTTTTTATTGGTTTACCATTAACGCTAACCAGGCAATTTACAAATACGGATACATCCTGGCCATCGCTATTGAATTTTTGTTTTAACCGCTGTGCAAATTGCCAGATAACATCAGGTTTGGTTGAAGCCGATTTGATTTGTTTGGCACTCAAATATTGGGTTAAATCAATTTTATGGCGTTTTCCTGTCTCTTTATTTTCAACCCAATAGGTAGCATACCCGCTCTTAGATCTAAGCATCATACGCCATGATAACCTATGTCCTTCTTCGGTCCACAAGACATTATCTTCAATAAAATGATGCCGTAAAGGCAACCCGATCTGAAATAAAAAATAAACTGTAAAAACAATGAACCATAGTGTTTTTAGACCAGGCACAATAACTGCCCCGGAGCTATAATGCGGTTTCTTTTTTAAAAAGCGGTTTTGAATGACCTCTGATGGAAAAAAGAATACGGTAAACGCCAACGATAAATATGGAAAAATGCCTATCTGGAACACAATAGAATTGAAAAGGTGAAAGAATACCGAAGCCATAAAGGCATATTTTCTGGTAGGCTTAAATAATAATAAAGGCACTATTAGTCCATCAAATATAATACCTCCATAGGCCAAAATATAGTGCACCCATTTTTGTTGAAGCAATTGGCCTATAAGAAAATAATCCTGCTTGCCCTTCATAAGGGATTCTATTACTGTGGTATCTAACCAATCCGGGTACAACTTTGCTATTGAAGCATAACTGTATACTATAAACAGTTGCAAAATGATAACCCATCTACACCATTGCGGCATGGAATACCTTTTTATTTCAGGGTTGATCTTAGCATCCAGAGAGGCATATTTATTTGCCGGCAAAAACACCATTATAGCACTTAAAAGCATCAATAAATAATAATGATTATTATATGATGATTTTTGCATCAGGTACGTGGCAGACCACATTAGGGTAAAACAAATCATGCTTAACCTGTATTTATAACCAAGCATAATCAGGAGGCCAAAAATCCCCATAAGGGCATAGTAGTAATACATGCCATGTCCCGGGAGCGGTTGTAACCACTCAAAACCAATAAAGTTAAATGTAAAATCAGGATCTACCAACGTGCGCTTAACCCACCCTGTGAAAATGGCACCTACAGATTCTAAAAAACACAATAAACCAAAAATAATTCTGAAAACTATTAATGATGTATTATCAATATGCCTGAATAACCAATTATTGAGCATCTTGCTTAGCTATATAATCTAAAGCGGTTTGCTTATCTTTAGCTAATTGCGCTTTCAATGCTTCAACGGATTCAAATTTTTCTTCATCACGTAATCTATGTAGTAACTCAATTTGAATGATTTCGCCGTAAATATCCTGATCAAAATCTATAAAATGAACTTCAATGGTTTGCTTATTTCCATTTACTGTAGGATTCATTCCTATATTCATCATCCCATAAATCAAAATCCCATTGATCTTTGAGCGTACAATATAAGACCCTTGTTTCGGGATAATTTTATAATCTTCTTCAATGTCAATATTTGCTGTTGGATAATTAAGTTGTTTTCCCAACCCTTTTCCTTTAGCAACCAAACCACATAACATAAAGTTGTACCCCAAATAGGCATTGGCTTTATGTATTTCGCCACCAGCTAAAGCTTTTCTGATTTTTGTTGAACTAACTGCCACATCATTAATATCCTGAGCAGAGATTTCTTCTACCTCAAAACCAAAAGTATGTCCAAAAGCTTTTAGATCATTAATATCGGCATTTCTGTTTCTGCCAAACCTATGGTCATATCCTATAATTACCTTTTTGGCATTGATTTTATCAACCAAAATATCTTTTACAAAATCTTCTGCCGAGAGCCTGGAAAACTCATGGGTAAAGGTTTTTATAAGCAATAAATCCAGTCCTAATTGATCCAGAATATCATGCCTTTCTTTGATGGTATTAATCAATTTGATATTTGAATCTTTTTGCAGCACCATTCTGGGGTGCGGAAAAAATGTAAGTATTACAGATTTTAACCCTGCCTGCTTACCCGTATTTATTAAGCGCTTTATTATTTTTTGGTGCCCTATATGGACTCCATCAAAAGTCCCAATGGTTACAACGGTAGGTTCAGCAGATTTATAGGTTTCTATATTTTTTACCTTCCTCATTGAATAGCTTAATTATTTAAACAATTTAGAAAATTTAGATTTGTTATATTTGATTCTAAAAAATAGCCTCAGATAATTGTTTATGAAAACAAAACTACATTATGTTTTAACAACTACAATGCTTTTATGTGTATTTTCAGTTTTTGCACAAGAGAAGCTTTTTATTCAAGTTAATTCTAATAAACCCCTTTTAAAATCAAAACTCAGTAAACAGGCTATTAATAAGGGGGTTGTCTATGAATTTAATTATGCTGAATTAACAAAAGCCCTTTCTCCTGAGGCAAAGAAAACTGCTCATACAAAATCCTCAGAAGTGGTTATCCGTTTTCCTGATGCACAAGGCAAATCTGAGCGCTATAATGTGATAGAAGCTTCTGTTATGCATCCTGATTTACAAGCCAAATATCCGGAAATCAGGTCATATATAGGCTATGGTATAGACTCGCCGAGTTCTTCTATACGTTTTAGTTTATCACCCTATAATGGGTTATCTGCCATTGTTTTAGGTAAAGAAGAAACTGTAGTCTTTGAGCCTGCCAGTGATAACCTTGAGCAAATTGTGGTATTAAACAAGTCTGACCTTTCTAAAGACACCGCATTTTTATGTAAAAAATTAGAGTCATATGTTAGCAGCACCAATAAATCCGATGAGGTAAAAAGTGCCGATGACAGTATGAAGCGTACTTATAAACTGGCCCTTTCTGTTACCGGTGAATATGCGCAAGCCAATGGCGGAACTTTATCCTCGGTAAATGCTGCTATTAATGCTACCTTAACTAATATCAATGCTATTTTTGAAAATGATTTTAACCTGTCTTTGCAGTTAATTCCAACCAATGACAATATCATTTATTTGGATCCGAATACAGATCCTTATACCGACTTAGGTAGTTACAACACCCAATTAGCAAACACTTTAGACACCGTAATTTTAGAAGCCAATTATGATATTGGTCACTTATTGGGTGGTATTAATGATGGTAATGGCAATGGTACCGGTGATGCCGGTTGTATTGGATGTGTCTGTAATGACGGAGGGTCTTATCCTGACAAGAATCATAAAGGCTCTGGTTTTTCAACCAGTTCAAGTCCGTCCGGTATCAACTTTGATCTTGATTTTGTTGCTCATGAAATGGGGCATCAATTTGGAGGGTCGCATACCTGGACTCATGATGGTAATGAGGGCAGGGACACGCAAATGGAACCTGGTAGCGGCTCCACCATTATGGGATATGCCGGGATTACAGGTTCTACTAATGTGCAATTATCCAGTGACCCTTATTTTCATGCTATTTCAATTGAACAAATTACAACCTACATAAAAAGTACATCATGTGCCACAATAACTGACACAGGCAATACAACACCTAGCGTTGATGCCGGTAATGATTTAACCTTACCTATAGGCACTGCCTTTAAACTTGTTGGAACCGCTAACGATGCCGACGGAGATAATATTACCTATTGCTGGGAGCAATTTAATGAGGATAATGCCAATACCACTTTCCCCAACCCCAGCTCATCTAATTCTAATTCGGTATTATTCAGGTCATATATACCTACTGAAAATAGCGTCAGGTACTTTCCTAACTTATCAGATCTGAAATTTGGAGTTAATACATTCCAATGGGAAAAAGTGCCAAATGTTAGCAGAACCGCAGATTTCAGGCTAACGGTAAGGGACAACAGACCAGGAGGTGCTAATAACGCATATGATGACTTGCGTGTTACATTTAACAGCACATATGGACCCTTTGAAGTTACCTCACAAAGTACTTCCGATATTGTATGGGAAAGCAGCACACAGGAAACCATTACCTGGAATGTAAACAATACTAATGCTTTATCAGGGGCATCAAACGTAAACATTCTGCTGTCTACAGACGGTGGACTGAACTATGATACCACCTTAGCATCAAACATACCAAATAACGGGAGTCATACGGTTACCGTTCCTATAGTTCCTGCGCCTTATTGCCGTATATTGATTGAACCCACTGATAATAATTTTTTTGCTATAAATTCTCATGATTTTGCCATTGATTATATGGTTAGTAAAACCTGTACACAATATAGTTCTGATCCTAATTTAGGTATTGTAATAACTGATGATGGTCAAGATTTTACAGAATCGCATACCATAAACATAGGGACATCATCTACCATAACTGATATTAATATTGGGGTAGATATATCACATACATTTATTGGTGATCTAGCCGTAGCTGTTTTAAGCCCGGACAACACCCAGGTTTTATTAAAATCTCCAAAAGACTGCAGTAATGAAGAAGATATTATTGGTAGTTTTGATGATGAGGCCATAGCATTCAATTGTTTAAATGCCTCATCTAATACAGCAGCCAAATCAATAAATGATTTACTTTCTGAATTTCATGATAAAGACACCTCCGGTAACTGGACCATTCAATTGGGAGACTATGAACCCGGTGATGTTGGCACTTTAAATTCCTGGTATGTAGAAATTTGCGAAACTACAGAAACTCCTTTAGGGTCTATACCCCCAGGAGATCCAACTAAAATATCGGTTTTCCCTAATCCCAATAGTGGCGAGTTCAATATTAAACTATTTAACCCTTCTAAAAACGAAATAAGTATTGAGGTTTATGATATTAGAAACCGTAGAGTTTATATGAAGTCCTATCTGGATACCAGCCAGATTGATGAGTTGGTAGAATTAAAAAATGCTTATTCCGGCATGTATATTTTAAAGGTTTATACCTCTCAAAAAACCTTTACAAAAAAGCTAATCGTAAATTAATTACTTGCCGTTAAAGGTATTCATGGTCGTATTTACACCTGCCAGCACAAAGGACTTAATTAATTCAACAGATTTCCCCAATCGTTCTTTTAGTTTATCAGACTCTTCAGCAGTCCATTCTCCAAGTACATAATCTATCTGCCTGCCTTTACTAAAAGCATCACTAATACCAAATCTTAAACGGTTATATTTTGTGGTATTTAATTTATCCTGAATGTCTTTCAATCCATTATGGCCACCGTCACTCCCTTTTGTTTTCAGGCGAATACTTCCAAAGGGCAGGTTTAAATCATCTGTAATGACCAATACATTTTCCAATGGGATCTTTTCCTTGGTCTGCCAATACAGCAGGGCTTTCCCACTTAAATTCATATAGGTGCCAGGTTTCAAAAAAATAAAGGTTCGGCCCTTTAGTTTATAGGTACATATAGCTCCTAATTTTTGGGTTTCAAATGTAAGGTCTTCTTGTTGGGCAAAATAATCCAGGATCTTAAACCCGATATTATGCCGGGTATTTTCATACTTTTCTCCAATATTACCTAAGCCAACTATTAAAAAATTTTTCATAGAATCTTGTACCTCTATATGGTTGTTCTTACCAAAAAGCTTATTTAAAAATTGCCACATAAAAGCTTGTTTTTGTAAAAATAAAAAAGCATCCTGAAAAATACAGGATGCTCTTAATATTAAATAAGAATAAAACCTATTCTTGTGCTGCTTCTGCACCCTCAGCTGCCGGTGCTTCTGCGCCTTCTTCTACTTCTTCATCCTCCTCATCTTCATCTACTGCTGTTCTTGATGTTCTCACCTGACATACTACTGTATTATCAGAATGTAAGAAAGTATAATCTTCACTTGGCAGGTCACTTACAGAAACCTTACCTCCAATTTTAAGTGGTGTAATATCTATTTCTATAAAATCAGGTAAGTTAGCCGGAAGGGCTTTAATACGTAATTTCCTGTTATTTCTTCTTAACACACCACCATTTTTAACACCTCTTGAGTTACCTACAAGGTGAACAGGAATATTTAATGCAATTTCTTTGTCTTCAAATAACTGATAGAAATCTATGTGTAGAATCCTGTCTGTTACTGGGTGAAATTGAATATCCTGTAATACTGCGTTAAACGTTTCACCACTTTCTAAACTAATTACAACTGTATGCGCATTAGGCGTGTATACAAGTTTTGAGAAAGCTAATTCTGGTGCTGAGAAATGCACTGGCTTATCTCCTCCGTATAATACGCAAGGAACCTGACCAGCATTACGTAAGGCTTTTGTTGCTTTTTTGCCCACGCTTTCTCTTTGAGATCCGTTGATTGTAATTGACTTCATTTTAATTTATATAATTTAATTAATATACTTTTTTGTTTCCTTTCATTGCGAATGGAAATTGTGCTACATCACAAATTTTGAACTAATAGATTGATTGTTATGAACCCTTTCCATAACTTCCGCAAATAACTCCGCACAACCTAATACCCTAATTTTATCACTCAAGGGTTTTACCGGTATGGAATCGGTTACTATTAATTCTTCTAATTTGGAATTGTTTATATTATCATAAGCATTTCCGGATAAAATAGGATGAGTACATATGGCTCTTACGCTTAATGCACCGCGTTCCATCATTAAATCTGCTGCTTTGGTCAAGGTCCCTGCCGTATCTACCATATCATCAACCAATACTACATTCTTGCCGGTAACATCACCAATAAGCTCCATATGTGAAATCACATTAGCTTTAGCACGTTGTTTATAACATATTACCACATCACTTTGTAAGGCTTTTGAATAGGCATAAGCTCTTTTTGACCCGCCCATGTCTGGAGATGCAATAGTTAGATTAGGCAGATTTAATGCTTTCAAATAGGGTAGAAAAATAGTAGAAGCAAATAAATGATCTACCGGTTTTTCAAAAAATCCTTGAATTTGATCGGCATGTAAATCCATAGTGATAATTCGTGTAGCTCCGGCCGCTTCCAGCATTTTGGCTACCAATTTGGCAGCTATGGGCACACGGGGTTTATCTTTTCGGTCTTGTCTTGCCCATCCAAAATAAGGCAATACCGCTGTAATATGTCTTGCTGAGGCTCGTTTTGCCGCATCAATCATCAACAACATTTCCATTAAATTTTCCGGCCCCGGATTGGTAGACCCTATAATGAAAATTCTGGTTCCGCGAATGGACTCTTCGAAAGACGGTTGAAACTCACCGTCACTATACGTTGAGGTAATAACATTACCCAATTCTGCACCAAAGGCTTTGGCTATTTTTTCACCAAGAATTTTACTTTGTGTACATGCAAAAATTTTAGCTTCTGTAATTACAATGGGCATAGTTAACGTATTGTTTTCTAGTGCAAAACACCAGCTTATTTTAAACGAGGTGCAAATTTATACATTTATTTTAACCTAAATCCTATATTGACCGGTATTTTTATGTGTAATCCCAAAAAAATATATATTTTTGCTGTCCGAAACGCTCAAGTGGCGGAATTGGTAGACCTGTCTGCCGACAGGCAGGCGCGCTAGAAAGGCTCTTATGTTTTATATTTACGCAATCTCCAGTATAGATAGAAATTACATCTATGTTGGCATGACAAAAAATATAAATGAAAGATTCAAGAGGCATAATAGAGGTTGGGAGAAAACAACCAGAGCTTATGCCCCTTTCAAATTGATCTTGATTGAAGAGGTAGGTTTAAGCAGGCCAAAGGCACGAAAAAGAGAGCTGTATTGGAAGTCAGGAATGGGCAAAGAAAAATTACGTCATATAAGAGATAATTTATAGCTTTGCACACTTTAAACGCTCAAGTGGCGGAATTGGTAGACGCGCTGGATTCAAAATCCAGTTTCTTCGGAAGTGTGGGTTCGATTCCCACCTTGAGTACTTTTTAAGTATTATCTTAACACAAAAAACCTGTAAACAATTGATTTACAGGTTTTTTCATTTTTAATACCTCTAAATAATATCATATAAAATCAAATAAAAGGTGTCCAATTCGGTGTCACTTGAAAATTTAAAAAAAGGGGCACCAAATTAACACAATTTAACACATAAAAAATTGATTTTCAGTGTGTTAAAAAATAAACTGTTTATGATTTTTTTTGTAATTTCAAGCAAAATTAATAACAAAAACAGTATAAAAGGTGACCCATTCACTAAAACTTTTAGTATATCTTAAAAAAAGCAAATTAGATAATTTGGGAAAAGCACCCATTTATGTAAGAATTACAATAGATCAGCTAAGGGCTGAATTTAGTATATGTCGAAAAATCGAACCAAGTCGTTGGAGTAGTGATACTGGTTTAGCTAAAGGAAGTTCTAAAGAAATTCAACTACTAAATAGGTATATTGCTTCTATAAAGAGTAAAATATTTTCTTGCCAACAACAGCTTATTGATCAAGGGGAAATGGTAACTGCCGTTAAACTACGTGATCGTTACTTAGGTAAAGATGAAGAATATAGAATGTTGCTACAAATATTTCAAGATCATAACGACCAACTTGAAAAACTAATTGGAATAGATTATGCACCGAATACACTAATTCGATATAAAACAACTAAAAATCATATCACCAATTTTATTCAAAAAGAGTATAAAGTAGAAGACATTCCTCTTAAAAAAGTTGATATCAAATTTATTAATAACCTTGAATATTTTTTAAAGACAAAAGAAAAATGCAGTCACAATACGTCTTTTAAATACGTTTCTAACTTAAAAAAAGTTATACGAATTGCCTACACAAACGGATGGATAGCCGCAGATCCTTTTTTACACTATAAGACAAAATTTAAAATTGTTGATCGAGAGTTTCTTCTAGAACACGAAATTGAATCAATTATTGAAAAGAAAACCTCTATTGAAAGACTTAATCTGGTGAAAGATATTTTTATTTTTTGCTGTTTTACAGGTCTGTCGTACATCGATGTTAAAAAACTTTCTAAAGACAATATTGTTCTTGGAATTGACGGTGAATATTGGGTTAAAACAAAAAGAACTAAAACTGACAGTAGAAGTAATATTCCTATATTACCAATTGCTCAGTCTATATTAAACAAATATGCTTACCATCCCGATATTTTGAATTCTGACAAAGTATTACCTGTACTAAGTAATCAAAAAATGAATACTTATTTAAAAGAAATAGCGGATATCTGTGGTATCAAAAAAAACCTGACTTTCCATTTAGCCAGACATACATTCGCAACAACCGTAACTTTAAATAACGGTGTTCCCATTGAATCTGTAAGCAAAATGCTTGGGCATAAATCTTTAAGAGCCACTCAACATTATGCAAAAATATTAGATAAAAAAGTGAGTGCAGATATGAAAGCTTTACGAGATAAACTTACAGTAAATAAAAATCTTTACAATACTATATAAATAAAATTCTAAAGCCAAACTGAAAACACTACAAAAATGTATTGTATGTTTAATTTATTTCTAATATCTTTTATAGAAATAACAACCTTTTAAACTTAAAAAAAGAGCTCTTTTTAATATATGCTGGAAAATTCAATAATTTAAGTTAGGCAAATTGTTTTATTTAGGAAGTTTATAGTCTTTACATATTTCTATGAATAATTCACTTGGGTCTGCTTCAATGGCCAGGGCAATTAAATACAGCTCTCTAACTCGTAGTTTTGTTCTAGGATTATTAGAAAGATCACTCATTCTTGTTTTGTTAATTCCCGTTTTCCTTGCAACATCAGATCTGTTAATTGATCTTTTGGTTAAATATATTCCTAATTCAGTCACTTATCAAAAATTTAGACAATAAAGTTACTTATTCAGATCATGTTATCCGAAAAACAGAACTTTTGTTTTGAATTTGATCTTATTATCATTACATTTGATCTGTATTACAGACTATTTGATCTTAAAAAAGGAATATTTAATAATATATTTTTACTATGAAAACAGAAAATACAACTCAGTTTCCTTTACAGAAGGAGCTTTTAGCTCTTTTAAAGGAATTACTACCATTGCATTCAGTCTATGTGCTTAGTATCTATAAAGAGAAGAAAAAGCAAAATACCTTTTTGTCTCCACAAAGTATAACTTCTGAGGGTGTGGTTACTTATACACTGCTCATCATTACATATAAGCCCATTTCAAAGAGGCTAGGGGACTTTATGGATGATATATATAATAAAATGCAACAACGTTGTAAAATTTATGTCATTACATATACTTTATCAAAGGTGAAGAAGAAATTAAATTTTGGAGACAATTTTCTATCTCAAGCCATTTTCCATACATCTTGTATGTATAAAGTAGATGGCTCTTTATCAAAATTCAGGAATTATGGTTTGAATTTTCATCCATTTGTCTACAAGCATATTGAAGAGATTTGGAAATCTCGTATGTTTCGCTCAGAATATTTACTTTCCATTTTAAACACCATTGAACCAGAAGAAGATGCCACCTCAAGGTTGGCGATTATGCATTATGCATTGGAACAAGTTTGCATGGGGCTGCTCTATGTGTTTTGGGAATTTAAACCGAATCATTATTCATTGTCTTATCTGTTGCATTTATGCAGCCACTTCTCACAATTACCGCAAACCATTTTTCCTAAAGAAACCTATGGTTTACATCGCATTTACTATATGCTCTGTAATGCACATCATATCATGAGGTTTAAGCCTCAAAATGAATTCTCTGATATGGATACTGACAAAGCTTATAATCGATGTGAACGATTTTATGATGAAGCAAAGGTCTTAGGAGAAACACATTTGGAACATCTAAAAAAACTTCATTGTTAATTTACCAAGGAATAATACTAGGAAAAACAGTGCAAAAAAAAATCCCAAAAGAAGCTTCGAGAGTTAAATAAAATTGCTCAAGAACATTTTAGATTGCTTACTCCAACCTCTCGAAATGAATATAAACAAGGGCATTACTTAAAGCATGCTTATATATATAATTATGAAGAATTAGGGTATACGCTAGAAGCTGTTTTAAATGTATGCATTATGGCTCTAGATGGGTATGACATTAATAATGAAAAAAGAAACATTAAAGAAGCTTATAAACAGTTAGCCGATGTGTTGGAATTTACAAAGAATTTAATACCACATGAGGAATTTGAATTTCTGGACAAATCCAGAAAACTATTGTATATGAAGTAAAAAAGTCACCAGAATTGGTTAGCTTAATATTCTGAATAACCACATAGCTCTAATCCAAGATTGGTTTATATTAATTGCAACTTTTCTACTAAATAAATCATATTAAGAAGAACTCATTTTTCATTCTGATTGAGATTCACAGTGAGAAAGTTTTAGGCTTACTAGAATGATTAAGAATTATGATTAGGAGAGAAAACTTTTGAGGTAACACAGAGGCAAAATCTTTCTAGCCTGATAAAGCAGAAAAGAAAAAGTTTTAATTTTTTCTATCATATTATAACATGGTTTAACTGCGAAAAAAACCTTCATCTTGGGTCTGTCAAAATTGTCTCAAAAAAATTCTGATGTATCGCAATTTTTGCAATCATTATCAGTTCCATCAAAACCGCCAAAAGTCCGAATAGTCTCTTGACGGTCTAATATAATTATGAATACCTCCCCGTAAAGAAAATTCTGTTCTTCAATGAAATACACCTCCTGTTCTCTGTATAGCCACTTTTCAATTTTAGCTACAATCATGAATATCAATTTCAACGATTTAACAGCTCAGTATTCAGATGGTAATAATAAGTGTAAACCAAAATAGCCGAAAAAATCAAATCAGAGTTTAGTTTTTTTCTGCTATTTTTATTAATAAATGTATTTACATCTAATGTTTAATAATTAACTTTTTAGTGACTACTTCTTTTCCATTTGATAGTGTTAAAACATAAAAACCATTTTTAAAAACACTAGTATCAATTTGCTCAAAAATTCGATTGGTCTTATCTTCAAAAACGACTCTGCCATTTACGTCTAATAATCTAATCTGGAAGTCAAATTCTTTATTGTCATTGGTTAATGAATTTAAGTTAACAAAAACATAACTACTAGAGGGGTTAGGAAATATAACAATATTATCATCTAAAACTATCGAGTTAACAAGGGGTGTGGCACCACCGCCACCGCCGCCGCCAGAGCTGCAATTGGTTGGGATATGTTTTGTATACCAAGAAGTAGAACCACAAATATTTTTTGCTCTAACCTTTACTGTAAACCCATATGGACCATCAATTGGGTCTACAAAAATAACTCCTTGCCCTGTATAGCTGCTAGAGTTAACACTAGGTATTACTATTGTTCCTCCAGAAATAATCCATTCGTATTGGTTTGCACCACCCCCAGAATCAACATTTATTTCGCCCATGGTACAGCCAAATGTAGATACATGGCTTAGATTAGTTACTGCTTCGGGTTTACCAACCCAAACATTTTTAGTTATTATTCTCGCTCCAACGGTCGCTCTAACAAAACCGTTGCCTTTTACTGTACTATTAATAGCCTTTACAGTTGCGCTTGAATTAGAGCTACTTATAATTTGTAAGTTTGAAGAAACAGACCAATTTACTGTACTGCCATTTGGCACTTGTGATAAACTGAAAGTTGAATTAAAATTACAGATATAGTTATTACCCGAAAGCAAAGCATTTGAAATTGCTTCTTCTACAGCAGCTAAAGCATTCACTCTACCAAAACCAAAATTATTTTCGAATCCATTTGGTCCCATATCGGTGGCCGTATTTATCAGAATGTTTCTTACTTCCTGTTGTGTTAAACTTGGATTTACAGATA
The DNA here is from genome assembly GCF_035818475.1 of Alterotamlana spongicola. Classification (NCBI taxonomy): domain Bacteria; kingdom Pseudomonadati; phylum Bacteroidota; class Flavobacteriia; order Flavobacteriales; family Flavobacteriaceae; genus Alterotamlana; species Alterotamlana spongicola. Next base: position 691,204 of record NZ_JAYMGV010000001.1, read on the forward strand.
GAACAAGAGCAGCAACACCTGACACGACTGGACATGAAGCTGAGGTTCCTCCGAAATTATTTTCATAGTTTCCCGAAGTCCTACCCGCACTTCCCATTCTATCGGTAGTTCTAATATTTCCTAGATAATTAGTTTCTCCTGAAGGAGCAACGAGGTCTAATTCGGGTCCTCTAGAACTATAATTAAACAAGTTTCCTCGATTGTCAACAGCCCCTACAGAAATAACATTACTATTTCTGGCAGGATAATTTACGCATCCTCCAGTATTTCCAGAAGAAAATACTATCACCGCTCCATTACCGTTTCTTCCATTAGTAATCGCATTTTGTATTGCGTTTTCTATATCTACATTTGTAAAGTTACAGGGTGCATTTGCATATGACCACGAATTACTTAGAACATCCGCTCCGTTGTTTATTGCCCATTGTATCCCGTCTGCTATATCTCCACTGGTTGTTCCATTTGCAAAAATATTTACAGATAATAAGTTTACGTTAGGAGCAACACCTCTTAAACCTAAATTATCATCAGAAGCTCCTATAACACCTGCACAGTTCATGCCATGAGTAGCATTATTTACTTCAGGCGTACCGTTTCCATTAGTAGCTGGAGTATACCCCCCTATAAGTCGACTACCAAAGTCTTCATGATTTTCCAATCCTTGGTCAAAAACAGCTACCGTAATATTATTACCTAAAGTTAGATTCCAAGCCTCATATGCATTGCAATCAATATTATTAACACCAGATACTCCGTCAATTGATTGTCCAGTATTATGCATTTGAAATTGTTGCGAAAATAGCGGGTCGTTTATCTGGTTTAATTCCATCGGAATATAGAAGTCTGGAATTGAAAATTCAGCTAAACCTGATTCGTAAATTTCATTAGCAATTTCTAATATTTTATTGATGTCTTCAATATGAACTCGTAAAATACCATATTTTTTTTCAATTTTTAGAATATCATTCTTTTGAAAAAGCTTTGTAATATCCTCTGTATTAATATTAGGTTTTAGTTTGACACGTATTGTCTTAGTCGGAAACATTTTGAAATTGCTTTCTTTATTTAGTAAAAAAGCAGGGCTAATCTGATTTTGTTTCTGCGTTTTGAAATCTTTCGCAGAGACCTCTGATTCTTTATCCTCAAGAATGGTAAATCCTTTTGAAGAAAATGTCTTAACATTTTTAAATCCTTTAGCCATGGTTTGAGTTGGCTTATTAAACGAAATAAAAGAATTGTCAGATTTTTTGATTTGAATCTTTTCACTACCGTTGTAATAATAATCATCTTGAGCTTGTAATGAAAAAAAGAGTAAGCAAAAGATAATTGTAAATAAATTTTTCATTTGTAGACTGTTTGAATTTATTGTAGTTCGATTGATGTTAAGACTATTTCTTTATAGTCATAGTCTGCTGGAATTACTTTAATTAAGCACAAACGTTTAGCATTGCCAGTAAACTTAACTTGAAGTGAATCGTTAATGTTTTGTTGTTTTAAATAATCATATTCTGCACCAATTAAATTTTCATCGCAAATAATGAAGTTACGCTGACAATTATGACAACCTTCAGTTCCTTGAAAAATCCAAAACCTATTGTTATATAGTTCGTCGTCGTAAAAACCATCTATATTTTCAGGATGTTTAAAAAACAATAAACCTGTTTTTTGTTCTTCGACAGGCACTTGTACATCATCATTGGGTATATTATATATAGTTTCAGAATTGCAACCGCAATCAGGCGGTGTCTCGTCATCATTGCAACCACTAATAATTAGAGTAAGTCCTAAACAGATAATGAATACGGATGCAACTTTAGTATTTTTTGATAAAGTTTTCATTTTTTTACCTTTTATTCATTGGCATTGTTGTTTATATTTAAGCTTTTAGTTTGTTTTTTCGTTTGAAATAAAATGATAAAGTACTTTTTTCTTAGATTAAGTCTATCGTTTAATACTTGTCTGATTTTTAAGTAAAAAAAAGCGTCATGATATGTAGTAAATATAATCAAAAATCTTAAGTTCCCATGTTTTTATTGGTTTTTTCTTACTTTTTTGCCAAATAAAGCATTTTTAAGAGGGTGATTGGTATACAGAGCATATTGTCCATTCCTTTAAAAACATGAATAGAACAGCGGTGGTTCTTCGTGTTGGGTTTTGCATTTAAATATATACATTAGCATAATTCTGCTACACAGTCAAATGTACTGCTTGGATAAAATATCGGATATATTTTATGATGAACAAAGCATGGCTTTTGAAAAGAAAAACAACAAATAAGCTTAATTAGGATTCAAGTTGAAACATCTGCTTAACCTCATAATGAATCCGTTCTAAATTTGCCTGAATTTCAGCGGCGTTGTAACTATAGGTAGGCGGTGGTAATGCTCTTTCAATCTTAGGTACTCCAAATTGTACTTTACGTTCCTTGCCATCTGCAAAAGCAATAAACTCACCAGGGTTTAAACGAAAAAACACATCAGAACGAATCTTGCTGACTTCTTTTTCACCAGTACTGATTCTAGAGTCAAAATTTAGACCATCGCTCTTACTAATGGTCTTAGTTGGTTTTTTAACAATCTCAAAAAAGCGTTCGTAGTATTTAGCGGTATCTGGGTCATTGGCCTTGCCAAAAAACTGATAGGACAGATTACTCAGAATAGCTCTGCTTGCCTTATCCCCATACATCATATCATTTTGAATCTTATCCTGCATCACATAGATCGTAGCAATATCATAACTTCGGAGTGTAGCAGGAATACGATGCATATTCAAAAGCCTAATCGTGGGAGCTTCCTCAATAAGTATAAAGGACGATGTTTGGTTACGGAGGCTCATTTGTTTAGTGATGGTATGGATAATAGTGGCAATTACAGGAGAATAAGTGGTTTCAAATTTAGGGTTATTGACAACAGACACCACACAAGGGTTTTTGGGATTATTAATGTCAAGAGGTACATCATCTGCGGAAAGGATCATAAACAGACGTTGGGTAGTAATCTTCTTTAGAGCATTGGCAAGTGTGCTCAACACGGCTGCCGTTTGGCGTTCGGAATCCCTGCCAGAAATAAAAGCACTTGCCATGGCTTTTGATGTATAATCAGATGCCAGAAAATCAATGAGACTGTCAGCATCTAGATATTGAAAGGTAGCGATCAAATGGGGCAACGTACAATATTTTGGGTAGGTGGTTTTGAGCTTCCATATCAACCCTCCCAATATACCTTCCACTGCATCGTTAAAGAATTTCGAAGACCCCATGGCTATAGATTCCTTTTGTTCTAACAAATTTTCAAGTAAGACCCTTGACACTTCATTAACGCTTTCCTCATCTTCCATATATCGAGGTGCAATAGGATTAACCTTGGCATGGATCTCATCAAATGAGATGATATGAAAGGGGATATTTTCATTTTGAAATAGAGGATATGCCATTTCCGTAATCTCAAAATACTTGTAATCATGGATAATGCCACAAAATTGATACTTTCGGAAATGCTTTAGAAAGTTATAGACCACAGATTGCGTTTTTCCACTGCCTGCCGACCCAATTACTGATGCTCCTCTGCGAATGTTCTTTAGTTTTAAAGTACCATTTTTATGCCTGAGCCTAACGATATATTTCCGTTCTGTTTTCTGCTGGTCTTTTACAGAATCGATTAGAACAAATAGTAGCATATTAATAAACACCATAGGTAATAGACCGTACATTAGTAGCTGTAAAAAAAAAGTCTGCTCATAGGTCAGATAGAGCAGAAAGCCTATGAGTAGTATGATTAGCATGTGAATGCCAAAGGCAAAACGTATATAACGCATGCTGATGCCCATCCCTAAGATGGGAACGAGGTACATCCCGGATATTAAAAGTATGGTGTTCATGATTTCTATGTTTTTATAGTTTGTATTTATATATTCCAATTTGTTTAGATACCGATAGATCCTGCGTCCCTGGCTTTGTCCAAGACCTTTCTGAATTGTTTGATGGTTTTAATAGCCAATTGCACCTGATTGGTGGGGATATTCAACAAAGGGAGTTTGACACCTGCTTTCCCTAATAGTTTGAAGGCGACACTTCTTTCATTGGTGGGTAGTTTCATTAGGTGTGCAAAATACAGGCGGATATTTTTGTGGTACATTTTTCTTGCGGTATAACTTTCCACAAAATTTCGGTCATATTTAAATAATCTGTCAAAGGTTTTCTCCGCATTTTCAAAAAAGGTATCCCTATCGAATCCTCGTTTTACGGGATTGCCGTTCAATTTTGCTTCGGAAGCTTTATGCGAACTGCCTGGGGATAAACTCAAACTATTTGAGCTATCTTTTCTACTCACGACAATATGGATGTGGGTCTGTAAGCCTTCTTTTTTCATGCCCTGTTCAATCATCTTACCATCTATTTGGTGAGGAGCTTGTGCTTTGAGTTTGCTTATCTGCCGCTCTACGATTTTGGTATTACCATCTAGCTCTCCATTTCTAATCTTTACCAAATCATGCTCTAGCTTAACAATTTTTGCCTTAAAAGGCTGATTCTCCTTGATAGCTTTGTCATAGCCTTTATAATGGCGTTTGTATTCAATTTTGGCATAGTATTTTATGCTATCCACCGATACAGGGGTATCTCTATAAAAGGCATCCGCATAGTTTCTCATAGTTTCTCGAACGTATTTGCGCAACCGCTCAGGATCGTTCCTGATATGTTTCAACTCCCTTTGACTCGGGTTGATGGTGAGTGAATAGAACTTAGGATCTCGCTTTCTGAGTTTGGCGGTATTACCGTCAATGTCCTTGATGACCTGCTCTGGAGAAACTCGGTCATTGTATTGATTAAAAAAGTGCTCTTGGAGTTCAAGGGCTTTGTCCTCATTTTCTTTTTCCAGATAGCTCACAAAATCACCTGAGCTTTGTGAAAAGGTGCTACCCAAATGTTGTTTGGTAATGGAGATGTACATGATTTATGTGTTTTTGATTTTTTCTTTTAAGGCTTCAAAAGCTTCAATAGACATATCAAGCTGGAGCTTGGGCTTGCCAAAACTGGGTTTTATGATCTGAATCTTAGAAAACAGAATGTCCTCTAATTGTTTCTTGGTGTCGTTAAGTTCTCCTTGGAGTATGTTTTTTTGTTTTTTGAGTTCGATGGCTTCCAGTGAGGTAGCAAAGGAGTCTTCTTTAAAAGATTTGTCCTTAGGGTTGACCGCTACCAAACGAGACTTTTTTTCTTTTGTCGTATCCTGTTCAAAGAGTAATTGCAACATCGCTGTAGTGGGCTGGGTCTGGTGCTTTTCGATATCCTTAATAATGGCAACCAGAGCATTGATGCGTTTTTTGATATTGGCTTCCAGAGTGCGTGCATTAGGTCCCAAAGTTTCCTTTGGGGAAATTTCATTGTAAACGAAAAAATCCAACATGGTATCCAAAGCTTCCGTATGGGTCTTAAAGAACCGTCTGGAGAACCCTTGAAAACGTTGTACCGTTTTCTTTTTGAACCGTATGTTACTAAATGTTTTCAATGTTATTATGTCACTTTTTCTTTGATTTGCCGCAAATTTCTGCCTGCTTTCGGGTCTTTTGAGGGCATTTGCCGCAAAAATCGATTTTCAAAACTGGCAAGTTGAAAATAAAATGTATTCAAACAACTGTTTTTCAGTTGTTTACATAAACATCAAATAAAGCAACGTCGCGCTAGCGCGTTGCCCTCTTGCTATTCATTTCGTCCCACTTGTGGGACAAAATTTTCAACAACATGACTAAAAAGTCAGTTGCTTATTTCGAACTAAAAATTCCAGCTATTTCTATTTTTTGAATAACTAGTTATTAGCGAAAGTCATATGTAAAAAAACACAACTAGGTATTATTGAACTCCCTATCGGCAGCCTTATAAATATAAAAGTTTCAAAGGCTAATTGAAAAGAAAAAAAGCCCACAAATGGTATCAATTTCAACCAACAAATATGATTTTAAGGAAATTTGAAATTTTGGACGTCAGATTAGAAAACTGTACGACTAAATATTTCAAAAATTGAAACACATAGTAAACAAAAAGAGCCTCTAAAATTTTAAAGGCTCTTTTGTTAATGCTTATTTTAAAGTTACTGTTAAATATTGAACACATATTGGTAACTATACAAGTTTTTTATGGCTTCTTCTTCCAATATCGTATTATAATCCAAATGGTGTTTTTCAGCATAGGATTTTAGGTCGTCTCCAAATTTTTGCTCTACATCACTTTTAGAATCTTGGAGCAAACGATTTTGGGTGCTTGCATCGAGGTTGTTATAATTCAAATAGACCATCATTATAGCTTTTTAAATTATAAAATACCGTTATCTGAAAAGCTATAATAGTCTCCGTTTGCTACAACTATGATATGATCTAATACTTTGACGTCAAAAAAATCAGCTGCATTCTTTATTTTTTCGGTGAGTTGTTTATCTGCTTCACTGGGTATTAATTTCCCACTCGGATGGCAGTGCGATAAAATCACAGAAACAGAGAGCGATTTTAAAATAACCGCAAATAAAATACGGAGATCTACTAATGTCCCAGTAATACCCCCAGTAGATAATTGATAAATACCTTTAATCTTATTAGAGTTATTTAATAACAACACTTTAAAGGATTCCTGTACTTCGATGGTGTTTTTATCCCATGTTTCAAACAATAGTTTTCCTGCATCTGCTGAACTTTTGATAGCTGGGGATTTTGACAAAGGTATTTTCTCTTTGTACATTATTTGTATTTCGTTAACTTGTGCTTTCATTCTTTTTCTATTAATGATTAATAATGAAAAGAAGAGGGTATAAACTAATTGAAAACTGGTGTTAATGCCCTCTTTACTTTCTACTTACTGCCTAACAACAGTATTTCATTCACTATCACTTCGGTTACAAAACGTTTTACATGGTCTTTGTCCTCGAAAGAACGATTGGTTAGTTTCCCTTCGATGACGATTTCCTTACCTTTGGTCACATACTTTTCAATGAAGTTTGCGGTCTTACCCCATGCCACAAGATTGTGCCAGTTGGTATCGGTTTGCTTTTCACCTTTGCCATTTTTGTAATTTTCATTTGTTGCTAATGACAAACGGACTAATTTTTTGCCGCTTTCAAGATTTACAATGGTTGGCTCTTGTCCAACATTCCCAATTAATTGTACTTTGTTTCTTAATGTACCCATGATTTAAAAATTTAAAGATTAACTATATCGCCCGAACCTTTCAGACCTTTTTAATGATTTACTTATTATATCCTGAAGCGTTTTCCTTTTTTGATTTTTTATTCTGCTTCCTTTTTGGATGGTTTGATATGATTTCATTACCTGTTGATTTGATTTACTTCCCATAGAGCCTTCAGCCGTTACCTTTTTTTGATGCGTATTGTGATTCAATATTCAGGCTTGGTAAGACGTATAAAAAAGAGCGAAGCATGAGCCTGGTTTATGCCGTTATCCAAGAATGAATGTTGTTGTTTTGCTGACAAAAAAAGGTTAGACGGTAATGGCTAGGAATTGAATTAAATGGGTTGTGAAATTTAAACTAGCAGGAAGTGGAATAAATGCAGGAATGGAATGCCTATTAAGCGGACTCAATCCACGCTTTTTACTTGAGAATGAAGCATTCCTGTCAAGCATTGCTAAAATGGATGACGGAATGAAAAGTTAAAAGTGAGGATTGTGGCCAAGATTTCTTGAATGAAGTCAAAACTATTGATGACAGGAAATTAATATCTAGCTAACCCTTTGAGTAAAAACCATAAGGAGTTTAGATAAAGATTTTAATAATCCTTTCGACAATTTGTAAGAAAGTAAGTATATTAGCTTATGGACTTGATAATCGATAATAATATAAATTAAACGTAAAATAAAAAAGTATTGTTATCCATCCATTTTGGAATACTAGGGTTATTCAACAATCCATATTACTACGTTAGCATAAATAATCAAAAACATTGTCTACAATTTTTAAAAATATTTCTTTATCCCCATTAGAAGTAACGATTATTGACGAAACAAATTTTAATCGAAAAGAGCTTGTGGAACCTTTAGTAAAAGAACTAACTACAAATGATGTTAGCAAAACACTTAAAGGGAAAAAAGTAAAAATTATTATACCAAAAGATTTTGGAAAAACGGTTTATAATCACTCTATCGATGAAGAAAAAGAGTATTATGACAAAAATGGATATTCAACATCTCGAGGACATTTTGCTGCATCATTTGAGGAAAAAGTAACAGAATTTAGGATAACAATTAATAATTCGGCTTTTAATGAATTACAATATTTTAGTACAATATTTCATGAATTTACACATGTACTAGATTTTAATAATTATATAGATAATTATGGAAATCCAATGTTAATGAATCGAAAAACAAAACATAATAATTATTATTTCGAATTTTATTTGTGGACAGAATATAACGCGAAAAAAATTGGACTTCATAGACTTATAAAAGAGTATGACAAGAAAAATTGGACAATAGACTTGCCAACGACTACTTCTCTTTTTATCAAGGATATGGAAAAAGAATCTCAAAGCTTGCCACGACTTTACAACCTGATGCATTATTTTGCAAGGATTTCTGTTTGTGACGATGGCCTTCTAACTTTAAATTCAGAGATATACCCCAAAAACTATTTGATTAATAATTTTGGTAAAAATGCAATGGTAATACACAATACAATGGAAAGTATTAAATCATTCAAAGAGTTTGAAAATGAGAAAACATTTTTGAGATATTTATTAAATTGGTAAATTACTTATGCTAAGCAGTATAAAAAAATTGCTAGTTTTAGTGTTGTTAGTTTGCTAGCTTCTGATTTTCCTTCGGAAAACCATTGCACGCAAATACACAGCAATTCATGTCCATAAATATTAGCAGCAATATTGAGCAACAATCGTGAACAATTATGAGAAAATAAAAGAGCAAAATAAATTTCTACTAAAAATAGCAGAAAACATAATTAAGGCTGGAAATTATTCTGCTTATAATTTGGACTTTTATATTCTATCTATTATCAATAGAACCATTTCTTTAAATAAAGCATTCATCCTTTTATTAGAAAACGAAAACTCTTTAACTGCTATTTCTATAGTAAGATTACAACTTGATAATGCTATAAGATTAAATGCAATCAAAGTGGTTGATAATGTAGATCATTTTTTAGATTATTTCTTCGAAGGCAAACCGATAAATAAATATAAAATAAACAATCAAAGGTTAACGGATAAATTCTTGGTCACGCAATTAAACAAAGATGTTCCTGGAGCTAATGATTTATATGACTATCTATGTGATTTTATTCATTTTAGCGACAAATACTTTGAAGCAACAAAGACAAATCCAAAAAAGAAAGAAGCGATGTTTAGAGTTGTTGTTGGAGAGTCTAACGTTCTGGATGAAAAAGAAAAAATAGCCTTTTATGAGAACATAATTAATATTTCAAACACTATTATCAGAGTAGCCAATGAATGGATTAAATCTAAAAATAGTTTTGAATAAAAAACAAACCATATTCAAGATCATTGCCAACAATTTGAAAAACTGAAATGAAGTGCATTTTTTGCGAGAATATTAATAATGCGAAATCTATTGAGCATATTGTGCCAGAATCGTTCGGGAACAAAAATTATACTCTTGAAAAAGGGGCTGTGTGTGATAAATGTAATAATAGCTTTTCCCATTTTGAAGGTAAAGCTCTTACAAATTCAATTTTTGTAATGGAAAGGTGTCTTTTTGGTATTGCTACTAAAAAAGGAAAACCCGTTAAAGGGAAAGTAAATGATTTAATTGTAGAGGCTGATTCAGAATTTAAAAAGAATATTGTTACTTTTAAAAGTGTTGACCAAAATAACGTAAAGCTAATTGACAAAAAAACAGGTGCTATGGCACTTACAGTTGAAACTTTTGATAAAAGTGAATCTGCTGTTTCAAAATTACTATTAACAATGGGACTTGAATCTTTGTACAAATCTCAAAAAGATATTTATGAAAAATATGATTTTAGCGAATTGAGAGATTACATAATGAATAGTAATAGAATTGATTGGCCTTTTATGGATTCCTTGTTTACGATGCCTAATTTTAAAAGTATACCAACATTCTATGATAAGCATCTACTTAATAAAGCTCATTGTAAATTACAGTTCAGAGAGTATGATAAAAACACATTATTATTTAAATTTATTTACGGTGGAATTGAAATGATGATTAACTTATTAAACAGAAATTTAGAATGGATAACGCAACAAAATTTCACAAAATCCAATAGTGCATTACACCCAGAACATTACAGAAAGAAAATAAAAACTATGGGTAATAATGTATATAAAAAATAGCTCAAGTCTTTACTAACAGGAAAGTTTGGCATATTTGGGAAGGTTTGTTCCGGGTATGACTATATATCAAATACATAAACAATGGTCTTTATTTACATAGAATAAATATAAAGATGTATAATATTTCTGGAATTTTCACAAGACATCAAGAAATCGGAATTTGTAATTCATTCGAATTGCTCAAGATTGTTGAGAAGATAAGTCCTGAAATAATATTTGAAGAGCTTCAATATTCTGTTTTTAATGAAATATACAAAGAAAAGGGTCGGACTACTCTAGAAACAAATACAATCAAGAAATATTTGCAAAGTCATTCCATTAAACATATTCCTGTAGACACCTATGATCAACCAAAATCACATGAGGAAGAATGCTACAACATGCTTAACAAAGTATCTAGTCAAGCTAGTATGGAATCTTTTCAATATAGAGGAAAAATAGATCATCTAAGTTATTTGGAAAGCCACTTTGGGTTCGACTTTCTCAATAGTGATCAAAATGATAAAATATTGGAAGAAATAGATATTCTAAAAGAGCGCATTTTGAAATCTATAAATGATGAAAACTTGTTTAGAATTGCCACTTTAGAAAAAGAGATAGTAGAAAAACGTGAAAATAGAATACTAGATAACATATACAATTTCAGCAAAGAACACCTATATAAACAAGCACTTCTTTTTATTGGTTCAGCTCATAGAAAATCAATTATTAAGAAGATTAAAACAATTAGAAAACAAGAAAAATTAATAATTAATTGGTCTTTGCTTGGATCGAGTTTTTAAGTGTTACAAAAAATTTCGGTTTCAGTAGTCCACTTTGACCATTGTCTACACTTCTGACTTTAGAAGAGAGAGTTTCAATCTCTGAAAAATAATTGGTACTAATTTCATTGATTAATCAGAAAAATACATATATTTGTTCACGTTTTATTGGTGTTCACGAATAATGAACATTTAAAAATAATGAACAAAAGAAGTTTTCTCCATGACTGAATTAGATATTTTAAATAATGCAATTCATAATTTAGAAAAAGATATCCCAATTACTTGGGACTGGAAAACTATTCATAATAATAGAGATATTGGTATAGATGGGGAATTGAATATAACCCTAAATAATAGGCAAATACTATTAATGGTTGAGATTAAGAAAGATGTAAAAAATCACCAATTACTCAATATACTACATTACAACAATGAATTTCAAAACTTCCTGTTGGTTGCCGAAAAACTATTCCCAAAGGTAAAGAAAGAACTTCGTGAGCATGAAGTGAATTACTTAGAGGGTAATGGGAACGTCTATATCAATCAAAATGATTTATACTTATATATAGATACGAATAGGACACTTAAAACTAAGAAGGACAAAGGTAATAGAGCATTTACTAAAACTGGACTTAAAGTGATATTTCATTTTTTACTAAATCCCCGCCTAATCAATCATACGCAAAGAGAAATTGCGGAAATCACTAATGTCGCACTGGGAAATATACCATTGATTATAAATGGATTGCTAGAAACAAATTTCATCTTAAAATTAAATAAGAATGAATATGTTATAAATGATTACGAGGAACTCCTTAATAAGTGGATTACAGAATTTGAACAAACATTGAAACCTACTATTTTTAAACAACGCTTTCGATTTCAGAATGAAAATCAAGATTGGAGAGAAATACAATTCAAACAAAATACAACAGTCTGGGGTGGTGAACCTGCAGGAGACATACTCACCAATCATTTACGTCCAGAAAAATTTATTCTCTATACCAAAGAGACTGTAAAAGATCTGATGCTCAACTATAGATTAATACCAGATGATGAAGGAAATATATGGGCATACGACCTTTTTTGGAATAGACAATTTAACGAGAATATAGCACCCAAAGAATTAGTTTATGCAGAACTAATAATCGGTAATGATAAAAGAAGCAAAGAAACCGCAAATATAATTTTGAATGAGCGCATCAAACCAAACCTATAAAGAATTAGCAATACCATATTTTAAAGAAGTATTTGACTGTATCGATGATGTATTGGTAAAACTAAACGTGCCATATTACTTAATAGGCGCAAGTGCAGTGGCTTTAGAACTATTAAAAGCTGGCATTAAACCAAGTAGAGGAACAAAAGACATTGATTTTGCAATAATGATATCATCTATACAAGAATTTGATGCTGTGGTTGAAGCACTTCTTAAATATGGATTTAATAAAGTAGAAGCGCCTTGGACTTTATATAATGACAAATTCAATATTGCAATTGACCTATTACCATTTGGAGAAATTGAAGAAAAATTCACAGTACAGTTTAATGAACGTTACACAGACTTGCACGTTTTAGGTTTTAGTGAAGTACTACAAGAAACTGAGACCGTACAAATAGAAGAAAAGTCTTTGCAAATTCCATCTCTTCCAGGAATGGTGATTTTAAAATTAATTGCCTGGAGCGATAGACCCGAAGAGCGTGATAATGACCTTTATGATATTTTAAGAATTATAGAGCATTACTTCGATTTAAATTATGATGACATCTTAGAATATCATCACGACACATTTACAGAAGCAGCAATTTTTGACCAACTAAAAATAGCAGCAAGAGTTTTAGGGCGACATTCTAGTAAATTCTTAAACGTTTCTGATGCCATAAAAGAACGAATTCTAAAGACCATAAATGATAATGTAGATGATGCTGAAAACTCAGCAATTGCTAAAGATTGGGTTAAAAATAAAAATTGGGATTTAGAATATGCCGTGCAAATACTTGAAGCGTTTCATTCTGGATTGATGGATAGCTTAGAATAAAATCAAAACGCATTTCAAACAATTAACAAATCATAAAGCAGCTATAAATAGGTTGTTTTATTTAAAGTAATCTATAATAATTTAAAATATGAGTGGTTCTGCTCCGCAAGCAGGGTTTTATTACCAAAACAATATTGCTGCCCTAAAGATAATTGAAAGCCTTTTTTTTGAGTCAGATATACAATATATCCAGCTTGAAAATTATGAAAGAGGCAATCATATTGATGATGTCATAATAAATAGATTGCATACGACTGAATTCATTCAGGTAAAATGGTCTGGAGACGACAATAACACTTACACTTTATACAGTTTACTAAGCAAGACTGAAGATAAAAACTCGATATTTCGTCAGCTAGCAGATGGATACAAAAGTGTCAAGGGTAACGAAAAAGATTTCACTATAGTTTTATATTCGACGAAAGGCATAAGCAATGCAACAAGACCAAGTAAGAATATTAAATTTGGGCTAAAAGATTTTATACAAAATGTTCTTGTAGTAATACAAAAGTCAGATCAAAAGTATAAAAATATTGAAGTACTAAAAGAATACTTACCTACATTAGAAGAAATACAAAATGAATGTAGATTAAGTGAAATCGAATTCAATCATTTTCTTAAATCACTTGACTTCCAATTAAAAAGTGACCCTTTACATATAGTAAAAAATGCTATCAAAGTAAAATTCAATTTACTAGGTATTGAAGAAAAACTTGTAGATAAACTATTGATTTCTGTAGTGGATTGGAGTATTTCAGGGGAAACAATTACAAAAGAAAAACTCCTAAATACCTTGGGGTTAGTAGATAGATTTGAAGATAAGTTATCTCATTATTTTAAAACTGTTGACGAACTACATTATGTTGCTAACAAGAAGCTTTTAAATGATATTCAAGATTCAATTACTAATCTTAAAGGAGGTTATATTCTTATTGAAGGCCTTCCAGGAATTGGAAAATCTACAGCTTTAACAAAATTTCAATTACAAAACGACGACATAGTCTTTACCTATTATTGCTTCATTCCTGACTCAAAAAATAATTTTGGTGAACTAAGGCACAAATCCAATTACTTCTTAAAATCAATGTGTATTGGGATAGAAAACAATTTTCCTGAGATTGATCTTCCCAATAAATATTCAGAGGACTATGAGAGCAAATTACTCGTATATATTGATGAACTATCAAAACTTAATCAAAATGTGATTTTCATTATTGATGGTCTTGATCACGTTCACAGAGACTTAGGTTTTAAAGAGAATTCCTTATTAAATCAAATTAAAGGTAATTTACCTGAAAATGTATTTATAATTGTAAGTACTCAATATAAGGCTGTACTTTCAAAAGACGTTTTAAGTCAAATTAATACTGACAAAAGAAGACATATAATTGCAGAAGGGTTTACCCAAGATAATATTGGGGAATATTTATCTAATAAAGGTATTAACCATTCAGAAATATTGGAGACCATCGAAAAAGTATCTTCTGGAATCCCACTGTATCTGCACTATATTTCAGAATTATTATTAAAAGTTGATAAACATAAATATAAAGAATTACTCAAAAATTTACCAAAGCTAACCAATGGTGAAATTGATACATATCACGAATATCTATATGGAAATGTTGAATTTAATGAGTTCGCAGCTTGGGTTTTAACATTTTTAGCCTATAGAAAGGAGCATACTAGCATTCAACTTATCAATGAAATCTTAAAGTCTATTGGTATTTCTACTGATATTATAAAGGTTAGAGAAGTAATAAAAGATTTTTCACATTTACTCAGATGCAATGATTTAGGTAATTACAGTATTTTTCACAATAGCTTCAGAGAATTTGTTCTCCATAAAACAGGAGACTTAAAAAAGGCATTTAACCCAGCTCTCATAAATTATTATGAGCAAAATCCCAATACCGATGAAGCTTATAGAAACTATATAACTCACTTATTCGATGATGACAGCTTCAATAAAATACTTGATGTAGTAAACGTTAATTGGATAAAAAGAGCTTGGCAGAATCTCAGACCTGTATCAGAGATTAAACAGAATATTGAAATTGCTCATAATGCAGCCATTGAACTTTTAAACTTATCTGAATTTATTAGAATCTCATTTTTAAAAGCTCAAATCTTGAATATTGAGTGGAATTTTGATAACTCCAATATTGATTTTCCAATATTATTCCTAAAAGCAGATAAAACAAATAGTAGTTTAAGAGCTATTTGGGATGGAGATTTTCTGTCTGGTTCTAAAGAATACTTCTTTCATTATTTAGATCTTTACCATTTAAAATTTAAGAAACTATTACCCAATAATATTCTAATTCAAGGATTTGGTAAGAAAACAATCGACAGTAGTTATGATTCTTTAGTTCAAAGTTTTAAAGCAGATATTTTAATTCAAAAAAAACCGATTAAGGTTTTTAACAGGGTAGATAAAATTGCTTGGAAGCAAAATGAAAATCATAGAAATGATTATAAGAAAACAGATTTTTCTAAAAAAAGAAACCGTAAAATTAATGATAAGATTAAAGAAAAATTAATTGATTATTTATTGTATCACAACCAATATGAGAAGCTTTTATTACTAGATAAAACTAATCATAAAGGAAAGAAATTAAATCAAGTGATTAAAATAGCACTTGTCAAATTTTTTCTTAACAATGAGTTAGAAACATCTTTACAAATTCTAAAAGAAGTAAATTTTGAGTATGTCCGAAATAAAGAATTATTGGGACTTATCACTCAATTATCTTCTGTTTTAACCTATGATCAAATAAAGGCTGTAATCCCATCACCTAAAATTAAAATTCCAAACATTGAAGATAAGGTTATAGATGAAGGTCGAATGAATTTCAAGATAAAAGATAATATTGTTAGCTTTTTTGACTTACTACAATCAATTTGGATTTTTGAACCAGAACTTGTTAATCGTATAAATTTACGAGTATCACTACTTTATAATCCTGCATTAAGCATTTACAGTTCCATAATTAAACTTTCTGAATTTTGGAATGCCTTAAAAACAACAAATTTAAAAGAATCTACAAAACTAGAATATGTAAAAGATTCATTGGAAAGTCTTTACATTAAACATCCTAAACACTTAAGAAAGAGAAGCTATGGATTACTTGATAATGATAATGACAGCCACTTTATTGCAAGGAGTATACACAACCTTACTAATAAGCTTTTTGAGATAGCAACCAAGGAGCTTAATGAGAATAGTTTAAAACATTTTATTAAATTCTGGTTGCAATTAGAACAAGGTGATGGAGGTTACAGACAACATAAGGTGGGGTTAGGCTTTGCAAAGAGTTTATTCGAAAAGAGTTCCTCATTATTTAAAAATGAGATACATAATATTATAGAATATTCTGAGCAACTAATAAGATTAGATGAAGACACTTCCTCTCTCCTTGAACACCTTGGAGAGGTAGCCGAAAGCTATGCCCTTTATGGCTTTAAAGAAGATTTTGTTAGAATTTATAACGAACTTATTGATATTGCTTGTGGTGTTGGTTATCGTAAGGATTACCAAGCCAGCTATATCACTTCTTCCTTAGAAGCTGTTCATCAAGTTGATAATCCCAATACATTAGCTCGATTGAAGGATGTTTTTACAGTTCAATCTCAATTAGCCTATGCTGGGAATGCTAGAATGAATCATATTTGTAAATCTGGATTAATTAGTTTTACGGGAAAACACTATCCTGGATTAGCATTTAAGCTTCTAGAAATAGAAGAGAACAACATAGGAAGAGGAGAAGCTCTATCAATATTTTTAAAACCGCTAATTAATAAAGCCTCTAAAGATGACGTATTACAGCTATTAGCTGTTATAAAAACAATTCCCAAATGGGATGTCGGAGGTACTGGTGGAGGTTACTTTTTAGATTTACTAGCTGAACTATTAAGTAGAACAATATCTATTGGAAATACTGAGTTTATTGGATCTATAATGGAAGAGGTGAAATTCAATGTGTTAATTGAACTTGAGAATTCAGAGAAGTTCGATGAGTTTTACACCATTCTAAAAAACAATAATATTGTTCCAGATGATTATTTTTTACCAAAATTAAGTTTCAAAAAAGACAAGAAAAAAAATTCCGCAAAAAATACTCAAGGTAAATTTCTACTGCCATTCACAAAACCCAGTAAAGAAAATTTGCTTCAATTGTTCAACACAAATTATGACGATTTTGATAAAAAATTAGAAGAACTTAAACTTACTCGAATACAAAATAGAAGAAGGATTGGTATAAGGAATCAGTTCTATTCATTTCAGAATAGTTTTGACGAACTATATAAATCGCTCAAAACTCTAGATAAGAAAAGAATAAGTCATTTTAAAATTACTAGATGCTATTTAGAATTTAGAGATAACATAGTAAATACAAATACTGATATACACATTAGTTTTGATGAAATTAAGACTAATTTTAAAACGCTTTGTTCCAAGTTAGCCAAAGATAACCCAAGCCTTAAAATTAATAAGTATATCAGTGAGAACTTAGATTCCAATAAGATAATTGATGAAATCAAAAGTAGTATCAACGAGAGTAGTGAATATATTATCTCCTCAATATTATCAGATGATGACATCAGTGAAATAATAACAAAAGCATCTATACATAAATTAGATACTTTAGAATTATTTATAGATAAATGGGTAAAAGAAGATAATTATTCTAAAGCCATACTTTTATTAGCAAATAGACTGGTAAAGATTAATCCTGATAAAGCAAAACAAATGCTGGATGATATTGCCAACAAAGAGTATGATAATCTTTTGTTTTCTCATCGATTTAAAACTGAAACATTAGGATTTAATGTTATTAAAACGTGTATTGAAGCCGATGCAGTATTTGGGAAGCAATACCTTCTTAAAAGTTTTATTTCTCAAAAAGGCAGGTATTATTATGATATAATAAGCTCTGTTGAAAAGCTTATAGAATATGCTCCATATTTCGAAGATCAAGAAGTTGCAAAATCATATTATAAGTCCAACTTACAATATAATCGAGAATTAGCTAAAGGTCTAACAGAAAAAAATGTAGACTATGATTTTATTGAAAAATATGATTCTAAGGAAACACTAACAGAAATAACTATAGAATACCTTGTAAGCCTCTTTGATTACCCTGTGATAAAAATAAGGGAATTAGTACTTCAAGCTTTATTCGATTTGCTTTGTTCAAACACTAAATTTATTGAAGATATTTTTAAAAAAGAATTTAGTGATTTGAGTTTAAACAAGATTGAACATCTTTTAATCGTTTTAATCGCGCTCGCCAATTACAAACCTGAAGAGCTCTACAAATACAAAAATAAATTATGGGAGTTAACTAAAATCAGGCATTACAATATTTGTGAATTATCAAGAACGCTTTTTAATGAGCTTTTAAAGAGTAATAGTAGCTTTTTAAATTCACAAGAAAGACAGGTTGTAAAAAATTTAAATATGCCTAGCTCAATAATTACTCTCCCAGAATTTAAAATAGTTGAAAAAGGTAGACATTTTTTACATTCGAAATTTCAGGCTGATATACTTAGTTTGATAAACTCGAATGAAGCAGGAGCTATTTCTATAACTGACGAGCTCTATACTAATTTAAAACGGGATAAAGGTCTTGGAGATTATGACGTAGAAAATGAGGGAGTTGTTCATAGAAATTATAATATCAATACAAATTTTGACACCATTGAAATTCATTCAGAATATTATGAAGAAGTAAAAAACAGTTTGAATGAAATTGTATATCATAAAATTAAGAGGAATGAATTTGAAATTAATTTTTTACAAGAACTAAAGTCAAAATTCAGATTATTTGACCCCTCATTTCTTTTGTATAAGCCAGTCGTTCGACCAGAAGTTATCAATTGGTTGCCAAATTCATCTGCCGATGATTTTATGAACTTTAAGGACTTCGGTGATATTACTGATAATTATGTCAATAGAGAGCATGAATTTGTTACTTTATTCGAATCAGGAAGTCAAAGATCAACTGATGGATACAGAGAAACAAAATTTTCAAGCTATTTTGAGGTATATACATTTCTAAAGAAAAAAGATGCTAAAGTAAATTTAGAAGAATTACACTATAGCCCTTTTATTAGTTCTAGTAACAAATATTCATTTGAATTGCCTAGTTCAGAAAATAAAGCTTCGACTTTCCCTGTCAAAGGAATAATACCAATTCTAGAAGTTTCAAGAAATGATTTTCGGGGTGAAAAAGATATTTCAAAAGCCATGTTATCAATTGAAATATTAAAATTTTTCAATTTTGACAAAGTCAATTTGCTAGATTTATTACAGAATACTAATCCAAATGATGACCTACAAGCTTTAGAATGGCAGAAGGCATATACTTCTGGAAGAAGACGCTATAAACCAAGTTCAAAGGGCTTTAGTTTGAAAATAAAGAAATCACTTCTTAAGAAAATTCTGGATAAGAACAGTCTTGAACTAGTATTCAATTTTGAAGTGAGTCGATCTAATACACCGTACCAAACTGAATCAAATATGAAATGGAAAAACTTTGAAAAGTCGATAATCGGTAAAATCTAAATATTCTTACCTCTTTTGGTTTACCACATTTAATTATTTTTATAAGGATTAAATAATTGAACAACCGCTGAATAAACATTGATAATGATTAAAACTACACATATAATTGGGATAACTTTCGACTCATTATTTATGGCTATTTGATATATCGAAAAAAAGATAAATATGATTGGAAAGATAGAAAAAATTATTAATACTAACGTTGTGGGTGCCTTAATAAATGATTTAACCTTCTTATTGGAAAGTTGATAATATGAAATATGTTGAATCATGGAAAATGGCTTAATAATATGCGTTGAGTCTGTTTTATATCCTAAACCATATAATTCACTACTTAACTTATCAAAAACTTGATGTAGATTCATATTATGATTCCACAAAGCAATATTCTTAAAATATAAGAAAGAGAAAAAAACCGGAATTACATTTAAAAGAAAATTATGGTCTGTTACTGTTGTGAACAACAACTTAATCTCAGTTATAGCTTCACTTTTAATGAAAATTAACAAGTATAATAATATGCTTAATATCATCCAAAACGAGTTTCGGGATAATTTTTTATTATTCTCCCTTATATTTTCAGTAACCAAAGAAAAATAATTCGATAGAGCTCCCCTATCTCCAATTTCCTTTACATCCTTATCATTACCAAAATCTTTTAAACGTTTAATAGAATCATCAATCACTTCTTTTATTTCATCCGATACTGTTCCCAAACTTTACTAATTTATCAATCTCTTGGCCAACTATCTTACAAGAGAATTTAGTTTTCATTTAAATTTTGAATTTATTTATATTGTACGAAAATAATGATTTAGTCACCAACTTTGACAGACCATAATTTTCTTTTAAATGAAACTCAAACAATCACCAACAGATTGTGTTTATAATAATTAAACCCTATATTTAATTTAATTTACTACAATCCCTTTTATTATGAAATATCTATTGTTTGAATATGGTGAATTACCCATTAATATAGACGACTTACCAGAAGTTAAATATAGTTATGAATTAAACCTTAACATTCTTAAATCAAATAACAAACCTGCCATTTCTGTTTTAGACAATAGAGCAACTGGGACATCTACAAAAGTTTATAACGAAACACCAGATAGTGATGACAACAACTTCATGCTGGCGGGTACACAGACACATACTTTTGTAAATCAAGAAAACACTGATTCCGATAATGATCATTCTCAATCACAAATGTCATTAATCACAATGACAACGACAAGAGTTGAAGTGGAGAGTACTGATCAAGATTGATATATGATATTAATAATTACGCATAAGGAAGATTATACCGCTGACTATGTCATTAACATCTTAAATCAGAGAGAAATACCTTATCACAGGCTAAATACAGATGATATCGGAATTAAGCATAATATATCATTTGTATCGAATGAAGAAAATGTAAAAATTTCTATTGATGATTTTGTCAATTTTAAATCTATTTGGTTTAGAAGAACTAAACCTCCTAATTTTCCATTTGCAAATGATAATGAAAAGAGCTTTTTCACTAAGGATTTTAGAGCTTTTCTAAATAATTTGTGGGCTTCTCTCAAAATAGAGAATTGGATCAGTCACCCAAAAGATATTTATAATGCAGAAAATAAATTATATCAATTAAAACTTGCAAAAAAAATAGGTTTTACTACTCCTAAAACAATTGTTTCTACGGATAAAAAAGAGATAGAATTCTTTTATAGAGAATCTAACGGTCAAATAATAATAAAACCGTTATTTGGAGGCAGATATTATGATGAAGGAAAGCCCAAACTTGTATTCACCAATAAAGTAAAAAAGGAACATATACTAAATAATACGGATTTTGTTTCATTTCCTATGGTTTTTCAAGAGGAAATCATTAAAAAATATGAGTTAAGAGTCACGATAGTAAACGGTAAAGTATTTACTGCTAAAATAGACTCTCAATCAAGTAATATAACTAAACTTGATTGGAGAAAGGATAGAATGAAATTCACTAAATATGATTTACCAAACGAGATTAGCGAAAAGTGCAAAAAGATTGTAGGTGAAATGAATTTAAAGTTTGGAGCTATTGACTTGATTAAAACAGAATCAGACTACATCTTTTTAGAAATTAACCCAAACGGACAATGGGTATGGATAGAAAATGATACCGGTCTTAAAATATCAGATGAAATAATCAACTATCTAATAAAGTAATATGTCAGATAAAGAAAAAAAAAGGCAAACGAAGCTAAATAAAGAGTTGTTTGATGACCACATAAATTATCTTTTAAGAATTTTTGAAAATGAAGATAAACGATTGGTTATTATCGAAAATAAGGTAACTCAATTGATTAACCAATCGGGGTTAATAATTTCCATTATAGCTTTTATTATTCCTCTCTTTTATGATAAACTTAATTGCGTTCATGTATATATAAAAACATCTTTAGGATTAATCTTTATTCTCACAATTATTTTAATAGGTATATCAATATACATAGCAAGTGGTATATTTAAAATACATAAATTCCAATATGCTGATTGTTCTGAAGACTCTCTGAAAAAAGAATTTAAAAAAATTGAAGACTTTAAGAAAGAATATATATCGGATTTAGATTATTGTATAAGAACAAACAGAGGTTTAAACAATGAAAAAGGTTCAATTTTAATAAAAGCAAATAAATTATTTATCTTCGGTATTTACAGTTTAATATTATTGGCAATTATGCTTATAATTACTTATTTCTTTATATAATTTAATAGAGCGGTCAAAGTGAGCATGTATGAAATCTTTATTAATTATTATAAAAAGTATTATATGCTTCAAGAACAATAGTTCTTTGACTAACATCTAAATAATTGATTACTATTGAATTAAAATTCTATGTAGATTTCATCATAAACTTTCTAAACAAAGTATGGTCAAATTCTACATCTTTCGCTTTTATATCCATTATTTCAATAGAGTCAATCAATCTACATATTCTAATTTTATCGACATATGTATATTCTTATATCAAAGTTCAATCGATTCGCAATTCGCGAATCGCGAATCACATAATAAATTTGTTTCATTTTGATATAATTTGACATCCAAATGAAAACCTAAACGTTAAAGTTTGTTAAATCGAGACCAATTCGGTGACCACTAAAAACAGTACCTTTTGAAAGCCTTATAAACGCTATAAAATTGAAAACATGGTCGTTATTTCCGATTTAAATTAGGTGTTCATTATTTTAGTGTGTTCAGTGACAATGAACATTTATATATAATGAACACAAAGAGCGAATTCTACCAATTATTTTTTAATTATTAACTAAATAATGAAAACAAGTACTTTTAAAATTAATTCAAAATAAAGTATATTAAATTGGTCTTTCATTATTATGGACAGTCATGGATAGAAGTTTCCTTGACAAAAACAGACTTCTTTTAAAAATCAAATTAAATTTGATTCAATTCAACTCAAATTGACTATAACTTCGATTTAAATGTTAAAATTTTCATAAAAAGAGGCTAATTCGGTGTCAGTGATTTTTTCACTCTTTGAAAACACCAATAAACCCACATAATTTCAAATTTCAACTAGTTCCACCTTGAGTACAGGTAAAATCCGTAATTCATTAATTTTAAAATGATTACGGATTTTTATTTTTAATAATTGTACGATTTATGTACGATTGAATTAAATTTTAAGCTAAATCTTTATAAAACCCTACTGCTTTTTCCAACTTTTGCTTCATTCGGTTTCTGAGCTTTTGAGGCTTGATAACCTCAATCGAATCTCCAAATCCTAAAATAAGGCGTTCTAATTCAAAATTAATCTGAACAAAAATATTAAAAATAACACCATCGTCAGTTTTCTTAATTATTCTTTGGGAACGATGAAAAGGCTTGGTAATTACATACGGCGCATTTTTTTTATCAATCCAAAACTGAATCCGTTCTGCTCTTGTATTTGAAACAGTTACTCCAATCACATCGTTATAATACTCATCGCCATTAAAGTTATTATTCTTATAAGCAATTGCAGTATCATAATCTATGTCGACAATTCTATCTAAAGCAAAAGTAATTATTGGTTTTTTTGCTTCTACCCCCGGTCTTCCAATCAAAAACCAGCGATTATTAAATTCTTTTAAAATGTAAGGATGAAAAACAATTTCGGATGCCTCTCTTGCTTTAAAAGATTGGTATTTTATTTTCAAAACCATTTTCTTGATGATTGCTTGGTACAAGACATCTAGATGTTCTAAACCTTTTAGTTTTTCATTCTTATCTAAATGAATCACGGCAGATTGATGTGTTTTCTCTGTGTATACTTTATCTTCTAATCGTTGAATAATACCTCCTAATTCAGAAAATAAAGAGAAATCTTTAAATTGTTTAAGCATCTCAACAGTTTCAGAAAGGACATTCATATCATTTTCATTAAGAGGTATGTCCGTTATCGAATAGTCCTCATCTTCATATTTATAATACTTTTTATTATATACAACAATAGGTGCATTATAACCTAACTTATCACTACGCATCATTTGAATATCTAACTGAACAGTTCGCTTGCTAACATTTACTTCTCTTCCTTCATATTCATATAATGTGTCGGAACAGGCTTCAATTAAGTCATCTAATGTCCATTGCCTATAATTGTTTTGTAGACATTTATCAATGGTCTTATAGCGTATAAGTGCATTTTTATTTAAAGCCATGTATGAAATTTTAATGAAAAATAAGGAATAAATTTATCTACGCAAAAAGATTGCGTATATAGATGAAATATTTGCATAGGAATCATAAATAAGTCTTTAAAAAAGGCTTCAAAGTAGTGCTCCGTCGAACAAGGAGTCGACGGAGTTTAAATCAAATTAGAAATGGAAAATAAAACAAACATTACAGGACATACATTAATTGAAATGGGGTTTAGATCAAGAAAGTGGTTTAAAGAAGCATTAAGTCATATTAATGAAAATCAATTAGAAGGTGATGCTTTAAAAAAATATTTAGAACAGTTTAAATCTCCTGACCCAATTGACTTGCATAAAAATGCAGTTCCATTCTCAATTAACATTAAAGCAGAAAACGAATTAGAAGAAACAAATGTTAACTCGGTAGTTGAAACGATGAAAACTTTAATGAAGACACCAACACTAGTTAATGGGTCAATTATGCCAGACGCATGTCCTACGGGAGGTAATGGAACTATTCCAGTAGGTGGTGTTGCTGTAGCAAAAAACGCAATTCATCCCGGTATGCATAGTGCTGATATTTGCTGTTCGGTTATGCTTACAGACTTTGGAAAAGCTGATCCAAAAGATGTTCTAGATGCAGCTCATAGTATTACGCATTTTGGACCAGGTGGAAGAGATAGAAATTCTCAGTTTAGATTCCCTATGGATTTACTAGCAGAGATTGAGGCTAATTACTTTTTAAATGATCAAAAATGCATTTCGGCAGCGAGGTCTCATTTAGGGACTCAAGGAGATGGAAACCATTTTTTATTTGTTGGTAAATCTAAAAATACTGGAAATACTATGATGGTTACTCATCATGGAAGTAGAGGATTTGGAGCTAATTTATACTCTAAAGGAATGAAAGTAGCAGAGAGGTTCAGAAAAGAATTATCTCCAGACACATTAAAACAAAATGCTTGGATTCCTTTTGATACAGAAGAAGGTGGACAATATTGGGAGGCATTACAGATTATTAGAAAATGGACAAAGAAAAACCATGAAGTAATCCATGATGCTACTTTAGAAAAGTTAGGAATTGAGAAAGAAAATAGATTTTGGAATGAACATAATTTTGTGTTTAAAGATGGGGATTTGTTTTACCACGCTAAAGGTGCAACGCCTCTTGACAAAAAGTTTATGCCAGATATTACAGGGCCAAGATTGATTCCATTAAATATGTCTGAACCAGTTTTAATCGTGGAAGGTGAAACAACAAAAAATAATTTAGGTTTTGCACCACATGGAGCAGGTAGAAATGTGAGTAGAACACAACATAGAAAAAGTAAAACAGGAACATTTCAAGAGATTTTTAATGAAGAAACTAAAGGGTTAGATGTTAGATTTTTCTCTGAAGAAATTGACATTACCGAGTTGCCAAGTGCGTATAAAAATGCTGAAACCGTAAGAAATCAGATGGAAGAGTTTGGTTTAGGAAAAGTCATTGATGAAGTATTACCTTACGGGTGCATTATGGCAGGAGATTGGTTGAAGAATGCTCCTTGGAAAAAAAGAAGAAATAGAAATAATGAGAAAAGAAATACTAAATAAACTACAAGAAATAGAACGAGATAAGAATATAGAAATCTTATTCGCTGTAGAGTCTGGAAGTAGAGCTTGGGGCTTTGCTTCACCAGATTCCGACTATGATATTCGATTTGTTTACAAACACAAAAAGGATTGGTATTTAAATCTTTGGGAACAAAAGGATTCCATTCAGTTTATGACTGAAGATGATTTAGATGGTTCAGGTTGGGATATACGAAAAGCGTTCAAGCTGTTAGCAAAATCTAATGCTTCTTTTTTAGGGTGGTTATTTTCACCTATAGTCTATAGAGAAGATGCTGCTTTTTTGACTGATATAAAAAGTTTGGCTATGAATAACTTCAATCCAGTTTCTGGATTTTATCACTATCATAGTATGAATAAAGGATTTGAAGAAACATTAGGTTCAGATAAAATGACCTTGAAAAGCTTCTTTTATGCTATTCGAACAGCTCTATGTGCTAAATGGGTTTATGAAAAGAAAACAATACCTCCAGTTTTGTTTCGAGAATTATATCCATTAATTGATAATAATTATCATTCAACTTTAGATGAATTGATTCTTTTAAAAAGTAAGCATATAGAAAAAAGTAATGAACCAGTTGATGCCAGTTTAATTGAATTGGTAAAGCAAATTGCCGAAGAGAATAATAGCGTCAAAAATGATTTAATTAATAAAAAACCTAATCCAGAGGAATTCAATGAATTCTTTTTAAAAACAATAACATGACTATAGAAGAACTGAAAGAATCTGGACATATCATTTTTGAATGTATAAGTGGAAGTAGAGCTTATGGATTGGACACACCTAGATCAGATACTGATATAAGAGGTGTGTTCATTCTTCCAAAAGAGAGCTTTTATTCTTTGGATTATGTAGGTCAGGTGAATAATGAATCTAATGATATTGTATATTATGAATTGCGAAAATTTATTGAACTCTGTTCAAAAAACAATCCTAATATCTTAGAATTGTTAAACGTACCAGAAGAATGCGTGCTTTATAAGCATCCTATTTTTGATGGAATAAAGCTTGACTATTTTCTGTCTAAACAATGTGAAAAATCATTTGCTAATTATGCCTATGCTCAAATAAAAAAAGCTAGAGGTTTAGAAAAGAAAATTGTTAATCCAGTTGAAAAAGAGCGCAAATCAGTATTGGATTTTTGTTTTGTATACGAACATGGAAAGTCTATCTCCTTAAAGGTGTTCTTAGATATGAAAAATATAAAACAGGAAAATTGTGGAGTAGCAAATATTGCACACTTAAAAGATTGCAACAATTTATATTACAGCCTAGAGATTCCTTATAAAGGCATTACTAAAAGTGATAGAGCTAACGACATTGCATTAAGCTCTATTCCAAAGGGAGAAGCTGCCATAGGTATGTTGTTTTTTAATAAAGATGGATATTCAACTTATTGCAAAAAATATAAAGAATACTGGGATTGGGTAGACAAACGCAATGAAGAACGCTATAAAACTACTGTATCACATAGTAAGAATTATGATTCTAAAAATATGATGCATACGTTTCGATTATTACATATGGCTAAGGAAATAGCTGCCGAAAATATCATTAATGTAAGACGTTCGGATAGAGCCTTTCTATTAGACATTAAGAAAGGTAAATTCGAGTACGATGAATTAGTAAGTTGGGCAGAAGAACGAAAATTAGAATTAGAGGAATTATATGCTACTTCTAATTTACCTGAAAGACCAGACTTAAATAAAATAAATAATCTTTTAATTGAAATTAGGAATAACTATTATAGTAATTAAAGAATGAAAATTGAAGAGCAATATATAAGATATCCAAATGGAGTTTCTGAAAGAATGTTATCTGGTCGTTTAGGCTTATACTGGGAAGAATCAATGCAAGATTGGGAATTCACAGTATCTGATTCAAGAAGATTGTCAGATTTTCTCAAAATTTATCAAACTGAATTAGACAATGATGATGACAAATTTACCCTGATGGGCTTGATAGTTTCCTCATTTGATGATGGTATTTCTGAGGCGGATATTGAAATGAAAGAGCTTTGGGAAGTTTGTAGAACCATTCTAGAAAAAGAATGCTTTTTACACTTTTCAATTATCAAGTATTGGAGTTTATTAGAAGAAAAAGACACTGAAAATGTCTTTTCAATTACTCTATATATGAGAGAAATATGGGATAAGGTCGAAGTGAATTTTTTATAATTCCTTTCAGAAATTAAAAAATAATGACATCTTTGCACTCAACAGTTACAAATAAAACAAAGTTTAGACCTATGAATAGTATATTAATTAAACATAAAAAGGATGCTGAAAAGCTATTTCTGTTGTATATGAAATAGGTAAAAACTTTAAAAAGATATAAAATCTAAAAGGCGTCCAAGAAATTGGACGTTTTTTTTATAATTTTTTTTCTGATTTGAAAAATGTGAGTTTAAAGCTAAATATCAGCCGAACAAACAGTTATGAAAAATAGCTGTTATCTGTATAATACGGACAGGAATTCTATTGTCTAATAATATCATAACTTACTGATTATCAATTAAATAAATTTTATTTTTTCTTGCGTAATTTAAAAAAGCGTTATAGGTTTGCATCGCAATAAAGCGCAAAACAATTATAAAACGAAGTAATGATGTTATTTATCAAACTACATAATATAATGCAGAGAGAACTAGGTTCTTTTGTGCATCTGCTTCGAGACTACTTTCCTTATTAATAGATTACATCTATCATATTAAAAGAGTCCGAAGCCAAAAAGTTTCGGACTTTTTTGTACGCCATATTTTGGCTATACATAAATCTTCACGAAACCAATAGTAAAGATTAAAATATGATAATTGAAGCCAAAGCATCTCAAAGAAAAAAGAGAAAAAGAAGTGCGTCGAATTTGGAAACGACGTTCTGAAGTCTGGAAAGAAATGCGAGGATTGGGATATATAGAGTTAAAAAAACCCATTCGTCACGGTTGGTTTAAAGAAATTATAATTACTCATAAAGTAGAGCGCTACAAGAATAAAGCAGCTATTTTAGAAGTATATGATAAGATAGAAAAAATATTTTGGGGCAGAACAAAAGAAGAAGCACAGAAAAAGTGGCTGCATCAAACCTCAAAATATCTTATCTATAAAGATTTCCCAACTATAAGCAAGAGGCAGTTTAACAAACTAAGTTTTAGAGCACAATGCATGTGTACACCATTCTATTATAAGAATGAACGCAAAAAATTAAAGCTTAGATTCTATATAAGAATACCAAAAGGGGCTTATAGAATCAAATATACAAGAGCCTATATAACGCATTCAAAACGTATTGATCCACTATTAGAAAGTGAATCTGCTTTGTTAGAACAACAGCTTTTAAAAAGTGGTTATTATGAAGCAGACCAAAAACTTAATAGATGGAAAGAATACTGGAATCTATCCGATCGAAAAAAGGAAAAGTTAAAAACAGAAAGAGCCCTTAAAAGCCTTAAAAAATATGCTATTGAGGACATCTTAAACGAAAACATATTATGGGAAATAAACTAAAAGGGAAAGACTTAATAAAATTAGGCTTCCCAAAAAATAATAGTATCAATATTGCTTTAGGGCAAATAAATAGATATAGAAAAAGAGAAAAGAAAGAACGCATCTTGGAAGAAGCGAAAGAGGTATTGCTAAATCCTGAAAAATTTCAAGGCAACGCCATTTGGGGAAAAGTAGCTGAAGGCTTAGTAAAACCAGTTGAAGTTAAATTCCACAAATTGAAAAATACAAGAGCGCCTTTCACCATTTATGGAGAAAACGAGATTGATGAGCAAGCAAAGTATCAGTTGTATGATGCTTTAAAATTACCAATTGCTGTTTCAGGAGCTTTAATGCCAGATGCACATACAGGATATGGATTACCAATAGGTGGTGTTTTGGCTACAGAAAATGCAGTAATCCCATATGGTGTTGGTGTAGATATTGGCTGTAGAATGTGTTTAACTATCTACCCAATGAAAGCATCTTACCTTAAAGGAAAGCAGCATCAACTGGAGAACATCTTGTCTAATCACACCAAATTTGGAATGTATGAAACACATGACAAAAAACATGATCATGAGATTTTTGAAAGGCAAGAATTTAAAGACATCCCTTTGTTAAAAAGGCTTAAAGTGAAAGCGTTTAAACAATTAGGTACGTCAGGAGGAGGTAATCATTTTGTGGAATTTGGAAAGGTGACTATTACAGATATTAATAATGAATGGAATCTAAATGTAGGCGAATATATTGGTGTTTTATCACATAGCGGCTCAAGAGGATTAGGTGCTAACATTGCAAAACATTACACCTATATGGCAACCAAACAATGTCCATTACCAAAGAATGTTCAGCATTTGGCATGGTTAGATTTAAACACTCATGATGGACAAGAATATTGGTTGGCAATGAATTTAGCAGGCGATTACGCAAAGGCATGTCATGATGATATTCATCACCGTATAGGCAAGTTGTTAGGTTCTAAAGCAGTTGCAAAAATTGAGAATCATCACAATTTTGCTTGGAAAGAAACGGTAAACGGAAAAGAATGTATTGTACATCGCAAAGGAGCAACACCTGCTTCAAGTGGTGAGTTAGGAATCATTCCTGGTTCTATGACTGCACCGGGGTTTATTGTTAGAGGCTTGGGGAATGATGAGAGTTTAAACTCTGCTTCTCATGGTGCAGGACGCTTACATTCACGCAGAAAGTGTAAAGAGAAATTCACTAAAAGTGATGTAAAGCAGCAATTAAAAATACATGATGTTACACTTATTGGAGGAGGTGTAGATGAAGCACCGATGGCTTATAAGGATATCAAAAAAGTAATGAATAATCAACAAGAATTGGTAGAAGTATTGGGAACATTTACACCAAAAATTGTGAGAATGGATAAATAAAAAAATTATGGGAGCAAATCACAATATAAAAAGATATGGAGAGCTATGGCCAGATTATAGAATAGAGCATGGCTTAAAAATATTAGAACAATTAAAACAATGGATTATAATTTCTGGAGGTTGGGCTTGGCATTTTATGTCGGAGTCTAATCATAAAGAATATAAGCATGCGCATGACCATAAGGATATTGACATATTTGTTAATCCTAAACGAGTACCGCAAGTTATGAGAGTTCTTTTAGAACAAGGGTTTCAAAAAGTATGGACACGATATGATTATTTACCGAGTCAAGAAAATTTTAGACGCTATGAAAAAACAGACTGGTTAGAAAGTGGTAAACAGATTCGAATCACTATTGATTTTTTCGAATCTGCCTCTGTAGAAACTATTACTGTTAATGGATGGACTATAGTAGAGCCTAAGACTTTATTAGGCTATTATTCAAATATCCATTCAAGCGATAAATGTTGGGCTGTAAAAGCGGCAGTAAAATTATTAGAGCAAGGTAAAAATCCAGTAGGAAATGCATTGTTATCAAAAAACCCTTTAAAATGAAAACAAAAACAATACAGATAACATCAGGCAGAGGGCCAGTTGAATGTTGTTGGGTTGTAGCCCAAGTTTTAAAGTATCTCATTGAAGATATAAAAAAAGCTAAAATAAAATATGTGCTTTTACAAAGAGAACATGGTACTGAAAACGGAACACTACAATCTGCAACTATTCAATTACAAGGAAAGGAATTAGAATCTTTTTTAAAAGACTGGTTGGGTACTATACAATGGATAGGGAAATCATCATTTCGTAAATTTCAAAAGCGTAAAAATTGGTTTATAGGAGTATATGAAATTGAAGCAACTAAAGAAACATTCTTAAAAGAAAACGAAATAAAATTTCAAGCCATAAGAAGTTCAGGAGCTGGAGGACAGCATGTAAATAAAGTAAGTTCAGCTGTAAGGGCAACCCACTCAAAAACAGGTATGCAAGTTTTGGTAATGGATAGTAGATCACAGCA
This sequence comes from Alterotamlana spongicola, assembly GCF_035818475.1. Lineage (NCBI taxonomy): Bacteria > Pseudomonadati > Bacteroidota > Flavobacteriia > Flavobacteriales > Flavobacteriaceae > Alterotamlana > Alterotamlana spongicola. Next base: position 723,089 of record NZ_JAYMGV010000001.1, read on the forward strand.
TCAAAATAAAAAAATAGCTTTAAAACGATTGCAAGAAAAGGTAGATAAATATAATAATGAACAGTTAAAAATGTCTGTTCAGAATCAATGGGGAAATCATCTCAATTTAGAAAGAGGAAACCCTATCCGTGTATTCAAGGGAAGCGATTTTAAAACGCAGAAAGTAAATAAAAGTTATAAGTCGAAACGACAAGAATCTAAAAACAATTTAAGACAACAAAAATGGGATTAACATTAGCAGACAGTTACTATTTAAAAGCAAAAGCAGCAACAGGTGGGTTTTGTAGTGATTGGGAAGAAGTCTGTGAAGCTTTAAACTATGCACTTTCATATGACGAAAATCATTGTGCTTCACTTTGCCTATTGGGGGAAATCTATACAAAGCATTTATCAATGCCAGATAAAGCATTTGAATGTTTTGATAAAGTAATTGCTATCGATACTAATTATGAAGATGTCTACCCAATGTACATAAAACACCTAATCTGGAATAACAAGATAGATCGGGCAAGTAAACTAATAACCTTTGCGCAAACTGTAAAAACCATTGATAAAGCTCAACTCAATTGGCTTTCATCATATATTGAAGAAACATTAGGGAATTATAAGGCTTGTTTGGAAGATTTAAAAGAAGCAAAAAAGCACTGTTATAATGATCATTATTTCGATTTTATGATAGATGAACAAAAACGCATAGAAAAGAAGATGAAATTAGATAAAAAACAAAAACCATCTAAGAAATCGAAGAAGCGAAAAAAAAGTAAAAAGAATGCGTAGTTGTATTAGATATTTGTACAATAAAATAAAAACAGCATATTTGTAAAACAAATGATACCGCAAAGATTACATAACAGTCAACAAATAGAGTTTTGTCTCTATGATTTTCGCTCTGAATATAGTGAGCGATTAGGACGCTATGTGATTTTTAGAAGTAATTGAAGATATTATTGACCATAAATCATTATAAATTATAAGCGTCCAATTAAACTGGGCGCTTTTTTTATGGAAATTTTTAAAATAATGTTTAAGAGTTAGAAAAAGGTAAAATAGAGAATTGAAACAGAAAACAATTGAGAGACAGGCTGTTGTGTAAAATGTTCATTATCCGTAGTTATACGGACAGGAATTCTATTGCTTAGAATAAGCATAACTAATTGATTATCAATAAATTAAATTAATTTTTTCTTGTGTAATTCAAAAATTGATTTCATATTTGCAACGTTAAAAAACAATAACAGAATAATATAATAATGAAACTTTATTTACAACATATTTTATCATCAGATTTCTGTCTTCGCTCGCCGAAGAGCTTAGAGCTGTTTCATAGTTATGAGCAATGTAAATTTAGATTTTGGGAGAATACTTATGTTATGAATTGATATAATTTTAAAACAATAACAAGTAAAGCACCTCCCGAAAAGAGGTGCTTTTTTTATGAGTAAGAATTAGGAAGGACAAGCCAATAGGTGGTGGCCACGGTCTTGAAAACCGTTCGGAGATAACGACTCGTGTGGGTTCGACTCCCACTCCTTCCGCATTGGAGAGTAGGTAAATACTGGTTTGTTACGCTTGACTGCTAATCAAGTCCATGTTAAAGTGGTGAAGGTTCGATTCCTTTGCTCTCCGCAAAAAGAAAGACAAGGTGGCTGAATGGTTAAGGCGACGGACTGCAAATCCGTTATCTATGAGTTCGAATCTCATCCTTGTCTCAAATTATGGAAGTGTTGAGCAATTGGTTGGCTCTCCAGACTGTAAATCTGGTCTCTTCGGAGCTTGTAGGTTCGAGTCCTACCACTTCCACAAATAGTACTGTAGCACAATGGCTAGTGCATCCGACTGTCTCTCGGAAAGTTGCGGGTTCGAATCCCGTCAGTACTGCATATCTGGGAAGATAACGGTGGTTGTTTACTCGCCTTGGACGCGAGAGGTCGCAGGTTCGATTCCCCTACGGAATACAGATATTAAATGTGGGGATGGCGAAAATGGCAAACGCACCTGACTTAGAATCAGGAATCTGAGAGTTCGAATCTCTCTCCCCATACTATGCTCCACTAGCCCAACTGGAAGAGGCATCGGGTTTAAGCCCCGTGTAGTCTTGGTTCGAATCCAAGGTGGAGTACATAGACCCGTGATGTAAATGGTGAGCATACAGGAATTTGACTCCTGAGGTATAGGTTCGAGTCCTATCGGGTTTTCAAAATATGGTGTCTTTAGTTTATTTGGTAAAACATCTCACTGTGAATGAGAAGAACAGGGTTCGAATCCCGAAGTCACCCAAAATGGAACAATAGCAAAGTTGGTCAATGCAACGGACTGAAAATCCGAAGATACAGGTTCGATTCCTGTTTGTTCCACAATTTAGGAGTATAGTTTAATGGATAAAACATTGGGTTACGACCCCGAAGATGCGAGTTCGAATCTTGCTATTCCTACTAGATTTCGAAATAATATTTACTACGCAAAATCAATGCGTAGTTCAGTTAAATATTTGAATCGTCAATAAGATAAAACGTTCTTTAAAATATACATTAGGTCAAATAGAAGTTACTTCAAGCAACCATTTAAGACAAACTTTTATAATTACCTAATAAAAAAAAGGGGCAGTAGCTCAGATGGTTAGAGCAGGTTAGTTTATAAATTACCTTGTCAATTCAGAGTTATTCGGTGAAAAATACACAAAGAAATTTGGTCAATATAGGCTTACTTCTGCGCTCATAACGCCCGTGTCGTGGGTTCGATTCCCACCTGCCCCACAAAAGTCTCTTTAGCATAAAAGGAAGTGCTGTGGTAAAAGACCGTTGATCGTAGCCACGGAGTGATTGGAAGATGTTGTTAGCGGCGTGCCTGCTAATAAATAGAATTTGCAGAAGCACCGAAATGAACAAGATTCAAAGTAGGGAAGCGCATTTAGAGCCGATCTGTTCGTTTAGACGAAAGTGCCAGTTCGAATCTGGCAAGAGACACAAAAGGTCAAGGTAAACTTACTTCTAATCAGGTTCGAGTCCTGACTTCTCGAAAGAGAGGCTTTGGTTGAAATAGTTTATTGATTACCATTTAAAAATTAGGTCAATTGTTTCTTACTTCAAAACTCTTTAAGGTAGACATAGAAACAAGATTACCTAATTTATTAACTTTAAAAAATGAATGAAATGAAAAAAGATTTACTTAAAGTAAGTATTAGACAAAATGCAATATATATCCCTCATGACATTGTTGTTAATAATATTAAATCTATAAATGAAACTACATCTGCTTTAGTTGTGAATGCTTCAAAATTAGGATTTACATTTTCGGAAGAATTATTGCATACTCTAAACAATGTAAATCCAAAAGATAAATTAGAATTATTAGAAATTCTAAAGGAAATAACTGGTGTCAATAAGAATTGGACTCCACTTGTTAAAGAGTGGAATATCCCAACAGGTGAAACAGTTTTAGATCACATAATCACACTTTTTGGAAACATTTTTCAAACTAAAAAAGGGACAAAGTTAGACTGCGGACATATAATTCCTCACGGAACTTTTCCTCTTGAAAGATATAACGGTTGTCCTTTTTGCGGAACTCCTTTCGAATTTGGAAGCATTGAATACCAAAATCAAGGAAGTAAGTTAAAGGTTTTAGAACTATGGAATGATAACGACTTAAATCAATTTTATGTTGATTTATTAAAGTCAAAAACCGCATTAGATACTACTCAAACAGAAAGTTTAAAAACACTTTTGAAAGAGTTTGATTTACCAAATGATTTAGAAATTGGCATCAAAGAAACATCAATGTTAGTAATTGATGGTTTAGTTGAGCATGACAGGAGTGATGAAGCTCAAATTCTTTTCAAGAACCCGAGTGATATTTTAAGGTATTTGTGGTACAAACACACAGGGTTTCTTCAAATTATAGAACCAAAAACTATAATTAATAGAATCTCAAAAAACCATCATAACATATTCAACCCAGCAGATCGTAGTGGAAGTGCTAGATTACAATCTAAAGCAGATTTGAAATTAAAGTACTCAAGAAAAGACTGCAAAAGAGTTGCCACTTGGTTAAATAATTTAGACTCACCAGCAGAGAAATCCTGTGAAATTATGCATCCAAAGCGCGGTATGTGGGTTCGTTTTATTAGAGCATTACGTTTAGCAGAATATAGTAAGCGAAAAGGATTTGAAAATTTAGCTAAACTATTAGATGTTTTCTATAATGAAAACTATGAAGTATGGCAAGGTAAGATCAATCACTTTAGGTTGAAAAGTGATTCTGAAAACACGTTCAAGTTATTAAAGCAAAGACCAGGTTTATTTGCTCGTTCATTATTCTCAAATATGTTGTGGTTTGGAGAAGATATTACCTTAAAACACTTTTCGGAAATCATTGATAATATTCCTGCTAGATTGGTTTTTACATTAAGTATGTATGCACAAACTTATTTTGACAAGAATGCTACTCGAAATGTAAAGCCTTTAGGAGGAACTAATAAGAGAGTGACAGCAAACAAGTTTTTGAAACTTTATGAGGAAGATCACTTAAAGGAGATGCAATCTAAAATTGAGGATTTATGTCTAGATGTGATAAAGAAAAGGTTTTCTAGCATGGAAAATAAGAACAAAACTATCTATATTGATGAGGGACTGTTTAATATTCCAATGTCTATAGGAGATAGAAGTGAATCCGTTCAAGATTTACCTTCAGCATTAATGGGAACACGATTTACAGTTGAAGGAAATACGGTTAGATTGTTTTTGCAATGGGGAGAAGGATTACCTGCTCAACATTTAGATATGGATTTAAGCTGTAGAGTAGCATATGAAACCTCAACAGATTTTTGTTCATATTCTCAATTAGTAATTGCAGGCTGCAAGCATAGTGGAGATATTCAAAGAATTCCACATATGATTGGTACAGCAGAATATATCGATATCAACCTTGACGAGTTGGAATATAGAGGCGCTAAGTATGTTAGTTTTACTTGTAATGCTTATACAAATGGAAGTCTTTCTCCTAACTTAGTTGTTGGATGGATGGATAGTAAATACCCTATGAAGATTTCACCTAAAACTGGAGTTGCTTATGACCCTTCTTGTGTACAGCATCAAGTTAGAATAACCCAAAAAATGACCAAAGGATTAGTATTTGGTGTTCTTGATGTTAAGAGTAGAGAGATTGTTTGGTTAGAGATGGCTTTTGGCGGTCAAGTGGTGCAAAATTTAGATACTATAGCTGTCGAAGCTTTGTTAAATAAATTGAATAGTAAATTAAATATTGGTAACCTTTTGACTCTTAAAGCAGAAGCTCAAGGGTTAGAAATAATTTCAGATATGGAAAATGCTGATGAAGCTTATGATATTAAATGGGCTACAAATACCGCTAAAGTTACGCAGTTACTTATTGATTAGCCTTCTATTATAATTGTATCAAAGAATCCTTATTCATTAATTTTAAAATGATTATGGATTTTTTGTTTTTGATGTTTGTATGATATATATAATGAATTGTTTTAAATCCTTTATAAAAAAATCAATAATTCAGCTTAGCTAATAAGTACTAAGCTGCTCTTGACAATAAATTATCAACCCATATTAAGCCAGAGCTTCTCATACAAAATTTCACAGCTGCCGAATATTCAGACTTTGAAGAAGCTAGAGCTAATAACTCTTTCATTTGAGCTGCTATTTTTTGTTTTCTAGCCATGCAAATATTTGCATTTTGTAATTGCACCAATTTGTCTGTAGATTTAATTAATAATATCGTTTTTGAATATTTATCTTTCCTAGTATCTTTCATTTCTTGTTTATTCAAATTCATTCTCCTAATTGTATACTCTGCTTGAATAAAATTTCTTTCAGTTATTACAGTAGATTTTGGTGTTACTAGCCCCTCATTTGTGTAAGCTAACTTATCAGGGTCTTGAATTTCTGTAGGATCTAGAAATCGAATATCTTCATTCTCTATTGAGTCGGCAGGCGTATTCGCCTTATTAGCATTTACATGGAAGTAAGCCTTTTTTCTAATGTTTTCAACAGGAGCCGAATACCTATAATTCAACCATTCGAAAGCTAACCACCAATAACCCCCTTTGTCATCTCCATTTTCATCTATTGCTTCTTTTTTTGGTCTAAAATGATCTACATGACAATGTGCACTATCATTTTTAGATTCTGAATACCAACATTTATTGAGACTTAACCCTCTTAAATGGTTTTTTAATTCTGCCCACATATTTTGATTAGCATCAATAATGGCGTCGCGAGCAGCTTTGTCAGCGGCCTGAGTAAGTTGCAGAGTTAGCGCATCTGCTCTATCAATCCAGTTTTGATCTGGGGGGTTATTTTCTAAATCGATATATCTCATTCATTATCTTTTTCATTAAACAATTCGTCTAATATTTCAAGAGCAATTTGGTTTTGTTTAGCTCTATCTTCTTTAGATACTTTTTGAACTTGAAATTCTTCTCTTTGACTAATGGCGCTTATAAATTTTTGATACATTGGATCTCTATCTGTTGTATTAATTCCAAGATCGCTAAGTTTTAAGAAGAGTTCATTTAACTGTTCTCTTTCAACATCATTCAGACCAGTATTATCCTTTTTAGTGACTAAACGGTTACGCTCATTCAAATCTTCTAGTGTATCTTCATCTAATGTACTAGGTAAGTTAAAAAACTCACTTGTTAAGATTCCAGCAACTCCCAATCCTTTTGGATCAAAATCAGGTTCAAAAGTTTCTATATGTTGATACTCTTTCCCATCTTTATCTTCTTTCTTAATAGATTGAAATATTCTAATTTCCTCTTTAGTTAATCCACCAATAACTAATGGATCATGAGTAGTCATCAAAATTTGGCTAGAATCATCTTTTCCTGAATATTCTTCCAATAAATTCATGTATTTCCATTTCCATAAAGGGTTTAGGTGAGTGTCAGGCTCATCAAGGAGGATTAATGATTCATCTTCTTTGGTGAAACGCAATAGCCCTAATACAGTCAGCAATTGTTGTTCACCTTCTGAAAGCTCTTTAAATGTAATATCTCCGTGTACATTTACTTTTTTTACTTTGACTCGAACCTCTTGAATTAAGTCAGATATATAAGTGCTTTCTAAGCTCTTAAAAAAATTAGTGTTTGTTCCATATTTTTTAGCAATATTTTCGAGCTTTTCTTGATTTGAAATGTAGAGGTGTTTAATGCCTTTCAATTTGACTCGTTATTGTCTTGTCCTTAATTTTATCATCATTCGCCAACATAAATGCCTTACTTAATATGGTAGATAATGTTGAGTCCCCTTCAAAAGGCAAAAACACATTTTGTTCTTTTTTTCTATCTGCAACAATACATAAATATTGGTCATTTGGTTTCATTAAAATATTGCCACTACCCATATGAATTTTGTAAATTCTAAGTTTACCTTTTACAACAAGAAAATTTCCTTCGAAGCTGCATTGTTCTTTTATTTGGAGTTTTGGTATTAAATTTTCAAGTAATGCTTTTCTTTCTAAACCACTTGTAGCTAGTTCCCCAAAAGAAAAACTTATCCAATAGCCTTGATATCTTTCTTCTCCACCATCTCGCCAATTTGGGTCTGCTCCAATACTAGTAACTCCAACAAACAAATCAACATCTCGCATACATTCAGAAAAAACTATAGATGGAACATCAATCATATTAACTTGATTAAATTCATCATAAAACCGAACTTGATCAGTTTGTAGATAATTAAATATACCCATTTCGTTAGCCGAATCATGCACACCTTCTGTTTCTGTCCAAAACTCTATTCTGTATTTCCATGATGGAATGTATAGTGTTGGAATATTATGAGAATCCCATTGTCCTTGAAGTTGATAACGCCATCCTCTTTCTCTACAAAGGGCATTAAAAATGTGCTGTCTGATTATATGTGCTGCATACCTATTAGAATATGAGTTTGTTGTTTTTTCAGCATCTGTAACTATATATACTTCTCGGTGGGCTTGCTTGAAAGGTTGTTTTACTTGATTCTCAAGTAACCATGCTCTCCATAACTCTACTTCTTTCACAGTGGCAGTAACAGGGTGCCATAATTCCACTATAGATTTCTTAAAATCAATATTTACAGCTCCATGAGTATCGACAAACTTTCCTTTATAATAAATAGCACTTATTGTTTTATTGTCTTTGGTAAAATTCCATATAAGTTTAGTTCCAAAAAATGCTAACAATTTATTTTCTAAGTACAGCTCTTTCCATTGTAAAAAAGTCCATTGTCGTTTTCCTAAAAATATTTTTTCTATCCTATTCCTCTGTGCGCTTAGGTTAGTTTGAATATCCTTTACCTGCTTTTTGAATACTCTTAATTCTGTCGGGAAATTATCTCTTACATATTTAGGAACTGTTTTAATTTGCTTACCTTTTTCATTTTCCCATAATAAGGTTACCGTACTACTGTCAACAATTGTTATTATGCCTTTGTAAACATTAAAATTTTGAATTAGTTGATAATCATAATTTAATTTAAAATCCTGAACAGCAAGCTCTTCAATTTCGTCCATTGTCTTGCCTTCTGCCTCTGCAACTCTAACAATTGCCTTAGTAATTAGTGATTGTACAGATGGATACTTAATCTTCATTCTAAACTTTGTCAATCTTGAAACTCCATGCTTATAAGGTAGTTTAGAAAATGCATATATACAGGCATTGCCTAACTTAACACTAACCGCACCATGACCTGATAATTTTTTAAAACTCCATAAACCTAAGTCTTCTACGGCTTGATTTAAATCTTTATCATTCAACAATGAACTCATCCAAATAGAGGAACGTAACAATTGAATATTTTCATCGGAAGCAAATGTAAACTCATACGATTTATCTTTATGAATATCCTTTAGTATTTGTATTATCAAACCTATCCATGAAATAAAACTGGTTACCAAGAATTCTTTCCCAATTAATTCTATTTCGCTTTTAGCATCTTTCAACCATGCCTTTGTTGGCGCGCTTTTTTCTCGTCCTTTAGAAAAATGATTTAACAACAAAATAAATGCTTCTTGCTTTTCTCCGTTAAATGCTTTTGTAGTACTTAAAATAGCTTTACCCAGCTTATCACTACTACTAATAGAGAACTGTTTTGGACCTTCTTTAATAAGTTTGATTCTGTTTAAAACTTTAGTCTCATCAGCATAAACATATCTTTGATTAGAAACTAACCTCTGAATATGATCAAGGCTTTGCTTTAACTTTGGAGTCAGTGTAGTATTTTTAGCCAGTTTTTCTACTTTGCTTAAAAAAGGAATGATTGGCCATTCGGATGTATAAAAATAATCTTTCTTTTTAGCTGACAACTCCTTGCTTAATTGCAACAATTCATCTTCATCAAAGATTACGTCTGACGAACGCATCAATAAACTAACTAATTTTGAAAATACATCTTTTACATAATACGATTCTTTAACCCATGAATTATTGATGCCCCTATATCCAATATTTTTGTAATAAATTAAAAGACGAACAACATCCTTTTTAAAACCAACAGGTTTTGTTTTAAGCATTTTATAATACTCAAGGGTGCTTAGTTTTATTGTATAGCCTTCCTTTGTATCTATAGCTTCATTAACAAAATCATTTATAAATAATTGAACTTCCTTATCTACTGATGTTTCCTTTTGGGTTTCTTTAGCTAGGTGCCCAAACATTCTTTTAAAAAAATCATTCATATTCTTAACCTCCAACTAATGGTGTTAATTTCAAAAAACTGATTTTGGTGTCTGTGCTTACAAGTATTTCCTCATCATAATCTGTAATTTGCTCATCATCAACAATTACAAAATAGCCGTTTTTAAGAAAAGCATCTAAAGCAACATAAACTTGCTGTTCTCCATCTATAACTTTTCTTTTTTTAACTCTGAACCCATTTAATGTTCTTTCAGCATCACTTGGTTGAATTAAACCTTTAAAAATTTCAGGTTTATTCTCATTATATGATTTAACTTCAGATAAAACACGAGCGGTAATTATATCCTTTAGTGTGGTTCTTTCGTTTTCTATTTTGATTCTTATCTCATTAAGAATGTCTCCAGAAGCTGTTTCGTCTTTTATTGTTAATGTCATCATTATCTAGGTTTAAATAGATTAAGTATTGAGAAGCAACATGATATTCTCCTATTAAAACACCCTACTAATCTAATGAATTAATACGAAATATACGACAGAAATTAGTTTAGTTACTATGACCGGTTTTTAGACCTGATGCCTTACGTTGCACATTGTTTTTCTTATGCACTTTAAACAGTTTTAGGCTTTGTTGCTAATTTTGTATTATTTAGCTATTGTCAACAAAAGACAGAGAATTATTTAGTATAAATGAAAATGATCAATGTTGTCGAAGTCAAAAGCTTCACTATATAAACTAACCTTATTTCTCTCTTTTGTCCTTTCTGATTTAATCTATCTAATTTAACTGATTGTAAACTTAAGACGTATATAATTTATTGCTAGTGCAAGCCTACTTACGAAAATCCTGCAGATTTTTTTCTGGTTTATTCCATTTTTACTAAGTTAGTTGCTTAATCACGTAACTATCCTTACACCAACCATTGCCAATAATTTGAAAAATGATAAAATTAACTAAAAGAATTTTTAAAAAAGATGACTATTAGCCACAATACTTTGCAATATAAGAACATAGAACCTTCAATATTCTTTAAGGTAGCAGGTATAAATAAACTTTAAATGGAAGCAGGTAAAAAAAATTTATCGTACAAAATTATATGGATTTCTAATATTATTAAACATGGACTTTTTTGGCATGGTATACGCAACACATTGGCTAAAATGGGGTTAGATTTTATGCCATATTTTTGGGAAATAGGTTCTACAGGTATAGAACCACCTCAAATTAGAGGTGATGAATCCAAATATCAATTATCTACTTTCGGAGAGGAGGAAATAACTTTTATTAAAAAAAATGTTATAGGAATTGCCCATAAAGATTTAATGAAAGATCTTAAAAATGGAGATACATGTTTAGGCATAAAGAATGAAGATAAAATCTCCGTTTATTCTTTTATAAAACATCAAACTTTTTCTTTTAGAGGCAGAAAATTTATAATTAAACCTTCCGAAGGCTACGTGCATAACACCTATACATTTGAAGCTTTCAGAGGAAAAAACTTAGCCCCTTATTTACGTTATCAATGCTATAAGCATTTGAAACCTAAAGGTGTTAATAAGTACTATAGTATCAGTGAGTATTTTAATAAGCCAACACTGAGGTATAAAGAGAAGTTAAAAATTAAACCACAGAAATTATATCTCAGCGTGATCATATTTAAAAGATGGGAATTTAACTTCACTCTAAAATCATACTGATTTATTAATTTGCTTAATCATTGATAAAAAACAATCTTAGAATAAAATATTACAACATTTTTTTTCATTCTTAAAAAGGCAAGACTCTATTAATGAATTCAAAATAGTTATTTAGTTTTTTTTCTGCTTCTATTTAGCTTTGTGACGTCTTTAAGCACTTTTTTGATACGTACTTTTTTTAATAGAAAATTAGCAATAAACCTGTTTACCTGTTTTGGAAAGAAAGGTAACGGACGCAAAAGATCGATAATAAGCACTACTCTTTCTTGACTCGATTTGTTTATCACTTCGTGTTCCCAGGTGTCATCAAATAGTATACTTTCATTCTCTTTCCAATGATAAATCTGGTCTTTTATTCTAATACAAGGAGGTGAATTTTTTGGCACTTTAAGCCCCAGGTGGTATCTGAGATAACCTCTATACGGACCATGGTGTGTAGGTATGGATTTCCCTGGTTCTAACACCGAAAAAAAAACTTTATATATATTGGGTACTCCCTCTAACAAGGCGCAAGTCTTAGGACATAATTCTTTTGCAAGATCTGGTGTTTCTCCAGAATAATACAATAAAAACACCTTCCATTTTAAATTTTGTTCAATTTTACCAGAAATTGCATATGCCCTTTGTTCCACTTCATGGTAAGCCGGGATTTCAAAATGTTTATTCACATTTTCATATTCGGATTTAATAGTATCAAAACTTTGATCTATTACAGAAAGCTTAGGAAACGTTTTTTTTGCATCAAAAATGATAGGCCGTTCGGGTCCTCCATCATATCGTTTGATGATACGATTACCTAGTTTCATTATGTAATTGATGGTAATGGCACGAAAATTCATGTAAATAATTTTAATACATACTTATTGAAAAAAAGTTGAGTAATCTTATGAAAGGATTAAATTTTAATGCCTTCTTAATTACAACGTACAACTTACGAAATTTACAAAAGAATTTTGAAGAATTGCAGAAATATATACAAACCAATTATATAAAGATTCAAGACAGCGGAAAAGTCTATAACAGAATAAGAAACACTATTGGTAACATAGTAATAAAAAATTCTGAAAATTTAAAACTGATTGACTTGCAAAAATTTAAGGACAAGTGTCACAAATAGAATGAAATATCATTTTTATCCAAAAGTTTCAGATTATATTTTTTGTCATCACTCCTCACCGCCTTGCAACAATAGCCTTTCCAAACCATCCTAAAACAAGTATAAAAACAGCAATTAGCGTAACAATTAAAGAAAGCCAGCTTTTCTCATTCTTTGTTGTATGTGTTTTACTTTTTTTAATAAAATCTTCGTAGTTTTCATAGCCCAGATAATTACATAAGCCATGAATCACTCCGGATTGCGAAATATTAATATCCTTAGTGTTATCTTTTAAAGCCTGTTTATAATAATCTCCTAAGCGTCTTTCTCCTATAGCCGTTTTTTTATTGGAGATAAAGGCTGATATAATTTTTGCCAGGCTATAATTAGAGGGGTCTTTAATTCCTTTTTTTTGTTCTTCTTTTTTGGCTTTTTCAAAAGCTTTAATAAGCAAGGTACTGTGCATGAGCGATCTGGTTTATGGTTGATTAATTAATTCATTTTGTTAGAAAAACCGTGGAAATTATTTTCTATACACTTTCCAAAACACTTCCATTCTATTTCCATTTTATTCAATGATATCTTATTTCATTTGTTTCAGAATTAACAAATACCCTAAAGTATTTAGGGGTTTCAAAGTTTAATTCTACAGGAACAGCAAGGTAAAGCGATGTAATCTCCGGGAAGTGATTACACGTCTTACTTCTGCTTTCCACACTTCCCAAAACAGAGAGACGTCTCTACATGTTTTAGCGTGTTGTAACCGCAATAAAGCATTCGATAAAAACTCGAATAGCAACACTATTGTTCAATCTTAATTATTAACAAAATGAAAAAAATATATGTAATTATGTTTACGGTTTTCCTCAATGTAATAGCCTTTTCCTGCTCACCACAAAGTTCATCAAGTGATGAAACAGGAGAGCCTGTCGCTTGTTGCGATGAAGATGACCCAATTATTCCACCGCCAACAGAATGAATATAATTTGTATTTGTAACTAAAATTTAGTTATTACTTTAGGGGAATGAAATCAAGAACTTCATTCCTCTTTTTTTATACTATTTTTTATTCAATTGCTATTCATACTATTGGGTATTCACAAGTCTCTGTAGATAGTTCAAGATATTATTATAATTTAATCTTAGAACCCGAAACCAGTAAAGACCTTATTGATGCGTTTATATTTTTTGAAGAGCATAAAAAAAAGAGCCTTGTCAAAAAAGATACATTGAGAGCTATTTTAGATTTACGATACATAGCTGAAATCCAAAACAAATTAGGATCATTATACGATAGTGAAAATTCAATTGTAATGGCAATGACCTATTTAAAAAATCTTAAAGGTTCAGATACATTGATAGAGCCAAGAATAGGATTTTATAATCAATTAGGTATGCTCTATAGGCAGTTTGAAGATTATGAAAAGTCAATTGAATATTATAATAAGGTATTAAATCTGGCTCAAGATCCCAATCATATTGCATCCGTTAACAATAATATAGCTAATGTATATAAAGAACAGAAAAACTATGAATTAGCTATAAATGAATATAAAAAGATTTATAAATTTTATTTAGAGCAAGGAAATACATTAAAAGCTGCTAGAGCCATTGATAATATTGGAGTTGTTCAGTCTAAAATGAATCATTATAAAGCAGAAGCAAATCTCGAGAGAGCTTTAAAAATGAGAATAGATTTAGATTATGTACCTGGAATATTTACAAGCTACCTACATCTTGCTGAACATTATAAAAACAGCAATGAGAATTCAAAAGCTCTTTTCTATGCAAAATCTGCTCTGTCTATTGCTAATTCCAGTAATAATTTAAAGTACAAGGAAAATGCACTATCTATTTTACTTGACTTAAAAGATGACGAAGAAGTACAAGAATACAAAGCTTTAATAGACAGCATAAATAAATCAAAACAAATTCAAGAGAACAAATATGCAGCAAGCAAATATGAATACAACCATCACTTAAAAAAAGCGCAAGAGAGTGAACTCCAAAAAGAAAGACAGAAAAAACTAAAGCTGATTTATTTGTTCTCAGGACTCTCCATTTTATTACTCTCTCTTTTCTTATTCATATACTTTAGAGCCAGGCATAAAAAGGAAAAGATTAAACAGGTCCATAATACCGAGACACGTATCTCTAAAAAAATACATGATGAGATTGCTAATGATATGTATAACACCTTAACCAAACTTGAAACCTATAACATTAAAGAAGAAGTTCTGGATGAGTTGGAAGATATTTATATCAGGACCAGAGATATTTCTAAAGAAAACAGTGTCATTGACCTAAAGGAAAACTATACAGACGTATTAAAAGACCTGTTTTTAAGTTTTAAAAATGACCACGTCAATATTATTGCAAGAAATATTTCTGACATCAATTGGGATAAGATTCACAATATTAAGAAAAAAGCACTTTACCGGGTACTTCAGGAACTTTTGATCAATATGAAAAAACACAGCCAGGCCTCTTTAGTAGCTTTCAGTTTCAGTCAAACCAGAGGCAAGACCCATATTACCTATAGTGATAATGGTATTGGCGGAACCGTAAAAAAAAGCACCGGGCTTCTAAATGTGGAAAACCGTATGCAATCCATTAACGGAACAATTATTTTTGAATCCGGCCCCAACAATAAAGGTTTTAAAGCAAAAATAATTATCTGATATTATGTTTAATAAAGTTTTAATAGTTGATGACCATGATGATATAAATCAGGCCGTTTTAAACATTCTCAATAAAAAGAACATTGAAAATGTACAAAATGCACAATACTGTGATGATGCCTATTTAAAGATCAAAAAAGCCGTTTTTGACCAACACCCTTTTGATCTGTTAATTACAGATTTGTCATTTAAAAAAGATCATAGGGCTTGTAAAATAACTTCCGGGGAAAACCTTATAGCTATATTAAAGCTTGAATATCCGGATTTACCCATCATTGTATATTCTATGGATGATCGTTTGCAAAAAGTAAGAACCCTGGTTAACAGATATCAAATCAATGGCTACGTCTGTAAAGACCGGAAAGGCTCTATGGAACTGTCAAAAGCTATAAAAGCTGTATACAATAACACCCGTTTTTTATCTTACCAGGTAAAAAATGCGCTGAGTCCAAAATCAGACTTAGAAATTGACGATTTTGATATAGCCCTGATGAAGCAATTGTCTTTAGGATTTTCACAGCTGCAAATCAGTACTATTTTTAGCCAGAAAAACATTGTACCAAACAGTTTAAGTTCTGTTGAAAAACGATTAAATAAACTTAAAGATAAGTTTAAAGCCAACAATGCCACCCACCTGATTACAATTGTTAAAGATCTGGGACTTATTTAAAAATAACACCTGTCTTACGGAAACCCGCAATGTACTTAACTCAGAAAATTATAGTATTGCAACACTATTAATAATTTATTGCTATTAGTAGCTTTTGAGGGTTTACAAAAAGCATGTTGTCCGACATGCTTTTTGCTTTTAACAACTTAGGGGTTTTGCTAAGATTACTTTCTTAGATATTTCCTTTTATTTCTTCATTAACTCAATAACCTCATAAGTTACAATAGGCTCAGATTTCCCTTTAACAAAAACCGAAGGCATTTTTTTTATGACAAAACGCTCATCCAGTTCCACTTTAATAGCGTCTGTAATTAAAATATCAACATTATGTTCACGTGTTAGTGCCTCCACCCGTGCTGCCACATTAATAGGGTCTCCAACAACTCCAAATTTGCTCAGCTCATAGTTTCCTAATACCCCGGCAAGAACTTTCCCCTTATGAATCCCTATTCCAATAGACAATTCCGGGAAAGCTTTAGACCTCAATTCTTTATTGTATTCGTCTAGTGCCTTTCGCATATCCAGAGCAGCCATTACCGCATCCTGGATCTGCCACGGGTTATTCTTTAAAGCGCCAAAAAGAGATAAAATACCATCCCCAATTAGCTCGGTAACCTGTCCGTGATGCCTGGTTAGCACCTTACTCATACACCTAAAATACCCATTAAGGATATTCACCACATCTGAGGGCTCCATGATATCACACATTCTGGTAAATCCTTTAATATCAGCAAACAAGACTGTTACCGATCGCATGGCAGGCTTAAAAGCACTATCGGAGTCTGTTAAGTGTTCAATCACTTCTTCCGGAGTAAAACGCCCGAAATGAATTTGAAGCCGTTCCAACTTCTCATTGGTCCGGGTCAAAAGTTTTTCTAATTTGTGATTTCGTTTTCTCTGTCTAAAAATAATGATCAGCAAAATGCCAAACAAAATAAATAGAACAGCCGTGTAATATAGTATATCCATCATCCAAGGAGTACTGCCAGTCTAACGGTTGAATTGGCTAAAGATGCCACACCTATAGCTTCTAGCATCATAGGCTCTCCTACATCTTTTGCAAGCTCACGAATTCTGGATTGCATAGGGCCATTTTGAAAATGAATGGTCTCTCTGGTCCAGGAAAGCAGTTTCTCTTCCTGTTCATTTAAATGTGGAGAGGATAACGTAGACAGCGCTTGGTTAAACTCGTCTTCAGTAAAACCACACTCCAAAGCCATATCATGGGTTTCGGCTATACAAAACTTACATTCCAAGCTGTTAGCCACAACCGCAAACATGAGTACCTTTAGTTTTCTTGATAAAGCTTCTGATTCAAAGACGCCGTTTAAGGCATCATTCATAGCTCTGGCTGCAGGTAAACCTATTAGTTTTTGAACCACCCCGGGAAACGACTCCGGGTCGCCTTCAAGTGGCCTGGTTTCTGTCCATCCAAATTTTCTGAGCTTCCACCCTATTAAAGGTCTGAGTAGCCTTCCTAAAATACTGTTGGGCAAACGCTCTAACTCATCCATTGGAGGCACTGCAATAAACGTTGACACCCTGTTCACAAAACACTGATCTACAATAAGAAATGCCATTTCTGCAACGGCCTTAGGCGAATACCCTAAACGCAATAGCTCATCCCTGTCCTGCTTTGGTGGCTTGGGATTAGACCTGGAAAGGTTTCTGCAAAAACGTATAAAGGCACGTTCTTTTTCATCCATATCTGCCATTTGAACATTCCTTTCAATATTGTTTATCATCTTTTTAGAGTATCCCCAAAGTCGCATCCATGACCGGGCAACACCAAAACAATATCTGCAAGCGTTTTCCTGAGCGGCAACCAGCACACAGATATCAGCTAATTTTCTTGGAAATTCCTGGGCTTCATATCGTGGCCATTTTAAAATGGTTTTGCGTAACCACGGACTTCTGGAGGTACGCATATGTATGTCCATGACCTTTCCAATATCAGCTTTAACTTCAGCTTCCCATTCAGTATCATGCACTATAGATAGTGTGGGATCACTCCATTCAATATCATTTAGTAAGTCGGTCATCAGTATTTACAAAACTATGTTATGGATTATAAACTTAATGATTTTTTGTACACCAGAAAAGTATAACGCTATATTAGAGCCCATTAGCCCAATATTATATCATGGTTACATAATTACTTAAGCTCTCCTGCCGGGCCAAGTTCATCTTTTTTCTAATCCTTGAACGTGCCATATGGACGCTATGCAGTGAAATTCCGAGGATCTCCGACATTTCTTTACTGTCAAATTTTAGCTTGATCAAAGCACAATGCATTAAATCATTAGGCGTAAGCTCTGGGTGGCGCTTCAATAAGCGCTCGTAAAACTCATTATTGGTTTGCGTGAACTTTAAATGAAAATCATTCCATATTTTTTCATTGTTCTGCTTGTATTTACTACTTAACAGGCTATGCTTTTCCGGCAGGTGTTCTTTAATGGTAATCAACAGTTCTTTAACCGTATTCTCCTTTTCAATGATCTGCAGGGCATTAGCAGTAAGTTCTTTATTTTTAATCTTTAGTATAGCTTCATTCTTTTCTTTATGGATCACCATACGCTTCATTTTATACCGCTGTTTAAGGGTAAAAAATGCAATTCCGGTCAGCAATACCAAAATACCAATGAGCATTTTTAACCGCAGTCCTGCTTTATCCTTTAATTCCAGTAACCTGTTTTGGGCCAATATGTGCTCCTCTTTTTTACTAAGGTCTTCCTGGTATTTATTCTTAATTTCAAATAAGGTCTTATTGAGATTACTTTGCGTATGAAACAGACTGTCTGAAATAGCTTTGGCTGATTTCATATAGGCAAAGGCTTTTTCCCTTTCATGCTTTTCAAAATGAAGATTGGCAAGCTGCTCAAGTACAACCGGCCTGATTTCAATATGCACCTTCATAGTATCAATAACATCTAAGGACTTCTTAAAATAATAAATCGCACTGTCTGATTGATGGAGCGCCAGTTTTAAATCGGCATAAAATGAATTGACCATAGCCGAAAAAGCAAGCTTCACAGCAAAAAAATCCATGAGATTTTGAATTATTAAAAGCATTCCCATCCAAAACGTGTAAAATTCACAATAGATTCCCGTATAAATAATAATCTGATTTTACATCTTATTTACGTTGTTTTTTTGAGACATTTTATGTCGTATTATCTAAGGAATATTGCCTCTATTTTTGGTTAAATAATGAATGTGAATTAAGGTCTGAAAATCCTTTCAACGTTTAAAAACACTACACCTTGAGACTCTGACTGTTATCAAACCTTTATGGTGTATCAAAATAATTTCTCTCAATGATAATAGACGTACTAAATGAGTTTAAAGGATTAAAAAAAAATGGCATATACTCTATTTCTAATATTAAACATTGGATCTTAAAATATAACGGATACCATAAAAGCTTAAGTGCCAACTGGTTTTGTTCCAATACAGGGTGCCGATATAAGCAAACCAGGCAATGTCATTGTTCTAATAAACATGAAGCTTATATTTTTTTAGAACTCTATAAAGCCTTATCAGACTTTTCAAAATATCATAAGAGAGAGGAGTATGCCCGGTGTGAATTGAACACGTATACTGAAATCAAAACTAATGCAGACCTTTTAAAAAACTGGGTTAGAAAGAATGAACCTATAGGCACTAAAGAGTGTTTTGAGTTCCTTTTATGCCATTATGATTACACATTAAACCCTACGCATCTGTTAGTCATGGGAAACTCTCTTCTAGGTTATGAAGTCTTTGTGGACAGCAAGGATTTTAAAAACCTTATAGCCTTTATGGACATTTTTAGTGAGCTGTTTTGGGTAAAACGTTTATACCCTGAAAGTGATATTTTAAACGTTTAAGGGAAAAATATCTTTTAGACCTCACCTTCTATACGCTCTTAACCTGATAAAAAGTCAATAAAATTGCCTTCTACAAAACGGGGCGGGTGGTTTAAATGCAATGTTTTTTGCAATACCTTGTCTTCCCATACTATACGCATACCTGCCTGTATATTTAAGTGGTAGCTGTCTTCCCGCTCGGTATAGGTACAGGCCAGGTAATCTTTAGCGTTAAGGTCTCTATAAAACCTAAAAAACCGCGCCATAATATAAAATATGGTATCGTTACAGTCTCCGGTAACATCATACCTGTAAAATATAGGACGTTCCTGCGTTTTGTAATTGACCAGATCGTCAAACCTAAGGTCTTTATTAGTTATTTGTCTAGTTCTTAACTTGATGTAAACCGCTTCTTTTATTGGCAGTACAATACAATGCCCCGTATAATATCCGGACTTACCTGTGCTTACAAAATTCAGCTCCGGCAGTAACCTAATGGCTTCTTTTAACAGATCGCCATTCACATAATTGTTATCTCTTTTCTGAGACCCTATAAACTTTTCTATATGATTAAAATCCAAATTAAAATCTATGGTTCTTAAATTATTAGACTCTATTTGAATTTGATCTTTAAACCAGTTCAATCTTGGCAGTGCATTGGTTTGCTTTGAGAGTGAATATTTTCTGGTTTTAAAGCTATAATAGGTAGGAATAGGAACCGTAGCATTTAAATTATGTATGAGTTGATAGGGCATTAGTGTGGTGAGTACTATAGCCTCTTCTTTTTCAGATTTAATTAAACTTAGATCTTTTTCCCAGCGCTGTACGGTTCTTAGATTAACATTTATACTAATTGCAAAATCTGACTGGGACAGACCATTGAAATTTCTATAATCTATAAATAGTTCTCCTATGGAATTGTATCTTTTCATTAAAAACGAATAGCTGCTATATAAATATAGGTAAATGATTTATTATGCATCGTATAATTTATACTAAAGCTCTAGTATTTGCCCACTTTTAATAATCATGCCCTTAAATTTATCTTTTTACTGCATTACCGAAAGAAACTACCTTCTATTAGAAAGGATTCTATTATGAATTAACACATAATTAGACTACATAAGTAGGGATGCTTATTCCAAATCCATTGATTGTTTCATACTTAGACATGAGTTGTCGCATTGTTTTTCAAAGTATAGATTTATGTTTGTAACCTTTACTGGTTTATAGAAAAAGAACTAGGATGAGTTTGATTTTGATTGATGGCAACGTACTAAACGTTGCCTTCTTTTTTTGAGTTGGTTATTTAACTTTATAAGACACACTAAGTGAAAATCTCTAAGGCTCTCAGGAGTAAGCAAGAACAAATATTCAATTATTGCTATTACTTGCAAAGGTTTTTAATTCTTTTATTAATATTTTAGAATAACAATATTCTCCTCTTTCTGATATATAATTGCCTTTACTGTCAATAATTAAATATCCTCCACAAGGGTAATGAATAGGATAAAATGTATTTTCAATCAAATTATTTATATCAGGTTGCCAATTAATTTTTTTTCCAAATCCTCTTAATCCGTCATCTGATTTATATATAAATAATTGTTTTAAATTTTCTATTTTATTAATATTTCTATAGAATTCATTATATCTTTTTTTAAAATTGGCTTTATACCCTCTTGAACTGCAATTATCATCTCCAGGATAATAATTTACAAATAAAGCATCACTATCATCAAGTTTTATTTGATTGAATTTATTAAAGGAGGTTTTTATTGAATCAAGTAAACTCAATTTAATTTTACCTTTTATATATCTTGAAACTTTTACATTCAAATAACAAGAATCTAAATCAAATCTCAAGTTATATCCCAGAGGGTGGTCAGATTTTCTGTCAAATTCAGTTTTTGTTATATATTTAAAATCATCATTAACATAAAGTTCTTTTTTTTGACTAAATGAAAACAGACTGTAAAAAGTTATCAGTATTGATATGGTTATTTTTTTCATTTTTCAATTATTTTGCTGTAGCTGTCCCTTAAAAAGAAGTTTTTGAGTTCAATATTATTGTAACCTTGATCTCCTCCCAAATTAAGAACCAGTTAAAAGTAGAGAATCCGAGCTGTTTTTATTCATTTCGATGTATTTATTAGGAAGGATATCACCCAAGGAACTATGAGGCCTAAAGTTGTTATATTCCTCTCTCCATATATCTAGTTTTTCCAAGTAGTTTTGAATAGGTTTTCGATTCTCATCTCTATCTTTTAATAAAAGATCAGTATTTTTAAAATCTATAAAATCGTAAGGAATATCATAAATATGTGTTTGCCAATAATTTTTAATTTTATTCTCTTTATGAATTATACTTGTTGAAAAGAACTGAATTCCAAAAGAATTAAACTGTTCTAATAAGTTTTTCAACTTATCACTTATTAGCATAGATCCATAAGAAAAACCAACACTACTAACTTCTATTAAATCAGTTCGTTTTGATTTGGCATATAAAATAGCATTTGAAAGAATAGGGTTTATTTCTATTTTTTTAAATGAAAATCTGTCTATAAAATTTGAGTTATCCCAAACATGACAATTATGAACTACCTCTTTTACTTGAGGTAGTTTACCCATAATCTTTTCATTTAAACTATTGTGAATTGAAAAATACTTTGTCATGGCAATAATAAATCATTAAAATGTAAATTTGTTTCATGTTTCATGCTTTATAATTAATATTTGGTTTTTAATATTAGCTAACTACTTAATAAACACAATATATTGTGTTAATTCCCCATATATTTAATATAGCCTTAGCGGCAGACTGCCCTAAAACGCCATTATTTATTTTTTCTCGAAGTGCCATTTTATAGTACCAAATATAACAAAAACGTAGTGTTTACTTACACGATGTAGATTAAGATCAATAACTATTGTTTTGAATCATTGGATTAATAAGTTTTAGGTCATAGTGTTGCAGGCTGTATTTTTATTTGTTTTACCATTCAGAAATAGACCTTGAGTATTCTATCTTCCATTGACTATTTTCTTTTTTCAATATATAAAGAGAACTACTCCCTGCTAATCGACTTCGACTAACCCCAAGATTAAAAAGAACTTTTTGATTGTCTTTAGAGAAATAAAAGTCTGAAAACCAAAATAGTAAATCAAAATTTTTAAAATCTTTAGATTTTTTCAATTCAGTTGCGTCAGCGAGCACAACTTTATGACCCTTTTTACTTGATATACCATTTAATGTAATCTTTTTAAAGGTATTGTCATTCATGCTAAATTTATCAAAATATTCTTCTGGAATTTTTTTTAATTCTTTTTCTGAAAAAATATCTGTTGTTGGATACAATGCTACTTTTAGTTTTATTTTAAGTAAAGAGTCTATTGTTTTTTTATCAATAACTGTTGCTGAATCATTTATATGGGCTGGCGGTAATGGAAGAGCTTTTTTATCTATCATAAAAGAGATAACTCCATCAATACTAGACGAATTTGTTTTATTATTACAGCTTATAATTGTTATAATAAAGAATAGTACAATTAAGTTTTTCATGGCAAACTAATTACAAATTTGAGTGTTAACTTCTACAATATCACGTAAGCTACAATATTGAGTGTCTTCAGTTTCTGTAAGCCTTTTAGAAGTATACCCTGCTTCCCTTAAACCATCCCAACCATAAGCCATATAATGACTTAGTGGATATTTATTATTGTCTAGTTCACATATAGCACTTGCTATTGATTTAACATAATTCTCAACCATATATACATGATGAACATCGCCTTTCCAATTATAATTACTATAATTCCAGTTTTATCAAATTTGTTCATTTTTCAAATTGTATATAACGATATTGTATAAGATTTGTACGGCTTAAAATCCGCAGGGTTTTAAACCTAATACAAATATTACTTAGTATTTTGGTTTTACAGTTTTCTTTAAACATAGCATAAATTTAATACCTTGCTGAAAACATTTTAATCTGTTTCTGAATATTGGTCAAGGGGTAAATACGTTTCATCAAATTTATTGACAATTCGTATTTTTCTTCCAGGCACTGATCCGATTATAATTTCAAGGGAATTTTCTATCTGTTTTCTTAAAGGTTCTAAAACCCATTTTAATTCATTAGGACCATTTATGACTTCTTGATGAATAGTTTTTCTTAAGTCCTCCTTTATTTTCGCAGCAAAACCTTCGAGTTCGATAGATTTCCTCCAATGACCAGATCCAAACCAGACCTGTTTGTATTCCATAATTTCACTTATTTTCCAATCGTAATCGAGGTCTTTAAATGATAGAAATTTAGGGTTTATATTTGCTACTGAAATAGTATTTTCCTCTTTGTCAAATTTGATCCTTAATTCCTTAAGGTCGATTCCGTATTTTGCAATAATATTAACTTGTAAAGCACCTATGAAATGAACCTTCTTATTCCCGTGATTGGTGGAATTATTCCAAGTTCTTATGAAATTAGTATCAACTTCAATGAGTCCTAGATCAAGAATATTTTTGATTTCAGAAATATTCAATTTTCTATTTTTTAATTCTTTATTTTCTTCTAATAAAAAATCATTTTGTTTTTTTTCTTCAGATAATTGTTCATTGAGTTTTGAAATTTCTTCTTGTTTGTTTTTTAAGAATAGTTTCCAAAATGAAAATATTAAAATTACTACCCCAAATAATACAAGTCCATATAAAAGGAATTCATTCAAGATTAATAATATGCCTATAATTATTATAGTAATTAGAATAAGGTATACTTTGAGGTTTTTTAATAATTTCATAGTTTTTTAATGTTTGCCAACTATTCAATAAACACAATATATCGTGTTTATCCCAATATATTTATACAGCCTTCTTCAACACCATTATATTTTGTTTTCTCGCAGTGATGTATTATAAATATACATGACATACCAAATATAATAAAGACGAGGTATTTACTTATACAATGTAGGTTAAGATCAATAACTATTGCTTTGAATCATTGGATTAATAAGTTTTAGGACACAGTGTTGCAGGCTGTATTTTTAGGAGATAGAAATTACTTTTTCATGTTTTATTTCCCATTTTCCATCAATCTTATCTAGAAAGTAAAGTAATTCTGCTCCTGACAATCTACTTCCATATTCTAAACCAATGATTACAATAGCTTTATCTTTGGCGGTATTAAAACCAATATTAGACAAAAAAACCAGCCTATAATATTCTTTGAAAATTTGTTTTTTATCTATTTTATTTAAATCAACTATACTCAAAGTGTGCCCTAAATTAGTATTAAACCAATTTCTTTTCATTAACATTCGATTTTTATTGGCAATCAAATTATCTTTTGCACTTTGATAATCTTCATAACCAAAAACATTGAATGATTGTTTGTCATATAGTTCTAAACGATTAGAAACGGCAATGTTAAGTTTAATACCTCTTAACGAATCTTTAATTCTTAGTGGCATACTAGAATTATCCCCAGGTTCTGGTGGTGGCGTAGGTAATGGTTTAACTGCTTTATCAATTACAACATTGTAAACATCTATTACTTCTTGAAATGATTTTTGAGAATTGCAAGATAAATTTAAGAAGATTAGTATTACTAAATATTTTAATCGCATGATATCGTAGTATTTTCAATTACAATTTTTCTGTATTCTTCATATTTTGAATCTAAACTTGGATCTAGAAGGTTACTCAAATCCCAGGTTCTTAATCCATCCCAAGCAAATGCTTTGTAATAATCTAAAGGATACTTAAATCCATCTAGTTTTCTTAAAGCAGAAGCTATAGGGTTTATATACCTTTCGGTCATATATACATGTTGTATATCCCCAATATTAAAATGATCGTTGTAAAAATCATAAAGTTGAAATAATCTAGCCCTATTGTCAGGATCTACTCCACTTTCAAATCTACTTACATAACGATGAATTTCAGCATGTATCGCTTCATGGAGGATAAATTGAGCCATTTGTAAAGGATTTGCATTGTTATCCTCTATCTTGATAATAATTTCTCCTGTAGAATCTAAATTACGTGAGTCTGTGCAAGCATCATCACTCCTTGAACACTCACCAATAATAAGAGTTAAATTGTATTCAGGGTCATCAATAAATTTTCCTATTGTTTCTTTAAATAGATTACTACTACTTTCATTTAATTTGTCAAATATGCATTTAGCTTTTCCTGTAAGTTTAGAATCGTCAACTTTATCTTCTTCATCAACATTTTCATTATTGTTACTATCCACTACAAAGTACTCATTTGACTCATGATTAAGATAAGGAGAATTAGTTGAATAGTTGCTATTAGCTGGTACATAAATATACTCCCAAGTAGTATAATTATATACTCTATGTGTAAATTCCTGAGTCCCATCGGGATATACTTTGTACCAATCTGTATAGTGTACAACTTCAATCCACTGAAAACCTGCACCACCAGAGTCTGAGTCAGATGGATCATGATCCGTTGGTGTTGGCCCTCCTTTTGCAAATATACGGTTATGTAATTTGGGAGTAATCTCCATGCCTTTTTCAAGACCTTTGATTTCTGTAAGCTCCCCCTTTAAATTAAAATGCGTAACGGTTCCAGAAAAATCATATGACGAAAAAGAGGAAATGCTCTCAAGGGATTCTTTGTCCTCTGTAGTAAACTTAATTACTTCAAAGTCCCATTGATTGTTTCTAATTTTGGATATTTCAAGAATGTATTTGAAAAATAGTTTTGTTCCTCCGTTCTCAATAAAATCATTAGCTTTCAGTCTTGTACTAAATTCATATGTTGATTTAGGAGACGTTTCGCTATTATTCAGTCTAAAATCATTCCAATTTATTTGAAGGTTTTTTTTCACGAAAAGGTTGTCAAAATATGCTAGTGAAAATTCATTTTTTATCTTTTGTATTTCAGTTAATTCATCTTTAGTTAGCTCATCTTTTGAGCAGTTAGTAACAGTAATAATAATTCCAAAAGTTAGAATCCCAATTTTGGTCAGTCTTTGGAGTTTGCTTTTCATAATTTAATGTTGTTATTAAAAATATTAAAATTCAGTTTGTTGTTCAGGTATATGGACTACAGTTAAAACATATTGTATTTATTCCCATATATTTATATCAGCCTTACTGGCACCATTGCTAAAACGCTCTTATATTTCGTTTTCTCATAGTGACGTATTATAAATATATTGACACATCAAATATAATAAAAAAGAAGTTTTTACTTACAAATTTGTAAGTTATTTATTTAAAAACTCTATAATACTATGTGTAGTTGTTTTTAAGGCTTCGGACAGTTCATCATTGTCCCAGGGATGCCTGGTATTAAACACATGATCCGCACCCTCAATAAGTTCCAAATGGCCTTTGGGGTTCCATGCATGGAGCTGGTGGGCCTCGTCCACCAATACACTGGTGTCCTTATTCCCATGTATGATCAAATAGGGTATTTTTAACTGCGTTACGGCCCGTTGTATGGTTAATCGTGTTTCATTGGCAATAAAATCTTCATAAAACTGGTAGTAGTGCGGCATCTGCTGCCCGGTTCTTCCGTTTAAAATATATTTAACACCGTTGGCTTTCCACTGTTCCAAATCTCCTGAAGTGGAGGAACGCTTTCCAAAATCACTCACCCCTGCCAGGCTAATCACTTTATGAACCCGATTATCTTCTTCCGCCTTTATAGTAACTATCCCCCCGGCCCTGCTATGCCCTATTAAATTAATACGGCTTGTATCTACCTTGCGTTTTAATTCTGGTGTTTTAAAAACCCAGTCTATAACCGTTTCCAGGTCATCCAGTTCTTTGGTATAGTTATTATGTCCAAAGGCCTCCAGGTCAGGAAAATCTATAGGTTGTTCCACTGTTCCGCCGTTGTGTGAAAAATTAAATTTCGCAAAAAAGAATCCTGCTTTAGCAAAAGCCATGGCCATTAAATCCCAGGCGCCCCAGTCCTTAAATCCTTTGTAACCATGACAAAAAATAACAACAGGCTTGGCGTCTTCATCATCCTGATAAAACATATCTGTAAGTATGGGTTTTTGATGTTTACCCGGGATAATTATATTTTTAGTACTTACCATATTAAACGTCTTTTTCTATAAAATCTATATTGGGATCACAAATTTCTAATATAAGTTTTTTTAATTCTGATTCAAAAGCCAATAACGTATCAGGGGCTATTAATGTGTTTTTAGATCTGCTAAAAGCACTTTCCTTCTTTGAAAATTTTAAAAACCCCGAGCTTAAATTTTTGAATGAAATGATACCTGCTTCAATTGGAAAGTTTAGGCTGTTTGACGCTTGCATCATATACGCATAGGATAAAATTTGAAAACTCTTACTGTATTTTTTATAATCTGTTGTTATAGCCCCCCAATCCACTATTTCAACCTGATTTTGCTGAACATTCCCTGTTTTATAATCTATAATTCTTATAACACCGTTGTATTCATCTACCCGGTCAACTTTACCTCTTAATACAACAGGAAAATCAAGTTCCGGGATATTGACCTGCACTTTATTATCAGCCTCAATAGCTTTAATTTTAATGGTATTCCCTTCTTTTAGGGCTTTAATTTCCAGATCTAAAAAATTAGTAACGTAGCGTTTTGCTATTTCAAAAACAATCAGGTTTTTACCCCTGGTAATATCACCTTTCTTATATTCTTTTTGAAAATGATACGTGACCCTCCCTTCTATGTTGGGCCTTAATTGTTCAATATGGTTTACGGTTAAAAACTCACCGATTAAAGGTTTATAAAAATCTTCTAAGGTATTATGCACCACAGTTCCTAAAGTATTAGCGGCCACGGTTTCCTCAACCTCATTATATTCCCTGATCTTTAATATTTTCTGATAATAAAAATCAATAGGGTTTCTTATATAATTGGTTAATGATGAAGGTGACAAACCATTTTGTGCTACCTCCTTCAGGGCTTTTATTAGCTCCGGGGTCTTGCGGACTATATTGTCCCTGTTTTCAATAACCGGAACCTGTGGTGTAATGATCTGATGGTTTATCTTATGGATACCTTCTAATTCCAACTGTGTTATAAACCTGCTTTTTTCTCCCCCTGTAAGCACATCTGCCTCAGTATTATATACTATAAATACCTGTTTAGCGCGCTGCAATAACCTGTAAAAATGATAGGTATAGACTGCATCTTTTTCTTTATAAGCCGGTAAACTGTTTTCTATTTTAACATCAAAAGGAATAAACGAGTTTTGGCTTTTTCCCGAGGGTAATATGCCTTCATTAACGGATGAAATAATTACGGTTTCAAAATCTAAAACACGTGATTCCAGCATACCCATGATCTGTAAGCCCTGTAAAGGTTCCCCCTGAAAGTCTAAAGTTTCTGAACTTAATAATTCCTTATAAACACTATATAGAGTTGACACATCTTTAATATGTTCATGCCTGGAGTTTAACAGCACCAATTCATTAAACAATTCATTAAATCTGAATAAATATTCTAATGATAAAATATGTTCTGTCTTGTCTTTATCCAGAACCTTTTTAATCTGTGTTATGAGTTTTAAACAGTTATTTAAAGCCTCTTCAACGGATTGATTCCAATTGGAAAAAAGTAACTCTATTATGTCATTTGGCTTATCCACTAAAAGATTTAATTCTTCTATATTTAAATATACCAGGTTATCTCCTTCAATAGCGTTGTTGAGTTTTGACGCATAATCCACATGGTTTATATGGAGCAATGGCCGCACAAATTGATGGGAGATAATCCTAATAACATCTTTGTAATAAAACCTGTTTGTCGCGTTTTTATGTAAATGAAAAAGCGCATCAAACAATGACGCCAGCGGGATAGACTTTAAAGGAAAACCCATAGTAACGTTTAAAGCCTTTATCCCTTCCGGCAATGAATTAAGTACCGGAATTAACAGGTTTTCATCTCCTAAAACCACGGCTGTATTTTGTAGCGTTTGCTTTTCCTTCTGTAATTTGCTTAACAGAGAACCAATATACTTAGCTTGTCCAATATTTTTAGGGACCCCATATATGGCTATATTTTTTGCTTCAGAATAATGTTCTGTGATCCATTTAAAAGGATTTTTTTTAAAAAACTCCCAATTATTTTTATGCTGTCTGGTAAATAACGCGGCATCATGATTTTTGTTTTCCATAAAAACAGCATCTATATCCCAATAGATATTAGCCAGATTGTTTTCCAGTAATTTTTGTATAATAGTTTCTTCAGAAGTATTTAAGGCATTAAATCCTAAAAATACATGCTGTTTATCAGCATTATTTTTAATATAAGAATCTATTTTCTTTGTAGCTTCTCTATAAATTAAACCCTGATATCCAATATGTTTATCTTTAAGGTGCTTTGTAAAATGCTCATAATAATTGTATAGCTTATTCCAAAATGCTAAGTACTTCTTAACAAAATCTGTTTTAGGCTCTTCCAGAGACCAGTGTTTTAAATCCTCAATAGCACTTAAATAATTAAAAATATGTTCTTGTGGTATAAGGTACCTGTCTATTTCATTAAAATCCTGAAGTAATATTTGAGCCCATTTTGAAAAGGATTCAAAAGTATCTTTATCTTTTTCATTTACTATTTGGGAATAGGAGGAATAAAACTCAAATAAAAGCTCTGTATTGGACATACTTTTAAGTTGAGACAATGCTTCAATAAACTCTTCTATACTAATGACAGAAGGGGAAAATATGGTTTCGTTTATCACCGAAGCCAGTTGGTGTTTTAAAAATATACCGGCGCGCTTACTAGGCAATATAAAAGTGATCCGGGAAAAATTGGTGTGATTATTTTTTAAATCTTTTAGTACATCAAAAATAAAAGTTGTCATGTTATAAAAATAAAAAACGCTTCGGGATATCCGAAGCGTTTTTAGTAATCTTATTTTATAGTGCTTATAGCTTAGTTTTTAACTAAGTTAATTTCAACACGTCTGTTATTAGCTCTACCAGCTCTAGTTTTATTAGAATCTATTGGTTTAGCCTCTCCGTATCCAATAGCAGAAAGTCTACCAGAATCAATACCATGCTCAACTAAGTAATCTTTTACTGAGTTAGCTCTGGAATCAGATAACGTTTGGTTTAGTTTTTCACTACCTACGCTATCAGTATGTCCTTCAATAGAGAACTTAGAGTTAGGATATTCTTTTAAGATATCAATGATGTTTTGTAAAACTTCAGAAGACTGTGCTTTGATAGAAGATTTACCTGTATCAAATAAGATGGTTTTAGCATAAGCATTTAATGCTTTCTTAACAGCTTCAGTAACCTCAGGACAACCATTGTTAGCTACAGTACCTTTTACAGTAGGACAAAGATCATCTTTATCTAACACACCATCACCATCAGTATCTGGCCAAGGGCATCCTTGATTTGCAGCAGGTCCTGGTTCGTTAGGACATTTATCATCTTTATCAGCAATACCATCACCATCAGCATCTGGACAACCATTTAAAGCTTTTAATCCTGCAACTGTAGGACATTCATCATCTTTATCTGGAACACCGTCACCGTCAGTATCAGGACATCCGTTAAACTCAGCTAAACCAGCTTCGTTAGGACAATCATCCTTACTGTCTTCAATACCATCACCATCAGTATCAGGGCATCCGTTAAACTCAGCTAAACCGGCAACATCTGGACAAGCATCATCTTTGTCATAGATACCATCTCCATCCGTATCAGTTCCTCCAAATTTGATAGAAAGACCAGCAGTATGTTGGAAGTGAGAAGCTAAATAATCTTCAAAGGCATGTTTGTATGCTGTTTGAATTGTTAAACCAACATTTTCACTAAACCATACATTAAAACCAGCAGTACCATTTAAAGTACCTGCTCCAACTTCATCTACCCAGGTATAACCACCTCCAACACCTACATAAGGATCGAGAGTTTTACCTTCAAGAATATTGTATTTAATTGTACCGTCTACCCCATAGTAAGATAAATCGCTAGTTGCTTCATCTCCAAACTTATCAATTTTGTTTAAAGATCCGCCAACTCCAAATGAGAATCCGTCTCCTACATATTTAGAAACAGAGATCGTTGATAAAGAAGGTAAGATGTTATAATGGTCAGATACATTAAAGAACTTATCAAACCAACCTCCTTGAGGAGCATCTTCTCCAACCGGATAAAAGTCAACTGCGTTTACCCCAATGTTAATTTGCCATGGGTTGTTTTTGTCTTGCGCATTTGCGTTGCTAAATACTAGAACTAGCAACATAGCGCATAATAATCTGCTAAGATTTTTCATATTCAAAAGTTTAATTTTTAAGTGTTAATTGTAAACAAAAGTAAGTTGTTAAATATTATTAACAAAGACAAATATATAAAAATATTGTACATAACACTGACTCCCGCTTATGTTTGCCAAACATTATGGGCTAGTTAAGAATGAGTTTAGATAATATTAAGTTCCTTGCCTATTTTGCTAAATGCAGTAATAGCCTTATCTAAATGAGATTTATTGTGAGCAGCTGAAAGCTGTACGCGTATTCTGGCTTTTTCTTTTGGAACTACAGGAAAAAAGAAGCCTATAACGTAGACCCCTTCTTTTAATAGCATGTTTGCCATGGTTTGAGATAATTTTGCATCATATAGCATGACCGGAACTATGGCAGAATCTCCATCTATAATGTCAAACCCCGCATCTTTCATCCCTTTTTTAAAATAATTGGTATTCCACTCCAGGGTATCTCTTAATTCTGTATTGTTTGCCAGCATATCAAATACTTTAATTGAGGCACCTACTATGGCCGGAGCTAATGAGTTAGAGAACAAATATGGTCTGGAGCGTTGACGTAGCATATCTATAACTTCTTTTTTTCCAGTAGTGTAGCCTCCCATAGCACCACCTAAGGCTTTTCCAAGTGTACCGGTTATGATATCTATACGGTTCAGAACATTTTTTTCTTCAAGTGTGCCCTTACCTGTTTTTCCAATAAAGCCAGCAGCATGACATTCGTCAATCATAACCAAAGCTTCATATTTATCTGCCAAATCACATATCTTATCTAAAGGAGCAACTAGACCATCCATGGAAAACACACCATCTGTAACAATAATTTTAAAACGCGCTCCATTTTTATTAGCCTCTACCAGTTGCTTTTCCAGATCAGCCATATCGTTATTTTGGTATCGATACCTGGCCGCCTTACATAATCTAACGCCATCTATAATAGAAGCGTGATTTAAGGAATCTGAAATAATAGCATCTTCTTTTCCCAATAAAGGTTCAAAAACCCCTCCGTTAGCATCAAAAGCCGCTGCATATAATATAGTATCTTCGGTTTGATAGAAATCTGCTATTTTCTGCTCTAACTCCTTATGGATATCCTGGGTACCACAAATAAAACGCACAGAACTCATTCCAAATCCATGAGTATCCATAGTATCTTTTGCGGCCTGAATAACCTCAGGGTGTGATGATAAACCTAAATAATTATTTGCACAAAAATTCAAAACAGTTTCTCCGGTATTTAATGTAATTTCTGCGCCCTGGGCCGAGGTTATAATACGTTCTTCTTTATAAAGTCCGTTATTTTTTATGTCTTGAAGTTCTTCTTGAAGATGTTTTTTCAGTTTTCCGTACATATTTTTGAATTTTCCGCAAATTTACACATCTTTTATCTTAATATCATCATTTACATAGATAAGAATCTTCTTTTTGACACTTATTTTCATATCCTCTAAAACATCCTGATAAACCTGTAATTGTTGTTGATGCGTTTTATCTTCAGCACCAGTCTTATAATCTATTATAACAGCCTCATGCTTTGCATTAATCACCACCCTGTCCGGCCTTAAAATAATGCCGGTTTTGGTAATTATATCATGTTCAGTATATATGGTATATTTTGAGCTGAAATAATCTTGAAGCTCAGGATGATTAACTATATACAAAATGGTTTCTTTAAGAGGCAAAGCTTGCTGGGCTGTAATTAATGACGCTTCCACAAAATCGTTAATAACATTACCTACATCTTCTACCGTTATGATCTGAGACATGATATTATGGATTAAATTCCCTTTTTCAATGGCTTCTTGTTGATTGGTATCCCATAGATAACCTGATTTTGTAATTACTTTAATGTTATGCGCTTCTTTAGAGGTTGAAATAAATTCATTATGTAATTGAGTTATGTCCGGAGCTTTAGACCTTTTTGATACATTTTCAGGGTTTCCAAAAACATAAGTAGATTCTAAGTTATTCCAAGCACCTAAATCCTGAAGATATGCAAGCAGCAACCCCGAATATTTTTTTTCATTAACTATACCTTTAGGCGAAATATCGTTGGTTGAAATCACATATAATTGTTCGATAGCCCGGGTTAAGGCTACATAGATCAAATTAATATGATCTAATTCCAATTCTGATTGGTGCCGGTTATAAATAGCTTGTCCTTCTTCTCCAAAAAACTCAAAGTCTTTACTATAATTTAAAAGCGTATTTGAAAACCCATTATATTTTTCTCTGTCTATTTTAAACCATTCTTTGGGCTCTAACTCTCTATAAATATCTAAATCAGCATAAGGAAAAATAACCACTGGAAACTCTAAACCTTTAGACTTATGTATGGTCATTATTTGTACGGCATTTTGCCCCTTTGAAGACACAATACTTAAATGCTCTTTTTTCTTTTCAAAATAATCTAAAAAGCCTGAAATATCAGAGCCTTTTTTCTGCGAAAAATCTAAAACCTCATCCAGATAAAACTGCACATATGCATTAGAGCTTGTAACTAAATTAAAGCTTCTTATAATGGTTTCCAGTAAATCATAGAGTGGTAGCTGCAATAACTGCTGGCCTGACACATAAACATTATAAGATTCTAAACTTTGTAATAAGGCTTCGGTTTTTAGGTTTATATGCTTTATAAAAAACTCATGCTTATCTTCTATATTAAAAAGCTCAGTAAGATAATCAAGGACCTTAATTTTTATTTCATTGTTTTCGGGCTGAACTAAAAGCGTCAACAAATTATTAATAAAAACGACTTCGGGTGCATTATTAATCAATAATGTTTCTGAAGATATTATTGGTATATTTTGCTGACTTAAATAGTTTGCTATGGCAACACCTTCCTTTTTCTTTCTTACTAAAACGCAAATATCATTTAGCTGAAACCCCTTGTCTAAACAACTATTCAGTTTTTCAAAAACCTTTTCGGGGAAAATAACATGTCTATCATCTTCCTTTTCAATATTTAAAAATGAGAGCTCTACATACCCTTCTTTATCCTGTGTTGGCTTTTGATAAGCATTTTGATATAGTCTTTGGTAATCTTCCTTTTTAAAAACCCGATGTGCCAAAAACTTAAAAAATCCGTTATTAAAATTCACTATGGCTTTAAAGCTTCTAAAGTTTGACGCTAAACTTTCAACATGTTTTTTAACATGAAATGGGTTCTCATTACTAAACAGCCCCATAAACTGTTCTGCTTTTCCACCTCTCCAGCGATAAATAGCTTGTTTTGCATCTCCAACTAACATAACACTCCCACCCTCTGCTGCAAGTGAATTTCCTAATAGCGGAATCAAATTTTCCCATTGCATAACCGAAGTATCCTGAAACTCATCTATAAAATAATGGTTGAATTTCTCACCCATTCTCTCATAAATAAATGGTGTAGGTTGCGCCTTAATTTCCTTGCTTATAATGGTATTAAATTCTGAGATCAGCATTTTATTCTGATCGCCTTTTATCTGAATAAGCTCATTATTAATAGCATTTAATACAGATATGGGTGTAACATTTTTATAAAACGTTTTTAAAAACTTAAGATGAAATACTTGAGCTTTAATACGCTTGTATAACGTCTCTATATCGGGTAATAAAGCATCAATAGTAGTGGCTAACTCAGGGCTTAATGATTTATTGTAAATACTTTTTCTTTCAGAGATATTCTCCTCTAGTTTATTGTCATAAAGTTTATTTAAGTTTAAGGCTAACACTTTTTTGAAATGATTTGGAAGTGTTCCTCTTGAAAAATCAGAATGTTCTAACCCTGCTTCTTCAATTAATGTAAGCACCTGTTGTGCGTTTTCAATGATAGCTTTTTCTACAGTTAAAACCTCTTGGCGTAGCGTTACTTTAAGAGCCTTAAAATCATCAAGCGTCTTATCTTTAAGTTGTTCAACAAAAGCCATGTCATTTTCCTTAACTAAAAGCTTTGCTATCTTATTAAAATCAAAAGACACATCCCAGCTTTTATCATTATCTGCTTTTTCAATGGCAAAATCCACGAGTACTTTTGTAAGTTCTTTATAAGTACCGGCTTTAGAAATTAAGCTATCAACAGCTTCATTTAACAGAGCGTCCTGGTCTAGTTCTACTTCAAAATTTAAGGGCAGTTTTAAATCATGCGCAAAGGTTCGTATCAATCTATGGGTAAATCCATCAATGGTTGAAATATCAAATGCAGCATAATTATGCACTATACTATTTAATATGGTTTCAGATTTTTTCTGAAGCGCTTCCGGTTCCATTTGTAATTCCTCGCAAATGGCCTCAAACATACTATCGTATTCAGCTGCCACACCTTGTGTTGTAAATTTTTTTAAGGTGTCAATAATACGCTCTTTCATTTCGGCAACAGCTTTATTTGTAAATGTAATAGCCAGAATGCGTTTAAAATGAAATAAGTTATCAGATTGAAATAAAAGCTTTAAATACTCTTTAACCAATGTATAGGTTTTTCCACTGCCAGCAGAAGCATTATATATGGTGAAAGGGTGTTTTTGCGGCATAAAGAATATTTTGGATACAAGATAAAAACTATCAATGGTTTGATAACAATTTATTATTTTTAATTGACTTCTATTATGCGTAAATTTGAAAGAAATTAAATTTTAATATAAAATAAACAATTATGGCTTTTGAATTACCAAAATTAGGATATGCTTATGATGCTTTAGAACCTCACATGGATGCAAGAACCATGGAGATACACCATACCAAACATCACCAAGGCTACACTAATAACTTAAATAACGCTATTGCAGGAACAGATTTAGAAGGTAAATCTATAGAAGAAATTTTAACAAATTTAGATATGAATAATGCTGCTGTTAGAAATAATGGTGGTGGGTTTTATAACCATTCATTATTCTGGACTGTTATGAATCCTGAAGACAGAGGCTACTTGTCAGGGGAATTAAAAGACGCTATTGAAGCGGCCTACGGATCTAAAGATGAATTTATTGCTGCCTTTAGTAAAGCTGCTGCAACGCGTTTTGGTTCAGGATGGGCATGGTTATGTGTTCACAAGGGTGGTAAGGTTGAAATTTGCTCAACACCAAACCAAGATAATTCATTAATGCCAGGTGTTGGCTGTGGCGGCACACCTATTTTAGGATTAGATGTTTGGGAGCATGCTTATTACTTAAATTATCAAAATCGTCGTCCTGATTATATTAATGCATTTTTTAATGTGATTAACTGGAATGAAGCTGAAAGACGTTATGCTGAAGCTAAGTAATTAGCACAAGAATCCAAAACATAAAAAAGTCGCCTGGACATTTACTTTCCAGGCGACTTTTTTATGTGTAAATAGTTTAAATATCATAAAATGAAAAAGGTGAACTTTCGTTCACCTTTTTGCCCCAAATCTACCATGAACTTAACCTACTTATGTTATGGTGGTTCAAATATATAACGGTTATAAAATTTGTTAAAATATATTAGTTAAACGACTTAAAATATTGGCTTAACCGAAATACGGTCAATTATTCAAGTTGAAATGCAAAAAAAGAGAATGAAGATGAAAGCGGACACTAAATTGTATAAAAAAAGGCGAACGAGAGTTCACCTTTTTTTGCCCCAAATCTACCATGAACTTAACCTACTTATGTTATGGTGAGACCAAGTTAT
Source organism: Alterotamlana spongicola (assembly GCF_035818475.1). Lineage (NCBI taxonomy): Bacteria > Pseudomonadati > Bacteroidota > Flavobacteriia > Flavobacteriales > Flavobacteriaceae > Alterotamlana > Alterotamlana spongicola. Next base: position 760,610 of record NZ_JAYMGV010000001.1, read on the forward strand.
ATGTATTTTAGATAATCTGATTATTTTTTAGACAAACAACATATTTATGCGGTGAAATACATTATCTGTAGTTAAACCGTAAAAAACTATAAACTTCACAATTAATAGGCGCGTTCTTTGTTTCCTTCATAAAAATTAATAAAGGCTCTGTTCACCACTCTATTACCTCCAACCGTTGGATAGTTCCCTGTAAAATACCAATCTCCGGAATGGTCTGGACAGGCCTTATGTAAATTCTCTACAGGCTGAAAAATAATTTTCACTTCTGCATTAACACTTTCATCACTTAACAATTCTGAGATCTTGTCTGAAATCTGTTCATCTGTAAAAGGATCATATATTTCTTTTACAAAGTTTTGAACAAATTTATCTTCCAGATCTGTTTGAGTCATACACTTTTGGTATACCTCTTTAACTGTATCATACTTACCTGTATCTTTGAGTAATTCAAGAGCAGCTCTAAAAGCAACCAGATCTTCTAATCTGGCCATATCTATTCCATAACAGTCCGGATAACGAATTTGAGGTGCTGATGATACTACAATAATCTTCTTAGGGTTTAAACGGTCCAACATTTTCAGAATACTCTTCTTCAATGTAGTTCCTCTTACAATACTATCGTCAATAATGACCAGATTATCATTTGGCTTAATAACACCATAAGTAACATCATAGACATGAGCTACTAAGTCATCTCTACTACTATCTTCAGTTATAAACGTTCTAAGTTTAACATCTTTAATAGCAATCTTTTCAACTCTGGCATGTTCTGATAAAATCTCAGTGACCTTAGCAGCTGACAATGAACGTTGTCCGTTCAATATAGCTTTTGTTTTTCTCTTATTTATAAACGCCTCGGCAGTTTCAACCATTCCAAAAAATGAGGTTTCTGCCGTATTAGGAATATAAGAGAACACTGTATTTTTAGTATCATTATCAATAGCCTCAAGCACTTTAGGCATTAACAATTTACCTAACATTTTACGCTCTTGATATATCTCAGCATCACTTCCCCTGGAAAAATAAATACGTTCAAAAGAACAGGATTTTCTTTCTAAGGGTTCTAAGATTTGTTTTAGCCTGACTTCTCCTGATTTTTTGGCAATAATAGCCTGTCCCGGTTCCAATTCTTTGACATCTTCAAAATCCACATTAAAAACGGTTTGAATCACCGGACGCTCTGATGCTACAACCACCACTTCATCGTCTTGATAATAATAAGCAGGCCTAATTCCTGCTGGATCTCTTAATACAAACGAATCACCATGACCAATAAGCCCCGCCATGGCATAACCACCATCCCAGTTTTTTGCAGCACGTCTTAAAATTTTAGCCACTTTCAAACGTTCAGCAATAAGTGGAGAAGCTTCTCTCTTATTATAGCCTTCTTTTTTTAAATCTTTATAAATTTTACTAACAGCATCATCTAAAAAATGGCCTATTTTTTCCATTATAGTGATAGTGTCTGTATACTCTTTAGGATGCTGTCCTAGTTCTATAAGGTTGCTGAATAACTCTTTAACATTGGTCATGTTAAAGTTTCCCGCCATGATTAAATTTCTGTGCATCCAATTATTTTGTCTTAAAAAAGGATGAACACTCTCTACACTATTTTTACCAAAGGTCCCATAACGAACATGCCCCAATAATACTTCGCCTATGTATGGAATATTTCTTTTTTGTGCAGCAACATCATCTTTATACTCCGGATTAGACTCAAAAGCACTATTAACTCTGGCATTAATTTGGGCAAAAATATCCTGAATAGGTTGCTGTGCTATTGATCGAACCCTGCTTATATAACGCTCCCCCGGTTGTGTATCTAACTTAATGCTGGCAAATCCGGCACCATCTTGCCCCCTATTGTGCTGCTTTTCCATCATTAGATACATTTTGTTTACACCATAAAATGCACTACCATATTTTTCTTTATAAAACTCCAACGGTTTTAAAAGTCTAATCATTGCTATTCCGCATTCATGTTTTAAGGCATCACTCATATTAAAAATGTTTTCGTGAATCTGTTACGACTTCACAGAAATAATAAATGTTTTAAATCTCCAAATACATGGAACTTATAAAAATACTCTAATTAAAAACGCACTCTATTTTGAGCGCGTTAGTTTATGATAGTTCTATTTCAAATTGCGTTAACTGCTTAAATTGCAGCAAGCGTTTATGAACCTCTTCATCTGTTATATTTTGCATACGCTCTGTTCCAAATTTTTCAACACAAAACGACGCTAATGTTGAGCCGTATATCACAGCATTCTTCATATTATCAAAAGAATAATCCTTTGTTTTTGCTATATATCCAGCAAATCCACCTGCAAAAGTATCGCCCGCACCCGTTGGATCGAACACCTCTTCTAAAGGTAAGGCCGGTGCATAAAACACATGGTCATTATGAAACAATAAAGCCCCATGTTCTCCTTTTTTAATCACTACATATTTTGGCCCCATGTCATGAATTTTTCTAGCTGCTACAACTAAAGAATATTCTCCTGTCAATTGCCTGGCTTCTTCATCATTTATAGTAATAACATCAATACGCTTTATAACATTTAACAAATCTTCTAAAGCACAATCCATCCAAAAATTCATGGTGTCCAAAATAACCATTTTAGGTTTTTTATCCATCTGATCTAAAACACTGGATTGAACCAGGGGGTGCAAATTCCCTAACATAACCACATCAGCATCTTTATAATCTTCCGGAACAACAGGATTAAAGTGCTCAAGAGTATTTAATTCTGTAACCAAAGTATCGCGAGAATTCATATCATTATGATAACGCCCACTCCAAAAGAATGTTTTTCCGTCTTTTACAATTTCAATTCCGGATATATCAATATTCTTGTTTGATAATAAATCTAAATATTCTTGCGGAAAATCGCCACCTACAACAGAAACAGCAGCAGTATCAACATCAAAACGAGAGGCAGCAAGGCCTATAAAAGTTGCAGCACCACCTAGAATTTTATCGGTTTTTCCAAAAGGCGTTTCAATAGCATCAAAAGCTACTGTGCCAACAATTACTAATTTACTCATAAAAGAGACCTGATAATTTTTTGCAAATATAAGTCTTTTAAAGATTAGAGCGACCATATTTTTTCAAAACCCAGGAGGCATAACAGATTCTTTTTCCTTAAAGATCTATTTCGTTTATTTTCTCCCAAAATCTGCAGGAATCTCTCCCCAGGCTTTGGTTTCCCATTTTACAATAACGGTGTCATACGGGTTGCTTTTTAACCACTCAATAGCCCTATCTACCAAATCAAAAACAGGTTTATTCTTTTCGTTACGTTGTAATTTGGTATTGCAATTTTTCTTTTTCACCCAAGCCATGGCCGTTTTGGAATCCGTATATATAATACGATTGCTTTTGTTCTTTTTAAGCAACGCCAGACCATGAACTATAGCTAAAAACTCTCCTATATTATTAGTGCCTTCTTCAAAAGGCCCCTGAATAAAAAGTTGCTTCTTAGTCCCGGTATCTACTCCACGGTATTCCATTTTACCTGGGTTTCCGCTTGATGCTGCATCTACCGAAATGGAGTTATAGTTTGGTTTACCTATCTTTTTTAGTTGCTCTGGAGACAATTCACTTTTAAATTTCGATGCTTTACCAACATAATCTTTATAGTTACCCTTTAACGCCATTTTTGCTGCATCAAATGTTGCAAAAGATTTGTATTGAGCACCCTGGAAATCTTTTATTTGTGCTTTACAGTCATTCCAGGATTCAAAAACGCCTGTTTTATGACCTTTCCAAACTGTATAATATTTCTTTTTCTTTTTACTCATTTCTTATCACAAAAGCAAAATGGAAAAGGTTATCATTCTGAATAAAGTGAAGAGTCTCATACCAGATGTCTTGACCGTATTCAGCATGATAGCTAATTATTTAAAAGTTTTTCTACAACCTTAGGAAAATGCTCCATCTCTAATTCATGTATTTTGGCAGCCACATCTTCGGCTGTATCTGTTGGAGTTACATGACATTTGGCTTGAAAAATAATGGCGCCTTCATCATAATGTTCATTGACATAATGAATGGTTATACCTGTTTCAGTTTCTTTATTAGCAACCACTGCTTCATGAACATGCATACCATACATACCTTTTCCTCCGTATTTAGGTAGTAAAGCCGGATGAATATTTACAACCTTATTAGGGAATTCATTTAAAATATTATCAGGAAATTTCCATAAATACCCTGCCAAAACAATCAAGTCTGGTTGAGAAGCCTTTAAAACATTCAGTACATCATTTGTTTTAGAAATAGCTATTCTATTGAAAGAGAAGGCACTAACTTTTAATTTTTTAGCCCTTTCCAATACTTTGGCATGCGAATTGTTACTAAACACCTGAATAACAGAAGCATTATCACTGTTATGAAAAAACTTAATTAAATTTTCAGCATTAGTACCACTTCCGGACGCAAAAATGACAATACGTTTCATCTATTGGTTTATATTTTTAAATTAATATCATGTATAATTCGCTATCAGATTAAAAAAGAATGCTTTGTAAAATTCTTCAAGCGCATTTCATTTACAGGCTATAGTGTTAAAATTATTCGAACAAAAAAAAGAATAATTATTAACAATTAGAGGGTAAAATAAAAATACTTCAAAGTAATTTTAGTAAATTACGGACACATTTTTATAGTAAAGGTGTGTGAAAAGAATAAAGTTTTTTATTTTTGCCAACTAATTAAAACTTAAAATTAAAAGATTATGTCAGACATTGCATCAAGAGTAAAAGCGATTATCGTAGACAAATTAGGAGTAGATGAAAACGAGGTTGTTACAGAAGCAAGCTTCACGAACGATTTAGGAGCAGACTCTTTAGACACTGTAGAATTAATAATGGAGTTTGAAAAAGAATTTGATATTCAAATTCCAGATGATCAAGCTGAAAACATTGCAACAGTTGGTCAAGCTATCTCTTATATAGAAGAAGCAAAATAAGAAAATTCAAGCAAATACTTTATGGAATTAAAGCGAGTTGTAGTCACAGGATTAGGAGCTTTAACACCAATTGGCAATTCCAAAGACGATTATTGGAATGGTTTAATTAGTGGCAAAAGTGGGGCTGCGCCTATAACATATTATGATACCGAAAAGTTTAAAACTAAGTTCGCTTGCGAATTAAAAAACTTTAACGCAACAGACTTTCTTGATAGAAAAGAAGCCAGGAAAATGGACAAATTTGCGCAATACGCTATGGTTGCTGCAGATGAAGCTATTGGAGATGCTAAGCTTAATCTTGATGAAGTCAACAAATTGCGTGTTGGTGTTATATGGGGTGCAGGAATTGGAGGATTAGAAACTTTTCAGCAAGAAGTTTTAAACTATGCTGATGGTGATGGTACTCCAAGATTTAATCCGTTCTTTATTCCTAAAATGATTGCTGATATTGCACCGGCTAATATCTCCATAAAATATGGTTTTATGGGACCCAACTACACAACAGTTTCTGCATGTGCATCTTCTGCTAATGCTATGTTTGATGCGCTTAACTCTATACGTTTAGGGCATTGTGATGTAGTTGTTACAGGAGGTAGTGAAGCCGCAGTAACTATAGCTGGTATGGGTGGGTTTAATGCCATGCATGCTTTATCTACAAGAAATGAAAGTCCAGAAACAGCATCTCGTCCGTTTGATGGTACAAGAGATGGTTTTGTTCTTGGAGAAGGTGCAGGAGCACTAATTCTGGAAGAATATGAGCACGCTAAAGCCAGAGGCGCAAAAATTTATGCTGAAGTAGCAGGAGGTGGTTTATCTTCTGATGCGCATCATATGACCGCTCCTCACCCTGATGGTATAGGTGTAATAGCAGTAATGAAAAATTGTTTAGAAAATGCAGGCCTAAAGCCGGAAGATGTAGACCATATCAATACACATGGTACATCTACACCTTTAGGAGATGTTGCAGAACTTAAAGCAATTACTGAAGTATTTGGAAGTCACGCAAAAAATATAAATATAAATTCAACAAAATCAATGACAGGTCACTTATTGGGTGCAGCTGGGGCAATTGAAGCTATTGCAAGTATTTTAGCAATGGAACACGGTATAGTGCCTCCAACTATTAACCACAGTACAGTAGACGAAAAAATTGATCCTGAATTAAATTTAACCTTAAATAAGGCTCAAAAGCGAGACGTAAAAGTAGCAATGAGTAATACATTTGGATTTGGCGGACATAACGCTTGTGTATTATTCAAAAAAATAGACTAAATCCCGAATGAATAGCATTCGTAACATATTAAATTCCCGTTTTAAACGCAACGGGAATTTTTTTATGGAATTAACAAAGATCCTTGGGTTTAAACCTAAAGAAATAAAATACTTCAAGAGAGCCTTTACCCACCGCTCTATGAACATAAAAGACAGTAAAGGCAATCCTTTTAACTATGAACGCCTGGAATTTTTGGGTGATGCCATGCTAAGCTCTGTAATAGCCTCTCACTTGTACCAGGAAGTCCCTGGTGGAGACGAAGGCTATTTAACCAAAATGCGTTCTAAAATTGTAAGTAGGGAACATTTAAATGAATTGGGCAAAGATTTAAAACTTATTGACCTGGTACAAAGTAAAATCCCTTCGGGTCAGTTTGGCGATAACATACATGGCAACTTATTTGAAGCTCTGATTGGAGCTATTTTTTTAGATAAAGGTTATAAATACTGTGAAAAGTTTATTTACAAAAAAGTAATCATTCCTTATGTAGATATTGAAACCTTAGAAGGTAAGGTTATTAGTTATAAAAGCTTACTGATTGAATGGTGCCAAAAAGAAAAGAAAACATTTGGCTACAATGTTTATGAAGACACTGGTAATGATGATGTTAAACATTTTTCAGTAAAGCTTTCTATAGACAACAAAGTCATAGCCAAAGCAAGAGCAACATCAAAGAAAAAAGCCGAAGAAAAAGCTTCAAAACGGGCCTTTTTTGCTTTTCAAAGTAAAATATCTAAAATGATTTAAACCCGTTTCATTTCATCAAATGAACTATAACGTTTTAGTTGATTTATTGTTAACAATGCGCCAAACTTTTTCTTTCACAAGTTTATAATATTATATTTGTCCAGTCTGAATATAAGTTATGGCTGTTCACAAATTTGTTTTAGATGATACTTTTGATGAAACATTATATACCTTAATTGGAATACATTGTAGGCTTGAAGATTATCGTTTAGCCTATCTTTTAAATAAACAATTAGGTATTATGTTAAAAAGAAAAAAAACAGATTTAGATTATAACAACGGACAGGTTTCTTATTCAATTTATGAATGGGAAGATTATAAACAATTAATAACTTGGAGTTTAGTATCTAATGTTTGTAAGATTGAAAAACTCCAGGATAGAGCATATAGGTCGTTATTCGACACACAAGAAAAAATAATAAAAACATTTCATTTATTGCCAGAACATAAAACTGTAAACTATTTATTAAAAATAGAAAGCGAATTCAGTTTCAGTAAAGAACAGTATATTACAAATAATATATTAAAAATACCTCAAATTGCCACCGCTTATAGTATTGATTCTAGTCAATTGAAATCTAAGGACAATTTAATTTTTAACTAATAATGTCAACAAATACGAAAAAAACCAAAATAGTAGCAACATTAGGACCCGCTACAAGTACAAAAGAGGTTTTAAAAGGTATGCTTGAAGAAGGCGTTAACGTTTTCAGAATAAACTTTTCTCATGCGGACTATACTGATGTAGCTGAACGCGTAAAAATGATTCGTGATCTTAATGAAGAATATGGGTATACAGCTGCTATTCTTGGAGATTTACAAGGCCCTAAGCTTCGTGTTGGTGTCATGAAGGAAGAAGTTGTTGTTAGCCCTGGTGACGAAATTATATTTGCTACAGGAGAACGTTTTGAAGGAACCAAAGAACGTGTTTACATGACTTATGAAAGGTTTCCTCAAGATGCTAAGCCAGGAGAACGTATTCTTTTAGATGACGGAAAATTAATCTTTGAAGTTGTTTCTACCAATAAAAAAACCGAGGTTAAAGCTAAAGTTATTCAAGGTGGCCCTTTAAAATCTAAAAAAGGGGTTAACCTTCCAAATACAAATATCTCGCAACCGGCATTAACTGAAAAAGATATTGAAGATGCTATTTTTGCTATTAGCCAGGATGTAGATTGGATTGCTTTATCATTTGTTCGTCACGCTGAAGATTTAATGCAACTACGTGATCTAATAGCAAAACATTCCGATTATAAAATTCCAATTGTAGCCAAAATTGAAAAGCCTGAAGCTGTTGAAAATATAGATAAAATTGTTGCGCATTGTGATGGTTTAATGGTAGCTCGTGGTGATTTAGGCGTGGAAGTTCCGGCTCAAGAAGTACCTTTAATTCAAAAACGACTGGTGTTACGTGCTAAAAAAGCCAGAATTCCGGTTATTATTGCTACACAAATGATGGAAACTATGATTTCCAGCTTAACCCCTACAAGAGCAGAGGTTAATGATGTTGCAAACTCAGTTATGGATGGTGCTGATGCTGTAATGCTTTCAGGAGAAACTTCTGTTGGTCAATACCCTATTCAGGTTATAAAACAAATGTCTGACATTTTAAAAAGTGTTGAAAACTCAGCTTTAATTCAGGTTCCTCAGCTACCTCCACATATTCGTACCAATCGCTATATAACAAAATCCATTTGTTATCACGCTGCAAATATGGCCAATGAAATTAATGCTAAAGCGATATCTACTTTAACAAATAGTGGATATACTGCATTTCAAATTTCAGCATGGAGGCCGTCATGTCATATCTTAGTATTTACATCAAACAAAAAAATATTAACAAGACTAAGCTTATTATGGGGCGTAAGAACCTTTTATTATGATAAGTTTGTTAGTACTGATGAGACCATAGAAGATGTTAATGCTATAGCATGTAAAATGGGTTATTTAGACGCTGGAGACATGCTTATTAGCTTAGCAGCAATGCCAATCCAGGATAAAGGTATGGTAAACACATTACGTGTTACAGAAATAAAGACTTGTAACTTTTAAGACATTTCATCTTTATACAAATAAATAAAGAGCTTTCATTTTTGGAAGCTCTTGTGTTTTTATAAGCCTTGTTCTTTATCATTCCTTAATCAGCTTAATTGTTTTCTTCTTGCCTAGTTTTAATAAATACAGGCCTTTTGTTAAATTTTGAAGATTAATTTTATCATCTTTTTTAACTATTCCCATTTGTAATATGTGTCCTAAAAGATCATAAATTTTATACGGTTCTGTCTTTTTTAATCCTATTATTTTAATGTTATTACTTGTAGGGTTTGGATAACATATCGTTTTATATTTGACATCCTTTTTTGTCAATGTATTAGTTATATTAAACTTAGAGACTCTGTTAGTCTCCTTTTGAATAAAATACAGGTCATCTCCCTTAAATAAGATACTTTGTGGTTTAGACAGCCCGATTAAGACATCTGTTTTTTCGGGTGTGGCATCTGTAACATCTATCTTAATAATTCTATCATTATCAGTATCTGCAATGTATAATTCATCATCTTTAAATGCAACACCTTTAGGATTAGACAAGCCTGTATTAAGTACATCCACAAAACCTGGATCTACTGCTGTGACATCTATTTTAACAATTTTATCAGCTTCCGGGTCGGCTATATATAACTCATTTCCTTTAAATGCAAAGCCTCCTACAGATACACCAGCTCCTAATTCATGAATGGTTACAAATGCACTATGCGTAGTGGTAAGGTCCACCCAGGATACTTTATTCTGTTCCGGAAACTCCATATACAGGTTGTCTCCATGTATTATAAGGTCTGCGGGATAAAAAAAAGTATTGATCTCATTTGTTATTGTTGGTACAGAAACTGTTATATCTATTTTAGAAATATTACCTCCACCGCTAGCAATATCTGTAACATCTTTTTGACTGAAAAACAAAAAACTGTCTTTATGTGCTAAACCTAAAATGGTATTAGAGCTTACGGCTGTTACTACAGTAGTGACTACCGGGTTAGTTTCTGTAATATCAAATTTAAAAATTTTAGTATCATCAGCCCCTGTAAAATATAACATATCTCCAACAATTACCATTTTCTCAGGAGTATCTAAATTTGTTACGACATCTAAAACTTGTGCTGATATTATCTTCCCATTTAAAAGCAGTACAGTTAATAAAATATGTAAGGGTTTCACCTTTAAAATCATATCATTGCTAAATCATTCACAAATTTATGACTCATACAAGTTTTTAAATTTACCCTATGGTAAATACCAATGACATATTATAGCTTTAAAAATCAAACTTTAGCTGTACACTGACACTTTTTTTTTGTCTTGGCTCCTCTTTAACCTCAGTATTTAAATTAGATAAAGAGATTCCCAGCAATCTTACAGAGTTGCTTAATCTTTCCTGATATAATAAGTCTTTGGCAGTCTCTAAAATAATGCTCTTATCTCCAATAAAATAAGGTAGTGTTTTACTTCTGGTCTGTAGTGTAAAATCACTGTATTTTATTTTTAGTGTTACTGTTTTTCCGGCAACATTGCTTTTTGATAATCTCCTGGAAACTTCTTCGGCTATTTGATCCAGCTTCTCTAACATAAATATTTCAGAAGATAGGTTCTCCCTAAAGGTTCGTTCTGCAGCTAAACTTTTTCTAACTCTATTGGGCTTTACCTTACTGTTATGAATACCTCTAACTATATGGTAATAAAATCGTCCGGATTTCCCAAAATTGGCATCCAGATATTCTAAAGATTTTTGTTTTAAATCCAAGCCTGTAAAAATGCCTTTTTGGTACATTTTTTCCGCAGTAACCTTTCCTACTCCATAAAATTTCCTGATGTCTAACTGCTCTAAAAAAGCAATAACCTCTTCCGGATTTACTGTTTTTTGCCCATTAGGCTTATTATAATCACTTGCTATTTTAGCAATAAACTTATTAATGGAAATACCTGCTGAAGCGGTTAGCCCTATCTCTGTAAAAATACGCTCACGAATTTCTTTTGCCAGCAAAGAGGCACTGGGATTTCCTTTTTTGTTTTCAGTAACATCTAAATATGCTTCATCAAGAGATAGTGGTTCTACCAGATCCGTATAATCATAAAAAATAGCTCTGACTTTTTTAGAAATTTCGGTATATCTTTCAAAACGCGGTCTTACAAAAATAAGATCCGGACATAGCTTTGTTGCTAAATTCCCAGCCATAGCACTTTTAACACCAAACTTTCTGGCCTCATAGCTTGCCGCACTAATTACGCCACGTTTTCCACCACCTCCTACAGCCACAGGTTTACCTCTTAAATCCGGATCATCCAATTGTTCAACAGAAGCATAAAATGCATCCATATCTACATGAATAATTTTTCGTATTGGTAAATTCGTCAACATACTGTAAATTTAGGCATTAAATGCCTTTTAAATAAGACCTTTAGAGAACTTAATTTGAGGTAAATAAATTTGATTTTGAATTATTAATGATAGAAATAGAACGTAAGTTTTTAGTTAAGTCTGACGCTTTTAAAACCGAAGCATTTAAAAGCTCAAGGATAAGTCAGGGCTTTTTAAATACACACAAAGAACGTACTGTACGCGTTAGGATTAAAGGAGAAACTGGTTTTATTACCGTAAAAGGAGTATCTTCAGCTAATGGTTTATCCCGTTTTGAATGGGAAAAAGAAATCCCTAAAGAAGAAGCTGAATCACTTTTAAAACTTTGCGAACCGACAATAATTGACAAAATGCGTTATGAAGTCAAGAGTGGGCAACATAATTTTGAGGTGGATGAGTTTTATGGCGACAACAAAGGGTTAGTGGTGGCAGAAGTAGAATTGAACACAGAAGATGAGACCTTTAAAAAACCTGAATGGTTAGGCCAAGAAGTAACCGGTGAAGTAAAGTATTATAACGCACTATTAAGTAAACACCCCTATAATACCTGGGGCAATAAATAATAAAAACAAATGAAAACATCAACACTATTATTCCTACTCATATTAGCCATTTGGGCTTGTAAAAATGAACCAAAAACTACTGCTACCGAAAATGATATTCAAGCTGCTGCCAATGAAGCAGTAAAAGACTCAGTGATAGAAGAGCTTATAAAACCAGTTGCAAAAACAACAAAGCAAATAAAAGAAGAATTGGACAGTAAAGGGTTTAAAACCTTTGATTATGTGGATGAGAATACAAAAGACACCATTATAATGCAACAGTATTTTATGGCGTTTTTAAAAAAAGGAGCCATTCGCGGGCAAAATGAAGAAGAAACTGCTGAACTACAAAAAGCTCATTTAGCACATTTAACAAAAATGTATGAGATGGGTTATGCCGATATTTCCGGGCCTTTTGGTGACGAAGGGGTTATTCGTGGCATTACTATTTATAATGTCCCCACTTTAAAAATGGCAGATAGTTTAGCCAATGCAGACCCTATGGTTAAAGCCGGGCGTTTAGAAATTGAAATACACCCCTGGTGGGCAGGAAAAGGATTTCCTTTGCGCTAATGTTTAAAATTATAAAGCTTTTTTTATTATTATTAAACGCTATTATAATTTTAGCGTTATTAGTCATTCATTTTGGAATTAAGGAGAGTAGTTATTCTACCTCTTTACTCTTTTATACTTTTCCTTTACCTGCAATAATTCTTATTGTTCTTTTACTTTCTGTTTTTCTGAGTAGAACCTTCAGAAGGTATAATTTTTTTATTGCCGGTGTATTGTTAATCATATGGTTGAGTAGAAGTTTTCAAATACGTGTTGCTGAAGACATTAAAGATGCTGATTTAGATATTGTATTTTGGAACGCTTCACATTATAGAGACTTTGAGGACGTATTTGACAAAAACATCAAAATTCCGGATGTGGTGGTTTTAGTAGAATATCATGGTGATTTTTTAGACGACGCCCAAGCTAAATACCCGGATTTTTATTTTTACAATTTTCGTGACAAAGAAATAGGCCTGTTTTCAAAAACACCCATACATATAAAAAAAGCAACACCTTCAAAATACGGTTCCACAATTATTAATTTTGAAACTCAGGGCCTTAATTTTTATGCTGTAGACGTTTCTGGCAGTATTGACGTACCAAGAAGCTGGGAGTTGGAGTTTGTTGACAAGATTATTACCCAAACCAAAAACACTATTGTTTTAGGAGATTTTAACGTGCCTTTTGAATCTAAACTTTTAAACCCTATTAAAACAAATTTCTCTCATGCTTTTACAGAAAAAGGAAACGGCTTTAGAGAAACCTGGTTTTGGAATATTCCATTGCTCTCTTTAGATCATATTTGGGTTTCCAGGGATTTGAAAATTCTAAAAACACAAAAAACATGTACGTTTAAAAGCGACCACAGTATGCTTAAAACAATAATTAGAAAATAACTAATCAGAAATCGCAAACTGTTGCTTAGCTTCATGACCAAATTCATCAACAACAGTAATTATATGTTTTCCCTGGCCAGGTTTAACTGCCAACTCATGAATATCTTTGGTACTCCCAACAAACGTTTCATCAATATACCAAAACACCGTACTTTCCGGTTTTGAATGTGCTATTTTTAGAATAAGGTCATTAGTTTCTCCGTCAAAATCTTTCGGTAAAAAGATACTATTGTTTTCTTTTGGATAAATAAATGCCATAGAAACTGAATTATCTCCCAAGCAATCCGGTCTGAATTTAGGTAAGGGCTTATAGAACGGATTTTTGGTTTTATAATAATAGGCCATTAATGGTGGCAATGCAAACCACGATTTATGTTTTATATGATTTAAACTTTCACACGATGAATTGACTTGATATGATTCGCTTTGATCCACATGAACTAATACATGGTAAGGACAAGGCTTAGTTTTCAATCCACTCATTTGAATGAACTCTTCGTTTACCTCATTACAGTATTGTGATGCCCGGTGCCCACTTTGTTTACAAATGATGACTTCCTTCATTTCATCAAAAGGTTTTGCAAACCATTCACTGTTCGGTAAAATATCAAACACATCAAACAAAATGGGTGCTGCCGTTTGTACACCAATCAATCCGGGTCTGCCTTCTCCATCAGCATTACCAACCCAAACCCCAACCACATAATCTTTAGTGGTTCCAATGGCCCAGGCATCTCTATAACCAAAACTGGTTCCTGTTTTCCAGGCGATCTGTTTTGAGTTATCAAAAAACTCCCAATTTTCGTCACTTTCAGGCCTGTTCACTTCTTTTAAACTTTCAAAGGTCAGGTAAATGGATGCTGCATCAAAAAGGGTTTTATTAGAGGTTTTCTTACCAAAATCAATGGTTTTAGAAGCTAAAAAAGTGGGGGCACAAAATTCATTTGAAAAATACTCGCTTGAGGTTTCTGAAAAATGATTTAGGGTAGAAGACAATGCCGCATAACTTTTACACAGATCCCATAAATTACTTTCGGCACCCCCTAAAATCAATGATAAACCATAATGATTAGCATTATACTTCAAATCTTTTAGTTTTAAATCTTTTAAATAATGATGAAATCTATCCAATCCAAAGGTTTGTAACATTTTAACAGCCGGCACATTTAAAGATCGGGATAATGCTCTACTAGCTGGCACTGCTCCATCATAAGTTTTATTATAGTTTTCCGGGCTATAATTTCCAAATTGAGTGGGTACATCGGCAATTAATGTTTTTGGAAGTAAATCCCCACCATCTAACATGGCTGCATATAAAAACGGCTTTAAAATACTACCGGTACTTCTGGGTTTATTAATAATATCCACATCTTTTTGATGTGCCTTATCAGTAGGGGTATTACCTACATAAGCCAAAACCTGTCTTGTTTTTACATCCAGAACCAAAACTGCTGCATTATAAATTTCATTTTGACGCAGTTGGTTATAATGTGTTTTAACAATATGATTAACCTGCTGCTGTAGTTTGCTATTAACCGTAGTTTGGATATACCTTCCTGAATGATCACGAGCTAATTTTTGTAATAAATGTGGCGCCTGTTGGGGCAAAGGAAAAGGTCTTTGTGGCAGATCTTCAGCAATAGATAGTTCATAGGTAAGTGTATCAATAATGGCGTGGTTTAAAAGCTTTTTTAAAAGCCGGTTCCTTTTGTTTAATAAACGCTCCTGGTTTTTTCCCGGATAAATTAAACTTGGTGCATTGGGCAAAACTGCCAATGTTGCACTTTCTGCCCAGGAAAGCTGGTTGGGGCCTCTATTAAAATAACGCCATGATGCAGCATCAAGCCCAACTACATTCCCTCCAAAAGGAGCATTGCTGGAATAATAGGCTAAAATAGTTGCTTTTGAAGCTCGTAACTCAAGCCGTGTAGCCAGAATAAGCTCTTTAAACTTTTCAATATAACTGCGTTTTTGACCCTTCCTGGATAATCTAATAACCTGCTGGGTTAAAGTGCTTCCTCCACGTTTTATGCGCCCTAATCTTAAATTATCTCTTAGCGCTTTAAAAATAGAGATTGGATTAAACCCCGGATGCTTATAAAAGTATTCGTCTTCAAACTGAATGATGCAGGTTTTAAACTTCTCAGGCACACTATCGTTATGCGGAAAGCGCCATTGTCCATCTTTAGCAATCTGAGCACCCAATAATTCATTATTAGAACCGGTGATTACGGTGGTCGTAGGGTCTTTAAACAACACTTTAGGCAAACTAAAATAATAGGCTACTAAAAGCGCAGCAAGAATAGCTGATCTTATTTTATGTTTTTTTATGTAATTATAAACACGTATCACTTTTCAACCACAATCCATTGTCCTTTGGTTCTTACCAAATAATCATTATCATACATAGCTTCAGCCTGAATACCCGGTAAATAATACGTCCCTAAGTACGAAGCGTTTAGCATGACACTAAACGTCTTGGTACTGTGCTTTCCTTTTTTTGGTAAATCAAAATAGAAGTTTACACGATCATCCCTGATATCAGTAAATCTGGCCTGACTTGTTGTTGTATCTCCAAAATCGGTAAAACGGGTATTTACAATCTCCCAGCCCGATGGAAATATTTGAGTCAGTGCCACATCATTAACAGATTCATTTTTCAGATTGCTGACACTCACAGTAGCAATAAAATCCTGGCCTTGTTGTAATCTGGATATATCAATTTTATTTCCTTTTAAATCCTTATACGTATAAGATACGCTCAGCCCGCGTTGCTCTACCAGTTCTTGTCCTAAAGGTAGTTTCCCGGAGTTTAAAACCCGTACATATACCACATTCTCTTTTGCATTGGTAAATACTATAGTATTGGCCCCATCATTAATAGTTAACTCCCGCTGGGCAATTGTTCTACTTGTCTCGATATTTTGGTGTTTGCCATTGATAGTATAATTAACCTGTAATGCCTTTCCTCCATTAGCATGTACCATTTTTGCCATAGCCAATAAACTATAGGCTGTGGTTTGGGTACTCATCCATCTGCTGCTAGATAGATCTTTAGCAATATATTCTGCTAGCTCCCGCATTTTAGGGTTTTTTGTAAGCACCATAGTTTCCAGTGCCATAGCACGATTTCTATCTACTGAACCATAGGTATAATAATTATAGCGCTGTGGCTTAAATTCAATATTTGCCAATTGTGAAATGTTATCACTGGCCTCTTTTTGTCCGGCCAGGGCATAGGCAGCTGCCAGACGCCATTTGGCTTCATTGGAGATCTCTGAAAACTCTCTTAATCGGTTCATAGAAGCTAAATCCGGGCTTCCTGCCAGTGCTAAAGTATATAAACGGTAGGCTTGTGCTAAATCTGAGTTATGACTTCTATAACTGGGGCGCCAATTTCTGGCCGCCTGCTTCTGATAGGATATCCAACTACTTTTAAAGGTTAACGGCAATACGTAACCTTTCTTTTCAGCTTCTATCATAAAATGTCCGGCATAACTTGTTCCCCAGTCATTGGCACTGTGTTCTCCAATCCAATAACTTAATCCGCCATTAGGTCTTTGAAAATGCCCCAGACGTTTGATCCCATTTTCAATATTGGTTTGAATTTTCTGTTTTTTATTGGCTGTCAGATCAAAAATATCACTCAAAAATAATTGTGGAAATACACTGGATGTGGTTTGTTCTACACAACCATGAGGATATCGGATCAAATAGTGTAACCTCCGTGAAAAATCCATTGGCGGTAAGGTTGAGAACTCTACCGTTGCCGAATTTGTTCCGGAAACTCCAAAAGTTGAAAACTCTAAAGTTTCAGAAACTTCTGCACCTAAGGTCTTATCAATAACTTTTGATGTTATTGGGTTGGTATTTAACACATCCAATTCTACCTTATAAGTTGATCTTTCTCCATTACCGTTTGCAATAACCTCAACGGTATTAATTCCTTTTGCCTTACTCACATCAAGCTCAAAATAAGCCATCTGTTCATCAGGCTTTGCAAAATTTAAAGTCTTTTTAGTCTCGCCAACTATTGAAACACCCTTGCTCAGCTTTAGACTGATATTAACGGTTTTCACTTTAGGTTCCATAGCAAAAACGCTTACCGGTAAGGTTACTTTTTCGCCGGGGCTTAATTTTCGGGGAAGTGTAGCCAAAACCATTAATGGTTTTTTTACCTCTACAGATTTATCTGTACTTCCGTAAGCTTCTGCAACATGATTTCCGGCAACAACCATAGTGCGTACGACCCCTATATAATTTGGTAATTTTAGCTGGTGTGTTTTGGTTTGGCCTTTTTCTAAATTATAAGGTCCCAAATAGGTAACCACAGGCTTAAACCGGTTGGCCTTTTTATTTTTACCGGCCGCAGCGCTACCATCTCCACCTATAGCAAATACCTGATCTATACTTCCGGAATATGCCCCGATAACATCATCAAACACATCCCATGTTTTTACACCTAATGCTTCTCTGGCATAAAAGCTATGCCATGCATTAGGGGTTTTAAACCGGGTTAGATCCAATAACCCCTCTTCAACAACCGCAATGGTATAGGTCATGGCCTGTTTATTTTTTTCGGAAACTTTAATTTCAAACGCTTGTTCAGGTCTCAATTTATCAGGCATTTTTAGCTCCGGATATAGCTTGGTTGCTGGGTCTTCAACCATTATGGGAATGACGCCATATAAGCGTATTGGTAAATCGTTAGCTGTAATGGCATGAGGCTGCAATAACGAAATATTAATAAATACATTTGGTGCCATGTTCTTTGTAATGGGAAGATCAACCGTAGTTTCACCGGGATTAGTTTTTACCCATTTATAGTCTATAACTTCCGTACCGTTTTCAATACTTACCAAAGCCCTACCTTCACTTCCCGAAGCAAAAGTAATTTTGGCTGTTTCGCCTACATTGTAATGTGTTTTATCAGCTGAAAACACTAACATTTTTGCCGCGTCCTTATTCCCTGATGGTGTTTTTTGCCACCAATTTTTGTAGAAATAAGCTATTCTTCCTGTGGCGTGGCCACTAACGGGGTCAAGCACTCTAATAAGATACCGCCCACGATCATGATCCGGAACATTAATATTAAAATTAGCTTTCCCGTTTGCATCCGTATTTATTTTTGAAGTCAAATATGGCCTGTGATAATTACTGGACATATAACTTGCCAAATCATCATAAGACGAATTCCACCACCATCGCCACTCCATTTTATATATTTTCACCTCCAGGTTATTACGCTTAATAGGCTTACCATGGTCGTCAACCACTACCACATCAAAGGTTTGGTTTTCATCAGTAAAAAAAGACCCGTATGCATTTCCTTTTGGGGAACGTAATCCTACAAATGATTTATAAGGTGCATATTTTTTAGTAAACGCATCTATGGAGAAATCACCCCCGTTTTCAAAGGCTCGAACTAAAAACTGAACATTTAGCATTCCGGGAGCATTATTTTTCACTGCAAGCTTATTATTGATATAAGCTATACCCTCTTCATCAACCTTCCCTTCAAAAACATTGATGTCTTCAGTTTGAAATTGGCGCGTTGGGTCATTGAACGTATACCCCTTAAATTTTGGAAAAGAAGTACTTGTACTACTGAATTTAGCTTTAACTTCGGCTTTCAGATTTTTACCCGGAGCACCATGCAACCATTTTACATCTAAAACTCCTTTCAGAGGTACATTACCGGTTAAAATATCATTTTCAAAATCAATCTTAATTTTCAAACGATTGGGTTTGACTGTTTCAACTTTTAACCCTTTATGGAAAGTAGCACCGCCAACAGACACTTTAGCATTATAGTGTCCTGTTTTATCTTCTGTTGCAGTTGGTACCGTAAACTTAAAAACATTATTTAGGTTATCTGTAGTAACCTTTTTATAGACCAACTTCCCATTTGGATCTGTGATTTCCATCTTTACCGGATGTCCTTGAGGAAGTTTGTTAGCCTTATCATTAAGCATAAATGTTAAATGCAATGTGTCTCCGGGGCGCCAAACACCGCGTTCGCCATAAATATAACCTTTAAGCCCTTGCTGCAACTTGTTTCCTGACACATCAAACTTACTTAATGACAATGCGTTTCCATCCAACAATTTAACATAGGTTGTATGAGTTCCTTTAGTAACTATAGCAAAATTGGCATGTCTTTCTGCATCTATGATTGCCAGGCCTTCTTTATCTGTATTAGCAGATTCCATAGCTTGTTGTTGGAAATTATAAAGTGTAATCGTAGCATTTGCTTCCGGGCTGGTATCCAAAATATTAGTTACTGCAAAATAGTAAGAGTTATTAGCACTGTGTTTGGCTATTACTCCAAGATTTGAGGCCAATAAATTTTGCGATACAATCTTACTTTCATTGTAGTAAGCATCATGACACGGGTTGCTCTCTTCACGCCAATTATAGGTATAGTTTTTATAACGATATAATAGGTTATCCCAATATTGTTCTTCGTGCAGGTCTTCATCTTCTGAGGTGTTTTCTAAATCAGAATCGCAATAATCTTCTTCATAATACGTATCATAGTCATCATTTTCTAAGTTAGAGTCTCCTAAAGCTTTGCAATCATATAGCGAGTAGGATTTATCAAAGCTGAGCTCAACACGATATATGGCGCCGGGGTCTGCTTGAAAATATTTGGATAGATCAATACTATAAGCCTTCCATTTTCCATTATTTTCTGCCTCAGTTTGTAATTGAATTGTTTGTTTTACAATACGGCGACCTACTTTTTTGATGTCATACCGGTTATTACTGTTTAGATTATTGTCTTGCAAAAACTGAAGGACATTGTCTTCAAAAATCTTAATGACCCTAACATCTACAGCACTTAAGTTAACGGCTTTAAAATTAAATTTTAATTCTGCTGAATTAGGCAAAATACTCCCATTGCTTATTAGTTTCACCTGAGGCTTTAAAGCTTCAAAAGCAATGGTTTCAGAAAATGGTTTTTTAAGCTTATAACCATCTGTATTCTTAATTCCCTGAAAGACATCCACCTGAATATCTCCAACCAGCTTGCTGTCAGGATACACTTTTAATATATTGCCATCAACTACAAACTTTGGTTTTTTCACCTTTTGGATACTTACCAACCCGTCAAAATTTTGCTGCTTTTTAAGCGGGTCTGAAAAATTAATAGACAGGTATTGTTCCGGCGATTGTGTGACACTGGTTTCAACAATTGTAAAATTATTAATCCCCGGAATGGTGATGGTATTTTCGCCTTCATTTGGAGCATCTATAGTTTTTCCATTCCATTTTACAAGGATTTCACTATCATCAATTAGTCTGTTTATACTATCAATTTTAAATTCAAAGTGTTTTGAGCTTTTATCTTCTTCATGAAACACCATCGATAGGTCTCTTCCATTTTGAGACGCTTCAACTAAATTCTTAGCAGATTCAATAGATATGATATCAGCAGATTTTATGACGCCCTCAATATATTGCCATTTTTTACTATAGGACTGTAAACTGTTTGTAATCACATTAAAACTGGGAGCAATGGTTTTAAATTGAAAGGTGTAGTTTTCAAAACCGCTGGGCATATTCTTATAGATCTTATTGAGCTTTACAGAAACGGTATATTCTGTATCCGGTTCTAAATGTTCATCCGGGGTAAATAACAGAGTATGAGCATTACTCACTTTTAATTTACCTTCAACATGCGGTGTAATGGTAATCGTCTTATCTGTTATCTCCTGGCCTGTTTCCCAACCTTCTACATCTCTGGTTAAACTAATTTGAATTGGGCTTCCAACAGAAATCCTTCCAGAGGTTGTATAACTGACATAATATCTAAACTTAAAGAGGTTATCTGTTTCTACAGTATTCTTTTTACAGGATGCCAATATTGTTATAAACAATATGCAAACAAAGAGTTTTTTTAATAGCATGAATGATTAAGTTTGTTTGGTGAAAAGAAAGCGTAATCGTTTTCTTGTTAATAAAAATACGTTCAAAATTTGATACTTAGGTTTTTTAAAAACGTTAAAAAAGTCCTAAGATTTTGAGTTTAAAAAAATCGATGTACATCATTTTTTAAATGAAAAAGTACATTTTTTTACGTTTTAATAATCTTTGGGTTGACATTTAACGTATATTCGAGTACCCCAAATTGAATACTTATGAAAACTTACGCTTTAAAAGCATGGCTTATCTTGCTATGTTTTACCACATTAATATGTAGTATATCTTGTTCTAAAGACGATGCTTCTGAAGCTACTGAAAAGCTTGAATCACTTTCTATTACCGAAGACATGTTGCAATTAGTAAATAAACACAGACTAAATATTGGAAAACCAGTGTTAAGTATCAACAGTTTAGCAACTCAGTTGGCCGAAGAACACACCTTATTTATGATCAGTCAAAAAGAAATCAGTCATGATAATTTTAACGATAGAGCAGATAGGTTATATGATGAGGAGAATGCTTATAGTGTAGCTGAAAATGTTGCTGCAAAACAAAAATCTGCAAAAGATGTTATGGAGGCTTGGTTAAACAGTAAAGGGCATCGTGAAAATATAGAAGGTCATTTTACACATATTGGTATTAGCGCCATTAAAGATGCTAATGGGCATTACTATTATACACAACTATTTTTAAGACAATAATTGGGGATCTGTTTTATTAATCCTTAAACATACCAATATACAATTCACCTTTATCATTCATAGTAGCTCTAAACATACCGGAAGTATTAAACTCCATGGTCATGTTTCCATTCTTATCAATAGCAATAATACCCCCGTTGCCTCCTAAATTCGGGAGTTTTTTTTGAATCACCAATTGAGCAGCTTCTTTTAAGGTCATATTTTTATAGGCCATAAGTGCAGAAATATCATGAGCCACCATACCGCGAATAAAAAACTCGCCCCACCCTGTACTGGATACAGCACAAGTGGCATTATTAGCATAAGTTCCTGCTCCTATTATTGGGGAGTCACCAATACGCCCCCAACGTTTGTTAGTCATTCCTCCGGTAGATGTGCCTGCTGCTAAATTACCCTGTTTATCTAATGCAGTACAGCCTACGGTTCCAAATTTTGAATCTTTAATTTCAATATCATAAAACGAGGCCATTTTATTTTTTTCTGATGCTTTAACGCGCTCAAGAGCTTCCTTCTTTTTCTCAGTAAAAAAATAATCCGATTCTACTATATCCAGACCCTGTGCTTTGGCAAAGGTTTCTGCTCCGGCACCCGAAAGCATAACATGAGGAGACTCATCCATGACCTTCCGGGCTAGGTTAATTGGGTTTTTAACTGTTCTTGTACCAGTTGAAGCACCAGCATTTAAGGTCTTTCCATCCATTATAGACGCATCATGTTCATTGATACCGTCATACGTTAAAACGGCACCTCTTCCGGCATTAAAAAGAGGTGAGTCTTCCAAAACAGTAATGGTTTTCTGAACTGCATCTAAGCTTGTTCCTCCATTTTTTAAAATGGTATACCCTACACGAATGGCCTCCTCAAGTTTTTGACGATATTCCATTTCCTTTTCCCGGGTCATATGCTCTTTTTTTATTGTTCCGGCGCCACCATGAATAACTATTGAAAACTCTGCTTTTTGAGGTTCATTTTGAACATTTTTTGGGTTGACTTTTTCTTCACTCTTACAAGACACAATCAATGCAACAACTAAAAACAGATGAATGAATTTTTTCATAAAAATCTAATTAATTTAACTCTATAAAGTTACTAATTTTGTTGCATGTAATTTTTAACAAAAACAGCTTTTTATTATTATATTCGTAAATAATTTTAAAATAATTAGCAAATCAATAATTCATGAATACAATAGCGACTGATTTTGGTATAGATAAAGCCCTTAAAACCCTGGGTGTTAAACCAATAAATGAAGGCACTTCAACCGGTTCAAATAGTTTTTCTAACGGTGATAGTATTGCATCCTATTCTCCTGTGGATGGTCAATGTATTGGAAAGGTTAAAACAACTACTAAAGCAGATTATGAAACCGTAATAGAAGCGGCAACTTCAGCTTTTAAAACCTGGAGAGCTATGCCTGCACCTCAACGTGGTGACATTGTACGTCAGTTTGGTGAAAAATTACGAGAAAAAAAGGAAGCCTTAGGAAAACTGGTATCTTATGAAATGGGAAAAAGCTACCAGGAGGGTTTAGGTGAAGTTCAGGAAATGATTGACATTTGTGATTTTGCCGTAGGGTTATCACGTCAGCTCCATGGGTTAACTATGCATAGTGAACGTCCGGGGCACCGCATGTATGAGCAATATCACCCGCTTGGTATTGTGGGCATTATTTCGGCTTTTAATTTCCCGGTTGCCGTTTGGTCATGGAATACGGCCTTAGCCTGGATTTGTGGCGATGTTTGTGTTTGGAAACCTTCTGAAAAAACACCACTTTGTGGCATTGCCTGTCAAAATATTGCTGCCGAAGTTTTTAGAGAAAATAACTTACCGGAAGGTATTTCATGTTTAATTAACGGCGATTATAACGTGGGTGAATTTATGACGAAAGATTCCAGAATTCCGTTAATTTCAGCCACAGGTTCAACAAGAATGGGTAAAATTGTGGCTCAGGAAGTAGCCGGGAGATTAGGGAAAAGTTTGTTGGAGCTCGGTGGGAATAATGCTATAATTGTGACTCCTGATGCTGATATAAAAATGACGGTTATCGGTGCTGTTTTTGGTGCTGTTGGAACTGCCGGGCAACGCTGTACAAGTACTCGACGCTTGATTATTCATGATTCTATTTATAATAAAGTTAAAAATGCCATAATAGATGCATATAAACAATTGCGTATTGGAAACCCTTTGGATGAAAGCAACCATGTAGGGCCGCTAATTGACAAAGATGCTGTTAGACATTACGAAAAGGCACTGGATAGTGTTGTTCAGGAAGGCGGACATATTATTGTTGAAGGCGCCTTGCTTTCGGGTGCTGGCTATGAGAGTGGTTGCTATGTCAAGCCTGCTATTGCCGAAGCAGAACCACATTATAAAATTGTACAGCATGAAACTTTTGCTCCCGTATTATATTTATTAAAATATTCCGGTACGGTTGAAAATGCTATCCATATTCAAAATGAAGTTGCCCAGGGCTTATCTTCGGCAATAATGACTAATAATTTACGCGAAGCTGAACGTTTTTTATCTCATGCCGGAAGTGATTGTGGTATTGCTAATGTTAATATTGGAACCTCAGGAGCTGAAATTGGCGGTGCTTTTGGTGGCGAAAAAGAAACCGGCGGTGGTAGAGAGTCCGGTTCTGATGCCTGGAAAATATATATGCGCAGACAGACCAATACTATAAATTATACCACAGAGTTGCCACTGGCTCAGGGTATAAAATTTGACCTATAGATCAGAGGCCTTGTTTTGACGCGCAATTAAACCTTTTTAACTCACTAAAGTCTAAGAGGTTACACATCCTGCTTATTTGTGTATTTTTAGTCTACCTTTAAAACACGACTCTATGAAACGCAAACATATTCAACATTTATATTGGCGCATTGGTTTTGGAATCTTACCAAATGACTTGGATGCCCTATCCAAAAAGAGTAAAAAAGAGGTTGTAAACAATCTTTTTAAAGCATCTAAACAAGTCACTAATCTTGAAGTGGATACTACTGAAATCAAAGCTGTTTTTGGTAGTATGATGAGTGGTTCAAAAATGGATAAAACAGTACGGCAAAAAATTAAAAAATTAAGCCGTGAAAAACAGATTGAATTAAATGTATCCTGGATTAATAGATTATCTCAATCTCAAGAGATATTGCGAGAAAAAATGACCTTGTTCTGGGCAAATCATTTTGTATGTGAAGATAATAACATTGTTTACATCCAAAAATTTAATAATACGCTTCGCGAACACGCACTGGGCAATTTTGGAACTTTTGTTAAAGCCATTTCCAAAGAAGCTGCCATGACCAAATACCTGAATACCAAACAAAACCGAAAGCAAAAACCTAATGAGAATTTTGCCAGAGAACTTATGGAATTGTTCACTTTGGGAGTGGGTAACTATACTGAAAATGATATTAAAGAAAGTGCCAAGGCATTTACCGGGTATTCTCATAACTTAAAGGGAGAATTTGTATTTAGAAAACGTGTACATCATGAAGGGAACAAGACTTTTTTTGGCAAAACAGGACATTTTAAAGGAGACGATATTATAGACATAATATTAGAACAAAAACAATGTGCAACATACATTTGCGGAAAAATATATCGCTATTTTGTAAATGACACTATTGATCCGGATCATGTTAACGCTATGGTGGATGTTTTTTATAAAGACTATGATATTGAAAAATTGATGCGCTATGTTTTTATGTCAGATTGGTTTTATAATGATAAGCATATTGGCACAAAAATAAAATCGCCCATAGAGCTTTTAGTTGGTATGAATACTATGGTACCAACACAGTTTAAAAACAATAAACAATTACTATACCTTCAGAAACTAATGGGTCAAATTCTGTTAAACCCTCCTAATGTTGCAGGATGGAAAGGTGGAAAAAATTGGATAGACAGTAATATTATTGTTTTACGTCTGAAACTGCCTTCACTATTACTTAATGATGCATACATCTCTAAAACTGAGAAAGGGCAGAAAGATACCCGAATGATGCATAAAAAAGAACAGTTTAAGAAACAGTTTGGCAAACGCTTTAAAACAGAAAGTAGCTGGTCCTATTTTAAAGATCATTTTAAAAATGTTGAATTAAATGACATGCCAAATCATTTATTAGCTTGTGAAATTAGTGAGCATGCCAAACCATACTTGAACGCTTTGGAAAAAGTTTCAAAACGAGAGTATTGTGTACAGCTTATGTCATTACCAGAATATCAAATGTGTTAATTATGAACAGAAGAAAATTTTTAAAACAATCGTCATTAGCCAGTAGCCTATTCTTTGTTCCTGATTTTGTTAGAGCTTTTGAAGACATGGCCAGTAGCCGTTTAGGATATAAGCGTTTAGTCATTGTTCAGTTATCCGGGGGTAATGACGGATTAAACACAGTCATTCCTTTTAGAAATGATTTGTATTATAAAGAGCGCCCTACTATAGGAATTAAGAAAGCAGATATTATAAAAATCAATGAAGAAGTGGGTTTACACGCCCGCCTGGCACCCTTAAAACGATTATATGATAATGGAAATTTAACCATTATCAATAACGTAGGATATCCAAATCCAAACCGATCGCATTTTAGATCTATGGACATTTGGCAAACCGCTACAGATTCAGATAAATTTTCTCAAAGCGGCTGGATTGGCAGATACTTAGACCATTATGGTAAAAAACCTTATAGTGCTATTGAAATAGATGAAAGCTTATCTCTGGCCATGAAAGGAGAACACCTGAATGCTATTGCCACCCAAGATGCCAAATCTTTATATAATTTATCAAAAGAGCCTTATTTTAAAAATATACATAAACATCAAAATGATGTGCACCTCAATGAACACAATTTAGGGTACTTGTATAAATCCATGATAGCTGCCGAATCTTCCGCTAAATATATATACGAAACCAGTAAAACCGTTTCAACTACAAAAGAATACCCAAACAACAAGTTTGGAAAACAATTAAAAACCACGGCACAATTTATTAATTCAGGATTGCAAACCAAAGTGTTTTACAGTTCTTTAGGGGGGTTTGACACGCATTTTAGTCAAATAGGCAGGCAAGAAAGGTTACTTGGTATGTACGCAAAAGGCATTGAAACTTTTGTTCAGGATTTAAAAGACAATAATACATTTAAAGACACTCTTATTTTAACGTTTTCGGAGTTTGGAAGACGTGTAAAACAAAACGGAAGTGCCGGTACAGACCATGGTACGGCCAATAATGTATTCATTATAGGAGAACAACTTAAAAAACAAGGGCTATATAATAAGATGGCTAACCTAAGTGATTTAGATGATAATGGTGATTTGAAATTTGAAATAGATTTTAGAACTATTTATGCTACCGTGCTGGACAAATGGTTAGAAGTAAATGATAAAAAGATATTAAACAAATCTTTTAACCAGCTTCATTTTATTTAATAAAAAAACCTTGCCTCAATGCCAATATTGTTTGGGAGAAGCAAGGTTACATCTTAAAAAGATTAATAGCATTACAAAAATAAGGCTTTTTAATACAACCTGCCTTTTTTAAAGTTAACTTAAAGTTAAATTAACTGTACTTCACTTTTCTTAAAATACGTATAGCTTCTTTATAAAGGCTATACGTTTTTGAATTGTACTCTTTTAAATAAGGTTTTGCCTCAGTGAGTTTATGGATAGCCTCATCAAAATTATTTAAATAGCAAATTAAATAAGTTACAGGCAGGTTTTTTAAATCTATACTTTCAGATTCTGTAAGTAACATCCCTTTTTTTAGTTTTTCCAAAATTGCGTTGTTGGTATTATAAATGTGATGCAGTACCTTTTTATCAAATTGGGGCGCTTTAAATAAAAGCTTGGTCTCAATACTATATTGCGCATTATCTTCAAAATTAATTATAGTTTCTTCTAACTGATAATACTTGTTAGACCCCTGAAGCCCTAAATTGACATATTCAATTATTTTAAAGCTACTGTCATTATAATCAATAGAAACCTCATCTAAAGCTGAAAAAAATAAACGCACCTGCTCATTTATTAACTCAATATCTACCCTGGAATAGAAAACATCTTCTTTAACCACTTTTTTTTGTCCTGCCCAGCATACCACAAAATACTCCTTAAATACTTTGTATTGGGCATTGTAGTCTTTTCGGTTATTCATAAAATCAAAGACGCCATTAAGCGTGTGTTCTATGTTGTTTTGCGCATGCTTTTCAATGGCTTCAACAATTTTAGAATTTACATCCTTAATCTCAATATCAAAAACTTTAGGCATGCTCATACTTCCATCTCTAAAAAACACGGAACCTCCATAGTATTTCCAAATATTTTTTCTAAGTGATGTGATTTGACCTGTTGGCCTGATGGTTACCAATCCAACTACTTTATCATCTGATAAATGTGGAAAAGAGATATTCTCATATTGAACTATTGGCGGATTTGTTAAATAGGCATTAATAAGGTTTTGTATTTTACTGTCATCAAAAAAATCTACTCCAGTAATGTTATTATCTTCATCCTGCACCCCAATAACTATAAAAGAATTGTTTTTGGGATTACTGTTAGAAAGCGCACAAATATGCTTTAAAAATTTAGCTTTACCTTCTTTATGACTAATATCCACCTTACGTTTTTTATCATAAAAACTATTCTCATCATTATGAGCCAAAAGATGTTTTATAAGTAGGCGTTTGTTAATCATCCGGGTATTCTCTATTTAGATTTATTGACTAATGTTGAATTAGCCTGCGCTGTACAAAACATCAATACATCAGCAATATTAACATGGGGTGGCCTGGATACAGCAAAATAAATAACTTCAGCTACATCTTTAGCCTGTAAGGCTTTAAAACCGGTATACACAGCATTAGCCTCAGTTCCACCTTTAAATCGCACCTTTGAAAATTCGGTCTCTACCAAACCGGGGTTTATGGCTCCTACTTTTATACCATAAGCGTTTAAATCAATACGCATCCCTTCGGTGATTGCTAAAACAGCATGTTTACTGGCACAATACACATTGCCTTTGGGGTAGACCTCCTTTCCTGCCGAGGACCCAATATTAATGATATGTCCAGACCGACGCGCTGTCATTTGTGGAATGACTGCCTTACTCACATAGAGCAACCCTTTTACATTAATATCCATCATAGCATCCCAATCGTCAACATGTCCACTTTCAATGGGGTCTAAACCGTGTGCATTCCCGGCATTATTAATTAATATATCTATAGTTTTAAATTTATCCGGTAATGATGCTATTGCCTTAAAAGCTTGGTCTTTATCTCTAACATCAAAATTTAAAATATGAACATTGGTTAATCGTTCAAGAGCCTTTTGGATGGTATTTAAGCGCTCAAGGCGTCTGCCACAAAGCACTAAATTGATTCCCTGTTTTGCAAATTCATAAGCGGTAGCTTCACCAATACCACTTGTGGCACCGGTAATAAGAGCTGTTTTATTCATACTATCTGATTATTGTTCTGAAAGTTGCACTTTAATCAACTTTTTTAGTAATTCATATATAAAAATACTTAAAACTAATTCAATATTGTATTATTGTCTATAATTTATAATTATCTACTGGTTATTAGAGTGTTATCAATTTCATTGCCATAATCTCTTTAAAAAAATTGACAATTTCTCCTAAATACAATCTGAATTGTTTCTTTTAACCGTATATAACTTTAGTAAACAAAAAATATTAAGGCTATGAATACATTGAAAAAATTTATCTTCCCTTTACTCTTTTTAACTTTTATATTATCCTGTAATGATAATGATACAGAGGCAGAATCTATAAAAAAAGGAGAACCAACAATATCTATTCGACTGGTTGATGCGCCAGGGGATTATGAAGCCGTTAATGTTGAAATTGTTGATGTTATGATTAAAATGGATGATGACAGTGATGATAACAGCGGGTGGATCTCTTTAGAGGCAAACAATGAAATTGTTAATTTATTGGATTTCACCGGGGGATTTAGCAAAATTCTAGTTGATAGATTTCCTATTCCAGCGGGCACTTTAAGTCAAATGAGATTGGTTTTAGGTGATGGAAACACTATTGTAATTAAGGATAGTAATGATGAAGATGAAACCTTTGATTTAAAAACTCCTAGTGGACAGCAATCCGGACTAAAACTAAAAGTTAGGGAAGTCATAGAAGAGGGCTTTACCTATGACTTTATTTTAGACTTTGATGTAGACAAATCAATTGTACATGCTGGAAATTCAGGAAATATTATTTTAAAACCCGTACTTTATTTAGCACTGGAAACAAATTCAGGAATCATAGAAGGAATTGTAACACCTACAGATGTGCCTTCAAAGGTTACTGTACTGGTTGATGATATGGGCACGCCCGAAGCAGAAGATGATTTTGTTATTTCGGCATTAACTGACGAAAATGGAGCATTTGCTTTATGGGGTGTTCCGGCCGGAACATATGATGTAAAAGCTATGCCTTTAGACGAAACGTCTGACTACAATTATGGAGAAACTATTGATGTTGTAGTTGTTAAAGGCGAGATTACCGTAATTCCGGAACCTATTGAATTAATGCTAAAAACCGGATCAATTAGTGGTAAAATATCCGGATTAGCAGAAGGCGTTTTGGCAACGGTCTCAATAAATGAAGAAACAAGTGTTGAAACAAATGCAGAAGGCATATATTTAATTGAAGATGTAGTACCGGACGATTACACGGTTACTATTACGGCCGAAGGTTATGTAACACAAAATATTGATGTTACTATTGAACCTGATGAAAATGAAATAGTAGATGCTACTTTAGTAGCAGTACCATAGTATAGTTTTTAACAAAATACAGATAGAGCGACACCAATAGGTGTCGCTCTTTTTTTATATAAATAACCGACTTGTGTGACCCTTAATATTTTAACCAATTATTAACAAGATATAAAGTTTTTTTTTCACATTTTGCAATGCTCAAATATGAGCACTATATTCGAGCCGCAAATTAAATATAACAATGATGGAAGACACAGGTACAATTGATATTAAGTCTATTAACGAGAAAATTGAAAAGGAAAGTGCTTTTGTAGATTTACTAATGCTAGAGATGAATAAGGTCATAGTAGGTCAAAAGCATATGGTTGAACGTTTGCTAATTGGTTTGTTAGGTCAGGGCCATATTCTATTAGAAGGGGTTCCCGGTTTAGCAAAAACACTAGCTATTAACACATTATCTCAAGCTGTAGATGGAAGCTTTAGCAGAATCCAGTTTACCCCGGACTTATTACCTGCCGATGTTGTAGGGACGTTAATTTACAATATGAAAGAGAATGATTTTTCAATAAAGAAAGGTCCTATCTTTGCAAATTTTGTTTTAGCAGATGAGATAAACAGGGCGCCTGCAAAAGTACAATCGGCCTTACTTGAGGCTATGCAGGAAAAGCAAGTAACCATTGGTGATGAAACCTTTATTTTAGATAAACCGTTTCTGGTAATGGCTACTCAAAATCCGGTAGAACAAGAAGGGACTTACCCATTACCGGAAGCACAGGTTGACCGTTTTATGTTAAAAACCGTTATTGACTATCCTAAAATTGCAGAGGAGCAGTCCATTATGAGAGCCAATCTTAAAGGCGCCTGGGATAAAGTTCAACCCGTAGTATCTGTAAGTCAGATTCTAAATGCGCAACAAGCCGTTAGAGAAGTTTACATGGATGAAAAAATTGAAAAATATATATTAGATATTATTTTTGCAACACGTTATCCTGAAAAATATAAACTTGCCGATTTAAAACCATTAATTTCATTTGGAGCATCACCTCGTGGTAGTATCAATTTAGCAACAGCAGCTAAATGTTACGCCTTTATTAAAAGACGTGGTTATGTTATCCCAGAAGATGTTCGCGCTGTAGTACATGATGTATTAAGGCACAGAATAGGTATCACTTATGAGGCTGAAGCTGAAAATGTGACTTCAGTAGACATCATCAATACCATTGTAAATGAAATAGAAGTACCATAGGATTTCAGATTTTAGAATAACGCAAAGCGGTTTTTTAAAATCGTAAGACAAAAATCTACAATCGTAAATTGAAAGATGGATACTAAAGAATTACTAAAAAAAGTACGTAAAATTGAGATCAAGACACGTAGATTGTCTGATCATATTTTTGGAGGAGAATACCATTCTACCTTCAAAGGTCGTGGTATGACTTTTAGTGAAGTACGGCAGTATCAATTTGGTGATGATGTTAGGAATATTGACTGGAATGTTACGGCACGTTATAATGAGCCCTATGTAAAGGTTTTTGAAGAAGAGCGTGAATTAACCATGATGCTAATGGTTGATGTTTCAGGATCAGAATTATTTGGTACAGAACAGCAGTTTAAAAACGAAGTGGTTACCGAAATTGCCGCTACTTTAGCATTTTCAGCAACTCAAAATAATGATAAGATTGGTTTAATTTTATTTTCAGACCAGGTAGAATTATATATCCCGCCAAAAAAAGGGAGATCACATGTACTCCGTATTATCAGAGAACTTATAGAATTTCAACCAGAGAGTAAACAAACCAATTTGGCAGAAGCTTTAAAATTCATGCAAAACGTTATGAAGAAAAAAGCCATTGTCTTTGTATTGTCTGATTTCATTGCGGACGACTACAATCAAACCATGAAAATTGTTTCAGGAAAGCATGACGTCACCGGAATCAGGGTTTATGATAAACACGAAGAAGCTATACCAAATTTAGGTATCGTTCAAATGCAGGATGAAGAAACAGGAGAATATATGCTGGTAAACACATCATCAAAAAAAGTACGTCAAAATTACACTCAGTTTTATATTGACAAAGTAAATTATTATAAAGAGAGCTTTACTAAATCCGGTGCGGGAACTATTAACTGTCGTGTGGATGAAAGCTATGTTAAAAAGCTCTTAGGATATTTTAAAAGAAGAGGATAAAAGAATTACGATTTATGATTAACGAATTACGATTTATAAATAGAAAATGTTCCATCTTCGGTCTTCCGTCTTTGGTTCTTTCTTCTTTCTTCTTTTTTCTTTTTTCTAGTCTCTCTTTTTCTCAAGTAAAATCTACCATAGATTCTACATCAATTAAAATTGGCGAGCAGATTACTTACCATATTCAGGTAGAAACAGACTCAACAAACTTAGTGGTATTTCCTGAAGGGCAAACATTTGCGCCTTTAGAAATGATTGAATCTTATGATATAGATACTTTAAAGCATCAAGACAAATACAACCTGATTAAAAAGTACGGGCTAACACAATTTGACTCGGGGGCTTATACCATACCCAGGCAAAAAATCATCATCGGCGATAAGACCTTTTTTACAGATTCTTTAAAGGTTGAAGTCAATAATATTGCTATAGATAGCACACAAGGGCTCTATGATATTAAGCCCATTATTGCTGTTAAAAAAACAGGAAGCAACTGGTGGAAATACCTTTTGATTATATTATTGATACTAGGAATCATCGCCTATACACTGTATTGGTTTATATGGCGCAAAAAACCATTAACAGAAGAAGAGGAAATTGCTTTACTTCCGCCTTATGACCGGGCAAAATTGGCATTAAAGAAACTGGATGAAAGTCATTATTTGGAACATGAAAATTTAAAAGATTATTATTCTGAACTGACTTTCATAATCAGAAAATATCTTGATGAAAAAGTATATGACCGTGCTTTAGAAAGTACAACCAATGAATTGATAGAGAGACTTCTTTTACTTAAAGAAGGAAATCAGGTTGATTTAAGTGATCAAGACATTAAAAACCTGGAAAGCATTTTGCAACGGGCAGATTTAGTGAAATTTGCAAAATCAGCCCCGGATATTGAATTGGCTAAGATTGATAGAAACACTATTGATGTTGAAATAGATCATGTTAAAGAAGCATTGCCTGAACCTACAGAAGAAGAAAAGCTTCTTGATGAGAAATACAGAGAAGAACAAGAACGTAAAAAGAAACGTAAAAAAGTATGGTTAACAGCAGCCATTAGTGTCTTTCTGCTCTTAGTAACCCTTACCGGGTTTTCTATTAAATACGGGTTCACCTATGTTAAAGATACTATTATAGGGCATGATAGTAAAGAACTTTTAGAAGGCCAATGGGTAACCAGTCAATATGGTTTTCCACCAATTACAATTACCACACCAAAGGTGTTAAAAAGAACAACTCCAGAGCTTCCGGAGCAATTAGCTCAACAAATGGAATTAACTCAGTTTGCTTACGGAAGTTTGATTGATAAATTTCAAATAACAGTAGCAACTACTAAACTTAAAAATGCAGACAAACAGAAAATTGATATACAACAGGCCATTGATGGAAGTTTAAAAATGTTTGAAACCGCGGGCGCACAAAATATTATCACTAAAAAAGAAAAACATATAACACCTAATGGTGCTGAGGGATTAAAAGTGTATGGAACTATGGATGTCCCTGTAATTCCAAATAGTGATAAGATTGAAAAAGGGAAATATATGATTTTAGGTTTTACGGCAGAAAACGTAATTCAACAAATTATGATTTTCCATAAAGAAACTGATACATATGCAGAACAAATGGTAGGACGCATTTTAAATTCAGTTGAACTTAAAGAAGCAGAATAATGTTTGAGGGTATAGAATTTTTAAATAAAAGTTTTTTTTGGTTGTTATTAGTGCTTCCTTTAGCAGTACTTTGGTATATCTTTAAACATCAAAAGCAGACGGCAGAACTTAAAATATCAAGTTTAAAAGGGTTCAAAACTACCAGTTCCTGGTTACCTAAATTAAGACACTTATTATTTCTTTTAAGGTTATTGGCTCTGGCATTACTTATTACCGCTTTGGCCAGGCCACAATCTGTTGATGTGTCAACAAAAACAAAAACCACCCGGGGTATAGATATAGTCATGGCTATTGATGTATCGGCAAGTATGCTGGCAAAAGACCTATCACCAAACAGATTGGAAGCTTTAAAAAAGGTGGCTGCAGAGTTTATAAAAGGCAGGCCTAATGACAGGATTGGACTAGTGGAATATGCCGGAGAAAGTTATACAAAAACGCCGATAACCAGTGATAAAGGTATTGTATTACGGTCCTTAAAAAGTATAAAATACAATACTATTATAGAAGGAGGAACAGCAATTGGAATGGGCTTAGCTACTTCAGTAAACCGGTTAAAAGATAGTAAAGCATCAAGTAAAGTTATTATTTTATTGACAGATGGTGTAAATAATACTGGGTTTATAGATCCAAAAATAGCCAGTGAATTGGCTGTAGAGTATGGTATTAAAACCTATACTATTGGGCTTGGAACTAATGGAATGGCTTTAACACCAGTCGCTATCTTACCCAATGGTAATTTTCAATATGCCAGAGCTCAGGTTGAAATTGATGAAGATTTACTAAAAGAAATTGCCAAAGTAACAGGAGGCAAGTACTTTAGAGCAACAAATAATAAAAAATTAGAAGAAATTTATGATGAAATAAACAAACTGGAAAAAACTGAAATAGAAGAATTCAAGTTTTATAACTATGAAGAAAAATACAGGTCGTTAGTACTGCTGGCAGGATTATTATTGTTTCTGGAGTTACTCATGCGTTTTTCAGTTTTTAGAAGTTTCGTTTAAATTATAATATAACAGCTTAATAGATAAACAGTAAAAGTGTATCAATTAGAAGAAAAAATATGGTTTTGGGCATTGAGTATTATTCCGGTAATAATAGTTCTCTTTTTGGTGCTTCAGTTTTGGAGATATAAAGCACAAAATAAGTTTGCCGACAAAAAGCTTTTAAAGCGATTAAGTCCCAATAGATCTGTATTTAAGGGAGTTTTAAAAGTTATTGTGTTAAGTCTGGCATTTCTTTGTCTGACCATAGCCATGGTAAATCCAAAAATAGGAACCAAATTAGAGACTGTTAAACGTGAAGGCGTAGATATTGTTTTTGCCGTTGATGTATCTAAAAGTATGTTGGCTGAAGATATTGCACCAAACCGATTAGAGAAATCAAAACAATTAGTCACCCAGATCATAAACAATTTGGCTAGTGACCGTGTAGGCATTATTGCATATGCAGGAAAAGCATTTCCGCAGTTACCTATAACCACCGATTATGCTTCAGCCAAAATGTTCTTACAAAGTATGAATACTGATATGCTTTCATCTCAGGGTACAGCTATTAACGAAGCTATTAAACTGGCCAGAACCTATTTTAATGATGAAGAACAAACCAACCGTGTACTCATTATCATTTCAGATGGTGAAGATCACAGTGAAGCCTCAGCAGCAGTTGCAGAGGAGGCAAGCGAAGAAGGCATTAGAATATTTACCATAGGCGTTGGAGATATCAAAGGAGGGCCAATTCCTGAAAAACGTAATGGTGTGGTACTGAATTATAAAAAAGATAGTCAGGGAGAAACCGTAATTACAAAACTCGATGAAGAAACGCTTCAAAACATAGCAGAAGCAGCCCATGGTGCTTATATTAATGGAAAAAACACAAAAGATGTAGTTGAACATATCCGTGAGATTTTAAATGCCATGGATAAAACAGAATTTGAAGCCAAACAATTCTCTGATTTTAAAGATCAGTTTCAGTGGTTTTTAGGCTTCGGAATTTTCTTTTTGTTGTTAGATATTTTTCTTTTAGAACGAAAAACAGCATGGCTAAAAAAGTTAAACTTATTTAATGAGAACCTCTAATACATGGAAACTACATTTTTTTATAAGTTTTTTAACTTAGAAAAAGAAGAGGTTTTATAATTTAGAACTAAAAAAATGAAACAAATAATAACATTCCTCATACTATGTGTCTCACTAGCTTCTTTGGCACAAGAAGAAAGTAAAGCACAATTATTGGCTATAAAAAAGGCCAATAACCATGTATATGAAGGGAATAATTTAATTGACGAAGAGGATTTTGTTTCTGGAGAAATGGCCTATAGAAAAGCCATCTCAGAACAACCCTCTTCAGTAGCCGGCACTTACAATTTGGCTAATGCATATATAAAAGGCGGAAATCTTGAAGAAGCATTATTCAGATTACAACAAGCTGTAGAAACAGCAAATTCAAAAGAAGAAAAGCATAAAGCATTTCATAATATTGGAAACGTTTTAATGCAAAAAGAGAACTATAAAGGGGCTGTTGAAGCTTACAAGAATTCACTTAAAAACGATCCCACTGATAACGAAACACGTTACAATTTAGCAGTTGCTAAGAAAAAACTAAAAGAACAAGAAGAAAAAAACAAGGATCAGGATAAAAACGACGAAAACAAAGACGATAAAGACCAAAAGGAGAACGAGGATCAGAAAGATAAGGAAGGGGAAGGCGACAATAAAGACGATCAAAAGGACAAAGAAGATCAGGAAAATAAGGACGGGGAAGATAAGAAAGATGAAGAAAACAAGCCTGAAGATGATAAAAAGGACGATAAAAAAGAGGATGGCAAAGGCGATAAGGATAAGAAAAAAGACCAGCAAAAACCTCAGCCTCAACCCGGTCAATTATCACCGCAGCAAATTAAGAACCTGCTTGAAGCTATGAATAATCAAGAACAGGAAGTACAAGAAAAAATTAATGCTGAAAAACAAAAAGGGGTAAAAGTTAAAACAGAAAAAGATTGGTAAAATCTAAAATCATTAATTGTTAATCTACAGTCGTTAATTTATTATGCGATTTATAAAATACATATCCATATTAATACTTTTTACAAGCCTGGCATCTGCTCAGGAGGTAGAGTTTATTGCTAAGGTTAGTAAACAAAAATTAGGTATAAATGAGCGATTACGCATTGATTTTGTAATGAATCAGGACGGCGACAATTTTAACCCGCCTGATTTTTCAAATTTCACTGTAGTTGGAGGCCCTAATCAATCCGTAAGTAACTCCTGGATAAATGGCGTGCGATCCTATAAGAAAACCTATAGTTACTTCTTAGCACCTAAAAAAAGAGGGGTTTTTACTATTGCACAGGCAACAATAGTTATTGATGACAAAACTTATAAAACCACACCTAAGAAAATTGAAATTACTGCTGCAGTAGACATCCCCAAAGATCCTAATGACCCCAAATACTTAGCTTCAGAAAACATTCATCTAATTGCTGAGGTTTCAAAAACAAATCCGTATTTAAATGAAGCCATTACAGTAGTGTACAAATTGTATGTTTCTCCTAAAATAGCCGTTGATAACTGGAATGAAATTGACACTCCCAGATATAATGATTTTTGGAGTCAAAATATAAACACTCAAAATCAAAAAGTACAAAATGGCACGTATAACGGCGAAGATTACCGTTTCTTAGTGCTACGTAAAACCGTTTTATATCCTCAAAAAACGGGTAAACTAAATATTGAGCCATTGAGTTTAGATATTTCATTACGTGTTCCTACAAACAGGAGGGACATTTTTGGAAGCGTTTTAATGACCCGCGTTAATAAAACCGTATCTGCAGGAAATAAAACAATTAGAGTAAAGCCATTACCGGAAGCAGGAAAGCCTCTTGATTTTACCGGAGCAGTTGGAAACTTCAATTTTGATGTTGTGACCACAAAAAAACAGTTGGATGCTTCAGAATCCTTTCAGTTAAAAATTAATGTCAATGGAAATGGAAACTTAAAACTTTTTAAACTTCCTAAAATCTCACTGCCCAGTTCATTAGAAGTTTATGAACCGGAGCATAAAGAAAATGTAAAAACAAACTTATCTGGAATGCACGGAAGCATATCCGACAGCTATACCATTGTTCCACAATACAAAGGAAAGTATCCCATACCAAGTATTTCATTTTCTTACTTTGATCTAAAAACAGAAAGCTATAAACGCTTATCTTCTGATGAAATTGTAATAGACGTGTTAAGTGGCCCTTCAATCAATTCAAGTGAGAACAACAATTCAGCAATTTCAGACAACAAGCAATCTGTAGTCTTAAACAGTGATCAGTTTGCATTTATAAAAACCAAGACTAGTTTTACAGAAATAAAACCGGAATACTTTTTCAAAACCAAATTATTCTGGAACTTGATACTATTACCCTTTTTAGCCATTCCATTAGCTATTGTAATTAGAAAGAAAAAGGCCAGTAGAGACGCTGATGTATATGGAAATCGCATACGAAAAGCAGATAAACTGGCAAGGAAATATTTAAGCAATGCCAAGAAATCATTAGGACAAAAAGAAGCTTTTTACATTGCACTGGAAAAGGCTTTACATAATTATCTTAAAGCAAAATTACATATTGAAACCAGTGATTTAAGTAAAGAAAAAATTAACACCCTTCTAAACGAAAAGCAAGTAGAAAATCAAGTCATAAAAGACTTCAATAGTATCTTAGAAAATTGTGAGTTGGCACGTTATACACCCATTGATATTGTAACCATGCAGGAAGATTATGACAAGGCAGGAAAAACAATTTCATTAATTGATAAACAAGTACGTTAAGATGAAACAGTTCATTTATATACTATCATTTTTATTTAGTTTTGGTCTTTTTTCCCAAAACCAGGATTTGTTTGAAAAAGCCAATACATTTTATAATGATAATAAATATGCTGAAGCTATAGACAATTATCAAGCTATTTTAGAAAGTGGTTTTCATTCAGCTGATTTATATTTTAATTTGGCCAATGCCAATTACAAACTAAATAATATTGCACCAAGCATTTACTATTATGAAAAAGCTCTGCAATTATCACCAAATGATGCTGACATTAGAAACAACCTGGCTTTTGCTCAAAACATGACCATTGACGCCATTGATGTTATTCCTGATGCCGGGCTGTCAAAACTTATAAAGACTACTACTAATAAGCTGTCTTTTGATTCCTGGGCCACGCTTTCCGTTAGTTTGGTTTTTTGTTTTGTTATTTTATTTTTACTCTATTATTTTTCATACTCAACAATTAGAAAACGCTTAACTTTTGTTGGAAGCCTGACTGCTCTAACATTTGTTTTTATTACTCTGGCATTTGCTTTTCACAGATATAATCTGGATAAAAAAGATAATCCAGCTATTATATTTGTTCAGGAAAGTAAAGTAAAAAGTACGCCCAATCTAAAAAGCGAAGAAGCTTTTAGGTTACATGAAGGCACTAAAGTTCAGGTTGTAGAATCTTATAACGACTGGCAAAAAATAAAACTTACAGACGGAAAAACGGGTTGGGTTAATTCAGAAGACATCAAAATGTTAAATGATTTTAAATAATATCTGTCATAATGAAATAAAATCTTATATTTAACCTTTTTGAAAATTAACCAAATGCCCAAAAAAGTAATATCTTTATCGCTATCAATCTTGTTTTTGCTGTTTGTAACAGCTCCGGCAATTATTGTTTTGGTTGATGACTCTATTGATGTTTCGGTGTTTTACACGGCTTCTGAAGAAGAAGAAAAAGGCGGTGAAAAAAATAAAGAAAAAGAGCTTGTTTGGTTCGAGTTACAGAAAACAGACGTCGCTTTTAATACATTTAAAGCCAATAATGATTTAGTGTATTTTTATAAAAAATATGCCAGACCTCATTTAAATTTAATTTCTCCCCCTCCCGAAGTTAACATATTATAATTCATAACTAAGGTCTGTATTAACAGATCTAATCCATTCTATCAAATCTTAAAAACAGCTTTTGGTATTACTTGCCATGAGCAAAATTTTGTTTATAATATGTTTAAATATATTAAGAACGACTTACCAGCGAGTATTGTCGTATTTTTTGTTGCATTACCATTATGTTTAGGTATTGCATTAGCCAGTGGCGCTCCACTTTTTTCAGGATTAATTGCAGGAATCATAGGGGGTATTGTTGTTGGAGTTTTAAGTGGATCACAAATTGGTGTAAGTGGTCCCGCAGCTGGTTTAGCTGCTATAGTATTAACATCTATAGGCGCACTTGGCGGCTTTGAAAACTTTTTAGTAGCTGTTGTACTTGGCGGTGTCATTCAAATATTATTTGGTGTACTAAAAGCCGGTATCATAGGGTATTATTTCCCTTCTTCAGTAATTAAAGGGATGCTAACAGGTATAGGCCTTATCATTATCTTAAAACAAATCCCTTACTTTCTGGGTTATGTTTC
Source organism: Alterotamlana spongicola (assembly GCF_035818475.1). Taxonomy (NCBI): domain Bacteria; kingdom Pseudomonadati; phylum Bacteroidota; class Flavobacteriia; order Flavobacteriales; family Flavobacteriaceae; genus Alterotamlana; species Alterotamlana spongicola. The sequence goes on from NZ_JAYMGV010000001.1 coordinate 801,690, forward strand.
ACAAAAAGGAGAAGGTACCTTTCAGCAAATTTTTAATTCCTTTTCAGACATTAATTTAGGAAGCACTGTCATTGCTGCTATAGGCTTAGGGATCCTAATTTTATGGAACAGTGTACTTACTAAAAAAGCCAAAATCTTTCAACTTATACAGGGCCCTCTAGTTGCTGTTATTGTTGGTATTATTTTTTATTCCGTTTTTGGGACTTCAGACAGTCTTGCTATTAATAACGAAAGCCTGGTAAGTGTGCCTATTCCATCAGATGTATCTTCATTTCTTGGTCAGTTTACATTTCCTAATTTTGGAGTAATTTTTGAAGGCGATGTTTGGATTACGGCCTTTACCATTGCTTTGGTGGCTAGTTTAGAAACCTTATTGTGTGTAGAAGCCACTGATAAAATTGACCCTTTAAAAAGAGTCACTCCTACCAATAGAGAGTTGTTAGCTCAAGGAACCGGTAATATTCTTTCCGGCTTAATAGGCGGTTTACCAATAACACAAGTAATTGTAAGAAGTTCGGCTAATATCCAGTCCGGAGGGAAAACAAAACTTTCGGCCATCATACATGGTTTCTTTTTAATTATTTCAGTTATAGCTATACCCAAACTACTTAACCTGATCCCTCTATCTGTATTGGCTGCCATTTTATTAATAGTAGGTTATAAACTAGCCAAACCCTCATTATTTAAAAAAATGTACCAATTAGGCTGGAAACAGTTCATCCCTTTTTCTGTAACCGTTTTTGGAATAGTATTTATAGATTTATTATACGGTATTGGATTAGGACTAGGCGTTGGTATTGTAGTAATACTATTGAAGAGTTACCAAAACTCTCATTTCCTTCATATTGAAGATAAAAGCAACGGTAAACACAAAATAAAGATGTCTCTTGCAGAAGAAGTTACTTTTTTTAATAAAGGTGCTATTCTTAAGGAGTTAGATAGTTTACCCAGAGATACATATTTAGAATTAAATTTATTAAAAACGCGATATTTGGATAATGATATTATTGAAATACTGGAGGATTTTGCTTTTAGAGCCAAGGAAAGACACATAGATATTAAACTGGTTTCAAAACGAGGAGTTGTTGAAAACCCGCCAAGTTTTATTGAGTTTTTTAACACCAGGCCTAAATCAAGTTTAAGCTTAAATTAAAAACATTATGAAGACTAACAGATATAAAATATTAGTGCTTTCAGATTTAAAGAGCGCAACAAATACAACATTAAAAAGCGCCGTAAGCTTAGCAAAAAAGATCAATGGAGACATAGAATTTTTCCATGTGAAAAAACCATCAGACATTGTAGAGCAGGATAATCAGTTATCGGCCATGAGAACCATTAACAAAGATTTCAATGCTACCGATAAGAAAATAAAAAGCATGATCAGCTCAATTTCAAAAGATTATAAGGTTAATATAAACTATACGTTTGCTGCCGGTAATATAAAATATGAAATTGGAAAGATCATTAAAGAATATCAACCTGATATTGTGGTTTTAGGAAAACGAAAATCAAAACCCTTTAACCTTATAGGGGACAGTATTACCAAATACGTTTTAAAGACCCATAAAGGAGGGATTATGATTGCGGCAGATAATAATGTCTTGGAGCCGGATCAGGAAATATCTCTGGCCACCTTAAATGATGCAGAGCAATCACATAAGTTTCAATATGTTAAAGATCTGATGAACCAAAATCAAAAACCTCTAAAGGTCTTTAAAATTGCAAGTAAAACCAATCCGTCAGACACATCTTCTAACAAAGATATTAATACCATAGAATATGTGTTTGAACACAGTGATAATACTTTTAAAGGTATATCAAAATACCTGAACATAAGCGAAGTTAATCTGTTGTGTATTGATAAAGGAAAAAACGACTTTAAATATTCAAAGATCAAAGCGGTTTTGGATCATTTAAATGTTTCCCTTCTGGTAAATTAAAAGCAATTCTTTTTAAATGGCTCTTTTATATTGCTACATTTTAATTTAACTTAGGGAATTAAATTCAAACTAACATGAAAGGTTTATTTTCTAATTTAAGAGGTGATATTTTTGGAGGGGTAACCGCCGGTATTGTGGCGTTACCACTGGCATTAGCTTTTGGAGTATCTTCAGGGTTAGGGCCAACGGCCGGTTTATACGGCGCCATTTTCATAAGCTTTTTTGCGGCACTCTTTGGAGGCACTAATACTCAAATATCCGGACCAACGGCTCCTATGACTGCCGTTAGTATGGTGATAATTGCCGGTATTATAGCTGCCAATGATGGCGATGTAAATAAAGCATTACCGGCTATATTAACCGTATTTTTATTATCAGGGTTAATGCAAATAGGTTTAGGTCTCTTAGGATTAGGAAAGTACATAAGGTACATTCCCTATCCGGTAGTTTCAGGATTTATGACAGCTATTGGCGTTATTATTTTATTAACCCAAATATTACCGTCTCTGGGGTATTATCCTAAAGACGATATTGAATTTGTCAATACCTTTAAACCACAAGCTCAAGAAGTCATTTTAGAAAACATCTTAGAAGAAGAAGCTGGAGAAGGCATCTTGGTGCTTGAAGACTTTAAAGAAACTATTGAAAGAGCTAATAACATAGGCCCCTTTGCTATTTTACAAGAATCCCAAACACTGGCTGCAAAAAACACCTCAGGAGCATTAGGAGCTATAAAGGCTATACCACGAGCATTACAAAACATTAATTGGCTGGAGTTAATTTTAGCCTTAGGAACCATTTTTATCATTTATGGCTTTAAAAGAATTACTAAGGCCATACCAAGTACGTTGGTCGCCCTGGTTATTATGTCGGGAATTGCCGTTGGTTTTGGATTAGACTACAGACCCATAGAAGAAATTCCCAGTGGGTTGCCAATTCCAAATCTTGATATTATATCCGATTTTAAAATAAATACCATAACCCCATATATTTTTACAGCTTTAACTTTAGCCCTGTTAGGCGCCATAGATTCATTACTTACCAGTGTAGTTGCTGATAATATGACTAAAACCAAGCACAAGCCCAATAAGGAGTTGGTTGGTCAGGGTATTGGTAATAGTATAGCTGCTGTTTTTGGAGGTATTCCTGGTGCCGGTGCTACCATTAGAACTGTTGTAAATATAACTTCCGGAGGAAAAACCAAACTATCCGGAATGATTGCCGGTATTTTATTATTTATAATCCTGTTGGGATTAGGCCCTATAGCCTCAAGAATACCAGCTGCTGTTCTTGCCGGAATACTCATTACAGTGGGTATAGGCGTAATGGATTATAAAGGCTTAAAGGCTATACCAAACCTTCCAAGAGATATAAAACTGGGACCACTGAAATTAAGCTCAGAAGTGTTAGTAATGTTGGTTGTATTGGTGCTTTCAACATTTTGGAATCTGGTATATGCTGTGGGTATTGGCTTAGTCATAGCGTCTCTTATGTTCATGAAAAAGATTGGAGATCTTACTGCAGAACGCTCTGATGTAAAACCCCTAAAAGAAGAAGCCTGGGAGGATGAAGGTGATTTTCCGGTTAATTTAAAAGAAGAAGTATTTATAAAACATTTAAAAGGGCCTTTATTTTTTGGTTCTACCAGCGACTTTCAACAGCTCTATGCTCAAATACCCGAAACTGCAGAAACCGTAGTTTTAAGATTAGGGCGCATGCAGTATATGGACCAATCTGGGCTATATGCTATGGAAGATATGCTTCAGGATCTAAAGAAAAAAGGTGTAGAGGCTTTATTTGTTGACCTCTTAAAACAACCAAGATATATGATGGAACGTATTGATATCATTCCGGATTTTGTACCTAATGAGCATATATTCGAAACTTTTGACGACTGTATGGAATGGGTAAAAGCAAACGTAAAAGATAAATATTAAACAGATGACATGAGCCATAACTATTAGTTGAATACTAATGGCAAATGGCTTCTAAGTTAATTAAACAATAAAAACTTAAACACATGAAAAATATAGCAGTAACCAAAGACGTACAAACAGCACTTTCGCCTTCAAACGTGCTTAATGATCTATTAGAAGGCAATCAAAGATTTGTAAATAATAACATGCAGGCTGTTGATAATTCGGCACTGGTTTCACAAACCGTAGGCGGGCAATACCCCAAAGCTGTGGTATTATCATGTATAGACTCCAGAGTTCCTGTTGAAACGGTTTTAGATCAGGCTATTGGTGATATTTTTGTGGCTCGTGTAGCCGGTAACTTTGAAAACACCGATATTTTAGGAAGCCTGGAATACTCCTGTAAAGTAGCAGGAAGCAAGTTAATTCTTGTCCTGGGCCATGAAAGTTGTGGTGCTGTAAAAGCGGCCTGTGACGGAGTAGAGCTTGGAAACATCACAGATATGTTAGGAAACATTCTACCGGCAGTAAAGAAAAGTGCCGATGAAGTAGACGGTGAACTAAACTCCGGCAATAGTGACTTTGTAGCCAAAACGGTTGAAAATAATGTCAGACTTACTATAGAGCGTATAAAAGAACGCAGCCCTATTTTAAAGGAAATGGAAGCTAATGGAGATATCCAGATTGCTGGTGGCGTTTATATGCTGTCTTCCGGTAAAGTAGAAATGCTGTGATTATATAAAAAACGGTAATTTAAAAGGCCGTCTGAAAAGTGTTATTCCAGATGTATTGAACCTCATTTATGAGGGTAGCAGGAAATCATCAGATTCTTTGCTTCGCTCTGAATGACAAAATCAATTACTTTTCAGACGGCTTTTTTATGCCTCATTATCAAGGTTTATTTCTTCATCCGCTTCTTCCGGAGATAAAATAACAGGAAAGATCATAGGGAGCAGTGCCTTTACTGGTTTATACAGTATAGCATTCTCAATGTTTTCTTCTTCAACAAAAGGTATGGTGCTGTTCATTCTATCAAAGATATTCAGTACAACACTTAAAATAAGGGCTATTTTTAAAGCCCCAAAAAGCCCTCCCAACAGCCTGTTTAAAATTCCTAAAGCAGCAAAATCAGCAAGTTTGGTAAGTGCTTTTCCGGCAAGAGCAATAGCTAAAACAATAACTATAAAAGTAATGGCAAACGCCGTGAGATTAATGGTGTTCTCTTCCCAGTTGGTTTTGGCCTGCAAAAATCCGGCTGCAAAATTACTAAAATGAATAGCCCCATAAACACCGGCCACTAAAGCCACTAAAGACGCTACTTCAACAAAAAGGCCTTTCATAAAACCACGAACAAGCCCAAATAAAATTAAAGCGCCTAAAACAATATCAATAACACCCATAATTTAACAATTTCAACAAATATATGATATATAGTCACAATATGGTTTATTAACTTTGCAGCGTTAAAAATATTATGTCCAGAGACGAGAAATTAAAAGAACGCTGGGATTTGGTAGTTGAAAAACTATCCGATCAATTTGCAGATGGAGATCCATTAGATCTTGATGCTATAATTTATTTAATAGGTGTACAGGAGTTGGGGCAATTAAACAGACGCTTCAAAAAAGACCAAAAGCTGGATCTTATGCACATTGCTATATGCAAGCTATTGGCGCCCTATGGGTTTTATGAGCTGGATTTTGTGGATGATGATGGCTGGCCACATTATAAAGTACTTGAAACATTGCCACACCTTAAGGCTGGTGAGCAAAGTGTTTTAATGAAAGAAGCCATAGTAAACTATTTTGTAGAAACCCAGTACATCAATTAAATGTATTGTGGCGCCTGCCTGCCAGTAGGCAGGTTCCCTAATTGTAGTCTTTTTGTTTGTTACTGCTAACCCCATTTTTTGCATAATCTGTCCAACTTTTAATAATAATAAAAAGACGACAGTTTATTTGGCCATACAAAAAAGGATTTCCACCGCAATCCCTAACGCAGTTCACGTAAAAAACAGTAAATTTGCCATCATTTTGAATATATCATGATAGATAAGATAAAAGAACTTATAGCTGAAGCAGAGGAATTTAAAGCACAATCCAAAGAAGAGGTAGAAGCTTTCAGAATCAAATATTTAGGCTCTAAAGGGGTGTTAAAAGGTTTTTATGGCGAGTTGAAAAATGTTGCAAACGACCAAAAAAAGGAATTTGGACAAACTATAAACAAGCTTAAAAAAACAGCTGAGGAGAAAGTAAGTGCTCTAAAAGATGAGCTTGAAAATAAGGAAGAGGTAAAAGGTGTTTATGGCGACCTGTCGCGTCCCGGAGATCCTATTCAAATTGGTGCACGCCACCCTATCTCTATAGTAAAAAATCAAATTACAGATATCTTTTCACGTATAGGTTTTAATGTTAGTGAAGGCCCTGAGATTGAAGACGACTGGCATAACTTTACGGCCTTAAACTTACCGGAATACCACCCTGCCCGAGATATGCAGGATACCTTTTTTATTCAAACCAATCCGGATATACTATTACGTACCCATACCAGTTCTGTACAAGTGCGTTATATGGAAAATAACAAACCACCTATCAGAACCATATCACCGGGTAGAGTATACAGAAACGAAGCTATTTCAGCACGTTCACACTGTTTTTTCCACCAGGTAGAAGGCTTGTATATAGATAAAGAAGTCAGTTTTGCAGACCTGAAACAAACTCTTCAGCATTTTACAACAGAGATGTTTGGAAAATCTAAAATACGCTTACGCCCGTCCTATTTCCCATTTACAGAACCCAGTGCAGAAATAGACGTGTATTGGGGACTGGAAACTGAAACCGATCATAAGATCACCAAAGGTACCGGCTGGCTGGAAATTGGAGGCTGTGGTATGGTAGACCCCAATGTACTGGAAAATTGTAACATTGACCCTACCGAGTATTCAGGATTTGCCTTTGGTGTAGGTATAGACCGTATTGCCATGCTATTGCATCAAATAGGAGATATTAGACTATTAAGTGAAAACGATGTCAGATTTTTAGAGCAGTTTAAAAGCGCTCTGTAACTTTAAACCCCATAGGTTTTTTTAGCACTTTCAATTTGCTGTTGCTCTGTAGTACCAGGATACAGGATATATTTAGGGGCTATTATGGGTTTTGAGCTTGTAATCCTAATTTTTGTAATGGATGAAAACGGGAATTGGCCTTCAGTAATTTTCAAAAGTACTTTTTCCATTTCAGGAAACCCATGATCTACGTTAGATATTATGGCCGCCTGCCCTTTTAATTGATAACCTTTTTGTACAAAAACATCAATAAAGCTCACACAAACTTCTGGGTTTGCTTTTATATTCTTAACCGATTGAGGAGAGGCTATATTGGCTATAATAACACTGTCATCTCCAAAATAAGTAAACACCTCTTTAGGGGACACATTGGGGATATTGGTGGTTGAAGCCGTCGCCAACCAGCACAATACACTTTTATCTATATACGTTTTAATATCCTGGGTTAAGGTCATAAGTACCATGCTTATAAAAATTATGATCCAATAGAATTACCCCATACTGTTGGGCTTATCTTTTTATTAAATCATTTAAAATTTGCTTCCCGACTTCATTCCATGCTTTCCAAATAGGGTCATCATGAAAAGCATGCCTCATTTTCTCTTCATCAAATGAATCCATTCGTTCATTGTGAATTTTAAGTGTCTCAAGGATTTCAAACGGCTCGTCATTAATTTCATCTTTGAGCTTTTCAGATTTTTCTTTTAGCAACCTGCAAATATTTAACCTGCTTTCCGTTAAGGACAAGTCATGGTTTGGCCCACCCCAGATTTCATCGGCATGCGGATCATCCTGTCCGTCATGCTGCCAATTACAGACACTACAAATATCCTGAAACCAATCTTCAGTGAACGTAGGGAATCCACACCCCGGGCAAATTGTACATTTTAAATTATTTTCATTAATACAATTACGGATAGCGCTTCTTCTTTTTTGAAAAGCCTCCAAAAGAGCCTTGTCTTCTACGGTCAACTTGCTTCTATCAAATACGGCTTTTTCGGTCATTGTTTTCTAAATAGTTGTGAGTAAAAAGACATTGGTATTTATTTTTTTAAGCTCTTATCTCCTCTGCCTCTATCCGTTTAAGGTCCATCATGTAAATGTAAAACTTTTTTTAAAATAGGAGCTTGGGGTTTTATCGTTGTAGGTAATGGTCTTTTATGAAGTCTAATTAAATAACTTTAAAAACTGGGCTAGTGCTTTTTATAGGATACGTTGTTGTAGCTAGTTTTTAATCAATTTTAAAAGCTATAGGAATTACTAATTTTAGATTAATAAACTTACCATTGTTATAAGCAGGAGTCATAATTTTTATTGACTTGACGACCCTATATGCTTCTAGTTTAACTCTTTCGTTTTCATTTTTATTATCAGGTATGATATCAATGATTTTTCCAGTTTTATCAATTGTGAAATAAACAGGAATTTTATGCATTCCTTTTTTTAACCCCATTTTTTTTAAAATAGTTGTATTAAAGTTTTTGTTAATATGTTTTCCTAGCTCTTTTGAGAAGCATTTTCTCATGTCTTCATTATCTAAATTTTTATTACATTCTTTTAAAACAGGGTACTTATCAGGGATTTCAAATATGATTTCACTATTTTTTTTCGTTTCATTGGCTGTATTTATAATGTAATTTAATTGAGCTCCTTTAAAATCTTTTAGATTTAAGATATGCCTATTCAAAATCTTTGATGTAGCTCTTAAATTAAATTCGAAATCTTCTTTAATATTCTTTTTTTCTAATTCAATTTCAATTATGATATAATCTTTATTAATTTCATTAAATTTAAGAATCATGCTTTTTAAATCTAATACTTTACAATTCCATATTTTTTCAATTCTTTGTATCATTTTTGTTTTTGAAACTTTAAATTGAAGCTCTATGTTTTTAGCATTTTTGTCATAATTCATGGTTTTTAATTTATTTGAATTAGGATAAACACCTTGTAAAAGAAAAATATTGAATAGGATGTAAATTAATATTTGTTTTTTCATTTCTATTTTCGTTTTGTTAATTAGCTACAACGGTGTCGTATAACCGTCAGTTACGGGTTAATATGCGTTAATTTTCGGTTTGGCACAGACGTTAGCAATTCCGAGTGGATTCAGACGTAGTCGAATCCGCCGTAATTGCGGTTATGCATTGTTGTACACAGTATTTCATCCCAATTCATCTGTGTCGTATATAGTCAAATTAGCTAGTTCTGCTTTGTTTTGAAAATTTATGTCAGCTGATACAAAAATTACATTGTCAGACGGTTTATTTACTTGAAATTCTAAAGCATTAGCGATAATTCGGTCGTCGTTATTATTTGGGTCAAGCCAATTCAGAGTTTTATCAAAATCTGGTTCAGTCGCTATCATTTTAACAGTTATAGTTTTATTTACTTTCACACCTTTTAAAACACTTCCCTGTTTTCTATAACCTTTTAGTCTTTTTATTACTGATTTGACTTTCTTTCTAAAATCTTCACTTCTGTGCGATATTTTTAATTTATCCAATTCGGATAAAACAGTTGGTAGAATTACAAAGTCAAACTTTTCGGAATCCGCAATGATTTTATAGTCGGCTGGGTCAGGATATTGAATTAGCGAGTTTGTATCTGGTAAAATAACTATTCGATTATCTTCTTTATTTAATAGCTCTAAAAAATCTTTAAATACTTTGGTTTGCGTTTGGTAGGACTTTTTTCCTCCTTCGATAGACGAAGGTGCTCTTTTCTGCTCAATCAAGTTGATAATTCTACCATTAGCATTTTTTATTTTTCTTAAAATATTTGGTGTTGCTTTATGTAATAAAAGTTCAAAATTTGAATAAAATGAATTGTACTCTTCTCGTATTTTGATTTGATTTTTTTCGTCTTTTTCTCCCCAATGGTAAACACTTGCTCCCAAAATTAACACATTGCTATTTGCATTTGGGTCGTGATAATAAATTGAAGAATTGTCCAACATCTCATCTATAATAATTCCAATATTATCAATTTGAGTTTTTAATTTTTCTATGTAGGACAAATTTTCGTTCATATTGTGTACAACTATTGAATAAACACAATATTGCGTTTATTCCTCATATATTTAAAACGGTAGACTGCCGCTAAAACGCCATTACATTTTGTTTTCTCGCAGTGACGTTTTATAAATTTAATGGCTTCTCAAATATAACAAAAACGAGGTGTTTGCTTACAAAGTAAAGTAAAGTAAAAAATCAACAACTATTTATTTTGAAGTATTGGGTTAGTGCTTTTATAGGAACTGTTGTTGGCAACAGATTATTATTCTATTATTATAACTTCTCCATCTCGCAATGTCTTAAAAAGCCATTTATTATTTATACATCGCTTAACCTCTCTTTCAATGTCTTCTGATTCTGGATGTTCCGAATCATAATGAGGTAATATTCCATAATTGAACACATTTAATCCTTCCCATATTGTTTCGGTAATCTCTTTATAAGGAAAGTCATTAGGATTATCAACGCATTGAATATATTTTAATGAGTCTGAAAGGATACATACTCCGGCGCTATAGCCTCCATAGAAAAAATCGTCTCGTTTCTGTAATTCTATAAAGATATTGTCAAATCCACTTAATTTCATGGCTTGTCTTAAAACAAAAGTGTTTCCCCCACAAACCCAGATTCCATCTAATGAAGCAATTTTATTTCTTAATTTATTCTCTTTTCCAAAATAATCCTTTAAGTCTAAATGTTCACTAATACAACCTAAATTGTCCATAAATTCCATTTCTTCTTTTAAATGGTTATCTCTAATTTCCGGATTTGCAGTTGTCCAATCTTGAGAGTTATTTATATGGCCAATTTTTGCACCTTGAAAAAGTATGTTTTTTAGTGCTTCAACTTTATCACCAAATTTATAAGAAGATAGATAGTATGTCATTAATTAGAATCATTTTCAAATGGTTGCCAACATTCTGTATAAGCGGTTGGTTTTATTACTTTTCTTTTCGTAAAATTTTCTCCATTTTACGCCCCCTTGCTAATTCATCTACTAGCTTATCCAAATATCTTGCCTGTCGTGTTAGTGAATTGTCAATGTCTTCAATTCTATAACCACAGATGACTCCTTTAATTAAGTGTGCATTTGGATTTAATTCTGCTTCCTGAAAGAATGTTTCAAATGTGGCCCTGTTTTCAATAAACTCTTGTAATTTGTCTTCATCAAAACCGGTTAACCACTCTATCACCTGGTGTAATTCTTCCTTAGTCCGGCCTTTTTTCTCCACCTTAGTCACGTAATGCGGATAAACCGAACTAAAAGTCATTTTTGCTATGCGTTCATTATGTTCAGCTGTTACTTTCATTGATATGTATTTTTAATTTTTTATTAATTGGTGCTAACACTTATGCATAAGAATAGTTGCCAATTTACCTCCGGGGGGTATTCCATAGGAAAATCAAATGTAGCAAATATGCTACACCCTTGTTTAAGTACTAAACCGTAATTATTTTTATACGGTGCGTGCATAGTTATTCTACATTTATTTCATTAAGGTTTAGTTCAAATAGTCCTGAAAAGTTGTTTTCAAGTTTATTCATTTCAACATTTTCCCAGGTTAATATTATTTCAATATCTTTATTTTCTCCATTTTTAACAGCACTGATAATTATAGGAATGAAGTCTCTTTTGGTTTTGATAAAATCAAGTAATTTTTTTGGTTTTATTGAACGACTACCATATTCAATACCTAAAATAACATCAAATTTATTATCGTTTGGTTTTACTTCTACAAACCTATTTTTCAAATTTATTCCTTCTTTTCCTAATAAAAAATTTATTGCAGGAAGTTTAATTTTTTGAATTATTAGAGATTTTGAATTTATCTTGCCAGTACATTTTATTCCAAATGTTTCACAAGATTGAGCAAAAGAATATTGAAATATGAAGCTCAAAATTATTACAGTTAATATTTTTTTCATTTTTTTAAAATTATTGCCAACGGTTTGTATGGTTAGTTTTTTTATTCAGTTTTAGATTCCGTTTTTTCACCATAAATGAGGCTTCGCAAAATAAAGCCAACCACACCATAAGGTCCAAGCGCAACTAAATAAAAGTCCGATTATAAAAAATATCATTCGAAACTTTTTTATTCCGATTCCGTTTTTCAAATAGTACCAGTCAAACAATTTCAATAGAGTTCCAAGTGAGTAGAGTATATTGGCTCCAATTCCCCAATATATTATTCCAAATGTGTCGGCCCTTGTCCAAGAGTAGTCACCTCTAGAAAGGCCGTCATAAATTGTAAAAACTCCCACAAGTCCAAAAGCCAGATTAAAAATCCACCTTTTAGATTCCCACCATTTAATATTTAATTTTAATTCGTCTATTGTCATTTTGAAATTAACCACAACGGTTGGTGTATGGTGCGCATCCCGAAGAGTATGCACTATACACCTCTTTGTTGTGGTGAGTATTTCTTTATTTCATCATCAATTTGTCGACAAATTTCTGTTTCATTAAATGATTCATTTTTCACAAGAAACGAAGATGTTTTTAATTGATTAATAGCTTGTTCAACTTCTTTTTTTGTAAGTGTCCAAATTGAATAACTACTATGATTTTCTAATTGCCCAAGACTTTTAACTACCGCACTCAATTCTTCATTTTCAAAGTGTTTCGGTGAAATAAAATTCAGCTCATAGATATTTCTAATAAACCCAGATTTGGTAGCGGATTCATATCTCGACCATTTTCGGAATTCAGGGTTCTCTTTTTCGGAATAGGAGAAGAATCCATTTTTAATTTTTCCTTCAGAAATTGAGAGTCTCTTTGATTGGGTGAATACATAGCCATATTCAAAACTGAGAACTTCATTTAGCCTTTTTCCTAATGAAATCAATTCTTGATTTGTAATTAAGTTTTCGTCAAACATTAATTCAAAAACAATTGAATCGGATTCTACTTCAATGGTCCTGTTGTGAGACCAATTTTCAAAGTTGAAGAACATTGAGTCTTCTGAATCTGAAATCATTAAATGATGTACATTTTTGAATTCCTTTTTTTTTAATCCGTTTACAAACCCTTTCTTGGTTTTCCATCCATCATTGGGGTATGGACCTGTAATATAAAAACTGTTCAAGTTAAGTTTCAAGTGGTCAAACTCTGCAAGCAATAATTCAATGAGGCCTTTTGTGTCGTATAATTCTGCTTCCGATTGGGTAACAGCTTTGTACAACTTTAAAAGTCTGTTATTGCCAATATTTTTCTTAAACCAATTCATTTTTATTCACCACAACTATTTAATAAACACACTTTATTGCGTTTATTTCCTATATATTTAAAAAAACGCCATGTAGAGCTTAAAGATAAAACATTTACATCTTGTTAATACCCCTAAGGCTCCTTTTAACTTTAACCAAACCCATTCTATTTATAATCCAATTCAGTAAACAGCTTAGGATTAAATTCCTGTTTTACAACCACATTTTTAGGTCCAAAATCACTTCGGTTAAAAGACAGTAATATAGTGCCGGCCTTTTGATAATTATCCCATGGCATAGTAAACCGGGGTTCCTTATCATTAAAATCTTTAAAGAATGCCCATTGTTTTATTAGCTTATCTTTTTGATCTACATAAATGTAATACTTGTTTTGTGGAGTAACACCAACAGCATTAAACGTCAGTTGTAACACATCAGCCATCTGCCCATCAGGGAGTTTTTCAGTACTTACATACGTTAAAGTCACCCCGGGGTCTTCCAGTTTCCACGGCATAACCAACCAGTAAGAATCATTAATCCACCAGCGTTTTCCCTGGTCGATCATACTTTTGGTTTGCACTTTATCGGTCACCAGATTTCCGTTTTCATAAGCTTTTCCGGTAAGGGTATTGATATTCACTAAAACCACCTGCGCCTTCTCCGGGTTTTCTATCCTTACATCACCTGTCCACTTATCCCAGTACAGGATGCGTTTTCCAAAATCCCACTGTATAAAACGGGTATTATTATAATTTTCCATACCTCCCATAGCCTTAACAACATCATTAGCAATAGTGACAGCTTTATCTGAATTGGATTGTGCCGGTACTGATATACTCACAACACACATAATCAGGCAAGTTACAAGTGTTTTAACTGAAGATAGCGGTTTCATTTTTTTTGATTTTCAATTTAAACGAAAATAGGTATTTTATTGTTTGGCATCAATTTATTTAGTTTCTCTTTAACACATCATAAAATCCCCTATTTTTGCAATCCGTTACTAACGCCATACAAAGATGAAAAAAGACATCTCTATCCCTAAGGTTGAAGGGGTTTATATTGCTATTGTAAATGAATACAATGCTATTTACAAAACCCAGGACTGGAACGCCTATATTATCAACGAAAAAGATGTGGACCTGGAGATGGTGCTAATTGTTACCAGTGGCTATTCTGAAAATAAAACCACGTCTGTGTTTAGAAAAAAAATAGATGTATTGCCTAAAAAAAGTTATGCTAAAATAGAATTGATGCAGGAAGAACTGTTTGCATTAAATAACACGTTTAAAGTGTCTTTTTTTGAGGGCAACCAAATGCTTGACAAAACATACCTTTTTAGAAAAAACACCATTAATTTAAAGGCCTTGCAACCCATTCCTCTCATGGAGGTAAAGGGTGTTTTGGTGAAGTAATGTATCCTCCAAACAACAACGTTTTACTTAGTTGCTAATACAATATTGGTAAGGTATAACAATCTTTAAAGGCGAAAGATTACTTCGTCGTACCTCCTCGTAATGACATGCTATAACTAACTATAAAAGCACTTCATGCCTTGTCGTTATTTGCAATGACAATCCTATTTAATCCAATTTCTCGGTCAACCGTTTAAATACCTTTTTAGGGTTTTTACCTTCGTATAAAATCTGGTAAACAGCATTTATAATGGGAATCTGTGTTTTCTTTGCATTTTTTTGATTTAGCAAATGGGCGCTCTTAGTGGCGTAATAGCCTTCGGCTACCATATTCATTTCCATTTGTGCAGACTTGACCGTATAGCCCTTACCAATCATATTTCCAAACATACGGTTCCTTGAAAATACAGAATATCCGGTAACCAATAAATCGCCTAAATACGCTGAATTATTAATGTTACGCTTCATTTTATGAACCTTTTTAATAAAACGTTTCATCTCTCTAATGGAATTGCTCATAAGCACGCTCTGAAAATTGTCTCCATAACCCAAGCCATGCGCAATGCCTGCGGCTATAGCATATATGTTTTTGAGCATTACAGCATACTCCACTCCAATAATATCGTCACTGATCTTGGTTTTAATATAATCACTACTTAATCTATTGGCAATAACCTTAGCCTTAGTTTCATCTGAACAGGAAATAGTAAGATAAGACAGGCGCTCCAATGCCACCTCTTCTGCATGGCATGGCCCCGCTATTACAGCAATATTATCAAAAGGGACATTATAGACATCATGAAAATGTTCGCCGACCAAAAGCCCGGATTCCGGCATAATACCTTTAACCGCAGAAACAATTATTTTATCAGAGATATCAATATTCAGTTTTTCTAATTCACCATGTATAAAGGCAGATGGAATGACAAAAATTAAAACATCCGCATAATTGGCAATCTCATTAATATCATTACTAAGCTTTAATTGCTCTAAATGAAATTCAACTGAACTCAAATAATTAGGATTGTGCTGCTCTTTCAACAAATGCTCTTTGGTATATACACTGCGCATATACCACCCCACTTCATTTAAGTTTTCACAAAGCATTTTTACTATAGCTGTTGCCCAACTTCCTGCTCCAAAAACCGCATATTTTAAAGGTCTATCCATAAAAAACAATCTGTTTTACCGGTCAAAAATACAGAAAATATTAATGAATTATAAGCTATTGAAATATAAGCTTTCCTTTTTTGGCACATGTTTTGAAACTTAGTTAAGTATAAACCCAAAACTTTACGATTATGAAAACTATAAAATTACTTTTTTGTGTTGTACTTACTACCACCCTGCTTACCTCATGTTATTCAGAACGTATAGTGGATGACTATGTAGAACCAGCAGCCTTATCATTAAATCAATTATTAAGCTCTTATGAGTTGTGGTATGTTGATATTAATGCCACCAAAGGTCATGGTGAAACTCCTTTTTTACAAAAGGCCTTTACCATATCATTTATAAATGGTGTAGTATACGCTAATAATAATATAGTAGGGATAGGTAATAGTGGTGATGGGTTTGGTATTGATATTGGTGTGTATGATGCTTATGAGATGATCCTGGATGTGACTCACGATTTAGATGGGTTTGAAACTTTTGATATCTTTCAGGTTAACAGTACCAGAATAGAATTGTATAACCCTAATAATGATACGTCTTATTTTTTGGAGGGCTACCAACGTAACGAATTTGATTATGATTTTGTGTTTTATGACAATATTCATTATTTCTTACAGGAGTATGAGGCCTGGGAAAAAACATATACCAGTGAATTTGGAGCTATAAATGAGTTTGACAATGAAAACTATTTACAGTTTTTACCGGGAGGCAACGACTCTACCTTTAAAAGCTCACAGGATGAAACCGGAATTAATCCGGATTACATTTTCTGGGACTATACTGGGATATATGGCGTAGGTGATGTGAGTGGTGATGCCTATCTAAAAACTTTAACATTAGATTATGATTTTCTGGACAATGAATATTTTGAATTGAGCGTTATAGACGATGAAACCATAGAGTTGTTTCACCCCAGGTCTGAAACTGTTTATCAATTTAAAGGACGAGGCTATATACAGTACTTAAAAACCGCTGATGGTAAGAAACGATCAAACGTATTAAAAGACAAGAAACGTAAGTTTCGAAAACATAAAGTAGACAACCCAAGAGAAAACACGAGGGTTAAATAAAAATTTTGGTTGGTTATTTAGTTAAGAAACCGTTTAAAGTGCTTTGCTTTAGGCGGTTTCTTTGTTTTAGTTCTTTTAAAGAAGCTAGTCTAAAAAGTGATTTATTTTGTCATTCAGAGCAAAGCGAAGAATCTTATTATTTTGATAGCTAGCGTATTATGCTCCTTGGAGAATCTTCATTATCATTCAGAATGACACTTTTTAGAAAGCCTCATTATTGTTTACTTAACAGGTGAAGTATTTTTAAGAAAAGATAACAAATTAAAAAAGCTCCTTTAATAAGGAGCCTTTTTAATGTCATTAGGTTCTGTACTCTCTAAGAGCAAAAGACTTTATATTATACTATTTTTTATAAACACTTTCACCTTCTTTAATGGTTTCTAGCACCTGAATATCTTTAATAGCCTGAATATCTGTTTTCAAAGGGTTTTTGTCTAATATTACAAGGTCTGCCAATTTCCCTGCTTCTAACGATCCTTTGATATTTTCTTCTTTAAATTGATAAGCCCCGGCCATTGTACTGGCATAAAGCGCTTCATAGGCCGTTAAACGCTGATCCTCTCCATAAACTTTTCCACTTCTGGATGCTCTGTTAGTAGCAATCCACATCAGGGAGATCTGATCAACCGGGTGCACCGGTGAATCATGATGAATGGTTACAGAAAAATCACTATTTAAAGCGTCTTTGGCTGGGTTTAACCTGGCCGTACGCTCTGGTCCCAGAATATACTCATTATGAAAATCTGCAAAATAAAAGTTGTGAGTGATTTGAAAAGTAAAGGTTACATCCAAATCTTTTAAGCTTTCAAACTGGTCTGGCTGTACCTGTTGTGCATGTATGATTTGAGTTCTGGAATTATCATAATTAAAATGCTCTTCGGAATATTTAACGGCATCAATACATTGATCTACAGCAGCATCACCCAGGGCATGGATAAAAAATGGCACTTCCAGTTCATAATAACTTCCCACTAAATCATTCATATCTTTTTGATCAGTTATAGAAGAATAGCCTCTATAATCAGCAGGCTGCCCATGAGTTGGTGTATGATATGGTTGTCTTAAATAAGCTGTTCTTCCGGGAGTTCCACCATCCAGGTTTAATTTGCCTCCTATAACCCGGTAATGGTTTTTGTAATCAGGCGCATATAGTTTCTTTACATTTTCCGGTGTTGTCAATAACGAATAATAGGCCATTCCAACATCTACCTTTAAACGATTGGATTCTGCAAGATCACTAATTTGCCTATAAACATCATCTGTTGTAGCCATATCGGTCACAGTTGTAAACCCATTCTTTATATACAAATCCTGAGCCTGTAATAGCATCTTTTTCATGTCTTCATCCGGCAACGGAATACTTACATATTTACCGGGAACACCACTAATATCTTCTCCTATGGTATTCATAGCAGCTAACATAGCCTGTTCTTCAATCACGCCACTATACTCATTTGAATCTTCAAAACGCTGCATCACCCCCCCTTCTGGAACAACATACCCTTTATCTAAATACCCGGCTCTTTCCAATCCAAGACTATTCATAGCCATCATATGGCTGGAAAAATGAATCAAGGAAATTGGATATTCCGTGCTTATTTCATCTAAATCCTTTCTTGTTGGAAACCTTTCTTCCGCAAGCATGGCATTATCAAAGCCCCAACCAAGTAACCAACTGGACTCATCCTTGTACTTTTCAGGGTTATCAGCTAATTCTTTTGCTAAAGCATTTTTAATATCTTCAATACTATTTACATTTCCCGCCGGAGAAGGATCTAAATTAACCAAACTCAATTTGATTGCTGTTTGAGAAAAATGCGAATGCGAATCAATAAATCCTGGTATTAAAGTTTTTCCTTCAAGATTAATTTTTTTAGCATTTTTAAACAATTTTTCCGCCTCTGCCTGAGAGCCGGTAAAAGCAATTTTTCCGTCCTTGGTTACTACAGATTCCACATAGGTTGGTTCCATCTTTTCCATAGTTAAAATATCACCTCCATAGTACATACTTACATTGGAATCTATAGTTTCATCAGAAGATTTGGATTCTGAATTCTTACAAGCCACTATAGTAAGTGTTAGCAGCATGAGTAGTTTAATTGAAAACGTTTTCATAAGGTTTGATTTTTAATTATTATGATTTGTTTGATATAAATCTTGTTTCATATGTAAAGGGTAATGCATTTAAATATAATAACGTGACCATCTAATCTTAATTATTTATAATTATTATTTTGATGTACCAGTTTAAAAAAACCCAACCGAAATTAGCTAATAATACCGACACTTTCAATTTATTTCATCTGAAAATTTTAATTTCTGTCAAGCTCTCAAACATCTAAAAACAAGAACTCTAACGCTTTTAAAAATGTTTTTTGTCAATAATCTTGCTTTTCTGTTCCTACCAGATCAATGTGATGAAAAAACAGCTACTTATAAAAGTTCATTTCGTCCAAATAGTCCCAGACATACTGTGGTAACATGGGTTGAACATTTTTACCTTCTTTAATGGATTGTCTAATAAATGTTGAAGAAATTTCCATAACCGGTGCATTGATAAAATGCACTTTTTTATGATCATCAAATTTAGTTTCTACTTTTTGCTTTGGAATTCTTGGATAGACATAAATATGATAATTTTCAAGAATTAAATCCGCGTTTTTCCACTTATGGAAATGTTTCAGATTGTCTTCTCCCATAATTAAGCAAAACTCATGATTTGGATATTTCTCTTCCAAATACACCAATGTGTTTATGGTATAATTAGGCTGCGGTAAGTTAAACTCTATATCGCTTGGTTTTAATTTAGTGTAATGCTTTGTAGCCCGGAAAACCATCTCCAGTCGTTGGTAATTATCCAATAAACTACTTTTCTTTTTAAACGGATTATGTGGAGTTACCACAAACCAAACCTGATCCAGGTCACTGTATTCTGCAATGTGATTTGCTATGACCAAATGCCCAATATGAATGGGGTTAAAAGAGCCAAAATACAATCCAACTTTCATAGATCCAATTAAGAGTTTATGAAATCTTTAACCTGTTTACAGGCCTCTTCAAGAGCGCTATCCAAATCATCATTGGTAATAATAGTATCAAACAAAGGTGCTGTTGCCAATTCTGCTGAAGCTTTT
The DNA here is from genome assembly GCF_035818475.1 of Alterotamlana spongicola. Lineage (NCBI taxonomy): Bacteria > Pseudomonadati > Bacteroidota > Flavobacteriia > Flavobacteriales > Flavobacteriaceae > Alterotamlana > Alterotamlana spongicola. Next base: position 821,632 of record NZ_JAYMGV010000001.1, read on the forward strand.
GCTACCCGCATATTGATTTTATCTTCGCTTTCTGTTTTTCGCTTTTTCAAACGGATTTTTAACTCATCAATGCTTGGAGGCTTTACAAAAACCGCTAATGTTTCATCCGGAAACTTACGTTTAATACGCAATCCGCCTGAAACATCAATATCAAAAATCACATTTTTACCTTTGGCCCAAATACGTTCAACCTCGGTTTTTAGTGTACCGTAAAAGTTATCACGGTATACTTCTTCCCATTCTAAAAACTCGTCATTCTTGATTTTGTTTTTAAAGGCTTTAGCTGATAAAAAATAGTAATCTTTTCCATCTTCTTCGGTACCTCTTTTTGCTCTTGATGTAGCGGAAATAGAAAACTCTAAGTTTAAATCTTCTATTCCCAACAAGTGCCTTACTATAGTTGTTTTCCCTGAGCCGGAAGGTGCTGAAAACACTATTAATTTTCCTTGTTTATGTTCTTTATTTTCCAAAAACTATCTTAGTATTAGTTGTGGTCTCATTTGGTTTAACCTGACATGGAGAATCATTAAACATGTACTGAATGATTCGTTATAATTAGAGCACATTCAATAATTGTTCCTTAATTTTCTCCAATTCATCTTTCATTTGAACTACCAATTGTTGCATGGGGGCATAATTACTTTTAGAACCTATAGTATTAATTTCCCTTCCCATTTCCTGACTGATAAATCCGAGTTTTTTTCCGTTGGAGTCTTTTGAGTTCATGGACTCTGTAAAATAATCCAGGTGGTTTTTTAAACGAACTTTTTCTTCAGTAATATCAAACTTCTCAATATAATACACCAGCTCTTGTTCAAACCTGTTTTCATCATATTTTTCCCTAAGCTCTTCTACGCCTTTCAATAAACGTTCTCTTACACCTTCAATACGCTCGGGATCCATGGCAATAACCTGTTCTAAAAGCTTTTCAATAGCCACAGTGCGCTCATTAAAATCTTGCTCTAAAACTTTACCCTCGTTTAGCCTGTGATTAATTAAATCGTTTACAGCCTTATTCATTTCAACCTCTATAGTTTGCCACTCGGTCTCATCAATCTCTTCTCTTACTGTACTTATAGCATCGGGAAAACGTACGGCCATTTTTAACAGATCTATGTCGTTGCCGTAAACTACATCTTTTAATTGCGCCATATACTGTTTAACTACGGGAGCGTTTATTTGAGAGGATGTATCTTCAGCAGTAGCTTCAACATATATGGAAAAATCTATTTTTCCTCGAACCAGTTTATCTGCAAGAACTTTTCGTATGGATAGTTCCTTTTCTCTGTAAATGGAAGGCATTCTTGCATTTAAATCTAAATTTTTACTGTTTAAAGATTTAAGTTCAATAGTAACTTTTTTTGTGGGTAATTGCAAAACAGATTTTCCGTAACCTGTCATTGAATATATCATAAACGCATGTATTAAGTTATGCAAAGGTAATTAAAACCTAAGGTATAGAAAATAGATTAAAGGCACTTAAAAAAATACTTTAAAAACAATAAATAGGTTTTAAATACAGAGATAGATATTTTTACAGCATTAAAATTTAAAGATTATAAATGAAAACGATTAAGCATTTAGGAATTATTGTTACTGGATTATTAATAGTTGTGGCATGTAAAGATAAAAAGACTGAAACTAATGAGACAGAAGCAACTATGTCCAACAAAGTTTCTCAAGATAAGACAGACCATATCAAAACCAATCCGCCAAACGGCATGATTTGGATTCCCGGAGGTTCTTTTATGCAAGGCGCTGTTCCTCATGATAACATGGCCATGCAACAGGAAAAACCTCAGCACCCGGTTACTGTAGATGGTTTTTTCATGGATATTACTGAAGTTACTAATGCACAGTTTTCAAAATTTGTTGAAGAAACAGGTTATATAACTATAGCTGAACGTGAAATTGACTGGGAAGAAATGAAAAAGCAACTTCCTGAAGGCACGCCTAAACCTCATGATAGTATTTTACAACCGGGATCCTTATTATTTAAAAAATCAAAATCGTCGTTACCCAATTTATATGATTTTTCACAATGGTGGCAATGGTCTATTGGTGTCAACTGGAGACACCCCAGTGGGCCTAAAAGCACCATTGAAGGGAAAGAAAACCACCCTGTTGTTCATGTGAGTTTTGAAGATGCTGAAGCGTATTGTAAATGGGCCGGAAGGCGTTTACCTACTGAAGCCGAGTGGGAGTATGCTGCGCGTGCTAATAAAAACAATACCACTTATTTTTGGGGAGACGACAAATCTCAGCTTTCTAAAATGGTGAATAGTTGGGAGGGTGAATTCCCCGTGGGAAATACTTTAGAAGATGGTTTTGAAAGAACTGCTCCGGTTAAATCTTATTTGCCAAACGATTTTGGCCTTTTTGATATGGCGGGTAATGTTTGGGAGTTCACATCAGATTGGTACAATCTAAGATATTATGATGAACGTGCTACATCAAATACTGCAGCAATTAACCCAACAGGAGCAACCAAACCCTATAATCCCAACAATCCTTATATAGAAGAAAAAGTGATTAAAGGTGGATCTTTTTTATGTAGCGATTCTTATTGTGCCAGTTATAGAGTATCATCTAGAATGGGTACAAGTTTAGATTCTTCTTCAGAGCATGTAGGGTTTAGAACTGTTGCTACACCAGAAATGCTTATAAAGTAAAAGAATCTATCTGAAAAGTTTATTGATTGTATCTTGTGTCATTCAGAGCAAAGCGAAGAATCTTATGTATTTGAGTATAATGAGCATTATGATCTCAATGATTCGTTACTCGCAGACAGGCTCATTCTGTTCTGAATGACGCATTTCAGATAGGTTCTTTTATTTATTCAGTGTTTAAGTTTTTTAATCCCAAATTAGAGAAAGAACGTAGCTCCTAAGCGGATCACATTAATCTCATTTGTGAAATTTGGCCCCCAGAAAATATTAGCCAAAAACTTATTTGGAACAAAAACATGGTTTAAATTAAATTCTCCCCACCATACAGCCTTCCATGTTGAATTGGTATTCATAAATATGGGAGAGGGGTTAATAAACAGAAACGTTCTTTTACTAAAGGAGTAGCTGGCATTGAATTGCAATCCAATTCCATTACCTGAAAACTTAAGTTCGTCAGGAATCAGATTTGTAGAAGGCTTTGTAACGTGTACATAGCTAATCCCTGGGAAAATTGCCAGTTTAGGCGTTAACACAAATCCAAATACATTCCCTACCGCAATAGACCAGGAACTGGTACCTAAACCATTCTCAAAAGATCCCGTTGGAACCGTTATATCTGTAAACGGTGCAATAGCAATAAATTTTTTACTGATATTTCTTTTGACTACGCTAAAATATCTTAATCTGGCGTCACTGACTCCAAACTTATTGGTTCTGTCATTATGCATAAATGGTACTTCTGCCAATACTAAATTATCAGGATTGAAAGCATACCTAACATTAAAACGCATACCATAAAGGTTTTGCCCTTTTGAAAATGACGACTCTAAATTGGCATTAACCTGGGTATACAGGTTTGTGGGTTTTGAGGCATCTACATCTTTTTCTTCTTCCTGGGCTACAAGTGTTAAATGGAAGCATAGAACTGCTAAAATGGTAAAGAATAGGTTTTTCATTTTTTTGAATTTTGAATTTTGAGTTTTGAGTTTTGATTAATGTACGGTTCGTTATTTTTAAAAATTGTGATATTATAAAAATAGGCATTTTTTTTACTTAAAAGAATAAATTTTGAAACTCTACAAAAAGAATTTAATCCCTAAGCTCATTAATTTGATGAGTAATAAAGTGAATTATAATTTCAGTAAGCTTTAATAAATACAAGAATCCGGTTTATCTTTAACATAATAGGACTTATAGTTTTTAGCTTTCTTATCCATACACCCACATAAGTCCAGCAGCTTAATATTTTTAAAGTCTATCGGGTGACTTTCTGCCTGCAATGCAATATAACCTTCAGGGATAATATCCCCGGCTTTATTACTCCAAAGTTCAGTGGTCATTCCCCAATTTTCCCAGTTTTCTCCTTTGTAATACGTGTTGGGTTTGGTTACTCCTATCTGAGGAGATTTAAATTGGAATACCGTATCCTTCTCAACAATAAAGATCATGGATTCACCACCCATAACAACAGCCTCAGCATGTACCCATTGATCTCCAAAATACGTTTTAGAACCTGAAGAAATACAATGCTTATAGTTTATAGTATCTCCCATAACAACAGCAGTACCTGGTGTGCAAACATTTGCTGTAGGCCTGTCTTTAGCATCACTTAAACCCCCAAGCAATTGTAGCTCTACAGAAACCGGAAAATTTTGATGGTACTCATTACTGGCTGCAGATTGTGAGTGTAGCATGATCCCGCTGTTTCTTACATTCCAATGTGCTCCGCCTTTGGTTTGCTCTCCTGTAAACCGGTAATCAAAACTGAGTTTATAATATGAGAATGGTTTGTTGTAATATATATGCCCGAATTTATTATCAAAACTTTTATAGTTATCATAACTGATTCTCAACATACTGTCTTCTACAACAAATGTTTCTTTATAATTATCATTGAGATCCAGTCCGGATATTTTAATATCCCAACCGGTCAAATCCTTTCCGTTAAAAAGGGCTATCCACTCTTCCTTTTCAACATTTTTGTTTGACTTACAGCTTATAATACATCCAAGTATTAAAAGAAATAGTATTGGATATTTTGAGTTGCTTAAACTGCAAAGAAAGGCTTTCATACTGTTTGATTGCTATAGTTTTTTGTTTGTTTTTGGGCTAATATAAAACTAATTTATTACGCCCATAATGTTCTCCCAATACATTGTTTATATCACAAAGAAGGCTATCATAGCCTTCTTTGTGATATAAACTAAACTGAAAAGGTTTTATTTTAGTTCAATTTTTTGTGTTTTTTTATTGTAACTTTTTCCTCTAATTGCTTCAAACTTTGCAATCATATCTTCAAGTTTCTCTTTATGGGTTTCAGCCAAATTGTTTTGCTGCTGTATATCTTCTTTTAAATTATACAATTGAAAACCCTGAGCATTTCCTATTTCAATATTAACATTTTTTATAACGGCAGGTCCATTGTATGGAGGAATCATAACCCAATCACCTGCTTTAAAGGCTGTTCTGGACGTGGCTTCGATAACCAATTCATCTCTTCCTTTATCTGATTTCCCAATAAAAGCATCTAACAGATTTTCACTGTCTCCAACTTTTAAGTCACTACCAACCAATTCTGCTAAAGACGTCAATAAATCCATTTGACAAACTAAAGCATCTGAAACTGATGGTTGAATAGTCCCTTTCCAGTAAGTAAAAAATGGTACTCGTGTACCGGCTTCAAACAGGCTGTATTTACCTCCTCTTAATCCTCCGGCAGGTGTATGGTTTCCAAGTTTTTCTACAGCATCGTCATAATAACCGTCATTTAATACAGGGCCATTATCACTTGAGAATACAATTAAAGTGTTTTCCAGCAAACCTTCTTCTTCCAGCGTTTTAATAAACTCACCTATGCACCAGTCTGCTTCAACAATAACATCGCCTCTGGGACCTAAGCCGGATGCCCCAACAAATCTTTCATGCGGTGTTCTGGGCACATGCGGTTGTTGCATAGCATAGTACAAAAAGAAAGGTTCGTTCTTATGTTTTTTTACATAGTCCTGAGCCTCTTTTAAGAAATGGTCGGCCATATCTTCATCTTTCCACTTGGCAGCCTCACCACCTTTCATAAATCCAATTCGGGGTATTCCGTTTACAATACTACTATTGTGACCATGGTGCCATTTCATTTTTAGTAATTCCGGATTATCTTTACCATTTGGTTGTCCTTCAAAATTTTCTTTGTAACTAATCTCAATAGGATCATCTGGATCTAATCCAACTACATTACCGTTCTCAATATATACCGTAGGTACTCTATCTTGAGTTGCCGCCATAATGTATGAATAATCAAAACCAACTTCATTTGGCCCCGGGCTTACACGTTCATTCCAATTAACATTCCCCGTACCCAGACCTAGGTGCCATTTACCTACTATTCCTGTATGATAGCCTTTAGACTTAAGCATTTTTGGAATAGTCATTTGGTCCGTTCCAATAATCAAAGGCGCTGTTCCCGGTAATATTTTAGCATTCTTTTCACGCCAGGGATATACCCCGGTAAGTAACGCATATCTGCTGGGGGTACAGGTTGCAGAAGACGCAAAACCATTTGTAAAACGCACGCCGCCATTTGCCAACTTGTCTAAATTAGGGGTTTTTAATTCTGTAGCACCATTAAAACCAACATCGCCATAACCTAAGTCATCTGTATAGATGACAATAATATTTGGAGGTGTTTTCTCTGTAGCGACTTTATCTACATGTTCTTTTGCTTTTTCTTTACAACTTATATTCAAAAGCACCATAAGTGCTAATATTATAACTTGATTTAATTTTTTCATGTTTATCTCGTTTTTGGTTTTTTGCAGATTAAAAATTCAAATATCCCGGCTTTTCTTTAAACAAATATCGCTGTTGGTTGTTTTATTGTCTCAAAGCGACCACGCAATATAGAAAAGAAGCCTGTATTTTTCATTTATTAGTTTATCTTTTTCTACTTGTTCTTAGCTATTACTATTTGTAATCCAATTAATACGAAATATGTTTATTTTATATTTAAAAATACGATGAAAAGCATTAAAATCAGGTAAAATGCATTTTATCCAAATTTATTTATTATCTTCGACCCGGATATAAACTATTATTATATAATTAATTATGAAAAAAATTATCCTATTCACGTTAGTTTTAATGTCTTCCTATGTATTTGCTCAGGAAGCAAATGAATCTTCAAAAGAAGAAAAGTTCACCTATACAGAAAAAGGTCTAAGTCCCAGATCTATTGCTGTTAATTTAAAAGGAATGACAAAAACTGATCTTATAAACAAAGCAAGAGCATGGCGAATAGAAAAATTCACTGAACCAAAAAATAAGGCAAAAGAAGATGACCATGATGACGACTATGATGATGAAACCGGAAAAAATAACAGTAAAAAAATTAACTTAAGAGGAAATGTCAATAATGCTATATGCTTAAATGAAGACTCTAAACGGACATGTGAAAATGCATTTATCTCTATAGATGTGATTATTGAGGACGGTACATACACCTTTAAACCTAAAGATTTACTTTTTAGAACTACTTATGGAAAAAAGAAAGCTAAGGTTAAACTTAATTTTGACAAAACTGAGTTATATTCTGATAACAGAGAAATAAAAGCCGGTCATGAGCTTGTTCCTTCTCAATTAGAAGATTTGTTTAATAGTTTACATAAAAGTCTTTATAATTATATAACAGATCAGGAACAGGAAGACGAGTGGTAGACTATAATTAAGATTTTATTTAGTAAAACAAAGGCTTTCAAAAAATTGAAAGCCTTTGTTGCTAACATTTAAAGTGTTTTCTCCTTTGGTTATAATACCTTCATCTATTATTTCCTTACCTAAAATATTATAGGTTTTGTAGATTCCATTAAAGCTTGGACATAATCGCTTAACAACCACTCAAATTTATCTTAAATCCTTACTAATTAGGTATTAGATAATTACAATAAAAAATTGGTTGAAATATAACTTTCTGTCATTTCAAAAAACAATTATTCCTTAAAAAAAATCATGATAAAAATACAACAACTAAAACTCATCCAGAGTAATTATATTTAGTAATTTTCTATATATTCGTAATCTTATAATTACAATTTCCACCTTATAATTCTTATTTTATGAAAAAACAACTTACTATTCTCTTAGTTTTCTTTTGTGCATCTTTAGTCTATTCACAAAAAATGAAGGTAGAAAATGGAGGCTTTGATTTTATTAAAGATCAAAAAGAAATTAATGTCGAGTTTGTATATGACAATATGAAAATTAATAAAAAAAATCTTACCAATGATGAATATGTACAAGAGCATGCTGCAGATTTAGAAGAAAAAAAAGGAAAAGGAGAGGGAAAAGCTTGGAAGAAAAGTTGGATAGCGAGTAGAGAAATAATTTATGCTCCAAAATTTTTAGAGCTAATGAACCAAGATTTATATGAAGAAAAAGGAATTTCTTTCAAAAAAGATTTAAGCAATGCTAAATACACACTTATTGTAGAAACTGTTTGGGTGTACCCAGGGTGGAATGTTGCTGTAATGAGGCAACCTGCAAAAGTAACTACATTATTAAAGTTTGTGGAGACTGCTAACAGAGATAATGTAGTATTGGAGATTACAAGTAAAAATGCGCCAGGGAACCGTTTTGGAGGCACCTTTAGTAATGAAGATAGAATTGGTGAAGGGTATGCAAAAACAGGAAAAACCTTGTCTAAATTAATTATGAAAAAAGCCTTTTAAATTAACTTGAGGCAATAAAAACAAAAAAGCGAATAATAAAATTATTCGCTTTTTTGTTTTTCCATATCAATAATATGCGCAACTGCCTTTACAAGCCTATGATGGTTTTTTACAAAAGGATTTGTTTCATCCCAAACATACCCCGCTAAAACAGCACATATTTGTTTTTTAATCTCAGGGTTTTCTGGTTTGTGGAAAAATAATTTCTGAAGGTTTCCGGTGTACCACTCCTTAACATAAGTTGCAAAAACATTAACACCTTTTTTAATATAACCCGAATATTCTTCCTCCCAATTAACCTTTATATTTTGTAATTCTTTAGTAATTAATTTTGCAGCAAGAAGTGCTGACTCTGTTGCAAAAGTAACACCTGAAGAAAATACAGGGTCTAAAAATTCAGCACTATTACCTGTAAGCACATATCCCTTACCGTAAAGTTGTTTTACAGATTTAGAATAATTTTTTATTTCAATAGGGTTAAACAAAAAATCGACACCTTCAAACCTATCTCTATAGTAATCTGAAAGCTTTAGCATTCTAGTTAACTTTTCAGGTGTTGTTCCTTCAAATGATTCTATAAACTCTGTTGAACCTACAAAACCAATACTCGTTACGCCATTAGAAAATGGAATTACCCAAAACCATGTTCGGGTATCAATTACATCAAATGTTATACGCGTTCCTTCCCACCCTTCAGGGCGTTTTAAATCTTTTACATGTGTAAATATTGAAGATTGGTTAAGAAGCTCTGAAGGTTTTTCTAAATTTAAAAGTCGTGGTAAAACTCTACCATATCCACTTGAATCAATAATATATCTTGCTACAATAGTATTACTTTTATTTTCCTTGTTTTTAATAGTAGTTACAGAAGACCCATCTTCATTAAAAACAACATCAACAACTTCATGTTCAAAAGCTATATCTACACCTCTTTTTATAAGCTCATTTGCAAGTGTATTATCAAAATCTGCTCTTGGCACTTGCCAAGTCCAATTCCATCCATCAGTATGTTTTTTACTAAAATCAAAGTTACAAACCTCTTCTCCTCTTAAAAACCGAGCCCCTTCTTTAACCTCATAATCTTGCGCTTTTAAACAATCTAACAAGCCCACCTCTTCAAAATGATCCATACATCTAGGAAGCAAACTTTCACCAATAACAAATCTGGGAAAATTACTTTTTTCAACCACTTTAACCACACATCCGTTATTTTGCAAATAAGATGCTGCAGCACAACCAGATGGCCCAGCTCCAACAATTAATACATCAACATTTTCATCACTCATAAACTTACTAGTATAAAATCATTTATTATTCTAAATTTGCAATCCAAAATAACTTCATTTTTAGTTATTATACTATTATTTTATTAAATATTATCAATTTATAGATGTTAAAACTGAATGGAACTTTAGGTATTGAAGATTTTTATAAAATCATTTTTGAAAACAACCTTATAGAAATTGATAATACCGTTATTCAAACTATAGAAAATAGCTTTAATTTTTTAAAAGATTTTTCTGAAAACAAAACCATCTATGGCGTTAATACGGGTTTCGGGCCCATGGCGCAATATAAAATAGCCGATGCAGATCGTATAAAATTACAATATAATTTAATACGGAGTCATGCTTCTGGAACTGGCAATATTATTCATCCTAAATATGTGAAAGCGGCAATGTTAGCGCGATTAAACACATTATCTTTGGGTCATTCTGGAGTTCATAAATCGGTAATAGAGTTAATGAGCGCATTGATTAACAAAAATATTATGCCCTTAATTTATGAGCATGGTGGCGTTGGAGCTAGTGGCGATTTAGTACAATTAGCACATTTAGCTCTTGTTTTGATTGGAGAAGGTGAAGTGTTTTATAAAAATGAACTAAAACCTACAAAAGAAGTATTTAAAATTGAAAATTTAAAACCTATTGCTGTTGTTTTAAGGGAAGGCTTAGCCTTAATGAACGGAACCTCGGTAATGACAGGTATAGGTATTGTAAACACCATTAATACAAGACGCTTATTAAATTGGATGATATTATGTTCGTCAGCAATAAATGAAATTGTACAAGCTTATGACGATCATTTATCATTAGAATTAAATCAAACCAAAAAGCACAAAGGACAGCGTGAGGTTGCTAAACAAATGAGAGCGTATTTAAAAGATAGCAAGCTAACTAGAAAACGTGAGGAATTTTTATACAATAAAAACCCAGAAGTTACTGTTTTTGAGGAAAAAGTTCAAGAATACTATTCTCTACGTTGCGTTCCTCAAATATTAGGCCCTGTATTAGACACCTTAAATAATATAGAGCGTATTTTATTTGAAGAAATAAATTCTGCAAACGATAATCCTATAGTTAATGTAGAAGAGCAACATGTATATCATGGTGGGAATTTTCATGGTGATTATGTGTCGCTAGAAATGGACAAATTAAAACTGGTTGTTACCAAAATGAGTATGCTATCAGAAAGGCAGCTCAACTATTTATTAAACCCTAGTTTAAATAATATTCTTCCTGCATTTGTAAACCTTGGAAAGCTAGGATTAAACTTCGGCATGCAAGGTGTTCAATTTACTGCAACATCTACAACTGCCGAAAATCAAATGCTATCTAACCCCATGTATGTGCATAGTATTCCTAACAATAATGATAATCAAGATATTGTTAGCATGGGAACCAATGCTGCTCTAATCACTAAAAAAGTTATTGAAAACGCTTTCGAAATTGTAGCCATTGAGATGATAACCATCATACAGGCTGTCGAGTATCTTAAAGCACAAGATAAAGTCTCTTCAAAAACGAAAAAAATGTATGATGCTATAAGACAATTAGTTCCTATATTTACAGATGACATTGTCATGTATCCATATGTAAATAAGGTTAAAGATTTTATAATGAACCATGAAAATAATATTGTATAATGATTTTACGATTTGCATCTCTATTTACTCTTTTATTAATTTCAATTTCTGCTAATGCTCAAAAAATTGCATTAGTTAATGAAAACAACCTCTATGGGTATATTGATTCTAATGGAGAATATATTATTGAACCCCAGTTTAAAAAGGCTAAAGATTTTTCCGAAAATGGGCTAGCTCCTGTTAGAAAAAACAAAAAATGGGGATATATAAATACTAAAGGAGATTGGGTTATACAGCCACAATTTGATAACGCAAAAGTTTTTATTAATGACTTGGCTTGGGTTGCAAATGGTAAAAAAGAATATTTCATTGATGTGTTAGGCAAAATGATAATAGAACCTAAACCTAACACCAAATATTATGATTTTAACAAAGAAGGGGTTGCTATTTTTAAGACAAAAAAACTAGTAGGCCTAATAAACTCTAATGGTGAAATTATAACAGAACCTAAATATCAGGTTATAAAACCATTTATTAATGGCTATGCTAAAATTAAATTAAATAATTTGTGGGGGATAATCGATTCAAATGGCAAAGAATATATATCTCCAATTTATAGTGAAATTGGAAATTATATTAATAAAGTTGTACAAGCTAGAGAGGGTAACACTTTCAAAATAATCACTAATAATAAGTCTATTATAATTGAGAATGCTTCTAAAATATGGGATTTTAGAGATGGTAGTGATCTAACCATGGCTAGGGTTGATAAAAAAGTAGGATATATTAATACTAAAGGAGAATGGGCTATAGAACCACAGTTTAAAGTAGCTAGACACTTCGTAAACGGGATTGCTCCTGTATACGATGGTAGACGTTGGGGCTATATAAATACTGTAGGCGAATACCTAATTGAACCCCAATATAATGATGCTGAAATTTTTGGAAAAGATATAGAGCTTGCCCCCGTAAAACCATTTGGTACATCTAACTGGGGTTTTATAAACAAAAAAGGCCAAATGGTTATACCCGCAACATTACTTATTACTCCAAGTTTTTCTCTTAATAGGAAAACTAAAGGGTTTATAGGCTCTGTGGCTAAGGTTAAACAAAATAATAAGTGGGGGTTTATTACTCCCGAAGGCAACCTTTTAGGGGAAAAACAGTTTAGTAATATTAATATTTTTGTTGAAATTAAAAAAGAATAACATTTTACCATTAATGAAAAAAAACGCATTAGTCACAGGGGGTTCAAGAGGTATTGGTAAAGCAATATGTATTCAACTAGCCAAAGACACCAACTATCACATTTTAATAAACTACCACAGTAATAAACAGGCTGCTTTAGACACTTTAGAAGCAGTTAAAGATGCTGGAGGCTCTGGGGAATTATTACAGTTTGATGTTGTAAATAATGAAGAAGTGAAATCTGTTTTAGATAGCTGGCATGAAACCAATAAAGAAGCTTTTATAGAAGTAATAGTTAATAATGCTGGTATAACAAAAGATGGTCTGTTTATGTGGATGACATCTAAAGATTGGAATAATGTAGTTAACACAAGCCTTAACGGTTTCTTTAACGTTACCAATCATTTAATTCAGAAATTATTAGTTAAAAAGTATGGTCGTATAATCAATATTGTATCATTATCTGGATTAAAAGGAACTCCTGGTCAGACCAATTATTCGGCCGCAAAAGGTGCAGTAATAGGAGCAACAAAAGCCTTGGCACAAGAAATAGCAAAACGAAACATTACAGTAAATGCAGTTGCTCCAGGGTTTATTAAAACCGATATGACAAATGAGTTAAATGAAAAAGAATTAAAAAAATTAGTGCCTGCAAACCGTTTTGGAGACCCCGAAGAAGTTGCTCATTTAGTATCTTTTTTAGCTTCTAAAAAAGCGTCATACATAACAGGAGAAGTTATTAATATTAATGGAGGTATTTACTCTTAAATAAAATTACAGGAATGAAATATTCATAACTAAATTTTCAACACACACGTAAAATGATTAAATGAATGTTACATATAACCGATAAAAAATATTAATTATAAACAGATGAAGAGAGTTGTTATAACTGGCATGGGAATATACTCCTGCATAGGTAAAAATTTAGAAGAGGTAAAAGCATCTCTTTATAACGGAACCTCAGGGATTATTTTTGATGAAAAAAGAAAACCATTTGGTTATCGATCATGTTTAACAGGCTCTGTAGAAACTCCAAATCTTAAAAAACTACTTACCAGAAGACAGCGTATTAGCTTAGGTGAAGAAGGTACTTATGCATACATGGCAACTATAGAGGCTTTGGAGAATGCAAAAATTACACAAGAGTTCTTAAATACAAACGAAGTAGGCATCCTTTATGGTAATGACAGTACGGCAAAATCTGTTATTGAATCTGTAGATAAAATTAGAGAGAAAAAAGATACCACATTGGTGGGTTCAGGTTCTATTTTTAAAGGCATGAATTCTACCATAACCATGAACCTCTCGACCATTTTTAAACTAACAGGCGTCAATTTCACTATAAGTGCTGCTTGTGCAAGTGGTTCTCATGCTATTGGTATGGCATATCAACTTATTAAAAGTGGTCTTCAAGACTGCATTATTTGCGGTGGTGCTCAAGAAATTAATGAACTTGCCATGGGAAGTTTTGATGGTTTAGGTGTATTCTCTGCAAACGAAGAACAACCAGAAAGGGCTTCTCGCCCTTTTGACAAAAACCGAGATGGACTCATTCCTAGCGGTGGTGGTGCAACACTTGTTGTAGAAAGTTATGAATCTGCTATAAAACGTGGCGCTCCCATTATAGGAGAAATTATTGGTTATGGCTTTTCATCAAACGGAGAACATATTTCAACACCAAACGTCGATGGGCCTTCTCGCGCCATGAATAAAGCTATAGAACAAGCAAACATCCCCATTAATAGCATTGATTATGTTAATGCACATGCAACGTCAACGCCTGTTGGCGACGCTAACGAAGCTAAAGCCATTTTTGATGTTTTTGGAGAAAAAGGCCCTTATGTAAGCTCAACAAAATCTATGACAGGGCACGAATGTTGGATGGCAGGCGCTAGCGAAGTAATATATTCCATGCTCATGATGCAACACTCTTTTATTGCTCCCAATATAAACTTGGAAAGCCCTGACGAGGATGCCTCTAAATTAAATTTAGTAAGCAAAACGTTAGATAAAAAAATTGATGTATTTTTGTCCAATTCTTTTGGATTTGGAGGAACAAATTCAGCATTAATAATAAAAAAATTATAGTACCGATATGAATAAAGAAGTTATTATTGAAAAAATAAACAACTTTCTTATAGATGAATTTGAAGTTGAAGCGGAAGATATTTTACCTGAGGCTAATTTAAAAGAAACTCTTGAGCTTGATAGTTTGGATTTTGTTGATTTGGTTGTAGCTATTGAAGCAAATTTTAGTGTAAAACTAGTAGGAGAGGATTTTATAAACATCATTACACTTCAAGACTTTTACAACCTTATAGAAAATAAATTAAGCTAATATATATTTACTCTAAAATAAATGGCTACTGAATGGGAAGGAAAGTCCAGAGGTTCTGTTTTAGGATATAAAATATTCGTGTTTTGTATTAAAAAAATAGGGTTGTATTCTGCCTATTTTGTACTGTTCTTTGTTGCTTTATACTTTTGTTTTTTTGCTAAAAACAGTACGCAAGCCATTTATTATTACTTTCGTAAAAGACGTAATTATTCAAAACTTAAAAGCGTTTTATGTATTTACAAAAGTTATTATGTTTTTGGACAGACCATCATTGACAAAATTGCTATATCTTCTGGTTTAAGAGATAAATTCACCTATAATTTTGATGGTATAGAGCAATTAAAAAGCATTCTTAAAGCGAAAAAAGGCGGAGTCCTTATTAGTGCCCATGTTGGAAACTTCGAAATTGCAGAGTATTTTTTAAACGAGCTAGAAGAAAACGTTGCAATTAGTTTGTTAACAACTGATACGGAGCATAGTGACATTAAAGCCTATATAGAAAGTGTTACCAATAAATCTAGTATTAAATTTATTATCATTAAAGACGATCTTTCTCATATCTTTGAAATTAATGCAGCATTGTCAAGAAATGAAATTATATGCATTACTGGAGACCGTTATGTTAAAGACACAAAATCGTTATCTTATACATTGTTAGGCAAAGAGGCAAAATTTCCAGCTGGCCCATTTCTTTTAGGCTCTCGGTTAAAAGTACCTGTAATTTTTGTTTATGTTATGAAAGAAACTAGCAAACATTATCACCTTTATGCAAGAACAGCAGATGTAAAACAAAGAGATGTAGAAGGATTATTAAAATCGTATACAGAAAGCTTAGAATGGATCCTTAATAAATATCCATTACAATGGTTTAATTATTTTAATTTTTGGAACGATCTAAAAGATTAGCTAATACATGAACTTACTTAAAGAAAAAATAACAGATCAAAGTATCATTCAGAAGCTAATACCACAAAGAGCGCCTATAGTAATGATTGATGCGTTGTTGTATTTTGATGACACTAAAGTTATTTCTGGATTAACCATTACAGACAACAATATATTTGTGCAAGATGCATACCTAACCGAGCCTGGTTTAATAGAGCATATGGCACAAACTGTTGCACTTTATACAGGCTATCATTTTTACATTAAAAACATACCGGCTCCAGAGGGCTATATTGGAGCTATAAAAGGTGTACATATTGAAAGGCTTCCTAAAGTTAGTGAGCAACTGGAAACAGAAGTTAAGATATTACAAGAAATTATGGGCGTTACATTGGTAAAAGGTATTATTCGCTTAAATGGTGAAGTTATCATGTCTGCTCAAATGAAAACTGTATTAAAAAAATGAAGCCTGAATGAAATCAAAAAAAATAGAAAATGCTGAAGAAAACACATTAAAAGTATCTCAGGACATTAGAATTCGTTTTAATGAAACAGATGCATTAGGTATTGTTTGGCATGGATATTACCTTCATTATTTTGAAGATGGCAGAGAAGCATTTGGCAGAAAATATGGCATCTCATATTTAGACCTTAAAGCACAAGGTTATGTGACACCAATAATAAAATCCAGTTGCGAACATAAATTACCATTACGTTATGGTGAAATTGCTACTGTAGAAACCACTTTTATCAACACGTTGGCAGCTAAAATAATTTTCAAATACAAAATAATGAATGCTGAAGGAAAAACGGTTTGTACAGGAGAAACCGTTCAAGTTTTTGTAGACGATAATAATGATTTATCACTAACATTTCCTTCTTTTTTCAAAGCGTGGAAAGACAGCTATAAATTAATATAAAAACACAATGAAGGACGTTTTTATCACAGCAAGCAACATAATCTCTCCACTTGGTTTTAATAGCGAAGCAAATATTTCGCAAATAGCTCAAGAAAAATCGGGGATTATTTTGCATGATAACATTAGTTCTTCACCTTGTTACGCCTCAATAATCGATGATCAGTTATTAAACAATGCGTTTAGTAAAATAGGCGACATTACCGCCTACACGAAACTAGAGAAAATGATGATCTTGTCTTTACAAAACACCATTAGCAAAGCTGATTTTCCAATTTCCGATAAAACCGCCTTACTTATTGCAACCACAAAAGGCAATATTGATGCATTACATACAAGTACAACGCATTTTACTCCAGAGCGAGCTTACCTGCCTGCATTAGGCGAGAAAATCAACACATTTTTCGGTTTTAAAAACGATGCAATCATTGTATCAAACGCCTGTGTATCTGGAATTTTATCGGTTGCCGTTGCAAAACGTCTTATACAAAATGATTTTTATGATAATGCCTTTATTGTTGGTGGCGATATTGTTTCAGAATTCACATTATCAGGGTTTCAATCGTTTCAAGCTATCAGTGAAAAACCATGCAAACCCTTTTCAAAACAAAGAAACGGGATTACTATAGGAGAAGCCGCAGCTTCAGTTGCTATCACTAATCAGAAATCAAAAAAAGAAAACATTCAAGTTATTGGAGATGGTTCCTGCAATGATGCCAATCATATTTCAGGCCCTTCACGAGATGGCGAAGGCTTATACAGAAGTGTTGTTTCAGCTTTAAAGGAAGCTAAAATCACATCAAAAACCATCGATTATATATCGGCACATGGTACAGCAACACTATTCAATGACGAAATGGAAGCCATTGCTTTCAATCGATTAAAATTAGAACAGGCGCCTCTAAATAGTTTGAAAGGTTATTACGGACATACTTTAGGTGCTTCAGGATTACTCGAGGCTATTATTGGCATACATTCTATGAAAAACAATACACTTTATACCTCTTTAGGGATGAATGAATTGGGAGTTTCAGTACCGTTAAATGTCATTCAAAAGAAAAAGAAAACAAAGATTAATACCTTCTTAAAAACAGCATCGGGTTTTGGAGGCTGCAATACGGCTGTGCTTTTTAAAAAAATTAATACTTGAGAAAAAACAAAAACATAATCGCATACTGTCATATAAAAGACAACACCATTTCTGTTAACGGTTCCACACTATTAACAAAAAAGTCTCAATTATCATTTGCTGAATTTTCGAAACAGGTTTATAAAGAAAAAACGATTGCCTATCCTAAATTTTTCAAAATGGACAACCTTAGTAAGCTTGCCTTTCTTGCATCGGAAGTTTTATTAGAAAACATTAGCTCTAAGGATAAAGAAAACATGGCTATTGTACTTTCTAATAAAAGCTCCAGTTTAGATACCGACAAAAAACATCAGGACGCTATTAATGACAAAGAAAATTACTTTCCAAGCCCTGCTGTTTTTGTTTATACACTACCAAATATTGCAATTGGCGAGATTAGTATCAGGCATCAAATAAAGGGAGAAAATGCGTTTTTTGTGTCCAATACTTTTAATGAAAAGCTTATAAGTCAATATGCTTCAACATTAATTCAGAATGAAAAAAGCACTCATATTCTTTGTGGTTGGGTAGATTTTGATGATGACAAATATCACGCATTTATGTATCTTGTGGCAGAAGATGGAGACCATAAATATTCACAAGAATTTATTAAAAAAATATATAACGAAAATTAATGAACGCATTAAAAAAAGAACTTAAGGAAAGCATTATTGAACAATTAAATTTAGAAGATTTTAATGTTGAAGACATTGAAGATAATGATGTGTTATTTGGTGACGGATTAGGATTAGATTCTATTGATGCTTTAGAACTTATAGTAATGCTAGATAAAGATTACGGCATTAAACTTACCGATCCTCAAGAAGGGAAAGCTATTTTTGCATCTATAGAAGTTCTGGCAACATACATTGCAGAACACCGAACAAAATAACATGTCTCAAAACCGTGTTGCTATAACAGGAATGGGAATTATATCTTCTATTGGTAATACTATAGAAGAAAATTTTTATGCGCTTTTAAATTACAAAAAGGGCATAGCGCCAATCGTTAATATTGAAACACGGCATAAAGAAGCCATTAAAGTTGGTGAAATACTACAAACCAATAAACAATTAGCACACAGTCTTAATTTACCAAAAAACCATAACTATTCCAGAACCGCTTTATTAGGCTGTATCGCTGCTAAAGAAGCCATAAATCAAGCCCAAATTGAAGACATAAACGCATGTCGAACGGGGTTAATCTCTTCAACAAGTGTTGGCGGAATGGATATGACCGAAAAACACTTTCAAAACTATAACACCGATTCTGAAAGCAGAAAATTTATTAGCAGTCATCATGCGGGAGATAGTACCGAAAAAATTGCCGAACATTTAGGTGTTACAGATTATACTACAACTATAAGTACCGCATGTTCTTCGGCAGCAAATGCAATCATGTTAGGCGCTCGATTAATTAAATCAGGGCAATTAGATCGTGTTATTGTTGGAGGCACAGACGGATTGGCAAAGTTTACCATCAATGGCTTTAAAACGCTTATGATATTATCTGATACAGATTGCACACCGTTTGACGCGAACAGAAAAGGACTCAATTTAGGAGAAGCGGCAGCATATTTGGTATTAGAATCTGATACTGTGGTAAAACAAGACAATAAAACGGCTCTTGCATATATAGCAGGTTACGGAAATGCCAATGATGCATTTCATCAAACAGCATCATCAGAGCGTGGAGAAGGCGCCTTTCTGGCCATGCAAAAAGCTTTGGCTGTGGCAAACATCCAACCAGAAGACGTCAATTACATTAATGCACATGGAACCGCAACACCTAATAACGATTTATCTGAAGGCACCGCAATAAAAAGAGTTTTTGGGACCACAATCCCCGACTTTAGCTCAACCAAAGGGTTTACAGGTCATACCCTAGCTGCGGCTGGCGCTATAGAATCAGTGTATTCCATATTAGCACTTCAAAAAAATATAATGTTTCCTAACTTGAATTTTAGCACCACTATTCCAGAATTACAAATGGTTCCTCTTACCAAAGTAACCAAAAAGCATTTGGAATATGTATTATCAAATTCATTTGGATTTGGAGGCAATTGTTCAACACTTATTTTTTCTAAAAGCCAATGAAACCATGTTATATAAATAGTGTGGCTTCAATTTCTGTTCAAGACACCTTTGATTCAAACAGTCTCTTGGAAACCATTATTTCTCACAAGTCGAAAACCGCGCATGCTATTCATCCAAAATATAAAGAATTTATAAGTCCTATTGCCAGCAGACGTATGGCAACTGGTGTAAAAATGGGGATTGCCGCATCGAAAGTGGCTTTGCAAGAATCCCAACTAGATGCTCCAGATGCTATAATTACGGGAACAGGAATGGGGTGTATTGAGGATTCTGAGAAATTCTTAAACGCGATTATCGATAATGACGAGCAATATTTAACACCAACATCATTTATACAATCTACACATAATACCGTTGGGGCTCAAATTGCATTAACACTTAAATGTAAGAGCTACAATGTAACGTATGTTCACGGCTCAGTTTCGTTCGAATCGGCGCTAGTTGATGCACAACTTATGCTCCACGAAAACATAGCAAACAACATTTTGGTTGGAGGGGTTGATGAATTAGGAAAACAATTTATTCAAGACATAGTAATGGCTGAAGCGTTAGAACCCAAACCAATTACTACGGCTTTTGGTGAAGGCGCCCACTTCTTTACGCTATCATCTTCAAAACAAAAAAATTCTTATTGCACATTAAAAGCCATTGAAATTACGAATAAAGCAACGCCACAAATACTTAAGGGAAAGCTCCATAAATTTTTAAAACGTAATGGTTTATCAGCATCAGATATTGATGCTGTTCTACTGGGCAATAATGGCGACGGATATGACAACTACTACCATAATCTACAAGATTCTATTTTTAATGCAACACAGCAAATACATTACAAGCATGTAAGTGGTGAGTTCTTTACTGCGTCTGCATTTGGGTTTTGGGCAGCAACTCATATTGTTAAACAACAAAAAATCCCTAAAGCATTATTACTTAATAAAACAGAAAAGTCAAACTATAAAAACGTATTGTTATACAACCAATTTAAAGGACAACAACATAGTTTTATTTTACTAACCTCATGCTAACGTTTAAAAACATAAATGCTATGGCGGTTATCCTAATTATTAGTTTAATCATTGCTGATTATTATTTTAATGTTCCTGCCGCCACCTATTTTATTATTGCTATAATATGGTTAATAATAACAACTATCGGAAGCTTTAACATCACTTGGAATTATCATGTAAAGGCTTATAATTCGAACACGACTATTAAAGAAAAACGTGTAGCTATTACTTTTGATGACGGCCCAAATAACAAATTCACGCCTCAAATATTAGAGCTGCTTAAAACCTATAATGCAAAAGCCACCTTTTTTTGCACAGGTAAACAAATTGAACAACACCCAAATATTCTAAAAAATATTGCGAACGACGGACATACTATAGGAAACCATTCCTATGCCCATTCTCCTTATTTCGATTTCTACGGAAAACAAAAGGTCATCACTGAAATTGAAAAAACAAATAACTTAATTGAGAGTTCTGTAGGTAAAAAATCGACCTTATTCAGACCACCTTACGGTGTTACAAACCCTTCTATATCTAAAGCTGTTAAAGACACAAAACATCATGTTATCGGGTGGAATATTAGATCCTTAGACACCGTTAAGAATAGTGATCAAAAAATCTTAAATAGAATAATACGACGACTTTCTCCAGGGGCAGTAATTTTACTACACGACTCAAAAGAAATAACCGTTAGTGTTTTGGAACAATTGTTGCTATTTTTGCAGCAGAATGGTTATCAATCTACAACTATTGATGCCTTATTTAATATTGAAGCTTATGCGTAATATCATTATTATATTATTATTTTCTATAAGTTGTCAAAACGTGTTCTCTCAAAAATCGCTTAATGCTAATGAGATAAAAACGTTTAAAGAGAATGTTATAACACTCGATAAAAACACAAAAACTATTGTTAGTGATTTTACTCAGTATAAACATTTAAGCTTTTTAAATAACGACATTGAAACTATTGGGAAACTAGTATTTAAAACTCCAAATGTAGTAAAATGGGAATACACATCTCCTTATCAATACAGCATAATTTTTAAAGATGATACACTTCTAATAAACGATGAAGGCGATAAAAGTAATATAGATATCGGGTCTAATAAAATGTTTAAAAGTTTAAACAATATCATTACCAATAGTGTGAAAGGTAACATGTTTAATGATGATGAGTTTGTAATATCCTATTTTAAATCTGATGGAAATTATTTAGTAAAATTTGTTCCAAAAGATGAAAGTATGCGCAAATTTATTGCGGTTCTTGAATTGGTTTTTAGCCAAAAAACAACTGATGTTATTGAAGTGAAAATGATTGAGCCTTCTAACGATTATACTAAAATCATTTTTAAAAATAAAACGCGAAACACGACTGTAAATGATGAGATTTTCAACAATTAGTTTTGTCTTTATTTTACTTTTTGTTTCCTGCGGAATCCCAACTATTAAAGGACTTCCCGAACAATCCTTAACAATTACAGAATTCACCAATCCTTATTTTTCAAATGGTGATATCGATTATGTTTATAAGGCAAAAATAAACGCTTACGGCAATACTTTTGGTGGTATCCTTATTATTAAAAAAATAAAAGACAGTAACCACCGTATTGTGTTTACTACAAATTTTGGTAATAAAATTTTTGACTTTGAGCTGACTAATAACGACATCAAAGTACATTACATTATGGAAAACCTGAATCGGAAAATTATAATTAAGACACTTAAAAATGATTTTACAACCTTAACCCAAGAACATAACAAAATAGACAAGGCGTTTAAAAAGGGTGAGCGTTATACGGTGTATCAATCAAAGTTAAAAAACAGATATAATCATTTCTTTATAGATAAAGAATCCAGAATGCTTCAAAAGATTGTTCTCACAAATAAGGTTAAAGAAATCACAACTTTTAAATTTAAAGGTTTAAAAGAAAATACCGTTGGTGAAATTTTTATTAAACACAATTCAATTGCGTTAAGAATAGGCTTACAAAAACTTTAACTTTTCTTTTTTTAGAATAAAAATAAAAATTATATTTAGCAAATATACAGAACCTCTCAATGAGAAATAAAGTTTACCTACCCTTCTTATTTATTATTACTTTTAGCTTTGGTCAAAAAAAAATAGATCCTACATCTGAAGACGTATTGAAGGCAAAAACATTAAAAACTCAATATCCAGATGCCGATGTCGTATTACTAGAAAGTAAAGATTATGTGAGTTTCCAAATTGATAAGAAAAACAATAAAGTTTTAGTAAATCATAAAAAAGATGAAACTTTAATGAATGTTGCCCAAAGATCTGAAATTCAAAAGCACCTTTTTTATGATGGGCAATCTGAAATCAAGGAGTTTAAAATTAGCTTTAGAAATAAAAAACAAGCATATTTTCATATCAAAGATGAATTTTATACTAGTAATGACCTCTTTCATAACGATACACGAGTAAAATATACCCATATTGGTTTTCCTGTTCTGGGCTATAAATACCATTTTGAATCATTAAAGCATTTTAAAGATATAAAGTATTTTACTACTATTTATTTTACTGAAGAATATCCTTCCTTAGAACGAGAAATAACATTTGTCGTTCCAAAATGGCTTAAGGTGACATTTAAGGAAATGAATTTTGAAGGTTTCGATATTACAAAATCTGAAGTCTTTGACAAAAAACAAAATACAACAATAGTTACTTTTAAAGCAATGCGTTTACAAGCATTTTTTGATGAAAAAGAATCTCCAGGACCAAGCCACATATATCCACATATTTTAGTGCGAGCACAATCATTCACTCAAGATGATAAAACACACATGCTATTTAATGAAACCAAAGATTTGTATAACTGGTATAAATCACTTGTCGATAATATAGATAATGATCCATCAACTTTAAAAGAGAAGGTAGCAAAATTAACAGCAAACAAGAAGACAGATGAGGACAAGATAAAAAGTATATACTATTGGGTTCAAGATAATATACGATATATAGCATTTGAAGATGGTATTGCTGGATTTAAACCAGATGCAGTACAAAATGTGTTTAATAAACGCTACGGTGACTGTAAAGGAATGGCAAACCTTACAAAACAAATGTTAATCGAGGCTGGATTCGATGCTCGATTAACTTGGATTGGAACTAAAAGAATTGCTTATGATTATTCTACACCTTCCTTGTCGGTCGATAATCATATGATATGTACAGTATTCAAAGATGGAAATAAAATTTTTCTTGATGGAACAGAAAAGTATAATGCCTTTGGTGAGTATGCTGAACGCATCCAGGGGAAACAAGTCATGATAGAAAATGGCAATAGTTATTTTATAGAAACTGTTCCTAAGTTAACTCATAATTCAAATAAAGAAACCTTTATTTTTAATGCTAAAATTAATGGCGATTTAATTGAAGGGCATGTTTCTAGAACATACATAGGGGAAAGCAGAGCTTCTTTTTTAAATTACTATAACAACTTAAAAAATGATGAAAAAAATGAAGCACTAAAATATTATTTGAATAATGATAACCGCAATTTATTAGTGACTTCAATAAACACTTCAGATTTAGAGAAAAGAGACAACATGTTAAGTATTGATTATAGCTTAACACAAAAAAATGCCGTGTCTTCCTTTGGAAAAGAAATATATATTGACTTAGATTATCACAAATCTTTTGGAAAATTTATGTTCGAAGAACGAAATACTAATTATATATTTTCTTATAAAAGGCATTTAAAATCAGAGGTTAATTTAGAGATTCCTGAAGGTTATACTATAGGAACACTTCCAAAAGGAATAGATGTTGATACTAAAAATTATAGAGTATTAATTACGCTAAAAGCTGACGGAAGAGTTATTAATTATACAAAATTATTTATTCTTAAAAATGCCATTCTTGAAACTTCAGATTTTGAAGCATGGAACAAAATGATTAAATCGTTGCAGTCTATATATCAAGAACAAATTATACTAACCAAAAAATAAGAATCCCATTTTTTAATAATCAAAAATGATAAAAAGAACCATAATACTCACCTTAGCCCTGCTATGTGCCTTGACCACAAATGCCCAATTTGTTATAAAAAAAAAGGCGCCAAAAGTTTCGAAAAAGGAACAAAGGAAAATAGACGAAAAAAAACAAGAGATAAATAATTTAGCATGGGATAATAGCAGTATTCATGCTACCACATTAGAGATTCCTGAAAAATGGCAAAATGAATCGGCTGTTTTTCTATTGAAATCAATACGTTATATTTATAACAGACCTAATAATAGCATTGAATATACTAAAATAGAGCGTAACCGAATCAAATTATTTGACCAGGCAGCCGTAAAAGAATTTTCTGAACTTTCTTATGAAAAAGATAATAGCTATAGGAGTTACGGACTTAGCAGAGTAACCAATACCTTCTTTCTTGGAATTAAAATTATTAAACCCGATGGAGAAGAATTAATAGTCGATATTGACGAGGCTATTGATGTTGAATCTGAAAAAAAACTGGCCATTCCTAACCTTGAAAAAGGAGATATTATAGATTATTATTTTTATACAAATAGTATTTTAGGTGAAAATGATTTGTATAAATATAAGCCTGTTGAGCATATAATAGGTTCTCGATATCCTATTTTGCATTACTATTTTGGTCTTGATACTGAAAAAGATTTTTTCATGAGCTTTAACACTTACAATGGGGCTCCAGATTTAATAAAGGCACCTGCCAGTCTTAACCGCAAGGAAAGTAAAAAGCGACATTATTCATTTGAACAAAAAGATGTTCAAAAAAACGATTTCCCAATTTGGTTTTATCCAATGGTAGAATTACCATCGTATAAATTTCAAGTAAATTTTGCACGTACTGGTAAATATGAAAAAAGAGCTTATGCATTTATCCCTAATGAATCAGATATTGTAAAAAAGGAAGTGTCGCCTAAAGATATTTTTGAGTTTTATGAAGATAAATTTAGTCCTTCAGGTAGCCTTGGTGACCTTAAGCGTTTTTTAAAAGACAATGCTTTTAGCTCGGATGAAGAAAAAGTAAAGGCGGCATATTACTATATACGACATGCTTATTTCACCAATTATATAGAGGCAAGTGTCGTTTCAGACGCAAAAATTCTAACCTATCCATTTCAATATTATGACAGTAAATCCATCTTCTTTGATACAGAGAGAAAATTTATTAAGTACTTTGCGGCTTTTTTAAAAGATATTAAAATTGACTATGAGATTTTAGTTGGCACCAAACGTTATAATGGTAGTATTAAAAATTTTCTTTTAGAAAGCAACGCAAGCTTTTTAATAAAGGTAAATACACCACAACCTATTTACATTGAAAATTTTAACCATTTTTCTAATGTAAATCAAGTTAATTCTTTATTAGAGAATACAGAAGCTTATGCTTTAGAAGTGGTCAACAGAAAACATATCGAAGATATTCAAACAGTTAAAATACCAGAATCAACACATAACGATAATACTACTACAGAAAAATTAAGCTTATTTATAAGTCCAGATTTTTCTAATATTAATGTAAAACGATACTCTAGTTATACTGGTCATAATAAAATTAATGAACAGAAGGATCGATTAAAATTTTATGACTATGTCTTTGAAGATTATAAAAAATATGGAACTCTTTCTTTAGTAGATAGAATTAGAAAGAAAAAAACAAAAGAAAAGTTTAATAAAACCTATAAGGGCTTTATTGAAAAAGAAAAAGAGGAACAAAAGGAAAATTTTAAAAAGCAATCATCAAGTGAATACGAATTGGAATTAGATGATTATTCTTTTTCTATAAAAAATACTGGTAGATATGGTAAACTAGATTCATTTGAATTTGAAGAAGAGTTTACTATTAATAAAGATTTGATTAAAAGAGCAGGGGGGAATTATATTATTCAAATAGGCAAACTAATAGGTAATCAAGTTGATTTAGATGCTAAACAAAAACAAAGAAAAGACAATATTTATATGAACTACCCAAGGTCTTTTTCAAATGAAATTACATTAAATATACCTGAAGGCTATACCGTTTCTGGTTTAGAAGCATTTAATACTTCTGTAGAAAACAAAACAGGAGGCTTTGTTAGTAGCGCTAATATTGAAGGGAGTGAGCTTAAAATAAAAACACATAAATATTATATGAATTATTACGAACCAAATACAAATTGGAATCAAATGATACTTTATTTAGAAGCTGCTTTTCAATTTACACAAACTAAAATATTACTTAAAAAATCTAATTAGTAAGAAACCACCTAAAACTTAATTTCTATGAAAAAAATCCCATTAATTGTAATTACACTATTCTCTTTTGCCCTTTTAAATGCCCAAGTAGAAATTAAACCAGGGCTAAAAGGCGGCTTAAATCTTGCCAATTTAACAAACACCAACAATATTGGCATTAACAGTAAAGGCATTACTTCTTTTCATATAGGTGGAACCGTATCTTTTAAGTTTGCCAAATTTTATACACTACAACCAGAAATTTTATATTCTAAGCAAGGCAGTGAAATTTCTTCAAGTATCAGTAACTCCAAAATTGAACTTAATTATTTGTCAATTCCAATAAACAATAAATTTTATGTTGGAGGTAATGGTCTTAATTTTCAAATAGCGCCAGTTATTGATATTCTATTAAGTCATAAAAATGTAGACAGTCCAGAGAGTTTTGATATTGCCCTTGCAGGTGCTATTGGTTATGATATCGCTAATGGAGTAAATATTTCAATAAGATATAAACAAGGACTTGCCGATGTATTTGGTAGAAATGTAAATACAGGTAATGGTACTCAGACTACAAATGTTAGCGATTTAGTTTTAAATAAAGTAGTTCAATTAAGTGTTGGTTATCAATTTGATTTATAAAAAAGCTTATGCTTATTAAAGATTTTTATAAAATACAATCTATTACTCCAATAGATACTAATACGATACATGCCAGTATTCGCCTTAATAAAAATCATGATGTTTTTCATGGTCATTTTCCTGGAAACCCAGTAACTCCAGGAGTCTGTATGATTCAAACCATAAAAGAAATAACGCAGACGCAAGTTAATAGTCTTTTGTTTTTACAAAATATTTCTAATGTGAAATTTACAGCATTAATAAACCCTAATATTAATCCCGATCTAACATTAGAACTCTCTTTAAATCAAGAAAATAACACCGTTAAAGTAAAGAATATTACTAAATTTACCGATGGTACTATTGCCTTAAAATACAATGGTACCTTTGTAAAAAAATAAATATTGGTTCATTATCTTTAAATCAAATTATTAAAGGCAAATGATGGAAAAGACGACAGAACAAAAACTAAATAACGTACAGTGTTGTGTCATTATACCAACCTTTAATAATCAAAAAACGCTACAAAAAGTTATAGACGGTGTTTTACTTTACACAAAAAACATCATTATAGTAAATGATGGATCTACAGATTCTACTTCCGAAATACTTAAAGCTTATCCACAAATTGAGCAACTTCATTTACCAGAAAATAAAGGTAAAGGAAATGCTTTGCGTCTGGGTTTTAAACACGCTGATAGTTTAGGGTATCATTATGCCATTACAATCGATTCAGATGGTCAGCATTTCCCTGAAGACATTCCTGTTTTTATAAATACTCTGGAAAAAGCAGAAAACAAAAACTTGCTTCTTATTGGTGCGAGAAATATGAATCAGGAAAGTGTACCAAAAAAGAGCAGCTTCGGAAATAAATTTTCGAACTTTTGGTTTTGGGCAGA
This sequence comes from Alterotamlana spongicola, assembly GCF_035818475.1. Taxonomy (NCBI): domain Bacteria; kingdom Pseudomonadati; phylum Bacteroidota; class Flavobacteriia; order Flavobacteriales; family Flavobacteriaceae; genus Alterotamlana; species Alterotamlana spongicola. Next base: position 850,190 of record NZ_JAYMGV010000001.1, read on the forward strand.
AACGGGTATTAAACTTCAAGATACGCAATCTGGATTTCGCCTTTATCCTATTCATCACCTGAAGCATTTAAAATTTTATACTTCTAAATTTGAATTTGAAATTGAAGTTATTGTAAAAGCAGCTTGGGACGGTGTTACCGTTAAAAACATTCCGATTAATATTTTATATGACGAAACCGAACGCGTATCTCACTTCAGACCGCTTAAAGATTTTACACGAATAAGTATTTTAAATACTTGGTTGGTGATTGTTACTTTTTTATGCATCAAACCACGTAACATTTATAGAAGATTTAAAAAAAAAGGCATTAAACGTTTTATAGTAGAAGATTTTTTAGGAAATCAAGATTCCCCCAGAAAAAAAGCAACATCTATTGCCCTTGGAATTTTTATAGGGCTTTCTCCTCTTTGGGGTTTTCACACGGTAATCGTCCTTTTTTTAGCCTTAGTATTAAACTTAAATAAGGCCATTGCTTTTGCATTTTCCAATGTAAGTATCCCACCTTTTATTCCGTTTGTTGTTCTGGCGAGTCTTTACATGGGGAACGCTGTTTTAGGTCTGGATCATACCTATACACTAACCGATATAAGTATGGATTTTGAAGCGTTAAAACATCTCAAAACATATATTATTGGGAGTATATCTTTAGCAGTAGTTGCATCATTATCTTTAGGCCTATTAAGTTATTTTCTTTTACTACTTTTTAAGAACAAAAAAGTAACCACGGCAAATGCATAACGTCTTTCATAACATATACCGTTATTTTAGTTCAAAAAAACTACTGGGTTTTGGCATTTTAGCCCTTCTGTTTTTAGTATTGCTCTTTGTGGCTTCCAGAATACAATTTGAGGAAGACATTACAAAATTAGTGCCCAGAAATGATGAAAATTCTGAAGCCCATAAAGTCTTAAAGAATGTAAATTTCACCGATAAGATTATTGTAAATATCTCTAGAGGCGCCAATGGTTCTGTAGATGATTTAACGCAATATGCTTCTCTGTTTATTGACAGTGTCACTAAAAGTTCAGGAGAATATATAAAACAAATACAAGGAAAAGTAGATAATGATGAGGTTCTTAATACCGCGAATTTTATCTACCAAAATCTGCCTCTTTTTTTAGATGAAAGTGATTATAAAATAATCGCAAACAAAATTCAAAAAGACAGTATAGATGCTATAACCTTAAAGAATTATAAAACCTTAATTTCTCCGTCTGGAATTGCAGCTAAGGACTTCATATTAAAAGATCCTTTGGGGATTTCGTTTATCGCCTTAAAGAAACTACAGGAATTAAGTTTTGGCGAAGGTTTTACATTACAAAACGGTTTTCTGGTGAGCAAGAACAAGGAACATATCCTATTATTTATTACCCCCGTTTTAGACGCTGGTGAAACCGCAAAAAACACACTGTTTGTTGAAAATTTATATCAAATAAACGCTGAGCTTAATAGTGCTTTTTCGGGAAAAGTAAGTAGCGAATATTTTGGTGGAGCTTTAATTGCTGTTGCTAATGCAAAACAAGTAAAAAGAGACATAGGGCTAACCATAAGTATCGCCTTAACCGTATTGTTACTCATTTTTATAGGCTTCTATAAAAAACTAACGGTTCCAATTATTTTATTTGTCCCGACAATATTTGGCGGACTATTGGCAATAACCATATTATTCCTGTTAAGAGAAAAAATATCAGCAATATCTTTAGGTATTGGGTCCGTACTTCTTGGTGTAACACTAGATTATTCATTACATATACTTACACACATAAGAAGCAATAACAATGTAAAGAGTTTATATCAAGAAATTTCTAAGCCTATTTTAATGAGTAGTTTAACTACGGCTTTGGCTTTTTTATGTTTACTATTTATAAACTCGCAAGCCTTACAAGATTTAGGCGTTTTTGCGGCAGTAAGTGTTATAGGAGCATCGTGCTTTGCATTACTTTTTATTCCTCAAGTTTATAAAGACAGCTCAAAAAAAAACAAAGAAAGCACCCTATTAGATAAGATCGCGTCCTATAGTTTACACAAAAATAAGTGGGCAATTATAGCACTGTTCGTTTTGTTCTTAGGAAGTTTATTTACTTATAATACTGTAGTATTTAATAACAATCTAACTCAATTACATTACCAGCCTGAGGATTTAAAAGCATCTGAATTAAATTTAGACAAACTCATAAATAGTACTTCAAAATCAATTTATATTGCAGCTTATGGTGATTCTGAACAAAAAGCTTTGCAGGTAAACGATACTATTTTAGCGACGCTTCAAAAGTTAAAAACGGAACATAAAATTATAAACTATAGCTCCATTGGAACTTTTGTTCATTCTGAAAAACAGCAAAAGCAGCAAATCGCGAGATGGAACTCGTTTTGGGATGAGAAAACAATTGAAACCACTAAAAATAATATTATTGAAAGTGGCAATACTCTAGGTTTTAAATCAAATACGTTTAATACTTTTTATTCACTTTTAAACACCTCCTTTAATGCATTAGAAAGTAACGATTATAAAGCCATAAAAACGTTCTCTGTTGATGATTATATAGCGACAAAAGGTGGCTATACTACCATAACAACATTAGTAAAAGCTAAGAACGGAGAACATGTTATTGATACTTTTAAAAATCAACCTCAAACTTTAGTTATAGACAGGCAACAAATGAACGAAACCTTTTTAGGCAACCTAAAAAGCGACTTTAATAGTTTAATTCGTTATTCGTTAATTGTTGTATTAATCATCCTGCTTTTATTTTATAAAAGTTTTTCTCTTACTCTGGTAACAAGTACTCCTATATGCCTTACATGGCTACTCACTATTGGAATCATGGGATTATTTAACTTAGAGTTTAATATATTTAATATTATAATCTCAACGTTTATTTTTGGTTTAGGGATAGACTACAGCATTTTTATTACCAACGGATTGCTTCATGAATACAGAACAGGAGAAAAAGTATTAGCAACACATAAAACCTCAATTTTATTATCAGTCATAACCACTATTTTAGGCGTTGGTGTTTTAATATTTGCTAAACATCCTGCCTTACATTCCATATCGCTTATATGCTTAATAGGTATTTTATCTGCAGTTCTTATTGCTTTTACAATACAACCTTTATTATTTAAATTATTCATTGGTAGCACGCGAAAAAGACCTAAAACACTTAGACTTCTTATACATTCCATACTGTCGTTTACCTATTTTGGACTGGGAGGGTTTTTACTGTCAGTATTTAGTGTTACGATCATGAGAATTATCCCGATTCCAAAAAAAACAAAGATGAAATGGTTTCATAAAACCATTTCAAAATTCATGAAATCGGTATTATATACAAATCCCTTTCTAATCAAAAAGGTTATTAACAATAATCATGAAGATTTCAAAAAGCAATCCATCATAATAGCAAATCACACATCATTTTTAGACATTTTAGCTATTGGAATGCTTCATCCAAAAATTATATTTCTCGTTAATGATTGGGTTTATAATTCTCCTGTATTTGGAAAAGCAGTACAATTAGCTGGATTTTATCCCGTGTCAAGCGGTATTGAAAATGGCTTAGATCATTTAAAGAAAAAAATAGATCAAGACTATACATTAATGGCATTCCCAGAAGGAACCCGATCTAAAACCAATAAAATAAAACGATTTCATAAAGGCGCCTTTTATCTTGCCGAGCAATTCAATTTAGATATTATTCCAGTGCTTATACACGGAAACTCAGAAGTGATTCCAAAAGGAGAATCAATGATTAGAAACGGTAGTATTACGTTAAAAATTCTAGACAGAATTAATGCTGATGATGAACGGTTTGGAAAAACATACTCTCAACGCGCCAAACAAATAGGAGCCTATTTTAGAAACGAATTTAGTCGTTTTAGAAACGAGAAAGAAAATGCGACCTACTTTCATAGTATCGTATTAGATAATTATAGATATAAAGGCGATTCGCTTTATAACCATGTTCGAAATGATATAAAAACCTATCAAAACGACTATCAAACTATATTAAATAATATTGGCGAAAAAGATATCATTGTACACCTTTCTGAGGATGCAGGACAATTAGATGGCTTACTTGCCTTAAACGCTGTAGATAGAACCATCATTTCTTATATTGAAAACGAAAAAAACAGAACAATTTTAGAGAACAGCTATATAGCAGCCAACAGAAAAATAACCTTAGTAAATTCTATTGAAAACGCTATAGATTATAGAGCAAACGTTCTTATAGTCAACTTAAAAAACATTGATATAGAAAAGGATTTGCGTCCTTTTATTAAAAGTGATTTAAGTCATATCATATTATTAAAAGAAAGTAGAAATTTACAAATTATTAATGCTCAGGATTTAGGTTTCGAATCCAGTTATCAAAATAAAAATATTACCATTTTAAAAAAACAATTAATTAAAGAATGAAAGCACATTACGATGTCGTAATAATAGGAAGCGGTTTAGGAGGCTTGGTTTCTGCTAATATATTAGCAAAAGAGGGTTATAGCGTATGTGTTTTAGAAAAGAACAACCAATACGGAGGCAACCTACAAACCTTTGTTAGAGAGAAAACTATTTTTGATACAGGTGTACATTACATAGGTGGACTAAACGAAGGACAAAACCTATATCAGTATTTTAAATATCTTGATATTATCGATGATTTAAGTTTGAAGAAATTAGATGAGGATGGTTTTGATATTATAACTTTCGATAATGATGATACCGAATACAAACATGCTCAAGGCTATGAAAACTTTGCTCAAAATTTAATAACGCAATTTCCGCAAGAAAAAGCAGCCATAAACACCTATTGTGAAAAGCTAAAAGAAATCTGCGAAAAGTTTCCGTTGTACGGATTAAAACATGGCAAACCCTATTATGAAAACTCCGATATTTTTACTCTTAAAGCAAAAGATTATATAAACTCTTTAACTGATAATAAAAAATTACAAGCTGTTCTTGCAGGTACCAATTTTTTATACGCAGGAGACGGAGAACGATCTCCTTTTTACGTTCATGCGTTAACAGTCAACTCTTATATAGAAAGTGCATACAGGTGTATAAATGGCGGAAGTCAGATTTCAAAAATTTTAATACGACGCTTAAAAGAACACGGAGGCGATGCTTTTAAACATCATGAGGTTGTTAAATTTGGTTTTGAAGACAAGAAAATCAGTTCTGTATTTACAAAAAATGGAAAAGAAGTAAAAGGCGATTTATTCATTTCGAATATAGAACCAAAACTTACCATAAAACTTGCTGGCGAAGATAAGTTTAGAAAAGCATACGCTAATAGAATAAACAATATTGAAAGTATAATAGCTGGTTTTAGCTTATACATTGTTTTAAAGCCTAATTCTTTTAAATATCAAAACAAAAATTTCTATCATATAAAGGATCATAATAAAATATGGGACGCACAAGACTATACTGATGAAAGTTGGCCAGAAGGCTATATGGTATCTATGGGTGTAAATAAAAAAACAGATGCGTGGGGAGATAGCTTAACGGTAATGACCTATATGAAATATGATGAAGTCGAACCTTGGGCAAATACCTTTAATACTGTAGCCAATAAAAATGACCGAGGGCAAACTTACGAAGAATTTAAAGCGGAAAAGGCAGAAAAGTTAATTCAAGAATTAGAAATTAAATTTCCTAATATACGAGACTGTATTCAGGAAATTTACACATCAACACCATTATCTTATAGAGATTATATAGGCTCCAACAGAGGTTCTATTTATGGTTATGTCAAAGATGCAGATAATCCATTACGCTCTTTTATATCGCCAAGAACAAAAATTAAAAATCTATTACTAACAGGGCAAAGTTTAAACATGCATGGCATATTAGGCGTTACCATTGGGGCAATACTTACTTGCTCTGAGGTTGTTGGAATGGAAAAACTATTGAATACAATAATAGACGCCAATAAAGTAAAACAAAATTAAAAGAAGAATTGGATGAAACAGATTAAAACAAGGCCAATTACTCGAGTTAAAAATATTACAAAAGAAGACTTTATTAAGTATTACTATAAACCTCAACGTCCTGTTTTAATTGAAACCCTAACCGAAGATTGGCCTGCTTATAAAAAATGGAATCTGGATTATATCCAAAAGCGTTCTGGCAATCAAATAGTGCCTCTATACAATAATAAGCCAGCAACAGGTAAGCAAAGTGTTTACCAACCTATTAAGGAAGTAAAACTGCATGATTATATTGACTTATTAAAAACCGAGCCTACCGATTTACGTATTTTCTTTTACAATATTTTAGATAACATGCCCGAGCTTCTTAAAGATTTTAAATACCCCGATATAGGATTAAAATTCTTTAAACGGCTACCAGCATTATTCTTTGGAGGAGGCGAATCAAAAGTGTTTATGCATTATGACATTGACCTACCCGACAGCATGCATTTTCATTTTCATGGAACAAAAAGTGTCACACTTTTTCCTCAAGAGCAATCAAAATACCTATATAAAGTTCCTTTTTCCATTCATAATATTGATAAAATAGATTTAGATAATCCCGATTTTAACAAATATCCAGCTTTGCAATATGCAGAAGGCATACAAGCGCAAATGAAACATGGTGAGGCTTTATATATGCCTAGTGGTTATTGGCACTATATTAAATATTTAGACGGTGGATTTTCTATGACATTAAGAGCATTACCAAGACATCCTAAAAAAATTTTAACCATGCTTTACAATGTATTTATTATGCGTCATTTCGATAATATTATGCGCCGCTTCTTTGGTCAGAAATGGTTAAATTACAAAGAAGTTCTATCCATAAAAAAAACCAATAAAGCTTTAAGTAAACGTAAATAGTATGAGGTTAAAAGAAATCTTATTTAAAAGAAGATTACACTTTATTTTACTGGTTTTTTTACTGGCTTCATGTGGCGTTTCAAAATCTTTACGTGATGTCCCAGATATTAGTGCTTATAATACAACCATTCCTGAAAGAGTTAAAACTTCAGACTCCACATTTAGCTTAGGAAATAATAAGTTAAACAAGAATAAACAAGGTTTATGGGAGCTTTATGTCGAAGGCGATCCACTACAAAGAGGTTTAACTATAGGAAGCCTAACTAAAGAACTATTTAACAAACAAGAACATGCCTTCTTATCTAAAGTTGATAATCTTGTTCCTTCAAAAACGAAACAAGCTCTATTACGAAAGTTTTTAGCTTGGTTTAATCGAAAAATGTATTTACATATTCCTGAAGAATACAAAACTGAAATATATGGCCTTTCTAAATATGCTTCACCCGATTATAATCACATAGCAAATTCTTATTTAAGAATTCTATATTTACACGGTGCACATGATATTGGTCATGCGTTACAAGATTTAGCTCTTGTAGGTTGTTCTTCGTTTGCAGCATGGGGGGAAAAAACTGAAGATGGCAGCTTAATTATAGGTAGAAATTTTGATTTTTATGCAGGCGATGATTTTGCTAAAGAAAAAATCATTGCATTTATTAACCCGACAGAAGGACATAAGTTTATGTCTGTAACTTGGGGAGGAATGATTGGTATCGTTTCGGGAATGAATGAGCATGGTCTTACAGTTACTATAAACGCAGGGAAATCTAAAATCCCTTTAATTGCCAAAACCCCAATTTCTATTTTGAATAGAGAAATATTGCAGTATGCTTCTACCGTTGATGAAGCTATAGCTATTGCAAAGAAAAGAAAAGTATTTGTTTCCGAATCTATCCTAATTGGTAGTGCTAAAGATAAAAAAGCAGTAATCATTGAAGTTTCCCCAAAGAATTTTGGAGTATACAATGTTTCAAATTCTAATCAATTAATATGCTCAAATCATTTTCAAAGTGATGCTTATACAAATGATAAGAAAAACATAAAACACAAAGCAGAAAGTCATTCTCAGTACCGTTATCAGCGTATGGCAGAATTGCTAGATCAACAAGCTAAAATAACACCACAAATTGCAGTAGATATATTGAGAAATAAAGAGGGGTTACATGGTAAAGAAATTGGTTATGGTAACGAAAAAGCACTTAACCAGTTATTGGCTCATCATGCTATTGTATTTAAACCCGAAAAAGGTTTGGTTTGGGTGTCTTCAAACCCGTATCAATTAGGCGAATTTGTAGCCTACAACTTAAATGATGTTTTTAAAAATCCGAAAAAACCGTTATTATCTAATGACATCTTAACGATTGAAAAAGATAACTTTCAATTCTCTAAAGCTTATCAAAACTATGAAGCATATAGAAAATTAAGAGCTCAAGTTCAGTCAGCCATTAAAAATGATGAGCATATAGATCCAACACTTATTTCAGACTTGAAAAACACAAACCCTGAGTATTGGGAATCTTATTATTTAATAGGTCAATATTATTATAAAAAAAGGTACTTTAAAGCCGCATTAAATGCTTTTGAAAAAGCAAAAACTAAAGAAATTACTACAGTTACAGATCTAAAACGAGTTGATTGGTATCTGAAAAAATTAAAAAGAAAGTTACATCTATGATTCCAGATATAGAAAAAGCATCAAAAACTGAAATAAAAGCGTTTCAAGAAGGTCGGCTAAAAATTCTTTTAACCTATTTAAACAAGCACTCGGTTTTCTATAAACGCTTATTCAATAACCATAATATTGATATTGATGATATTAAAACTCTTGAAGATTTATCTGTAATTCCCACAACATCCAAGGACGATTTACAACAATACAATGATGACTTCATTTGCGTTCCAAAAAAAGATATTATTGATTACGTTACAACATCTGGAACCTTAGGAGAGCCCGTAACTTTTGCATTAACAGACAACGACCTAAAGCGTCTAGCTTATAACGAAGCTATTTCTTTTGCTTGTTCAGGGATAAATCAAGATGATGTTATTCAGCTAATGACAACCATAGATAGAAGATTTATGGCGGGATTAGCATATTTTCTTGGTGCTCGAGAACTTGGTGCAAGTATAATTCGTGTAGGTAATGGGATTCCTGAATTACAATGGGATTCCATAATAAAATTTAAACCAACTTACATTATTGCTGTACCTTCTTTTTTATTAAAGCTTATAGAATATGCCGAACTGCATAATATAGATCTAAATACGTCAGGAATAAAAGGAGCTATTTGTATAGGCGAGCCACTACGTGATCAAGACTTTTCGTTAAACACATTGTCGCAAAAAATAAATAAAAAATGGAGCATTGAGCTGTACTCAACCTATGCTTCAACAGAAATGAATACTGCCTTTACAGAGTGTGAGCAACAACAAGGCGGTCATCATCATCCTGAATTAATTATTACTGAAATTTTAGACGATAATGATCAACCTGTTGGAGAAGGTGAAGCTGGCGAATTAACCATTTCAACCTTAGGTGTTGAATGCATGCCTTTACTCCGTTTTAAAACTGGAGATATTATAAAAGCACATCACTCAAAATGTGATTGTGGAAGAAACACAATACGATTAGGGCCTGTCATTGGCAGAAAAAAACAGATGATAAAATATAAAGGCACTACCTTGTATCCACCTGCAATGCATAATATTCTTAATGATTTTAACGATGTCGAATCTTATATCATTGAAATTTCACATAACACAATAGGGACTGACGAAATACTTATTAAAATAGCGACTTCAGAACCTTCAGACATTTTATTACAAGAAATTAAGGATCACTTTAGAGCTAAATTAAGAGTGCTCCCAAAAATTGAATTTAAAAATAGAAAAGAGCTTCAAAAGCTCCAATTTCCAAAAATGAGTAGAAAACCCATGTTGGTTATTGATAAAAGAAAATGGTAGCACTCCCTTTTATTAATCAGCTCTAAATTAAAAATATTAAGTCTTGATGAAAAACTGTTATAAATACTTGAAAGACAAAATAATAATATTTTGATCGTGTGGCTTTACGTCTAACCTTCTAAGAAATAGTTATCAGTATCTCTAAGCTCAAAAGTGTTAGGAATATTTAATTAAAAAAAAGTGATTACATCTATTTCTTCATTCTTTTTTCCTCTAAAAACCTCAGCAAATTCATCTAAACTGATGTCCATTTGATTTGCTCGAAATTCTCTTACAATCTTATACGCTCGTGATTTTAATTTTAATAACACTTCATTCACAATTTGATAGTTTAGATGATGCTTAGTAAATGATTCACTAACAAAATGGTCATACTTATAATATAGTCCTAGGCTAATTTTTTCACCTCTTCCTATCTTTCAATACTCTAAGATAAACAGTATGCTTACCATTAGACATAGGTTTCCCATCAAGCACCAACTTAATTGTTGCTTTTATCATAATTCTTATATTTAAATTTTGAAGTTCTACTATTGCTTTCGGTTTGAATTCACTCATAGAACCCAAATTCACAAAATGTTGCAGGCGTGTTGCAAGCAAAAAAAAAGACAGCTACAAAAAACTTGTAACTGTCTAATTATTAAGTGGAGAAGATCGGATTCGAACCGACGACCTCTTGACTGCCAGACGGGGTTTAGAAATACGTGCTTAACCTCTGGAATCACCTGTATTTATAGTATTTACAGAGCTTTTCAAATGTTTCATGATTTAAAATTCTATCCTGCATTTACCTGCAAAATGATGCATTTAGGTGCATTTGAATGCAAAAACCCACCACTAAAACCCACCACCATTTTATTTTTGGTTAAGCCATATTTTGAAGGTTTTGTTTCTAGTCTAAACAAAATAATGTAGTATATTTACCATAGACGTTCTTACATATAATGATTACTACTCTTTTGGCCAACTTCTACCTAATAGACATGGAAGTTCAGACTCTTATAGATACGGATTCCAAGGTCAGGAAAAGGATGATGAAGTTAAGGGCGAGGGAAATAGCTTAAACTATACCTTTAGGATGCATGACCCAAGGGTAGGTAGATTTTTAAGTGTAGACCCATTAGCTGCAAAATTTGCATGGTTTTCTCCCTATCAGTTTAGTGGGAATAGAGTTATTGATAGAATTGAGCTTGAAGGGGCTGAAACAGCCTTACCGCCTTATTTATGGACTTCATATGCGACGGCAACAAATGTATATGGAAAAGAAGGGAGTTATCAAACAGCATATTTAATAGGTGGTCAATGGCACGTTCAACAAAGCTTTAATAAAAGTATTTACCATAATGGTAATGAGTGGGTTAGTAATTTTAACCATACTAATAATAAAGATTTCATAGAAGAATATGGTTATCACCATACTATGGATGAGCTGCAAATGTTGCATGATGGAGGATTTTTCGATATTGGACCTAAGGAACATGACCCTTTTGGTAGATGGATGGTAAACAATCCGCTTCCAATTTCTGACGAAACCATTTCTATGTACGGTCATGCTTTCGGATTAGATATGGATTATCTAATTCAACTGAGAATATGGGCTGTAGCAATTGATATGGGGACTATAGCTGGTGATATGTCCTTTGCATTGAGCACTCCACTTGCTCAAACAAAAGGGTTTAATACTAATAGAGTTATCTCTATAACTACAGCAAATAAAGCTCTTGCTTTTAATATAAAAAACACTCCTATCAATAAAGGTACATGGAGCGGAAATAGAGGTAATAGTACTTGGCATTCTTCTGACCCTAAGGTTACAGCAATAACTAAAGGTAAAGGAATAGTATATAAAGATGGAAGAGCGGATTTTGGACCATATGCAGTTGATAGTTTTCAAGCTAAAGGGTTAAATGGAGGTAGTGGAGATAGATATAAAATGTTAAGTGCTTTTGCAAAGAGGTATAAAATGACAATTAAAGCAGCACAACAGGAATTGAGTGAAAGTAATTTAAAATTACATCACTCGGGAGGGCAAAATGTTCAGTTAGTTCCTGGAGAGCTTCACGGTTTACCTCATACTGGAGGGGCATTTGATTTAAGAAATTGAAATTAATATAATAGATTTTTATGATGAAATTTGATGAAATTTTTGAAAGATTAGGTGGAGTGGATACTAGTATTAAATACAAAAATGACTCAGAAGTTTACGATAATGAGAAAGTAGATTTAATTCAACTTGAAAAATTTGATGTGAATCACAATTTTATGCAATTTATATTAGAACACCCTCCTTTTCAATTTAAGGAAAATGTAGCCATAAAAAACACAAATAAAGAATTACTCAATTTAATGAAGGAGGAATTATTACATGTAAATATTTTTTATTCCATGAATAAAAACTCTAAGTATAGTATCTCTAAAGAATTAGATTTGTTAAATGACCAAATACCCAAAAATCTTTTTCCGTTTTGTAGTGATGGATATTCTGGTGATTTCTTTTGCATTGGAATAGAAAAGGAGAATTATGGGGAGATTTTTTATTTCTGGCATGAAGGTCATCATGAAAGGTTTTTTAAAATTTGTGATTCTTTTGATATTTTTCTTAAATCATTGATAAACTTTAATATACCCGTTGATGATTTTTACGATGAAGAAGATAATACGCCTCCATCTGGGGATTTTAAAAGTACTCTGCTTAAATGGAAAGAGAAACACGGGCTTAACTAACTAGTGGCTGTTCCCCAGCTAGTCCTCGTATGCGCTGGCGCTCGTTTGTAACGAGTGCCCTATAAGAGTCAGAACAAGTGAAATGTATTCAAGTACAGGTGCTATGGAAAACGGTATTGCTTCTGTAAAGAATAATGCACCCAATGCATCTGTGGAAGATAACTCTTAAAATAAGAGATTTAAAATTTTTTAATAAAACGAGTGTGCTAAATGTATGCTTGTTTTTTTTATGCATTAATATTATTTGAGATGTTTTTTATTTTGACAATGATTATTTAAAATCTTTGTTGAAAAACTCTTCCAAACTTACTTCCATAGCTTCTAAAACTTTTATTAAGCTGGAAAGTCTCATGTCTTCACCATTTTCATATCTACCATACTGGCTTCTGGGTAAATCATGTGTAAATGCGAAGTTTTCATAATTGGAAAAACCTTTTTCTATTCTAATCTGTTTAAGTCTATTACCAACTTTTAGTAATTGCTCTTCTGTATAAGGTGATTTACTCTTCTTTTTTTGTTTTTTATCTGTCATGGTAACAAATAACACTAAAGAAATAATTATTTGTTACCACTAAAAAGATACCATTAATAAATGGTTTTTATTATATTTGTACGAATAATTTTAAATACAAATCATGAAACAACTACTTACAATTTTTTTAGCGACTGCCCTAATAGTATCATGCAGCTCCAACGATGACGATTCTAGGACTAATGATGACCATTTTAACATTACCCGAAATGGTGAGAGTTATACCAGCAGTAACCTCGCCTATGCCTCTTTAGAGGATTACGATTGTAACAATTCCAATCTGGAACTTACATCTACATGGTCCGCAACTTATATAGAAAATTCTGAGTTTAGCTTCTCTTTGGGTATTGTTTTGCCATCGCAGCAAACTACGTTTGTAAATGGTCTGGACTATTCTAATTCTGGGGTAAACGATAACGGTATTAATGCAGTGTGTTTCAACAACTACGATTTCTTGCCAGATTACTTCGAAAGCGGTAAAAACCTATCATTAGATTTATCCGCTAACAACTTTAATGAAATAGAATCGGTTACCAAAATATCAGAATCACAAAGTTTAGTAACGCATGCCGTTAAAGGCAACTATCAACTGACCTATACAGATGGCAATGGCTATAACGTTTTTATTAGCGGTGATTATGTGTTGCATGTGGAAGCCTATAAATAATATAGCTATTTTAAGGCTTGATTGATTAAAATTGGATGACTATGGTAGTCTTAAAAATAATATTTATTGTTTTCTTAACCATTGGAAAACCCTAACACCAAGAAGACCGACCATCCATATCAAGTTTACTGTTAAAGATAGCACTAGCCCAATTACGGTAACTGATTCTTGAAAAGGCTTTCGGGAGTATTTTCTCTCAGCACTTTTGAAAGCCTTTAGCCATAATTCTACCTCAGCTTCATACCTTGTTAAATTGGTAGAGTCATTCGTATTAGGTCTCCATAAAAAATCTTGTCTTTCACCTTGAGTTGCCATGATATTATGTATTAATGGTTTATACAAGGATATGAAAATCAGGATGTCCATGCCAGTATTATCAAAAATACCCGCCATAATGTAGCTTAAATAAAAGAATCCCACCCTATACTGGACCAACCCAACTTAATTGATTTGGGTGTTGAAGATGATGAAGGCTTTTTAAGATGTGGCTTTCTTTTTTTATTAGGTTTTGTTGGTGCTGGTTTTAATGCTGGTAAAACCCGTAATTTTGTAGCTCCACCCATAAACGCCACCACGTAACCATTTCTATCTCTAAATACGCTCTGGTTAAGACTACCACAATATTCTGATGACCTGTTATAAACTGCGTTATTTTTAATATATCCAATAAAATCACCTTTTACATCATAAATATCTTCGTTGGATAACCATCCTACTGTCTTACCTTTTTTATTATATATGGACTGCATCTTTAATGTTTTTAATTTTAATACCATCAGCTTTTAAGTTATTACCTAATACACCCCAGTATAATCCGTTATCATTCCTACTTACCTCTTTGCATATATAAAATATAGCTGCCAGTTCGTAATCATAGCGTTGAACGTCTAAAAGACCAACAGGCTCTAGTTGTTCTATGAGTTCTCTGACCTGATATTGCTTTAAATCTGATTTTAATACAAAATGATTGTGATTGCCATTACTAGCAGAGTAAGTTTCGGTAGTGTAGAACATTCTGTTATCACCTGTACTTTTAGATTCAATTTCGCAGTACAGTTCATTCATAAAAGTCATGCATTCCATCTTGGAGATAGGGCCCTTGTATGTAGTTGTGATGAAGTAATCCCAATTTAAGAAGGATAGGTGCTGTTCCAGAGTGTCATGACTGTGCATGCACTCAATTGTATTGGATAGACTTCTATTTCTTTGTATTAAATCAAAGAGTTCAGGACTTGTAAACTCTTGCATCATTTTAAAGTTATATTTGAATGGTTTAGATTTCATTTTAAACCAGTTCAGGTCTGGATTTTCTTTTAATAATTTAATTCTTCTTCTTTCCAATGTTCGGGTCGATATTTTGCATATATCGCTCATTTCTTTTCCAGTGTACCAATTTTTTAATTTCATATCTTCTTTATTTTACTTTAGGGTACAAAAACCCAATACAAGAGTTCTTGTAGTTATTTATATTAACCATACGGCATTTGTCCAGAAAGTCAAGTATTTGTCAAAAATTTCTAAAAATATTTTAATGGACATTTGTCGTGATGGTCATGAGCTGGTTTTACAGCTACTAATAATAAATATGTCTGATATGCCAAATAAGAGACAAAAGTTAGTATATTATAAGAGGCGGGATACTTGTCTCGGACATCTGTTAGCCTGTAACGTACCGTAAATAGGGAGGTTTCCCGTGAAGACCTGTCCGATAAAAAATTTTATTTTACCTAAAAATAAATCGATTGTCAATATTACAACCTCAGCTAATACGTGCTACTGTATACTAAATGGGGTAGGTTTAAGCCCCTTTATCCATATAGACAAAAATCTAGCACTATTTTAATTGAATTTGGAATGTGATAGTATATGTTTCACCACCTCTTTAGTAAAACAGTTGCCCAAAACTTTTACACATGCCGTTTTAGGTATCAATTCCGAACTAACGTAATTATCAGATAAGGTTTGCATTCGGCATAATTCATTAATGGTCATTAATCGGAATAGTCGTTTTGCAGTTGTATCGTCTTTTATATGTTCCAATTCAAAAAGCTTTGATTTTTTATCTAATTCACTGAACGTCTTATTGAGATATATTACATTACCGATACTTCGTTTTAGGTGGCGTTTAAGACCATTTAACGTATATGGGATGTTTCGGGTCAAAACACATTTACCTTTGGTTTTTGGTGGTAAATACCCGCCTTCAATAACATCATTGAGATAAATACCCTTATCTTCTGGCATGGCAACACCCTTTAAATTTGTATAGTATAATCTATTTCGCCATGCTGGACCTAGTAGACCGCTGTTGATATTTATGGGTTCCACACCTAATAATTCCGTAAAGATTTGTCTGTCTTTAGCTGGCATCTGAACGTTCTCAAATATAAAGATGCAATCGGGATTCTTTTCTCTGATAACATTTAAAATACGTACTGCATAGTAAAACAGTGAAGATTTATGACCATCTAAACCTAGCCTATTTTTATTCATAACAGATAAATCCTGACAGCTGCTTCCACACATTACCAAATCTATTTTTGGCAATGCGTGGGCATCGATATTTCTAATGTCGCCTAGTTGTATCACCTCTGGAAAATGGTGTTGCATGATTTTTATTGCGTGTTTATTTATTTCAGAGCTAAAAGATTTATTAATTGGGATTTGAAGCTCCTTTAAGGCTAGTTCCCCGACACCTATTCCACTAAATAAACTAAGTAGGTTAATTCCATGTTCACTATTCACTGCGTTGTTTAACAATAAATAGTTCGTCAAACAGCTTCCCCCAGGATTTTTTATGTTTTAGGTATCAGTAAGCTGAAATTTGACGTTTTCTAAAGGTAAATTGAAAGAAAAAACAACAATCTTGATTTAAATTGCTAAAAAGCCAATTATGGTATTTCTAGTGATATTCTCATAGTATTAAGAATCTTTCAAAAATCCGTTGGTTTGGGGCAAATTGGTGGATTTAGGTCTAATATTTAGCTTTTATCAAATTTTGAAATGTAAAACACTGATTATTAGCATGAAAAATATAATGCAGTCTTATATATCCAAATTTCATCCCGATAAAATTCTTATCAATTTTTTTTCATTGAATTATCCATAAAAATGTCTGTGTTGGTATATAATTTTTTTTCAACCTGTTAATAATCAGTATCTTTGTAATGTCGATTTGGTGTACTCTTCAACAGTACTCTATCGCCTTCAGATAGAAAACAAACAAAAAATTTACAAGTAAGTAAAGCACTTGCTATAGATGTATCTATATGCAGTATAGGATTGGTATGTCTAAAACGGAAAAACTCAATGATGACGGGTGTTTCCGTGGAAAATAAATTAAAAAAGACTGGTACGGGAACTTATTTCCTACCATATTTGAAAAGTGTTATGGAAAAAGGTCTAGGTTTCTCCATAACGGCGGGAAACCCCTTAAACAGGGTAAAACACCAGTAAAATGACTCCATAAATCAGCTAACCTTTTTTTATAACAGTAAAAGCAGAATTATTATTAAAATTTATAATTATGACAGCAGTAGCAATTTTCGGTAGAGTTTCAAGAAAAGATAAACAGGATTATAAACGTCAGATAACGGATATGCAAAACGTAGCCAAAAGAAAAAACTATGAGGTAGTGAGTATTATTGCTGAAAAAATATCCGGAGCAAAGAAAAATGAAGAACGTTTGGGAATCCAACAGTTATTAAGTGAAGCCAAAGCAGGTAAATTTCAAAAAATATTGGTTACCGAAGTATCACGTTTGGGTAGGAACACCCTCGAAACGTTAAAACTGGTGGAGCAACTACATGAAATGGGAATCAATATCTATTTACATGACCTAGGAACGGATACGTTGAACGAAGAAGGAGAAATGAACATGACAACGGAAATCATGTTACACATGTTATCATTATTTGCCAAAAACGAGCGTAAGACAACCATAGACCGCATAAAAAGCGGAATGGCGCAAGCCAAAGCAAACGGAACCCATATTGGTAGATACAAGGGTACTACCGAGGACAAGACACAGTTCCTAAAGAAATACCAAAAGGTGGTAGATGCCCTAAAGAGGGGTTTGTCGATTCGTGAGTGTGTAAAGGTCCACGGCTTTTCGTTGGGAACGGTAGCCAAGGTAAGGAAGTATATCAAGGACGATTTAGAACTTTTAGAAGCTGCGTAATCAGATTGTTTACAAAAATAATTTCATATAACAAAATATTTTATCAATTATTTTAAAAATAAATTGAAATTCGCTTGCATATTTGACAGAATCTATATATAATTGTAATGGAAGGTAGAAAAATGACGATTGATTTCTTTCCAAAACAATTTAACAAATAATTTCACGGATTACTAACAAAATTGCAAAAGCTATGCTATTGCGACCAGCCATTTTATTGGCTAAATTTTAAATAATATGAAATTATGATGTTAGACGTAAGAAACTTGACTTTAGAACAAATTAAAAACATCCTAGACCTAGATGATACTAGGTCTGTTAAAAACTGGTTAGCTGAAAATAGTATTCCCTTGTCTCAAATCGGACGTAAGTATGTTGTTAATCAGTTTATGTTTGAATTGAAACAACAGCAGTTAGCCGTTGAGGAATTAAAAATAAGCTACCCCAGTAAGTGGTTCGAGATTTACGATGCCAATACTCCCAACAAGGGAATGGTCAAGGCAATCAGTGAATTATACCCAAAAAAGAATTTAATAAAAGTGAAAAAGAGCAAAGAAAACAGTTATATAAAGTAATGAAGTTAAAAATAAAAAAGAATGATTATGGACTGAGAATTTACTGTACCAAATGTAAAAAGCAGTACAACTATCATAATAATTTATGCAACCATTATGAAAACCAAAGCTATAAATCTTTGGTCACCATAGGCGACAAGAGAAGGACTAAAACATATCAAACTAAAGATTATGACAAAGCGTTGAGGTCTGCCATTCAATTTAAAAATGATGTGAAAAATGGCGTTGTAGATAACATAACAATCCGTGATGAAGTAAACCCAGATAACATTTCTATTATTGAAGCTGCCAATATGTTTATCAAGTTTAAATATGGGATAGATGTTCCAGAGCATCTAAAACAAAACCTAACTACAAATCATTTAGGCACTACAAAACAAGCTGTGCAGCAATTAATTGATGTTTTGAGGGAAAATGGGGTTGATGTAGAAACTACTAATATAAAAGACTTAAATGATAATCATGTTGGATTCTGGTATAAGTTTATAATAAAAAAATATGCTGAAGGAAGCTATCCTTCCATGCTAAAAATGATAAACTGTTTTATAAATCACATGATTAACCATGTTGGGGTATTGATGAGGAATCCATTTAAAAAAGTAAAGTTCAATCCTGTTAAATATGACACTAACTCCATTACTAAAAAGGAGTTTTATGCGGTATTGGATGCTGTTGATATCAAAACACCTTACAAACAATTGGGTGGTAAAGGAAAAGAGGTTAAAAACAATTACAAACCTTATCTCAAAGATGGTTTTAAATTAGCTCTATTCACTGGATTAAGAAGAGAAGAATTGGTTACTTTATCATGGAACGATTTGTTTTTTAGTGAAAAGAACGGCTCTCTAATGTTCGTTATAGATAATCTTAAGGTAGAGCGAATCACAGGCAAACAGTACAAAAATAAATTTATTCCTGTTGGTCCTGATTTAATGGATTTGTTAATGGAATTAGGCTATGAGGATTTAAAAGAAAGCGATTTGTTTATTCTCGCTCCAAATCGAAAAGTAAAATATACTACCATTATGGCATGTTTATCAAAAGGATTCAGTCATTACTACGAACAGGCTTTTCCTGAGGTTACACCGAGAAAGTTTAAAGTTTTAAGGAAAACGTATTTATCTTATTTAAATAAAAGTGCTGGTGATGATATGATTGAATTGAGTTCGCATGGCAGTATGCGGGTTTTAAACAAGCATTATGTTGATGCTGAGGTTGTTGCCAAGGGGTTAACCATGAAAATATGGGGTTAAATTTATTATGATAATTAATCCATAGGACTTATCCTTAAAATCTAATAGATAAACACACCTATTTTAGTAGATGTATAGTAAAAATAAACACACTGGTGTGTTTATTCCATTGTTGTAAGTCATTTTAAAGAAAACCGCAAGAATCGGGTTTTATAGCAAAAAAAAATTTTAGAATTTTGTCAAAAAATAAAACGATACATAAAATGAATTTTGATTTTGACGAAAAACAACGCAAAGAAATACTAAATACTGTTTCACAAAAAATAGAGCATTTTTACACTAATACTAAAGATTACAGTACTACACCAGAACTTAACTTACAAGAAATTAGAAATATTATAGAATCTGAAAATTTAGTTTCTGGAACCGAACCAAACAAAGCTATAGAGCATATAATAAACGGACTTGAAAATTATTCTGTTCACACACCACATCCAAAATATTTTGGTTTATTTAATCCTCGAGCAAATTTTGCGGGAATTATTGCAGATTTTATAACCGCTTCTTATAATCCTCAATTAGCAGCTTGGAGTCACGCTCCTTTTGCCGTTGAAGTAGAAGCTCACGTAATTAATCAGTTTATTGAAAAATTTGGCTTAAATCCAAAAAAATCAGACGGAGTTTTTACAACTGGCGGAGCTGAAGCAAATTTAACTGCTGTATTATCTGCATTAAATAATAAATATCCTGATTTCGCTAAAAACGGAATGTTTGGTTTAGATAAAAAACCTGTTATTTTTTGTTCTCAAGAAGCACATCATTCTGTGCAAAAAGCAGCGAAAATTGTAGGCTTAGGATATGAATTTGTAAAAACAATTCCAACGACTAAAGATTTAAAAATAGACACTGATTTATTAGAAAAAGAAATCAAAAACCTAAATAATTCAACACATAGCCCATTAATGGTTATTGGTACAGCAGGAACAACAGGAACAGGAACAATAGACGACTTAGAAGAAATTTCAAAAATATGCAAAACACATAATATTTGGTTTCACGTTGATGCCGCTTATGGTGGAGGAGCTGTTTTAAGTTCAAATCTAAAACACATACTGAAAGGTATTTCTGCTTCCGATTCTATAACTTTTGACGCACATAAATGGATGTCTGTTCCTATGGGAACAAGCGTATTCTTGACTTCTCATCAAGAAATTCTAAACAAAACATTTAGAATTACCACAGAATATATGCCTAAAGAGGCAAATGAATTAGAAATTGTTGAACCATTCTCACATTCCATTCAATGGTCAAGACGATTTATAGGTTTAAAAGTCTATTCATCTTTATTATTTTACGGTTGGAATGGTTATGAAAAAGTAATCAATCATCAAGCTAAAATGGGAGAATATTTAAGAACTAAACTAACAGAAAATAATTGGATTATTAAGAACAGTACCGAATTACCAGTAATCTGTTTTACACACCAAAAATTTGAATCGGATGCAAATTTCACAAAAACCATTTTAGACAACATTTTGGCTAAAGGAAATTCTTGGATATCGGTTTACCCAATAAAAAACGTTCCAACATTTAGAGCTTGTATTACAAATTACAATACAACCGAAACAGAAATAGACGAATTAATTGAAGAATTAAATAAGGAAAGAAAAGCATATCAAGATTAATTATGTCAAATAATACAAACACATATCATTATGATAAAATAGCAGAAGCTATTGAATATTTAGATGAGTATTTTAAAGAGCAACCTACTCTAGATGATATTGCTGAACATTTAAATATGAGTTCTTTTCATTTTCAAAGATTGTTTAAAGATTGGGTTGGTGTTACACCAAAAAAATACATTCAATTTTTGAGTGTAAATTATGCAAAAAGCAAACTTAAAAAAGATAAAAATACATTGTTTGATACTGCTTTAGACACAGGGCTTTCAGGTACTAGTCGTTTACACGATTTATTTATAAACATAGAAGGAATGACACCAGGAGAATATAAAAACGGAGGTAAGAGCTTAAATATAAACTATAGCTATGCCGAAACCCAGTTTGGTGATATTTTGATTGCCACTACTAAAAAAGGAATCTGTCATATTGCTTTTGTAGATAATAAAGAAGAGGCTTTACAGGTTTTGATAAATAGTTTTCCAAACGCAAATTACCAACAAAAGGTTGATAAAATTCAACAAGAAATATTGATGGTATTCTTAAATGATTGGAATAAACTTAGTAAAATAAAATTACATTTAAAAGGCACTGATTTTCAATTAAAAGTTTGGGAGGCTTTATTGACTATTCCTAAAGGAAAATTGGCTACCTATGGAGAAATTGCAAAAAAAATCGAAAAACCAAAAGCTTCAAGAGCTGTAGGAACAGCAATTGGAAGTAATCCTATTGCTTATTTAATTCCTTGTCATAGAGTAATTCAATCTTCTGGAAAAACAGGTGGTTATCGCTGGAATCCAATCAGAAAGAAGGCAATAATAGGATGGGAAGCATCAAAATTAGATTAAAAACGCCTTACAACAATGTGTATAAGTAATAGCGGTTTAAGTGATAAAACGAAAGTATAAACATAAAACAAAGGTCAGTACAAAACCGAAAGGTTTGTGAGTAGAAACCCGCTACTACTCATACACTAGACCGTTGTAGCACATTATGGAAATTCAGTTCGAAATAAATATTGTAACTTTCTAACCAGCTATTAACCAATTAAATATATTATTATGAAAATAAAATTAACGCTTGTATTGATTATAATTTTCGGAATTGTAATTACAGGATGCAAACAAAATGAAGAAAAAGTGGAAGTTCAAGAAGTGAAAGTTGACCTATTAAACGATGAATTTCCTGATGCAAAAAAAGAGATAAAACTAACTATGGACAGCATCGCCAAAAGTGTGCAAGATGCAGACATTGATAAACTAATCTCTTTTCATGCCTATGGCCCAAAATTCACCGAATTTAAAAATGGAGAAGTTAGGAATAATGGGGAAGAAAATGAAAAATTTGAAAGAGGTGTATTTGGTTCTGTTACAGAAATATTGAAGTTCGATATGAATGATATGAAAATCGCAGTTTATGGTAAAGTAGCAAACGTAACTCTTCACACTGATTTTCATTTAAAATTTGGAGAAGACCTTGCTATAGTTAACGACCAAATGACCTTGTTATTTCTTAAAACTAAAAATGGTTGGAGAATAGTCCACGAACATCATTCCCCTTTAAAGAAAACGGAAGAATAAAAAACGTGCTACAACACAGTGTAAAAATAATTGCTCGGTTCTAGCCCACTCGGAAAATCCTGCGGATTTCCCTCTGGTCCGTTCTATTTTTGCTAAGTTAGTTGCTTAATCACACAACTATCCTTACACAAACCGTTTTGCGTCATGCCTTCTGACTATTACGATTAACCGATATAAATTAAAGGAATAAAAAATATGAAACACTTGAGAATTATTTATCCATTGACACTCGTACTTTTTGCTTTATTAAGCTGTCAGAACAAAGAAGATGTTTTGGAACTTCAAAGACTTAAAAAACAAGAACTTACTGAACGTGCAAACATTGAAATGATTGACCGACTTTTCAAGAGCTTTAACGAAAGAAATATTGATGTTTTTAAGGAAGTGACAAATCCTAAATGGCAGTACTTTCACCCTGCAATTAATCCGACCGCTGTTTCACGTGAAGATATGATTAAACAATTAGAGGGTGCTTATGCTTCTTATACAAAGCTTTCATTTGAAGTTAGCGAAATCATTGCTTCCGGCAATCGGGTAGTTGTTTCTTATTCCATTTGGCATATTTCATCTACGGGAGAAGAGTTTAAAGCCTTTTCGATAGTCCTGTATAAAATAGAAAATGGTAAGATCATTGAAGTTAGAGACGTGGTTCAAAAGTCGAATTAACGAGTAATTCAACAATGGCGAATTCGACTATATTTGATTGGATACAAAGCTTGGGTACCAAAACACGAATGCTCAACAATGTATAACCGCAATTACGGCGGATTCGACTATGTCCAAATCCACTCGGAATTGCTAAAGTCTGTGCGCCTATCCGAAAATTAGTATCTTTTTACACGCTACGTTTCATACACAAGACCGTTGGCAAATATTTAGATAAACCAAAACCTGAATTTAAAAAGCCCACCACAACACCCCACCACCATAAAAAACAAAAAAGCCCTAGCATCTGCTAAGGCTTATGTTTACTAGTGGAGAAGAGCGGACTCGAACCGCCGACCTCTTGACTGCCAGACGGGGTTTAGAAATACACACTTAATCTCTGAAATCTCCCTTATTTATTGTGTTCAATGAGCTTTTCAGGTTTTTTAATGTCTACAATTCTATCCTGCATTTACCTGCAAAATGATACAAATAGGTGCATTTAAGTGCAAAAACCCACCATGAAAACCCACCACCTTTTATATTTACATCTTAAAGCTTTAAATAATTTATTATGGCAATTAAATCATAGGAGTTATCTTTAAAAAGTATAAAAACAGATATATAACTTTGAATCCAGAATTGAATATACATGAATTAATTGCTGATTTTCAAAATTCAGCCAAAGAAGTTGTTGAAATTTTTAAAAAAGTATATAATGTAGATGATATTCTTAAAGGTTGGCATTCTGGAATATATGAACAAACTGGTAAAATCCCAGATGAAGGCTTAAATTTTTACGCTTGCCATGGGATAGGAATTGCTGCTCACTTTTCGGATAAATTGATTGATTTTGACTTTACCTATTTACCTGAATTAAGATACGATGGATTTGATTTATGGAGACTAACTAGTTTTGCGAAAAGCCAACCAAAGAAATACGGAAAACTTCTAAATGAGAAACAAATCGAATTAGAATTTGAACAATTAAAAAAAGAAAACCTTATCTACAACCCCTTATCTATTGGCATTACTCATAATTATTTCTGGACGAAAGCCCTTGATGAAAGTTTAATAATAGAAGACCGAAAAGCTAGCATTAACCAAAATAAATCGAAATGGAAATTTTGGAAATAAGTAACTAAATTGCAGTTTCATAGTCAATTGCTTCTGGAGCTAAATATTTAGTAGTATGAAAAAAATATTTATAATGTTAATTTTATCACTAACAATGTTTTCATTCTTAAAAAAACAATCAACAGATATTCCAGATTTATGGAATCGCCTTGAGAATTGGCTAGCTAAAAATGCATCTCATTTGAAAAATGAACTAAACCCACCAGCTTCAAAACAAAATATCGAAAAACTGGAACACACAATAGGTGCTGAACTTCCTGAAGAGTATATAAACTTTTTAATGATTCACAATGGACAAAATAGTGATAGTGAAGGATTAATTAATGTAGAAGAACTACTATCAATAGAGCGTATCATTCAGGAGTGGAAAGTCTGGAAAGAACTATTGGATAGTGGAGACTTCTCTGGTTATGAATCTGACCCAAATAAGGGTATAAAAAATGATTGGTGGAATGATAAATGGATTCCTATTACGCATGATGGTGGGGGAAATCATTATTGTATTGACCTTGACCCAGCATTAGGTGGCTCCAGCGGTCAAATTATTAGAATGTGGCATGATTCAGAAGAACGTGAACTAATTGCCCATTCTTTTAAGGAATGGATAACTAAATATATAAATGACCTAGAAAAAGGACAGTATGTCTACTCTGAAGATTGGGGTGGAATAATAAACAAAAATGATTTATAGGTAAAAGTCAATATAATGGGAATATTTGATTGGTTTAAAAAGAAAAAAGCAACAAAAGAAGAATTAGCTAACTATTGTGAAACACATAATAATACGATAAGGAGATATCTAAATCAATTTATAAAAGGAAACATATTAGAGCGTGTTAGTGAAAAACAGAGAGATGCAGACGCTCTATACATGTTTAAGAAACATTAATCGTTAATTAATCAACATAAAAAACAACAAGTATTTTCCTTATTTAATAGGGGTTTCAAGAAGTTAAGCAACACTTATCAACAAATAAGAAACATTTAAAATTGCTTACTTAGATTAAATAGAGGTATGTCCTAATGGAAGAGTGAGTATGCGGGTTTTGAACAAGCATTATGTGGATGCTGAGGTTGTTGCTAAGGGGTTAACTATGAAAATTTTTGAGTAATAAACCTAAAACACCTTTATGATTGTAATCTTTTTCCTTTAATATTGCAAAGACATATTTACCTTAAATAAGATGGAATCATGAAAAACCTGACTTTACTAGTTACTTTGTGTATATTTTTTATTGGTTGTCATAAAGATGATGATTCAAATACCCCACCAGTTACTATAGAACCACCTGTTGTTATAACAGATGAGGAATTTGCTCAAAATAACTTTGGCGAAGAAATTACAGCAAGTTTTATAGGTCAAGTTATAGACAAAAATGGAGTTAATATAGAAAACGCTTCTATATCGCTAAAAGGAAAAACGACTGTTACCGATGAAAATGGCGTTTTTATTATAAATGACATTTCTGTAAATAAAAATTTCGTCCATATTAAAGTAGTTGCAACAGGATACATACAAGGCAGTAAATCATTAATACCTATTCAAGATAGCCCTAACAACGTAAAAATAACGTTGCTAAAAAAGGAAAACACAGCCAGCGTTAATTCAGGTTCTAGTTCTGAGGTAACGTTAAGCAATGGTGCTAAAGTCGAGTTTACAGGTGACTTCATAAATGCAGACGGTAGTAGTTATAATGGACAGGTAAATGTCATGCTAGATTACTTACCCCCTAATATGGACACAACCTTTTCTACAATGCCCGGAATGCTTTTTGGCAGGCGAGAAAATGGTACACCAACAGGCATGGAAACTTACGGTATGCTATTTGTGAATTTATATTCTCCTTCTGGAGAAAAACTTAATATAAACCCAAGTTCTCCAGCCATTTTAACATTCCCCGTAGATACAAGTACTCCTGATGCCCCACAATCTATTCCTATATGGTATTTTGACCACGAGGTGGGGTATTGGAAAGAAGAAGGTAACGCCAATAAAATAGACAATACTTATATTGCTGAAGTTACTCATTTTACTCCTTGGAATATTGACATCCCTTTCGAATCCATTAAAGCTTGTTTTACTATAGAAAGTGAATCTCCCCTAGCAAGTGTTGTTATAAAAATTACTGATAGTGATGGTATCATTTATTATGAAGGGTCTACAAATGGGTTAGGTGAAGAGTGTGGATTACTTCCAAAAAATAGGTCCTTATCAATACAAGTTTATAAAAGTAAAGATGCTTGCTTCACCGAGCCACTTTATGTTCAAAATATAGGGCCTTATCTAAGTGACATATCGGTTACTATTACAATTCCTAATCTACCAGATATTGTCACTCAATCAACGCTAAATCTAATTGCTAATAATTGTAACAATAATCCAATCACAAACGGATTTGTTGCCTTATATAAAAATGATGCATTACATGATTTTATTTATTTAGACAATGGAATAATAGATTATACTTTTATTAACTGTGATAGTAATAATTTCTCATATGTTATTGTTGATTATGATACCAAAACACAAAGTGACGAGATTATCTTTAATCTAAGTCCTGGAGATGTTTATTTGGGAACAGTAAATACATGTAACCAAACTAGCGGCGGAACCTATATAGGTGACATCCAATTGACTACTCAACAAGAAGTTGAAGATTTTGGAGCACTTGGTTATGATGCCATTTCAGGAAAATTAACCATAGGTAAACAATTAACAACCGTTGAAATAACGGATTTAACATCTTTGTCCGATTTAAAAAAAACCGAGGGGCTTGTCATACTAAACACTCAATTGAGTAAACTTGACGGGCTCAATAATATTACTTCCATAAACAATGAATTATCCTTTTCTAGAAATCCTAATTTAACATCTCTTGATGGGCTTAATAATATTACCTCTACAAACTTCCTGTACATTAATAAAAATGAGAATTTAGTATCACTTACAGGTCTTAACAACCTTAAAACCATTAACACATCTCTATCAATTACAAATTCGCACCTTACTTCGCTTAATGGGCTTAATGGGCTTATAACCGCCAACATTATTAGCCTCAGAGATAATACCAGCCTTAATACTCTTGAAGGGCTTAATAACCTTACGACCATAACCGGTAGACTGAAAATTGAAGGCGATAATGGGTTCTCATCTCTGGAAGGACTGGGCAATCTTATATCTACAAAAGAGATATCAATTACAAACAGCAACCTCCCTTCCATGAAGGGTCTTAGCAACAACCTAACTACCGTTGAGAATTTCCACCTCTATGGGAATGACAATTTAATAAATCTTGAAGGCTTAGAATACATCACGTCTATAACTAATAATTTATCCATCTCAAATCACAAAAACTTAACCTCACTTACAGGACTTAATAGTCTTACATCTCTTAATGGTTGTCAAATACTTTCCAATAGTAAATTAGCTTCCTTAGAAGGGTTGAGCAATACCCAGTCTATTGATTGGCTACAAATTGAACTTAATAGCGGATTGCTTTCTCTAGAAGGACTTGGCAATATTGAGTTCATTGATGATATTCTAATTCAAAACAATGATTCCTTAACCTCGCTGTACGGTTTTCAAAGCCTTACATCAGTAGGTAATTTAGAAATTAATCTCAATGATAAATTGACTTCTTTGGAAGGGCTGAACAATATCAAATCTGCTAGAAATTTAGAAATCAGAAATTCACTTATAACATCCTTTGAAGGACTAAACAGCCTCATAAATGTTGAAGCAGATTTTTATATCTACGGAAATAGTGCATTGAACTCATTAAACGGACTTAACAATCTTGAATCTGTTGGAGATTTAATCATCACTCAGAACCATCTCTTGGAATCTCTTCAAGGACTAAACAGCCTTAAATCAATCATAGGAGATTTATCCGTCTTTCAAAATAACAATTTAATATCTGCAAATGGGCTTAACAATCTTGAATCTGTTGGAAAACGTTTATCATTTACAGGTAACCCCTCATTAACTTCCCTTGAGGGCCTCAATAACCTTAAAACAGTAGATTACCTATCTTTATTTGATGATGACCTTCTAACTTCATTAAACGGGCTTGACAACCTAATTTCTATTAACAGTCGTATGGAAATTAGAAATAATTTAAACCTAGCTTCTCTGAATGGAATGAATAATATCACTTCTATTGGAGATATCCTAACCATAAAAACGAACCCTCTTTTATCAAACTTTTGTGCTTTAAAAGAAGTAACTAATTTAAGTACAATAAAAACCGTAACAATAAACGATAATCAATATAACCCCACAACAAGTGAAATTAGTACAGGTAATTGTTCTCAATAGTATAAAATTAGAATAGTTTTAATAAAGAATAATTTTCAATAGTCAGGAATAAACCCACCACTAAAACCCACCACCATTTTATTTTTGGTTAAGCCATATTTTGAAGGTTTTGTTTCTAGTCTAAACAAAATAATGTAGTATATTTACCATAGACGTTCTTACATATAATGATTACTACTCTTTCGGTCAACTGCTGCCTAACAGGCATGGTAGCTCTGACTCTTATAGATATGGCTTCCAAGGACAGGAGAAAGATGATGAGATTAAGGGGGAAGGGAATAGCCTGAATTATAAGTTTAGGATGCATGACCCACGTGTTGGTAGATTTTTTGCGGTTGACCCGTTAGAAAGGGATTATCCTTACTATTCTCCTTATGTTTTTAGTGGTAATAAAGTTATTCAGTTTAAAGAATTGGAAGGGTTGGAACCTGATGATTATGACCTTCAATATGACCCTTTTGCGGGGATACGTTTGTTAAATACAATTATGGATGGTCTTGAAGTAGCAAGTTATAATACTTATACTTGGATTCAAACATATGGCACAGGTACCCAGCCTAATAGTACTAATAGCAGGACAGTAAAAACTTTAGAGCAAGGAGATGATGGTTTTTACCGTGTTAGAAAAGGTGATGTTAAAAGGTCATTTAAAGATGGGTCATTAGGATTATTAGACGTTCTTGGTTTGTCGGCTACATTTTACGGAGGACCTAGTGGTTTGCTTACTAAACCTACTGGTGGAGGAACTCAGTTTTCACAAACGATTAAAGGTTTAATTCAAAATTCAAAAGCAATTGTAGGCACCAATGTATATGGTAAATGTACACAATATGCTGAAGGGTTTGTAAAAACTTTTCAAAAATCAGTTTCAGAAGTAGGTGGTAAAATAAAGCGTTATTCAATTGAGATAGGAGATGGAGGTTTTATAGGTACATCAAGGAAAACAACAAATAAACAATTGTCTGATAATGGATATCATGAATTTATAGAAATTTCTAAAGACGGAAAATCAATAATTTATGATAACTTGCACCCAGATGGTATAAACAAAGTTGATTACTTTAAAGATGTTGAAGGGTTTTTACCGGGAAAGGGAGTAGTACCTAGCGAAGACCTCTTTAAAGAAGGAGGTGAATTTTTAAAAGTAATAGAAGAAACAAATTAAAATACATTTTGAAAAATATAAAAAAGGAGGATTTAGAGGCAATTTCTATCATTATTAATAAACCTGGTATGTTTGCTATAAATAAAGTGGAAGATTTTTATTTTTTCTTTTTAGGTTATACATTTAAAGATGAACACCTTTCAGGTATAATGAATCAAGAATTTTCAAAATATGTTAAGGAAAAATTAAAATTTAAGGATGATAATGCTAAGTGGTATAGAATAATAAGGTATTATTCAACTAATGATGTACATTCGGTTGAGCTTTTTTTGAATTTATTTTCTAATTTTCTAGGTTATAACGATAATCCCCGCTAGGTCATAGTGTGTTACTACCGGTAATGGTCTAAATTAGTGGATGCACTAATATTTTAATTTAAACCACTGTAGATAAGTTAATTAAAAACAAAATACTATGTGGTAATGGGTGTGCTAAGGTATACCCATTATTATTTTATACGCTTATAAAGTCTTAAAACGCTAAAATTAAAACCTGTTGGTATAGATTAGTGGATGACTCTAAATAATTTTAAAACGGGTATAAGATTTATGCTCGATTTTTTTATGTGCTAATATTTAAGGTTTATCCAATTGGTTAAAGGTTAAAAAAGATTAGGTCAATTTTCCTTGAATGAAGAAAACAGTTCTGAAAGCTGTATATTAAGATTATCAGCAATTTCTTTTATCATGCAAATTGAAGTATTTACCGTGCCTCTTTCTACTCTACTTATTTGCATAACCTCAACATCAATTCGGTTAGCAAGTTCTTGTTGAGTAAGACCTTTACTTTCTCGAACTTTTCTAAAATGAACTCCTAATTCTTTAAGAAATTCATCATCTCGTATATTTTTTCTCTTTTCTTTACCCACAATTTAAAAATCGTGGTAAAAAACTTGAATTTAATAGTCAAATATGTCTATATTTGAATCACAAATCAAATTTTAATCATGAAAGAATACTTAATAGACCTTTATAAAAAAGGTGGTGGACTACCAACCAAGACACGTGTATTTGCAGCCAACCAAGCAGCAGCCATCAAAATCGCACGTGAAGAAAATCCAAACCATAAAACTGGAGCCATCAAAGAATTATAACTATGGGTGGAATCGTTGAAGAATTAAATCCTGTTAAAGGATTAAAGAAACTAAGCGTTGGGATTTATGATTTCAGGCTGGTTATAGAAGGTAGACACGAAGATTCTGAGTTATTGATGCATGTATTGGAGTTCCCTACTACTGGCACATATCACATTAAATTCACTGATATTAGAGGGATGGATAGTACATCATTAAAAGATTGGTTGCAATATGACCTTTTAGTATTTAAAACCGATTCTATTGAAATGAATATGGAAAATGGTACGGTATCAATTCTACTTAGAGAGCCAAATTCCGATTTCAACTATTATCTGGAAAATATAAAAGCTGTTATACGCATGCCTAAAGAGCAAGCACAAGTCACCGAAGAAGACATTCTGAACAATGAGCATTACAAAAAAGCCGTGACACCTTCTGCTAACACCTCTATTTTTGGAAAGTTTAAATCACTATTTGGTAATAAATAAAATTAAAAACCCATTAACCCAAATCTAAAATTTTAAACTATGAAAAAATTCAAAATCTTAACCTTAATCATTATTACAATACTATCATTTTCCTGTAGTTCCAGCGATGATAATGAAACCGCCTCAAACCAGCTACTAACAGAAATAGTTGGTAAATGGAAAAACTACCAACGCATACAAAATGGTCAGGTCATTGATGTGGAAGAATGCAATGGTGAATACTTTATATTCTATGAAGATTTAAGTGGTAGCTACGATGTTGTTGCTGGAAGTACTCTTAATAATGGGGAATGCACTGGTGGCAGTTCTGGTGGCTTCGGTTTTAACTACGAGGCACTATCCAACGGCACCCTAAATATTTATATTTCGGTTATAGATGCCTATATCGTTAACAAAGATGGCAACGATATATACCTAAATCCCATCGATGAAGATTCAGGAGAAATTGATGCCAATACCAAATTATTGCTACGGAAAGTTACTAATTGAGTAATTTAATTAATAGTCTCTCTCATCTATGTAAGACCGAATGGATCGCTGATCCATCGGTCTTTTTTAATAGAGTTCTATGAAGCCATATCCACAACAGTAAAGTTATCACCTAACATTTTATCACAATCATGAACATCTGCCGTTACAGGTCCTCTATACTCCTTATCAGGTGCATTATAGTATCCAATATGGTAATGTGCTTCCCAATTGTCCGGAATATTCACCAATTCCAGAAACTCCACAGGTATCGGGTCTTTTTTAATTTTTACCACCGTTGGTAATACAATATTCTTATCCCTAACAACCGATTCCTTAACTACCAAGGCATCATGAAACCTAAACACCTTATCCATTATCATCGCACCGTAAGTACCGATTAATAATTCCTCATATTCGGTCATCTTCTTAAAGAAACCACCTTTTTCTGTATTAGCGGTCAGTTTAGCCAATTGTATTGCTTTATCTTTTGGGTAGCCCGCCTTTTGGTATATTTTAGAAGCCTCTGCCACCGAAAGTTTATAATTATTTAGTGTGGCATTAAATTTTGTTTTAGCCTCGTTACGGGTTATATTAAAAGCATCCATCAAATTAATATAAACCACATTAGCCAGATTTGTTCCTAGTAAAATATCAATGAACTGTGCATTGGCATAGGATAGGTCTATCTCCAAATACTTTAGCGGGATAATGCTACGCAATGTTTTAGGTAATGCCGTTATTGGGTTGTATTCCCTGTAATCCACAATCTTATTATAACCACATTTACCATTGGTTAAACAGTAAATAATTGCCTCTTTCATGACCTTATGTAGGTATTTGGGGTTGTAGAACTGACCAAAGTTTTTACCCTTTTTAAGCACATTAAAATTCTTTTTAACCTGTTTTTGCAAACGTTCCAGTTCTTTATCATTTAGCGTAATGCCTTCGTACTTCAACTGTTTTATTACAACGTTTTTGGTAAGCCTGTTTTTATTACTAGGGTCATTCTGATACTTGATATAAATACCTTCGTTAAACGATGCCTGAAGGATGTTCAGGTTACGCTTCACCTTACTGGAATACTTTTTCGCACCTATTTGGTGTATCGCATAAAGCATATACCAATCATCAACATATTTTATTTTTTTAGTTAGCACCTTTCTGGCACCATTATCACGATAATGAAGGTTATTATTAATAATATTTCTATCAGGTTTTACCGTTAGATTACGGTGGTTTCCATTTACCGCTAGAAACGCATTGAAATAGTCGTAAAACTCGCTCGGATAGATACGTTTGTTATCCAGTTTAGCAATCAAATCACCGGCATCGGTCATTTTCAAAAGGTACGCCGTTAGGTACTCCAAAGCCAACTTGGGGCTATAAGTACCGTCCTTTTTGTTTTTCAGGTTGTACTTGATGTTGGTATAGTCTTTCCTTAGATTTTTAGGGGATAATTTTAGCAGGTTTTGGATGCGTTCCCCGAACTGTGTCCCTATCTCCTTTTTTAGTTTGTCATCTTCGGATTCATATACGCCAATACTGAATCCATAAGCCTCTAAAGTGGCGTGTAACACCGTTTCATTATATAAATGGTAATCATCCACGGCAATAATAAAATCCGCCATGACCTTAGCCCTATTGAGGTATTTGAACTTAGCCACATAGCCCCTGAGTTCATCATTGAACATGGAACCATTGCCACCAAATAGCAATGAGCTTAAAGCATCGGATTTTGCTTTATAGGCATCGTAAATGCCTTGCAGTTCCAGAATCGATTTAGGTGGTTTATTATCAGTTTTCTTGTTGGAAAGTAGATTAACGAACAATGCTTGGTGAACATTCTGCCTGCACCTTCCATACGCTTGTACCACATTGTTAGCATTTATTTTCCAAGCTTCGTTGGATTGGTCGCTGACCACCAGAATACTACAATTTTTATCGATGTCGAAGCCAGCAAAATAACTACTGGATAGCATGAGTACATCTATATTATCGTAATCGAGTTTATCTAAGGATATACCTCGTTTATATGGTGCCAGCTTCAATCGGAGCGTATCTCCCACTAGATTCGCTACGCGTAGATCACGTAGTGAGGTGTGTAGATTTTTGTTATTGGTAAAAACCACCACTAACCTATTTTGTTCGTGCTGCTCATATACAAATTGCTGTATAGCTTTTTTATCGTTGGTAATATCAATATGCTTTTGGGGTTGGTGTTTGCGTTCCACCTTATAAAAATCCATTTTGATATTATCTGGTATATCATAGAATTTATAAAATGGCGTTGCCGTACTGAGTGTAAAACAAGCATTCCACTCATTATATACCAATTCCATAAACTGCCCCAAGCTATCCCTAAAATCTGCATCTTGGGCGTTTAGATGGACTTCGTCTATGAATAGCGGTATGGTCACCATCCATCGGTAATAGCACTCACGTGCGTTTACTATTTGGTCCGGGGTGGTATTGATGATGATGTTTTTACCATCTGGATATTCCATAAGCTTATCCAATTCATACCACGAATCCTTGGAGCCTTCGTAAATGAAAAACTGTTTATCGCTATCGTAATTACCTCGATTCTTTTCCTTGGATTTTATCATGCCCACATACGGTGAAACGATGATATAGATTCCTTTTTTATAATTTAAAATGGCAGTGGTTGCTCCAATACCTGTGGTAGCTTTGATGACGTATTTATTTTTTGAAAAGTCGGTCAGTACCTGTAAAGCTTCACCCGAAATATATTTTGAATCGAATAGAAGCGTTTTAATGTTTTCATTACCTAACATTAGTATTATGAAATTCGGAACGCTCTGGTAATGCGTTCCCAAGGTCGTAGATGCACCAGTATTACCTTACTGTTTGGAATATGCACCACAACTTATTAATAGCGCACCAATACCATTGGTTAGGTACTGGTGCTGTACGAATTGGGAGTAACTAAAAAAGTTTGTCCATCCGTACCATCTGACATGTACTTCAAAACAAACTTCTTTAAGCCCAGAAGGGCAACGTTAAGTAATGTATTTTTAATCCATTGTCAGATAAATGTCTTTGTATATAAATATATAGTTGTACACCAAAAAGTAAATAAAAACCTAAAATAAATATTTTTTAATTTATTTTTTGGTACGAAACAGTACGAAAAAACTCGTACTAAATTCTTAGTTCTAAAACACAACTAATCCTTTATTCATGGTAATTTCAAGTGTTTTCTTGGGGGTCGTGCTGGGGCTGTGTTATTATATATACACTACGTGCATCACGACCCCCTGTAAACGAAACATTTTGTTGTGATATTTCGTATAGGTTTTACAACAATTCAAACTGTTTTGAAAACCTATTGTTCCAATAATAGTAATATTTTAGGTTTATGTCAAGGTAAAATGAATAAAATTTGTACCTGTAACCAATGTTTATCCGTTCCTAACCGCACCGTGGCGTGGGGTTGCAAGAACCATCGTTTATATCAGGATTTTGGGATATGGTGGCTTGTATACGCCCCCGAGAGGCTCAAATGCTGGCGGATTCCCCACCCCGGGGGCTGTTTTTCTAAAAAAAATATTTTAAGAGCCTTTACAGATTACCCCGTTTACATGGGTTTTGACGGACTTAAAATAAGTATTGGGTCTATGTCATTCATAAATCCCGGAAAAAATTTTTATAAAATTTTTGGCTAAAAAATAAAGGTACTTCAATATTCAACTATTTATATATAAAAAGTCATGACCATAAAAATTACATTAAACCAACTGGATATGGTATTAAAAACCGAGCCAATCAAATACCCGATTAACTTTTCAGGAAGCCACCTTGGTAAACGAATTAACAGCATTATCACTAGGCACGGGCTTGATCGCATTAGCGATCAAACCTGAGTGCCTTAGTATGTATTTTATGGTTTCGAGGTGAAATGCATTGCCTAAACATTTTAATCTAGCAGTGGGCTTTAAAATAGCTGTATACCCGTCAGGAATTGTCATACAACGTTCCGCTTCTAAAATGCTAATAGGTCTAAACAAACGTTTTACGGACTGGTCATTTTCAATTTGTTCCAACTGAATTTTTTTAAAGCGTTTACTAAGGTTACAATATTGCTCATCCAAATAAACTACGTTACCCACAGAACGTTTTAAATGTCTATGCAAAGCATTAACAGTTTGACCTGCGCCACGTGTTAAAATGCATTTGCCTTTAGTATTTGGTGGTAACATGCCATTTTCAATAACATCGTTAAGATAGGTGCCTCTATCTTCTGGAATGGTAATATCATTCAAGTTTGTAAAGTATAATCTATTGCGAAATGCGGGGCCCAAAAGTCCACTATTTATATTGACAGGAGCTTTTACTCCCAATAATTCCGTAAAGATTTGTTTGTCTACGGATGGCATAATTACATTCTCGAATAAAAATATACAGTTCGGATTCTTTTCTCTAATAACATTTAAGATACGCACCGCATCAAAGAAAACAGAGGATTTATTGCCCTGAAGCCCCAGACGTACCTTGTTCATTACAGAAAGGTCCTGACAACTACTACCACACAAAACCAAATCGATTTTTGGTAATGTATTAGCATCAATGTTTCTTATATCTCCCAATTGTACCGTTTCGGGAAAATGGTGTTGGGTTACCTTAATAGGATTCGGGTCTATTTCCGAAGCATAATATTTGTTTATTTTAATTCCTAATTGTTTTAGAGCTAACTGACCAATCGAAATTCCATCGAAGGCAGAGAAAACTGTTAGACCAGTTTCGTTTGAGATGTCTGTACTATTCATAATATTCTTTATTAATAAATAGTACAGTTTGTTGCTGCCGTTTAAGAGATTTTATAATAATTGGAAATACTCCAATCGCCCTGTTTGTAGGTGATTACGGAATAACGGGAGAATTTATATTTATGTCGGGTAATTAAGAAAAATATCAATTTAGGCTGGTGTATTCCTTTAAGTCCTACTATAATTGTGGAGTACGTTTCACTTTTCTTTGTTTGTGAAATAAATTTTGAAAAACCTAGTAATAACAATGCTTTTCGAGGGTTTAAAAAAAAGAGAAGTATTAACACATTTCAAAAGCGTTTGTGAGCATCAAAACTGAAATATAAAAAGAAAAATTATGGCACTTAAAGGACAAAAGACAAAATCAGATTTCTTGGAATGGGATAAAATGAAAACATTAGTACTAAAACTGGAACGAGACCGAGATTATAAATTTTCGATGTTAATCAGTTGTGGGTGCTACTTGGGAATGCGTATTTCTGACTTACTTCAATTACGATGGTCGGATTTATTAAATAAAGAATTTTGCGAACTCACAGAAAAGAAAACTAAAAAGCATAGAAAGATAACTATCAATCCAGAATTAAAGGAAATTGTGGAGCGCATCGCAAAAGAGTTAAATCCCAATATAGACAACTACATATTTGTTAACCGTTTTGGTAAACAACCAATAAGTGTACAGTATGTAAACACTAAACTCAAAAAAATATTTGAGCATTACCAAATTAAAGGACAATATAGCTCACACTTTATGAGAAAGTCGCTAGGTCGTCAAGTATGGACCAAAAACAATTATAGTGAACAAGCGTTAATCTTACTCTCACAGTTGTTCAATCATTCAAGTATCCAGACTACGAAGATTTATTTAGGAATTCGTGATGAAGAAATAAGCAATTTATATCTAAGTGTATAAAAAAGGGGTAGTTTTTCTAAATACAAAAATAAATTTAAATAACCAAATATTTTTATTGGTTTTTCTTGCATTTCTCGTTGAATATTACTATTATTGGAAAGATGATGGGAAAATCCACAGATTTCTTTCCAACAACAGTTTAACAAAAAATTTCACGGATTACTATAAAGTTGCAAGATGAAGCTGGAGCAACCAGCCATAGCTATGGCAAAAAATAAAGTAAAAAAAGTGAAATATGATGTTAGATATAAGAACCCTGACCTTAGAGCAAATAAGGAATTTCCTAGACTTGGATGACAATCGTTCTGCAATAAAATGGCTGAATGATAATGGCATACCCATATCTCAGATTGGTCGCAAATATGTTGTTAACCAATTTATGTTTGAATTGAAACAGCAACAAATTGCTGTCGAGGAATTAAAAATTAGCTATCCCAGCAAGTGGTTTGAAATTTACGATGCCAATACTCCCGACAAGGGAATGGTAAAGGCTATAAGTGAATTGTACCCAAGAAAACAATTAATAAAAGTGAAAAAGAATAAAGAAAACAGTTATATAAAATAATGAAGTTAAAAATAAAAAAGAATGAATATGGACTAAGAATTTACTGTACTAAATGTAAAAAGCAGTACAACTATCATAATGACATATGTAATCATTATGATAATCAAAGCTATAAATCCTTAATCTCATTAGGGGATAGGAGAAAAACTAAAACTTATCAAACTAAAGATTATGATAAGGCGTTGAGGTCTGCCATTCAATTTAAAAATGATGTAAAAAATGGAGTTGTAAATAACGTTTCAATCAGTGATGAAGTAGACCCAGATAACATTTCCATTCTCGAAGCTGCTAATATGTTTATCAAGTTTAAATATGGGATAGACGTGCCAGAGCATCTAAAACAAAATCTAACTACAAATCATTTAGGCACTACCAAACAAGCTGTGCAGCAATTAATTGATGTTTTGAGAAAAAACAGGGTTGAAGTAGAAACTACCAATATAAAAGACTTAAATGATAATCATGTTGGATTCTGGTATAAGTTTATAATAAAAAAGTATGCTGAAGGAAGCTATCCTTCCATGCTTAAAATGATAAACTGTTTTATAAATCACATGATTAACCACGTTGGGGTATTAATGAGAAACCCATTTAAAAAAGTAAGGTTTAAACCAGTTAAATATGATACTAGCTCCATCACAAAAGAAGAGTTTTACGCTGTATTGGATGCCGTAGATACTAAAACACCGTACAAGCAATTGGGTGGTAAGAGAAAAGAAATAAAAAACAATTACAGACCTTATCTAAAGGATGGTTTCAAATTAGCTCTATATACTGGACTAAGGCGTGAAGAGTTGGTTACATTATCATGGAGTGACCTATTTTTCAGTGAAAAGAGCGGCTGTTTAATGTTTGTTATAGATAATCTTAAGGTAGAGCGAATCACAGGTAAACAGTTTAAAAATAAGTTTATTCCTGTTGGTCCAGATTTAATGGATTTGTTAATGGAATTAGGCTATGAGGATTTAAAGGAAAGTGATTTATTTATACTCGCTCCAAATCGAAAAGCAAAATATACTACTATTATGGCATGCTTATCAAAAGGGTTCAGTCATTATTATGAACAGGCTTTTCCAGAAGTAGAACCTCGAAAGTTTAAAGTTCTAAGGAAAACATATTTGTCTTACCTAAATAAAAGTGCTGGCGATGATATGATTGAATTAAGCTCACATGGCAGTATGCGGGTTTTGAATAAGCATTATGTGGATGCTGAGGTTGTAGCAAAAGGGTTAACTATGAGGGTGTTTGAATAAATTAGTAATTTGCACATGTAAGCTAATTCCTTATATTTATAAGGTTCTTATAATCCAACTATGCGAAAAACTAAACAAATTTCTGCTCTTATAATTCTTTTTTCTTCATTTTATACTTATTCACAGGACAAAACTTTTGGTTTAAAGTTTGGTTATGGTATCTCAAATGCCTATGCTCCTAACGGAGAGTTAATCTTTTATACTGATGGAAGTGCGGGACAAGGAAATGACTCATTTACATATACTTCTGCATTCCAAATAGGGCTTTCAAAAGAATTCTATTTTAGAAATGACCAAAATTATTTATTGGTAAACGCCCAATATGCAACTAACGGATATGAAGATAATATATACACTGTAGACCTTGACTATATCGAATTAGATGCAACCATTATCAATGAACTAGGGAGAGATAAAAAATTCTTTTTGGGAATTGGTGGTGGCATATCATACCTATTAAACCACAGTGAAGAAATTGATGCAAAAAACAAACTAGATGTTAGAAGTAACGCAATGGTAGGTTATAAATTATCCGACAACCTTAAAATATATTTTCAGGGTAAGGCTGGGTGGATTGGTCTATCAAAAGAGAACAAAATTAAAAGTTATATGTTAAGTTTTAATACTGAGTTTATGCTATTCTAAATAATATATTTTCAACTAAAAATATAAACACATATGGTCTTTAGTTATTTATATGGTCTTTTTAAAAAGCTAATCCTTGTATTACTTTATTTTCCTCTCATTAATTCTTCCTATAGTCAAGAGACTGTAGTTTCTGAGGATTTCTCATTTAAGTTTATAAAAGCAAAAAAAGCAGCTGGGGGCAATTATTATTATACAATAAAAACACCGAAAGACTATACCAAGCTTCAAGTAAGGTTTAAAATGAAATCCATATCAGGAGATAAAGAAAGCTTAGACCCAAATAAATTCTATTTAGTTTCTGATGAATATAAAAAACGTGTTAAACCATTGGATGTTCGACATAATTATGCTGCCGGATGGATATTTATTGGATTTGACTGGTTAGTTGAGTCTTCACCTAAAGATAAAACCCTTCAACAAGTCTTATTTCACAAACCTGAGATAACTGATACTTTTAAGGACTATAAAATTGAGGGATACGAAGATGCCATTCCCAGTCTTAATTTAGGAACAAAAAAGGAACCAATATATTTCTGCCCTTATTTAGACCATAAAGAGTTAAAATCCTGTAAAATGGATTTGTATTTTTCTCTTCCAAAAGACTTAAAAGTTTTCAAAATTTATTATGGTAAAGAAATTATTGCAGATACTAGAATTAAATAAGATGTTAAAACCAAATCAACAATGAAAAGAACAACATTTTTACTATTAACAATTTTTCCCTTTTTAAGTTTCGGGCAAAGTGAATTTTGCAACAAGAGTTTTGGAGAAAGTTATTTTCCTCTTTCAATTGGATTTGAAAAGCATATCACTTGGGGAGATGCCTTTTATGTTGAAAAAGTGACTGAAAAAATTGAAATCAACGGTAAAGAATATTATAAATATGTGCAAGATTTTGGAAAGGGAACTATTTATGTTTTGCTACTAAGAAACCAAAATGATACTATTTACATGTACAATGAGGTAAAGAAAAAAGATAATATTTTGCTTATAGCAATACCTGAAAAAGGAGCTAGTTGGGATACTGGAAAGATTGCCGAAATCAATGGCTCTTTTGAAACTCCATATTGTAATTATCAAAACCTCTTAGTGGTAGAAAATAGATATTCAAACGGAACTAAAGAAAAACGCTATTATAAAAAAGGATTAGGACTTGTAGCAATAACTAACAAAAAGGGAATTAAAGGCATTTGTCTACCTAATAAAGAAGAAACTGAGTCGCTAGTACAACCATTGTCATTTGTTGGCTGCGAAAATGAATCCGATAAATCGAAAGTTACTGAATGTACAATGAAGTCCATTCATTCATTTATTATAGATAAATTGAAAACCTTAAAAATTAAACCGCCTAAAGAAGAAGGCATATTAAAGTTCAAAGTAAGTATATCAAAAACAGGATATGTTTCAAATGTAGAAACTTTAAATTCTATCTCTGGCGGGAATCAAGCAAGAAAGGAAATTAAAAAAATCATTGAGTCATTACCCAAATTTATTCCTACCAAAACCGCAGATAAAAAAGCTGTTGGGACAAATATTGAATTATCGATTCCAATTAAAACAAAATAACATATCATATAAAGAGCCAAGTTAAAACTTAATTAAGTCGTAATCATATTAGGGAGAGACATCATGAAAAATATCCTACTAATATTCATACTAATAACATTTATCAGTTGTAAATCTGACAAAAAAGAAATAGCACCTGAATTTAAAGACAGTAATTTACAACTAGTTGAATTTCTTGAAAAGAAAATTTATCTTCCAAAGGGTTTTAAAAAGTCAAGTATAGAAATGTTTGCTGAACTTATTGAGAACTCTCCCAACAAAAATGAACTTACAGAATACGAGCTTCGGAAATTGGAAAATTTCAAAAAAATGGGTGAATCGATAGAAATTTTTATTCAGGAAGATAATTATAGAAACAATATATCATTTCAACTTGGGGACTATGTGCAACTGACGAAAGAAGCCGTTGAAGTTTATGTTGATTTACTTGAAAATCATCTTTTTGTTGAATCTGAATCTTTTGGAGTAGAAAGGAAAAGACTTGAAAGTAAATTTTTAAGCTATGGGAATTCTAAAGTTGTAAAGGTTAAATACTTACAGACTTTTGGAGTAGAAAAAATATATCTCACACAATATTTAGTAACATATAAGTTAAAAACATTCGGAATTATTATTTCAAGTGAGACGGACAACGATTACCAATATATTCTAAATAATTTTAAAAAATAAAGATTAACCTGTAGCCATATTTCTGGACGAGACATTAAAGAATCATATGAAAAAAATATTTGTATCAACAATCTTAATTATTATTTCCAATCTTACAATAGCACAAGAAACATTTTCACACTCAATAGGAGCAACTGGTTTTATAGGCACCAGAAAAGCTAGCTTGCATGCAATTGGTATAACATATTCACCTAGATTTAACGTTTTAGAAATTGGAAATTCTTCTACCATATCGATTGGAACTAATATTGGTATTGGATATAACTTAGACAATAATTTTGTAGATGATAATCAAATTACATTTCATATTCCAATAACTATTGATTATAATTTTGGACTTGGAAGTGGTAGAGAGTCATCGGAAAATAACAATGGTGGATTTGTAGGTATTGGATATAGTTTCGAACAATCTGGACGTAATATTAATAACGGAATTATAAATGATTCTATTTTAGTCAAAAAAGCAATGAATGGCCCAATTGCAAATGTTGGTTACAGGTTTAAAATAGGCTCTGAACCATTTGGAATACGAGCTTCTTACTTATATGGCACTGGTGATTTTAGTGGCGGCTATTTATCATCTCTATCGTTACAATATATTTTTAATTAAAACAATTGTTAACAAAGAACTGAGTCGAAACACCTAATTCTGTAATTTTTAGGGTGAAATATTAAAATGAACACATTCAATCTAACATGTTTCATGACACTTTCAACAGGAGCCGATGGCGGTCATAAGTACCTTTCAACCGAAATCGAATATAAAGGAATAAAAAGAAAAATGACTGTTTTATTCAAGAACAAACCTAATGAAAGGAAACTTGAAGAGAAAAGTAAATTAACTGTTAATGGAACTCTAATGGATGAAGGGCCTGAACAATCATTAATGCTTTTGGATTCAGAAATTATTGAATAAGCTACGGAAGAATAATTAATACAAAGAATTAAGTTGATTAGAAATTACACAAGAGAACTATCAGGACATGATAAAAAAATTCTAGCTAAAGAAATTGCTTTTGTAAAAAAAACATACCATAAAACCATTAAGTCAATATTCTTGAAATTACTCATATGGTTAGCGTTTGGATTATTAATATATTATGTTCCTTCTCTTTGGCTTATAATTCCAATAGGAATAATTACTTTTTTCATGATTTGGATGTTTACTCTTGAAATAAAGGATTTAATTAGTTTCCCCAAATTCTTAAAAAAGAAATCATTAGTAATCGATTCAGGCATAGTAAGAGTACAAGAAATAAATATTGACAGATATATCAAAATCAATAATTACAATGATGAAGGAAA
Source organism: Alterotamlana spongicola (assembly GCF_035818475.1). NCBI lineage: Bacteria > Pseudomonadati > Bacteroidota > Flavobacteriia > Flavobacteriales > Flavobacteriaceae > Alterotamlana > Alterotamlana spongicola. The sequence goes on from NZ_JAYMGV010000001.1 coordinate 894,133, forward strand.
CCATTTTATTGTTGAATTTAATGGTATGCTAAGCTTGATTGGTGGACAAGAGTTTCTTGGAGTACGTAAACTCAAAAATAAAATTGAGCACATAATGATTATGGACTCGGAAAATAAACGCAGTTACCATGACAGAATAAAGAAATCTGGAAACAGTATCGATGCCTACTATATATTCAAAAATGGTTTGTCCGATAATATTTTCAATTCTAAAATATGGGATGATTTGACAAATCGAGAACCTTTCTATGGTAAACTTGAAGATTTTAATGACTATATTGCTGAAGACAAAAATTAAATGAATTAATAAACATATAGAACTGAGCTAAAAACTAAACAATGGGATTCTTTGATAGATTTAATAAGAAAAAACGAAGGCAGAATATCGATGAAAACGATTTTGAGTTTGACTTGCCAGAATCATACTTAAAGTTTGGGATAGGCTACAAATTGACTTTGAAGAATCTTATTTATGGAATATACATTAACTAAATCTATGAAGTGTATAAACGAATAATGAATACTAAAATCTTTTAAAAATAATTAAAATTGTGAAAATTACCTCGCTCATATTAATTCAAATTGCATTCTTCTTTGGACATTCTCAGGAGTTCAAAAAATTAGACGAAGATTTAAGCATTTCTATCAGAAAGGTCGAACATGTTAATCCGGTTTTTTTTGACACCCCTAGGTATGGAAAATCAAAAGCCATTGCTGAAAAATTGGCTACTATCTATATCAGATTTAAGTTAAGAGGTGAGCTGTCAGGGACAATTATAGATTTTAACAAACTATCTTTGGTAGATAATAATAGAAATTTAAGACACAGACCAAAACAGTTTTTTTTCGATTATTATGAAGTAAAAAAAATTAAGTTAAAAGACTTTAAGCATGAAGATTCGTTTCTAAAATACAGTCAGGAAGGAATAGAAGATTTTGACCACTACCTATTAGAAAGCACAAAAACTGCTGGTGTAAAGGATATATCACATCAATTTAGACTAGCCCCTGTTATAATCCCTAATGAGAATATTAAAAGATTGAATAAGAAGAAAAATAAGTTTTATTCTGTTTTATTTCCCACAAAAGAAAAAGAAAAAGGCAGTTACACATTATATTATGAAGATGTAGAAGTGTATTCATTTACAGTTAAAAAAAATGAAAGTTTTAAGGTTGATTAATCATTTTGAAAAATAGTAAATAAGTGTTTTGGTCAAACTTAAAACGGAATAGTATGCATTATTGAAAGTCTACACCAATAATATTCTAAGTAGAAATACCCACCACAACACCCCACCACCATAAAAAACAAAAAAGCCCTAGCATCTGCTAAGGCTTATTATTACTAGTGGAGAAGATCGGATTCGAACCGACGACCTCTTGACTGCCAGTCAAGCGCTCTAGCCAACTGAGCTACATCCCCATGGTCTTTATTTACAACACCTTACAGTGTTTACAAGTGTTTTGCAAGATTAAAGTCATGTTGCATTTACCTGCATTTGGATGCAAATATATGCATTTAGGTGCAAAAACCCACTACCATAACCCACCACGTTTTTTAAAAAAATTAAATCGAGCTTAGATACAAATAATACTATATTAGCTTGTGTGAAATTAGAATAGGTAAGATTTCCCAACCACAATTCAAGACATAGGATATTTAGGGTGTTTCGACACAAATGACGTAAAAGTGACATATTTAAGACGCTACATAAATACTATCACTTACAATACTTTTGCTTCAAGTTAAAAAACATAAACAATGAAAGATTTGAATTTATCACAAAGAGTAAAGAATTTAAGAAATCAAAGCGGAATGACTCAAGAATTATTGGCTGAAAATTCTGGTTTAAGTTTAAGGACTATACAGCGAATTGAAAATAATGAAACTGTTCCCAGAGGAGATTCTTTAAAACGACTAGCAATTGCACTTAATACTACACCTGATGAAATTATTGATTGGAAAATTCAAGAAGACAAAGGTTATTTAATCCTAATGAGTTTATCTGCACTAGGGTTCTTATTCTTTCCAATCTTAGGAATAATAATTCCGTTGATTTTTTGGATACTTAAAAAGGATAAATTAAAAAATGTTAACGAACTGGGTAAGTCAATCTTAAATTTTGAGATTACATGGTCGATGATATATTTTTCTTATTTTATTTTATTATTCACTGGAGTAATTGGCAAATTCATGACGCATATATCCCCAGTAAGTATATTAAAAATTTATATACCTGTAATGATATTATATACCTATAATATCGTCATAGTTGTGATTAATACTATTAAAATCTCAAGAAACAAAAAGACCAAATATATCCCAGCAATCAAATTTTTTCGATAAAAACAGTAATTGACAAATTGAATTAAAGCAACTTATAGGAAACTAAGTTAAAATGCATTTAGGTGCAAAAACCCACCACGTTTTTGATTATTATTTAACTTGATAAATCATACTTCTATTTTTCGTAACTAAATCGATTAATTTATAAACACAGTTATTCTGTACGATTTTTATTAAATTTATCGAAATAAAATATATTGTGGATAAACGCAATTGTGTTTATTCGTAAGTTGCCAATAATATAAACGAACTAAAAATGAAAACAAAACTACTCCTACTTATCTCATTTCCATTATTTATTAATGTAAATGCACAAATTAATTTTCAAGAGCATATTATAGTTAATAATGCATATTCAGTTGATGGAGCAATTTCTGTGTTTTCAGCTGATATTGATAATGATGGAGATATGGATATTATATCCGCTTCATTTGGTGATAATAAAATAGCTTGGTATGAAAACATAGACGGATTAGGTAATTACGGGTTACAAAAAATTATTACTACAGAAACTAGTGGTCCTAAATCTGTGTTTGCTGCTGACATTGATGGAGATGGAAATATAGATGTGCTTTCGGCTTCAGAGGGGGATGACAAAATTGCTTGGTATGAAAATACCGATGGACTAGGAAACTTTGGAACTCAGCAAATTATTAGCACTAATTCAGATGGACCAATTTCCATTTATGTTAATGACATAGACGGTGATGGGCATATGGATGTAGTTTATGCTTCAACTGGTGATAATACTATAGCATGGTATAAAAACACTAATGGACTAGGAAACTTTGGAAGTCAACAAATTATCAGTACAAGTGCAAATCGTCCAGAATCAGTATTTGTGGCTGATATTAATGGTGATGGGAACTTAGATATCCTTTCAGCTTCCCTTTTTGATAATAAATTAGCTTGGTATGAAAATACCGATGGACTTGGAAGTTTTGGAACTCAACAAATTATTAGCACAAGTGCAAGCGGCCCTACTTCTATTTACGCTAGTGATATAGATGGAGATACGGATTTGGACGTGCTTTCAACATCCCAAAATGATGAAAAAATTGCTTGGTACGAAAACACTGATGGACTTGGAAGCTTTGGAAGTCAACAAGTTATTAGCACAAACGCAATTAATGCTAGTTCATTAATTACAACTGATATAGACGGAGATGGTGATATGGATGTAGTTTCTGCTTCTTGGGGTGATGACAAAATTGCTTGGTATGAAAATACCGATGGACTTGGGAGTTTTGGTTTAGAGAATATTATTACTACTAATGCAGATTATGCTATTTCTGTATTCGCAAGCGATATTAATGGTGATGGTCATGTCGATTTACTGTCAGCATCTCGACTCGATGATAAAATTTCATGGTATGACAATACTGACGGGTTGGGAAACTATGGAAATCAGCAAAATATTGTAGTAGGAAATGATGAACCAAGTTCAATTTACACAACAGATATTGATGGAGACGGTGATTTAGATATGCTTTCTGCTTTTACTGCTAATAATATAATTGCTTGGTATGAAAATACCGACGGACTTGGAAGTTTTGGAAATCAACAAATTATTACATCAAATGCAGATGGTGCAAATTCTGTTTTTGCAGGTGATATTGATGGTGATGGTGACATGGATGTGGTTTCTTCATCCAAAACTGACGATATTATAGCTTGGTATGAAAACATGGATGGACTTGGAGGTTTTGGAAATCAACAAATTATTAGTACTAGTTCAAACAACCCAAATTCTATATTTGTGAGTGATATAGACGGTGATTTCGATATGGATGTAGTTGCCTCATCAATAATAGACAATAAAATTGTGTGGTTTGAAAACACAAATGGATTAGGGAACTTTGGATTAGAAAATATTATCACAACAGATGTATACTCTCCGACATCAGTATTTGTATCTGACATTGATGGAGATAATGATATGGATGTACTCTATGCTTCATTTGGAGATAGTAAAATAGCTTGGAGTGAAAACACAGATGGGTTAGGAAGTTTTAGCCCTCAGCAAATTATAACAACAAATGCGATACAAGTGGGTTCGGTTTACGCCATTGATATAGACTCAGATGGTGACAATGATGTGCTTTCAGCATCTTCGAATGATGGGAAAATTGCATTATACAAAAATACAGACGGCTTTGGTGGCTTTAGCTCTCAACAAATTATTTATACGGACACGAATAGTTATAATGCACATTCTGTTATTCCAAGCGATATAGATGGTGACGGTGATGTTGATGTGGTAGCTACATTCTCCGTCAATAGTATGGCGTGGTTCGAAAACACAAACGGACTTGGTAGCTTTAGCTCGCCTCAATATATCTCCACAGGGTTAAATAATGCTCCGATAATTTCTCCTGCAGATTTAGACGGTGATGGTGATATAGATATATTAGCTTCTTCATTTAATGATGACACTATAACTTGGTACGAAAACACAGAAGCATTATCCATTAAAGAAACTAAACTATCAAATTCAATAGTTTACCCAAACCCCACCACAGGAATTTTAAATATTAAATCTAATTTTCAAGTACTCAAGTTGGAGGTTTTTAACAATACTGGTCAGATAGTTTTGTCTAATTCTAACAAAACCCAGATTAATACTTCTACTTTAGGTTCTGGTCTTTATTTTATACAAATAGAAGATATTAATGGAGTAACAGAAATAAAAAAAATTATAAAAGAATAAATACTATTGGCAACACCGTATAAAATTAATTGCTGGCGCAAGCCTACTTACGAAAATCCTCGTGGGTTTTCTATTCGGTTTGTATTTGTTAAATTAAGTGCTTAAAACACGCAACTAATCTTATACAACAACGTTGCATACCATTAACAAAGCCTTGAGAAAGTGAAAACCATTGAAATAAAAAAAGGGCACATTTTACAGAACGAAGGAGACTTAAATGGCAAAGTTTATGAGGTTATTAAAGGCTTACTTCGAAGCTATACAATAGATCAAAAGGGAAAAGAACATATATTTATGTTTGCACCTGAAGGTTGGATTATAGCTGATGCTGTTCAGACAAATGAACCGTGTGAATTCTTCATTGAGGCTCTTGAAGACTCAACTGTCAAGGTAAGAGAAAAAGATTTGAACCAAATTTCTCCAAATGCACCAGCTATAGCAAAACGTATGTTAGTTCTTCAAAGACGAGTAATTATGCTAATGAGCTATTCTGGACTACAACGTTACGAACACTTTATTGAAACTTACCCCAATTTAACACAGAGAGTTCCTCAAAGAATGATTGCTTCATATTTAGGAATTACTCCTGAAGCTCTAAGTAAAGCAAAAGGAGATAAACTAAGAGCGTCTCACTAACTCCATTTCTTAATATTTATTAATGCACAGGGATTATCCTCAAGATACTTTTGTATCAGTATTAATCATTAAAATAAATATTATGAAAGCGTATATGTTAGCATTCGTTCGAGTAAACGATTTAGAAACCTTTAATCGAGAATATATTGAGAAGGCGGTTCCTATAGTAGAACGCCACGGTGGTGTAACCGTAGCAGTTGATGAAAATCCTTCAACTATTGAAGGGGCTCTACCTGATGGGCGTGTGGTTATTGTGGAGTTTCCAACAAAGCAAGCTGCTGAAGGGTTTTACAATGACCCAGATTATCAAGCTATCAAAGCTTGGCGACAAAAGGTCAGTGAAAGTGATTCTATCATTCTTGAAAGAGGTTTTTAAGCCATGAATCACAGAAGGTTTTTCTAAATAGAAAAGGAAAAACGGCATCTTACAATGCATAAAAACATAGGGCGTTAGGTTTAATACCAAACGCCCTTTTGTATTTATAAAATCCACCAAATATATGTATTTGCCTTCAGGAAATAATATTTATGGAGGTGATTGTACTGTGAGTTATGTATTAAAATTTAATGATGAAGTTAAGAATAAGTAAATCGTATTAGAATCTCAAAAAAATAACAGATAATAAGAAGCATTTGGCAATACTGTATATCATCTATTGTATGGTTAGTTGTTTAAGTGAATCTTTGTAACTTAGTCGAGTGTCTATTCCTTCTAAGAAAACCCTACACGGATTTTCAGCAACGAAACCATACACGAAAACGGAACTTAATCTGGAATTTGATAACTCCAAAACTAACATTGCAGAAATCGAACAAGCAGTACACAGAACAGAGTATTCTGTAACAGTTAAAAAGGAAAAATAAAATGGAAGTCATACTGCAATCAACCATCACTTGCCCCAATTGTGGACACAAAAAAGACGAAACAATGCCAACAAATGCTTGCCAATTTTTTTACGAATGTGAAAAATGCAAGACTGTCTTAAAACCGCAACAAGGAGATTGTTGTGTGTATTGTAGTTATGGAAGTGTAAAATGTCCTCCAATTCAAAAAGACAATAAATGTTGCTGAAACATAAAAACCGAACCGCTGGTGGTAATTATATCCCATTAAAATAATTACATATGAAACAAATGAAAATGCTTCTTTATGCGCTGTTAGTTCTAATACCCATTACCATTGTAGCTCAAAACAACCCTGTTAAAATTGGAGTGATCGGACTTACACACACCCATGTGCATTGGATATTTGGCAGTGAAAAAAATGGAGATATCAAGATTGTTGGTATAGTTGAACCCAATAAGGGTCTGGCATTGCGATATGCTGAACAGTATGGGTTTTCTATGAGTATGCGTTATGATACTATGGATGAAATGATTGAAGCCACATCTCCGGAGGCTGTTTGCGCATTTGGCACCATCAAGGGCCATTTAGAAGTTGTTGAAAAAGCAGCTCCTCTGGGTATTCATGTAATGGTTGAAAAACCTTTAGCGGTAAGCCTGGAACACGCAAAAAAAATGGAGTTACTGGCAAAAAAACACAACATCCATCTACTTACAAATTATGAAACCACATGGTACCCTACTAATCATAAAGCTTATGAATTTTTAATGAAAGATTCTATAGGGCCTATTAAAAAAGTTATTATACGGGATGGGCATAAGGGCCCTAAAAAAATAGGGGTCAACAAAGAATTTTTGGAATGGTTAATTAACCCAAATGAGAATGGTGGTGGTGCAATTACAGATTTTGGTTGTTACGGTATAAATTTAATGACTTGGTTAATGAAGGGCGAAAAACCACTTACGGTGACAGCTGTAACGCAACAATTGCAACCAGAAAATAATCCGTTAGTTGATGATGACGCAACCATAATTTTAAAGTATCAAAATGCCAATGCCGTTATTCAGGCTTCCTGGGACTGGCCAATTGGCAGAAAGGACATGGAGATCTACGGCTTAAAAGGAGTGATTTATGCGGATAATAGACACAACTTTCGCATACGCTATTCCAAGGGCTATGATGGCTTTGAGGAAAGCACCTATACACTAAAAGAACGAAACACACCATTCAATGATCCCTTTGCTCTGTTTGCCGCAGTTATTAAAAATGAAATAACACTTGAACCGTTTGATTTATCCTCTTTAGAAAATAATATGGTGGTCATGGAAGTTTTGGATGCAGCCGTTAAAAGTGCCAGGAATGATAAAACGGTTAAAACTAAAAATAACTAGCCAACAAAGAACCGGGTTAAATACCCCCCTACCATAATTATTCAATTATAATCAACCTTTTGTTTTTCTAAAAGGGTATCTAACCCTAATTGAAAAACAGTGCCTTCTACTAAATCAGAAATATTTTTAAGCTCTTCTAAGGTCATAACAAAAGAGGTTTGTGTATTTGGAGCTTGTAATAATACCGTTTTGTAATTTGAATCCTGTTTACAAAAATAGGCATCGGGGTTATTGAATGCCGCTTTAATATTTTTACAAAACCTTACAAGCTCCTCTTTACTTAAAAAAAGACCTGTATTTCTAAAAATCAATTGCACTTTACTTAAGTCTCTTGCAGCACAACGTTTCCATTGAAAAGCAATTCCAAAGTCATTATAATAAATGGTGTTTATATCATCCATAATCTCTAATTTAAAATGAGTTTATAATCAATATCATTACTATTTAAATAAAGGTTGAACACCTCTGTAACAGACGTGCTAAGTAACCGTTGTAATTCTCTTATCTCTTCCCGTATAAACACTAACACAAGGTTTTGCTGCATTGATGGGATAGGAATTTTTCTTTTTATTCTTGATGACGCATATTTACACTCCCAATAGTCCATGTCTATATCCAAAACATAAGTTTTAAATTGCTCAAACGCATTGCTGTTGAATTCCAGGTAAATATTATTAAACTCAAGATGGTAAATACTACATTGACAGCATAGAGACAGTTCTCCACACTTTACTTTTGATAAGGTTTTTACATTATGGCACATCGCATTATGTTTAGTAACAATCTGATTTTATTTGATTCATATTCAAAGGGATTCCCAGCTTAGACACCGAGATTGATCCTAATGTCTCCTTAACTCCTTTTTGCATGGCTAAAGACCCACAAATCATAATGATTCCGTTATTCTGAAGCACACGAGTAATCAAATCTTCTTTTTCAGCTAAAGCATTTTGGACATACTTTTTTTGGCTTTCTTCCCTAGAAAAACTTAAATATATCCCTGACAACTTTCTTTCATAAAACGCCTTATCTATTAACTTTGAATACATTTGATAGGACGCTTTGGTCCGCCCGCCCCAAAACAAATAAGTTTTGGTATGGTGAATAGTCTCATTATTAATCATTCCTAAAAAAGGTGCCAGGCCGGTGCCATTGGCTATCATTATAACTTCTTTTGCTGAAGCTGGAAAATGAAAATGACTATTAGGTTTTATATCAGCTAAAATCATATCGCCTATTTTAAGTTCATTAAGGTATTTTGAGCATACTCCAAATTCGTGTTTTTTAATACTTAGCAGTATATTATTATGGACCTTTCCAATAGAATACAACCGTTCTACCGGATCTTCTTTAGGAAAAACACTCAGTAAATCCCCTGAGGTAAACTTGACTTTTTGGGCAGGTTCCAGCGCTACCAAAAAGGAATTATCAGTATTAATCTCAGATCGGGATACCACCCTAAATAATTTTAGGGGCTTTGAATTGAGGACTTGCACTGAATTTTTAACCTGTAAGTTTAAGCCCTTACTTTTTTCCCAATTCTTAATCCAACTTTTAAAAGCATCAAAAGATTGATTATGTATTTTATGAAGTTTGAGATCAGGAACAAACTTGTGATGCATTTGTAACAGGGCATCAACTATTATAGCGTATTGACAATAGCTTTTATAGGCTAAAGAACCAAACCCGACTACCGAGTATTGTAGCGTATTTGATTGTGAAACTATATGGACCAATTTTTCAAAATGCGTTGCGTTTACCGGTGCTTCTCCATTTCCATAGGTTGATGTAAATACTACCAAATGCTTTGCCTGTTTATAGTGTGTATAACTATTTAACTCAGATACAAAAACTGATTTCCCTTGTGTAATCAAAGCATCATACAATGTCTTTGCAAACTTAAACGTACTTCCAGTTTCCGAACCAATTAAAATGATATATTCGGCACTATCCTTATTAAACTTATTTTTGATTTTTATGCTGTTCTTTTTACGATACAGGGCCATGGCAAATCCTGAGTATATAAAGAACAACAAGGCAAGACACGTTAATAACAAAACAACAGACCAAAATATAGAACCTTGCCCCGTGTGCAGCATCATACTCCAACCGGAAACCAATGCTACCCAACCCGTTTTCTTTTCACTAACTATTGCTCCGCTATATTGATTTACCTGTAATGCTTTGTCTTTTAATTTTAAAACAAAGTAATCCTCTATATCCTCAGAAAAAGGAAACTCAAGGTGTTTTATATCATTTAAAGTGATTGATTGAAAAAGATTGATGTCAACGCCATTCTTTTTTGAGATTTCATCTAAGTCCACATCTTTCAAAACTGATATCGTCTTATCCGGAGGCAATAATGAAAACTTTTCCAGAGACAGATAAATACCTGTAATAGTAACAATAATCAATGGGATTAAAGCAAGCCTCCCAATTACCGTATGGTAGTATGGTGCAGAATCTTCTTTAATAACCTTAGAGAAGAAATACTTGAGCCCCCCTTGTCGTTTTATAATTAAACAGATTCCTGTAACCGCCATTAATAATAACACAAAAGAGACAAATCCTACTATGGCCCTACCTGTAGATTTTAAAAACAGTGATCTGTGCAGATTGGTTGCGAACTTAAAAACCGGTGCTTTTTCAATAATATCTCCAATCTTTTTTGCCGTAAACGGATTAATGTAAAAGGTTTCGTTTTTTCCTTTTTTTGTGACTACAGAAGCTATTACAAAATCATTTTTATCAATTTCTATACTGATAACTTCATCATATTCTGCTTTTAAATGTTCAATAGTTTTTGATAAGGACAATGTACCGGCATCTTCAACAGCATATGGCTTTAGCTGATTTGAAATAGGTTCAAATGCTAAAACTAGGCCTGTAAGTGTTGCCAGCAATATGAAAACAGAAGAAGAGATAGCCAATAGCAAATGACTATACCTCCATATAGAAACGGTCATTTTAATTCGGTATTATTGGGGCATCATACGCACATAACGTATAAAACCAGTTCCTTCAACTTTACTTTTTACTGATGCTGAAGTTAATTCAAACGCTACATCATCTCTGTAATATTCCTGGTCTTCAACTGCCGATTCAAAGCGAATTTTATACCCTGTATCTATCTTATCATTTGGAATTTGAATAACTGAAATAGTACGTTCACCGCCACTAATGGTGGCTCCCGTAATGGCATCAATGTTTGTTCGTACTTTGCCATGAAATTGCCACCAGTCAATAATATCTGAATACCACTCGTCATCATCACCCTGAACATATAGAGTGCTTTCATAATCTCCCTGAGGGTTTAGCAGTGAAATCACAATATAAGCTCCTTCACCTGAGTAGTTAGTCATTTGTATCATACATTTATATGATGATACCTCAACCGGTTTCCCTTTAAATCCCAATAAAACAAATACGGTTACACACAGTATGGGTACTAATTTAAAAGCGATTGTATTTTTCATTTCTTATTTTAAAAAATTAATATTTGTTTCTTCTAATTGCTCATTTTCATTAGCTAAATCATATACAGACTCATCAAAATCTGTTTTAACGGTTTTATCAGCTCCAACTGAAATCAAGTATTCCAGAATTGTGGCGTTTTTAGCTTTCATAGCAGCTAAATGCAGCGGTGTATAGCCTTCATTATTCTTTTTATTCACCAGAGTTTTAAGCTTTGCTATTTGCTCTAATAAGTCAACATTATTTTGCTTAACCGCTAAGTGCCAAAGGGTATTCCCGTTAGCTTGAAGGCCTTTAAAATCTACATTATTGTTTTGAAGGAGTCTAAATTTTTCATCAAAGTCATTTATATCTTTAGAGTTGTAAGATTCTAATAAATAATAGACTAGGGCATTCCCCTGAGCATCTGTAGCTAAAGGATTTGCGCCTTTTTTTAATAGAAAGGCCACAACTTTACTGTTGTTACTTTCTACAGCTTTCATCAATGGGGATATCCCTTTTTTATTCTGCACATTAAAATTTTTGACATGATGCGCCAAGTATTCAATACGTTCCAAACTATTACCAGAGGCTGCATTAATAAACGGGGTATCTCCATTTATATCCGGCTGATTAACATCTACCTCTTTGCTTAAAAAATAGTCGAATATTTCAAGATCAGTGTTCTTATAGGCTAATGCATGTAATGGCGTAAAGCCATCATCTGTAGTAATGTTTGGTTCCAAACCTATTTTTTCTAAATATTTATAGGTCTTTAAGGTATTCGACGTACTTCTTGTTCCCTGACTGGCAAAAATGAATGCATTTCCACCTGTGTTATTTAAAGCTTTATAATCAACACCGTTTTTAATAAGTATATTTAAAAAGTTTTTATTCCCTTTTCTGGCAGCGTAATTAAAAATACCATTACCCTCATTATCCTTATCGTGAATGCTTAAACCTTTTGATGTAAAATAATTGATAAGCGATTCGTCTTCTAAAAACGGTGCTATTAATAATAAGGCATTGGCACCATGCTCGTCTTTATCGGTCTTAATGTCAATACCGTTTTGTATGCATAGATCGTATACAGCCCTGTTTGTTACACCGGTAGCGGCTGCAAAAGTTAACACCGAAAAATGATGAGAGTCTTTTAAATCCATTTTAGCATTTTTAGCAATGAGATGTTTCATTAAATCCACATTGTCTTTATATGCCGCCCAGAACACATACGTTCTTTTATCATGAGTTAATTTATTACTGTCATTTCCTTTTTTAGAAAGTAAGTGTTTTACAACTTTGTTAGGAGTTTTAGACAGAATAGCATAGACTACAGCATCAAACCCATATGGGTTTAATGCTGTTGCGCTATGACCTTCTGATATCTTTTGCTCAATAACCTCAATTGTAGGGTGCGTAGCCCAAAAGTCCCGGTTCCAAAATATATTTTCAGATTGAGCTTGCAGTGTATTTACCATTAAAATACTTGCTATAAAAAATTGAATTGCTTTCATAGGTCTTATTTAAAATTTATAACGTAATGTGGTTCCAAAAGTGGCTGGTGCTATTCTATTCAGATACACAGTTCTATAGGCATTATAGCCTAATTCATTAAACACATTATTAACAAATACATCTAAGCTTAATTGCGAATTAAATTGATACGATGATTGAAGGTTTACGGTTGTATAGGCTTTTAGATCAAAAGGTTTTATTCCGGGAACAACTCCTGTATGCGTGTAATTTCTTGACCAAACATTATGAGGTCTTTCTCCTAAATAATAAACCCCTGCTCCTAATGACAAACCCTCTAAAGAATTATTAAAACTATATCGTGTCCAGAAGTTAGCGGTATGCTTTGGTGTATTTAGTGGCCTGGAATTAAAATAGTAATCTACATGGTCTTTATATTTAGCATCTAAATAGGAGTATCCGGCTATAAGCTCTAAATTTGGTAACACCCTACCTATTAATTCAACTTCAATACCATTACGTGTATCTTCCCCTCCCTTTACATAATACCCTAGTGAGGTTCCATTAGTATCTAATGCCTCCATATTTAAATTTTTGCTCGAGGTTAAGAAATACGTTACATTAAAACGCAAAGCATTATCCAACCAGGTAGATTTTATACCTGTTTCAAACTGATCCCAGCGCTCTGTTCCCAGTTCATTACCATCAATATCTCTGTAAAAAGAAGTCATAGGATTTGAACTGCTGGCATAAGACCCGAATACGATAATATTTTTAATTGGTTTAATGTTAAAACCTACCAAAGGGTTAAATGCATCATCGCGCTTTGAACCTGTTAAACTCCTACCAATAAAATTACCTTTGGTGCGCTCCAATGAGGTATAACGCAACCCTAAAAAGACATCTGCCCATTCTGTTAAGGTAATTTTATCCTGAATGGTAAACCCGTACGATTTGGTTTTAGATCCTGTTGCTCTATCCGGATTTACTGCTACGCTAACACCATTGGGTAGTACATTGTTTATAGGTTGTAATACATCAATAATATCTACATAAGGGTCATCTGTTGGATATGCTGTGGTATATGCGGTATTATCAAACTGAGTGTTTCTGTAATCAACACCGACCTGAAATGTGTGTTTGAATTTTCCGGTTTGAATATCCTTTCCTAATAAATCAATTTGTAACACACTATTTTTATCTGATCTGCCATTAGCATAATACTCCCTATATCTTTGTCCTCCCGGAAGTTCATCCAAACCAGTTCTACCCCCGCCTTGATATACATATGACGTTTCTGTATATGTTTCCAGATCTGATGAAAACAATCCTGCTTTAACGCTTAATTTATCACTAATTTCTCTTTCAAACCTAAGTGCATAGGTCGCGTTTACTGAATTATGCCTATCAGAATCAAAGCCTAAAAAATTATCGTTCGGAAGTCTATATATCTCATTAGTAGCATAATCTCCAAGGTTTATTGTGCCTTGATCCGGGGTTATGCTTTCATCTGTAAAATCCATTTCCAGATAAATACTGGTCTTGTCGTTAGGCTTCCAGGTTAACGACGGATTGATATAAAAACGTTCAGAATTAACTATACTCCTATAACTATCGGCTCTGTCATAAGCACCAGCTACTCTAAAAGCCACTGTTTGATTTTTGTCTAACGGTCCGTAAAAGTCAAATGTTGGACGTACTTGCCCATAACTTCCGGCTCTTAGACTGATCTCCCCGCCTTCATAAAATTTTGGAGTTTTGGTTACTATATTTATCACACCCCCGGCAGAACCAAGGTCGCCTCCTAATCCCTGGCTAATGGCAGATACTCCTTTTAAAACCTGAATATTATCTACACCGGCCATATCAGTAATAACACCAATACCCCGAAAGTCTGAATTGATTCTAACGCCATTCTTTAAAATGGGGATTCCTCTATAGCCTCTCAAAGACATACTTTCTCTAATATTTCCGTAAGTAGCAAACGTGTAAACTCCAGCTACGTTTTTAGTAACGTCTCTTAAGCTCAGTGCATTTTGCTTATCAATTAAGGTATGAGATAAAATAGAGATACTTTGTAATTGTTCATTAGGCGCAAGAGGTAACCTGGTTAAGGTTTCCAGTTTTTCTGCTCTCCTTTCCCTAGAACCAAAAAGCTCTATTTCCTCTAACTGGGTATTACTGCTTAATAAAAACACAATCGTATCCATATTACCATTAACTGAAATAGTTTGCGAGTTTTGGTAGTATCCAACAGCACTTGCAATAATATTATATGTGGCAAAAGGCACATTTTCTATAACAAAGATTCCATTCTCATTTGAAGACGTTCCTAATTGAGTACCCTCTAAATAAACGGTTGCAAACGGAATAATTTCCTCTGATTTATTTTTTACAATGCCTTTTAATGTGGCCTGACTAAAAGCTGTATGTACACAAATTATTGCTGATACTACGACTAGTATTCTTTTCATTTTTAAAATTTTGATTGATTGTTTATTTTGGATTTATTCAATTACAAAAGACTCTATAACTTTACCAATATCTTCTGCTTTGGTATACCCTTCAGAAAACAGGTATTTATATAGTTGTTTATTATCAACCTTAGTTTGTAAAGCCAGATTTTGATTTCTATCATACACATCAGACCATTTTGTTCTGACTAAAGCCCATTTATCTTGATTTGCTTCCCACCAGTCCTGAGCAGCCTTACATTTACTATCAGCAACTTTAACATAGGTATTATAGCCCTTTTCTTTGGCTAACACTATATCTTTTGTTCCGCTTTCACGAATCACTTTTGAGTTATCCTGATCATGTACCCAGCCATAATCTGTAATTTCATGCCTGTTGCCTCTAACCGTGATGTTGTAATCACTGCGCTTAGTATATTCCCGTCTTGGTAATGGCGCATCGGTGGTATTCTCCCAATAGCTTTTACCATCTACATGCACCCAGGTTGCTGAGCCTTCATAACGGGGACTGTCATCTACCTGATATACTTTTTGGGTCCATTGCCCTTTAACCTCTTGTTTGGGTTTAGAGCTATAGTTCCAGGTATTATCTCCATTGAACCTATAAAAATTGGTGTTCTGATATATCCAATCCTGACGCCAATGCTTTACGATATGTGGTTTTGAAGGATCTCCAACTTGCAATAGGTGTTGAATTGATATTTTATTTTTATCATCTTCTACCAATTGCGCCCATTCCAAAGCTTTGTCTGTTTTAGTTTTAGAAGGCTTGTAAAGCGAATCTTTGCTATAGTTAAAGGTTTCCGAAAAATTGAAGGTTACCTCATAACAGCCACACATTTTTTTTATGGCTTCGGCATCTTGTTTTCTTTTGTTTTGGGCATTTCCGTATAGTGAAAATGCTAAGATTAATAATGGCAAAATTGCTAATTGTTTCATTTTTAATGATTTGTTTGTATTGATTAAAAAAATTTAAAAATTTATCTATTCTTATTTAGACTGAATAAAAATAACGTATATATTTGCGACAAATTTAATTAAGAATGATTCTAAATAAAAAATATTTTAGTGTTTATTTTTTTATTTTTTTTTCCACTCTCATTTCTGCCCAGAAAAACAAGGTGAAAGAAAACGACTCCATAGGAATTGAAGATTTAGATGAGGTCATAATCAGTGCTACAAGAACTATTCGTCAATTATCCGCCCTGCCATTACCTGCCCAAATTATTTCCAAGAAGGATATTAAGCGTTCTAATTCCGTAAGGCTAAATGATATTTTAAATGAGCAAACGGGCTTAATTACTGTCCCTGATTTTGGAGGAGGAGAAGGGATTCAATTACAGGGCTTGGACTCTCAGTACACACTGATACTTATTGATGGTGTGCCTCTTGTAGGACGCTCTGCGGGTACTTTAGACATTAGCAGAATTACAGTTGGTAATATCAAACAAATTGAAGTGGTAAAAGGAGCGTCATCCAGTCTTTATGGAAGTGACGCCTTGGGTGGTGTAATCAATATCATTACAGATACACCTAAAAAAGGGTTTAACGGTGAGGTGAATTACAGGCATGGTACTTTTAATAACCAGGATTTGGGTACTGCCATTAATTATAAAAAAGACAAAATAGGTCTTACTGCATTTTATAATCGCTACAGTAGTCATGGTTATGATTTAAATCCTGAAAACAGCTTAAATACTGTTGAACCTTTCAGTAATCAAACTGCAAATTTGAAACTGGCTTATGAGCTTTCTGATTATACAAATGCCATCATTTCCGGACGGTATTATACACAAAACCAGGATTATGTAGCTTCTGAAACCTTAAGTGGCCAAAGTGATATTAACGAATGGAACACACATTTACTTTTCAGTCATAAAGCCTCCGAAAAATGGAGTGGGTACTTTGAATTTTACGCTACGCAATATCAAGCAGATGAATATTTGGATGATAACAATGGTAATAGGTTTAGCGACAGCTATTTTAAACAATCCTTAATACGCCCGGAAGTCAGGACAACCTATAATATCAACGATACTAATAGTTTTATAGGCGGTGTGGGGTTTAACCACGAAACATTAGACAGAACAGACTTTAGCACACAACCTGAATTTAACGCCCCATATATTTATCTGCAATATGATGGTACTATTTTTAAAAACTTCAATGTCATTCTTGGTACCCGTTTTGATAGCCATAATGCTTATACATCGCAATTTAGTCCCAAAGCAGCAGTTCGATATGCATTAAATGATAAAATTGCTGTTAAGGGTTCTGTTGGCTATGGGTTTAAAGCACCGGATTTCAGGCAACTGTATTTTGATTTTACCAATGCCACCGTAGGGTATACGGTTGTAGGGTATAATGCAGTTGCCGATGTTATATCCCAATTAGAAACTCAGGGAGAAATTGCCAATGTTATTGTTCCGGTTTCAGAGTTTAATCAGGAACTCAAGCCGGAAAGCTCCATAAGTATAAATTTAGGTGTGGATTATAATCCTTTAGCACAGCTAAAACTTGGTGTAAACCTGTTTAGAAACCACATTACAAATTTAATTGACACCAGAATTATTGCCAATAAAAATAATGGGCAAAATGTATTTAGCTACTACAATATCAACCGGGTTTATACGGAAGGTTTAGAGTTTGATGCTATATGGAAGTTCAACCAAAATATCAAAATAGCCGGGGGATATCAGTTATTATTTGCAAAAGACAGGGATGTTATTGAAGCGTTTGAAAACGGCTATATTTTTGCCAGAGAAACCCAGGGTTCACCATCATTTAAACTTAAAAAAGGCGACTACTTTGGCCTCTATAACCGGTCAAGACATATGGCCAACCTCAAGCTCTTTTATACCATTCCAAAATGGAATTTAGATTTTAATATAAGAAGCACCTATAGAAGTCAATATGGTTTATTTGACAGCAATGGCAATAATTACCTGGATACTTATGATGATTTTGTGAATGGTTATGCCATTATAGATCTGGCGGTAAATAAGTCCTTGTTTAATAATTATCAAATTGGGCTTGGGGTGGATAACCTTTTTGATTTCACTGATACTCAAAACATCAGCAATATCCCCGGCACTCTCATTTACGGAAAACTTAATATTCAATTTTAATATTTAATACATCAATTTATTATGAAAACTATCAAACTTTTAACATTATTGACCATATTTATAGGCTTTATGTCTTGTGATAATGATGACAGCCCTATACCAGGAAACGACACTATTTTATTTGAGGGCTCGTTTAGCAGAGATTTTGAAGTACAAAGTATGACACAACGAGCTACCTATACCATATCCCAAAGTAAAATCAATTATGACTTAGCCGGTGGAGTTGCACAAACAAACTATGATACTGCCAAAGAATATTTCTCAACTGATGACATGAGATGGGTGGGTTACAGAGAAAGCAAAACTACATATTATGTAATTTTCTTTAAAAACATCACTGAAAACACAATTTCATTATATAAAAAAGAAGTGAAATCCTTAGAAGCAGGTAAATCAGAACCCGTACCGGATGCCAATAATACTGAAAACCATGGCTGGAACACTTATATAAAGCATTTGCCAATATCAGGTAAAATTGAAAATCTTCATGCGCCACAATCATCAGATTACACAACTAACCCGCCTTCAGTTTCCGGTGAGTTTACAAAATTTGATTTCGCCAGCGGGCAAACTACAACAAGTGATACAGACTGGGATATTGCCTTTAGAGGAACTTCTATTATTGTTAACGGCGGAGAATCTTTAGGAACAACAGATGAGCCTTCTAGAAATGGAGATGCAGCAGCATATATTCTTAACAGTACATTTGATGAGGCCAAAAACGTTATAGTAGAAAACTTTGTGCAAGATTCCTCATCCGGTTATGCTATACCTACGGGTAGTGGTAACGGGTGGTATAATTATGCAGGGCCACCAACACACCTCATTGCTCCAATAGCCGGAAAAATTTTAGTGTTTAAGACCCGGGACAATAAGTATGCTAAAATTGAGATTTTGAGTTATTATAAAGATGCAGATACCTCTGGGGATTCCAGATACTATACCTTTAATTATGTGTACCAACCTAATGACGGTGTAACTTCATTTTAAATACAACAGTTTTGAATCGTTTGAGTTAGTCACTTTATATAGCTGTGAAAACATTTAGTTTTCATACCGTATTCCTTAGTCAGGTCATTTAAAGTTTTTTAAATGGCCTGTTTTTGCAAGAACTACTCAACAATAAAAGCTGAAAACTATTTTAACCCGCTTAAAACCAATACAGGTATCTTACTGTAAAAGTCTTTTTTAAGAATGGTGTTTTTAGCCCATTTCCTTGCAAAAAAACCTCTTTTTCTTCTAACAACACATAACATATCCGGGCTATGGGATTGAAAATGTTCTAAAACTCCTTGAAAGGTTGTGGCATTTTCAGTTTGCGTGGTTTGTCTAACAACCTCTTTAAAGTCATGATTTATATCAAAATCCCCCTCATTATAAAATGGTGTTTTTACCAACAACAAATCAATAGAGGTATTAAATTTTTCTTTTATTTCCTTAAGAGGCTGAAGAACATTTTCCTTTTTAATAATTGCAGATTTTACTGCCATTAATATATTGGAAGGCGTAGAGAACTTATAACCCTCCGGCACTATTAACGCCGGTACTTCCATTTGCTTAATAATTTTCCCGGATGTTTTTCCTAAATACACCTCGTCCTTTATAGAATTTGTTCTTGGCTCAACTAAAACTAAATCAACATCAGCAGCTTTACAGGCTAGTTCAAGGGTATTAATTAAGCTTCCCTTTAATGTTCTAACAATAACATCAACACTTTTAGTATCAATTTTAGAAACTAAGCCCTTTAAAAATGCTAAACTCTCCCGTTCAATAATTTGGTCTACTTTAACCATAGTCCCCGCTTTAGTATAAACATTATACACTTGTACCACAAAAAGTTTGGCGCCAAATTCTTCTGCAAAATCAACAGCATACTGCAAATGACTTATAGCATTCTTTGATGACCCCACCGGAACTAAAATATTCTTCATATCTATAAAGTTAAAAGCTAAATTTACAATAAATTTGAGGCAAAAGTAAATTATTTAAATGATTCGTAAAGCAACTACTACAGATATTGATAATATATTAGATATAACAAAAGCTTGTGCAGTTCATATGGAAAGCATCCATATTCACCAATGGAATGCTCATTATCCCAATAGAAATGCCTTTTTTGAGGACGCTGAGCGTAATGAACTTTATGTATTGGAAATTGAAGGTCACATAATAGGTTGTATCACAGTGTCAACCCTTATGGATGAAGAATATCATCCAATTTCATGGCTTACCCCAAATACCAAGAATGTTTATATTCACCGGTTAGCAATTCATCCAAAATATCAGGGGAAAGGTTATGCCCAACAACTTATGAGTTTTGCTGAAAATCATGCTATTGAAAATGGTTATCTATCTGTGAGATTGGATACGTTTTCACAAAACAAAAGAAATCAAAAGTTTTATGAAAGCCGCGGTTACCAGCGTTTGGGCAATATTTACTTTCCTAAGCAAAGTGAACACCCGTTTTATTGCTATGAATTAGTGCTATGACCACCAGCATAAGCTTAAAACATATCAATAAACTTGCTATTCCGGCGCTAATTTCCGGAGTATCAGAACCTATATTATCATTAACCGATGCAGCCATAGTTGGAAATATCCAGGTAAACGCTACAGCGTCTTTAGCAGCTGTTGGTATTGTTACCACATTTATATCTATGCTTGTATGGGTACTGGGGCAAACAAGAAGTGCCATTTCATCCATAGTATCTCAGTATGTTGGAGCAAACAAATTAGAAAAGGTTAAAAACCTACCGGCACAGGCCATTTTAATAATTACCTCATTAAGCCTTATTATTATTGCAAGTACTTATCCCATTGCACAACCAATATTTAAACTTTATAATGCCTCAGGCTTAATATTGGATTTTAGTGTTATTTACTATAAAATTCGTGTTCTGGGTTTTCCATTTACCTTGTTTACAATAGCAGTGTTTGGAGCATTCCGCGGGTTACAAAACACATATTATCCTATGATTATAGCCATAATAGGAACTGTATCAAATATTATTTTAGATGTAGTTTTAGTGTATGGTATACCCGGTTATATCGCTCCTATGTATATAGAAGGTGCAGCCTATGCCAGTTTAATTGCACAAGTATTAATGGCAGGGTTTTCAGCTTACTTTCTTTTAAAAAAAACAAGTATCCCGTTAAAGCCCAGCTTTCCTTTTAATCCGGAAATCAAACGGTTTATTTTAATGATCCTCAATCTATTTGTCAGAACCATTGCGCTAAACGTAACCTTATATTTTGCAAGTGCATATGCTACAAGCTACGGTGCTGAATATATTGCCGCCTATACCATTGCCATTAACTTATGGTTTCTGGGAGCCTTCATAGTTGATGGTTATGCCAGTGCAGGCAATATCCTTTCAGGGAAACTATTTGGCGCGGAAGCTTATAAGGTTCTAATAGCTTTAAGTAATAAGCTTATTAAATATGGTGTTATCATTGGAATTATTTTGGGTTGTACAGGAGCTTTGTTCTATTATCCCATTGGGAAAATTTTCACCAAAGAACCGGAAGTCCTCAAAGCTTTTTACAATACCTTTTGGATTGTACTGGTCATGCAACCACTGTGTACGCTGGCATTTATATTTGACGGTATATTTAAAGGTCTTGGTAAAATGAAATACTTAAGAAATGTGCTGTTGTTTTCAACCTTTCTGGTCTTTGTTCCGGTACTGTTTTGGTTAGATAGTTTAGATTTAAAACTACATGCCATATTTATAGCCATGACATTCTGGATCATTGCCAGGGGCATCCCCTTAATTGTAAAATTTAGAAAAATATTTATCCCGCTGGCACAAAACAATTAACTTTGTATTACCATTTCTAAATTAAAATGGCAGAAACAGCATAAAGACTAGTATGAATCCAGTTATTGCAGTCCTTCAACAAGTTAATATTGAAGAAAAAATTAAAAATGCACCGGATAAAGGTTATGAAATAGGGGTGTTTATAGGTGCAATGCTCCCTTTTGTTGTGCTGGTTGCACTAGCTTATTTAATGTACAGATATAATAAAAAGAGAAACTAATAAACAATCATTATGGATATTATGTCATTCATCAGCGGAAACGGGTTGTTTCTACTATTAGCTTTAGTTCTAATCATTGTTTACATTGTAAATAAAAGGAAAAGAAGATAATGGGAAATAACATTCGCATCACAAAACAATTCTCTTTTGAAACCGGTCATGCGCTTTACGGTTATGACGGAAAATGTAAAAACGTGCATGGTCACAGTTACAAACTATCAGTTACCGTAATAGGAAAACCCATTACAGACACCTCCAACGTCAAGTACGGTATGGTTATAGACTTTGGTGATTTAAAGAAAATTGTAAAAGAAGAGATTGTTAATGTCTTTGACCACGCCACTGTTTTTAATAAAAACACCCCGCATGTAGAATTGGCCAAAGAACTTGAAAACCGGGGACACAATGTGCTTCTTGTTGATTATCAACCCACCAGTGAGATGATGGTTCTGGATTTTGCAAAAAAAATAAAGACCCGATTACCTAAGCATATCGCCCTGCACTCTTTAAAACTCCAGGAAACGGACAGTTCATTTGCAGAATGGTATTCATATGATAATAATTAGGGCGTTACCCCAGGGGTCGGGCTTTCGGTAGTCGCTTTTTTGTGTTGCATAGGCGCAACATCACAAAAAGAGCTCCAACAAGACCTCAATCCCTAACGCAACCTGTCAACCAGCTTTTAAGCGCAATAATACTATTAATCATTTTCCGGAAAATGATTGGTCAAAAAATAAACGCTTGGGATTCAAACAATATAGAAAATAAGACCATATAGATTTGAAAACCCAAACAAAGAGATTCCTGCCTTCATAGGAATATACTATATTTACACCATGCAAATTCCAAAAGGCAAAAAAATATATTTCGCTTCAGATAATCATTTAGGAGCCCCCACAAAAGCGGATTCCTTACCCCGTGAAAAGAAGTTTGTAGCTTGGCTGGATCAAATAAAACATGATGCCGCAGCCATTTTTCTTCTTGGTGATTTATTTGATTTCTGGATGGATTATAAATATGTGGTGCCCAAAGGCTTCACCAGAACCCTTGGTAAGCTGGCAGAAATTAGTGATTCCGGAATTCCAATCCATTACTTTGTGGGCAATCATGACCTTTGGATGAATGGTTATTTTGAAGAAGAACTTAATATTCCGGTATACCATAAACCTAAAGAGTTCATATTTAACAACAAAACCTTTTTTATAGGCCACGGTGATGGTTTAGGCCCCGGAGACAAAGGTTATAAACGTATGAAAAAGGTCTTTACAAATCCGTTTTGCAAATGGTTGTTCCGTTGGTTACACCCGGATTTGGGTGTTAAATTAGCCCAGCACCTCTCCGTTAAAAATAAACTCATTTCGGGCGATGAAGACGCTAAATTTTTAGGAGAAGATAATGAGTGGTTAGTACAATATTGCAAGCGTAAACTGGAACAAAAACACCAGGATTACTTTGTGTTTGGCCATAGGCATTTACCCTTAAATATAGACCTCAACAAAACCTCAAAATACATCAATCTGGGTGATTGGATTTCCTATTATACTTATGGTGTTTTTGATGGAGAGACTTTTGAGTTGAAAACGTATTAACCTTCTTGTTCATGGGCTTCAACATCCTTTGTTAAATCCAATTCCCTAAGCACCGGATTTTTCACACCAACTGTTATTACGGTCAATAAGGTCATACAGCCTCCAAAAACCACTGCCGTTACCGGGCCCAATAATTTTGCGGCCACACCACTTTCAAAAGCTCCAAGTTCATTTGAAGAACCTACAAACATAGAATTTACTGCCGATACACGTCCTCTCATATCATCAGGGGTTTTTAGCTGTAAAATGGTCTGCCTGATAACCATGGAAACCCCATCAGTAGCACCACTTAAAAACAAGGCCAAAACACTAACCCAAAATATATTAGAAAGCCCAAAAGCAATAATGCACAAGCCAAAACCAAAAATAGTAGCCAGCAATTTTTTGCCGGCATTTTTACTAATAGGAAGATAAGTGGTCATAAACATACTACATATACTTCCTAAAGATATGGAGGCATTTAAAATACCAAAACCCTGAGAACCAACCTCTAATATATCTTGAGCAAAAACCGATAGTAAGGCCACGGTTCCGCCAAACAAAACAGCAATCATATCTAAAGTTAAAGCTCCCAAAATAGCCTTATTGCTAAACACAAACCTAACACCAACCTTTAAACTTTCCTTTAAAGGTTCACCAATTTTAGGGTTTAAAATAGGTTTCTTTTTTATTTGAAAACAAATACCCAATGCAATCAATACTAAAATAAAAATGATGCATAGCGTTTTGTCTACACCTATCCAATGTATAGAAAACCCGCCAAAAAGAGCTCCTAAAACGGCAGCGGCTTTCCATGTACTGCTACTCCACGTAGCCGCATTGGGGTATATTTTTTTGGGAACAATTAATGCGACTAACGAAAATATGGTTGGTCCGAAAAAGGAACGTAAAAAACCGCCAAAAAACACCAGAGCATAAATAGCATATAAAATAGTTTTTATTTCCCAACCGGCCACTACTTTGTCCCACGTTAAAAAAAACAACCCTAAACTAATTAATGAAAAGGCAGCAATGCAAACAGCCAGTAAATTTCGTTTTTCCTTTTGGTCAACAATATGCCCTGCAAAAAGAGCCATGGTAAAGGCTGGAATTATTTCCATTAAACCTATAATTCCAAGATATAAGGGGTCTTTTGTCAACGTATAGACCTGCCATTCTATAACTATAAATTGCATTGACCAGCCAAACACCAAAACAAATCTAACCAATAAAAAGATGTTAAACTCTCTTATTCTTAACGCTGCATACGGATCATTCTTGGGCATATTATGCTTTTAAATCCCTTAGTTTTAATTGAAGTGAAACATGACCTTGCCACTCATTTTCATCAATAGAATAGACGGCCTTAAATAAGTTTCCGTTGGAAATCATCTCAATTTTATCGCCCATACCAAATCCTATACAAACAAATCTTCCGGCTGCATTTGGTTGCGTTGCGGTTAATCTTAAATGAGTTTTATCAGCACCTACACATTTTCCATAACCCGTGTCCATCAAGTCATCTGTCATAAAAACAGGTGTCATATTACTTGGCCCATAAGGCGCAAATTGTTTTAAGATTCTATAAAATTTGGGCGTAATAGTGTCTAACGTTATTTGAGCATCAATTTTAATTTCCGGAGTCAATAAATTTCTATCAATAGTTTTGGTAACTTCATCTTCAAAAGCTTGTTTAAACGCCTCATAATTTTCTTTCTCAAGTGTTAAACCAGCTGCATATTTATGCCCGCCAAATTGCTCAATGTGAGCTTTACAGGCTTCTAAGGCATTGTAAATATCAAACCCTTTGACCGAGCGTGCAGAAGCCGCTAATTTATTACCGCTTTTAGTAAAAACCAATGTGGGTCTATAATACGTTTCGGTTAATCTTGAAGCCACAATACCAATAACACCTTTATGCCAATCTTCATGGTAAACAACAGTAGTAAGGCGGTTCTGTTCTTTTTGGTCTTCAATTTGTTGAAGTGCCTCTTCAGTAATTTGTCTATCTGTTTCACGTCGGTCTAAATTGTAATTGTTAATTTCTAAAGCATAGTTAGCAGCCATTTGAGGTTCTTCCTCAGTGAGCAGGGTTACGGCGTAGTTGCCATGTTTCATACGCCCTGCGGCATTGATTCGGGGTGCTACAATAAAAACCACGTCAGTAATGGTAAGTTCCTTTTTTTCAACCTGATCTAAAATAGCTTGAATTCCCGGTCTTGGTTTGGTATTTATTACCATCAATCCAAAATAGGCCAATATCCTGTTTTCTCCATCTATAGGAACAATATCTGCGCCAATTGCAGTAGCAACCAGATCTAAATATTCAACCAGATCATCAATGGTTTTTCCATCTCTAATGGCCAGAGCCTGAACCAATTTAAATCCTACACCACAGCCACAAAGTTCTTTGTATGGGTACTGACAATCCTGACGTTTAGGGTCTAAAACGGCAACGGCCTCAGGGATATTATCTCCCGGCCTGTGATGATCACAAATAATAAAGTCAATGCCCTGTTTTTTAGCATAAGCTACTTTTTCAATAGCCTTAACACCACAATCTAAAGTAATAATAAGTGAGAAATCGTTTTCTAAAGCAAAGTTTATGCCTTTA
Organism: Alterotamlana spongicola; assembly: GCF_035818475.1. Taxonomy (NCBI): domain Bacteria; kingdom Pseudomonadati; phylum Bacteroidota; class Flavobacteriia; order Flavobacteriales; family Flavobacteriaceae; genus Alterotamlana; species Alterotamlana spongicola. Next base: position 920,812 of record NZ_JAYMGV010000001.1, read on the forward strand.
TAAGATACGCCATACCCCTCATCATATCTGTTAGGGATGTAGGTGTAAACCAAATGATGCTTGGTTTTTAAATAGGACGATAATAATGCCACTGATGTTGTACCATCAACATCATAATCTCCATACACCAAAATATTTTCCTTATTGGCAATAGCTTTTTCAATACGTGCCACGGCCTTATCCATATCTTTCATTAAGAACGGATCATGCAAATCTTCCAAACTTGGTCTGAAAAACTTTTTAGCAGCTTCAAAATTATCAATTCCCCTTTGTACTAACAACGATGCCAAAACAGCATCAATTTGAAGTGCTTTTTGCAAGGCTTCAACTTTTTCCTTTGAGGGTTTAGGTTTTAAAGTCCAACGCATGTACTACTCTTTTAACCGGATTCTGTTTTTATAGATTTCCTTTTCTTTTACATACACTTTAATATAGTATCTGTTTTTGGGAAGATAGGATAAATCATAACTTAAAGTGCCTTTACTAAAATTTTGATAGCTATGTTCTTCTAAAACCTTAGATTCATTTTCCTGGTCTACAATAAGCACCTTTACAGTTTCTGGAGTATTGCAAAAATAATCTAATGTTATAGGGCCATTGGTCCTGGCTGGAAAAACAGCTACTAAAGCGGTATGGTCTGTTCTGTAAACCATATCATTCCTCACCGCAAAATTATAATTAATATGACTGCCAAAATCTGATTTAAACTGCTTTATAGCTCTCCCTAGCGAATCTAATAATTTTACTTCACCCCTGCCGTCTTTTGCCTTAAACCAAAACTCCAAACCATCACCAGCTGTATCATTAAATCTAAAGTTATAATTGCCGGGTTTAAGTTTTATGGTATCCTGATATACGGTCCTTGGCTTCATATTGGTGCTGTCTTTTTCAAAAAAAACATCTCCAAAGCTATTTTGAATAGCATAAGTATTTTGGTGGGGTTTGTTATTGGTTTTGTAATATACAATAAGTGTTTCAGGTAATATATCGGGACGCTCATAAACAGACTCCAAGGTATTATCTGAGCTAAAGGCGTCTTTTTTTCCGTTAGGCCTGTCTAACATTACATGAAATTGTGCTGTTTCCTTTTTACTAAATACTTCTGTTGGTAGCGCAATTAAAGCTTCATCACCAAAATCAATATGCCCTGTCCATTGGTGTTTTTTGGGTTTATCACCTTCTAAAAAATAGGTTATTGTCATTTTTTGCAACGGATTAGCTCCATTGTTTTTTACACGAATTACAGGTAAGCCACCAAAAGGATTTTTTCTATGATGTGCCTGACGTGTTGAAGGCTGAATAATATCTACCAAAGTCACATCATTTTTCGCATTAGGTTTTGCATACTCAATAACGTAAGTAGATATCTGCTCGTTGGCACTTGGTTTTTCAGTGTCATAAGGTTCCATATTTATATCTACCGTAAAGGGTTTCCCCGGGGGCGTGTTCAATAGTACTTCATCGGGTTGTAACAAATAACCGGGGCACCAATTGGCACGATCAAATATCCAGGTACCTGCTTGTGGAAACAAAGGATTATCACCGCACTCCATCCATAAATTTTTATGGTCTACTACTGCACCGTTAAATACAATATCTCGGTACTTACTACAAAATTCGCCACAGCCATTGGCGTCCATACCATGACCCGTTTGATGAATTTTAACCTTTGAAAAATTGGTTTCAGCATGAGCTTTAATGGTTATAGGAACCAAATAGTTTTCTATGGGGTCGTCTTTATATCCATATTTATATTGCCCGTCATAAATGGTATGAACGGCAATGGGATTTGCAACGGGTGTGCCATAGGTAATTTCAAAATCTACTGTAACTTTCCAACCTCTTGTTTTATTGTCTTCGTAACCGGTATGAATATAATCTATTTCAACATCATCTCTTAGAATCAAACTAAAATCAGTAATATCAACACGCCATTCAAAGCCCCAGTCCTTTTGAAAAAAACCACCATAGGGTGTTAACATGCGTGCAATTTCATAAACTGTGGAGTCGTTTTTAGGACGCGCTTTTATATAATCCAGATAATCCCAATCTGCACAGCGCATACTGTCCGGGCACTGAAACTTTAAGTTTAATATAATGCTGCGTATGTTTGCTGTTTTTTCAGGAAAGGCTACCCAACGTTTATAACTATTAGATCCTTTGGAAGGATTTGTAACAATAGTTTCACCATCATGAGAAATAACATGGCTCTTTTCTTGTGAGTATGCTGTACTTGCTATAATTGCACTAAAAATTATAGCATTTAAGAGTGCCTTCATTAATTATTCGTTAAAAAATATATTGACTTCAACATCAGCAAACCGACGAAACATCTCCATAACACCGCAGTACTTATCAATAGATAAATCCACCGTCTTTTGTAATTTCTTTTCATTTAGATTGTCTCCGTAAAAATGAAAGTTCATGCTAACCTTATCATAATATTTTGGATGTTCTTCGGTTAAATTAGCATCAATATCTATTGTAAAATCATCAACATCAAGTTTCATTTTTTTTATTAAAGATGCCACATCTAAGCCAGAACACCCGGCCAATCCGGATAACATCAAAGCTTTGGGTCTGTAGCCTTCTCCTTTACCTCCATTTTCTTCTCCTGCATCAATAAATAAATCATGTCCCGAAGGATTTGTACTTTCAAATCGCATATCCCCCAACCATTTTGTGCTAACTTGAACTGCCATAGGTATTAATTATTTTTTGTTAATTGTAGTTTCAAAAATACTACTTAAAAAAATAACATATGCCTTTAGTAACACCTTTATCCGCTGATCACGATTTAGAAACCAAAGAATTAGCAGAATTTTTTAATGAAACCCTGGGGTTTTGCCCTAATTCTGTACTCACTATGCAACGGCGTCCCGCTATTAGTAAGGCCTTTATTAACTTGAATAAAGCTGTTATGGCTAACGAGGGCAGAGTGACCTCTGCTCTAAAACGTATGATTGCCTGGGTATCCAGTAACTCAACAGGTTGTAGGTATTGCCAGGCGCACGCTATTAGGGCCGCAGAGCGTTATGGCGCAGAGCAGGAACAATTAGATAATATTTGGGACTATAGAACGCACCCTGCTTTTAACGAGGCGGAACGGGCTGCTTTAGATTTTAGTTTGGCCGCCTCTCAGGTGCCAAATGCAATTGATGAAAACATTAAAAAACGTTTATATGAACATTGGAATGAAGGCGAGATTGTGGAAATGCTTGGTGTGATTTCATTGTTTGGGTACTTAAACCGTTGGAATGATTCTATGGGAACTTCTATTGAAGATGGTGCTGTTGAAAGTGGCGAGCAATACCTTGGCAAACATGGTTGGGAAAAAGGGAAACATCTCTAGATTCATGATTTTTAACGTCATTGCGAGTGCAACGAAGCAATCTTTCGATTTGATTTTTTTTTATTAAACAGACTACACAGTTGTACCTCCCTCGCATTGACAAAGCTGATCATTGCGAGCGTAGTGAAGCAATCTGTTAAAATTAACTCCTGATCAAAAGATTACTTCGTCGCTAACGCCTCGTAATGACGTTAGTCAAAATAAATTTTGTTTTATGCTGATAAACACGTTTCAACAAATTGCTAGTTACACCAATATAAATAACAGTATTATTTTTATTAGCCATAAAGTACACATAAGACCTATTCATATATAAATATAATAACTACTGTCATTGCGAGTGTAACGAAGCAATCTTTCGGTTTGATTTTTTTATTAAACAGACTACACAGTTATACCTCCCTCGAAGTGCCAAAACTGGTCATTACGAACGTAGTGAAGCAATCTGTTAAAATTAACTCCTGATCAAAAGATTACTTCGCCGCTAACGCCTCGTAATGACGTTAGTCAAAATAAAATAACCACCCATCAGACAAATCATTCCAATCTGGATTGATTGAATTTATTAAATCTTCTTTTCGTTTTCTGTTGCCAGATTTTAATTGCTTTTCTCTTGCTATAGCTTGATTGATATCTGAGAACTCTTCAAAATAAACCAATTTGTTACAATTGTATTTCGCAGTAAAGCCCTTGTGTACTTTTGTTTTATGCTGATAAACACGTTTCAACAAATGGCTAGTTACACCAATATAAATAACAGTGTTATTTTTATTAGCCATAAAGTACACATAAGACCTATTCATATATAAATATAATAACTACCGTCATTGCGAGTGTAACGAAGCAATCTTTTCGGTTTGAATTTTTTTATTAAACAGACTGCACAGTAGTACCTCCCTCGAAGTGACAAAACTGGTCATTGCGAACGTAGTGAAGCAATCTCTTGAAAATTAAAACCTGAATTCAAAAGATTACTTCGTTGCTAATTCCTCGTAATGACATGAATTAAATCAACCTCTTAACCTTCCTTCTCAACTCCGGCAAAACCTCAACCTCAAACCAGGGGTTTTTAGTTAGCCAAAACCTATTGCGTGGAGACGGGTGTGGTAATGGCAAATATTTTGGCAAGTATGCCTTATGATTAGCTACGGTTTCTGTTAATGTTTTTTTTGCCGTTTTTCCTAAATAATAATTTTGGGCATACATCCCAATTAAAAGAATTAGCTCTACATTTTTAAGTTTATCAAATAAGGACTTATGCCATTGTGGAGCACATTCGGGTCTGGGTGGTAAATCGCCACTTTTTCCTTTTCCGGGATAGCAAAACCCCATAGGAATGATGGCAAATTTTGTGTCATCATAAAACTCTTCTTCAGAAACATTTAACCATTTACGCAATTGCCTCCCACTGGCATCATCCCAAGGCACACCTGATGCATGTACTTTGGTTCCTGGTGCCTGGCCGATAATGACTATTTTAGAATCTGGGTGTGCTGATACTACAGGGCGCGGACCAAGAGCCAAGTGAGGTTTACAAATGGTACATTGTCTGATATCTTGTAGTAGGTCTTCCATGTAATGGTTTTACGCCTGATATTCTGAGTTTGTTTCAGGATCTTATAAAAGAAATAAATTCTTCGTTTCATCCTGAATGACAAACTATTTTTCTTTTAAAGGATAGTGTTCAAAAACGATTCCTTCAAAGCCGGTTTTCATAAAGTTTCTAATATTTTGATGTCCGTTGCCATCAGGATCATTAAGAACTTCATCAAAATAAAACTGACCAAAACAAGCCAATGTTTCTGCTTTGGTAAACTCTTGAGTCTTTGCAAATGCAAATAACTTACAGGATCCGGAGTTTTGCCCCTCAGTATTTTCTAAATTACCATTCTTAAAGGCGGTTGGTGTAAATTGATAATGAGCTTCAATAACGCTCATGGTTTCTGAAAACGCAATGCTTTCCGGCGTATGCTTTACTTTATTTATAAATGTTTCTAGTGTCATTTTATTTGTTTTTACCTCCAACTATAACCACGATCTCTCCTTTTGGAGGTTTATTAGTATAATGTTCTAATACATCTTTAGCAGTCCCTCTTACAGTTTCTTCATACAATTTAGTAAGTTCTCTGGAAACAGACACGGGTCTGTCTTCCCCAAAATATTCACAAAAATGCCCTAAGGTTTTAACCAATTTATGCGGACTTTCATAAAAAATCATGGTTCTGGTTTCTTCTGCGAGTAACTGTAACCTGGTTTGACGTCCTTTTTTAACCGGTAAAAACCCTTCAAATACAAATTTGTCATTGGGCAAACCGGAATTCACCAATGCCGGCACAAACGCCGTAGCTCCGGGCAAACACTCAATAGCTATATTATTCTCAATACAGGCACGCGATAATAAAAACCCAGGATCAGAAATAGCCGGTGTACCGGCGTCACTTACCAAAGCAATAGTTGTTCCTCCTTTGAGTTTTTGAATGATCCTGTCAACCGTTTTATGCTCATTGTGCATATGGTGCGATTGCATGGGCGTCATAATTTCAAAATGCTTTAGAAGTTTTCCTGAGGTACGCGTGTCTTCTGCCAGAATTAAATCGGCTTCTTTTAAAACGGTAATGGCTCTAAAAGTGATATCGTTTAAATTACCAATGGGCGTAGGAACTATATAAAGTTTACTCATGTATTTACACTTTCAATTTAATGTTTATGTTGTTTAACAAAGCGGTAATTCCTATTACAATAAATGAAAACACCAACGACTTCAATAACCCAATATAACCATCCAATAAAATATCCGGTAAACTTAAGGCAAAAATCATAACAAGCGGGTATATAAAATATGGAATTAAATAACAGGTCAGGGTATTAGTTCCTGCAATTTTAAACAGGTTAGTCCAGGTCTTAAATTTTAGCTTATCTACAATAACATATAAAACTAAAAAACTCAAACAACTAATCCCTATACAAACAGAAGCCCATGATGGTGTTCCTCTAACTTTAGAAAACCCTCCCCAATATGGTCTTAGGGCAAAACCATAAACAAGAGAAACTATACCCAGAACAAGAACAAATAATAAAAACAGCTTTTCCTTTTCTAATGCTTTAAAATGAAGCATAACACTTCCCACAATCATCCCCGCACATACCGCTACATGCATGGAAGCACTAATCACAAATTTTAAATTTGGAATTCCTGTAACTGAAGCAAACTCTTCAATATTTAATACATGAAAGACTATAAAAACGATCCACAAAATGACTAAAGATCGTCCAAAAAACAAATAGATAAGGGTGTTAAGTAAGTAAGCCCAACCTATTAAACCTAAAATGCCCCACCAGTGTGTTTGCATCCAAAGCACGTTATCATTTGACCCTCCCTTATAAATAACTGCAAGAAAAATTAAAAGGGCTAAACCTGTTAACTGTAGTATGGTTTTCTTTTGATTTTTTTTAGCTGGTTTATAAAGGGTCCATATCAGAAATATAGCAAGCCCCATTATTAATTCCCAAGCATATTTGTTAATGAGCAACAAATCGGCATTTATACTTTCAAAATTAACCATAAATAAGCCCATGATAATTAAGGCTAGTGTCCTTTTAAAAACATGAACCAAAATTGGCCCGTTACTGTCTCCTTTATTTCTTCTTGCTTTTATAGCAAAGGGTATAGAAAGTCCAACTATAAAAAGAAAGGCTGGGAAAATAATATCTGAAAAGCCAATAGCATCAACTTGCGCATCCATATGTTGTAATCCCTCCGGAACATTGGTTAATGTCCAAAAGTCATTTACAAATATCATTAAAAACATAGTTAAGGCCCTAAATACATCTATAGACTCAATTCTTTTGGAGTTAAAATTAGATTGAGTCATATATTAATGGTTGTTGGCAGATAATATATTATTATTGAAACTTGTCTTCAATAATTTCCATAAAGCGCGCTTCAAACTCTTCCTTACCCTCCCAATTATTATAGTCTGGTTTAACTACATCCTGAATAAAGTTTTTAGCATTATCATGAGAAATAAAAGTATTTAATTGTGATAATACACGATCATAATCTTCGCTTTTATCTTCAAACAAATGTTTAATAAAAGCAATCTTATCATTAAGACCTATATTTAGCCCTCCAACCTTAAGCTTATCATTCAATGATTTTTTGTCATTGGGCAAACCGTTCTGATCTTTAGAAGCCGGTTCAAAAACAGGCAGGTCTTTAAACCCTTCGGTAATATCTTCCAGGTCGTGTTTTTTAACGGGTTGCTTGGGTATGGCCTCTTCAAATACCGTATCAATATTTTGAGGATTCTCAGGCATATGTTGTAACATATCCTTAATTTTTGCCATGGCGGGCTCAGTGATCTCATCACGATCAACATCATCAAGGTTTATATATATTTTATCTTCAACCTCAATATTATCACTCACTTTGTTATTAAAAGCACTGTCTAACATGCCAAAAAAAGAAGAGTCGCTTCCTATAGTTGGAATAGCACCTTCAAAGTTTTCATGAGCAAATTTTAATACGGTTAGTTTCTCATAAAGCGCTGCTGCTTCGGCATGCATCTTAATAACATCCTCTCTTCCTTTTAATTTAAGAATTCTGTGCGCTATACTTATAAGTTCAGATTCTAACTTCTTCTTCATTAGTTTATATTTTTTTAATTATTGCATTGTAGGCTTTTGTTTTTTAATAAATTTACGCCACCTTTATACGAACGAATAATTACTTTGTTTTAGTGTTAAAATTACAAAATGTTTCTTGAAAATACAGTAAATCATAAAGAACAATTTGGATGGATTGAAGTTATCTGTGGTTCCATGTTTTCCGGAAAAACGGAAGAACTCATCCGAAGGCTAAAACGCGCCCAGTTTGCAAGGCAAAAAGTAGAGATCTTTAAACCTGCTATTGATGTGCGTTATGACGAAGATATGGTAGTCTCTCATGATGCCAATGAAATTCGTTCAACACCTGTTCCTGCTGCAGCCAATATTCCTATTTTAGCTGATGGCTGTGATGTGGTTGGGATTGACGAAGCACAGTTTTTTGATGATGAGATTGTACGTATTTGTAATGACCTGGCCAATAAAGGTATCAGGGTTATTGTTGCCGGCTTAGATATGGATTTTAAAGGCAATCCTTTTGGTCCCATGCCCAATTTAATGGCTACTGCGGAGTATGTAACCAAAGTACACGCCGTTTGTACCAAAACAGGGAACTTGGCTCAATACAGCTACAGGAAAAACAAAAGTGACAATCTGGTCTTACTGGGAGAAGTTAATGAGTATGAGCCTTTAAGCAGAGCGGCATATTATAAAGCTATGATGCGGGATAAGGTTAGAAATATGAAAGTAAATGATGCCGAGGAAGTAAACACTAAACCCAAAGACTCTAATGCATAAAGCACAGGAAACGGTGCTTGAAATAGATTTAAAAGCACTTAAGCATAATCTCACACATCTAAAATCAAAAATACAACCGGCCACAAAGTTTATGGCTGTTGTTAAGGCTTTTGCCTATGGAAGTGATCCTTGCAAAATAGCTAACTATTTGCAAAAGCAGAATGTTGATTATTTTGCAGTTGCTTATATTAATGAAGGCATTGCTTTGCGCCAGGCCGGAATAACGCAACCTATTTTAGTATTACACCCACAAACGGTGAATTTTAAATCTTTAATTGAAAACCGTTTAGAGCCGGCTATTTACAATGCTAAAATTTTAAATGAATTTATTCAGTTTGCTTCTGCTGAAAAATTAATTGAATATCCTATTCACATTAAATTTAATACCGGTTTAAACCGTTTAGGCTTTTTTGAAAATGACGTTAATTATATTTCAGAGACCTTAAAAACAACTCAAACCACCAAGGTCATATCTATATTCTCACACCTGGCAGCCAGCGAAGACTTGAATGAAAAAACATTTTCTTTAAATCAAATTAAAAGTTTTAAAGGTATTGCTATAGCACTCATAGAACGTTTGGGGTATAAGCCTATGTTACATATGTGCAATACCTCAGGTATTTTAAATTATCCCGAGGCTCATTTTGATATGGTAAGAAGTGGCATTGGCCTATATGGTTTTGGCAATTCTGAAAAGGAGAACTTATTTTTAAAACCTATAGGAACCTTAAAAACGGTGATTTCTCAAATTCATCATATAGAAAAAGGGGAATCTGTAGGCTATAACCGCGCCTTTAAAAGTAATGGCTTCTTAAAAACGGCAACACTCCCCATTGGCCATGCAGATGGTATTGGAAGACAATATGGTCATGGCAAAGGCTTTGTAACTATACAAGGTCAAAAAGCACCAATTATTGGAAATGTTTGTATGGATATGATTATGGTTGATGTTACTAACATTGATTGTAATGAAGGCGATGAGGTTATTGTTTTTGGACAAACTACCACAGCAGAAGATCTGGCTTTAACAGCCAACACCATTTCTTACGAGCTTATTACATCTATATCTCAGCGTGTTAGGCGTATTTTCATTGAATGAAAACATAACAACTGTTAAAGTTTTTTCCTTATTTTTGAGTTCACTAACTAAAAATTTATACTCATGTTAAAAGAATTTAAGGAATTTGCAATGAAGGGCAACCTTGTAGACATTGCAGTTGGTTTTGTTATGGGTGCTGCTTTTAAAGAAGTGGTAACTTCATTCACAGGTGGTATTGTATCGCCGTTAATAGGATTAATTTTCAATGCAGATTTCAAGGATTTAAAACTGGTAATAAAAGAAGGTGTAGCCAATGCAGAAGGTATTCTAGAAGGTGAAGTTTCTGTATTATGGGGCGCATTTTTAACCCATGTTATTGACTTTATAATTGTGGCATTTGTTATGTTCTTGATTGTAAAAGGTGTCAATAAAATGAAAAAGAAAGAAGAACCTGCTCCGGAGCCGCCTGCCGGACCAACACAAGAAGAATTACTAATAGAAATCAGAGATTTACTTAAAAAATAACAATTCGTTAAATAAACAACATTGTGTTATTTGTTGTTAAAAAGCCCTTGTTTTAAGAAAATGAGGGCTTTTTTTAGATTTTAAAAAGGAATTAATACTTAGTTTTGTCCTCACAAAAATTATTAAATTATAAATACAATGAAAGTAGCTGTTGTTGGTGCCACTGGTATGGTAGGAGAAGTTATGTTGAAAGTTCTTGCAGAACGCAATTTTCCTGTAACAGAATTAATTCCTGTTGCCTCTGAAAGATCTGTTGGAAAATCTATATCTTATAAAGGAAATGAATATAAGGTTGTTGGATTAGAAACCGCAGTTTCTATGCAACCGGATATAGCCTTATTTTCAGCAGGAGGAGACACGGCCTTAGAATGGGCTCCTAAGTTTGCAGAAGCCGGTACTACTGTAGTTGACAACTCCTCAGCCTGGAGAATGGATCCTACAAAAAAATTGGTGGTTCCTGAAATCAATGCTTCTGAGTTAACTAAAGACGATAAAATTATAGCAAACCCCAACTGCTCAACCATTCAATTGGTTATGGCACTGGCTCCACTTCATGAGACTTACCAAATGAAACGCGTAATTGTTTCTACTTACCAATCGGTTTCCGGTACCGGAGTTAAAGCTGTAAGACAGTTAGAAAACGAAATTGCAGGTGTTGAAGGAGAAATGGCCTATCCTTATCCCATAGGAAGAAATGCTTTACCTCATTGTGATGTGTTTCAGGACAACGGCTATACTAAAGAAGAAATGAAATTGGCCAAAGAGCCTCAAAAAATATTAAACGACAGAACATTTTCTGTATCTGCAACAGCTGTTAGAATTCCAACAGCCGGAGGGCATTCAGAATCTGTAAATGTAGAATTTGAAAAGGATTTTGATCTGTCAGATGTTCGTAAATTATTAAGTCAGACACCAGGCGTTGTTGTTCAGGACAATACAGATACCAATACCTACCCTATGCCCATTTATGCACATGATAAGGACGAGGTTTTTGTTGGACGTATTAGAAGAGATGAAACACAACCCAACACATTAAATATGTGGATTGTGGCTGATAACCTTCGTAAAGGTGCTGCAACAAATACCATTCAGATTGCTGAATATTTAGTTGACAATAATTTAGTGTAAATTTTTGACCTTAGATTTTATGATAAAACTCTTATATGTACATATAGGAGTTTTTTTGTTTATTTTTGAAAGAATTCAAATTCGTTAATAATTATGACTAGACTAACAATTACCCTTATAAGCCTTGTTTTTTTAACAGCTTGTAAGAATGATATTCAGAAAACTAACACTATTACCGTGAATTATCCTAATACTAAAACCGTTGACACTATAGATACCTATTTTGGAACAGAAGTTAAAGATCCCTACAGGTGGTTAGAAGATGACAGAAGTCCGGAAACTGAAGCCTGGGTGAAAGCTCAAAACAAATCAACCTATGGTTATTTAGATAATATCCCTTTTAGATCTGAATTAAAAGAACGCCTCTCCACATTATGGAACTATGAAAAAGTTGGTGCTCCTTTTACGGAAGGCGATTACACCTATTTTTCCAAAAATGACGGATTACAAAATCAAAATGTCATCTACAGAAAAAAAGGAGATGGTGATACTGAAGTTTTTTTAAATCCAAATACGTTTTCAGATGATGGGACTGTATCTTTAGGCGGTTTAAGTTTTTCTAAGAACGGTAAAATATTGGCTTATTCCATTTCTGAAGGTGGAAGTGACTGGAGAAAAATCCTGATCATGGATACTGAAAGTAAAGCCATCATTGAAGATACACTTGTGGATATTAAGTTTACAAGGATTTCATGGTACAAAAATGAAGGGTTTTATTATTCCAGTTATGATAAGCCTAAAGGCAGTGAACTTTCTGCCAAAACAGATCAGCACAAAGTGTATTATCATAAACTAGGAACATCTCAAAAAGACGATGCTTTAATTTATGGAGGCACTCCGGAAGAAAAACACCGATATATTTATGCGGGAGTAACCGAAGATGATAGATACTTAGTGATTACACCGCGTATATCAACTACCGGAAACAGATTGTTTATAAAAGACCTATCGGTAAAAAACAGTCCTTTAATAACTATTTTAGATCATACGGACAGTAACACCTATGTTTTGGATAATGATGGGAGTACATTATTTTTAGTAACAAACTTAGAGGCTCCCAATAAAAAAATAGTAAAAGTTGATGTTGCTAACCCAACTCCAGAAAACTGGGTGGACGTTATTCCGGAAACCGAAAATGTTTTACTGGCCTCTACCTCAGGAAAATATATCATAACCGAATACATGGTGGATGCCATATCAAAAGTCATGCAGTATGATTATAATGGAAAGCTAATAAGAGATATCAACCTTCCTGGTGTAGGAAACGCAGGTGGTTTTGGTAGTAAAAAGAAAGAATCCATAGATTATTTTTCATTTACCAATTATAATACCCCTTCAAGTATATATACCCTTGATTTAGAAACGGGGGACACAAAATTATATTGGAAGCCGTCAATAGAATTCAATAGTGATGATTATGAAAGTCACCAGGTGTTTTACACCTCAAAAGACGGTACCAAGGTCCCTATGATTATCACACATAAAAAAGGTGTAGAACTTAACGGTAAAAATCCGACTATTCTTTATGGTTACGGCGGATTTAACATTAGTTTGAACCCAGCATTCAGTATTGCCAATGCGGTTTGGATGGAGCAAGGTGGTATATACGCTGTTCCTAACTTACGTGGTGGGGGCGAGTATGGTAAAAAATGGCACGATGCCGGAACCAAGACTCAAAAGCAAAACGTATTTGACGATTTTATTGCTGCCGGGGAATACTTAATTGAGCACAACTATACCTCATCAGAATATTTGGCTATCCGCGGTGGTTCTAATGGCGGATTATTAGTTGGTGCTACTATGACCCAACGTCCGGATCTGGCCAAAGTGGCTTTGCCTGCCGTAGGTGTTTTAGATATGCTTCGCTACCATACATTTACTGCGGGAGCTGGCTGGGCTTATGATTATGGTACTGCCGAAGATAATCAGGAGATGTTTGAATACTTAAAAGGATATTCTCCAGTTCATAATGTTAAAAACGGTGTAGAATACCCTGCAACATTAGTGACCACCGGAGATCATGATGATAGAGTTGTACCGGCGCATAGTTTTAAGTTTGCCGCTGAATTACAAAGCAAACAAACCGGAGCCAACCCAACCTTAATCCGTATTGAAACTGACGCTGGTCATGGCGCAGGAACTCCAGTAAGTAAAACCATTGAGCAATATGCTGATATTTTTGGATTCACGCTTTACAATATGGGCTTTCAAGTGTTACCAAGTAAAACAGAAGAAAAAATAAAAGGGTAGAGCATAACTCATTTTTTAAAAACACGCTTCAATAAAAAAGCGTGTTTTTTTTATTCTATTTTTACACCATATGTTAAACGTACAGAATCTTACTTTTTCGTATAATGACACTCCTGTTCTAAGCCATATTTCATTTCAGGCTGAACCAGGTGAGCATATTGCAGTTATTGGAGAAAGCGGTTCTGGAAAAAGTACCTTGTTAAAAGGGTTATACGGGGAATATGATTTAGATAAGGGTCATATTTATTGGAAAGACAAAGCTGTTTTAGGCCCAAAATATAACCTGGTTGTTGGTTATGACTTTATGAAATATGTGGCCCAGGAATTTGACCTTATGCCGCCGCTTTCAGTGGAAGAGAATATTGGAAAATTTCTTTCAAATTTTTATCCCGAAGAGAAAAAAAGGCGCACTGCCGAACTTATTGATGTTGTTGAATTGACTGCTTTTGCTAAAACCAAAGTAAAAATTCTAAGCGGTGGTCAAAAGCAACGCGTAGCACTAGCCAGAGCATTGGCAAATCAGCCTGAGATTTTATTGCTGGATGAACCCTTTAGTCATATAGATAATTTTAAAAAGCAAAGCCTTCGCAGAAGTCTTTTTAAATATCTAAAAGAAAAAAAGATCACTTGTATTGTGGCTACCCACGACAAAGAAGATGTTTTGGGATATGCAGACCGAATGATTGTACTACATAAGCATAAAATTTTGGTTAATGACACTCCCAGTGTTTTGTACAACAAGCCTGAAACACCTTTAGTAGCCTCTTTTTTTGGAGAGTTTAATGTTATAAACAATACCATTATTTACGCGCATCAATTGAAAGTTGTTAAAAAATCAGATCTAAAGGCAACAGTAAAACAAGCGTATTATAAAGGTCCTTATTATTTAATTGAGGCCCATTTAAATGGAAAAAGCATTTTTTTTGAGCATCACGATATGCTGAAACAAAATCAAAACGTGTACCTTTCCTTAAAGTAAAAAAGCATTTTTTAAACTTTTGACTTCTAAATAAACCAGCTCCTTCAATAGTTTTACTCAATAACAACCTTCTCATTAGCATATTAGGTAAAATAGTATAAAAAAGGTTCATTATTAGTATTTAACTTTGGAAACAGGCCCTTATACCAGAAACCCTTATTATAATTAAAGCTGTGTGGCTATTTAAAGCCAAAATATAACATGGCAAACAACAAAATTTTACCACAACTTAGTCTTAGAAAAATAATGAAAACACCCCGTTTAATAGCTATTGATAAAAAATGGCCTTCCAATTAATGCCTGTGCAGTCATCATTAAATGGAAGAATTTTATGAACATATTGTTTCTTATATAGATATTGTTGGACTTGTACATGGCATTAGCCTGGGAACACTTCTTATTTTATTGAGCAAAAAAAACAAAAAGTCTACCTTCTTTTTAGGGGTATTTATCATTGCCTATGGCCTTGAACTCATACCAAGCATACTTGATGATCTGAAAATCACAGAAAAACACCCACAACTGTTATTTCTACCTCTTAGTTTCGGGTGGATCCTGTTTCCCATATTTTACCTGTACATTAAAAATATATCTATTCTTCCGGATCAAAAAAGGCATCATTGGGTCTTTATTCCGGGGACTTTATACCTTTTAGCCGAATGTATAGCCTTTTGTCAGCCTATAGAAACCAAGCAAATGCTTATAGAATCTGTTTGGCTGGACATCATAGATATAATAGAGATCATCTATTTTTTATTCATTGGGGTTTTTATTTTAAACGAAATTAAAAAACATCGCCGGGAAGTTCAAAACCAATACTCATCTACCGAATATAAAGAGCTCTCCTGGGCAAGGTTTTTTATACTATTTAGCCTGTTTTTTATATGCCTGGACTTTATACTGTTTGTATTTTTAGATTCCAGTTTTCCCTATGTCATAATTTCTGCCATTAACGTCATCCTTCTGTTTTGGATCTCTTTAAAAGGCATATTTCAAAATAAGGTTAACCTCCTTACTCATGAAACTTTGAATAAGGACATAGCTTTAAAAGCAAAACAAATTAGTGATAAAGAACACTATTCGGATAAAATTAAGCTTATTGAAAACTATTTATATACCTCAAAAGCATATACCAATCCGGACCTTACCATTATAGACATCGCTAATGCTACAGGCTTACATCCCAGGCAAGTGTCCAGGACCATAAATATTACAAAAGGATACAATTTTGCTAATCTTATAAACAGACTCAGAGTAGAAGAAGCCAAAAGTATACTGCTTACAGACCGAGCAGAACAGTTAAGTATGGAAGGTATAGGAAAAGATGTTGGCTTTAATAGCAAAAGTTCTTTTTACATGGCCTTTAAAAAGCATACCAAAACCACTCCTCATGTATTTAAAAACAATTGAGTCTTGACAAAAAAGAATTGTTTTGGTTTTAATTTCTGAAATTAAGACTGTAAGCCCCCTGTTTTATTATGCTACGGTATAGCTTTTGAGAATATTTGCATCACAAATCAAATAGTAAAAAAACAAAAGTCCTCAGCATAATAAGGAACAGCTGAGTAAACTTCAATGAACCGGAATATTAACATATAATAATTAAAATAATGAAAAAAGGATTAATTTTTTTAAACAAAACCATAGCAACAGCCGTTTTTGTTTCGCTTATAATTTTTAGTTGTAGTAGTGATGATACACCTGTAGCAAAATACACGGAAACGGTAATCCCACAAGACATAAATGACTTGTTTGTTGGGAAAGGGAATTCAGCTAAAGATACGGTCTTTGTATATGCTGAAGGAGGCCCCGTACCAAAGCTGATAGCAACTGATATTGAAGAACCTCAATTTCAAGACTATTACAGGGTTTATGTTAAACAGGCACAACAAATAAACCCCACCATACTCAACAACGAAATTACTTTTGAACAGGCCATTATTGAGGATGATATTTCTACAACCATGTTTCAAAGGGTGTTACAACATTTTAAAGACCAGGATAAAAAAGTTGTAGCCATGTCTCATTCTTTCGGGTCTTTTATTATTCCGAATGTGCTAGATAAGCACCCCAATATTGCAGATAAAGTAGTGATTATGGCTGGACGATTAAATATCCCGGAAGTTGTTTGGCAAGGCTTTAGAGATGGGTCCGGATATACCTTTGAAAATGGAGAAACACTTGTTCCTGACGAAGGGGGTGATCTTTCTGAAGGACGACTACAAGCCGGGCTTGGAATGAACAGATATACTGAACTTTTAGAAGACGATGATTTAAGTAACGTTATTTACGTACATGGACTCTTCGATGAAGCAGTCGGAAGACTCAACCAGGAAGAGATGGATTTTTTAAGAGATAAAAGGGTGCCTCTGATTGAAATAGACGGAGATCATAGTTCCATGTTTGCTCCTAATGCTTTAGATTTTATAGTAGATTTTATCAGGCAGGAATAAAACTGTTCTTTCCAAACAATAGTCTATAAAAGTAAAGGTAGCCTTAAAATACTATACTTAGCACCTATCTCTATGAGCTCATAAATTTGAAAGTGGGTAGGTGCTAATTATGATATTATTTAAAACAGTTAATACAAGTTTTTAATTTTATTCGTCTTTAATATTTGGTGCGAGATACTGTTTTTATATCCAATATTAATATAATTAGGACATACTCTATAAAACATCCTGTATTACAAACGGCTTACTTCTAAAAGTAAGTGCATCACCAACTTTTTTACCAAGCAACAATTGCCCCATAGGTGTATGCGGTGAAATGGCATAAAACGCGGTGTCATTGACTTTTAGTTCCCCGGCACTTATGGCTATAAAATAGTTGGCGTTAGAGGTATACACAACACTGCCCAGACCAATGTGTTTAGAACTCACAGCGCTATTTACTTTTAAAAGTACAGCTTTGGTTTTTTGAATCTCTGCCAATTGATTTCCGGCTTTTTCACGTTCCAACTGAAGCATGGCTCTCCCCGTTTCATGCTTGTCTCCCACACTGCTTTTGGTCTCTGATGTTAAGGACAGCTGTATTTCGTCAATGGTTTTTTGTATCGCCCAAAACCGTTCTTCAATAAACTCCTGGCACAATGTGTATAACTGTGCTTTAATTTTTAGGTTTTCCTCCATCTTGTTTAGTATAATCTAAAGGACCAAAATACCCTATCTGCTTTACAATCCATTGTTTTCTGGATTCAATATATGCGGTAGCCGGATTGGCCTTATAGGTTCTGGGGTTAGGCAAAATAGCCGCAATAGCTGCCGCTTCCTGCAAAGCTAGTTTGCTGGCCGGTTTTTTAAACCAGTATTGTGATGCTGCTTGAGCTCCATAAATACCATTACCCATTTCAATACTGTTAAGGTATACTTCCATGATGCGTTCTTTAGACCAGCATAACTCAATTAAAAACGCAAAATATGTTTCCAATCCCTTTCTTAACCAACTGCGTTGTGGCCACAAAAACACATTTTTAGCGGTTTGCTGGCTTATAGTACTAGCCCCTTTTACCCCTTTTCCTTTTTTATTGTTCTCAATGGCTTTCTTTATGGCTTTATAGTCAAATCCCTTATGGTTTAAAAAGTTTTGATCCTCACTACAAATAACGGCTAACTGTAAGTTTTTAGAAATATTATCAAGAGCTACCCAATCATGCTTAAGTGTTTTGTGACTGTCAGGTTCAAAATAACGGATGAGCATTAAGGGTGTTACCGGCACCGGAACCCATT
Organism: Alterotamlana spongicola; assembly: GCF_035818475.1. Lineage (NCBI taxonomy): Bacteria > Pseudomonadati > Bacteroidota > Flavobacteriia > Flavobacteriales > Flavobacteriaceae > Alterotamlana > Alterotamlana spongicola. The sequence goes on from NZ_JAYMGV010000001.1 coordinate 939,216, forward strand.
TGAAGGCCATAACCAACATAAACGAAAGTATTACAAACCAGGTACTGATTTTAAATAAAAATCTAAAAAACCGCTTTATCATTTATTTAATCAGATTTGAAAGTTCCTTACCAATACTACTGCCAATGGCAACGCCCATACCTCCAAGACGAACACCACAAAACACATGATTACCAAATGGTTTTACAATAGCCTTTTTCTGATTACCTACTCCCATAATACCACTCCATCTGTGTGCTATTTCAAACGGTGTTTCAGGCAAAATAGTTGTTCTTAAAAGTGTTTCAAGCTTATTTTGAACCAATGCGGTTTGATTGAACTCAAATGTTTGTTCACCAAAAAAATCAAGATGCCTACCCCCGCCTAAAAGGATTCTATTGTCTATATTCCTGAAATAGTAATAGCCCCTGTCTAAATGAAAGGTCCCTTTAATATGAAGGTTTGGTATGGGGGTTGTAACTAAAACCTGCGCCCTGGCCGGTGTTACTTTTTCATTTATTAATTGTGAGGCAAATCCATTGGTAGCTATTAATAGTTTTGAAGCTGATAGCTCAAAGCGGTTTGTTTTTACCTTTACCGATTGGTTTGTTTCTATATAATCTTCAACGCTTACTTGGTTTAAGATCTTAATAGACTTTGATTGCGCTTTTTGTAACAGGGCTTCCATCATCTTACCCGTATCAATTTGCCCTTCAAATGTATTGAAGATATAATGGCCTTTGATCTTTTTAAAGCCAAACGCATTGTCCTTTATACTAAACACAGCTTCTTTAAAAACAGGCTTAAGTAATGTGTTTACCTCTTCTTTGTGACGCAAACAGCTTTCATATAATGGGGTGTCCTGTTCCGAAAACAACTCATAGCCCCCCAATTGTTTATAAGCAATAGCTTTGTCTCCTAAATTTTGTCTTAATAGTTTCAGGCCATCTGCTCGTTTTTTAACCAATTGAAAAACGTCGTCCTTAGAATGGGTCTTTAAATCTTCTAAGATTTCGCTTAAACTTCCAAAGCAGGCAAAACCGGCATTCTTAGTACTTGCTCCTTGTGGCAAAACACCTTTTTCTAATACCAGAATTTTAGATTTTGGGAAACGCTCTTTTAGTTCCAACGCACAACTTAACCCTACAATACCACTGCCTACAATACAGAAATCAACATCTGTTAGCCATGATTTTATTTCCCAATAAGAAAGGTTCACTATATCTTGTTGTTAGTTATGAGTAAAAATAGTGATTTATTTATGTTAGCCCTCGTGTTAAGGATAGAAGCGGCATCCTTTTTTGTAGTTAACTATTAACTTGAAAAAAGGGTTTATTTTATTATAACTAAAACCTAATGAAGGATAAAAACAGACTCCACACAAAAAAGATATAGCGGATAGCCTGACCACGGATAAAACGTGGGAACACCATAAAAAAACTCCGAAATGGCTTTCGGAGTCTTTAGTATTTATTCTTCATCTTGTTTTTCAATAACAAAATCTTCCATAAACTTAGTGGTATAATTACCCGCTAAATAATCCGGGTGATCCATAAGCTGCCTGTGAAAAGGAATGGTGGTTTTAATGCCTTCTATAACAAACTCATCTAAGGCACGCTTCATTTTGTTAATAGCCTCTTCTCTGGTTTGCGCTGTTGTAATTAACTTGGCAATCATAGAGTCATAGTTAGGCGGAATGGCGTAACCTGCATAGACATGAGTATCTAAACGCACACCATGTCCTCCCGGTGCATGTAATGTTGTAATGCGGCCCGGAGATGGTCTGAAGTCATTAAATGGATCTTCAGCATTAATTCTACATTCTATTGAATGTAGGTTTGGTGTATAATGTTTTCCTGAAATTGGCACGCCTGCTGCTACCAGAATTTGCTCACGGATTAGATCAAAATCAATAACCTGTTCTGTTATTGGGTGTTCCACCTGAATACGTGTATTCATTTCCATGAAGTAGAAGTTACGGTGTTTGTCAACTAAAAATTCAACCGTACCTGCCCCTTCATATTTGATATATTCTGCTGCTTTAACAGCTGCCTGGCCCATTTTATCACGCAATTCTTTGGTCATAAATGGCGAAGGCACCTCTTCTGTTAATTTTTGATGGCGACGTTGAACGGAGCAGTCCCGCTCTGATAAATGACAAGCTTTTCCTGTAGAGTCTCCAACAATTTGAATTTCAATATGCCTTGGCTCTTCAATAAGCTTTTCCATGTACATATCGTCATTACCAAATGCGGCTTTAGATTCTGTTCTTGCGGATTCCCAGGCTGCTTGTAAGTCTTCGGGATTCCATACTGCACGCATGCCTTTTCCTCCACCGCCGGCAGACGCTTTTAGCATCACCGGGTATCCGGTTTCTTCGGCAAGCTTTTTACATTCTTCAAAATCTTCTATAACGCCCTCACTTCCTGGAACACAAGGTACTCCTGCTGCAATCATTGTGGCCTTTGCATTGGCCTTATCACCCATTCTGTCAATCATTTCTGGTGAAGCTCCAATGAATTTTATGCCATGCTCTTCACAGATCTTTGAAAATTTAGCATTTTCTGATAAAAATCCGTATCCGGGATGTATGGCATCTGCATTGGTAATCTCTGCGGCAGATATAATATTGGACATTTTTAAGTAAGACTCGCTACTTGAAGGAGGCCCTATACAAACGGCTTCATCTGCAAACTTAACATGCAGGCTCTCTTCATCAACTGTAGAGTAAACCGCAACGGTTTTAATGCCCATTTCTTTACAGGTTCTAATAACACGTAATGCTATTTCACCTCTATTGGCTACTAATATTTTTTTAAACATAACGTTTTGAATTAAAAATTTCAAATTCCAATCGCCAAATTCCAAATATTGGATTTTGAGATTTGTGTATCGGAATTTTTAATAGGTTATGACGGGTCTACTAAAAATAGTGGCTGATCAAATTCTACTGGTGAAGAATCGTCCACTAATATCTTAACTACCTTTCCTGAAACTTCTGATTCAATTTCATTGAAAAGTTTCATTGCTTCAATAATACAAAGCACATCACCTTCTGCTATTGTTTGTCCAACCTCAACAAATAAAGGCTTATCTGGTGCTGGTTTTCTATAGAACGTTCCTATTATTGGTGATTTGATAGTGATATATTTTGAATCTTCAGTAGCTGCTGCTGCCGGTGCTGCTGGTGCTGGTGTTGCCGGAGCACTTGCCTCAACAACAGGTGCTGGTACTATTTGCTGTGGTATCTGAGCTGCCGGAACCTGATGTACAATAGTTGTGTCTGAATCTGATCCGGTTCTAATAGTGATTTTTACATCATCCATTTCTAATTTAACCTCACTTGCACCAGATTTAGCAACAAACTTGATTAAGTTTTGAATCTCTTTTAAATCCATAATTTTACTAATTAGTTAGTGGTTAGTTTTTTGAATTATACGCCCATTTTAAATAAATAGACCCCCAATTGAATCCGCCACCAAATGCGGCAAATATAATATTATCCCCTTTTTTAAGTTGCGCTTCGTAATCGTTTAAAAGTAACGGTAATGTTGCTGAAGTAGTATTTCCATACTTATGAATATTGATCATGACCTTTTCTTCCTCCAGTTCTATACGCTGTGCTGTAGCATCTATAATACGCTTGTTTGCCTGATGGGCAGCAAGCCAATCTATACTGTCTTTTGTAAGGTTATTACGTTCCAGTATTTTTACGGTAGCATCAGCCATATTAAATACAGCATTTTTAAAAACCGTTCTACCTTCCTGAAAAGCATAATGCCCTCCGTTTTCTAATACTTCTGGTGTAATAGGGTGACTTGACCCTCCGTATGTAGCTTGTAAAAATTCACGCCCACTACCATCACTACGTAAGTATTCATCCTGTAACCCTAAATTTTCTTCATTGGGTTCAAATAGAACAGCCCCCGCACCATCTCCAAAAATAATACAGGTAGCTCTGTCTTTATAGTTGATAATAGAAGACATTTTATCTGCTCCAATCAGCATGACATTTTTATACCTTCCGGATTCAATATAACTGGCTGCAACAGACATGCCGTACAAAAAGCTGGAACACGCTGCGTCCATATCAAATGAGAATGCATTTGTTGCTCCAATTTCTGAAGCTGTGAAAGCTGCTGTAGAAGCGGCTTTCATATCCGGGGTGGCAGTTGCAACAATAATAAGTTCAATATCCTTTGGGTCTAGTCCCTTTTTATTGATCAGGTCTTTTGCTGCTTTTATGGCAAGATAGGAAGTCCCTTTGCCTTCATCTTTAAGAATTCGACGTTCTTTGATTCCCGTTCTTGTGGTAATCCACTCATCATTGGTATCAACCATAGTCTCAAGAATTTGATTGGTTAATACATATTCTGGCACATAAGCACCTACAGCTGTAATTGCCGCTGATATTTTACTCATAATTTTATAATTAATTTGACCAAAAAATCATTAAAAACTGGACAAAAACGTTCAAAATTTGGCGAAAACTACTAAATTTTGGCGTAATAATTCACAAATTACATGTTTTTGTTATTGAGAAAAAGTATTTCATAAAAAAAACGCTCATAAATGAGCGTTTTAACTTATGCATGCATAATTATTTATGCAACATTTTCTATCTCTTCAGAATTGTCAATTAACACTTGACCTCTGTAGTATAATTTTCCTTCGTGCCAATGTGCTCTATGGTATAAATGAGCTTCACCTGTAGTTGGGCATGTAGCAATCTGTGGCGCAGTTGCTTTGTAATGTGTTCTTCTCTTATCTCTTCTTGTTTTAGAGATTTTTCTTTTAGGATGTGCCATTTTATATGTTTATTTATCCGTTAATAATCTTTTTAATGTATTCCATCGAGGGTCAATATCCTCGTCTTTATTCTTATCTTTTTCAAGCTTAGGGCTTAATTCTTCTAATTTTTTAAGTATGTCTGAGTCTAATGTTCCATCTTCAACTCCCGGGTGGATTCGCTTTAAAGGAACTGCTAAAATAACCAACTCATAAATATACTGTTGAATATTGATTTCATAAGTTCCATGTGGTATAATTAATATATCAACATGCTCATCATTATATTCTTCTCCAAACTTTACAACCAAATTAAATTCATTTTCTATAGTTTGGTTGTATGGCTCGTTTGTCAAGTCACAATTCACTTTTACCCATCCGGAAATTTTAAAATGCAATTCAAGTAATGTAGTCTTTTTTTCCAGTTCAAGATCTACATGTATGTTTGCATCATTAAAATCCTCATACTCAAAATGTTCAAAGAACGTTGGCTCTACGTTATACTCAAAATGATGGGTTCCTATTTTTAATCCTACAAATGGAATTGTAAACTCCTTCAATGCCTTCATTATCACATCTATTTTGAGCCTGCAAATATATAAATTTTTATTTACTCAACATGACTTATAAACATTTTTTTGTTCATATCTTCAATAACACTGAAAACTAAGACTCTCATCTCATATTCAAGGACTTAACGGCGTTCATTTTTTGAAGCCTTTTTTAAGGGGTTAGCGGTAAGCTGCTCATAGTCAACCCTATTTCTAAAAATTTGCATAGCATTGTAAACGGCTTCTTTAAAAGAGTTCTCATCTGCTATGCCTTTACCTGCAATTTCGTAGGCTGTACCATGGTCTGGAGAGGTCCTTATCCTATTTAACCCTGCTGTAAAATTAACCCCCTGACCAAATGATAAGGTTTTAAAAGGGATCAACCCCTGATCGTGATATGAGGCTATTATAGCATCAAAATTTTTGTAGTTGTCTGATCCAAAAAAGCTATCAGCAGCATAGGGCCCGAAAACCAATGTTCCTGCTTCTCTAATGTTACGAAGTGTAGGTCTTAACACCTCGTCATCTTCTTTACCAATAACGCCGTTATCTCCCGTATGGGGATTAATTCCTAAAACAGCAATTTTTGGTTTTTGTATTCTAAAATCTCTTTTTAGTGACTTATAAACGGTGCTTATTTTTTGCTCTATTAACTCCGGGGTAATATGGGAAGCTATATCTTTAACCGGCACATGGTCTGTAAGCAAGCCCACTCTTAAGGTATTACTTATCATAAACATTAAACTATCGCCTTCCAGTTCCTGAGCTAAATAATCTGTGTGTCCCGGAAATTTAAATTCGTCAGATTGCACATTAAACTTATTTATAGGAGCTGTAATCAAAACGTCAACCTCGTTATTTTTTAAAGCCTTGGTTGCCATTTCAAGGGATTTTATAGCATATGCTCCTATTTTCAGGTTTTCTACACCAAATTCAATTTTTACAGGTTCATTCCAGCAATTAAATACATTCACTTTACCATGAACCAACTGATTCATAGTATTTATATTATGAAAATTGATCTGTGATTTGAAATGGGTTTTAAAGAATGTCATTGTTTTAGTTGAAGCAAAGACTACCGGAGTACAAAAATCTAATATTCTTGAATCTTCAAATGTCTTTAAAACTATTTCTCCTCCAATTCCATTTAAATCACCTATTGAAATTCCTACTACTATATTTTCTGTCTGCTTCATTAAAAATAACAACTTTTGTTCGTAATTTTGATCTTGCAAATTTAACCAAATAAACAGAGATAAGTATGTTTACGGGAATTATTGAAGATATTGGCATTGTTTCAAACTTAATATCAGAACTTGATAACCTTCATATATCAATTAAAAGTGATCTCGCATCTGAATTAAAAATTGATCAGAGTGTTGCTCATAATGGTGTTTGCCTGACTGTTGTCAATATAGACCATAATGAATATACGGTAACTGCCATAAAAGAAACCTTAAACAAAACGAACCTGAATACTTTAAAAATTAATGATAAGGTTAACCTTGAACGCGCCATGAAATTAGGTGATAGGTTAGATGGTCATATTGTTCAGGGCCATGTTGATCAAACTGCTGTATGTACAGATATTAAGGAAGAAAACGGAAGCTGGGTTTTTACATTTAACTATGATGCATCGTTAAATAATATTACCATTGAAAAAGGCTCGATAACCGTAAACGGAACAAGTTTAACTGTTGTTAATTCTAAAAAAGACAGCTTTAATGTTGCTATTATTCCATACACTTACGAGCATACAAATTTCAACACCTTTAAAATAGGTACGGTTGTAAATTTAGAATTTGATGTTCTGGGAAAATATGTTACCAGGCTTACTGCATTAAATAAGCTGGGTTAATCATTCTTTTTTGGAGATACTATGCTTTTAACACCATAAAACAGAGCAGCAATAGCACTAAACAAAACACCTCCGTCAATAGGGAATCCTGGAGGAGGAGTAGTGCTTGGCGGTGGCGGACTAGCTTGCGCCATACATACAAAACTTATTAATACAAATAAGATTGAGGCAAATATTCTTTTACTTTGTATCATCATGGGGTCACAAATGTATAAAAAAAAGTGAGGTCACAAAAATATTCACAAGTTAATCCTAACCAAAAACATCTATAAAGCGTTTTAAATATACGATAAAATACTTGTTTTGCGCTTAGATTTAAGTCAAAAAACTAAAAACTTTTTAGTATTGGCTATTCTGTTTTTCAAATCCATTCGCTTAAATATATTAATGCCTATTTTATCTTAGGAACAATTATAGATTCATTTGTTATGATATATCATAACCCTATAAGTGTGATTTATGTACACCTTGTTGTATCTTATTATGACGGATACAGAAAAGACATACTTATATTCAATTGGCAGAAATATTGCAAAATTGAGAAGGCAAAATAAATTCAGTCAGCTTGATGTTTGTGCTGAAATTAAAATGGAAAAATCTAATTTATCTGCAATTGAAAATGGGCGTCAAAATGCTTCTATTCTTACATTGAAAAGAATTGCAGATGCTATAGGTGTGGAAGTTCAAGTTTTTTTTGATTTATAAATCTCTTTAATTTTGATAAAAAGTTGACTTGTTGACTAATTATTTTTCCTTGCTTCTCCATATATTTAAGACATTATAAATCATCCATTTCATAATATTATAAAATATGAACATAAATACATTAGGCTTAATCTTAGATGTTGTCGGAATTTGGCTATTGGCTCTAGATTTAATTTGGGGCTTACCAGTAGAAAACAAACTGTATTATATTGACAAAAAATTAGCTAATGATGAAAGTCATTATGAATATATGAAGAACCTAATAAGCAACTACCCTACACCTCCCTATACTGACAAAGAAATTAATACCCTTCAGAAGGAAAATGATGATTATTATTTACTATCTAAAAATAAGATGAAGGAAGAAAAAATGATATTAGAAAAGACGCCTTTTAAAATAGCTACATGGGGATTGATAGGGCTTATCCTTGCTTCAATTGGATTTATTCTCCAAATAATTGGATCTTGGACTAGTTAAGGAATTTACATATTGAAATATTTTACAAAACACACATCAACTTCCCTTTAACCTCTCTATTTCCAAACTAACTCTTCTTTGAACAACCTTTCCATAACTATCCTGCGTAATCTTCATACTTGAATGACCTAGTAATCCACTAACTATTTCCAGAGGAACATCATTATAAAGTAAAACTGTACTAGCAAAAGTCCTTCTAACCATATGAGTAGTTAACTTCTTGTCTATACCCACAATAGCACCAATTTTCTTTAATTTGACAACAAAGTTGATGACCTCTTCTATAAAACAACTTAGCAAGTATTATTTTTTAAATTAATTGTCTTCAAACTTCTGAATTATATTACATTTATGCCTTAAATGATAATAAATCTGAATCAACAATTAAATTATAAAATGAAAAAACACCTTTTAATACTACTGTTAAGTTTAAGCTTCTTAGTTTCCAATAGTCAAAGTCAGGATAATGGCAAAAATGAGAGTTACATATTAACAACTAAAGGTAAAAAAATAAATATTATACCTAATGAAGACATTTATTACAATAGATTTTCTATTGATTATGTTAAAAAAGCAGGTTTTTATGGTAAAAAGAAAAAAGTAGATGGTATTGGCTATGTTCGTAAAAATTATAAAACGTTCAGCAGTATAAAAACTAAGAATATAGATAAAATAGTTGATGGAAATAGACTATATCTACCTTTTATAGATGATAAAAAAATTAAAGTGTTCCGCTACATTGCCAAAAACAAAGACTACATACTAGGTTCTTATATCTTAAACTTCTCAACCTCCACACCTTCTTCTATTAGTGCCAGTGGTGAAATATCTACTGCTGTACATAGTTGGCGCTATGTAATTCTAGACCATAGCTATAATTTGATAAAAGAAGGTGAAGTATATGGGGTTAATAATGAAGAAATAGAAAAGAGCTTGGCAGAAATCAAAAAAATATTTGGAGAATGTTTAGGTAGAAATGATAATTTGATGGATTTCATAGCATCAGATGCTATTGAACCAGATGAAAATTTCTCCATTGAAAAACTTCGTGAAAACAAAAAATATAGTAAATATATTTTGCCCAAATTTCTTTATTACCTAAACCAAATTGAATGTAATTAAATTCATAGAAAGGGAAATTAACCACTTACCTTTAACCTGTCTATCTCCAAACTAATTCTTTTCTGCACAACTTTACCATAACTATCCTGAGTTATCTTCATATTGGAATGCCCCAATAACTCACTAACAATTTCCATAGGCACATCATTATAAAGTAAAACTGTAGAAGCAAATGTCCTTCTAGCCATATGTGTTGTAAACTTTTTATCTATACCAACAATAGACCCTATCTCTTTTAAATAAGAGTTGTACTTCTGATTAGTTATTCTAGGAAAAACAAAACCTTCTTGATTAAACCGTTCAAGTATTTCCAATGCCTTTGGCAACAAAGGGATTGACAATGGTTTAGACGTTTTCATTCTGTCCATCTTTATCCATTTATTTCTATCAAAACCAATTACGATGTGCTTTGATTCCAGCCTCATCAATTCATTATAGGGCAAACCCGTGTAACAACAAAAAATGAATAAGTCCTTTACAAACTTTAATCTAGGTTGTGAAAACTCATGTTTTTCAAGCTTACTAAGCTCCTCAGGAGAAAGAAATACAATACTATTTTTAGTCCGTTTTGCTTTATATGCATAAAAGGGTCTTTATCTAAATAACCTTCTGCAACAGCTATCCTAATGGGCTTTCTAAAGCGTTGTATCATCTTATTTATAGTTGCTTGACCTAGACCCTTCTCAGTCTTTAAATAGTACTCAAAATCAGCTAAGAATTGAAGTTTCAACTTATTCAATGGGTAATCATTACGTTTATATTTATGCTTAATAAAACCCTTCATATGCTTATATGAATAATCAAATTTTATCCATGTAGCTCTTTGAATATCAATCCCAATAAGCTTCTCTAAAGATTCTAAATAACTTTTAAAAGATTCAAGAGTTCCTTGTTCTTTTTGAGTTTTTTCTCCTTTATACTGAAGATATATATCTTCTACAGTAAAGCTTTCTTCTTTAACTTGAAGCATTAAAAAAGCCTGACTAAGTTTTGTCTTAATCAGGCTTAATTGTGTATTGATGAGTTCTGTATCAGGTTCAGGTGGTTTTACCAATTGTTGCTTGCTATTCCAATTGCTAGGGTTTATGAACTGTCCCGTTGAGAATTGATGTCTTTGTTTATTATATGTTATCCTACATCTTATAGGACACATACCTTTTTTGTTAAGCTTAGTTTTTCTAACTAAGAACAGTATATTTAGTTTCATATGTTTAATATTTAAAATGGGGTACCTGAAAATTCTTTTGGGGTACCTAGTGGGGTACTTTTTATATAAAATAAGTTGGTAAGTTCACTTTTAGAAGTAAAATGCAACCAATGCATACAATGCAGTAATACTAAAAGATAAGGCACAAAAAAAGCCCAAACTAAATTATAGCTTAGACTTCTAAGGTGGTCCCACCTGGGCTCGAACCAGGGACTTTCTGATTATGAGTCAGATACTCTAACCAACTGAGTTATAGGACCGAAATTGGAGTGCAATATTACTATTTATTTTAATTGTTACCAAGAAAAATTATTCCTTTATCTCCTGGCATAACTCAATTAAAACACCATTTGATGATTTTGGGTGTAAAAAAGCTACAAGCTTATTGTCTGCTCCCTGTTTTGGTGTTTCATTTAATACTTTAAAACCTTCCTTTTTAAGGCGCTGAATTTCAGACCAAATATCATCTACATCAAAAGCCATATGATGAATACCTTCTCCTTTTTTAGCAATAAATTTAGCAATGGGACTATCTTTATGAGTGGCCTCTAACAGCTCAATCTTATTTTCGCCAACTTTAAAAAAAGAGGTCTTTACACCTTCGCTTTCTACAGTTTCCATCTTATAATGTGGTTTATTAAAAAGTTTTGAAAACAATTCATTTGAAGCGTCTAAGCTCTTTACCGCTATTCCAATATGTTCTATTTTATTCATCTAAAAGAATTCTTTTGCCATTTCTAAATACATAAAATAACTTACTAATATTTCAAAATTGTTATCAAGATAAGAAAATAGCCGTCTAAAAGTAATATAATCTTTAAATATCCTTTATTTTTGCACTTATGGAAGAAAGTCAGAGACAAAAAAAAATAGGTTCAGTTTTACAACAGGACTTGGTTGATGTGTTGCAAGGTGCCGCTACACAAGGTGGTATGCGTGGTATTTTAATCTCAGTTACTAAAGTAAAGGTAACTGTAGACCTCTCTGTAGCTAAAGTGTATTTGAGTATTTTTCCTAATAATAAGGGGAAAGCGCTTTTGGAGGGAATCAGATCCAACACGCCTTTAATTAGACATGAACTGGCACAACGCACAAAAAACCAACTAAGACGCATGCCTAATTTGGAATTTTTTATTGACGACTCTTTAGAGTATATTGATCAAATAGAAAAATCACTTAAAGGCAAAGAAAACCCTATAAAGGATCCTGATATTTTAGACAAAAGAAAAAAATCCTAATTTATTAATTGAGCTTCTCCCTATATATAGCAAAACGTTACCTACGCTCCAAGAGCACAAACAACGCTATTAATTTTATAACCTATATAGCCATTACAGGCATTATCCTGGGGGCAGCATCCCTGTTTATTGTCCTTTCCGGTTTTGCAGGTCTTAAAGATTTTACTTTACAGTTTTCAAGTGTTGTTGACCCCGACTTAAAAGCTGAAACCGCCACGGGAAAATCCTTTATTTTAACCGATGATGAAATTAATAAACTTGACGCCCTGGATGATATAGCTTATTATTCTAAAATCATTGAAGAACGGGTTATAATTACTTTGGATGACAAAAACGCCCTGGTAACCATTAAAGGGGTAGATGAACATTTTCAAAAGGTAGTCAATATAGATTCTGTGATAGATCATGGGAGTTGGCTGGATCAAAAATCTAATGAAATAGTAGTGGGGTGGGGTATTGCAAACAGCCTGTCTATTGGTATCTTAGATTTCAGCAAAGCAATAAACGTTTATGTTCCTAAACCGGGTAAAGGCCAGATAACATCGGCTAAAAATGCTTTTAATGCGGCTAAGGCTGTTAACGTAGGGGTGTTCTTTATTAATGAAAGCCTGAACGACCTTTATACTTTTGCGCCTATTGATATGGTAACAACGCTTTTAAACTATAAACCCAATCAAATTTCATCTATAGAATTTAAACTTAAGGACGGTATTGTTGAAACAGAAGCAAGAGCAAAAATTCAGGCCATTTTAGGCAATAAGGTTATCATAAAAAACAGAGCCCAGCTTAATGATGCGCTTTATAAAATGTTGAATACAGAAAATTTGGTGGTGTATTTAATTTTTACATTGGTTTTAATCATTGCTTTTTTTAACATTATTGGTTCTTTAATTATGATGATGCTGGATAAAAAATCAAGCTTGAGCACTTTATTTAACATAGGCGCTACTGTTCAGGACATCAGAAAGATTTTCTTTTTCCAGGGCAGTTTAATGAGCATTATTGGAGGTGTTATTGGTTTGGGCGTTGCATTAATAGTCACTATGTTACAAAAAACATTTAGTTTGGTCATGATTACTCCGTCATTGGCCTATCCTGTAAACATTAAGGTTGAAAACTTTTTTATCGTCTTTTTTACCATTTCCGTTCTGGGTATTATAGCCTCAAAAATAGCTTCGGTACGCATTACAAAATCGTTAGTACAAAATTATTGAGTGTGTTTGCAAACCGCAAAAGTGATAGGAACCCTTCAATTGTGTTTAGGATAAACTCTTCCTTTTTAAAACAAACGACACTAATTTAGTAGAGACTGAAATTCAGCAGATTGCCACGTCGCATACTCCTCGCAATGACATTTAAAAAAAATATAGTTATAGCACGGTGGCTTGCCATTTGCCAAAAATAAAAAAAGCTATTCTGTAAACTGATATCCGGCAAACTTCTCCAATACCTCATCAAAGGTTGCAAAAACATCCTTAGAGTGATCGCTGGTCACCATTTTCATACGGTATTCCTTGAAATGCGGGATTCCTTTAAAGTAATTAGTGTAATGCCTGCGGGTTTCAAAAACTCCAAGCGTTTCTCCCTTCCAGTCTATAGACATTTGCAAATGCCTGCGAGCAGCCTCAACACGTTCTGCCAAAGAAATTGGCAATAAGTGTTCTCCGGTTTCAAAATAGTGTTTTACCTGTTTAAAAAACCAGGGATTCCCAATACTGGCACGTCCAATCATAGCGCCGTCCAATCCATAACTGTCTCGCATTTCTGCAGCTCTTTCAGGAGTGTCCACATCTCCATTACCAAATACAGGAATATGCATTCTTGGGTTGTTTTTTACCTGGGCAATAGGTTTCCAATCGGCATTACCCTTATACATCTGTGCACGGGTGCGTCCGTGAATTGCTATGGCCTTACAGCCTACATCCTGCAAACGTTCTGCAACCTCAACAATTTTAATGGAGTCATGATCCCACCCTAAACGGGTTTTTACGGTAATCGGAATATTAGTGCGCTTAACCATTTCGGCAGTAAGCTTTTCCATAAGGCATATATCCTTTAAAATACCGGCTCCGGCACCTTTACTAACGACCTTTTTTACCGGGCAACCAAAATTAATATCTATAATATCCGGTTTTGATGCCGAAACAATATCTATTGTTTGCAGCATACTGTCCAGGTTAGCACCAAATATTTGAATACCTACAGGTCTTTCTTTTTCATAAATATCCAGTTTCATAACACTTTTTGCCGCATTTCGGATCAAGCCTTCACTAGACACAAACTCAGTATAGACCACATCCGCCCCCTGCTCTTTGCACAATGCTCTAAACGGTGGGTCGCTAACATCTTCCATAGGCGCTAAAAGCAATGGGAAATCTGAAAGTTCTATAGTATCTATTTTGACCAAGGTGATTTATTTTTGCGCAAAATTACTGTTTTTTTAAAGAATCTTACAAGTCCCACCCTTTTGTTCAAAGTTAGCAGGGGAAATTATCTATATTTGCAAATTATATCTATGTAGTAGATTCCCTTATGAAGCACATTAGAAATTTTTGCATTATTGCACATATAGATCACGGTAAAAGCACACTTGCAGACCGTTTATTGGATTATACAGGTTCTGTAACAGCCAGAGAAAAACAGGACCAGTTGCTTGATAATATGGACTTGGAACGTGAACGTGGTATTACAATCAAGTCGCACGCCATTCAAATGGATTATGAATATCAGGGTGAAAACTATGTTTTAAACCTTATTGACACTCCCGGGCATGTTGATTTTTCATATGAAGTCTCCCGTTCTATTGCCGCTTGTGAAGGGGCCTTATTAATTGTTGATGCGGCACAAAGTATCCAGGCGCAGACTATTTCTAATTTATATTTAGCTTTAGAAAACGACCTGGAGATCATTCCCGTTTTAAATAAAGTAGATTTACCAAGTGCCAATCCTGAAGAGGTTACCGATGATATTGTTGATTTATTGGGTTGTGATCCTGAAGAAGTGATACATGCCAGCGGAAAAACAGGTTTTGGTGTAGATAATATTTTGGCCGCTATTATAGATCGTATTCCGGCTCCTCAGGGCGACCCGAATGCACCATTGCAGGCCCTGATATTTGACTCAGTATACAACACTTTTAGAGGTATTGAAACCTACTTTAGAGTATTTAACGGAGAAATAAAAAAGGGACAACATATTAAGTTTGTTGCTACGGGTAAAGATTATTATGCAGACGAGGTTGGTACTTTAAAACTAACCCAGGTAGCTAAGCAAAATGTAAAAACAGGTGATGTAGGTTACCTGATCACCGGTATTAAAACGGCTAAAGAAGTAAAGGTTGGTGATACCATCACTGATTTTGCCAAGCCTACTTCCAATATTGTTGAAGGTTTTGAAGATGTTAAGCCCATGGTTTTTGCGGGTATATATCCTGTAGATACTGAGGATTATGAAGAGCTACGTGCCTCTATGGAAAAGCTGCAACTTAACGATGCGTCTTTGGTATTTCAACCGGAAAGTTCTGCGGCATTGGGCTTTGGTTTCCGCTGTGGGTTCTTAGGGATGCTCCATATGGAAATTATTCAGGAGCGTTTAGAACGCGAGTTTGATATGACTGTGATTACTACAGTTCCCAACGTATCCTATCATGCTTATACCAATAAAAACCCGGATGAGATTATTATTGTGAATAACCCATCCGATCTGCCTGAACCCTCTACCTTAAATCGAGTGGAAGAACCTTATATAAAAGCTACTATCATTACCAAGTCTGATTTTATAGGAAATGTTATGTCGCTTTGTATTGAAAAAAGAGGTATTATAACCAATCAAACCTATTTAACACCGGTACGTGTTGAACTCACTTTTGAAATGCCTTTGGCTGAGATTGTTTTTGATTTTTACGACCGGTTAAAAACGGTTTCTAAAGGGTATGCTTCTTTTGATTATCATCCTATAGGCATGAAGTCGTCTAAATTGGTGCGTTTGGACATTCTTTTAAATGCACAGCCTGTAGATGCACTTTCTGCTTTAATTCATGCTGATAACGCACAGACTATTGGGCGCAAAATGTGTGAAAAACTAAGAGAGCTTATTCCACGTCAGCAGTTTGATATACCTATTCAGGCTGCCATAGGTGCTAAAATTGTTTCTCGTGAAACCATTAAAGCTTTACGTAAAGATGTTACGGCTAAATGTTATGGTGGTGATATTTCACGTAAGCGTAAACTTCTGGAAAAGCAGAAAAAAGGTAAAAAACGTATGCGTCAGGTAGGTAACGTTGAAATTCCGCAACAAGCATTTATGGCCGTATTAAAGCTAAATGATTAAAAAGAGTAGCTTAACTACGATTTCAATGAAAATACATTTTCATTTTTTTGTAAGTTGTGAGAAGTTAAACCAGAAAGAGGTATTAGGTGTCTTGAGACTCAAAAAACATACTATTTTTGATTAAATAAACCCTTTTTCTTCAGCTAATTTAAGCAGTTTTCTATCGCTTTTACCCACAATGTTAAACGTTTGCTTTAAAACACGTTTTCTTTTTTCCAGAGCAGCTAGAGATAACGGTAACACTTCCGGTAACTCGCTCATTCTTGCTCCTCGAGACAGTTCAAACAACATTTTTCTGTCAATGGTATCTATAGAAAACCCATTAGCAACCTGTTTGCGCATCAATTGAACTACAGATTTACTATAATACGGTGTGCCTTTAATTACAGACTCTATAGCCTTTACAAGCTCTCTGGGGTTTAAGTCATTTTTTATTAAAAACCCATCCGGGTTCAGGCTTTTAAAAATGGAATTAACCCTATAATTGTCATTATAGGTTGTGGCTACTATTACTTTGGCATTTGGTAATATGTCTTTTATTTTAATCCCTAAATCCTCCCCGGAAATTAATCTTCCATCCTTAGAAGAAGGCAATTGAATATCCAGAAACACAATATCTATTAGCACCTCTTTTGAGGCCTCTTTAGCTTTTGCATAAGCGGTATCACAATCATTTGCAGTATCAATTTTAAATTTTAAGCCGCGCTTTTTAAAACTTATATGTCTAAGGGCATTTTCATAAGCATTAACGATCAATGGATGATCTTCTACTAGTAATACGTTCATATTCTATACACTTTTTAAGTTAGGGATTTTTATATATAATTCTGTGCCTTTATCAGGGGTTGAAGTAATTTTAAAATGACCTTCCAGCTTTGATACTCTAGATGCTATATTCTTCAAACCAATGCCTTTATAGTTTTTTTGAGCATCAAACCCTATGCCATTGTCCTTTATTTTAATCACTAAAACAGGCTTTTTTAATACCGAAAAAGTAATACTCACATTTTGTGCTTGTGCATGCTTCACTATGTTTTGTACCGCCTCTTGTATTATACGGTAAATTTCAACCCGAACTCCTTCATTTAAGGTCTCAAAATTTACAGTACTATCTTTTTTAATCCGATACTTAAAATTAGCTATAACGCTTTGAGATTCTAGATATTGCTCTATAAGGGCTTCAAAATTGGTTCTTGATAATGCGGTTTCTTTTTTAAGTGCATGAGACACTTCCCTAACTTCTTTTTCTATGGTTTGTAACTCCTCAATATAGACCTTATATTGTTTCATGGTTTGATCATCACCCCGAACCTCCAAAAATCCCATGCCCATTCTGGTACCAAATAACCTGCTCAATACCCCATCATGCAATTCTTCTGCTATTCTATGTCGTTCCTGTAACCGGCCTTCTTCCTGTTTGCTTTGCTGTTGTAACATGAGTTTATAGATCTCCTGATTGGCTTTTTCCTGTTCACTTGCAAATACAAGGGCTTTGTTTTTGGAACGCTGGGTTTTAATATAATATAACAACCCCAGGATCAGCAATAAAATACCGCCAATAGTCGAAATTAAAACGTTCTGGGTACTTAACCGTTGAGTTTCTTTTATATACTGATCCGTCTCAAATTGTATTCTGGCATACTTATTCCTATTGATCCGTTCATTATCAATCAAACTGTCGTTCAGCCTAATGTACTCAAATAAATAGGCCTTGCCTTTATTGCCTTCTTTAAGCTTTGAAAGCATTTTTAATGCTCTTAGGGTTTCCCCGTGCTCTCTGATTTCTTTAGCTTTTTTATATGAACGCTTAGCATAATATAATGCGCGGGCTTTTTGTTGAGTAGCATAATAATACTCCGCCATGTCATTACCAGATGCTGACAATTCATAAGACAAATTGAGGTATTCAAAAGTTTTATTAGCTCTGGTAAACAAAGAATCTATTGCTTTATAATTCTCCTTTTTTGCCAAAAACATGGTATAAGCCAAATTATTCAGTATAGCTCCATAAGAAATGGGGTCTTTCTCCTTTATTGTAGTATCTTCAAGTAACTTATTATATATTTTAAATACCCTATCATAATTTTCAGTTTCCCTGAATAGCTCAGCCAGATTGATCTTAATATATAATTCAACAACATGATTTGATAATTTTGTACTAATGTTCAAAGCTTTTTTATAATACTCAAAAGCATTATCATACTCTTTGAGATCAACCAAATTCAAACTTAAAGAATTATACAAGTAACATAGCATGTCCAAGCTTTCAGGGTCTGTAAATTGATGCAGTAGGTTAATGCCCTGCATAGTAGTAGATTGGCTTCCTATGTAATCCCGTTCGTCATTTTGTAAATACCCTATATTTAACAATATTTGCGCTCTTTCCAATAAAATGGATCGCGAATCACCTATATATTCCAGGATATCCAATGCCTTGTAATAATAGTAATATGAACTATCTTGGTTTATAGATCGGTGGTATGAATTTGCCAAAGATTGATATATAGAAGATTCAGATTTCAGATCTTTTAGTTTACGGGCACGTTTTAAATTTGAATAATTTAATTCCCTTAAGTCTTTATAATATTGCTCATCATACAAATAGCAATCTGAAAGGTTTATTTCAGATCTGAGAATCACAGAATCAATTGCTGTTTTATAGGATAATGCACGGGCCTTCTTGGCATATCTTATTCTGGTTTCTATATCAAAATTGGGGTTTCCAGAAAGCCACCTTAACCCCTGTATACTGTCCAATTGCACTTTAAAATCCCCGGATTGAGCACTTACCTTTAAACCCAAAAACAACAAGATAACAATATAGAAGTGGTTTCTTATCATATGTAGTAATTCTTCTGTAAGAAAGAATACAAATATAGAATTTATTCTATTTCATTAATTCTCAATGACATCTCTTGTCTTAATGGAATTCTGTTTTAATGTCGCATATATTGAAACGCCTAAGAGCCTCCCTTTTTTTGAATGCTATATGTATTGAATGTACAAAAACCCTAACAGCCCCTACCAGCTTTTATTTAAAGATTTTATGAATGATTAAGACTAAAACCCCTTTTTTATGCAATTTTATTATTGATATTTTCATGTTATCTTGTTTCTACTTTATTTTCTTCAAAAAAAGGAATACCCTCAAATTGTTAATAATTATTTTGTATGTTTATAACATAGTATGTTTAACAATTTGTTTAAATACCACAAGTCCTTGTTAATGCTATGTTTAACTAATTTTGTTCCGGATCGTTTTTTGCTCAAGTGTAAAAATTGTTATTAACAATTTTAAAAAATTTAATATGCTTTTTTACTTGATTTTCAGCAAAATACCGAACAAATAATTGTATTAATAATTTTTCAAATTAATCTAAAGAAAAGAGCATCGTAAGTATTTGATTTCTTTTTTTTGCATCAATTTTAGACATTACACCCATATGAAAGCACTTTTTTATACCAGAGAATTTCCACCATATGTTTATGGCGGCGCAGGAGTTCATGTTGAATATTTGGCCGGAGAATTAGCTAAATTAATGGATGTAGATGTAAGATCTTTTGGTGACCAAAACGACACATCTGCCAATCTAACGGTTAAGGGGTTCCCTTTTGAGAATACTATTTTTGATGGTGCCGATGATAAGTTAAAATCAGTATTTAAAACCTTAAGCACTTGCCTTCACATGAATGCTGAACCTATAGATGCTGATGTGGTGCATTGTCATACCTGGTATGCACATTTTGCCGGTATTGTTGCAAAACTGTGCTATGGGGTTCCCTTGGTTATAACAACGCATTCTTTAGAACCCCTAAGGCCCTGGAAAAGAGAACAACTAGGCAGAGGTTATGATGCGTCTTCCTGGGTGGAAAAAACAGCTATTGAAATGGCCGATGCTCTTATTGCAGTTTCAGAAGAAACCAAAGAAGATGTTTTAAAGCATTTTAACGTAAGTGAAGACAAAGTAAAGGTTATTTACAACGGCATTAATCTTCAGCAATATAATGTAACCTCAGAAACCTCAACATTAGATAACTATGGGGTAGATAAAACCAAACCTTATGTGCTTTTTGTTGGAAGGATTACCCGTCAAAAGGGAATCATCCATTTAGTAAATGCCATAAAATATATTGACCCGGATACTCAAATTGTACTCTGTGCCGGCGCTCCAGATACGCCGGAGATAGCCAAAGAAATGGAAGACAGCGTTAATGAGGTTAAAAAGACCCGTAATAATGTAATCTGGATTGATAAGATGGTTACAAAAGAAGAGATCATTCAGCTATATTCACATGCCGATGTATTTTGTTGTCCGTCTATCTACGAACCCTTTGGAATTATTAATATTGAAGCTATGGCTTGTAATACAGCAGTTGTAGCTAGTGCTGTTGGTGGCATAAAAGAAGTTGTTGTTGATGGAGAAACCGGAATTTTAGTACCTCTTGAACAACAACAAGAAGCTCCTTTTGAACCTATAGACCCTGATAAATTTTCCAGGGATTTAGCAGAAGGAGTCAATAAGGTTATCAATGATAAAAATTTAAGAGAAACTATGGCTATTAATGGTAGAAAACGTGTTGAAGACTACTTTGACTGGATAGCCATTGCAAAACAAGTTGAGGATTTGTATAAATCTTTGATATAGAGTTAAACTAATAAAAACCAAAACATATGATTAATAATAAGGTATTAGCCATAATTTTAGGCGGCGGACAGGGATCAAGATTATACCCATTAACCAAAGACAGGTCTAAACCAGCTGTTCCAATTGCGGGGAAATACAGGTTAGTAGACATTCCTATATCTAATTGTATCAATTCAGATATTAAAAGAATGTATGTTTTAACACAGTTTAATTCAGCCTCATTAAATCGTCATATAAAAAACACATACCATTTTAGCTTTTTTAGCAGCGCATTTGTTGATGTATTAGCAGCAGAGCAAACCCCTCAAAACAAAACATGGTTTCAGGGAACTGCTGATGCCGTACGTCAAAGTATGCATCACTTTTTAAGACATGAGTTTGATTATTTCCTGATATTATCAGGAGATCAATTATACCAAATGGATTATGAACAAATGATAAATGCTCATGAAGAAAGCGGTGCTGAAATTTCAATAGCTACCATTCCTGTTACGGCAAAAGAGGCTACTGAGTTTGGTATCCTAAAATCTGATGAAGCTAATATTATAACCTCATTCATTGAAAAACCAGATGAAAGCTTACTCCCTGACTGGTCTTCTGAGGTTAGTGACGACATGAAAGCTCAGGGCAGGAATTACTTAGCTTCCATGGGGATCTATATCTTTAACAGAAGCTTATTAACTGAGCTTATGGAAAACCCGGATACCAATGACTTTGGAAAGGAAATTATTCCAAATGCCATAGAAAGCCATAAAACCTTAAGTTATCAATATGAAGGGTATTGGACAGATATTGGAAACATTGATTCTTTCTTTGAAGCCAATATTGGATTAACCGATGATATTCCTCAATTTGATCTGTACGATAAGAAAAAGCGTATCTATACCAGAGCCCGAATGCTTCCAACAACAAAAGTAGCAGGAACTATGCTTGAAAAAGCAGTTATAGCCGAAGGCTGTATTATTAGTGCTGCTAAAATTGAAAAATCTGTTATTGGAATTCGTTCAAGAATAGGCGATGAAACCACAATAATAAATACCTATATGATGGGTTGTGATTATTACGAAACATTAGCCGAAATAGACAGTAAAAGAATCGATATCCTTTTAGGTATAGGTGAACGTTGTTTCATTAAAAATGCCATTATTGATAAAAATTGTAGAATCGGTGATGATGTACGCATAAACGGAGGTAGCCATTTAGAAAATACAGAAACCGACACGTATTTAGTAAAAGACGGTATTGTAGTTATCAAAAAAGGAGCAGTTATACCAAAAGGAACCGTAATTTAAAAACCATTTTTATTTTCTTTTTATTCCATTAAAAATGCAAGACCAAAAAAGAGTAGTGATAGATTATGTGTCGCCTGTAGTTAATGGTGGCCAATTTCATATTAAGCGTGTTGTTAATGAAATTGTTCATGTAGATGCACATATTATGGCAGACGGTCATGATGTTCTTGGGGCATCCATAGTATACAAACATGAAAAAGATAAAACCTGGCAAGAAACCAGGATGACATTACGCTCCAATGATGAATGGCAGGGAGCTTTCACCGTAGAGAAGCAAGGGTTTTATACATATAAAGTTCAGGCTTGGGTAGATTACGCACTTAATTGGCGCTATGGACTAATCAGAAAAATAAATGATGGGCAGCATGTGGTTTCAGAATTACTGGAAGGCGTTGAATACATTGATGCCATAATAGATAAAGTCAATGAACAGGATAAGCACTATCTGGAAAAGCTCAGGTATATCTTTAAAAATGAAGATGATTATGGAGAAGCCATTACCGAAGCTTGTACAGATAGATTGTATCAAATATTTTATGCTAACCCTTTAAAGATATTAGCCAATACTACCGACGAATACAAAGTCTATGTAGACAGAAAAAAAGCAAGATTTAGCACCTGGTATGAATTTTTCCCCAGATCGGCTTCAGAGCAGGAAGGTCTACACGGTACATTTAAAGACTGCGAACGCTTAATGCCGCGTATAAAAAGTATGGGGTTTGATGTGGTTTATTTACCGCCCATTCACCCTATAGGAGAAGTGAACCGAAAAGGAAAGAATAACACCACCGATGCCAAAGACGGTGATGTTGGGTCTACATGGGGTATAGGATCTCAATATGGAGGCCATAAAGATATTCACCCGCAATTAGGGTCACTTGATGATTTTAAATCATTAATTCAAAAAGCCAAGGATAACGACCTTGAAATTGCCATGGACTATGCTCTTCAGGCCGCACCAGACCACCCATGGGTAAAAGCACACCCAAAATGGTTTAAGTGGCGTCCGGATGGCACCGTGCAATATGCTGAAAACCCACCAAAAAAATATCAGGATATCCTCCCTATTTATTGGGAAAGTGAAGATTATAAAGCCCTTTGGGAAGAATGCCTGGACATTTTAATGTACTGGATTGATTGCGGAATAAAAATATTCAGAGTCGATAATCCGCATACTAAACCTTTTTATTTCTGGAACTGGATTATTACCAAAGTTAAGGCAAAACACCCGGATATTATCTTCTTAGCAGAAGCATTTACGGCACCTAAAGTTATGCAACAGCTAGCAAAACAAGGGTATACACAATCATACACCTATTTTACATGGCGTGAGAGTAAGCATGAACTTATAGAATATGTTGAGGAGTTAACAAGGTCTGAGCTTAAAGAATATATGCAGCCTAATTTCTGGCCTAATACCCCGGATATTAATCCATATCATTTGCAAGGCGCTAATGAATCTAAGCATATTCTACGATACGCTCTGGCAGCGACACTGAGTTCCAGCATTGGTATTTACGGGCCTGTGTTTGAGTATATGATTAGCAATCCACTACTTGGAAAAGAAGAATATTTAAATTCTGAAAAGTTTCAATTTACACATTATGATTGGAACATTACCAACAAACTCATAACAGTCATAGCAAAAGTTAATTATATCAGGCATCACAACCCGGCATTACAACAAACCAATAATATAAAATTCTGTTATATTGAAAATGACAATCTAATAGCCTTTTATAAATGGGACAATGACAGAACCAATGAAGTTTTAGTGGTGATTAGTTTAGATGCTCACCATTCACAACAGGGTACCGTTCAAATGCCGTTACAGGATATTGGTGTTCCTCACGGCCATAACCTTGAAATGCATGATCTCATTACTGATAGCCGATATAACTGGAATAATGAATGGTGCTATGTTGAACTACATCCAACCATGCCAATGCATATTTTTAAAATAAACAAATAGCAATATGTCAAACCAATCTCCGGCAACATCTAACCAACCCGTTTTTAAGTCTGAAAAGTCTTGGGAAACGTTGCTTGATAATAATGATTTTGTAAAAATCTTTTTATCAGATGTTCTGGAAGATTATATAGTAAAACAACGTTGGTATGGTGGTAAATCCAGCCACCTGAAATATATTGAGCTGGCTGAGTATTTTAGAATTCAACAGCACGGAGAGGTTTATTTTGGTTTAATTCTGGAAGTTAATTTTGTTGAAGCTTTTTACCAGCACTATTTTTTACCTATAGCCTTTGTAACCGATGAGAATTTTGCACAAAACGATAAAATTCTTCCCATAAGTATCAATAATCAAAACGGTTTTATCATTGATGCCGTAAACCTTGAAGCTTTCAGGAAATTGGTTTTTGAACGTATTGCCACGGCTTTACCTAAAGATACCACAAAAGTGCAGTATCACAAGAGTCATTTGCTTGGTAAAGAAACATACAAATCGTCACGCTTTATGGGCTTAGAGCAAAGCAATACCTCTATAGTTTATAACGAGAAATATGTTTTAAAGTTTTTTAGAAGAATTTTTGCCAATAAAAACCCGGACTATGAAATGAGTCGGTTTTTATCAGAAAAAAAAGAGTTTAAAAATACCCCGGCCTATCTTGGAAGTATTAATTTGGTGGACTCAGAAAACACCAATATCACTATAGGGTTAATGCAACAAATGATCCCTAATGAAGGAGATGCCTGGGATTATATGTTACGCGAGCTACACCAGGTGTTTTCAAATCTGGAATACAAAAACATTAATATAGCAGAGCTTCCCGGTACAGAACTCTATCAGCGTTTAAGCATTTCTGATATTCCGCCTCAAATTATTGATTGGGTAGGATTAAACCTGTTTTTAAAAATCAAAACCCTGGCAAAACGTACCGCCGAAATGCATATCGCATTGGGGTCTGAATTTGAAGAAACCGCCTTTACACCAACACATTACAATGGCGATTATACGGTTTGGTTAAAGAATAAAATGCTTTACCAGTTCCAAAACAGGCTTAATATAGTTGAAAACAATATCTATAAATTGGAGGGGCTAGCCTTAGACCTTGCCAATGCCTTTTTAGATAAAAAGAACATCATAAGAAAGCGTTTTGTTGATTTTGACTGGACCAAATTAAAAGGCGAAAGAATTCGAGTTCATGGAGATTACCACCTGGGTCAGGTTTTAGTTAAGGACAACGATTTTTTTATCCTTGATTTTGAAGGCGAACCGGAAAGCACTATTCGCGACAGAAAAGTAAAACAACCGCCATTAAAAGATGTGGCCGGTTTATTCAGGTCATTTCATTATGCTATATATGCCACAGTTTTCAACAACAGTGAAAAACATTATAAAGCACCACAAGACGATTTATTTCACGCTTCGGAAATTTTATACCGGTATATAACAGGGGTGTTTTTAGGAACTTATGTTACTGAAACCCAAAATGCGAACTTAAACTTAGGATACAACCAGGAGCGTATCTTTATATTAAAATATTGCCTCCTTGAAAAAGCAGTATACGAATTGGGCTATGAGCTCAATTCTCGACCCAAATGGGCCGTCATTCCTTTAAAAGGAATCTCTAATATTATAAATCATTAATTTATGGCACAAGTAAAACCTTATAGCTTATTTACAGAATTTGACATTAACCTTTTTAAAGCCGGAAAACATTTCAGATTATATGAAAAATTTGGATCGCACCTTGTTACCGTTGATGGCATTGATGGGGTATATTTTGCAGTTTGGGCACCTACGGCAAAACAAGTTTCTGTAATAGGCGACTTTAACCATTGGATGGAAGGAGAACACCAGCTTAATGTACGTTGGGATTCCAGTGGTATTTGGGAAGGCTTTATTCCACTTATAGGAAAGGGAACCGTTTATAAATATAAAATCCACAGTAATAATAACGACATAAAAACAGAGAAAGCAGACCCGTATGCCAGACGTTGTGAGCATCCGCCAAAAACCGCATCAATTGTTTGGAATGACGACTATAAGTGGAAAGACAAGGCCTGGATGAAAACCCGTAAAAAGCACAATGCTATAGATGCGCCGTTTTCAGTTTATGAGGTTCATTTAGGATCATGGAAAAAGCATGTTGAAGAAGACCGGTTTATGTCCTATTATGAATTAGCTGACGATCTGGTAAAATACGTAAAAGACATGAATTTCACCCATGTGGAGCTCATGCCTATTATGGAATATCCCTATGATCCGTCCTGGGGCTATCAGCTAACCGGTTATTTTGCGCCCACCTCACGTTTTGGTTATCCCGAAGAGTTTAAATACCTGATTGATAAATTACACGAAAATGAAATAGGTATAATTTTAGATTGGGTTCCGTCACATTTCCCTGAAGATGCTCATGGCTTAGGGTTCTTTGACGGCTCACATTTATACGAGCATCCAGACAGACGCAAAGGCTATCACCAGGATTGGAAAAGCTTGATATTTAATTATGAGCGTAATGAAGTACGTTCCTTTTTAATAAGTAATGCCGCATTCTGGATGGATCAATACCACGCGGACGGTTTACGTGTTGATGCCGTAGCTTCCATGCTGTTTTTAGATTATTCCAGAGAAGATGGAGAGTGGGAACCAAACATTTATGGCGGAAGAGAAAACCTTGCTGTTATTAGCTTCTTAAAAGAGCTCAATGAAGAGATATACGCCTCATTCCCGGATGTACAAACCATAGCAGAAGAATCTACAGCATTTCCTATGGTATCTAAGCCCACCTTTGTTGGCGGTTTAGGTTTTGGTATGAAATGGATGATGGGTTGGATGCATGATACCCTGGAGTATTTTGGTAAAGATCCTGTTTACAGGAAGCACCATCAAAACGATATCACATTTAGTTTGGCCTATGCCTTTACAGAGAATTTCATGCTACCGCTTTCTCATGACGAGGTGGTATATGGTAAAAATTCTATTTTAGGACGTATGCCGGGCGATGAATGGCAGCGTTTTGCTAATCTCAGACTATTATACGGTTATATGTTTACACACCCCGGTACAAAATTACTGTTTATGGGTAGTGAATTTGGCCAGTATAATGAGTGGAATTTCCAGGAAAGCCTGGATTGGAACCTGTTGGATTTTAAACCGCATAAAGACATTCAAAATTATTATAAAGCATTAAACACCATATATAAAAACACACCGGCACTTTATGAAAAAGGCTTTAGTAGTGATGGTTTTGAATGGATTAGTTATGATGATCATGAAAACTGTGTTATATCATACATAAGAAAAGGGTATAAAGAAGAAGAGAATGTTATAGTGGTTTGTAACATGACACCAACTGTTAGAGAAAACTATAAAATAGGCGTAAACAACAGTGGTAAGCTGATTGAAATATTGAACAGTGATGCCAAGGAATTTGGAGGAAGCGGTGTTAAAAACAAAAAGCAAATTACCATTAAAAAAGAGTCCTGGAACGGAAAAGCCTATTCGGCAGAAATTAATTTACCGCCTTTAGCTATAACTGTTTTTCAGTTAAAATAAACGGGCTTTGGTATAAGCACTCGTTATAAATGTCAGATCGCGTGTCATTAAAAAGTCTCAGTGAATTCAATGAGATCTATACAGCGTTCGGTCTGACATTTTATAGCTGTATAAAAATTGATCTTATACATTAACGCAGTATTCCAGGATTTAAAAAGAAAACATGTATTACTTTTCTTATAGTCTTTAAACTTTTATCAAAAAAGACTTTGAATTTGTATTTACCGAGGCAATTTTAATTCCTGTTTTATTCATTTTTGCACTTTTCTATTCAGATTTAACACAACAAAAGCATCGGTTTTTTGAGTTTTTAAGCATTTTACAATTAAGCTGCTCATTCTTTGGGTTTTACACAAATAATTTATCTATTTTTTAATAAAAAGCAGTATGAGAGCTCTGCTAAATTTAGTATTTTCGCTGGCTAATATTGATTCCTAATTATGATATTAAATACTGAATTAGAATACAAAGGAAATTTATTTCCTTCCAAAATAATTTCATACGAAAAGAACCTTAATGTCTTGTCTTTTACCGCAGAAAACGGTGTTATTTTACAAGTAACCGTGAGACGAGACAGTATACTGCGCTTTAGGTTTACAACAACAGGTATCTTTGAAAATGATTTTTCATATGCCATCACAAAATACGCCAGTAGAGGGTACAATCATTTAGAGGTTACCGAAGATGATAACAACTATATCATTACAACCTCAAAACTGATTTGCCACATTTCAAAATTAGATCTGAGGACTTCTATTTTTGATGCTAAGGATAATACCCTGATCTGTGAAGATGAGCTTGGATTCCATTGGGAAGAAAGCTACGAGTTTGGTGGAGATGTTGTAAAAATGTCTAAAACCGCTCAACCTGGTGAAAGTTATTACGGTTTAGGAGATAAGCCCGTTGACAATAACCTGAAAGGAAAGCGTTTTGAAAACTGGGTAACCGATTCTTATGCCTATGGCAGAGATACAGACCCTATTTATAAAGCCATTCCATTTTATACCGGATTACACAATAAAAAGTCTTACGGGATCTTTTTTGACAATACCTTTAAAACCTTTTTTGATTTCTGTAACGAACGCAGAAATATAACCAGTTTTTGGGCACATGGCGGAGAAATGAATTACTATTTCATTTACGGTCCGGATATGTCTGATGTCGTTGCCAATTACACCGATTTAACCGGTAAACCTCATGAAATGCCTGCACTTTGGACCCTGGGGTATCACCAGTGTAAATGGAGTTATTATCCGGAATCCAATGTAAAAGAGATCACGGCTAAGTTCAGAGAATTACAAATTCCATGTGATGCCATTTATTTAGATATTGACTATATGGAAGGCTTTAGGTGTTTTACCTGGAGTGAGGAGTATTTTCCCGATCCTAAAAGAATGGTAAAGGAACTTGCTGATGATGGGTTTAAAACCATAGTAATTATAGATCCGGGAATCAAAATAGATATGGATTATTCTGTATTTAAGGAGGGGCTTGAAAAAGATTACTTCTGTAAAAGAGCAGACGGGCCTTATATGAAAGGTAAAGTATGGCCGGGTGAGTGTTATTTCCCCGATTTTACAAATCCTGAAGTCCGTGAATGGTGGTCAAACCTGTTTAAGGAGCTTGTAGAAGATATAGGAGTTAAAGGGGTTTGGAATGATATGAATGAGCCGGCAGTAATGGACGTTCCCGGCAAAACATTCCCTAATGATGTAAGACATGATTATGATGGCAACCACTGTAGTCACCGGAAAGCACACAATGTTTACGGTATGCAAATGGCCCGCGCCACCTACCAGGGCTTGAAAAAATTCTCGTATCCAAAAAGACCATTTGTTATTACCAGAGCTGCTTATTCCGGTACACAACGTTATACCTCAAGCTGGACAGGCGATAATGTTGCCACCTGGGACCATTTAAATATTGCTAACCTTCAGGCACAACGTATGTGCATGTCCGGGTTTTCATTTGTAGGGTCTGATATTGGTGGATTTGCAGAACAACCAAACGGTGAGTTATATGCCAGATGGATACAGTTAGGGATATTCCATCCATTCTGTAGAACACACTCTTCAGGAGACCATGGCGACCAGGAACCCTGGGCGTTTGGAACAACCATAACCGATGTGGTTAGAAAATTTATTGAATTACGATATCAGTTACTACCTTATCTATACACGGCATTCTGGAGATATGCAGAAGAAGGTATTCCCATCTTAAAATCATTAGTGCTTTATGATCAGGAAGACCCGCAAACGCATTACAGAAATGACGAATTTATTTTTGGAGAGAAAATATTAGCATGTCCTATTACAGGTCCAAATCAAAAAGGAAGACGTATGTACATTCCTATTGGGAAATGGTATAATTTCTGGACGGATGAATTGGTAAATGGCGGACAGGAAATATGGGTAGATGCCGATTTAGACAGCATGCCGATTTTTGTAAAAGAAGGAGCTATTATACCTAAATACCCGATACAGCAATATGTGGGAGAAAAGACCATAGATGAACTGTTACTGGATGTTTATTACAAAGAAGGCAAAGAGACCTCAATGGTGTATGAAGATGCCACTGATGGTTATGACTATATCAAAGGCAGATACAGCCTAAGAGATTTTAGGTTATTAGGTAAGAAAAACGAGCTGATTATCCAACAGCATAAATCAGGTAAGTTTATAACCACTTATAAAACCTTTAAACTAAACTTACATGGTATACCATTTAAGATCTCTAAAGTTGAGATTGACAACGTTCAAATTCCGTTTAAGGATATCAAACTAAACGGAGATAACACTTTGGTACTTACTAAAGAGTTTACAGAACTACATATCATAGGAGAATAAACTCCTCCTATTTTTATAATTTAAAAAGCCTCAGTTAAAATTAAACTGAGGCTTTTTTGTTATAATACCGTTGATATCCAACCCAGCTGGTGCGCGATTGTATCACGTTCCAAAATAAAAACTAATAAACAAAAGCTACTTTGAGAAATCACGGTAGCTTTTGTATTTTGTACTATTATTAATTTAACCACCACGCTACAGCGTGGCGGTAGCTAGGAGCTAGGAGCTAGGAGCTAGGAGCTAGGAGCTAGGAGCTAGGAGCTAGCGAAAGTATTAAATAAAAAATATTAGGTTAGACTTGACAATCATTAACTCGAAACTTGTGAAAAAAATAACAATACTATTTTTGATAATATTTACCTTAAGCTGTAATGATAAGGAAAAATTAGATAAAGAGTTAGCAAGATTAAGATATAACTATGCTACAACTAATGATAAAACTTTTCTAGAAAAAGCATATAAATTATTGAACGATAATGAATATTTTGATAAAGAGATAGTTAATCAAAAAAATTTAGATTTTGTGTTTCCAATTTATTTTTACTTAGAAAAGTTTTCAGAATTAGAGGTTTTAATTGAAGAATCTAAAGGCTTAGATGATTTTACGAGAAAATATTCATTAAATCTCATAACAGCATATTCACATTATAAAGAAGGTGATTTGTCGAAAGCTGAAAAAAGAATCAAACAAAATATTGAGATACTTAGCAGCGAGAGCTCTCTCAACCCACAAGATTCAATCTTACTAGTTGATCTATATAAAATGAAAGTACATACAAATAATTATGAGGATTTGATCAACGAAGTCGATAGCCTAATTAGAGAAGACACTTTAAATTCAGAACTTTTTTATAGAAAAATTTTAATTCCTGAAATTAACGAATATAAAAACGCGTTGCCAGAATATATTTCAAATAGATTAACTAGTATTCCTCTTTATGAAACAAATAATAGTGGTGGCTCAAATTAATGGGTAGAGCCCACGCTGCAGCGTGGCGGTAGCGAAGTTCTTGCTCAATAATATAATTGACTATCTTTAATCTATGCCAGAAATAAAAACAGAAATAATTATTAATGCGCCTAGAGAAGTTGTTTTTGATTTAGCCAGGAGCATTGATTTTCATAAAGAATCCACCAAACATACTCAAGAAGAAGCTATTGCTGGTAAAACTTCCGGATTGTTAGAACTTGGAGAAAGTGTTACATGGAGAGCAAAGCACTTCGGCCTTTGGTTAGAATTGGAAAGTAAGATTACCGAACTTGATAGTCCAAATTATTTTATTGATGAAATGCAAAAAGGAAGTTTTAAATCTTTTCGGCATGAACATATCTTTGAAGACAAAGATGAGCAAACATTAATGATAGATAGATTTAATTATAAGTCACCTTATGGACTAATAGGTAAGTTAGTTGATGGGTTATTTCTCAAAAGGTATATGTCTAACTTTTTACTAAAAAGAAACCGTTTGATAAAAGAGCATTGTGAAAAAAAATAACCTGAATTGAGTAGATGACTACAACAAAACTTAAGCAAATTGCTGATAACGAAAATGGGGAGTACTCAATAAAAGAACATAAAAGAGTATTTACTGACGGTTCAAGATGCCCTGAAATTGAGCATAAGATTCAATTCTCTTATACTGAATGTAATATTGAAATTTTAATTAGTACTGGGTTTAAGGAAGCTGCCAATATAAATTGTACCTTATCATCATACATCCAATCACTTGACTTTGAGATAGAAAGCATTAGTCCATTTATAAATTTATTTCTTAGAAAAAAATCTAGATTTAAAGTTAAATGCAGACATAAGAACTTCAAATATTTTTTGGAAAATAAAGCTCTAATAATATTTGAAGAAACAATGAAAACTAAAAATTTTGCTCCTAATATTTTTTCGAAAAATAATGGTTTACATAATCGTATTGTAATGGAATTTCATCTTGCTTTTTCAGAATGGGTTGAAATATTTGAAAGTGTAATTCTATTTTTTAAAACTATTATAGATGAATTAAAATCTGATAATAGGTTTATTTCCAGTACTCATTATAAAGAAAATAACTAAAATTTTGAGTACAAAAATTAATACCACATAAAAGATTATAGTAGTAGCGGAGAAATTATAAATTTGAATATGGAATTCAAAATAGCAAAAATTGGAATATTAGCTTTTTTAATAGTTCTTCTATCCTGTAACTCTTCAGAAAATAAATATGAAGATTATAATGAAGGTGATTTTTATGAGGTACAGGGTATTATAACAAAAACTATAAACAGTCCAAAATTATTTGATTCTCCTAGAAGCAGAACTGTTTTTTATAATTATCATTTAGATTTAGGAGAACCATTAGTAGGTAAAGAAGAGAATATAGATTTAGTTTTGAATACTGGTGACCCTATTGTTGTTTTGGTTCACAAAGATAATATCAAAATAAGTTTTTTTGGCAGGCATGGAATTATAGACGACCGTTTAAAAATGGAAGTACGGTAGTGAGTTAAGTTAGCTATAAGATTTTTTTATATACCCCCGCTGTGTCATAGTATGCCGCTAGTTCGAGTTTGCAACTCGGACTTCCATAAGAGTCACGCTAAAGACGTGATAAATAAGAAAACGAGAAACCACCACGCTACAACGTGGTGAGAGTGAGGGTAGCTATAAACTTCTAAAGAAAGTAATGTTTCAAAGTTTATCTTGAGTGGAGAGATTTCTCGTCACTCATGCTTCGCTCTGTCGAAATGACATCCAACCCTGCTGGTGCGCGATTGTATCGCGTTCCAAAATAATAAACAAAGCCATTCTAATAAATTTAATCATAATTAAATATATGTTAACAATAATTAAACAATAATTTTGTTATTAAGATTGTGTCACGACATTAACAAAGCCAGTTTTGTCATTTCGACAAAGCAAAGCGACGAGAAATCTAATCCACCACGGAATACCTGTAATTCATACCCAGCTATCGTACACACTTCACTAGTCTTAACACTTTTAAAGCAGCAGGTAGGCTTTAAGTTATTTGTTTCCCCAAATACACCAACTTATACCCTTTCTCAACATGTTCTATAGCTTTATTATAAGAAGAAATGATCTCCAAAACCCCCTTTTTGTCTTTTACTAACAACGGGATCATATCATCATCATTATTGGTGACCTCTATAAGTTCTTCATAATGCGATCTGCTCTTTATATCAATTTCATGAATTTTCGGGTATTTACGAGACACTTCGGTTAGTAAATTAAAATCATCGGTATGTGAAAACAAACCTTCCTTAGGATTGTTAGTAGGGTCTTGCATTTCTTCGGCAGTAATCAGTCTAAAAGACCCGTTTTCCCCAAACTGCTCACTAAACTTATTGATAGCATATTGATTTATATCGGCACTCGCGGTCAGGGCCATTAAAAACCCAACATCATTTAATTCTATATTATCATCTAAATCCTGAGAATAAATATCGGTATTGATGGCTTCAAGATCCATTTCCTGGGCCAGATGGATATTGGTTTGGTTACTGTCTATCAGCACCACATGCCTGGCGTTATCTTCCAAATAGCGTCCAATAAGGCGTGATACCTGTGAGGCACCAACAATTAAAATACCCTCAGATTTCTTTAAAAACACACCCGCAAGTTTTGCAAATAATCGTGCTGTAGTGGCATTCAATAATACCGTACCTAATACGATCATAAATACTAAAGGGGTTATATATTCTGCTCCGGAAACACCTTGTTTTATAAGCTTGCTGCCAAAAAGAGAAGCAATACCGGCAGCAACAATACCCCTGGGGCCCACCCAACTTATAAATATCTTTTCATTGATCTTAAGCTTTGACCCCCAGGCACTGATAAATACAGCCAAAGGCCTGACCAAAAATACCACGGCCAAAAATAAAGTAGCTGTTTTCCAGGTGTAGAGTAGCATAAGGTCTTCCATATTAATATTAGCCGCTAAAAGGATAAATAAAATGGATATGAGCAAGACACTAAGCGATTCTTTAAAATACAGGATTTCCTTAATATTTTTAAGATTACCATTCCCTAAAACCATACCCATAACTACTACTGCCAGTAAACCCGACTCATGGGCAAAAATTTCTGATTCTACAAAAACCAACAATACCGTAGACAGGGATACCACATTCAATAAATAATGCGGAATCAGCTTTTTATTGATCACAAAAGCCAGAGCATGGGCAAAAGTAAACCCGAAAGTAAACCCAAATAAAAGGATCTTTCCAAACTCAATTAAAGCCGTTTTTGTAAAACCACCATCACCTTCAACACTTATAAACTCAAAAACCAGTACCGCTACTAAGGCTCCAATAGGATCTATTAAAATGCCTTCCCATTTTAATACGGTAGAGATATCTTTTTTAAGCGGAATATTTCTTAATATGGGGGTTATAACCGTTGGGCCGGTAACAATAATCAACCCTGAAAATAAAAAAGACAGCTCCCAGCTCAGTCCAAAAATAACATTGGCCAATATCCCGGCACCAAAAAATGTAATGGCAGATCCTAAGGTAATCAGTTTTGTAATCACCGGCCCCAATGATTTTATTTCAGAACGCTTAAGCGTTAAGCCACCTTCAAAAAGTATGATACTAATGGCTAGGGACACAAAATAATACAAGCCATCACCGGGAAACAGCCCTTTCTTTCCATTCCATATGGGCTCGATCCATTTGGCGCCGTCTTCGCTAAAAAACTCAGCCGCTATAGGCCCTACCAGTAAACCAATTAAAATTAGCGGTAATATGGCCGGAATTTTAAATTTCCAGGCAACCCACTGTGCTAATATTCCTAAAATAATTATTCCTGCTAATTCTAACATAGTATTTTTATTCAATAAAAACACTAATTTAAATAAAACAGATGATTTTAAGTTTTTAAAAAATACTATCTTTCAACTCTAACTAAAAAAACAACAACTATAAGTGTCATTAAAGCCTTTTAAAAGTATAGGAATTGGAGTAGCCTTCTCGCCTAACCTGAAAGCAAACTTGTTTGAAGCTGCCAGGTTATCCGTTTTTTTTGGAGCTAAGTTGTTTTTAATTCATGTGGGCGAAGCTTCAGACGATAAAACAGAAAAGCTAAGTGCCATTTTAAAAACCTTTGAAAAAGATCAGCTTGAATATGAAGTGGTTTTTAAAACCGGTGATCCCGTAAACGTTATTTTATCCACTACCGAAGAAAAGCACATAGATTTACTTATTTTGGGTGCCGTACAACGTGAACGTTTTGTAAAATATTATGTGGGATCAATTGCCAGAAAAATTACGCGACAGGCAAAATGCTCTGTGCTGCTGTTAATTAAACCTTCGGTAAAACGGGTGCCTTGTGAACATATTGTGGTAAATGGCTTAAAAGATCCCAAAACCGAACAGACCATTACCTCAGCCTTTTATGTGGCTAAGCAGTTAAATTCTAAAAAGGTCACTATTGTTGAAGAGATTAAACAAGATCAGATCTCTGTAAAAGTTGATGATGATAAATCCCTGAGACGGGCCACTATTATGAAGGAGCGTATCAAACTCAGGGAAAACTCCAGGATCAAAGAAATAATCAACCATATCCCGGAAGCCTATACCGAGTCAAAAACCATTAAGCTACAGCCTATTTTTGGAAAACAGGGCTATTCTATTGGCCATTATGCACAAATTTCACGTGCCGATTTACTGGTAATGAATGCCCCTGCAAAAATGACCTTTTGGGACAGATTGTTTCCTCATGATATTGAACATATTTTAACTGAATTACCAACCGATGTCCTAATACTTCAATGAGTCCAAAAAAAAATAACATAAAAGCCTTTTTTAAAGCACTGCCTAAAAATGTGTTTTCAGGTTTTGTGGTCAGCCTTATAGCCTTGCCTTTAGGTTTAGGACTGGCTATGGCCAGTGACGCCCCTCCTATTGCTGGAGTTATTGCCGCCATAGTTGGAGGTATTGTAGTTTCGTTTTTAGGTGGTAGCCATGTTACTATTGCAGGGCCCGGTAATGGTTTGGTAGGCGTATTACTTATTGCCATTTCCAGCTTAGGATTGGAAAATGCTTATATAGCCATTATATTTTCAGGTGCTTTGCTCATGGTATTAGGTTTTTTGAGAATGGGAACTATTGCCGATTTTTTTCCGTCTTCAGCCATACAAGGTATGCTTGCCGCTATTGGATTGATTATCCTTGGCAAGCAGTTTCATATCATGTTGGCTCATAAAATTAAAAGGGAAGACACTATAGACTATCTTATAGAGATCCCCTTTACCATTAATGATGCCCTTCATTATGGTAATAAAAGTTTGATCTATGCTGCTGCTGCAGGGATTATAAGCTTGATTATAATGCTGATCTATTCCAAGATCAGGAATAAGTATTTGCAGCTTATTCCGGCTCCTATGTGGATTGTTATTTTATCTATTGGATTTAGCTATTATTTTGAAATTGGGCTACACGAACCAAATCCTATAGCCAAAGAATATATGATCTCCGGGATTCCTGAGATTGGGGATATTATTGCCGATTTACCCATACCAAATTTTAGTGGTATTTGGAGTTTTTCGTTTTGGGGCAGTGTTTTGGCACTAACCTTAATTTCCAGTATAGAATCACTCTTAAGTATTAAAGCCGTTGATAAGTTAGATCCTGAAAAAAGACGCTCTAATGTTAACAGAGACCTTAAAGCCCTTGGTGTGGCTACTATGGGTAGCGGACTCTTAGGTGGTTTAAACGTAGTTACGGTTATTGCCAGGAGTTCAGTGAATGTAAATAACGGTGCCAGTAACAGATCTTCTAATTTTTTTCATGCACTGTTCTTAGTCATTTTCATTGTATTTTTTAGCACGCAACTCACTCGTATTCCGCTTCCGGCTTTAATGGCTATATTAGTGTATACGGGGTATAAGCTTGCCTCTCCAAAAATAATCACCAAAATATTTTCCATAGGCAAAGAGCAGCTTATCATCTTTTTTGTAACGCTCATTGTGACTCTACAAATAGGATTGATCTCAGGGATTCTGGCCGGTGTTTTAGCAACTTTGGTTATTCATATTATTATTAATAAAAGTGTTGGGCTGTTTGTGAGAAATGTATTGAAACCTAATGTTTTAATGTTTAAGGAAACTGAACAAAAAGATAACTTTTATGTGAGTGTAAAGCACTTTTGTAGTTTTTTAAACTATTTCAGGCTAAAACAACATTTGGATGCCATACCGGAAGATCAGGATGTTATTGTAGATTTTTCAATGTGTGAATTTGTTGATGATACCGTTATGGAAAACATTAGCAATTACCAGGAGTTATTTGCTAAACGAGGCGGGCATTTTGATGTGGTAGGCCTGGATATGCATGACACAGATTCAAAACACCCCTTTGCTTCAAGGCGCTTATTACCGGTGCCTAAGATTATAAAGAACAGTTTAACCAGGCGACAAACCAGTATGGAAGTCTTAGCCAAAGATTATCAATTACATTACAGCCCTAAAAAACAAAAAGACGTCTCGTTTTTAAACAATTTCTCATTTTTCAACACTAAACATATTGATCATATTTACAATGAACTGTCTCATGAAGACAGCGCTATAAAATTATTTGATATAGGCTTTTCTGAGGGTGAATTTATTGCTAAAGAAGATATTCGCTCTACTATGCTTTACCTTCAATTAAAGCACAACATCCCGGAGTTTACTCTGGATCGTGAAGGCTTTTTAGAAAGGGTTTCTGCTTTTGCTGGAGTTAAAGATATTGATATTGAAAACCATGATGATTTTTCTAAACGCTTCCATTTAGTGGGAGATAATAAAGCCGGAATTGCACAGCTTTTTAACGATGAGGTTACTCATTTCTTTGAAAGCAATCCGTATTATCATGTAGAATCCAGCGGTGATGCCATTTTAATTTTTGAAAAAGAACGTTTGGCCAGCATTAAAGAAATTAAAGCGCTGTTTGATTTTGGTAAACGTTTAAAACTAGTTATTGAGTCCCAGAATGAATCAGTAAGAAAATTTTATTAAAAACCTACAAGCTTATAAAGCTATAACCCTGTAGGTTAATATGCTAAGCCAATTGCTGTTTCGTTTTTTTTCTGCCTCTTAAAAGCTCTACCAACGTAATAAGTATGGCACTAAATCCAAACAAAGGAAAAATAATACCTAATAAAATAATGATAGCAATAATACCATAGCCTGCTTTAAACTTAGCCGGTACTTTTGGTGTTCCCCATGTTCCGGCTTCTTTTCGTTTTAAATAAGATACCAAACCTATTATGGCCACAAAAACTAA
Source organism: Alterotamlana spongicola (assembly GCF_035818475.1). Classification (NCBI taxonomy): domain Bacteria; kingdom Pseudomonadati; phylum Bacteroidota; class Flavobacteriia; order Flavobacteriales; family Flavobacteriaceae; genus Alterotamlana; species Alterotamlana spongicola. The sequence continues at coordinate 978,051 of NZ_JAYMGV010000001.1, forward strand.
TAGAACGGCAACACCCAACATTAAAACAAAATTCCAGGTTCCAAATTGCCCCTGGTGAAACGCCATAAACCACATACGCCCCCGCATTAAAATACCCACATCTTCCCAGTGATGCTGAAAAATTTGTTTCCCGGAATACTGATCTATATAAAATCGTTTTTGCTGATCCAGATCAAAGGTTTCATTATAAATAATATAAACGCTTTTGGGGTTTTGGGGCAAACCAATACTCAATTTTCCTTCCAGATTTTTAGTCTTTGCTAAAGCAACTATAGCATCTAAAGGCAAAGGAGTTCCTGTCACATCTGAATTTAACCCACGCCCTTCCCAGGTTTTAGGAAAGCCCGTATTGGTATACTTCTGAAGTGTTTTAAAATTCCCTCCAAAAACATCGGTCCATGGCATCCCTCCGGCTAAGGTCATAAGCAATAACACGGAGATCCAAAACCCAAAAACTGTATGTAAGTCTCTAAAAAGGATCCGTTTTCCCTGCTTAAACCTAATGGTAAAAAAAGCTTTTATGCCTTGTTTTTTATCTGGCCAAAACACATAAACCCCGGTAATGATCAAAATAAACATCCAGCTGGCAATGAGTTCTATGAGTTTGGTTCCAAATTTGCCCATTAGTAATTCACCATGCAGTTTTCTAACGGTATGCATTCCGGAGTCTTTCGGACTGATATACCCGGATACCTCAGCGGAATAAGGGTTTATAAACACACTGTTCTTGTGGCTGAACCTACCCGAAACAAATTCTGTTGCCTGATCCGTTTCAGTAGGGACTATAATAGCATTGGGTGCTTTTTTTAATGCCGATTTAGCCAACTCCCACTGACCCTGATATGATATGGCTTCTCCTGTGGCCTTTACAGTTTTTATATGGGTTTGTTTTGGCGCTTCATAGCTGTCTTTAAACAAATAAATACCTCCCGTAATAGCCAATAATAGTACAAACGGCAAGGAAATAAGGCCTGCAATGAAATGCCATTTCCAAAGCCATTGATTTAATTTTTTATTTTTCATCTTTATGTCTCTTTTATGTGCTCCTTAAATGATGGTTTCCTAAAGGGGCTTTGTATTAAAAATGATACTTTACTCCAAAATGAAAGGCTCTTGGATTTCCTATGGTATAACTATTCTCGTCTCTAAACCTGTTGTAACTAGCTCTTGCTGAATAGAGCTCATTAAAAAGGTTCAAGGCATGAAGCCAAACTTCAACATGCTTAAATTCATATGATACCAAGGCGTTGAATATATTATGTCCGCCATAAGTTGCTGTTCCAAATGTACCGTCATCATGCTCTACCTGGCCTTCAAAACTGGTATTGTATTTACCCACCAGTTCATGGGTAATGTTGCATGCTAAATTTTTAATACCATGCGGTCTATACGTGATTTTTGATGTTCCTAAAAGTTTGGGTGCTGTTTCTCTGTCGGTATTAGAGTAGTCCTCTCCCCTGTCAAAAAACCTTATGTATTTGTGCCTTGCATAGCTTCCGTTATGGCTAATGGTGAATTCATCCGTTGGAGAGTATTTTATACCATACTCTATACCATAAGATCTTGTTTTTCCGGCATTGGCATTAAAAAATTCGTCATTTTCATCTCTTAAGGTGATCAACGTGTTTTTTCCATCCAGCAAATACAGTGCGGCATCAACCCTTAATCCGTTATTTATATTTAAATAGGTTCCTAATTCATAATTGTTATATGAGCTGGGTTTTAAATCAAATACATCATCACCTACACCAACAAAACTATTTCTGTATAAGGTTGATGTTTGAGGAGGTGTAAATCCGTTAGAATAATTAGCATATACCCCGGTATTAGGACTAAAATTATAATTGACTCCTACCTTAGGGGATATATTGTTATAGTTGTTTTTTGAATCTTTGGGACCAGCTACCCCATTAACCACATTGTTATAATCATACTCAAAACCATCATAACGCAATGCAGCCGTAAGTTTTAAAGCTTCTACAGGGTTGATCTCGTACTGAAAATAACCGGCATAGTTTAGAATATATGCCTTATAATTTAAAATAAAATCGCCGGAATTAATGATAAACCCTGTATTTTGTCCGGTTTCAGTATCAACAGTAACATCAATGGTTTCCGCTAAATAGCGCTGTGGGGAAAAATCGGCTGAAGCTCCAATTATTAATGACGAGTTAGCAAAATCAAAATCCATTTTATGTTGAATCAATCCCACATAACTGGTAAATGCATTACTGTTAATCTCACCACTACCAAAACCTGTAAGCGCTCTGGTGGTTCTGTCTCTAAACTGTCTTACACGATATGATGGGTTTTGATCCATAGCATTCTTTCTGAAAATAATGTTGAATACCGTTTTGTGTTTACTATTCCAGCTTTTGTCAACTGTTGTTCTGAATCTAAACGCAAAAGCATCCCGTTCTGTAAACGTTTGATCGCTTTCATAGTGTCCACCTGAATAATCAGATTCACTTAATGATCCGGCCATATCTGACCTGTAATCAATAATATCAAAAACATTTGTCCAGTTTAATGATGATGATAAATGATTTACGTTTTTAAACGTAAGTGCAAATTTTTCATAATCGCTATGCTCAATAGGACCGTCTTTACGCTGTACATAATGTGTTCCTAAATAAAACCCTGTTTTTTCATTAGCATATTGAGATACTTCAAGCTGATAGCGCGTTAACCCCAGATCATTGATTTGAAATCCCATGTGGCCCGAAAAATCCCGAGTTGGGTTTTTAGTTAAAAAGTTAAAGCTTCCGCCTATAGCTTCACTACCATAAATACTGGATGCGGGGCCCTTTAAAACTTCCACCCTATTAAAAGCCACATCATTCATTTCTAAAAGGGCATTGTGATTAAATACTGCTGTTGGACGTATGGGCAAACCGTTTTCAACATACAAAAACAACGATTTGGTTGATATTGGAGAACGTACAGACATAAAATGTTGCTCGTTACTGGCAGCTCTTGATGTTGACATATTCACTCCGGGAACATCATTAACCAGCTGATCAATTCCAAAGGCTTTTACCGCCTTTATTTCTTCTGAAGTAATTACAGAAATTGATGCCGGTACTTCTTTTCTTGTTTGCAGTTCTCTACTTGCTGAAATAACAACCTCTTCCAAAACCTCATCATTTTCAGATAATACAATCATATGGTTTGAGTTAGTAAGCAATTGTTCTACAGTAGTAAAACCAATATACTTTACTATAACCGTTTGATTGTTTGTAAGTGTTATGCTAAAGTTTCCATCAAACCCGGAAACTGTAGCATTATTGGCATCTGTTTTAGATTGAATTGTTGCTCCTGCTAAAGGTTGATTGTTTTGATCAACAACTTTTCCTTTATAAATATTTTGCGCATATCCGCACAGACTTACTATACTCATAGTAAGCATTAATAGTTTTTTCATTTATGTATGTTAGTTGTACTTAGAAATACCCTTTATGAGATCAAACAATACATACCTGTTTATTGAGGTTATTTGCTTGAAATACACCAAGATTTTCTAATAAAATTTAATGTAATAGTAATACAGGCAAGGTTTGGAAAGAACACAAACAAGCCTGTTTAAAATTATAAGCAACATTAAACTTGAGGTGGCCGATCCAAGCTGTCTTTAAAAACAGTAGTAGAGATGTGTTTGTAGTTCCAATTATTCTTAATTGTTTTTGACGGATCAAATACAACAGAAGAGAGTTTATAATACTGAAAATAGACCGGCATAAAAGCTTCAAAAAACGCTCCAAAATATGAGGAATCCGTAGAATTATCAGGAAGATTGGAAGCCAATTGTGTTGCTAAATGACATTTTCCATTACACTGAATCTCTGGTTTTTCTTTATTCTTACAGTAGGTTTCAATGATATAGTCAATATTTAATTCAAAATAAGCTACATAGCCCACATTATACAAAGGCCTTAGAGCTAATGAGAAAAATAAAATGTATGAAAAAAAAGTTTTCAGTTGTGGTGTATTAACTAGCAGCGGCAAAACTAAACTAAAAATTTTTAAACAAAATGAGTTTTTACACATTTCTTCTTAATATATTCATAACATTTTTATCGATTATCAATAGATTTCTTAATTTTACGCCTCTATGAATTTATACCCAATACATGCCGGTAATTTAAAGCTTGATGGAGGTGCTATGTTTGGTGTAGTTCCAAAATCCTTATGGCAGCGAACTAACCCGGCAGATAATAATAACATGATTGATATTTCTACACGATGTTTACTTATTGAGCGTGGAAATAAGCTTATACTAATTGATAACGGTATGGGTAACAAACAATCTGAAAAGTTTTTTGGATATTACCACCTTTGGGGTGATTATAATCTGGATACCTCATTAAAGGCTTATGGTTTTCACAGAGATGATATTACCGATGTTTTTTTAACGCATTTACATTTTGATCATTGTGGAGGTAGTATCCAGTGGAATAAGGATAAAACCGGTTTTGAACCTGCTTTTAAAAACGCTCATTTTTGGACCAATAAAGATCATTGGATTTGGGCTACCCAACCTAACCGGCGTGAAAAAGCGTCATTTTTAAAAGAAAATATAATGCCTATGCAAGAAAGCGGGCAGTTAAAATTTACAGCACTTCCTGAAAATGATATCCTCAAAAATTCTGAATTAGGTTTTAGCATTTTTTTTGCTGATGGCCACACAGATAAACAAATGATTCCTTTGATTCAATATAAAGATAAAACCATAGCATTTATGGCTGATTTATTACCAACAGTTGGTCATTTACCATTGCCTTATGTTATGGGGTATGATACCAGGCCGCTGCTAACTCTTAATGAAAAGGAAAAATTTCTTAATATGGCTGCTGAAAATAATTTCTATTTGTTCTTGGAACATGATGCACACCATGAAATTATCACAGTACAAAACACAGAAAAAGGAGTTCGACTAAAAAATACTTACACTACTCAAGATATATTTAATTAAAAAACGACAAATTTAAGTAACATATGAAAACATTTAAAACAATAACCACATCAGCTTTATTAGCTGTTTTAGTTTCCGGCTGCGGAGGAACAGCAAATATTATATCAACTCCCGTTGAAAATATTGATAATACACCATTAAAAGTTTCTGAGCTTACAGAGGCCGAAAAACACAATTGGGGCCATCTGGATCTAATAAAAGATACTATTCCCGGAATGAGTGTTGATAAAGCATATACTGAGCTTATTAAAAAGAAAAAAGGGAAAAAAGTAATTGTTGCGGTTATAGATTCTGGTATTGATATAGATCATGAAGATTTAAATGCTATTATCTGGACTAACAAAGGTGAAATTCCCAACAATGGAAAAGATGATGACAAAAACGGTTATGTTGATGATGTTCATGGATGGAACTTTTTAGGTGAAGGCTATGATGAGCAGCTGGAAATGGTAAGAATTATTGCTAGCGGAGATACCAGTAGTCCTGATTATGCCAGAGCTAAAGCTGAATATGATAAAGAATATGAAAAATGGGTAGGAAGAAAAACACAATATGATCAAATTTTTCAGCAAGTTAAAAATGCTGACGAAACACTAGCTAAGCATTTTGGTAAAAAAGACTATACCGAAAAAGAGGTTAATGCAATTAAAACTGAAGACCAGGCTTTAGGCCAGGCCGTGCAAATTGCAAAATACATGTATAGCAACGACCTGGAGTCATTAGCAGATGCTAAAAAAGAAATTGAAGATGCTCTGGAAAGCATTAACGACCGCTTAAACTATAACCTAAACAAAACGTTTAATGGACGTGTAAATGGTGATGACCCAGACAATATGTCCACAAAATATTATGGTGATGGTAATGTAAAGCCTGTTAAAAAGAGTGAAAGCCATGGTACACACGTAGCCGGAATAATTGCTGCTGTACGTAACAACGGAAAAGGCGCTAATGGTGTAGCTAATAATGTTGAAATTATGAGCATAAGAGCTGTGCCAAATGGTGATGAATATGACAAAGATGTAGCACTAGCCATTCGATATGCTGTAGATAATGGTGCTTCTATTATAAACGGAAGTTTTGGTAAGAGTTATTCCCCTCATAGTGATTGGGTACGCGATGCCATTACTTACGCCTCAGAAAAAGATGTTGTTTTTGTGCACGCTGCAGGTAATGACAGTAAAGATGTTGATACAGAACCAAACTTTCCGGATGATAATATAAACGGTCAGGAAATTTCCAACACGTACATAAGAGTAGGTGCTCTGGCTCCTAAATACGGATCTAATATGGTAGCCGGTTTTTCTAACTACGGCAAGAAAAACGTAGATGTTTTTGCACCGGGAGCCAGTGTGTATTCTACCACACCGGAAAACGAATATGACACTAAAGGAGGAACCTCTATGGCAGCTCCTGCTGTGGCTGGTATTGCGGCATTAATCCGTTCATATTACCCAAAATTAACGGCAGCTCAGGTTAAACAAATTATCATGGATTCTGGTTTAGCTGTTAACAGAAAAGTTATTGTTGGAGGGGATTCAGAAGATGTCAGGCCTTTTGCTGATCTATCAAAATCTTCAAAAAAGGTAAATGCCTATAATGCATTGATTATGGCAGCTAAAATGTCAAAATAATATTATAATAAAAGTAAAGAGGTTGCTTGATTATTACCTTAATCAAATAACCTCTTTTTTAATTTAAATTTCTATGGCCCGTTTTTTTATTTCATTTTTTTGTGTCGCCCTATTATTGTCCTGTAATAGTACTAAAGATGTTTTGGTTTCAACTTCATCTAGTGAAGCAAGTCCGTTAAAAGCCTCAACATTTTCCGCTTCAAACCCTACCTATTGGCAACAACATGTTGACTATAAAATGGATATTGATATGGACGTTAATACCTATCAATACAAAGGAAAACAGCAATTGATATATACAAATAACTCTCCTGATGTTTTAAACCGTGTCTTTTATCATTTATACTTTAATGCCTTCCAACCCGGAAGTGAAATGGATGTACGTTCCCGTACTATTTCAGACCCCGATTCAAGGGTGAAAGACAGAATAAGTAAGCTTAAGCCTGATGAAATAGGATACATTAAAGTACATTCATTAAAACAAAATGGAACGGTTTTAAAACATGAAACGGTAGGTACGGTTTTAGAAGTAGATTTGGCAAAACCTATACAACCCGGAGAATCGGTTACTTTTGATATGGTTTTTGATGCCCAGGTTCCGGTACAAATTAGACGTTCCGGAAGAAACAACAAAGAAGGCGTGGCGCTATCTATGGCACAATGGTATCCTAAATTAGCCGAATATGATTTTGAAGGCTGGCATACAGATCCTTATATAGGAAGAGAGTTCCATGGGGTTTGGGGAGATTTTGACGTTAAATTAACCATTGATAAAAATTATGTAGTTGGAGGTACCGGCTATTTGCAAAACCCTAACAATATTGGTCATGGCTATGAAACAGGTCCCGTTAAACCTACAAACAAGTCCAAAGTAACCTGGCATTTTATAGCTCCTAATGTTCATGACTTTACCTGGGCTGCAGATCCGGACTATATTCATGATACATTGCAGGTACCTAACGGCCCTTTATTACACTTTTTATATAAAAGTACCATGCCAAAAGAAAAGCTGAATAACTGGAAAAAACTGCAACCTAAGGCTCAGGAATTAATGGAATTTTATAGTGCCAATATTGGCCAATACCCTTATAAGCAATACTCCATTATTCAAGGTGGTGATGGTGGTATGGAATACGGTATGTGCACCCTAATTGTTGGCGAAGGTGAATTTAACGGGCTTTTTGGTGTCACAGCTCATGAGATGGCACATTCCTGGTTTCAGTTTTTATTGGCAACAAACGAATTAACCAATTATTGGATGGACGAAGGTTTTACGGAGTATTTTGGGAATTTAGCTGAATCCGAAATATTTAACAGGCCATTTGAGAATCCAACCAAACAGGTTTACGATACTTACTTTTACTATGCAAAATCAGGAACAGAGCAACCACAAACCACGCATGCAGACCGCTTTCATTTTAATCGTTCGTCATCTATATCAGCTTATTATAAAGGTTATGTTTTCTTAAACCAATTAGCCTATGTTATTGGTCAGGAAAACCAAAAAGAGACCATAAAAGCCTATTTTAAAAAGTGGGGCTTTAAACACCCAACACCCAATGATTTTATACGGGTAGCTGAAAAAGTATCCGGTTTAGAACTGGATTGGTATTTGAATGATTGGACCCGAACAACCAATACCATTGATTATGGGGTTAAATCCATTGACGATAACACTATTACTCTGGAGCGCATTGGTTTAATGCCTATGCCTATTGATATTAAGGTAACCTATTCTGATGGAAGTTCTGAAGATTATTATATTCCATTACGAATGATGCGAGGCGAAAAACCAACCTCGGCTACCATTATTAAAGATTGGGCCTGGGCCTATCCAACATACACTTTTGAAGCCGCTAAAGCTGTAAAATCAGTAGAAATTGATCCTAAAGGTATGATGGCAGATATCAATAAAGACAACAATAAGAAGTGATACTTTTTCAATAATTTAAAAAGCCTTTTTGCATATGTAAAAAGGCTTTTTTTGTGTCCTATAAAAAGTTAAAACTACAGGAAATGAGATGTTTAACCCTGACTTTTTATTATAACCAGGTGTGATATTATCAGTGTTAATTGTTTTACTATTTTTGTAGTATTATAACCGCTTATGCCTGCAACCTACCCTAAAAAAGAAAAACTTAAAAGTAAAAAGCTCATTGATCAGTTATTTACTGAGGGACAGTCCGTTTCTGCGTTTCCGCTAAGATTGGTTTTTCTGCCTACCACTTTTGAAGATAACCTAATAGCTAAAACCGGTGTTTCGGTAAGTAAACGCAATTTTAAAACAGCTGTAAGCAGAAATCGTATAAAACGCTTAATGAGAGAAGCTTACAGGTTAAATAAAGCCGTATATTTTAACAACTTAGAAACGCAGTATGCGTTTATGATTTTGTACATTGGCAAAGACAAGCCAACATTTACCCAAATTGAAACCAAAATGAACATTTTGTTTAAAAAATTTCTAAGCAAAGTTTCTGAAACATAAAAAGATCCTATGAAAACATTATTAAAAAAGCGACTTATAATTCCTGTTTTAGCTTGTATTTTATTTTTAACAACTTCTGCGTTTAAAAATGATTTTTTTGAAATTGCTAAACAAATAGAAATTTTTACCACGTTGTTCAAGGAGCTTAATATGAATTATGTGGACGAAACTAATCCTGGGGACTTGATGGATACCGCTATTAAAAGCATGTTATCAGACCTTGACCCTTACACCAATTTTATGAATGAGCAGGATGTTGAAGCTGCCAGAATAAACAATACTGGTGATTATACAGGTATTGGTGCTAAAATAAAAACCTTAAAAGATAAGCTCGTTGTTATTGAACCATATAAAGACTATCCGGCTGATAAAGCGGGGCTAAAAGCCGGAGATGAGATTATTAAGGTTGGAAATACTTTAGTTTCTGACTATAAAGACAATGCTGCCGGCGATTTGCTAAAAGGCGCTTCAAACACTTCTGTTGAAATTACTTTTAACCGTCAGGGAAAAACACAAACAGCTACAATAAACAGAGCTGAAGTTGAGATTAAAGCGGTGCCTCATTTTTCTTTGATCAATGAAAAAACAGGATATATAGTCTTAAGCAAGTTTAACAGAAAAGCTCTTGCCGAAACAAATTATGCCTTACGGGATTTAAAGGCTCAGGGCGCCGAAAAAATCATCCTGGATTTAAGAGGCAACCCTGGTGGTTTACTTAATGAAGCTATTAAAATAGTCAACCTTTTTGTTCCTCAGGGGCAATTGGTAGTTACAACAAAATCTAAGGTAAAAAAATATAACCGCACTTATATTACGCAAAACGAACCGATTGATACCGAAATTCCATTAGTTGTTTTAATTGATGGCCACAGTGCTTCTGCAAGTGAAATAGTTTCAGGAGCTCTTCAGGACTTAGATCGTGCGGTTATTGTAGGGTCCAGAAGCTTTGGTAAAGGATTGGTTCAACGCCCTAAATTGCTTACTTATGGAACGCAGGTAAAAATTACCATTTCAAGATATTATACACCTTCCGGAAGATGTATTCAATCTTTAGATTACTGGAACAGAAACGAAAAAGGTGAAGCTGTAAGGGTAAAACAAGAGCATTACAATGCTTTTAAAACAAAAAATGGCAGACAGGTGTTTGACGGTGGTGGTGTATTTCCAGATGAAGTTGTTGGTGCCTCAAAAAACTCAACCATTACAAATGCAATTATTAGCAGTGATTTGATTTTTGATTATGCTACCGCATACTATTACAAACATACCTTTGATGATATTAATAGCTTAAAACTTTCTGATAGCGATTTTTCAGACTTTAAAACCTTTTTAAAGTCCAACAACTTTTCTTTTGAAACAGATACAGAAAAGGCACTTAAAAAGGCATATGAAACGTCAAAAGAAGAAGAGTTAAATGATAATATAGAAAAAGACTATAACACTCTAATTTCGAATTTAAACCGATCAAAAACTACTGTAATAGATGAGAATAAAGCTTTTTTATTAAAACTATTAACAGAAGATATAGTAAAACGATATGTTTACAGAGAAGGTTTATATGACTATTATAAAATTCATGATTCTGAGATAAAAAAAGCGACCAACATACTTAATACCCCTTCTGTCTATCAAGGGTACTTAAGATAATTGTTATTTGCATTTCATCGAAAAAAAAGCTTTCACCTGTTATATCATAGTCAATTCATCTATGAAAACCCCAGATACATAGGGTTCTGGCATGATTTTAGATTAAAAATATTATATTTATAACCAGTTCTACAATCCCTACTATGATTAAATTATTGGTATCAATATTACTAACGCTTAACTGTGTATTTCTTTTTGCTCAAAAAGAACTCACACATGAGGTTTATTTTGAAACTGATAAATACGATGTACCAAGCACTGAAGAAAATCGTTTGCTTTTATTTATTTCTAATTTAGCTGATGTTGAAATTGAATCTATTTCAATTTTTGGCTTTTGTGATGATAGAGGTGCGGATAGTTACAATCTGATACTTTCACAACAACGGGCAGATGCTATCAAAGCTATTTTTTCTAATAATGAAATTAGCGAGAGTTTAATCTCAAACGTAGATGGCAAAGGCAAAATACTTCTAAAAATTGTTGAAGAAAAAAACATTTTAAAAATTAGAGGATTAAACCGAAAGGTAGAAATTATAGTAAAACCTAAACTCCCTGAACCTGAGCCCGTAGTTAAAGTTAAAACACCGCCTGTAAAAAAAGAAAAAAGCGCCGTAGATCTCATAAAAGAAAGTACTAAAGGAGACAAAATAGTCTTTAAAAACATCCTGTTTAAAACGGGGTACGCTACGGTTACGCCATCATCAAAAAAAACCTTAGCTGATATAGCCAATGCATTAGCAGAACGAAAAGACATTTACTTTACTATACAAGGTCATGTGTGCTGTACGCAATTTACCCGGGATGCCGTAGACAGAAAAACAAAAAAGCGTAATTTATCTGAAGCCAGAGCAAAATATGTATATGATTATTTTGCAAAAAAAGGCGTAAATAAAAAGCGAATGAGGCATTTAGGGATGCGACGAAAATTTCCGCTTGGAGGCGATCCAAAATTTGACAGGCGTGTTGAAATAGTTATTACCTACGTAGATGACAAAGTGAAATAGAAAACCTTATGAATAACAAAACCGGGTTTCTTTTATTTAGTTTTTGTTTATTAGGTTTAAATAGCTTTAGTCAAAATACCTCTATTCCAGACATTAATTTTGAACAAGCCTTAATTGATCTGGGCCTGGATAATCCACCAATAAATAACCAGGTACCAACAAGTAATATAATAGGTGTAACAGACTTAGATATAAAGAGTAAAAGCATTCAGGATCTTACCGGTATAGAAGATTTTGCAGCATTAGAAAACCTGGATTGTTCTGATAATCTGTTAACTACCATTAATGTAACACAACTTTCAAACTTAAAGATCTTTTGGTGTTATGGAAATCAATTAACTTCTTTAAATGTAGATCAAAACTTAGCCTTAACAGCTTTACGTTGTGAAAATAATGAGCTTACAACTTTAAATCTTTTAAACAATGTAAACCTGGTTGACCTGGCTTGTGAAAATAATCAAATACCAAATCTTGATGTCTCTGAAAATATTGCTTTAAGCAGGTTTCAATGTGGTGACAACAGGCTTTTAAACTTAGATATAAGCAATAACCCAAATCTCTCATATTTATCCTGTGAACAAAATAGGCTTAGCGCCTTAAATGTGTCTAATAATAATAATTTAAGAGTGTTACTCTGTAACAATAATCTTATAGAGGAACTGGATCTTACACAAAACATCAGCCTGGCAAATTTAGACTGTAGTAATAACCAATTGTGCAGGTTAAATGTCAAAAACGGAAATAATACCAATGTAACTTCATTAAACTTTTCAAATAATTCAGAATTAAATTGTGTTGTGGTTGATAATTCTAATGACAATCACAATAGTTGGTTACCAAATTCTTTTTCAAACTATGTAGAATCAGATGATGCTTGCGGTGATTTTATTCCTGTAGATTCGTTAAATGATTTTATAGGGATGAGTTACATTTTACCTCCTCTTATTCATGGAAACTACTTTACACAGCCTAATGGAAGTGGTACTATGTTAATAACAGGTGATAGTATCAACACTTCACAAATCATTTATGTTTATAATGAGGTTAATTGTTACAGCAATGAGTCCAATTTTAATGTGATTATCACTGATAGCGATTATTTTATTCCTAAATTTTTCACACCTAATAATGACGGGTATAATGATACATGGAAAGTTCTGGACAATGCCAATGTAATTAACAATATTACAATTTATAACAGATATGGAAAGCTTATAAAGTTTTTACCACCTAATTCTTCTGGCTGGGATGGTACTTATAATAAAGAACTATTAATTAGTGATAGCTACTGGTATGAAATAGTATTGAATACCGGCGAAGTTTTAAGAGGTTTTTTTGCTTTAAAACGCTAATACATACATTATTATAAACCTCTCATTTTCTTATCATCGTTATATGAGGTATACCATCTTCTAAATACTCCTCACCTAGGGCTTCAAAACCTAAATTCATGTAAAATTGTTTTAAATAACACTGGGCAGAAATCTTTATTTCGGTCTGATTAAAATGTGTTTTTACAGCTTCAATAGAGGCTTTCATAATGTCATAACCATATTTATATTGCCGTTCTTTTTTAGCAACTACTACCCTACCAATGCTAGACTTATTAAAATAGAGACCAGCTTGAAATATACGGGTGTAAGCAACTACCTTTTTATTTTTAAACCCTAAAACATGTAACGCTTTTTGGTCTTTACCATCAATATCCTGATAAACACAATCTTGTTCAACTACAAAAACTTCACTGCGTAACTGAAGTATGCTATATAGCTCCTGTGTTGTAAGCTCTTCAAAATATTTAACTTTAATTTCTAACATAAATATCTCATTGCGAGACTTAAAGTCGAAGCAACCTTTTAATTAAACTTAAAAAAATCTTTTATAAATATTAAAACAGATTCCTGTGTCATTCTTCCTAGGAATGACATGTCTTTTATATTAATCCTGTACAATAACATCTTTGGCATCATCTTTACCAAATTCAGGTTGAATATTAACATGATTGATATCGTATTTATGATATACTAAGTCTTCTATTTCATGTAAAATATCATTAAACTGAGATAAAGTTATATCTTCACTAAAATCTATATGGGCTTCCAAGTGAATCTCATCTTCATTTAATTGCCAAACATGAACATGGTGTACATTTTTAATACGCTTAAAAGCGTTAATTTCATCAACTATTTTTTTAATAGGGATGGTATCCGGTGTAAAAAGCATAAGTACTTTAGTAGAATCTTTTAATAAATCAAATCCCATCCAAATTAAATATACTGCTATAGCAAAAGTAAGTACACTATCAACCCAATACATTAGAAAATACTTCATTACAAGTCCGCCAACCAACACTGCAACACTTGCCATCATATCTGTTAATAAGTGTATATAAGCACTTTTCATATTCATATTAGCTTTAGCATCTTTCTTTAATAAAAGTACACTAAAACCATTACCTAAAATAGCAACTATAGATAGCCAAATCACTAAATTAGATTCTATTTCTTCAGGGTTTTCAAACCGTTTAAATGCCTCAATAATTAGTAATACTGCAACTACAATTAAGGTTGCTGCATTAATAAATGCAGCTAAAATTTCGGCGCGTTTGTAACCAAATGTTTTTTGGAATGAGGCTTTTTTCTTGGTTAATTTATTAGCAACATAGCTGATTATTAGTGAAATAACATCACTAAAATTATGAAGTGCATCACTTAGTAAAGCTAAACTCCCGGATACTAACCCGCCTATAACCTGAGCGGTTGTAATAAGAATATTTAATAAGATTGAAATAACAAGATTCCTGCCTTTTAAATCAGGATGATCATGTGAATGTTTATGCCCATGATGATGACCCATTTAGCAAGATAACGGTATTTTATCAATACGGTTTTGATGCCTTCCACCTTCAAATTCGGTATTTAAAAATGTTTCTACCATTTGTAAAGCCTGTGGAATAGCTGTATATCGTGCAGGAATACACAATATGTTGGCATTATTATGTTGTCTTATAAGCTCTACAATTTCTTTGGTCCAACATAATCCGGCACGTACTTGCTGATACTTATTAGCCGTCATTGCCACACCATTAGCACTACCACAAATCAAAATACCAAAATCTACTTTTTTATTTTCTACGTCTTGTGCTACCGGATGTACAAAATCCGGATAATCTACACTATCACTGGCATCAGTACCATAATTATTAACGGTATACCCTTTAGACTCAAGGAGTTCTTTTATTGCAAATTTATAATCCGTTCCGGCGTGATCATTACCTATAGAAATTGTCATAGCTTTATTCATAAATTTTAAACTTGTACAAAGGTAGTAATTATAAACATTGTGAATGAAGCTATTGATTACTTGTTAATAACTGTTCATTATTTTCTGAAATTAAAATTAGGAGAATCCAACTATTTTTTCAATCGATAACATTTAGGTAATACACAAATTAGTTAATGTTTTTTTTTGGTTAAGTTATCAGCACTAAAAAGTTTAGTTGTTAGCTATGTTAACTAAACTAATTATTAAGGATAAGTTGTTAGTATAGGTTTTAAACAATTGTTAATAGCTTTTTTTAAGGTCTTAGATTTTAATCAATTAACATTATAATAGATGTTAATTGATTATCAACAACATTCAATAAAATACATTTCAAAATAAAACTTAAAAAAGTTATCCTACATATTAACACACTATAATAACCATCATTTATTTTTTAAAATTTTTAAAAGAAAATAGTATTATACTATATACTGTGGATAACTTCAATTTTACTTAAGATAATATTAAATAAATACTGATTTAATTTATAAACCGTAGATTTGTGCTAAATAAATAGCAATTCTTCTCCTAAAACATAGCTATTTTATAAAACAATTTCCTGTATCTTAGGAAATATAAAGATTACAAAAATTAAATGAGTAAAAAGAAAAAAAGGAAATCAAGAAAAGGAATTTCCAATCTTACAAATACTATTCTTAGTATTTTAAAAAAAGAAAGAAACCAAGCTTTTAACTATAAACAAATAGCGGCTAAACTTGGTGTTAATGATGCAAGCAGCAGAAATCAAATTATAAAAACTTTAGCTAAACTTACTGCCAAGGAAGAAATACAACAAGTAGACAGAGGTAAGTTTAAAGCTGTTATAAATACCGAATATTATACAGGAATTTTAGATTTATCAGCAAAAGGATCTGGTTATATTATATGTGATGATTTTGATGAGGATGTATTTATTGCTTCAAACAATATCAATAAAGCTTTAAATGGTGATGAAGTGGAATTCTATGTATATAAACGTAGAAAACGTGGTAAAGTAGAAGGTGAAATTACAAGCATTATTAAACGTGCTAAAAGTGAATATGTAGGTGTTATTCAAATTCAAGAGAAAAATAATTATGCTTTTGTTGTTCCTGACAGTAATAAAATGTATAAAGATATTTTTGTACCTATAAACAAGGTCTTTAAAGCTGAGGATGGTGATAAAGTTTTAGTTAAACTTGAAGATTGGCCAGAAAAAGCAGATTCACCTTATGGTAAAGTAGTGCAGGTTTTAGGTAAACCAGGAGATCATAATACAGAGATTCATGCCATTTTAGCTGAATATGGTTTACCTTATGAATTTCATTATGAAGTTGAACAATATGCTAATCAATTAGATACAAGTATTACCAAGGAAGAAATAGCAAAACGTAGAGATATGCGTAAAGATTTAACCTTTACCATAGATCCAAAAGATGCTAAAGATTTTGATGATGCTTTATCTTTTGAAATTTTAGATAACGGTTTGTATGAAATAGGTATTCATATAGCCGATGTCTCACATTATTTACAAGAAGGCACTATTTTAGATGATGAAGCTTATGAACGTGCAACTTCAGTTTATTTAGTAGATAGAGTGGTACCAATGCTTCCAGAAGTGTTGTCTAATAACGCTTGCTCACTACGTCCTCATGAAGAGAAGTATACCTTTTCGGCGGTATTTCAAATCAATGATAAATCTGAAATAAAAAATCAATGGTTTGGTAGAACAGTAATTTATAGTGATGCACGTTATGCTTATGAAGAAGCACAAGCCATTATAGAATCTAAAACTAATGAGATACCTAAAGAAGTTTCATTAACAGGAAAGTCTTATAAAACAGATCAAAAACTAGCCGATGCTATTTTAAAAATGGATGAATTGGCTAAAATTATGCGGAAAAAACGTATGAGTTCAGGAGCTATTTCATTTGATAAAGTTGAGGTGAAATTTAACTTAGATGAAAATAATAATCCGGAAGGCGTATTTTTTAAAACCAGTAAAGATGCTAATAAACTCATAGAAGAATTTATGTTACTGGCTAACAGAAAAGTATCAGAGTTTATAGGAAAACAATCTCCTAAAAAAACATTTGTATACCGTGTGCATGACGAACCAGATGATAGTAAACTGGCTGCATTGCAAAATGTTGTGGGACGCTTTGGTTACAAGCTTAATTTTAAAGATAAAAAAACAACTTCTGCATCTCTTAATAATTTATTGAAAGAGGTTGTTGGTAAAAAAGAACAAAACCTGGTAGACACTTTAGCTATTAGAAGTATGAGTAAGGCTGAATATACAACCCATAATATTGGGCATTATGGTTTAGCTTTTGATTATTACAGCCACTTTACGTCACCTATAAGGCGTTATCCTGATGTTATGGCGCATCGTTTGTTGCAACATTACTTAGACGGCGGTAAACCTGTAAGTTCAGATGTATATGAAGAAAAATGTAAGCATTCAAGTAGCATGGAAAACTTAGCAACAAAAGCTGAACGTGATTCCATAAAATACATGCAAATTCGTTTTATGGAAGACCATAAAGATCAAGAGTTTTTAGGTGTTATTTCTGGTGTTACAGACTGGGGGATTTATGTTGAAATCATTGCTAATAAATGTGAAGGTATGGTAAGTGTGAGAGATATGAAAGACGATCATTATGCCTTTGACCAGGATCAATACGCTATAGTAGGCAGAAATACAAAAATAATGTACCAATTAGGAGATGAAGTATTGGTAAAAGTTAAAAATACAGATCTGGTAAAAAAACATCTCGATTTTAATTTAATTGGAAAACCGGAAGGTAATTTGTAAATTTTCCCTAAACGGAACAATTATTGATAATTTTGTATAAGAACACATAAACATTCAGATATGAAACGTATAATCACCATTCTAACTATATTAATGTCTGCTGTTGTATTTGCACAAGATACCACTGAAAAGACTATTGGAGAGTTCTCTGAATTAAAAGTATATGACTTAATTCAGGTTGAATTAGTAAAATCTGATATAGATAAAGTTGTTATAACCGGAGACCATAGAAATAATGTTTTAGTAAACAATAAAAGTGGAAAACTCAAAATAAAAATGAATTTTGAAAAATCTTTCAACGGAGCTAAAACAAAAGTAGTATTATATTATACAAAGATTGATGTTATTGATGTTAATGAAGGTGCTCAGGTAAAATCTGATGACCTTATTAAACAATTTGAGGTTGATTTAAGAGCACAAGAAGGCGGATCAATTGATGTTCCGGTAGATGTTACTTATACAAATATAAAAGCGGTAACAGGAGGAATTGTTGAAACCTCGGGAATTTCTAAAAATCAGAAAGTGTCACTATTAACAGGAGGTATTTATAAAGGGGAAGCACTTAAAACCGAAGTAACCGAAGTAACAATCAATGCCGCAGGAGAGGCTTATATTCATGCATCTAAATTGGCCGATGTTAAAGTTAGAGCAGGAGGAGATGTTTATATTTACGGTAACCCTGAAACTATAAATGAAAGTAAAGTTTTTGGAGGTAGAATAAAACGAATGGATATATAATATAAGGATCAAATAATATAGAAAAGCCATCAATTTTGATGGCTTTTTGTTTACGCTTTAACCCATACAAAAACCATACAACAACGCTTAAAACACTTATTTTTATTATATTAGTAATACTACAACTAATATATACTACCCTTGAAACTATTAAACTATATAAGTTTTCTAATTTTTATTAGTCTTTCCTGTAATTTTTATGGACAATCAAGGCCACCAATAGAAGTGTTTACCACCAAAGATTATGGTGCTGAAACACAAAACTGGTCCATATCCCAATCTAAAGATAATTATATTTATGTAGCCAATAATAAAGGTTTACTTGAGTATAATGGCGCTAATTGGCAGTTATATCCATCTCCTAATGAAACCATAATAAGATCAGTAAGTGTAATTGATAACCTGATTTATACAGGTTGTAATAGTGAATTTGGATATTGGGAAAAAAATGAATTTGGTCAGCTGCATTACACATCCTTATCAAATAAACTAAATATAGAGTTTTTAGAAGATGAAGAATTCTGGAATATTATTGACATTGATGATTACATCTTATTTCAATCGCTTCAAAGGATTTATATATATAGCAAGTCAGGTAACAGCTATTCTATAATAGATTCAGACACCATTATTTATAAAGTCTTTAAAATAGACGATAGTATATTTTTTCAAAAAACTAAAGACGGACTGTATAAAATTGAAAATGGTACTGCTAAACTAATATCTAATGACCCCATAATAAGAGATAATAGGTTAGTTAATATTTTCAATAAAGATGGTGGTATCTTAATTGAAACTGAAAATGAAGGTTTTTTTATTTTAAATAACAATACCTTATCTAAATGGAATATTTCGGCTAATAAAGTACTCTCTGAAGTTAGTGTATTTAGGAGTATTCAATTAAAAGATAAAAGTTATATACTGGGAACACGATCTGATGGTATTTTACATTTAACCGCAACAGGAGATATTGATTATAACATAGATGTTATTCACGGTTTAAGCAATAATACAGTTCACTCGGTTTATGAGGATAATGAAAATAATATATGGCTAGCTTTAGAGAATGGCATTAATTGTATAAATATAAAATCGCCATTCAGCATCTTTACAGATGATGCAGGGAAAATAGGAACTGTTTATACCTCAGCAGTACACAATGATTACCTTTATTTAGGAACCAATCAAGGTTTGTTTTATAAGCAAAAAGATAGTAATGAAAAATTCAAACTCATTGAGGAAATTCAGGAAGCCGTATGGAAATTAGTTGAACTTGATAATATGTTGTTTTGCGGACATGATTCCGGTACTTCTATAATTAAAAATAATACAGCTCAAAAATTAGAAGGTATACAACAAGGTACATGGGATATTAAACCCATAAAGAATGATACAGAATTTTTACTTCAGGGAAATTACAATGGATTATATGTACTTCAGAAAGTCAATAATAAATGGTTGGTAAGAAACAAAATACAGGGGTTTGATCTGTCAAGCAGGTATTTTGAAATTCATGAGAAACACATATTTGTAAACCATGAATACAAAGGTGTTTTTAAAATACAGGTTGATTCAGATTTTACCGAAGTCCTGAATGTGGAGAAAATCCCGGAGATTGGTAAAGAGATAAATTCCAGTTTGATAAAATATAGGAACGATTTACTCTTTTCTTATAAAAATGGGATATTGAAATATAATTCAACCAGGAATAATTTTATAAAGGATACTGTATTAAGTGCATTGTATAAAGAAGAAGATTATACCTCCGGTAAGCTAATACTTAATAAAGAATCCCAAAAACTGTGGGCATTCTCTAAAAATAGTTTAAACTACTTATCACCTGGAAAGCTAAGCGGAATGCCAAAAATTAATACAATTCCGTTTTCCAAATTATTACCAAAAGGATTAACAGGATATGAGAATATTTCATATTTAAACCATCAGAAATATTTGATAGGAACATCAACAGGCTATATTATAATTGATTTAAATAAACTTCCCAGCAGAACCTATAATATATCTATTAATTCCATAACAAAACAGGCTATAGATTCTAATCCAGAAATTGTAAACACAACAGTTGATGGTTTTTTTGAAAACAAAGAAAATGATATTGCATTTAGTTATAGTGTTGCCGAATTTGATAAATATATAGATACGGAATATCAATACCAGTTAGAAGGGATGTATCCAAAATGGAGTAAATGGTCAACACAAGGATCCGTATTGTTTAAAAATTTATCATTTGGAAATTATACGTTTAGGGTTAGGGCACGCGTTGGAAATGTGATTACTGAAAATACAGAGTCCTATACTTTTTATATTGATAAGCCCTGGTATTTAACCAATATAGCCATAGCTATTTATGCTATAGTCATTCTTTTATTCTCATTATTTATGCATAATATCTATAAGCGTTATTATAGAAAGCAACAAGAAGTATTATTACAAAGAACAGCACGTGAATTAGAGTTAAAAGAGTTAGAAAATAAACAACAATTCATGAGATTTAATAATGAAAAACTAAGACAGGATATAGACAATAAAAATCGTGAACTTGGTATTTCTACTATGAGTTTGATAAAAAAGAATGAATTTTTAAATACAATCAAAAAGGAATTGCTTAATGTTGAAGAAGGTAAAAGCATAAAGCATGTTATTAAAATAATAGATAGAAACTTAAATAATACTGATGATTGGAATGTGTTTGAAGAAGCTTTTAATAATGCAGATAAAGATTTTCTAAAAAAGATAAAATCACTTCACCCGGAACTTACATCAAATGATTTAAGGTTATGTGCCTATTTAAGGCTTAATTTATCTTCTAAAGAAATAGCCCCACTGCTTAATATTTCACCTCGTAGTGTTGAAGTTAAACGTTACAGATTGAGGAAAAAGATGGATTTGAAGCACGAATCTAACTTAACAGATTATATTTTAGAAATATAGTACACTACAAAACTAATTTCCACCTATACAAGACCACAACATTGTATTAAAACAGGTATTTTAGATAAGGTTGAGTAAACTCCTAAAACATTAATAAAATAAGGTGTTTGTTAAGGTTTCATTAATAAAACGTATGTTTTTTTGAGATGTATGTTTTTTGTAGCGGTGATATTTATTAATTCCTTAACATCATTTTATAGTTTTACTAAAAACAAAAACTAACAATTTTATGAGACACACGCTATTTAAAATTTTAACCCTATTCTTTATAGCATATTCCAGTGCACAAGAAATTGATGTATCTGGTAATGTTCAGGATGAAACCGGTTTTCCAATACCGGGAGCAAATGTTATTGTAAACGGTACCAGTAAAGGAACAACTACAGACTTTGATGGTAACTTTACTCTAGAAGAGGTTGAAATAGGTTCAACAATTTCTATAAGTTATATAGGATATATAACAAAGGAAATAATAATTTCAGATAATTCTGAATTAACCATTCAATTACAAGAAGACCTGGCACAGCTTGATGAAGTAGTAGTAATTGGTTATGGTTCTCAAAAGAAAAAAGATGTTACAGGAGCAGTAGCTATTGTAGATTCCAAAACCATTGAAGACTTAAAACCTGTTGATGCTGCTCAGGCATTACAAGGTACATCAGCTGGGGTTGCAGTTACGGCGCCTTCAGGCTCTCCGGGTGGTGGATTCAACATCTTAATTAGAGGGGTTAGTTCAAATAGAGATAATGGCCCTCTTGTTATCATAGATGGATATAAAGGAGATTTAAACACGATAAACCCAAGTGATATTGAATCCTTTTCAATACTTAAAGATGCGCAGGCAGCCATTTATGGTATTGAGGGTGCAAATGGTGTGGTTTTGGTAACTACAAAAAGTGGTAAGAAAAATGCAGCATTAAAAATCAGTTATAATGGATTCACAGGGGTTCAGCAAACATCACGTAAACTACCTTATTTAAATGCAACAGAGTATGCACTTATTTTAAATGAAAGTCATGCAGCAAATGGTGAAGATTTACCTTTTCCGGATGTTAGCGGTTTAGGTGTTGGGATCAATTGGCAAGATGAGGTATTTGGTACGGCACCAATTATGAATCACAATTTAAGTGCTTCAGGTGGTGGTGAAAAAAGCACCTATTATGTTGGAGCATCTTATGTAGATCAGGAAGGTATTGTAGCTCCTGAAAAATCAAATTTTAGAAGAGCTAATGTTAAGATCAAATTAGGATTTGACATCGGTGAGAAATTAAAATTTACAACCTCTGCCAATTATTTTAATTCAAACAGACAAAGTATCGGAGAGAATGCTTTAGGAACGCCTTTATTTAATGCACTTAATTATGCACCAACCTATAGTTTGGATCAGGAAGACGAGACCGGGTTTTTAGGAAATGAGGTTATCAATCCACTTTCACAATTAGCCAATACTTACAATGATTATACCGGGAACGCCATTGAAGGCACATTCCAGTTGGTGTATACACCACTTGAAGGTTTGTCCTTTACGTCACGTATTGGTATAAGATCTTTTAATGATAAAGGAAAAACCTTTGCACCCATAGTAGAATATGGTTCTGGTAAGGTCTTTAACAACCCGCGTAGTAGTGTAAACCAGTACAGAAATACTTATAATTCATATACCTGGGAAACGTTTGCAAATTACAAAAGAACCTTAGGTGAGAATCATAATACTGAGTTTACATTTGGTACCAGTACCATTAGAGACTGGAGTGATGGATTAAACGGAACGGGATTTGATGTTCCAAACAACTCCTGGGAATTTGCTGAAATTGATTTAGCTGATGGGATTAATGAGACAAAAAATACAGGGTCTTATGTTAGAGACAGCAGATTATCATCCTATTTTGGAAGAGTACAATATGACTATAAAGGAAAGTATTTGCTTTCTGCTATGATACGTCGGGATGGTTCTTCTGATTTCTCTCCTGAAAATAGAATAGACTACTTTTCTTCGGTTACGGCCGGATGGAAAATTTCTGATGAAGCTTTCTTAGAGGACTCAAACACTATTAACTTCTTAAAGTTAAGAGGTAGTTACGGTACCTTAGGTAACAATGAGGGTGCAGATTTATACAGATCGCTTTTAAGCGGTGAAGCCACCTATGTTTTAGATGGAGCAATAACCAATGGAAGAGCAAGTGGTAGAATACCAAACCCGGATGCACAATGGGAAACAGCCAAAAAGTTTGATGTTGGTCTGGATTTAAATATGTTTGACAATAAGTTAACTTTTGTTGCCGATTATTTTATTGAAGATCGGGAAGATTTATTAATTGGAGCTTTCCCTGTTTCGGGAATCCTTGGCGGATTTGCTCCGGGAGCCGGTTTACCAACAGTTAATGCAGGTACTACAAGAAATACCGGTATTGAATTAGCAGTAGGTTATAAACATCAATTCTCAGATGATGCCTCTTTTGGAATAAACTATAATGTCACTAAGATTGAGGGAGAAGTTTTAGAGGTTAGAGGAGGTATTCCACCAAGAGGAGGTAACTTTAGTGTGGGGCAACCTTTTATAGCTATTATGGAACCTGGTCAGCCTATAGGTTACTTTTTGGGTTATAAAACAGATGGGCTTTTTCAAAATCAGGCAGAGGTAGATGCTTCAGCACAGGCAGGAAATGCTGCTCCCGGTGATATTCGTTTTGTAGATGTTGATAATGACGGAGAGATTACCGATGATGATAGAACCTATCTTGGGAAACCTCAACCAGATTATATTATGGGACTCAATTTAAGTTTTGATTATAAGAATTGGGATTTTGGAGCCTATATGTATGCCGAGCTTGGAAAAGAAACCGTTAGAAATTATGAGCGTGACCAATCTAATGTTAATAGATTAAAGCTTTATTTAAATAGATGGACCGGAGAAGGTACCAGTAATTCGGTTCCAAGAGTAACAAACGGAGGAACAACAAATAGATTGTTTTCAGATTTTTATGTTGAAGATTCATCGTTCTTAAGAATTCAAAATATTCAGCTAGGATATTCATTATCTGATGAGGTTATTGAAAAGTTAGGGATCCATAAATTAAGATTATACACTTTAATCAATAACCCGTTTACTTTCACAAAATACAATGGTTATGACCCGGCTGCAACAAACGGAGCTGCTATTGGAGGTGGTATTGATTACGGATTTTATCCGGTTGCAAGACAATTTATCATTGGTTTAAATCTATCAATCTAAAAAAATGAACAAGATGAAAACATATATAAACAAAATAACAAAAGCTTTATTAGTAACGCTGGTTGCGTTTGGAGCTCATTCTTGTGGCGATGCTTACTTAGAAGATGTACAGGTATATACCATTGATTCAGAAAATTATTTTAACTCAGAATCAGATTATTATGATGCCTTAGTGGGCGCATATGATTTATTACAGGCAACATACTTAAATGCTATACTTGGTGAAATAGCATCAGATAACACCCTTTGTGGAGGAGAAAGTGCAACAGATGTTATAGGGTGGCAACAAATTGATGATATGATTCACACACCTGTGAATGACAATCTAAGAGATTTGTGGAACTGGATGTATGCCGGTGTAAGTAGAACCAATTTTATCATGGAATTCCAGGATAAAATAGATTTTGATGGAAGAGAAGCCATTATAGCGGAAACCAGGTTTTTAAGAGCATATTATTACTTTGAATTAGTAAAATGGTTTGGGCCTATTCCTTTAAAAGAATCCCGTTTTGAAATTGGAGATGAAACCAGTATTCCACGTTCGCCGGTATCAGCTGTATATGCTTTAATTGAAGCAGATTTACAATATGCTATTAACAACTTAACCTATATGGCACCTCAGGTAGGTAGAGCAACTAAAGGATCTGCACAAGCACTTTTAGGAAAAGCCTATTTATATCAGGAAAAGTATGGTGAAGCCACAGCAGTTTTAGATAACTTAATCAATAACGGACCCTATGATCTGGTTGAAGATTATGATATGCTATGGGAAGCTGAAGGTGAAAATAGTGTTGAATCCATATTTGAAGTACAATATACAGATGTTGAAGGCGCAGGATTTGACTGCTTACAATGTAGTGAAGGTAATGTAGCTGTTGGTTTTAGCGGTATTAGAAATTATACAGGCCCATTATTTTCTTCAGGGTTTAGTTTTAATGTACCAACTCAGGAATCCTATGACGCATTTGAAGATAGTGATTTACGTAAAGACATCGCTATTTTAGATATAGATGCCTGGGCAGCACAGGAAGGAGCAACTTTTAGTACAGGGTATGAACATACAGGGTTCTTTAATAGAAAATATATTCCCAGAAAAAGAAGCTCTGAAGCCGCAGGTGATTTAAACTTGACAAATCCGGCTAATTACAGAGCCATTCGTTTTGCAGATGTACTATTATTAGCTGCCGAAGCCTATAACAGAGGGGGAATTGACGATACTAAGGCTCAGGAATACCTTAACAGAGTAAGAAGACGTGCCTATGGAGTTGATGATGATTCTGTAGATAGTGGCAATACAGGAAGTAACCTAACAGCCGATATTGCCAGAGAAAGACGTTTAGAGCTTATGGGAGAAGGGCATCGTTTCTTTGATTTAGTAAGAACAGGTGAAGGCTCTAGAATTCCAGGGTTTCAGGAAGGAAAACATAACCTATTTCCTATTCCAATAGAAGAAATCCAGTTTGCAAACGGAAATTGGGAACAAAACCCTAACTATTAAAAAGAAAAACTATGAAAACAATAAAATATATAACCAGTTTTTGTTTTATCGCATTGCTAATGGTTTTTAGCTGTGAAGAAGATGAAAATGTAGATTTTGTGAATGATGTTGTTGCGCCTACAAATATATCAGCAGGTGTTAATGTTATTCCTGATAATACAGGGCTTACTCAAATTACACCAACAGGTGAAGGTGTGGCGAGTTACATTGTAGATTTTGGTGATGGTTCTGAACCGTCGGAATTATTAAAACCGGGAGAATTTGCTGAACATATTTATGCAGAAGGTACCTATGAAGCTACAATAACAGCAACAGGTATTAATGGTAAAACAGCAACAGGAACACAAACCGTAAATGTGTCGTTTAGAGCACCGGAAAACATTGAAATAACTACAGCTATAGACGGATCAAATCCGTTTATTCTTAATGTATCTGCCTCAGCAGACTATGCAGCAGGGTTTTTGGTATTCTTTGATACAACAAATCCGGATGAAGAAGGAACGCCACTAGAATTAGATGGTACCGTGAGTTTTGAATATCCTGGAGTGGGAGATTATTCCATTAAAGTAGTTGCTTTAAGCGGAGGAACGGAAACGAGTGAACTAACTCAGGTTATCACTATTTCGGCACCTGTAGAATTACCAATAGACTTTGAAATATTTGATACATCTGCATTCATAGGGTTTGGAGGCGCTTCAAATGAAGTGATTGATAACCCTGACACTAACGGAAATACATCGGCAACAGTTGGAAAAATTGTTAAGGATGCTCCTGAAGTATGGGCAGGTAATGTAATTACTTTATCTACACCTATTGATTTCAGTCTTAAAAAAGTTATGAAAATGAAGGTTTGGTCGCCAAGAGCTGGAGGTAAACTTTTAATGAAACTTGAAAATTTAGATGATAATAGCATTTTCATTGAAAAAGAAGTTACCCTGCAAGGTAATAGTACCTGGGAAGAGGTGTTGATTGATTTTACTGATATAGATGATACACAAGACTTTCAGAAAATTGTACTCTTCTTTGATTTTGGAAGTGTAGGTGATGGTAGTGCCAACTGGACATTCTATATAGATGATATTGATCAAACCGTACCATCAAGTGGTCAAACAGGATTACCTGGTACATGGGTCATGGCTCCGGAAGCAGGTGCTTTAGGTGTTGGGCCAAGTGTTGGTGATACCAGCTGGTGGAATTGTGATGCTACCTGTGTAACAGATAGAGCATGTTACTATGACGATTTATACACCTTTGGAGCAGATGGTTCATTTAGTAATGATTTAGGTGCAGATAGCTGGATTGAAGGCTGGCAAGGTGGCGGAGACGCTTGTGGAGCTCCGGTAGCACCTCATGACGGGTCAAACCCAGCAACATACGTTTATGATAAAAATGCAGGGACAGTAACACTAAATGGTGTAGGTGCATTTATTGGTTTACCTAAGGCTACTAATTCTGGAGAATTAACCAGCCCTGGTGGTGCACCGGCGTCAGTGACCTATAACCTTGAGTTTCTTGATAATGATACTATAAGTGTACATATAGATGTAGGAGGCGGCGTGTTCTGGCAATTTAGATTGATTAGAACCGGTGTAGTTGGAACACCATTAACAGGAACATGGCAACTGGCTCAGGAAGCAGGCGCTTTAGGAGTTGGTCCAAGTGTAGGAGATACCAGCTGGTGGAATTGTGATGCTTCTTGTGTAAGCGGCAGAGGATGCTACTATGACGATTTATACACCTTTGGTGCAGATGGCTCATTTAAGAATGAATTAGGATCAGACACATGGATTGAAGGCTGGCAAGGTGGCGGAGACGCTTGTGGA
The DNA here is from genome assembly GCF_035818475.1 of Alterotamlana spongicola. Taxonomy (NCBI): domain Bacteria; kingdom Pseudomonadati; phylum Bacteroidota; class Flavobacteriia; order Flavobacteriales; family Flavobacteriaceae; genus Alterotamlana; species Alterotamlana spongicola. Next base: position 1,006,151 of record NZ_JAYMGV010000001.1, read on the forward strand.
ACACCGGTAGCACCTCATGATGGATCAAACCCAGCAACATATACTTATGATAGCGGGTCGGGAACATTTACACTTAATGGTGTAGGAGCTTATGTAGGATTACCAAAAGCGGTTAATGGCAGTGAACTTGCAAACCCCGGTGATGCACCGGCATCTGTAACGTATAATGTTCAGTTTATAGATAGCAATACCATTTCAGTATATATTGATGCAGGGTCAGGAGTCTTTTGGCAATATAAGCTAGTAAAAATTTAAAAAAATCAAATTATGAAAAACTTGAAATTTAAGCATAGCATAGGGTTACTCCTTGCAATCCTATTAGTTTTTACAGGATGTCAAGATGACGATGCATCCTTTGGAGATATAAAGATTCCAACAAATATTACACTATCTGCCGAAGTGATTTGTGAAGGTTGTACTGATGTAGATGGTGACGGAAGTGGATTAGTAAATCTTGAAGCGACTTCCAGTGGAGCATTGGCCTATAAGTTTGATTTTGGAGATGGGTTTACCGAAACCAATCAAACAGGAAAGTTAACACACCGTTTTACAAGTGTAGGTGTTAACACGTATACCGTTGTAGTAAATGCTGTGGGAACGGGAGGTGTACAGTCCAGTACATCATTAAATGTTACTGTGCGTAGTGACTTTGAAGACCCTGAAGCTAAAGACTTTTTAAGTGGAGGTCTTGGAAACAGTAAAACCTGGTATTGGGCAGCAGATAAACCAGGAAATATAGGTTTGGGACCTGATGAAAAGCAAGCAGATGGATCACATACCTTTGCAGCCTGGTTCTCTTCAGATCCATTCCATCCGGATAAACTTTGTATGTATGATGCCGAACTTGTATTTACACAAGATGCTGAAGGTAATTTAATATTTCAGCAAACTGCTGGTCAGGCGTATATTCCGGGAACCTATTCTGGTAACCTCGGTGTTGACGGTGATACATGTCACGGACAAGATGTAGTACCATCTCTAGGTATGGTAAGTAATGTAGCCTTGATACCATCATCATCTATAGCTACAGAAGATGGTAAAGATCCAGAATATAGAGGGACTACCATTCAATTTTCTGATGATGGATTTATGAGCTGGTATATAGGTAGTAGTACTTTTGAAATTATTACCATTACCAATAGCACATTAAGAGTAAGAGTTACCGAACCTGGTTTTGCGTGGTATTGTAGTTTTCAAACACAAAACCCAAACGATTCGGGAGATTTTGAAACCTTGGTTTGGTCTGATGAGTTTGATACCGATGGAGCTCCTAATGCCTCAAACTGGGGTTATGACCTAGGTGCTGGAGGCTGGGGTAATGGAGAATTACAAACCTATACAAACAATGCTGAGAATGTAATAGTTGAAGGTGGACTTCTAAAAATTCACGCTCTTGCTGATGGTAACGGCGGGTATACCTCTGCCAGATTAAAATCAGAAGGCCTTCAGGCGTTTACATACGGAAAATATGAAATACGAGCTAAATTACCAGCTGCACAAGGCACATGGCCCGCTATATGGATGCTAGGTGCTAATTTTAGCCAGGTAGGATGGCCAAATTGTGGAGAGATTGATATCATGGAACAAACCGGTCAGGATAAAACCAAAACGTCCGGGGCGTTACATTTCCCAGGAAATTCCGGAGGTGATGCGATAGTTGAAGAAACCCCGGTTGCTAATACCAGTACAGAATTTCATGTGTATGCCGTAGAATGGACAGAAGAATCAATTAAAATGTCAGTTGATGGTGAGTTTTTTTTCTCTTATGAGAACAATGAGAATATACCTTACAATGCAGATTTCTTTATGATCCTGAATATTGCCATGGGAGGTACACTTGGTGGTACGGTAGACCCTGGGTTTACTCAGGATACTATGGAAATTGATTACGTAAGAGTTTATCAATAATAATTATATAAAAAGCGGCTGTCTAATAAGTGCTTTGTTTTGTCATTCAAAGCAAAACGAGGAATCTCTTGGGGTTGAAAATAAAACATTATAGCTTCAACAGATTCCCAGCCACAACATAAACAAGGTTCATTACATTCAGAATGATACTTATTAGACAGCCCCTTTAAAACAACTTGGAAATAAGACTTATTACTAACACTGTTTTTACAGGTTAGTACAATAGTAGACCATTATAGATGTGTGCCGTATAAAATCTAATACAGTTCCGGCAAAGCATATCTTTTAGGGCTTAATAACAATATATTAAATGAATTCTAACACTATTCAGGTACAAGAAGACAAGCTTTCAAACTGTGGTAAAAGTATTAAGGGTGAATTGGTAACCTTTGATAAGGAAACCTATTATAAGATTTCTAATAGTGATACCATGCGGCCATTTTTTATGAGCATAGTCAGTGATTCTAATCACTGGATGTTTATATCAAGTAATGGCGGTTTAACAGCAGGACGAAAAAATGCCGAATACGCATTGTTCCCATACTATACTGATGATAAAATTACAGAGCTAGCTGATACCACTGGTAGCAAAACTATTTTTCAGGTAAAAATTGATGGTAAAACGCATATTTGGGAACCGTTTTCAATACGGCAAAAAGGGATTTATAAAACAGAAACAAACCTTTATAAAAGTATTTACGGAAATAAGGTCGTGTTTGAAGAAGTTAATCTTGATTTAGGCCTGACATTCAGATATCACTGGAATTCTGGCAATCAATTTGGATTTATAAAAAAGTCAACTTTAATAAACAATACAGATACAAAACTGGACATTACGGTTTTAGATGGTTTACAAAATATTTTACCAAGCAGTGTAACCTCAGATCTGCAAAACAGCAGAAGTAATCTGGTGGATGCTTACAAAAAGAGTGAATTGCAGTCAGACACAGGTTTAGGGGTATATGCTTTAAGTGCTGTAATAGTTGATAAAGCAGAACCTAGCGAAGCATTAAAAGCAAATATTGTTTGGTCCGCAGGGCTTAATAATATAACATATTTAATGTCGTCATTACAGCTTGACCATTTTAGAAGCGGACAAAAGGTTACGGAAGAGGTTGATATAAAAGCAGAAAAAGGTGCCTATTTTATTTCAGCTAATATAGAATTGAATCCACAAACAGAGCAGGACTGGATATTTGTGGCAAACGTAAATCAATCCATATCAGATATTGTTCAGGTTTCAAAAATCATTAGAAACGAAGCGGATTTGTTTAAACTGGTTCAAAAAGATATTGACCAGGGAACAAAAAATTTAATTGATTTAACAGGAGCTTCAGATGGATTACAGCTTACTGCAGATACGCTCACAAATACAAGGCATTTTTCAAATACACTCTTTAACATTATGCGAGGTGGTATTTTTGATGATGGCTATACTATTGAAAAAGATGATTTTGTAAAGTATATAAGTAAAGCTAATAAAGTGTTTTTTAACCAAAAGGAAAAACAACTACAGCATCTACCGGAATCATTTGATCTGAATTATTTAAAAAGCCTTGCCGAAAAGGATATTAATAAAGATTTTCAGCGTTTGTGCTTTGAATACTTACCACTAAAATTTAGCAGAAGGCATGGAGACCCCAGTAGGCCTTGGAATAAATTTTCTATTAATACCAGAAGTGAAGTTGACGGATCTAAAATTTTGGATTATGAAGGCAATTGGCGTGATATTTTCCAAAACTGGGAAGCCTTGGCTCACGCCTATCCTGAGTATATAGAGGGGATGATCCATAAGTTTTTAAATGCAACAACTTTTGAAGGATATAATCCATACCGTGTTACTAAAGATGGTTTTGACTGGGAAATTATTGAGGAAAATGACCCCTGGTCTTATATAGGATATTGGGGAGATCATCAAATTATCTACCTTTTAAAATTCCTGGAATTTATTGAAAATCATTATCCGGGAGCTTTAGAAAAACGATTTGATCAGGATGTATTTGTATATGCTAACATACCCTATAAGATAAAAAGTTATGCGGATACATTAAAGAACCCTAAAGATACTATTGATTTTGATCACAAATTAGATCATGAAATACATCAAAAAAGAACCTTATTAGGAGCCGATGGTGCTTTATTGGAAGATCAGCACTCAAATATCTATAGAGTCAATTTAATTGAAAAATTACTGGCTACAGTATTAGCAAAAGTTTCAAATTTTATTCCTGAAGGTGGTATTTGGCTAAATACGCAGCGACCGGAATGGAATGATGCCAATAATGCCCTGGTAGGTAATGGTGTTTCTATGGTAACCCTGTATTATTTGTATAGGTTCCTGAATTTCTTTGAAAAAATAGTTGAGAAAGCAGAAACTCAAGAAGTTCAAATATCGCAGGAATTGGTTGTATGTTTTAATGGTATAATAGAAACGTTTCAGGCACATACCGGTGTTCTGTCAAAAAGTATATCCGATAAGGACAGAAAAACAATATTGGATGGTTTAGGTAAGGCAGGAAGTGATTACCGGGAGACTATTTATAATAACGGATTTTTAAACAAAAAAGTAGCTTTAAGCCTTGAGGACGTTTCAGATTTTATCAAGATTACAAAGTTATTTTTAGAGCACAGTATTAATGCTAATAAGCGTGATGATAATATGTACCATGCTTATAATTTGATGACTGTTGAGAATGATGAGGAAATATCTATTGCTTATCTCTCAGAAATGCTGGAAGGCCAGGTAGCCGCTTTAAGTTCGGGTTACCTCTCCCCTATCCAGGCCTTGGAATTACTGGATGGATTAAAAAATAGTGCTTTGTTTAGAGAAGACCAGTACAGTTATATACTTTACCCTAACAAGGAACTCCCCAGGTTTGATAAAAAGAACAATATTCCTTCAGATAAAGTGGAACAGTCTACATTGTTCAAACAATTGATATCCAGTGGTAATAGACAAATTATAGAGCAGGATATACTTGGAAACTTTCATTTCAATGGAAATTTTAACAATGCAAAAAGTTTAGAACAGGCATTAGCAGATTTAGATAAAGCATATCAACCTCTGGTAGAACAAGAGCAAAAGCAATTGCTTCAGGTTTTTGAAGATATTTTTGATCATAAATCGTTTACTGGCAGATCAGGAACATTTTTTGGTTATGAAGGCTTAGGTTCAATTTACTGGCACATGGTTTCAAAGCTATTATTGGCAGTTCAGGAAAACGCTTTATTGGCCGTTAAAAACAAAGAAAATGAAGCGGTGATAGGAAAAATATTGGATCATTATTATGAGATCAATGCCGGTATTGGGGTTCATAAATCACCGGAATTGTATGGCGCCTTCCCTACAGATCCATATTCTCATACACCGGAAACAAAAGGAGCACAACAACCGGGAATGACCGGGCAAGTTAAGGAGGATGTATTAAGCAGAATTGGAGAGCTTGGTGTTTTTGTAAAAGCCGGACAAATTGAATTTAATCCACGTTTGTTGCAAAGAAAAGAGTTTTTAAACAACCCGTCTGTTTTTCAGTTTACCAATATTAATAAAGAACAACAGACCATAGAGCTGGAAACTAATTCATTATGTTTTACATATTGCCAGGTTCCAATCATTTATAAGCTTACAGATGAAGAAAGCTTGCAAATCATTTTTAATAATGGCAGGCGTATTATCTCAAAGGAACAGACATTGGATTTGGTAACCTCAAAATCAATATTTGAAAGAAGAGGAGAAGTTAATCAGATTATAGTTTCAAATAAAAAATAGAAGCTTAACATGTTAAAGCTTAAAAAATATATAACACTTTCAATATTAGTCATAATGCTAGGATGTAATGATAAACTAAAAACAGAAAAGCAATTAACGGCAGCCGATATTTTAGGAAACCCTAATTATTTAGCCATGTCTTACGGAGGTTATCGTCAAAAAACCCGTGATGTCCAACCTACTATAAGTCAGTTGAAAGAAGATATGAAGATCTTATCGGCTATGGGAGTTAAAATATTGCGGACCTATAATGTACAATTACAACAGGCACCAAATTTACTTAGGGCTATTAGTGAATTGAAAGCCGAAGACTCAAATTTTGAAATGTATGTGATGCTAGGAGCCTGGATTGATTGTAAAAATGCCTGGACAGATATAGCTCCTGATCATGAAGTGGAAAGCGAACAAAATGCCGGAGAAATTGAAAGAGCAGTAGCCTTAGCGAAACAATATCCGGATATAGTTAAGGTTATAGCCGTTGGCAATGAAGCCATGGTGAATTGGGCAACAAGTTATTTTGTACGTCCTAATGTGATTTTAAAATGGGTAAATCATTTACAGGGGTTGAAGAAAGCAAGCGAACTGTCAAAAGATTTATGGATTACCAGTTCAGATGATTTTTCGTCCTGGGGAGGTGGAGATCCCGGCTATCATACAGAAGGTTTAAATAAACTAATCAAGGCAGTAGATTATATTTCTATGCACACCTACCCTATGCATAACTCTCACTATAATCCTGCCTTTTGGTTAGTGACAGAGCAAGAGGCTGATGCTTCAGATTTAGAAAAAATAGAATCTGCTATGCAACGTGCCTTAACATTTGCCCAAAAGCAATATGATAGTGTGACTAATTATATGAAAAGTCTCGGTTTAAACAAACCTGTACACATTGGAGAAACCGGTTGGGCTACTATTTCAAATGGACATTATGGTTCTAAAGGGTCAAAGGCTGCAGATGAATATAAATCAGGACGCTATTATCAACTTATAAGAGACTGGACCCAGAAAGAAAATATCTCTTGTTTCTATTTTGAAGCCTTTGATGAACAATGGAAAGATGCTAAAAACAGTAAAGGTTCTGAGAATCATTTTGGCTTAATAAACTTAAAAGGAGAAGCAAAATTTGCTATTTGGAATTTAGTAGATCAAGGTGTTTTTAAGGGGTTAACAAGAGACGGTCAGGCAATTACAAAAAGCTATAATGGAGACAAAGGTACTTTAATGAATGACGTGCTGGTTCCCCCGGCTGAATATGTAATAGCACATCACTAATGAAACTCAATTTATGATTTTAAATAAAACGGTCATTTTAATTTTTACAGGACTATTACTTTCCTGTAATCCTTTTAATAAAGCAAATATCGTTAAGGTTTCAGAGCGTAACCTATTAGTAAATGATAGCGCTTATATAATCAAAGGTATATGCTATCATCCTGTAGCTAAAGGAGCGACAGAAAGAGGTTTTGACAGTTTAACACAAGATTTGGAATTAATGAAAGAGGCTGGAATAAACACCATAAGAGTGTATGCCCCCATTGATGACATAGCCGTTTTAGATGAGATAGATAAAGCCGGTATTAAGGTCATTATTGGTTTTGGGTATAATCAAAATGGGGTATTTGATATCAAGTCAGGGTCATTTATTGATTACGTTAACACCTATAAAAACCATCCGGCCATACTCATGTGGGAACTGGGCAACGAGTATAATTATCACCCGCAATGGTTTGAAGGCGATTTAGCTAATTGGTACAAAGCTATGAACCAAGCTGCTTATCAAATACATCAAGTAGACCGTAAACATCCTACTACCACTGCACATGGGGAATTACCAGACGAAATAGCACTTAAATCCTGTCCGGAGATTGATGTTTGGGGTATGAATGTATACCGCTGGGATAGCCCCGGAAATATTTTTGATGAGTGGAAGAAAATAAGCAATAAGCCCATGTACTTATCTGAGGCAGGAGGCGATAGTTATATGACTATAAGTAAAAATGGTTTTGTTCAGGGTATAAACGAAAGTGCCCAGGCCCAGGCTAATGCCAATATTCTCAAAGAGGTTTTTGAAAATCTGGATGTGTGTTCAGGAGTTGCTATGTTTTCTTTTACAGATGGGTGGTGGAAAGCTGGTAACCCGGAGACACAGGATGTTGGAGGATGGGCACCCAATAGTACAGGTGTGCCTTATGATGGTACACCAAATGAAGAATACTGGGGGATAGTGGATATAGACAGAAATAAGAAAGAAACATTTGAAATTATCAAATCTAAGTACAGGCAAATACACAATTAAGATGAATAAAAACAATTACATAGTAATTATTATGATCATGCTTTTACTGGCAGGATGTAATAAAAAGACAGATAATAAAATGAGTTTTGAAGTATTTGAAACATCAGCAAAAGGAAACAAACTTAGTAAGCTAACAGAGTTTCAAAAGACAGATGAAAAGGTGTCTATAACATTGGTTCCGGAACAAACCTTTCAGACCATTATAGGGTTTGGGGGAGCCTTTACAGAATCTTCGGCTTACTTGCTAAACAAGCTTAGTCAAAAAAATAGAGATCGTATTTTAAAGGCTTATTTCGCAAAAGACGGAGCAAGATATTCATTAACAAGAACCCATATGAACTCTTGTGATTTTTCTTTAACCAATTATTCTTATACACCTATTGAAGATGATAAGGATTTAGAACATTTTAGTATTGAAGAAGATATGGATAATCTTATTCCGATGATTAAGGATGCCATGACCATATCCGAAGATGGGTTCAAAATATTTGCTTCTCCCTGGACAGCAGCGCCCTGGATGAAAGATAATAATGATTGGGTTGGCGGGAAACTGCTTCCAAAATACTATGATACCTGGGCTCTGTTCTTTTCAAAATATGTAGATGCTTATAAAGCTGAAGGTATTGATATTTGGGGGTTTACAGTTGAAAATGAACCGCATGGTAATGGAAATAATTGGGAGAGCATGCATTTTACCCCAAAAGAAATGACCGATTTTGTAGAATTTCATTTGGGGCCAAAACTGGAGGCCGATGGAAAAGGAGACAAGATCATTTTAGGGTATGACCAGAATAGAGGGGGTTTAGAAGAATGGGTTGATGAAATGTACAGGGATGAAGCGTCTTCAAAATATTTTGATGGAACAGCTATTCACTGGTATGAAAGCACCTATGATTATTTTCCTGAAGCACTACAGTATGCCCATAATAAAGCACCGGATAAATATTTAATAGAAACAGAAGGTTGTATAGATGCTGAGATACCAAGGTGGCAGGATGATGACTGGTATTGGAGAAAAGAAGCAACAGATTGGGGATGGGACTGGGCACCGGAAGAAGACAAGCATTTGCACCCAAAATACTCGCCGGTATTCAGGTATGCCAGAGACATCATAGGTTGCTTAAATAACTGGGTTGATGGCTGGGTAGATTGGAATATGGTATTGGATAAACAAGGTGGCCCTAACTGGTTTGAAAACTGGTGCGTGGCACCTGTAATAGTTGATCCGGAAGCCGATGAGGTTTACTTTACTCCGTTGTACTATACCATGGCGCATTTTAGTAAATATATAAGACCCGAAGCTAAGATAATTGGTGTTGAAAACTCAGATGATAAGCTTATGGTAACCGCAGCTCAAAATCCCGATGGGAGTATTATAGCTGTAGTATTTAACGAAACAGAAACGCCTAAATCTATTACCCTTTCATTAAACACTAAAACTATGGATTTTGCTATTGATGCCAAAGCTATCCAAACTATAATTGTTCCTAAAAACTAATTTGTTAACGAGCTAAACTAATAAGATATGCCAAACATAAAAACCGCCGCAAGAGATAGAGTACCATTAGGCCAGAAAGCAGCTTTTGGAGCAGGTCATTTTGTCCTTAATTTATTACCAGGTGCCCTAGGATTTTTTATGTTTTTCTTATTGACTGCTTTTGGAATGGATCCACTTTATGCAGGGCTACTGGGAGCATTGCCAAGACTTTTTGATGCACTTTCAGATCCAATAATGGGCTTTATTTCAGATAATACTAAGTCAAAATGGGGGCGTAGAAGACCGTATATTTTTATTGGCGCTATTTTGAGTGGGATATTATTTGCCTTATCATGGCAGATGAATCCAGAGAATTCACAAATGTATAATTTCTGGTATTTCCTCATTTTATCCATACTGTTTTTGGCTGGAAATACCATGTATGCCACACCATTAGTAGGTTTAGGCTATGAAATGACATCGGATTATAATGAGCGAACCCGCTTAATGGCATTTTCAAATACTATGGGGCAAATAGCCTGGATGATTGTGCCTTGGTTTTGGGTGATAATTGCCGATCCACAAGTATATGAATCTCAAGCTGTAGGCGTTAGGCATTTATCAATTATTGTAGGTTCAATTTGTATTGTTTTAGGCATACTACCCGCTATTTTCTGTAGAGGAATTGATTCTGCCAATATGGAAAACAGAAAAGAAATAACTTTTAAGACTTTGGCATCCAATCTAAAGGATTTATGGTATGGCATTGTTCAAGTGTCTAAAAATAGACCGTTCACAAAGTTATGTGGAGCAACATTTTTGGTGTTTAATGGCTTTCAAATGGTAGCCGCTTTTAGTGTTTATATCATTGTGTTCTATATGTATAATGGGAGCTATGCTAATGCAGGCACATGGCCGGCATGGTTTTCTACTATTACAGCAGTAACAACTGCTTTTTTAGTTATTCCTATCATTTCTAAGATGGCTAATAAATGGGGAAAACGTAAAGCGTTTATTATTTCTACAGTCATATCTATAATAGGCTATATCCTTAAATGGTGGGGATTTGATAATGAATTAAATAAGAGTTTTAACAACACCGGTTTCGGACAATCATTAAATGAAGGTGTAAATGTTGTATTTGAGTTTTTAAATCCACTATTGGAAAGCTTAGGAATGTCTTGGTTTAGTATAGATACAAGTCAAGGGTCGCCTTGGTTAATCTTTATGCCAATACCATTTATTGCCTTTGGTTTAGGAGGTCTGTTTACATTAATGATGAGTATGACTGCCGATGTTTGCGACCTGGATGAATTAGAAAACGGAATGCCACGTAAAGAAGGGACCTTTGGTGCCATTTATTGGTGGATGGTGAAGATTGGGCAGTCTATAGCATTGTTTTTAGGAGGGTTGGTCCTTAAATTGGTAGGATTTATTTCTGATGCTGAAACACAAACTGCAGAGACTATGCATAGTTTAAGAATTGCAGATATATTAATTCCTTCTATCACAGCTGGAATTGCTATTTGGGTTATGTGGAAGTATAGTTTAAGTGAATCCAGAGCACGCGAGATAAAAAGACTATTAGTAGAACGAAGAGGAGAATTATAATAGTAATTAATAAAAAGAAATATTATGTCATACAGAAAAGAAAAGTTTATGGCATTATCAGGAGGGCATCTTGATAACAAAACAACAAAGGGATTAGCAAATCTATTTAATAGAGTGCTTAAAAATGGAATGCATGGCTTATGCTTTAGTCCATATGAGGAAGGTCAGGCGCCCGGTGACCAGATTACTGAAGCTCAGATTCGACGTAGAATGAAGATCATCAGACCTTATACTAAGTGGATACGGTCTTTTTCTTGTACAGACGGTAATGAGATGATTCCTTTAATAGCCAAAGAATATGGTATTAAAACACTGGTTGGAGCCTGGTTAGGTGATGATCCAGAAATAAATAAAAAAGAAATAGCCGGACTTATAAAATTAGCTAAAGACGGTTATGTTGACATTGCTGCCGTTGGAAATGAAGTGATGTATAGAGGTGATCTAACAGAAGAAGAACTTCTGGATTTTATGCATCAGGTAAAAGAAGCTATTCCTGATATTCCAATGGGCTATGTAGATGCCTATTATGAGTTTAATGACCGCCCAAAAATAACAGAAGCCTGTGATGTCATTTTAGCAAACTGTTACCCCTATTGGGAAGGGTGCTCTTTAGAGTATTCATTGATTTATATGAAGGACATGTTTAATCAGGCTGTTAAAGCCGCTAATGGCAAAAAGGTCATAATAACAGAAACAGGTTGGCCAAGTCAGGGAGAAGGGTTAAATGGTGCTTTACCATCCTATGAAAACGCTATCAAATATTTTATTAATACCCAACAGTGGTCCGGAGAAGATGATATTAAGGTATTCTACTTCTCTTCATTTGATGAATCGTGGAAAGTTGGAGCCGAAGGAGATGTAGGAGCTTATTGGGGTTTATGGGATAAAAATGAAAAGCTTAAGTTTTATAGTAGCAATAACCCTTTAAGGTTTAAAAGCAGAAAGCTTTTTGTGTAGCAGCTGAAAAGGTATAAAATACTGCTTAATCATAAGTAAGTATTGCAAGTTTAAAAAAGGTCCAAATTCTTATTATTTATAAGGGTTTGGGCTTTTTGTGTTAAAGACAGACCTAAAACTTAGCACGATCAAAGTCATTTTATAAATCAAGCTTACAACTATCACCTAACCATGATGTAAATAATTGGCTTTTAAAACAAAGGTTTTAATTGAGTTATTCGGTTTCAAATTGTCCTAATTAATTACTATTCAAACAGGTATAAGCATTAATTATTTTAAGCCTGGTATGAAATTAACATAATGCTCAATAAATCAATGCAATACAAAGGTTTTATACACCACAACATTACCACAACATTATATATTTAGATGAGATGTTAGAGATATCAAAACGAACGCTTAGACTCATAAATCATCAATAAACACAAGGGGTTTTTATAAAATTGACAACAGAATGTAATTTTTATTGCGATGTATGTTTTTTGTAGGGGTTAAGAATAAGGATTTATCGGTATTTCATAATAAGTTTGAAAGACAACTAAATTCGAAAACGGCATTTAATTAAAACTTCTTATTATGAAAAAAATTACGTTATTACTTTTTTTACTTACAGCATATTTAGGATATGCGCAGCCAACTACAGACCCTACAACACCACCGGTACGTGATGCAGGAGATGTTATCTCAATATTTTGTGGAGAATATACAGGTGTTGCAGGATCAGATTATAATCCTAATTGGAGCCAGAGTGGTTTTGGAACTGCAAATACAGCTTATGATACAGGTTCAGGTAACTTAGTTCTGGCTTATCCCAATTTTAATTATCAGGGTGTTCAGTATGGAAGTACTCAAAATATTGCAGCCATGGAGTTTTTGCATGTAGATATTTATATTGGTGGATCATTCAATCCAAATGTTTATGTTATTAGTTCGGGAGCAGAAATTGCACATCCAATTACAAATACAGGGGCAAATACGTGGATAAGTGTAGATATCGCTGTTTCTGGAATTACAGGAGATACTTCAAGTGCGATACAATTTAAATTTGATGGCGGTAATGGTACTACCGATGCAATCTATGTAGACAATTTATATTTTTGGAAAACGCCTGCAGATCCGGCAAAGGATGCGACACTTAGTGACTTAAAAGTAGCCGGTACTACAATTCAAGGGTTTGGATCAGGAACAACATCTTATACGTATGAGTTAACCAATGGAACCACAACGGCTCCTTCAATTTCTGCTACCACAACAAATGCCGGAGCATCAGCAGTAATTACACAGGCTCCTGGCGTACCTGGAAGTGCAACGGTTGAGGTGACTTCACAAGATGCTTCAACAATGGAAACCTATACGGTATCATTTGTTGCAACTTTACCAGGCTCGGCTCCAAACCCGTCAACACCTAATGGAGAAGTTTTAAGCATTTATGGAGATACAGGAGGGTTTACTAATATATGGACACCAGATTATTCATTTGGAGCATATGAAAAAGAAATAGACCTTGGATCGGGTTCTGTAAATAATGCCATTAAAATGGACTTTTCTAATCAAGGTTATGGTCAGGGTACTAATAGTCCAGTTGATATTTCAGCTTATAACTGGGTGCATTTTGATTACTATGCTCCAAATCTTGCCGCTGGAGTTAATGGACATGAAGTGAAATTTATACTTATAGGTGATGGGCAAGGAGAAAAGGATTATGTGCTAAAGACTGATGTGTCAGGAGATGGGGTACTTACCTTTGATGCTTGGCAAAGTGTTGATATCCCGCTATCTCATTTTACAGCTCTGGGACTAACAAAAGATAAGTATTTACAGTATAAACTTGGAACGACCTCAGATCTAAACACCACAATTGTATATTTTGACAACATTTATTTTTCAGTTAATCAGGGAACATTAGGATTAGATGATAGAAAAATTGAGAGTTTTAGCACTTACCCCAACCCTACTCAGAGTATTTGGACTGTTAAAACTCAAAATATTAAAATTGAGACTATTAGTCTATTTGATATATTAGGTAAGCGTGTATTATCAATGACCCCTAATACTAACACCGTACAAATTGATGGATCAAACTTAATATCAGGTTTGTATTTTGCTCAAGTAAAAACAGAATCAGGTATCAGTAGTATAAAACTGATTAAGAAATAGGTTAGTTTATTTAGTTATAGGTTTGTAAGGAGTGGGGTTTTTAATCCCACTCTTTTTTGCATTAAAATCTGGCTATTAAGCAAGTAAATTGGTTAAAATATTTCTTTACTTTGTGTAAAGCTTCACTAGTTTATGATTGATGATATTTTAACAGCCATTCCTTTTGGGATTATATTGGCCTTTACTATCGGCCCTGTATTTTTTGTGCTTTTGGAAACGAGCGCTACAAAAGGGTTTAGAAGCGCTTTAATATTTGATCTGGGCGTTATTTTTGCTGATATTATTTTTATTGTCATAGCATTTTACAGTACCAATAACTTAAGAGGAAAGATTGGTAATGATCCAAATTTTTTAATATTTGGAGGCGTATTATTGATTGTTTATGGGGTTATTTCTTTTATAAAAACTTCAAAATCATTTAGAGCTATAGTGAAAGAATACCATAAAGTAGAAATACAAAAAGATTATGGGAAGCTTTTTATTAAAGGATTTTTGCTCAATTTTATAAATATTGGCGTTTTACTGGGGTGGTTGGGTTTTATAGTTTTAGGAGACTCTTTAACAACATCAGAAAATGGTGATATTATTTTTATTGCTGCGATGTTATCATCCTATTTTATTTCAGACGTATTTAAAATATTAATAGCAAAAAGACTAAAGGCAAAATTAACTCCAAGATTGATCTTTAAGACCAAAAAAATTATTGCAATGGTCATATTAGGTTTTGGGGTATTATTACTCGTTCAAGGTTTATTTCCAGATACTTATGAGAAGAACAGGGAGAAACTGGAACAAATAAGTCCGATAAAATAAAAAAGCTTTCAGAAATAAACTGAAAGCTTTTTGAGGCGTCGAGCGGATTCGAACCGCTGTAGAAGGTTTTGCAGACCTCTGCCTAGCCACTCGGCCACGACGCCATTTATGCTGCAAATGTAAAAAAAAAAGTCAGTTTACTTACAATAAAATTATTTTTTACGCCTATCAGTCATTTTTATGGTGACCATTTCCACATCACCCCCAATAGGCGGGTTTAATTTGCTCACCCAAACCGTAGCTTTTTTAACCAATTTATCTTCTTTAAATATGCGGTTTAGTATGCGTCTTGCTACAGTTTCTAGCAATGCAGAAGGAATACTCATTTCTTCTTTAATGATATTGTTTAAGAACACATAGTCGACAGTATCGTTAAGACTATCAGTTTTAGCCGAAGTTTGTAAATCTGCTTTAACTTCCAAATCTACTCGATAATCACTACCAATTTTGGTTTCTTCTTTTAAACAGCCGTGATGTGCAAATACACGAATGTTTTCTACTTTTATTATTCCCATTAGTTTGTAAAAAAATCAAAAATATTACTTAAAGCGCTGGTTTTAGCTTTGTAAAACTCTGTATAGGTACAGCGGTTACAGGTCACAGCAGAAAATTTTTGATTTTGAATATCAAAAATTTTTGAAAAGGTTCCTCCCGTGGCACGCATTTGTCCTAAGGTATAAGAGGTGTTATTGCATTTTGGGCATGTATAATTCAGGTTTTCCATAGTCATAGTCCATTAAGTGTAATAGTGTTTAAAATATTAGTATAATGAAATATATGTTTGTTACGCTTATTAGATATAATTGGGCTAAAATAACTTGAATTTCCGTAATTTTGACCCTTATTTAGTTGAAATATATCAGAACATGTCTGAAGAAAGAAGATCACTCAATTTTATTGAGCAAATTATAGAAGAGGATTTAACAAATGGAATGCCCAAAGACGACTTACGTTTTCGTTTTCCACCGGAACCAAACGGATATTTGCATATAGGGCATACAAAGGCTATTGGGATTAGCTTTGGTTTGGGAGAATATTACAATGCTCCTGTAAATCTTAGATTTGATGATACTAATCCTGCAAAAGAAGAGCAAGAGTATGTGGATGCCATTAAAAAAGATGTAGCCTGGTTAGGGTATCAATGGGATAAGGCGTTATTTTCTTCAGATTATTTTCAGCAGCTATATGACTGGGCTATTCTTTTAATCAAAGAAGGAAAAGCCTATGTAGATTCGCAATCAAGTGAGGCTATGGCTGAGCAAAAGGGAACTCCAACACAACCTGGGGTTAGTGGGCCATACAGAGATAGGAGTGTCGCTGAAAATTTAGACTTGTTTGAGCGCATGAAAAATGGTGAGTTTAATGAAGGAGAACACATTTTGCGTGCAAAAATAGATATGCAGCACCCCAATATGTTGATGCGTGACCCTATTATGTACCGCATTTTAAAAAAGCATCACCATAGAACGGCTAATGATTGGTGTATATACCCCATGTACGATTGGACTCATGGTGAAAGTGATTATATTGAACAAATATCACATTCGCTATGTTCGCTTGAATTTAAGCCCCACAGAGAGCTTTATGATTGGTTTTTAGACCAAGTTGTTGATGCAAGTCAGTTAAGGCCTAAACAACGGGAATTTGCACGTTTAAACTTAAGCTATACCATAATGAGTAAGCGCAAGCTGCTTAAACTGGTAGAAGATGGTATTGTAAGTGGATGGGATGACCCAAGGATGCCTACCATATCAGGATTAAGACGTAGAGGATATACGCCTGAATCCATAAGGAAGTTTGTAGAAACCGTTGGTGTTGCAAAGCGTGAAAATGTTATTGATGTTTCGCTTTTAGAATTTTGTATACGTGAAGATCTAAATAAAACAGCGCCACGTGTTATGGCTGTTTTAGATCCTGTTAAATTAGTGATTACCAACTATCCGGAGGATAAAGTAGAATGGCTGGAAGCTGAGAACAATCAGGAAGATGAAAAAGCAGGGTTTAGAAAAATACCGTTTTCTCGTGAGCTATATATTGAAAGAGAAGATTTTAAAGAAGAAGCAGGGAATAAATTTTTTAGATTGAAATTGGGTGGGGAAGTACGGCTTAAAAATGCTTATATCATAAAAGCCGAAAGTGTAGTAAAGGATGATGCAGGCCGTATTTTGGAAATCCGTTGTACATACTCTGAAGACACAACCAGAAGAGTAAAAGGTACTTTGCATTGGGTATCTATAGAGCATGCGATAAAAGCTGAGGTTAGAGAGTATGACAGATTGTTTAATGACGAGGCTCCTGATAGCCATCAGGATAAAGGCTTTATGGAATTTATTAATCCGAATTCTTTAAAAACAATTCAGGCGTTTGTTGAACCCGGTTTAAAAACCGCCAAATCCGGTGATAGGTTTCAATTCCAGCGTATCGGTTATTTTAATGTTGATGATGATTCGTCTTCAGAAAAACTGGTGTTTAATAAAACGGTAGGTTTACGTGATTCTTGGGCAAAAGCTAAACCAAAACAACCACAACAAGTAAACCAAAACCAAGCTCAAAAGCAGCAAAAACCTCAACGTAAAGCCATTGATGTTATTCAGCAATTGGGAAAAAAATATACTAATCTTCCTGAAGCAAAACAGCAAAAGGTTAGGGCTGAAATTTTGGAGTTGGCTAAAAATGTAAACTATGAAGAGTTAGAGCCACTGTTTAATACCGCAGTTAAGAAGGTGGGAACCCGTATTGCTGTGACCTTGGTTTTGAGTGTTTTATTAAAAAGCAGGCAGTCTAAAAATGATGAAATCAATGCTTTTATCTCTAAAGCTATTGATGATAAAAATGAGTTATTAGTGACTGAGGCTAAATTATTATAGAACCATCAGGTTTTTAAAAAGAACACAACCTATGATATTTTTGGTTATATTTAAGTTCTAACTAAAAATATAATAATCATGGAAATGAATTTTTTAGCAATTGTGGTTGCGGCTGTTTCTGCACTTGTTGTCGGGTTTATTTGGTATAACCCAAAAGTATTTGGAAATGCTTGGATGCAAGCAGCAGACATGACTGAAGACAAAATGAAAGGCGCTAATATGGCAAAAATCTTTATTTTGGCTTTTATTTTCGCAATTTTATTAGCCATGTCTATTATGCCAATGGTAATTCATCAAATGGGAGCATTTAGTTTAACGGGTGGAGATGTGGCAAATGCGCTTCCTTCTTATGAAGCATTTATGAATGATTATCAAGATGCATTTAGAACCTATAAACATGGCGCATTTCATGGTGTATTGGCGGGAGTTTTTATTGCACTTCCTATTTTAGGAACTAATGCGTTATTTGAGCGAAAAAGTGCTAAATATATTCTTATTAATAGCGGATATTGGATTGTAACAATGGGTATAATGGGCGCTATTATTTGCGGATGGAAATAATAATTTTGTAAATTTTTAACATATATAAAGGCTGAGAATTGTAATTTTCAGCCTTTTCTATTTTCTATTGAAAACATATCAAATTTATTATTCTAGTGATGCACTCCCAAAATCATGGGATTATATTGTACAACATGATATTTTTCTACAATCAAAATATTTAAATGCCTTACAGGAAGGGGCGCCGTCTAATATTGAGCTTTTTTATATAGGGGTATTTGAAAATGATAATCTTGTTGGTGTTGCAATAGTTCAACGTGTCAGGTTATATTTAAAAGACATGTTTAGAAAAACCCAGGTGTCATGTTTGAAAGAGTTTTTACAGAATTTAGTTTCAAAGGTTTTAAAAGGAAATATACTAGTAGTTGGTAATTTGACACATACCGGCCAGCATGGCCTTTATTTTGATGAAAAAAGAATATCTTATACAGCATACTTAAATCAGGTTTTTAGTGCCATAAATGAGCTTAAAAAGGATATTAAAAGCAGGCAGGGCAAAACCATTCGATTGATATTGGTCAAAGATTTCTTTGAACAGGATACGAAGTACAATCATAAATTAAATTTTGATAAGCAGGATTTACATAAAATTGTAGTACAGCCCAATATGATCATGGAGGTACGCTCCAATTGGTTAAGTACGGATAATTATATTTCAGATTTAACCAAAAAATACAGGAGCCGCTACAAAAGAGCCCAAAAAAAATTGGGCACAATACGATGTGAAGAACTGGATACACCTGCTGTTAAAGCTTATGAACATAAACTACACAAGCTCTATTTAAACGTTTCCAATAACGCTAAGTTTAATACGTTTATTTTACCTGAAAATCATTTCTTTATAATGAAGCAAAAACTAGGTGAAGACTTTAAGGTTTTTGGCTATTTTTTAGAGGATATTCTGGTTGGCTTCTATACTTTAATTTTAAATAGAAAACAATTAGAAACGTATTTTCTAGGGTATGATAAAGCACATCAATATGTTAACCAGTTATACTTAAATATGCTTTATGATATGCTTAAGTTTGGTGTGGATTATCAATTTGCATCAATTGTCTATGCTAGAACAGCTATGGCTATTAAGAGTTCAGTAGGAGCAAAGCCAAAACCTATGGTGATGTATATGAAGCATACCAATAGCTTTTGGAATAGACTTTTAAAGCTTGTGTTTAGGTTTATGAACCCTAAACAGAACTGGGAGGAGAGACACCCTTTTAAATAAAAAAACCTTGAAAAGTATAAGTTTTCAAGGTTTTTTTATTTGACTACAATTTGAACTATTCCTTCTTTTTCTTAGCTTCTTTCATAGCTTCACCAATTTGATTGCTAGCCGCAAAACTGGCTACCATATCATTCAACATGTTACTGCCTGCTTGTGGGGCATTGGGTAATAATATAAGGTTGCTATTGGTCTCTTCTCCTAAAGATTGTAGTGTATCATAATGTTGCGTAACTACTATTAAGGCAGACGCTTCCTGACTGTTTATACCAACTCGGTTTAATACTTCAACAGACTCTTCTAAACCACGTGCAATTTCTCTTCGCTGATCAGCAATACCTTGTCCTTGCAAGCGCTTACTTTCGGCTTCAGCTTTTGCTTTTTCAACAATTAAAATACGTTGTGCATCACCCTCAAATTGCGCAGCTATTTTTTCACGTTCAGAAGCATTAATTCTATTCATAGCTTCTTTTACTTGCCCATCAGGGTCAATATCCGTTACCAGTGTTTTAATAATATCATAACCGTATTCAATCATGGCGTCATTTAGTTCTGATTTAACAGCAATGGCAATATCATCTTTTTTAACAAATACATCATCCAGCTTCATTTTTGGAACTTCGGCACGAACTACATCAAATACATAAGATGTAATTTGATCATGAGGGTAATCCAGCTTATAAAAAGCGTCATACACTTTATCGCGAATCACTTTATACTGAACAGAAACTTTTAACTTAACAAATACATCATCAAGCGTTTTAGTTTCAATAATAACATCTAATTGCTGAATTTTTAAACTTAGTTTACCGGCAATTCTATCCACTAAAGGAATTTTTAGTTGTAAGCCGGAATGACGAATACTTTGATATTTACCAAAGCGCTCTATAATAGCAGCGGTCTGTTGCTTAACAATGAAGAACGAGGAAATTAAAATAAATAACCCAATGACCAGAAAAGGAATGAAAGTAAAGCTCATAATAGTGTGTTAAAATGGTTAGAAAAATTTGAATGACTAAATTAAGTTATATTTGCGCACTTAACCTTAAAAATAAGATGAAAAACAAACAACTTTACTTATTAGTAGTAATAATATCATGTTTTGTTACAAAAAGTTTTTCGCAACGTTATAAAATCCAGAATGGCTTTGGAATTTCAGGTGGTATCACCCAGTTTAATATTGAAACCAATAATTTCACAACCAAATCTTCTAATGGGTTTATGGGAGGGTTAAGCGCTACAGTTGATATTCCTGTGAGGTGGTATAATATTAGTTTTGGTATGCAGTTGTCTGAGAGTCCTATTGAAATTTTAGGTAGGCCAACTGCAATAAGTAATGAAGAAGTATACTTAAAGTACAAAATGTTTGCAGCACAGGCAGCTATGCTTTTGCATATAAAAGCTATTCCGCAACATGTTACTATTGATGTTGGCCCCATGTTGCAGTACAATAGTAAGTTGGAATTTAAGGATAAGGGCCAGGAGGGTTTTTATGTAAACCGGTATGATAATTTAACAGCCAAAGATATAACAGACATCTCTCAGTTTAATTTTAATGGAGTAGTAGGAGCGTCTGTTGGGATAAAGAACTTTAAACTTAAGGCACAATATATCTATGGGTTTACCAATATTTTAAAGAGGCTTGAAAATAAAGAATTAGACACTACAGGGGGCAGTGCTCGATTTAAAGGAAACCAAACCATGTTGGTTTTTGGTGGAATGGTATCTTTTTAGTCTAGTGTAACAACTCACGTATTTTAATATCCAATGTGTTGACTTCTGTGATAGTTGGTGCAATATCATTAGATTTTACAACTTTTCCTCTGGAATACCCTATATAATTTCTCCAACCATCAGATCGTATTTGCCTGCGCTTACTTACCAATACAAACAGGGAATCCTTTTTTAAAGAGTTGATCTCAGAAGTAGGATCGGTAATGATAATTTCAGGATATAGGTCTTGTAATACTTTTTTAGCCATATAAAAATGACCAGATTGATCAGGGTGAACAGCATCTGGTATAAAGGTGGAATCCGGGTATTTAGTTTTCAAAGCTTCCAGTTTAGTACTTAAATAACTATGAAGGTCAATGGTTTTAGTACCATTTAAACCAGTTAGCCAATCTGCATAGCCTTTTAACACTTGATTATAATTATAATAAGGGCGCTTATAAGATTGCGGTTCATTGTCTTTAGCTACTCTGTGTTTTACAGGGTCTGGGTCAAAAGGGGTAGGAGTTAGTAAAATCAGTTTGGCTCCGGTATTTTCTACTTTGGTTTTTAGATCTTTAATTCCTTTTTTATAGTTATTGAATCGGGCATCACCTTTAGCAGAAAAAATACCATCATTCATACCATAGCAAGCCAGGACCAGGTCAGGAGTTGTTGCTGTTAAGGCATCATCTAAACGGGTATGAATACATGGCCTTGGAAAGGGGTGGTCTTGTTCGGAATCCCCGGAAACCGTTTCACTGGAAAGGCCTATACTAATGATGTCTAAGGCCTGTTCCGGGTAGTGTTTTCTTAAATAGTATTCCATAAAATCAACATATTGTCCATTTTGAGTGATGCTATTACCAAGAATTAAAACCTTTTTATTGTGTAGCGGAAGCTGTTGTGATGTTTTTGTACAGGATATAGTTAAGATAGAAAGAACTGTAAAAAAAGCGATTATAGTATGCTTCATATGATGTATGACTGAAATTTTTATGAAGATACTAAATTGATTTGAAGGTGCCGTTTGAAATGGGTTTAATTGGGGTGGGTTTATTTAACGGTATTGTAAAAAGAGTCAGTAACGGAAAAATGCGGGAGTATTTTCCGTTAACACGCCTAATTTAGCAAAACGAATTGAGTTTTTGGCAGAAAACTCAGCCGTTATTGCGCTTCCATGCTGTTGGCAATAGTATTTTTTTTCTTTTAACTTAATCTTCTTTTTCGTTAAAAAACTTTTTTTCTTTTAGTTCAGATATCTTATAATCTACTTGATTCCGGAATTTACTATTTGGAAATTTCTTTTTAAATTTCTCAAAAAGTTTAATTCTTGCATCTATATCTTTGTAATAACTATCTTTTGTAAGTAGTAAAATGTAATTAGCTTCTTGATTTAGATGATTTTCACTAACAGCACGTTTTAATGCACCTATAGCCTCCTTTTTCTTTTTTTGATGATTATAGATTACTCCTAATTTTATATACTGCTCATCTAAAGGAGTATCTTGAATCATCAAAGATTCTTTTATATATTTTTCAGCTTTTTCAAAATCGTGTAAACCACTGTAAAGCAAACCTAATAAGTATAAGTTTTCTGCATTTTTTGTATCAAATTCCAAAGCCTTTTTTTGATGGATAATTGCTTTTTGATAATCAGACAATCTTTTATAGCAAAAGCTTAATTTTTCATGGATAAATTGTGTTGACTCACCTAATTCAATTAATTTTTCAAACCATTTTGACGCATCTTTGTGTTTTTTTTGCAAGAAAAAGTTTTGTGCTTTAATGTTAATTAGTGATTTGTTATTTGCAAAAGATTTTAATCCAATATCTACAAAACGATTTGCTGTTTTATGTTTCCGTTTAATCATATGAAACTTAGCAATTTTATAAATAGCTTTTTGATGTGTACTATCTAATCTAAAAGCTTTTTTAAAGCTAATCTGTGCTGTAGAGTCTTTTTGATGCTCTAATATCAATCCCAAATTGTAATGATAATTAGGGTTTTCATTATCTATTGATATTAAATTATTGAAAATGTTAGAAGCTTGATTATAGTTTTTCGTTAATATTAGTAATTTTCCAAACTCATACTTAATTAAAGCATTTTCTGTATGTGAATCTATACTTTTTTGATAATACTTTAAAGATTTATCATAATTGCCCAAAGATTTATATGCATTTGCTATTTTATGATAAACAATGATTTGATGTTCAATTTCACTATATTTTTCAATTGCTTTTGTGAAATTTCCTTGAGCAAATAAACTATCTCCAATTTGTAAAGGTGAAGATTGAGCCCCAACTTTAGTTATAAATAATATTATCAAAATATTCGTTACTATGTTTATTTTACTTGGCATTTTTTGAGAAGCTGAATTAAAAGTTATACTTTAATAGTTCACATATTTTATTTTTCCGCATTGTGCATACCTCTCATTTCTATATAAGTCTATTTTGACATTTTCACAAAATTTTTGAAGCACTTTTTCGTATTCAGTACGTTTTTCAGTACTAACAGATTGGTTTCTAATTTTGAATGTGTAGAAGTCCACAGTTCCATCTTTACTGAAATAAATTCGATTCATTACTGTAATTGTTGAATCTGGAACTTCCCATTTAAAGTTTTCCGATTTTATAAAATCTGATACATTTTTATGAAATTCTGTCCAAGATTTTCCAACTTTTTGATATTCAGCTTCTGTTACATTTCTTGGGTCGAGCAGATTGAGATAAATGCTATCCAAATTCAGCTTCTTTATCTCATTAAAAGCTAACTCATTGTCTCCATTCACTACTTTTGGTTCAACGTTCAGATTGTTTTTAGTTTCAGATGACTTTTGCTTACAGCTTATTATTCCAACAATCAGAAGAATCCAAAGTGTTTTTTTTAATCTCATAAGGTTTGGTTTATATTATTGCAATGGAAAGATAAAGTTCTGTTTCAATGAACTTTATCGGTTGTTAAACGAAGGTAGTTGAAAATTTTTACAAAATCAAGATGCAATATAACACGAACAAAAAAGACCTGACAGGTTTTTAAAACCTGACAGGTCTAGGTACGCTTAAAAAGATTTTTACAAGATATTTAAAACAGCATCAATCCGTTTAATACTTTCAGCTTTTCCTATCATAAACATGATATCAAACACATCAGGCCCTTGTAAAGCGCCCACCAATGCCAAACGTAAAGGCATCATAACTTTACCAAAGCCTATCTCTTGTTCTGTTATCCAGCCTTTAATACTGGTTTGAAGGCTTTCTACTGTAAAATCTTCTGTATTTTCTACCAATGTTAGTATCTGGCTTAAAATAGCTTTAGTATCCTCTTTAAATGCTTTTTTAGAGGCTTTTTCATCATAAGAAATTGGTGCCGTAAAAAAGAAATGACTGAGATTCCAGAAGTCAGAAATAAAAGTAGCGCGTTCTTTTATTAAGCCAATAACCAGAGCTATATAATTTACGTCAATATCATTAGAAAGAGATGACCCGGTTTCATTAGCTATGTCATTTAGTTTTGCGTCAACAACAGGCTTAAATAATTCCGCTAATGCATCATTGCTTTGTTCCTGCATATAATGATGATTAAACCATTTGGTTTTATCGGGGTCAAAACGCGCACCGGATTTATTGACACGTTCCAGTTCAAATGCATTTATCAATGCTTCCATGTTAAAAATTTCCTGTTCAGTTCCCGGGTTCCACCCTAAAAAGGCTAAGAAGTTTACCATAGCTTCAGGGAAATAACCATCTTCTTTATAACCTCTGGAAACATCATTGGTTTTGGGGTCAGTCCACTGTAAAGGAAAAACAGGGAACCCTAATTTGTCACCATCACGCTTACTTAATTTTCCTTTTCCCGTAGGTTTTAGTATCAATGGTAAATGTGCAAATTCCGGAGCTTTCCACCCAAAAGCCTGATACAATTGATAGTGTAAGGCTAATGAAGGCAACCATTCTTCCCCGCGAATAACATGTGTGATCTCCATTAAGTGGTCATCAACAATATTAGCTAAATGGTAGGTTGGCATACCATCACTTTTAAACAACACTTTGTCGTCTAATATATTGGTATCAATCTTTATATCACCACGAATACTATCTTTAAGGTGTAAGGTTTCATCTTGCGGTGATTTGAACCGTATCACATAATCTTCGCCGGCATCAATTTTAGCCTGAACGTCTTCATCACTAAGTGACAGAGAGTTGCTCAATTTTAACCTGTTATGCCAATTGTAGATAAAAGTTTTACCTTTTGCTTCATGGTCTTTTCTATGAAAATCTAATGTTTCGGCTGTGTCAAAAGCATAGTAAGCATTACCGGAAGCAATGAGCTCATCAGCATATTGTTTATATAAGTGCTTGCGTTCACTTTGTCTGTAAGGCCCATAGTTACCTTCTTTTCCAACGCCTTCGTCAAATGGCATTCCACACCAATTTAAAGCATCAATAATATATTGTTCAGCACCTTCAACATACCTGTTTTGATCAGTGTCTTCAATCCTTAGAATAAAATCGCCTTTATGTTTTTTGGCAAACAAATAATTAAATAATGCGGTTCTTACGCCACCAATATGTAAGGGTCCGGTGGGACTAGGTGCAAATCGTACACGAACGTTTTGAGTCATAATCTATAATCAAAAAATAATTCTTAAAATATTTAGATTTACGTTTCTATATGAAACATTTGTCCTGAAGGTGTCACTTTAAATGACATGGTTGTAACTTATTAAAATGACGACTCAAGAATTGTGGCAAAGATACAATTAACAGGTAATTAAGACCCTTGTAAAAAATAAAATTGTAGTTTAGTAAGTTAATAGTTAGTTACTAAGTGTTTTTCCCAAATCATGAAGAATTTTAAGGCCATACAAAACAAATTAGAAAAATTTATTAGACGCTATTACCTTAATCAATTGCTTAAGGGCGGTATTTTGTTTTTTGCTATTGGCTTACTTTATTTTTTGTTTACACTATTTCTTGAACATGTTTTATGGTTGAATACTACATTACGAACGGTTCTTTTTTGGTTGTTTATTAGTGTAGAGTTTGGCTTGTTAACAAGGTTTATATTTATTCCATTGGCTAAATTATTTAAGCTTCAAAAGGGTATAGATTATGAAGCCGCTTCAAAAATAATTGGCCAACATTTTCCTGAAGTAAATGATAAACTTTTAAATGTACTTCAGCTACATAAAACAAAGGAAGATTCAGAATTGTTGCTGGCGGGTATAGATCAAAAGTCTTTAGAACTTAAACCCGTTCCGTTTAGGTTAGCTGTAAATTTTAAACACAATGTAGGGTACTTAAAATATGCTGCAGTTCCGGTTATTATTATTCTCTTAATTTTTTTTACCGGGAATTTTGATTGGTTTAGTAATAGTTATAAACGTGTTGTGGATTATAAGACAGCTTATGAACCACCAGCTCCGTTTCAATTTTTTGTATTGAATGACACCTTGAAAACAATTGAAGGTATAGACTATAAACTAATTGTTAAAACAGCAGGGGAGGTGATGCCCGAAAGTGTTCAGATCTATTATAATGATGAGGCTTATTTTTTGCAGCAAAAAGATATAGGTGAGTTTGAATATGTGTTTTCAAAGCCAACGGAATCAACGCAATTTCAATTAACTGCTAACGGCGTGACTTCTAAGCCCTATACTTTAGATATTATAGAAACGCCCTCTTTGTTGAGTTTTG
The DNA here is from genome assembly GCF_035818475.1 of Alterotamlana spongicola. Lineage (NCBI taxonomy): Bacteria > Pseudomonadati > Bacteroidota > Flavobacteriia > Flavobacteriales > Flavobacteriaceae > Alterotamlana > Alterotamlana spongicola. The sequence goes on from NZ_JAYMGV010000001.1 coordinate 1,033,202, forward strand.
AAATGATTTTAGATTATCCTTCTTACACCAATAAAAAAGATGAAGCCTTAAATAGTACCGGTAATGCTGTAGTACCTGAAGGCACTAAGGTTAAGTGGAAACTTAATACTAAATCTACAGAAGAAGTATTTCTTTACGCACATGATACTTTAGCATTAAGTTCAGATAAAACCGGACAGTTTGAGATTTCAAAACAAATATTCAAAAACTATGATTATACGTTGAGTACAAGCAACAATAATCTAAAGGATTATGAAAAGCTGAACTTTAGGATTGATGTGATTAAAGATGAATATCCTGAAATGAATTTAAAAGTAGAAAAAGACAGCCTGGATTTGCAGACCCTTTATTTCTATGGACAAGTCAGTGATGATTATGGATTTACTAAACTCCAACTTGTATATTATCCTTCTGATAATGAGGAAGATAAGAAGTTTGAGGCTATACCTGTATCAGATTCAAATGTTGCTGAATTTATTAGTGCTTTTCCTAATAATTTAAATATTGAACCAGGCATTTCATATGAATTATTTTTTCAAGTATTTGATAATGATGTAGTTAATCATTATAAAAGTATAAAAAGTAATGTTTTTACTTATAGAAAACGAACAAAAGAAGAAGAACAGCAAAAACAACTAAAAGAGCAGAGTGAAACGATTACAAACTTGAACAAGTCGCTGGAAAAATTTAATGAACAAGAAAAGCAGTTAGAAGAGTTAACAAAAACACAAAAAGAAAAGACAAGTTTAAATTTTAATGACAAAAAGAAATTAGAATCATTTTTTAAAAGGCAAAAACAGCAGGATGAAATGATGAAAAATTTTAATAAAAAATTGAATGATAATCTTCAGGAGTTTCAAAAAGAGAGGGATGATAAGGATGAGTTTAAAGAAGATTTAAAAGAACGTTTAAAAGAGAATGAAGAAAAGCTAGAAAAGGATGAAAAACTATTAAAAGAAATTGAAAAGCTCCAGGAAAAGATTAGCAGAGAAGAGTTGGTAAAGAAATTGGATGAGCTTGCTAAGCAAAATAAAAATAAGAAACGTAGTTTGGAGCAGTTACTGGAGTTGACCAAACGTTTTTATGTTGAAAAGAAACTAGAAACGCTTAGAGATGATCTGGAAAAACTTGGAGAAGTTCAAGAAAAGCTATCTAATGAAACTGAAGAGAAAAACACTAAGGAAAAGCAAGAGGAATTAAACAAAGCATTTCAGGAATATAAAAAGCAAATTGAAGCGCTTGAGAAAGATAATAAAGCGTTAAAAAAACCGATAGAAATTCCAAGAGATAAATTAGACGAGCGAGAGGTAGAAAATGATCAGAAGAATGCATCAGATGAATTGGAAAAGAATGAGCAAGAAAAGCCATCAGATCAAGACCAGGAAGATTCAAATAAAAATCAAAAGCAGAATTTAAAGAATGCACAAAAGAGCCAAAAGAAGGCCGCTAAAAAGATGAAAGAAATGAGCCGGCAAATGCAAAGTGCTATGCAATCTGCTGGAGGCGATCAAGTGCAAGAAGATATGGAAATGTTACGTCAGGTTTTAGATAATCTGGTTTTATTTTCTTTTGACCAGGAAGTGCTGATGAATGAGTTTAAGTCTATTGAGGTTAACCATAATAAATTTGCTACATATCTAAAAAAACAAAACAATTTGCGTGAGCATTTTGAGCATATTGATGATAGCTTGTTTGCATTATCATTACGTCAGCCTAAAGTTTCAGAGCAGGTTAATAAAGAAATAACTGAAGTGTATTATAATATTGATAAGGCACTTGAATTGTTAGCAGAAAACCAATTGTATCAAGGTATTTCCAATCAGCAATTTACCATAACGGCAGCAAATAATTTGGCTGATTTTTTAAGTGATATGTTAGATAATATGCAGGAAAGTATGAATATGTCTGCAGGACAGGGTGGACAGGGAGAGATGCAGTTGCCGGATATTATTATGAGCCAGGAAGAGCTTAACAAGATGATGGAGGAAGGCATGAAAAAAGGAGAAAAGGATGGTTCTAAAAGTGGAGTAGGACAAAAGGAAGGTGAAGGAGATAAAGAAGGAGAGCAAGGTAATAAGGGAAAAAATGGAAAGGGTAAAGGCAATAACGAAGGCCAGGAGAATGGTGGAGAACAAACCGGTGGAAATGGGGAAGGGGCTGATGATGGACAAGAAGAATTATTATATCAAATATACCAGGAACAGCAACAATTGCGACAGGCTTTAGAAGATAAGTTAGCTAAGGATGGTATAAAAGGAAATGGAAGTGCTTTGGTTAGGCAAATGGAACACATAGAGATGGAATTGCTCAATAAAGGTTTCACAAATCAAACATTGCAAAAAATGATTAATCTAAAGCATCAATTATTGAAATTAGAGAATGCAACATTCCAACAAGGCGAAGATGATGAGCGTGAATCTAATACCAATAAAACAGGGTTTGATAATAACGGCATAAACCAAATACCAACAGCAAAACAATATTTCAAAACTACAGAAATATTAAACCGACAAGCTTTACCTTTGCAGCAAACTTATAAGAAAAAAGTACAAGAGTATTTTAAAGAAAAGAATGATTAGTTTTAATTCCGAAACCGATTTTCATTTAGCTAATGAAGATGCCATTTCTAAATGGATTTCTGAAACCATAGTTGCAGAAAATTATAAGCTAGAAGAGATTAGTTATGTGTTCTGTGATGATGAATATTTACATAAATTAAATGTTGAATTTTTAGGTCACGATACGTTAACAGATATTATCAGCTTTGACTATTCAGTGGGAAAAATTATACATGGAGAAATATTTATTTCTACTGAGAGAGTGGCAGATAATGCTAAAGACTATCAGGTATCTTTTGAAGAAGAATTAAATAGAGTCATCATTCATGGCGTACTTCATTATTGTGGGTATAAGGACAAGACAGAAAGCGAAGCCAAGGTTATGCGTGCCAAGGAGAATCATTACTTGAGCCTGATCACATAATTAAAGAATTCAGCGTATATTTGCAAACTTAAATTGTTTGTGTTCCACGTGGAACATATCTATTGAAATCAAGAAATCATGTTTAACGAAGTTTATGATGTAATTGTTGTTGGAGGAGGGCATGCCGGAAGCGAAGCTGCTGCTGCTGCTGCCAATATGGGAAGTAAGACACTATTAGTGACCATGAATTTGCAAAACATTGCACAAATGTCTTGTAATCCTGCCATGGGTGGAATTGCAAAAGGACAAATTGTACGGGAGATCGATGCGCTTGGTGGTTATAGTGGTATCGTGTCTGATACTTCAGCCATACAATTTAAAATGCTTAATAAATCTAAAGGGCCTGCTATGTGGAGTCCCAGAGTGCAAAGTGATAGAATGCGCTTTGCTGAAGACTGGCGAATGCTTCTAGAAGGTACACCAAACCTTGATTTTTATCAGGAGATGGTATCAGCATTGTCAATAGATAAAGGAAAAGTAGTTGGAGTAAAAACATCACTAGGGATTGAAATAAAAGCGAAATCGGTAGTGCTAACCAACGGTACTTTTTTAAATGGATTAATTCATATTGGCGATAAAAATTTTGGAGGAGGAAGAGCAGGTGAGCGAGCAGCAACCGGAATAACCGAGCAGCTTGTTGATTTAGGTTTTGATTCCGGGAGAATGAAAACAGGAACACCTCCAAGGGTAGACGGAAGGTCTTTGGATTATTCAAAAATGATAGAGCAACCCGGAGATGATAATCCTGAAAAGTTCTCTTATCTGGATACGACTAGGCCGCTACAAAAACAGCGTTCTTGCCATATGACTTATACCAGTGAATTGGTTCATGATTTACTTCGGGAAGGGTTTGACAGGTCGCCCATGTTTAACGGAAGAATTAAAAGTTTGGGGCCAAGATATTGCCCGTCTATAGAAGATAAGATAAATCGTTTTGCTGATAAAGACAGACATCAACTTTTTATTGAACCGGAAGGGTGGAACACCTGTGAGGTTTATGTGAATGGGTTCTCAACATCTTTACCAGAGGATGTTCAGTTTAAAGCATTACGATCTGTAGTTGGTTTTGAGAATGTGAAGTTTTTCAGACCAGGTTATGCTATTGAATATGATTATTTCCCACCAACACAATTGAAGCATACTTTAGAAACTAAATTGGTAGAGGGGTTGTATTTTGCCGGACAAATTAATGGAACAACAGGATATGAAGAAGCGGCATCGCAAGGCCTTATGGCGGGTGTAAATGCAAGCCTGAAAATTCATGAAAAAGGCCCATTTATTTTAAAACGGGATGAAGCTTATATAGGCGTTTTGATAGATGATTTAATTACAAAAGGCACAGAAGAACCCTATAGGATGTTTACTTCAAGGGCTGAATATAGAACCTTGTTACGTCAGGATAACGCCGATTTAAGATTAACGCCAAAAGGATATGATTTGGGATTGGCCTCAATAAAGCGTTTAAAACGCATGGAGGAGAAACATCAATCGGCTGAAAAGTTTGTTAAATTTTTTGAGGATACAAGTGTAAAACCTGAAGAGATTAATCCAATATTAGAAGACAAAAAATCATCGCCTGTTAAACAATCCGGTAAGCTTTTTAAGATATTTGCGCGACCAAATATAGAGATGGAGGATGTTAGAAAAGTAGATAGTGTTGAAGCATATATTCAAGAAAATAAATTAGACAGAGAGGTTATTGAGCAGGCCGAAATACAAGTTAAGTATTCTGGATATATAGCTAAAGAAAAAAATAATGCAGACAAACTTAGTAGATTGGAGTATGTCAAAATTCCAGAAAGTTTTGATTATAGTCAGATTAAATCCATGAGTTTTGAGGCGCGGGAAAAACTTAAAAAAATTCAGCCCACAACAGTATCTCAGGCATCAAGAATTAGTGGCGTTTCGCCAAATGATATCTCTGTATTGTTGGTTTATATGGGCAGATGATTTTAGATATTTTTAAAAAACGTTCCACGTGGAACATAAAGTTTGATGTTCTTTGTTGTATGCTTTTTAAGCATATTTTAATTAATATTTAATATGGTCTTAGACGTAGCTAAAAGGTCTTTTTTATAATAAAGTTTCTATTCAATTACTTGTGACTAATAATAATCAGATACATTTAAGAGTAAAAGATTACTCTGTTTCGGGAGAAGAATTTGACTTAATTGAAAACAAAGAGTTTGGTTTTTTAGAGACCATGCCTCAACCGCTTTCAAATAAACTTCAGGAGTATTATCAAAGTGAAGATTATATTTCGCATACAGATTCAAAACGAAATCTGTTTGAGAAAGTGTATCATGTAGTAAGAGGTATTGCTCTTAAAAGTAAATTGAATTTAATTAATTCATTTCAGGGAGAGGAGAAAAAACTTTTAGATGTTGGATGTGGAACAGGAGATTTTTTGCAAACCGCCCAGAACAATAATTGGAAGGTTTTTGGAATAGAACCAAATGAACAGGCTAGAAAAATTGCAAATACAAAAACTAATAACTCTGTTTTTGAAATAGAAGAACTTTTGAAGTTTGAAGATCATAGTTTTGATGTGATAACACTTTGGCATGTTTTAGAACACCTTCCGGATTTAGAAAACCATATTAAAGTTTTTAGAAAACTTTTAAAACCTAATGGCTTTTTAATTATTGCTGTACCTAATTATAAAAGTTATGATGCAAAATATTATAAACAGTTTTGGGCAGCTTATGATGTTCCCAGACACTTTTGGCATTTTAACCAGGAATCTATTTTAAAATTGACAAGAAAATATAGGTTAGAACTTAAAAAAGTAAAACCTATGTGGTTTGATGCATTTTATGTGAGTATGCTTTCTGAAAAATATAAGACAGGAAAAATGAATCCTATAAAAGGAATTTGCATAGGACTACTTTCAAACATTAAAGCGGTTCTGTCAAAAGAAGCTTCTTCTTTAATTTATGTCATTAAAAAAAGCTAAAACGCAATTTAAAGATTGTTTTTAAGCTTAAAACCTTAAAAAAGTATAAATACTAGTGGTTTTTTCAAAGAGGGCTTAAAAGGCTTTATTTGAATTTGTTTTCAATAAGCATTAGTTATTATATGTTTTTTTACTATAACTATATCTTATAAGTTAATTTCAAACCAATTCTCATCCTGTTTTTAAGATACTTTGTTACATTTGTGCCGATTAAAAAATAAAGAAATGAAAAATATATTTTATGTTGCATTAATAGCAATAGCTTTTACATCTTGCCAACAACAAAAAATTGGTTATGTAGATAATAGTACTGTGATTAATGATTTTCAAAAAAAGAAAGATATTGAGGCAAAGTTTCAAACCAAAGAACAAGCCTTTAGAAAGAAAGCAGATAGCATTGGTAAAGCCTTTGAACTAGAAGTTCAGGAAACTCAAATTACAGCTAGAAAATCATCTCAGACTAAGGCTCAGGAATTAATGGCCGGGTTACAACAAAAGCAACAATTACTACAACAACAAATGCAATTTGAGCAACAGCAACTTACACAAGCATTTCAATCTGAAATAGATTCTATAATTATTAATGTAAAAGATTTTGTTAAAGGTTACGGAAAATCTAATGGGTATACATATATCTTAGGAACAAGTGACGCGGCAGCATCTGTACTTTATGGAACAGATGAAAACGATTTAACACAGACTATTTTAAAAGCTCTGAATGCTGATTATGAAAAGGCTGAATAATATATATTTTAGTAAATAGAAAATTGATAAAGCCAGCTTATTTAGCTGGCTTTATTTTTTTATACAAACTGTTAAATAATTATGAATACAATGTAATTTATTGATAATCAGTTATTTGTGATTTGTTTTTAATTAATTTCACTCCAAATGCCTGATTATCAATTAAATTATAAATTTGTAATGTTGAACTCACATGAGCTTAATTCGTTTTACCTTGTAAATTTTTTAGATGAAGATTGATACTTTTCTAAATCTACCCTTTAATTTTTTTGATTCTAATAAAAATAAATGGATCTATGTAATAGTGTCAACCATATTTCCTCTTATTTTTTTGGCTTTATTTTTACCCTATGGCCTTTCTGAAGAGATTGAAAACCCGGTAAACCCTTTTATAAACATAGTGCTTTTCTTTTTGTCAATAGGCCTTAGTACTTTTATAGCTCTTTCTTTTTCTCAATTTTTTGCCAGAAAACTGTTTGGCTTTGAACATGTAACCATAAAGAAGTATATGGGATGGTTCTTATTGGAACCGTTAGGCTTAATTTTAGTTTATTTTGGTTTTTCATTTGTTATTCCCGATTTAGGAAATGATTTTGAAAAAGAATTAAACATAGTTTTTCAGATTAAAAACTATTTTAGAGCAACTCTTATTTTACTATTCCCTTTTTTTGGATGTATTATTTATATAGTTATTAAAAACCTCAATGATGAACTTAAAGAATTGGGAGAACAGCTAAAACGTTATAAAAGTAAATTTAGTAAAAGCCAAAAAACTGAGCTCCTCCATATTAAAGATGAAAATGATAACCTTGATTTATCGTTAGAACTAAAAGACTTTCTTTTTGCTGAATCCAGTAATCAATATGTTTTAATTCACTATTTAAAAGAAGGAAGAATAAAGAAACATATCACTAGAAATAGATTGAAAAGCTTCTTAAATCAAACAAAAAATTTGCCCATAAAACAGTGTCATAGATCTTACGCTACTAACCTTTTAAACGTTGAGCATAAAGTTAAAAGCCAGGGTAAAGACTTTTTGGTTATTAGTAATACAGAACATGCTAAAGTGCCTATATCTAAGTCGTATTTAGACCAAATCAATAGAGAACTCGCTCTTAAAAATTAAATATAATTCTTATTCCACTCCAAAAATACCTGTTTCACTCCAAACCTTGTTTTTTAGGATAATAACAGTAAATATTCAAATTTTCTTTGCGTTTTAGTTTTCAATGCAACCTTATCAAACTTGGGTTGTCTATGAATTAGTCATCTAATTATAAAAACAGAAAGTTAAAATGAGAAACATTGTATTAGTGTTGTGTCTGGTATTAGTCACAACTTTAACTGCTCAAAATACTTATAGTATAAGAGGTGTAGTTAAAGATTTTAAAAACGGAGAAACCTTATTAGGAGCCACAGTGCTAATTAAGGGGACCAGTAATGGAGCCATAACAAACGCTTATGGATTTTATTCTTTAACGGCTCAAGAAGGCCATTATACACTTGTTGTCTCTTATATGGGGTATAAAGAGGTTGAAAAAGAGATTATTTTAAGTAAGGATCAGGTTATTGATTTTGAAATTGAAGAGCTTTCAGAACAATTGGATGAAATTGTTATCATTGCCGAAGAGGCAGAACATGTAAATATTGCTAAACCACAAATGGGAGTCTCTAAAATAAAGGCTGCAACCATAAAGCAAATGCCGGCTGTTTTAGGTGAGGTAGATGTGATCAAATCTATTCAAATGCTCCCCGGTGTTACTAATAATGGCGAAGGTACTGCAGGCTTTAATGTAAGGGGAGGTGCTGTAGATCAAAACCTGGTCTTGCTTGATGAAGCCATAATTTATAACACCTCTCATTTTTTTGGATTCTTTTCCGTTTTTAATACAGATGTTATTAAAGATGTTAAACTTTATAAAGGAGATATCCCCGCTAAATTTGGGGGACGCGTATCATCCGTTTTGGATGTGCATCAAAAAGATGGTAACAGTAAAAAATTCACGGCTACAGGAGGTGTTGGGTTGATTTCCAGTAGGTTAGCTATAGAGGCACCTTTGTTTGAAGATAAAGGCTCATTTTTAATAGCAGGAAGGTCATCTTATGCACACCTGTTTATGAAAACTATAGAAGACCTTAAAGATGATAAAGTATCTTTCTATGATTTAAACCTTAAAGCTAACTACGCCATAAATAAAAATAACCGCATATATCTTTCAGGATACTTTGGAAGAGATAAGTTTGATTTATCAAATATCGTTGAAAATGAATATGGTAATGCTTCCGGAAATTTAAGGTGGAATCACGTTTTTAATGATAAGCTTTTTTCTAATCTATCATTAATTTACAGTAAATATGATTACAGGTTTGTGTTGAGTTTTGCAGAATTAGATTGGATTGCAGATATTAAGAATTATAATTTAAAATACGATTTTGGATACTATGTAAATGATAAATTGAAAATAGATTTTGGTGTTAGTGGAATCTTTCACAATTTGAATCCGGGAGAGGTGAAACCAACATCAGAAACATCGCCAATTAACTATTTAAAATTAGATCAGAAACGAGCTTTTGAAAGCGGGTTATATGCAAGCGCTGAGCATAAGCTAACCAATAAATTAACAGCTTCATATGGATTGCGTTATAGTAGGTTTAATAGGCTGGGCGGACAGTATGTTACAGACTATTTAGATGATAAGCCTGTTGTTTATAATAGTACTTTAGGAATTTATGAGAGAGGAGAAGCTATTGGTGAAACATTTTACAAGAAAAATGAAAGTATAAAAACCTTTAATAACCTGGAACCAAGGTTGGGGCTGTCTTATCAATTAAATTCATCAGAATCCATTAAAGCAAACTATACCAGATCTTCACAATATATGCATTTGTTATCCAATACATCTGCGGTAACTCCGGTAGATGTATGGACTCCTAGTGGAAAGTATATTAAACCGCAGTTATCCAATCAATATGCATTAGGATATTATAAGAATTTTAAAGACAATATATTTTCAATAGAACTGGAATCTTATTATAAAACAATAGACAATAGAATTGATTATATAGATGGTTCAGACCTGATAGGAACCAACACTATTGAAACAGAGATATTAAATGGTGAAGCCAGAGCTTATGGGGTGGAGCTTTTGCTAAGAAAAAACAAAGGAAGGTTTACAGGCTGGTTTGGATATACCTGGTCTAAATCAGAACAAAGAACACTTGGTGGCGATGCCGGAGGGCCGGGAATTAATAATGGAAAATGGTATAACACGCCTTATGATAGAACACACGATTTTTCAGTAACAGGAAGCTATAAACTAAACAATAAATGGCGCTTTAGTGCTAACGCTGTATATCAAACAGGTAGACCCGTAACATATCCAGACGGACAGTATGAATATGAAGGCTTATCAATAGCTAGCTATTCTGATAGGAATGAAAGCAGGCTACCGGCATATCATAGATTAGATCTTTCTGCCACTTTTAAACCCAATAATAAACCAAGTAGAAGATGGAAAGGCGAATGGGTTTTTGGTATCTATAATGTTTATAACCGTAAAAATGCAGCATCAATTACTTTTGAGGAAAACCAAGATACCGGTCAAAACGAAGCTACCAGAACAGCCATTTTTGGCATTATTCCTTCAATAACCTATAATTTTAAATTTTAATACCATGAGATCATATATAAAATCATTATTAATATTAGTGGTAGCCGGAATTACATCTTGCCAGGATGTCATAGATGTTTCAGTGCCTACTGCCAAACCAAGATTAGTTGTTGAAGCATCTTTAGATTGGGAAAAGGGTACCACAGGTAACAATCAAACCATTCGATTAAGCACTTCCGCGCCTTATTTTGATGCTAATAAAAGCCAGCCCGTTACAGGTGCTCAGGTGAAAATTACAAACACAGACACTAGTGCAGAATACATTTTCACTGACATGAATAACGGATCCTATAATATTTCAAGCTTTGTTCCGGTGATTAATGATAGGTATACGCTTGAAATTATTTATAATAACGAAATGTATATAGCAACCGAAACATTAAAACCTGTTTCACCAATTAAAAGGGTAGAGCAAACTTTGGAAGGTGGTTTTTATGATGATGTTTTGGCTGTTTATATGTTTTGGGATGATCCGGAAGAAGAAGAGAATTATTATTTGTTAAAGTTTATTGAAGAAGGCGATTTATTTCATGAATTGGAAGACTATTCAGATGAGTTTGTAAACGGAAATGAATTAGATAGTTTTTTTGAAAAAGAAAGAGATGACAATGATGACCAGGCAGAATTTAATCCGGGAGATGTCGTAGATCTTTCATTGTATGGTGTTTCTGAAGCCTATTATAACTATATCAAAATACTAATTGAACAATATGATAGCGGAGGAGATCCGTTTAGTGCAGTTCCTGTACAACTTAAAGGTAACTGTATAAATATAACAACACCAGATAACTATGCCTTAGGCTATTTTAGGCTTTCTGAATTTGATACGGTGAATTATACATTTCAATAAAAAGTTATGTCATTTCGACTGAGCGAAGTATGAGCGACGAGAAATCGCATTAGTTTTGAGGTTTCTCGTCTATTTTATAAAGATTTTCAAATTATCTAGCTAAGGGAATGTTGAGATTACCCCTCTTTTTTATGTAATAACCGGGTAAGTTTTATAGATAAATCCGTTAATATGATTTTAGAGTTCCCGTTACGTTCTATATGATAAATGGCGTCTTGTAGCTCGTTACTAATATCCATAATATTATTGCCATGAACAAAAGGCGCAAAATTTTCAAGCTTAAATTTTTCGGTTTTAGGCTCTAAAAACACTAAATCTGTAGCGTTATAGTTCAATAACAAAGCCTGACGGAAAAAATCTAAACAGAAATTAAGAAACTGTTTTTGTGTTTCTCGCCCTGTTTTAGCAATATCTTCACTCCAGGAAATAAGATCATGAATAGCCGCTTTATTACCTTTAGCTTTAAAAGCACTGCGTATCCAGAAAACAAACCAGGTTTCAAACTGAATATCTTCAGAGTCATGATAGACCAGATCACAGGCCTTGTTATAATTTCCGTTTGATTGGTGTGCTATTTTTGTAGCTACAGACAATTCCAGGTTATACTGTTTTACCAAAGCTTCCTTAATAACATCTTCAGCCAGAGGAGGAAAATGCAATATCTGACAGCGTGATCTTATGGTGCTGATAATCTGCTCTTCATCTTCAGCAATTAAAAGAAATATCGTGCTATTAGGAGGTTCTTCAATCAGCTTTAAAAGTTTATTGGCACAGGCAATATTCATTTTTTCAGCCATCCAAATCAGCATCACTTTATATCCGCCTTCATAAGACTTTAAAGTAAGTGATTTTACAATCTCATGCGCTTCATCAACACCAATCTGCCCTTGTTTATTGTCAACACCAAGTAATTTATACCAATCAAAGAGGTTACCATAGGGTTGCTCATTTAATAATTGACGCCATTCTTCTAGGTAAAAACTAGACACCGGTTTGCTTTTTACCTTATCACTTGTAGTAACGGGAAACGCAAAGTGTAAATCCGGATGTGAAAAGTTTTTAAATTTTAAATTGCAGGATTCGTTTCCGGTAGTATTTTCCCCTCCTGAATTAGAGCATAAAATATATTGGGCATAAGCCAGAGCCATAGGTAAGGTTCCGGAACCCTCATTACCTACAAATAACTGAGCATGTGGAATTCTGCCGTTGTCTACACTTTGAGTTAAGTGCTTCTTTATATGTTCCTGGCCTAAAATATCTTCAAAAAGCATAAAACAAACCTACACATTTTTAACATTATCTTGTAACAAATTAAAGATTAATCGACTTATTTTTATAGTGTAAATGAATGCCTATAGATAAAAAATGACTCAAAACGCTATTCTTTTTATTCCTGATATTTCCGGATTTACTGAATTTGTACACCATACAGATATCAATCATAGTCGGCATATAATTTCTGAGCTTTTGGAATTATTGATAGACAGCAACACTATGGCATTGCAATTGGCAGAAATTGAAGGTGATGCCCTGTTTTTGTATAAACTTGTGGAAGAAGTGGATGTTTCTGCTTTAGAGCATCAAATTGAGTCTATGTATTTAGCGTTTCACACGCATTTAAAACGTTATGAATATCAACGTATTTGTAATTGTGGAGCATGTTCTTCAGCGTATAATTTAAAGTTGAAGTTTGTAGTACACTACGGTGAAATAGAATTTATTACAGTAAAAGATTCTAAAAAACCTTATGGAAGCAATGTTATAAAAGTCCATAGATTACTAAAAAATGAGGTGCCTATTGATGAATATGCTGTTTTTACTGAAGATGTATGTCCTGTAGAAAACAATAAAAAGATCACAACAACTTATGATTTTGGAACGATAACATTTAGCTATAAGGCGCTCAAGCCTTTAAAAGAACAGTTACCTGAAGTAAAGCCTATCCCCGAAGATGTTCCTAAACACAAATTATTTGATGAATCTGAAATCATAAAAATGCCCGCTAATGATCTATATGAAGTTATTAGCAATTTTGATTACAGGTTACTTTGGGTAAAAGGTGTGGATAAAATGGAATATGATAAAAACAGAGTCAATAGAATTGGTGAAAAGCACAAATGTTTATTTCAAAAAAATGGTAATATAGAGCAAACAACAGTTACAAAAGCCGTTGAAAAAAACCAATTGGTATATGGTGAAACGACTACTAAAATTCCTTTCACAAAGCGCTTTAATAATTATTTTGTATTAGAAGAAACCGAAGAAGGTTATACTAAAATGAACATTCAGGTTTTTGCAGACTTTAAACCCTTTGGGATTATAATGAAACCCCTTATGAAGAAGAACATGAAAAAGGTAATTTCTGAAAACATAAAAGAACTTGTTTTACTAATTGATTCCGGATTTAGTTTGGATCAAGCCCATACAGACTAGTTTTATAAAAATCTTTTTGACTTCAAACGTTTTCGTGAAAAAACGCATTTTTTTGCTTTCTATAATTAGTTACATTTGCGAATCAAACAGTTAAAAGACAAAAACATATCACAATGAAGACTCTTAATGAATTTAATTTCGAAAATAAAAAAGCACTTATCCGTGTAGATTTTAATGTGCCTTTGAATGACAATTTTGAAGTTACTGATGCCACAAGAATTATATCAGCTAAGCCAACAATTATAAAAATTTTAGAAGATGGCGGAAGTTGTATTTTGATGTCACATTTAGGACGTCCTAAAGGGTTTGAAGAGGCGTTTTCATTAAAACATATTGTGGCTAAAGTAGAAGATATTTTAGGTGTTGGGGTTAAGTTTGTGCCGGACTGTATTGGAGCTGATGTTGAAGCTGCGGTGGCGAGCTTAGAGCCGGGAGAGATTTTATTATTGGAAAACCTGCGTTATTATAAAGAAGAAACCGCCGGAGATACTGAGTTTGCAGAGAAGTTATCAAAATTAGGAGACATTTACGTGAATGATGCTTTTGGTACAGCACACAGAGCTCATGCTTCAACCACTATTGTAGCCCAGTTCTTTGAAGGGAGAAAATGTTTTGGGAACTTATTAGCTCAGGAAATAGAAAGTATTAAAAAAGTAATGGAAACAGGTGAAAAACCGGTACTGGCAATATTAGGTGGAGCTAAAGTGTCTTCAAAGATCACCATTATAGAAAATATTCTTGATAAAGTAGATCATTTGATTATTGGAGGAGGTATGGCCTTTACTTTTGTAAAAGCTCAAGGCGGAAAAATAGGAAATTCTATTTGTGAAGATGATAAAATGGCCTTGGCTTTAGACATATTAGAGCAGGCCAAAGCTAAAAATGTACAGGTACATATTCCAGTTGATACAATTGCTGCCGATGCTTTTAGTAATGATGCCAATACACAAATTGTTGATATTGATGTGATTCCTGATGGTTGGGAAGGTGTTGATGCCGGACCAAAATCCAGAGAACAATTTCATGATGTAGTTATGGCTTGTAAAACTATTCTTTGGAATGGGCCTCTGGGGGTTTTTGAAATGGAAAAATTTGCAAACGGAACCATTGAATTAGGAAATTCAATTGCAGAAGCTACTAAAAATGGAGCATTCTCATTAGTAGGTGGCGGTGATTCCGTCGCTGCAGTTAAGCAATTTGGTTTTGAAAATAAAGTGAGTTATGTAAGTACCGGTGGAGGTGCTATGTTAGAAAGCTTAGAAGGTAAAACACTTCCGGGAATAGCTGCTATTTTGGAATAATAAACATTTAAGCTTTCAAATTAGCTTAAAAAATACGATTTTAGCCGTAATATCGTTCTTTAGAATAGATTTTATGGCTTTTCGTTTTTTTACAACCCTACTACTACTCAATATAAGTACTTGTTTTTCGCAAGTACAAGATTCTGTTTTATCAAAAAAAGATAAGATTAAGAATACTGTTATTGTTCCAGACCTTCAAAATAAAGACTCCATATTTGATGGAGCTTCTCAAAATATTAAAGCTATAGGCGTTGAAACAGATAGCCTTTCCGTAAAAAAACTGAAAGATATGGAATTGGCTGCCAAATATGATGAAAAATGGCACCAGGAATTATATAGTAATGCCCTGTTTGATACCATTTACAAATCGGTTACCGAATTAAATTTTGAACCTGTTGAATATCAGGAACTACCAACAGACACATTAAAAAAAAGATTGAAAGAGTTGGATGCCAAAACCCCTTTCAATGTAGCGTATAATCCATCTTTAGAAAGTGTCATAAAATCGTACTTAAAGAACAGAAGAAAACTGTTGCAAAAGCTAATGACTTTAAGTGCATTTTATTTTCCAATGTTTGAATCAGAATTAGACAAACACAATATCCCCTTAGAAATAAAATATTTAGCCATTGTTGAATCGGCATTAAAACCAAGAGCAAAATCCAGAGTAGGTGCAACAGGTTTATGGCAATTTATGTTTAGTACTGGTAAAATGTATGGGCTTGATGTCAGTAGCTATGTTGATGAGCGTAGTGACCCTATAATGTCTACAGAAGCCGCTGCTAAATATCTGGCTAAGCTTTATGAGATTTTTGGCGATTGGGATTTAGCACTGGCAGCATACAATTCAGGCCCGGGGAATGTAACCAAAGCTATTAGGCGTTCCGGAGGATATCAGAACTACTGGAATATCAGGCATAACCTGCCACGTGAAACTGCAGGGTATTTACCGGCCTTTTTAGCCAATATGTATATTTTTGAATATGCCGAGGAACATGGATTTGTCAAATCTAAACCGGAATTTGCATATTTTGAAACAGATACAGTAAAGGTTAAGCAAATGATTACACTTGATCAGGTATCGGAGGTGACGGGAACACCAATAGAAGAACTTCAGTTTTTAAATCCATCATATAAGCTGGATATTATTCCGTTTATAAAAGAGGAAAATTACGTGCTGAGATTACCCGTTAATGTGATTGGCGAATTTGTAAATAATGAAGACAAAATATATGCCTTTGCCAAAGAGGAGTTTGATAAGCGTGAAAAGCCATTACCCCAGTTTTTCAAGGCTAACGACAGAATAAGATATACTGTTAGATCAGGAGATTATTTAGGGAAAATCTCAAGACGATATGGTGTTAGAGTAAGTGATATTAAACGGTGGAATGGCTTGAGGAATAATAATTTAAGAATAGGTCAGCGCTTAACCATTTACCCTAGAAAACCTTATATAGCCTCTTCAAAGTCTACACAAAAAACAACAAAAACAAAGCCTATATCCGGCGATGCTATTACCTATACGGTAAAGAATGGAGATTCATTATGGAGTATTTCTCAAAAATTTCCTGGAGTTTCTGTGCAAAATATTAAAGATTGGAATGGTATTAGTGGTACTAAGTTAAAACCGGGAATGAGGCTTAAAATTTCTAAAGGCTAAGTTCCTAAAAACGAAAACATATTATGCGATATATTCTTTTATCAGTATTGTCCTTAATTTTATTAACGTCTTGTGGAGACAAGAAAAAACCCAAAGATAAGTTCCTTCCTGATGCCTCTGGAGCCATTAACAATGTATCTGTGGTCACTGAGAATGAACTGTGGAATGGTAGCGTTGGCGAAGCGATTAGAGGGGTCTTGGCAAAACCTGTTTATGGATTGCCACAAGATGAACCTACGTTTACAATTAGCCAAATTCCTCCGGCAGTATTTTCAGGGTTTGTCACAAAAAACAGGACCGTTTTAAAAATTGAAACCAGCAAAGAAGCTCACATTAAAATTTTGGATGATGTCTATGCCAAACCGCAAAAAGTTATTGTGGTTTCTGGTAAAAGTAAACAGGAAATTATAGGTGTTATTGTTAAAAATGAAGCTAAGATTGTGGAGACCTTTAAAAACATGGAGTTGGCAGAAAGACAGAGACAAATGGCAAAATCACCTCATAGTTTTGAATCTATCAAAGAAAAATTAGGACTAACCATTCAGTTTGCTTCTATTTATAGAATAGCTAAAGAGACTGATAATTTTTTCTGGATTAGAAAGAATATCACAACCGGAACAAATAACTTGATGATTTATGAACTGCCTTTGGATGCTATAAAAAGAAATGATAGTGTGGTAGGTCAAATTATTAAAATTAGAGACTCTATTGGCAAAACATATGTGGAAGGCCCTGTTGAAAACTCATATATGTCTACACAAAATGCCTATACACCTTTTATAGACGAAACTATTTTAGACAATAAACCAACTTTTGAAACCAAGGGTGTTTGGAGAGTCAAGAATGCTTTTATGGGCGGGCCGTTTATTAATTATGCCATTGAGGATAAAATTAATAACCGTTGGATAGTTATTGAAGGTTTTGCCTTTGCGCCTTCAGTTGAAAAAAGAAACTATATGTTGGAATTGGAGTCTATTATTAAATCAGTAAAAATAGAATGATAAAAAAATTAAGGGTAATAAAAAAGACCAACATAATTGTTGGTCTTTTTTTATAAATAAATCTCGATGTTATTCTTTTTTATCCTCTGCATTATCTTCTTCTTTACTGGCATCTTTAAACTCTTTGATACCACTTCCTAATCCACGCATTAATTCAGGTATTTTTTTACCTCCAAATAATAATAAAACAACAACAACAATTAATGCAATTTGCCAGGGTCCTATGGCTAAGGGTAACATATATAAGCTCATAATAATGATTTAAAAAAACAAAGTTAATAATTAAAGTTTAATAAAAACCGTTTTATGTATAACTTTAGTGATTGGCAGTTAGATTTTATACTGTCAGACTTTAATTAAAGAACCTCACTTTTTAATAAATTCTATTTATTTTTGTTTTCACATGGCAGAGAAGAAAAAGAAACCCAAAAAAATAAGACGAAAATTACTGGATAAGTATCGTTTGGTCATACTTAATGAAAATACATTTGAAGAGCGTCTTACCTTTAAATTAACACGCTTAAATGTATTTGTAATGGCTTCTCTGATAGCTGTATTCTTTATCTTGTTAACGTATTTATTGATTGCTTTCACTCCACTCAGAGAGTATATTCCCGGCTATTCTTCAACAGCTTTAAAAAAGAAAGCTACAGAACTGAGCTTTAAAACAGATTCTCTGCAGCAGGTTATTTTTATGAATGACAGATATTATCAGTCTATTCGAAAAGTATTGACCGGTGATGTAAGCGCAGTAGGTTTTAATAAAGATTCTATTGTTGAAGCCGCAAAACTTGAAGCCAGTGAGGTGAATTTAGCTCCTATTGCAGAAGATTCACTTTTACGGGAAAAAGTAGATAAAGAGGATAAGTATAATTTATTTGAATCAGCTACATCAGCTACAAACTTTGTGTTATTTCCACCTGTGAGTGGCGAAATAAGCGAACCATACAATGCTAAAGAAAAACACTATGCTGTAGATATAGTTGTGGCTAAAGACACCCCAATTAAGGCAACAGCCGATGGCGTTGTTATTTTTGCAGAATGGACAGCCAGTACAGGTTATGTCATTATTATAGAACACAGCTATGGCTTAATTTCTGTGTATAAGCACAATGCCTCGCTAACCAAAGAGCAAGGGGATCTGGTTAAGGCAGGAGAAGTTATTGCCACAGCTGGAAGCACAGGGGAGCTATCTACCGGGCCGCATTTACATTTTGAACTTTGGAATGATGGTTATCCAATCAATCCAACAAACTTTATAGATTTTAAATAAATGATTTCACTAAAACCGGCTTTAGCAAAACCATTTGCAAAACGTATCTATAAGAAAATTCAAAAATGGGCCAATACTCCCATTAAAACCCAAAAAGCCGTTTTTCAGGAGCTTATTGCACAAGCTGCAGGAACTGAATTTGGCCAGGACCATGACTTTGTAAGTATAAATAATCATGAAGATTTTGTAAAACGTGTACCCATTAGGGATTATGAAGCACTTAAGCCCTATGTGGATAAAGTTGTAGCAGGAAAAGAGAATATACTTTGGAAGGGAAAACCTATTTATTTTGCAAAAACATCAGGGACCACTTCAGGATCAAAGTATATCCCCATTACTAAAGACAGTATGCCCAGTCATGTTGAGGCCGCCAGAAACGCTATTTTAATGTATATTCATGAAACAGGCAAAAGTCAGTTTGTAAATGGTAAGATGATCTTTTTACAGGGCAGCCCGATTCTTAAAGAACAAAACGGAGTTCAATTAGGGAGATTATCAGGCATTGTAGCTCATTATGTACCAAAATACCTCCAAAAAAACAGGTTGCCTTCATGGAACACCAATTGTATTGAAGATTGGGAGACAAAGGTTGATGCTATAGTAGAAGAGACTTTACCGGAGAATATGACAGTCATTTCAGGAATTCCATCATGGGTGCAAATGTATTTTGAAAAGCTTCAGCAAAGAACAGGTGAAAAAGTAGGCGACATCTTTAAAAACTTTAATTTATTCATTTTTGGAGGCGTTAATTACGAACCGTATCGCGCTAAATTTGAGAATTTAATAGGCCGTAAAGTGGATAGTATAGAACTCTATCCTGCCAGTGAGGGTTTTTTTGCATTTCAAGACAAACAGAACGAGAAAGGAATGCTGTTGCAACTAAACTCAGGCATTTTTTATGAGTTTATTAAAGCTGATGAGTTTTTTAATGAAAATCCAAAACGCATCACTATTGCAGATGTTGAGGTAGGTGTAAATTATGTAATGATCATTTCTACAAATGCAGGCCTTTGGGCATACAATATAGGGGATACCGTAGAATTTACATCAATAAAGCCATACAAGGTTGTAGTCTCCGGAAGAATTAAGCATTTTATTTCAGCATTTGGAGAACATGTTATAGGAAAAGAGGTAGAGCAAGCCATGCAGGAATCAACGCTAAATACAGATATAAGAGTTTCGGAATTTACTGTAGCACCACAGATCAACCCCCAAGAGGGGTTGCCTTACCACGAGTGGTTTATAGAGTTTGAGAACGGGCCCGAAGATCTGTCTGGATTAGCAACAAGGATAGATGAGTCCTTACAAAGACAAAACACCTATTACTTTGATTTAATTCAAGGTAAAGTGCTACAGCCCCTTAAAATAAGTAAAGTTAAAAAAGGAGGGTTTCAGGGCTATATGAAATCCGTTGGAAAATTGGGCGGGCAAAACAAGCTCCCCAGATTGTCAAACGACAGAAAAATTGTCGACCATTTTTCCAGTGCAGATTGATATAAATAATAGTATCTTTGGCAAGAATTTAAGGACACATGAGTAACAAGAAACATCACGTAAGAACAAGAGCTCAGGAGAGCTCAAACGCTATTGAGCGGATGTATATTACCATGCGTCATTTATTCAACAGGGGCTTTTATAAACCTATGGGGATTTCCGGTGAAACCTTAAGGCAAGCCTTATTACTTTTAAGGCCGGAAATTTATGGTTCGGTAGGAGAAGAAAAAGCAGAGCTTGAAGGCCTGTTGTATGTTATAGACCGATTACCTCAAGGTATTGAAGAGTGTACTTTTATTAACCTCACCAGTGATGAAGGCTATTCAAATTCTCATTTTAAACCCATTATCCCGGAAAAACGTCGTCGGAATTGCTATAGGATAGATGATGAACAGATGAATATTGAGATTACTAGAGGGCGATCTGAAATCTATGATATTTTAACGCATTTAACCTTTCTGTTTATTGAATCTCATAAAATAGGTAATCGTGTTTTAATTAATGAAGAAGGCGCTACCACCAGAGATTGGATGAAGCTTGAGAAAGTGGTGTTATCAAAAAAGAAACTCACTTTACAAGAACGGGAAATAGCTTTAACACATGCCGCTAATATTTTAGGGAGAACCTTTGATGAACTTAATGGTATTTATGAATCGTTTGCTTTAAAAACGCAGTCGGAAAGGTTTCTGCATATTATTTACTGGTTGGGTAAATTAGCCATAGAAGAATTGGTTAATAATAATAAGAGAACTGTAACCTTTAGCCCGGTTTTAAGAGAGCGCATAGGGCATCATATTCATGGCGAAATATGGGCCGATACCATTAAAGAAACATTATATAAAGCAGATCTACTTGAACGGCCAATTCATATAATAAGTGCCAATATGCACAGTGTGATGAATACGCTGTTTGCTGTTAAAACCTTGAAATCAAAAACCCAAAAAAAGGATATTTTTGCCATTTATGAATCATTAAGCCAAAAAGAAAATGAGAGTTTAAGAAAAAAAGTGGAAAAAGAAGCGCTACAAAATGGTATGATTTATATTAAAGACGCTTCGCGGGCCAATATAGATGTTCAAATTTTTGATACTTCTAAAATGGATATATCCAAATTGGACATTCGTATTTCAGAGTCCGTCTTAAGTCAGGAAAAACCGGTGATATTGGTTATGGATTATGCTTTTGGTGAGCAGGCTTACGAAACCATTGATGAGCTTATGAAGCCCTATAAAGTAAATGGCAATGAAATTTACTTAAATGTTGAATCTGTTTCTATTATGGGTAAAGCAGGTATTCTGGAAGGCGGCAAGGGTGACATTATGATACCGTCAGCACATATTTTTGAAGGGACTGCTGATAATTACCCGTTTAACAATGAGCTTAAAAAAGAAGATTTGGAAGGTCAGGGGGTTGCGGTTTATGAAGGAGCTATGATAACCGTTTTAGGGACCTCATTACAAAATAAGGATATACTAAAGTTCTTTTACAATTCAACATGGCAGGTTATAGGCCTGGAGATGGAAGGAGCACATTATCAAAAGGCTATTCAGGCCGCATCAAAAGTCAGGGGAAGTATACGAAGTGATGTCAAGGTAAGATACGCCTATTATGCCAGTGATAATCCTTTAGAAACCGGAGCGACTTTAGCATCTGGTGGTCTTGGGACATCAGGAGTAAGACCTACTTATTTAATAACAAGAACCATATTAGAACAAATACTTAATTAATATTATGAGTGAAAATTCAAAACAGCCACAACAATCTGAAGAGGTGGATTTAGGACAATTGTTTAAACTTATAGGCAATGCTTTTGAAAGGTTATTCAAGTTTATTGGCCATATTTTTTATAGCTTATTTTTAGCTTTTGTATGGTTTGTGTTTTTTGTAAAGAAGCACGTTATAAAACTGATTGTTGCAGGAGTTTTAGGGATAGGTTTGGGCACCGTTTTAGAAAAAACCTCAGAACCGGTTTACAAATCGTATATCACCATTAAGCAGAATTATGATACAGGAGAAAATCTGTATAATGCAATTAGTTATTATAATGACTTAGTCAGACAAAAGGATATAAATACCTTACAACAAGTATTAGAAATTGAATCAGAAGAAGCGGCTTCCATTTCAGATTTTGAAATAAAGTCTATTATTAGTGAAAATGAAAAGCTTAAGGAGTTTGATGAGTATCTTCAAACGTTGGATACCACGGTAGCAAAAACAGTAGAATATGAAAATTTTTTAGAAAACTTAAAGGATTACAAACACCGATATCAACAGATAACTATTAAAGCTAAAGAGCGCAATAATTTTAAAACTGTTTTTGATAAGATTATTGATAATGTGAATTCCAATACTTATTTTAAGCGGGAGCAAAGTAAAGATTTAAATGAGCTAAAAGAACGCGCTTCTGCAATTCATAGGTCATTAGTTAAGTCAGATACTTTGTTGGCGGTTTACCAAAAGGCTATAGTCAAAGCGGCAGAAAACAATACGGATTTTCAGGCCAAAATCACTATTGAGAATAAGGACACTGGAAGCTCTACTAAGGAGTTTGAATTGCATACCAAAGATTTGGAGCTGAGACAAGAATTGGTTGAGATAGAAAGAGGAATGGTTGATAAAGAGCATATTGTTGAAATTACATCCAGTAAACAAGATAGTGGTACCATAGATGACAAAAAGGAGTTTCTAGGAGTGAAGCTGAGCCCAAAGCTCTATTTTGCGATTATATTAACTATACTCACATTTATAGGACTATTAGGGCTACATTTTGTTAAATTTTTAGAACGTTATAAAGACAAGGTTTAGCATGAACATTTTAATAACCGGAGGAGCGGGGTTTATTGGATCTCATGTGGTAAGATTATTTGTTAAGAAATATTCCGGTTATCATATATTTAATTTAGATGCACTGACCTATGCAGGGAATCTGGAAAATTTAAAAGATCTTGAAAATAGGCCCAATTATACCTTTATAAAAGGAGATATAACTGATGAAAACCATATAAATACACTATTTAATAAGTATAGGTTTGATGGGGTTATTCATTTGGCGGCAGAATCGCACGTAGATCGATCTATAAAAGACCCTTTGGCTTTTGTAAAAACAAATGTTATTGGCACCATTAATCTTTTAAATGCGTTTAAAAATATCTGGAATGAAGACTATAAGGGTAAGCTGTTTTACCATATCAGTACAGATGAGGTTTACGGTACTTTAGGGGAAACCGGCCTGTTTACGGAAACCTCGTCCTATGATCCAAATTCTCCTTATTCGGCTTCTAAAGCAAGTTCGGATCACTTTGTAAGAGCGTATGGGGAAACTTATAAATTACCTTATGTTATTAGCAATTGTTCCAATAATTATGGGCCCAATCAATTTCCGGAGAAATTAATTCCGTTATTTATAAATAACATTATGAATAGCAAGCCACTTCCGGTTTATGGTGACGGAAACTATACCAGGGATTGGTTGTATGTAAAAGATCATGCTAAGGCAGTTGATTTAGTATTTCATAAGGCAGAACATGGAGAGACCTACAACATAGGAGGCTTCAATGAATGGAAAAATATTGATTTAGTCAGGTTGTTATGTCAGAAAATGGATGATAAATTGGAAAGGCATGAAGGAACATCTGAAAAATTAATAACCTATGTAAAAGACCGTCCCGGACACGATTTAAGGTATGCTATTGACGCGTCTAAGATTAAAGAAGAACTCGGTTGGGAACCATCAGTGACCTTTGAGGAAGGCCTGGAAAAAACCATAGATTGGTATTTGAATAATAAAGATTGGTTGGATCATGTAACTAGTGGCGAATATCAAGCCTATTATGATAAGCAATATGCTAAATAAGCAGAAATGAAAGGAATTATACTAGCAGGAGGGTCAGGAACAAGGTTATACCCATTAACCTTGTCAATAAGTAAACAATTGATGCCTATTTATGATAAACCTATGATCTATTACCCCTTATCTACATTGATGTATGCTGGTATAAACGAGATCTTAATTATAGCGACTCCTAAAGATTTGCCTTTATTTAAAGATTTATTGGGAGATGGTAAGACCTATGGGTGCAGGTTTGAATATGCTGAACAACTTCAGCCTAATGGCCTGGCAGAAGCTTTTATAATTGGAGAAAATTTCATAGGTGATGATAAAGTTGCCCTGATTTTAGGCGATAATATTTTTTATGGAACAGGCCTGGCAAAACGCTTACAGGCTAATAACGATCCTGAGGGAGGCATTATTTATGCCTATAGAGTGCATGACCCGGAACGTTATGGTGTTGTAGAGTTTGATAGTGATGGAAAAGCAATTTCAATAGAGGAAAAGCCTAAAGATCCTAAATCTAATTATGCGGTTCCGGGCATTTATTTCTATGATAATTCGGTGATTGAGATTGCCAAAAATATAACCCCAAGCAACAGGGGTGAACTTGAAATAACGGATGTAAATCAGACCTATCTTGAACAGGGAATGTTGAATGTGTCTATATTGGATAGGGGTACGGCTTGGTTAGATACAGGAACGTTCCAGTCATTAATGCAGGCCTCTCAATTTGTTGAAGTTATTGAGGAGCGACAAGGTTTAAAAATAGGATCTATTGAGGCAGCGGCTTATGAGATGGGGTATATAGATACCAATCAGTTTAAAGCGATAGCAGAATCCCTGCTTAAAAGTGGATATGGTAAAAAGTTGTTAGGGCTATTGAAAAATAAATAATGACATTAACAGAAACATTTTTAGAAGGTTGTTTTGTTATAGAACCTCAGATTTTTGAGGATAAAAGAGGGGGCTTTTTTGAAGCATTTAATAAAAAAGTATTTGAAAGCAAAACCGGTATTGCAACCCATTTTGTACAGGATAATATTTCTGTCTCAAAAAAAGGTGTTTTAAGAGGATTACATTTTCAAAAGGGGGACTTTGCCCAGGCTAAATTAGTAAGTGTGCTTAAAGGAAAGGTATTGGATGTTTGTGTAGATATAAGGAAAACCTCTCCAACCTTTGGAGAACATTTTTCAATCATTTTAGATGAGGAAAACCGTAAGCAAGTGTATATCCCAAAGGGATTTGCCCACGGGTTTTTAGCTTTGGCAGATAACACCATTTTTTCCTATAAATGTGATAACTATTATAATAAAGGTTCTGAATCGGGAATTCTATACAACGATGAAGCCTTGAATATCGATTGGGAGTTGCCTACTTCAGATTTGATACTATCCGAAAAAGATCAGGAACTAAAGCCGTTTAAAATAGTGACCAATAATGAAGACTAAGATTCTAGTAACCGGGGCAGGAGGACAGTTAGGAAAGACCATTGAAGAACTTTATAAGGATAATGACCAAGACCTGGGTTTTGTTTTCACCAACAAAACTATTTTAGATATCGCAAATAAAGTAGCTTTAGAAGAGTTTTTTTTAAACAATAAATTTGATTACTGTATAAACTGTGCCGCCTATACCGATGTAGAGCAGGCCGAAAAAACACCGAAAATAGCTTTTAAAGTAAATGCGGAAGGGGTGAAAAATTTAGCAGAGGCATGTAAAGACTCTAAAACGGTCTTAATTCATATATCGACTGATTATGTATTTGATGGCGAAAAAGAAGCCCCCTATACAATAGATGATATACCAAATCCGATTAATGAATATGGAAAATCGAAATTATTGGGAGAACACTATATTCAAGATATTTTAGATCAATATTTTATAGTAAGAACGTCATGGTTATATAGTAAAATCTATGGCCATAATTTTTATAGAACCATTTTAAAAAAGGCCAAAACAGAACAAGAACTTTTTATTGCTGCAGATCAAATAGGCTGCCCTACTAATACTGTTAACTTGAGTAATTTTATTATTAGTTTGATTCAAAATAAACAAGCCGAGTTTGGGCTGCATCACTTTTGTGATGATGACGTAATGACCTGGTATGATTTTGCAAAAAAAATAATTGATGAGAATGGGTTAATAAGTAAGATAAAGCTCCATAAAACCAAGAAATATGTTACTTTTGCAGTCAGACCTAAATATAGTGTTTTGGCCAAATCTTAATAAATGAAGAAAAAGAACTTAATTGTTTTTGGAACCAGACCAGAAGCCATAAAAATGGCGCCTTTGGTAAAGGAGTTTTTTAAACATCAAGATCGTTTTGAAACAAAAGTTTGTATAACGGCTCAACATAGAGAAATGTTAGATCAGGTTCTCAGTTTTTTTGAAATTAAGCCGGATTATGATTTGAATTTAATGAAGCCCGATCAAAATTTATACTCATTAACGGCAGATATTATTACGAATCTAAAACCGGTTTTAGAAGATTTTAAACCGGATTATGTATATGTCCACGGCGATACCACCACCACCATGGCCACAAGTATAGCTGCTTTTTATTCTGGTGCTAAGGTATGCCATGTAGAAGCAGGGCTGAGGACCTTTAATAAACTATCACCATTTCCTGAGGAAATAAACAGAAGTGTTACCGGGAGAATTTGTGATTTTCACTTTTCACCTACGTCTACTTCAAAGGATAATTTAGTACGAGAAAATATTAGTGATAAAAGCATATTGATTACTGGAAATACGGTAATTGATGCCTTACAATTTAGTACTCAAAAAGTTGAATCTCCTGATTTTAAAGACGCAGAAATCGAAGATTTAAAAAAAGCTTTGGATAATTCAAAAAGATTGATTTTAGTAACAGGGCATAGAAGAGAAAATCATGGGCAAGGTTTTATAAACATTTGTAAAGCTCTTCAGGTTGTAGCAATTAAGAACCCCAATGTTCAAATTATTTATCCGGTACATTTAAACCCTAACGTTCAAAAACCGGTATATGAGCTTTTGAGTGAAGTTGAAAATATTAGATTGATTTCGCCCCTATCATATCCTGCTTTTGTATGGCTAATGAATCAATCGTATTTAATTATCACGGATAGTGGAGGCGTACAGGAGGAAGCCCCTAGTTTGGGCAAACCTGTTCTAGTTATGCGTGACACAACTGAAAGGCCTGAAGCTGTAGATACAGGTACAGTGATTTTAGTAGGAACAAATAAGGAGCGTATAATTTCAGAAGCAGAAAAACTCTTAAAAGATGAAGAGGCTTATCAGGGTATGAGTAAGTTACATAACCCTTATGGAGATGGAAAAGCTTGTGAACGTATTGTAGAATATATTTCAAGAAATTAGGAATGGAAAATAAACCTAGTGTTATAATGATTGGTTTAGGGTACATAGGCCTCCCAACCGCCGCTTTAATTGCACAAAACAAAACTCATGTTCATGGGGTTGATATAAATCCCAAGGTGGTTCAAACAATAAATGAAGGAAAGGTCCATATTGTTGAACCGGAGCTGGATGAAGCTGTTGCAAATGCGGTTAAACAAGGTTATTTAAAAGCCGATACAGAACCAGTTGAGGCTAACACCTATTTAATTGTGGTTCCGACGCCTTTTAAAGGTAAAAACGAACCGGATATTTCTTTTGTAGAAGCTGCTACAAAGGCGATCATTCCGTTGTTAAAAGAAGACGATCTTTATATTATTGAATCTACTTCTCCGATAGGAACTACAGAAAAAATGATGAGTCTTATATACTCTGAGCGCCCTGAATTAAAAGGAAAACTTAATATTGCCTATTGTCCGGAACGTGTATTACCCGGTAATGTGATGTATGAGTTGGTTCATAATGATAGAGTAATAGGTGGGATTGATTCACCGTCGACTGATAAAGCAGTTGATTTTTATCGTCAATTTATAAAAGGAGATTTGCATAAAACAAATGCACGTACAGCTGAGATGTGTAAACTGGTGGAAAACTCTTCCAGAGATGTGCAAATTGCTTTTGCAAATGAACTCTCTTTAATTTGCAATAAAGCAGACATCAACGTTTGGGAACTAATAAACCTTGCTAATAAACACCCAAGAGTAAATATTTTACAGCCCGGATGTGGTGTAGGAGGGCATTGTATTGCGGTAGACCCCTATTTTATAGTAGCCGATTATCCAATGGAATCCCAAATCATAGGTAAAGCCAGAGAAATTAATAATTATAAATCGTTTTGGTGTGCTGAGAAGATTAAGGCAGCAAAATTGGAATTTGAGCTTGTAAATGGAAGAAAGCCAAGCATTGCCCTTATGGGGTTAGCTTTTAAACCTAATATTGACGATTTAAGGGAATCTCCCGCCAAGTATATTGTTCAGAAAGTTCTGCAAAATGCAAATAACGAAGAGTACTACATTGTTGAGCCAAATATAGATTCCCATAAAGTTTTTAAACTGACAAATTATAAGGAAGCGGTTGAAAAATCTGATATTGTGGTGTTTTTGGTAGCTCATAGAGAGTTTAGAGAACTTGAATTATTAAATAACAAAGTTGTGCTGGATTTTTGTGGAATAAATAAAAAATTATGAAAAAAGTAGCTTTAATAACAGGGGTAACAGGTCAGGACGGTGCTTACTTAAGTGAGTTTTTATTAAAAAAGGGATATCAAGTTCATGGTATAAAAAGAAGGTCATCGTTGTTTAATACGGATAGAATTGATCATATTTATGAAGACCCCCATGTAGAAAACCAGAATTTCCATCTGCATTATGGAGATATGACAGACGGCAGTAATTTAACTCGCCTGATTAAGGAGGTTCAACCAGATGAAGTTTACAACTTGGCTGCTATGAGCCACGTGCGCGTTTCATTTGAGATTCCTGAATACACTGCTAATGCTGATGGTTTAGGAACTCTAAGGATTTTGGATGCTGTACGTTTTTTGGGTTTGGAAAAAAAAACCAAAATTTATCAAGCATCCACTTCTGAACTTTACGGTAAGGTACAAGAAGTTCCACAATCGGAAACTACTCCTTTTTAT
Organism: Alterotamlana spongicola; assembly: GCF_035818475.1. Lineage (NCBI taxonomy): Bacteria > Pseudomonadati > Bacteroidota > Flavobacteriia > Flavobacteriales > Flavobacteriaceae > Alterotamlana > Alterotamlana spongicola. Next base: position 1,062,431 of record NZ_JAYMGV010000001.1, read on the forward strand.
CCAAGAAGTCCGTATGCTGTGGCAAAGATGTATGCGTATTGGATTACCGTTAACTATAGAGAGGCATATGGAATGTTTGCTTGTAACGGCATTTTGTTTAATCACGAATCTCCCATAAGAGGCGAGACCTTTGTAACTAGGAAAATTACAAGGGCGGTTTCAAGAATAGCCTTAGGGCTACAGGAAAAGTTTTATCTTGGAAATTTGGAAGCTCAGCGTGATTGGGGGCATGCCAAGGACTATGTGCGCATGATGTGGATGGTGTTACAGGCAGAAACGGCAGAAGATTGGGTGATCGCTACCGGTAAAACGACAACGGTAAGGGATTTTGTTAAAATGAGTTTTAATCAAGTAGGGATAGAATTAGAGTTTAAGGGAGCTGGAAAAGAAGAAAAGGGATTTATAAAATCATGTAGCAACCCAAATTATCGGGTAGGAATAGGTCAAGAAATACTTTCAATAGATCCAAGGTATTTTAGACCAACCGAAGTTGATTTATTAATTGGTGATGCTTCTAAAGCAAAGAACAAGTTGGGTTGGGTTCCTGAATATGAATTAGAGGATTTGGTAAAAGATATGATGACGAGTGATTTAAAGTTGATGAAAAAGGATCAATACTTAAAAGATGGAGGCTATGGGATTAAAAATTATTTTGAGTAAAGAATGAGAGTTTTATTGACAGGAGCCAGTGGGATGGTTGGCAGGAATATTTTGGAACACCATTCAATAAATGAGTATACCTTATTAAAACCATCAAGCAGAGAATTAAATTTGTTGGATTTTAGTGAAGTAAATGATTATTTAAAAATCAACAAACCTGAATTTATTATACATGCGGCTGGGTTAGTTGGGGGGATTCAAGCGAATATGGCTGATCCAGTAGGGTTTTTGGTAAAAAACTTGGATATGGGAAGAAATTTGATTCTTGGAGCCAAAGAAAACAACATTTATAATTTGATGAATATCTCAAGTTCCTGTATGTATCCCCGGAATGGAATTAATCCTTTAAAGGAAGAACTTATTTTAACAGGTCAATTAGAACCCACAAATGAGGGCTATGCTTTAGCTAAAATCGTATCTACTAAATTATGTGAATATATTAGCTCAACAGATAGCAGGTTTAATTATAAAACGGTTATTCCTTGTAATTTATTTGGCCGGTATGATAAATTTTCCCCACAGAACTCACATATGTTACCTGCTGTAATTAGGAAGATACATGAAGCAAAATTTAACGGGAATAGAAGCGTGAGTATTTGGGGAAATGGTAAATCTCGAAGGGAGTTTATGTATGCTGGTGATATTGCAGACTTTATTTGGTATGCCATTAAAAACTTTAAAAATATGCCTCAAAACGTTAATGTTGGACTGGGGTATGATTATTCAATAGATGATTACTATTCCATAATTGCAAAGGTAATTGGGTATGATGTTGATTTCGAATATGATTTAACGAAGCCCTCTGGAATGAAACAAAAAGTAGTTAATATTTCTAAGCTTGAAGCTTTTGGTTGGACTAGCCAAGTAAGTTTGGAAGAAGGAATAAAAAAAACATATGAATTCTTTAAATCGCAAAATTAATTATGAAATACCCATTAGCATCTTCAACTTGGGATGATAAAGAACTAAAAGCTATTCAGTCCGTTATTGATACAGATATGTATACAATGGGAGAAAAGGTATTAGAATTTGAGCAAAGCTTCTCTTCTTTTTTGGGCTCTAACTATTGTGTTATGGTCAATTCCGGTTCATCCGCAAATTTATTGGCTATCGCGGCATTATTTTATACTAAAGAACCAAAACTTTCTAAGGGAGACGAGGTCATTGTTCCTGCCGTATCTTGGTCAACTACCTATTTTCCCTTATATCAATATGGATTGAAACTTAAATTCGTTGATATTGATTTAAATACATTGAATTACAATGTTAAGGATTTGGAAGCTGCTGTTACTTCCAATACTAAAATGATTTTGGCTGTTAATTTACTAGGGAACCCGAATGATTTTGATGCAATAAATAAAATTATAGAAGGTAAAAACATTTTAGTATTGGAAGATAATTGTGAATCCATGGGTGCTGAGTACAAAGGAAAACAAGCTGGAACCTTTGGTGTAATGGGAACTTTTTCTACTTTTTTTTCTCACCATATGGCTACTATGGAGGGAGGTTTTATTTCGACAAATGATAGAGAGTTATACCATATTCTCCTTTCATTAAGATCTCATGGTTGGACAAGGCATCTTCCCAAAGAAAATGAAGTCTCTAACAAAAGTGAAGATTGGTTTACAGAATCATTTCGTTTTGTTTTGCCAGGTTATAATCTAAGACCGGTTGAAATGAGTGGAGCTATTGGAGTTGAACAACTTAAAAAGCTCTCAGGGTTTTTAAAAAACAGGAGAGATAATGCCGTGTATTTCCGAAGCTTGTTTCAAGACCATAAAGATTTTTTAATTCAAAAGGATCAAGATAATAGTAGTTGGTTTGGCTTTAGCTTAATTATACGTCCGGAATCTGATTTAAAAAGGAAAGATGTGATTGAGATACTCCAAAAAAACCATATTGATTCCAGACCCATTGTAACGGGAGATTTTACGAAAAATGAAGTTTTAAGGTATTTTGATTATGAAATTTTTGGAGATTTAAAGAATGCGAAATATCTGGATGCTAACGGTCTTTTTGTTGGAAATCATCAAATTCCTTTAAAAGATGAGATCAAATATTTATTTGATGTATTAAGCATTTAGATTTTGACTTGATTAAAATGACTTGGAGAGACATAAATTTTATTAGAGAGGTTAAATCTTCATTGGTATTTAAATTTTTATCAGTACTTATTTCCTTCTTATTGGTAAGATTGTTACTCAAATATTTGGGAGCCAGTAATTATGGGCTGTGGTCTGTAATATTGACGTTTTTAAATTGGGTTATTTTTTTTGATTTAGGGATTACAAATGGCGTAAAGAATAAATTATCGGAGAGTTTGAGTAAATCAAATAAAACCCTAGGAAAAAAATATATTTCAACTGGATATATAGCTACTTTTTCATTTTCTATAATATCGTATTTGATAATTCTAATATTTTCTTTCCTTATAGATTGGCAATCGGTATTTAATGAATACAATTTTAGCAATGATTATTTAAGAGAACTTGTTTTAATAATTCTGTTTTTTACTTTGTTAAACTTTTCTCTTTCTATGATTAATGCCGTTTTTAATGCTGTACAAAAAGCGTCTTTAATTACGGTAAATCAATTTTTAACCCAAGTTTTTACACTTACCTCCCTATTTATACTAATAAGATTCACTCAATCTGATTTGCATACTTTGGCTTTATTATATGGGTGCTCAATGCTCATAAGTAACATTTTACTGTCTATTTGGTTTTATTCTAAGAATAAGGAACTTTTACCTGAATTTAAAGCATATGATAAAACGTTATTAAAACCTATATTATCTTTGGGTTTACGCTTTTTCATACTACAGACAACCATGATGGTTATACTTACAACTGATAGATTTATTATTGTGCACTTAACAAATGCAGAAGAAGTAGCTAAATATGATGTTATTAATAGGTATTTTAACATATTGCTTATTATCCATACTTTGATTAATACGCCATTATGGCCTATGTATACGGAAGCCTATCACAAAGGAGATTATAATTGGTTGGAACGTATTATGAGGAAAATGTTTTATCTGGGCTTAATATATGTAATGGCCATTTTAATTATGATTTTTGTTGGAGAATTTGTATTAGAAATTTGGCTAGGAGAAAATGTTTTAGAAGTACTGAAATCTAATTTTGCTTTTATGGGTGTTTTAGTGTTTTTTAATATATGTCATTCAATACTTGCATATTTTACTAATGGTATTGGTAAAACATCTATACAGTTAATCACTTCTTTATTAGGGGCGATATTGAACATCCCAATATCTATTTTTTTGGTTAATTATTTTAATTTAGGAATTAACGGGGTCATGATTGCTACAATAATTTGTTTATCATTTTTTTGTATTATTGGTCCTTTTCAGGTAATAAAGGAAATTAGAATTTTAAAAACCAATTATCTTAATGCACAGAAAAATGAATAAAGCTTTAACCATCCTAATTCCGGTTTTCAATGAACTTTTTTTTACAAAACAGTGCTTGAACAACCTTAAAGAAGCTCTGTTATTTTATAAAAGTGAAATTAAAGATACATTTGATATTAAAATAATTTTGATTGACGATGGTTCTACAGATGGAACTTCCCATTGGGTAAGTGAAAATTACCCTGAAGTAAAGATTCTAAAAGGAGATGGTTCATTATTTTGGTCAGCAGCTATTAATATGGGAATTGAATATGCCTTGAAAATTCCAAATATTTCCCATGTATTGTTTTGGAATAAAGACTTATATATCGAAAAGGATTATTTGATACAATTGCATGAACATATTTTAAAAGTTGATGAAAACGTGATTTTGGCATCAAAATTAATGAGAAAGAATGAGCCAGATACATTATTTTCTTTCGGAGGGACCTATGACCCAAAAACAGATAAGAAAATAAATATTGGAAGCGGGAAAAAAGATGGTAAAGAATTTAGTGAAAGAAAACAGGTTGATTGGTGTGGAGGAATGGCTGTTGTCATGCCTAAAGAAGTTTTTGTTATTATTGGATTGTGTGACAGTAAAAATTTTCCTCAATATGATGGTGATTGTGACTTTTTTTTAAGAGCAAAAAAAGCAAATTTTAATTTACATATAATACCAAATCTAAAGGCTTGGAACATTCATGAGAACACAGGTAGAAAAGAAGGATATAATTTTAAAAATTATTTATGGTATTTAAATGATGTCAGGTCATTTATTAATGTTAAAATAAGCTATAAGTTTCTTAAAAAGCATTCTTCGGGTTATTTGCCGTTCGTTTATTTTACCCTACGTTATACCAAATTCACTTTTAATTATATAAGGAAAGGGGTAATATCAATGTTTAAAGTATGAAATTAAGTAAGCTTTATAACGATTTAGAAATGCTAATGATTGGCTTTGCCGTTGTTATCTTTACTCTCGGCTATACTTCGTTTAGTTTAATCACAGCTCTTTATTGTTTTCTAAAATTTAGAACTATTAAATGGCCATATCTAGTAGTAATCTTATTTTTTTCGATTTTAATACCGGGTACGATTCTAACACTGTGGAATATTTTTATTTCAAAATATGATAGTATTTATACTGTAGGCATGTTATACAGAACGCGTTTCTTTTGGATACGAGTAATTTTTGCCTCTGGAATTTTTGTTTATCTCTACTCTTTAAATTACAAAGAAATTTTGAAATTTGTTTATTACATGTCTATACCTTGCACTGTAATAGGCTTACTTCAATTAGTTTCTAATCCAGTTAAAAGAGTAACTATGTTGGCTTATGAGGCCAGTGCAGCAGGCATGTATTATCTTTTTATGGTTCCTTTGTTATTAGAATATTATAAAGTAAACAGAAGACATAAATTTTGGGTTTTTTTATTCATTTTTACAGGGCTTTTTATTAGGTCTAAAGCACAAATTTTAGTTTTACCCTTAATGTTATTATATTTTATTTTCACTTCTGATAATAGGAAACTAAAAGGAGGCGTGATTATAATTATTGTGATTGGTTTATTATCATTACCATTTATCCTGCAAATGGATCAGCTTAAAGGGCTTAATCATTTCATGACAGTTTTAAATAAGGAAGGGATTACAGGGTTAACTGAAAAAAATCAAGTATGGTCAACTTTTACTTTTCGCTTTAGTTCGTTTTTAGTTGCTTTGCAGTTATTAGGAGATAATTTATTTGGCTCAGGATTTGGAGCTTTTCATCCAGAATATATTGAGATAATGATTTCAGATGAATTTTTATCAAAGATGACTGGAGTGGAAATTAAAGGAGCTTTAGAAAATAAATATTATGCATCACCTAAGTCCATATTTTTTGATTACTTAGTAAGTTCAGGGTTATTTTTTTTAGTTCCTATAACTCTAATAGTAATCAAATTTTTTAAAAGTAATACCTCAATATTGATTAAAGCCTCTTTATATAGCTTCCTTCTTGTTTCATTGATGGTTGAGTTATCTCCCTTTTTAGTTTTTTTGGTTATTAGTTTAGCCTTATTTTACAAGTCAAAAGAAATAATATGCAAGATTTAGTATTTTATTCAAAGTTTAAAAGAGTTTTAAATGAAGCCACTACTTTATACGTTAATATTATTAGTGAATCAATTAGCCCAAATAGTAATTGGCGTATTACGAATAAGGTTTCCGATATCGAAAAAAATAGCATAGTAATTACCATAACATGTATTGATTTTCTTAATGTAAAATTACGTCACCCATTTATTAAATGCTTTAATTGGTTTCAAGGTGTTATACCTGAAGAATCTTTAATGGAAAAGAAACAAAAACATAAGTATTATATTCTATCTATGTTTGAGTATTTAACTTTAAAATTCTCACATTTCAATTTTTTTGTTTCTAAAAAAATGTACAAGCACTATAAAAAAAAGTATAATTATAATGGAAATAATTTTTTTATAATGCCATGTTTTAATTTAGAAATTTCTAAAGAAATTAAAAATAAGTCTTTTAATAAAAGCTTGGTATATGCCGGATCAATGGCTCCTTGGCAAAAGGTTGAGTCTATTTTAACAACCTATAAAGAATTAAGAGAGATAGATGCTGATTTTAATTTAACCATATTGACTATGGATTTGGATGAAGCAAAAAAAATGATATTTAATGCCAATCTTGAAGATAAAGTCGAGTGCAAGTGTGTTGAACTTTCGTATTTACAAGAAGAGCTGTTAAAATATAAATATGGATTTTTACTTCGGGATGATCATGTTGTTAATAATGTTGCATGTCCGACTAAAATGAATTCTTACATGGCCAGCGGTGTTATTCCAATTTATTCTGAGACCATTGGAGACTTTTTTGAAATGTTTGAAAAAATGAAATTTTCAATATCAATAAAAGAATCATATAATTATCATAAGATAGCTTCATTAATTCATGAATTTGAATGCAATAGGTTTAATGGAGAAGATTTAGAGATAGAATATCAATCTTTCTTTGAAAATTATTATAACCAACACAGTTATATTAAGACTATAAGAGAGCTTTTATCATTGCAAATTATTAATTAGGGTTGTCTAAGTTTTATGAAAAAAATATTGACAAATGTATCATTTGATAAGATGTATATATGGGTACTTGCATTGTTTGCTTTTTCAATTCCCTATAAGAACAATTTTAGTAATATTGCTTTAATTAGTTTAGTGTTTTTTAGTATTTGTTGTGTAAATAGAAGAAGTCTAAAAAAAAGAGTTAGGGATTATGCTTGGATATTATTATTGATAAATGGATTGGTTTTTTTTCTTGGGTGTTTTTTTATAAACAAAGAGATTTCATTTAATGGGTTTAATAAGATAGGAAAGGTTGTTTTATTGCTGTTGATGCCCGTACTCCTGCATAAGTATAGAACTCTGAAAGAGGAAAATATTATTTTTCTTGCTTTTGGTTGTGGAGTGGTTATTGGGTTAGTTTTATGTTGGACTGCTTTTTTTTTAAATTCTACCAATATAATTAATTATTCAAATTTTACTGCTCCGATGGGAGGTATTCACCCAGTATACTTCTCCCAATTTGTAGTAATGGCATTTTTTATTTTTTTGGAAAATTTATTACGCTCAATTAAACTAGAGTATAAAATAATATTAATAGTTCTATTAATATTTTTATCTATTTCTTTATTTTATATTCAAGCGAGAACTCCTGTGGTAGCTTTTATTTTATGCTTGTTTGTTTTTGCTTTTTATAAAATTTTGATTCAAAACGATATTAAAAACCTTAAATATCTGATTCTGGTAATTTTTTTAGGAGCGCTGATATTTTTTATTGCTATTAATGATATTGATTACTTATTAATTAAAGATAGAATGATTAATAATTTCAATGAAGGGTTAACAATAAGACTCCATTCATGGAGATGTGCTTGGAATGTATTTATAGAGAACCCAAAACTTTTAGGAGTTGGGTTTAGTAATACGCAATATTATTTGGACGAATGTTATAAAAGTAGTTATTTAGCTCGACCTTATTTTGAACATTATAATTCGCATAACCAATATTTGCAAATTTTGGTGTCATCTGGAGTTATAGGGATTATTTCATGGTTGTTTATGGTAGGATATGCCTTTTATAGGACAATAATTAATAATAACTTATTGGGCTTAATTTTTTTGATTCTATTTTCTATTTGTTGTATTACTGAAGTTTACCTAGTAAGGATTTGGGGGGTGTTGTTTTATGCCTTGTTTTATTCTTTATTAGTATTTCGAACTAAAAAAGAAAAAATGTCTGATAATTTAAAAGAATAATTATTTTGACAAAAGGGTTTTTGTTTCTATCTAAAATTTTAAAATTAATAAAAAATGCAACTACTATTAAAATTACATAGGCTTAGCCATAAACTACACAAAAGAAAAGTACCAATATTACCAAAAATGATATATTATTTAAATTATTTGCTATTTAATTCTAGCGTCCCCCCCGAAGTTGTTATAGGGAGAAATACCATTTTTGCATATGGAGGAATAGGGGTAGTAATTCACAAAAGAGCTATTATTGGTGATAATTGCAATATTGGTCAAGGAATAACTATAGGAGGTAGGTCAAAATATTTCGATGTGCCCAAAATTAGGAATAATGTATATATAGGTGCCGGAGCTAGGGTTTTAGGCCCTATTACGGTAGGAAATGAAACCATAATAGCACCAAATTCAGTTGTCCTAAAAAATATCCCTGATAATTGTATGGTAGCTGGTGTTCCAGCAATGATAAAGAAAGAAAATATAAAAGTTTCAGATTTTGTTTAAATTATTCTTCTTAACTAAATGCTTTTTAACTCAATTGATTTTGCATTATTCTTACCAATAATTTTTTTATTTTACTGGTTTGTAACAAATAAGAGCTTAAAACTTCAAAATTTTTTATTAGTAGTTGCAAGTTATATATTTTATGGTTGGTGGGACTGGAGGTTTTTATCATTAATACTTTTTAGTACTGTTGTTGACTATACAATAGGATATAAATTAAAGAGCGAGGAGAATCAATTAAAACGACAAATTCTCCTTTGGACAAGTATAGTTGTTAACCTTGGGTTTTTAGGGTTTTTCAAATATTACAATTTCTTTTTGGATAATTTTATTAGTGTTTTCTCTTTTTTTGGAACGAAGCTTTCTGCTAATGCGCTAAATATTATTTTACCAGTAGGAATTAGTTTTTATACGTTTCAAACGTTAAGTTACACTATTGACGTCTATAAGAGGAAATTAGATCCGACATCAGATTTTATAGCATTTGCAGCTTTCGTTTCTTTTTTCCCGCAATTAGTTGCTGGGCCCATAGAAAGAGCAACAAATTTACTGCCTCAATTTTATAAGAAAAGACAGTTTGATTATAATAAAGCTGTTGACGGTATGAGGCAGATATTATGGGGGTTATTTAAAAAAATTGTCATTGCAGATAACTGTGCAGAGCACGCTAATCTTATTTTTAGTAATTCCGAAGATTTAAATGGCAGTACTTTATTTTTAGGAGCTTTATTCTTTACTTTTCAAATTTATGGAGATTTCTCGGGATACTCAGATATAGCAATTGGGGTTTCTCGGTTATTTGGGTTTAACTTAAAACAAAATTTCGCTTTTCCATATTTTTCAAGAGATATTGCTGAATTTTGGAGACGTTGGCATATTTCTTTAAACACATGGTTTAGAGATTATCTCTATATTCCCTTGGGGGGTAGTCGGGGAAGCAAGTGGATAAAGGTTAGAAATACCTTTATAATTTTTACAGTAAGTGGGTTTTGGCATGGAGCAAACTGGACATTTATTATTTGGGGAATTTTAAATGCACTGTTTTTTTTGCCTATTATGTTAAGTAATAATAATCGTAAAAATATAAGCATAGTTGCTCAAGGAAGAACGTTTCCTGGTTTCAAAGATTTCATTGGTATGATTGTTACTTTTTTGTTGACCGTTTTTGCCTGGGTTTTTTTTAGGGCTGAAAATATTGAACAAGCCATCGAAGTTGTATCGGAGATGGTTTCAGCTTCTTTTTTTGAACTCCCAAGATTTGTTCAAAATAGAAGAGGTGCGATTATAACAATAGTTTTAGTTTGTTTATTCGTTTTAATAGAATGGAACGGTAGAGAAAGTCAATATGCGATAGCTAATTCTTTATTAAAAAAAAGAAGAATTATGAGGTGGGGATATTATTTAATAATCATATTTTTGATATTTTGGTTTAGGGGAGAAAACCAAGATTTTATATATTTTCAATTTTAAATAAATGATGAAAACCTTTCTCAGAAATTGTGCTTTATTCTTGGTTTTGACTGTATTATTTATAGAGGGAATTACAGCTTTTTTGAAATATTCAGGGCTCTTTCTAAAGTACTACCCAGGAAAAGAGATTTATTATGCTATAGAAAAAAGTAAGCTGAGTAATGATTCAAAGATATTACTTTTGGGCGATAGTGTAGGTCGTCAACTTTTTGATAATACAATAAATAATAAACAGATAAACTCCTTAGCTTGTAATCAAGCTGTTGGTATGCCAGGTCAATATTTTTTATTGAATAATTATTTAAATTCTGAAAATGAAGTAGATCAAGTAATTATGCTTTTCAATCCGTTATCATTCCAAAACAATTTAGATCAAATCTATACTTACCATTATTTTCTAAAACCATTTTATAATTCAGAATATACAGATTTGTTTAGTGAGAATGTAAATCGACAAATTAGTAAAATTCCGTATCACTATTTTGCTCAAGTACCTCATATTTACATAACATCATGGGCTCCTGAATTTAGGTCACTTGATAAAATAGATTACACATTTTTGTCTCCTATTTCCATAGAATATTTAATAAAAATTAAAGAACTGTCTTCAAAGTATAGTTTTAAGTTAAATATTTTACCAACACCCGTCAGCATAGAGAGCAAAGCTTTTATTGAAGCAATCGATAAAACAGAATTTCAAAAATGTAATCTTGATAGCGAGTTTAGAAATTATTTTGAAAAGATTGTCTACTTGGATAGTGCAAATTTTGAAGATGGGATACATTTGACTCAACCAGAAAGATATATTGAGGAATACAAAAAGGAAATTTTATTACAGAGCAATTAAATAAAAAGTTGTTTAGAAATTATGTAAAATGACTTGAATTATAATCCTATTAGAATTTTCAAATTAGTATTTTTGATTGATATTTTCAAATCCTGCTATGAAATACGTTTTTTTAAGCCTATTTTTTTTGATTTTGATTTTTTCTTGTAATAAGGAGAAAAAGGAAAAAGTAAAAATGAAATATTTTACCGAAGCTAATCAAATCAACCTTCTTCATTATACAGAAGATTTTTCAGATATGTCTTGGACTAAAGAATATGTTATAGTTAAAGATAATAAAGCTATATCGCCTAAAAAACGACCTTCGGCTGATTTAATTGATTTAACTAATAAAGCAGATTCGCGGATTTATCAAATGGTACCGACTCTTAGTGAAGGATCGTATGCGTTTACAGTTTATTTAAAGGCTTTTGAAGGAGAGTCAGGTTTATTTCCTATTACGGCTTTTTGCAAAGGGAAAAATGGGAAGTATGTTAATGCTCTAGTAGATATTAATAGTGAAAATTGGACCAGGGCTACTATTAAAGTGAGTCAAGATAGTGTTGGAGATATACTGGTGTATCCTGGTAATTTAAGGGTAAAAGATTATACTTTGACTAAGGCTTATGTGTGGGGGGGACAGCTAGAGAAACTGAACACGATTTTGGATACTCCAAAACCCTACGTTGGGAATGATATTATTGAATAGTTTTGAATGGAAAAAAAGTACTTGATTTTAGGAGCAATACCTATAGAGGGTAAGCCTGAAACTTTTGGAGGAACTACTGTTTTAATGAAGTCTCTTTTAGATTTTGTAGAAAAAGAAAAGTACAATTACTCGTTTGTTCAGTTAAACAAATATTCGGGTAAATTATCTGCAGTTAGAAATTATATTTATGTACTTTTTGTTTTTTTTATCAAAGTATATAGGAACGATATTATTATACTAAACGTAGCAAGAAAAGGCGCTTTTCTGTTAAGCCCTGTAATTTTTGTTTTTTCAAAACTTTTTTTCAAAAAAGTTGTTTTCAGAATTTTTGGAGGGAATTTTCAGGATTTATTTGAAAACAAATATTCTTATCTTAAATTATTAGCCAAAAGTACTTTTCTAAAATCTGATTTATTGGTTTTTGAGACAAAACAAAATATTAATTTTTTAAAATCGATGGGATATGAAAATTTTTTTCATTTGCCAAACGTTAGAAGTAAACCAAATTTTGAGTACTTAAGAACACTACACGATTATCGAAGGAGATTTGTTTTTATTGGACATGTTAAGAAACAAAAAGGAATATTAGATATTATAGAAGCTTCAAGAAATTTACCAGATAGTTTCAAGATTGATATCTATGGACCGATTAAAGAACAAGAAATAATCAGTAGGGTTGATAAAAGTTCAATAGTCAATTATAAAGGAGTTTTAAAACCAAATAACGTAATTAAAACTTTAGCGGAATATGATGTTATATTACTTCCTAGTTATCACGAAGGAGAAGGGCATCCTGGAATACTTATAGAGGGTATGTCTATTGGTTTGCCTGCAATATCAACTAATTGGAAAGCTATTCCTGAAGTTATTAAAGAAGGCTATAATGGCTTGCTTATACCTGTAAAAAACCCTAAACTTTTACAAAAAGCTATGTTAGAAATCAATGATGAAAATTACATTTCATTTTCTAAAAATGCGTTAAAAAAATTTGATTTTTTTAATGACAAAAATATATATACCAATTTTTTTAACCACTTAAATTTTCTTTAAATGATTTTTCTGGGAGATATAGCATTACCTTACATAGGAGCAATTAATTACCATATTCCAGATTTTTTTTCAGAGAAGCATGTTATAGCAAATTTAGAGGGTGCTCTGGTAACTGATACCACCAAATTCTTAAAACACAATTTGGTGGTCAATGATTTTCATTCTATAGAAAACTTAAATAGGGAGTTGGACATACATTTTTCATTAAATAATAACCATATCTTAGATAATGGGAATTTTCAAGAGACCGAAAATAATGCTAGACTTCTAAAACTATCTACATTTGGCGCAGGCTCAGACATTAATAAGGCTTCTGAACCTCTAATTATATCAAGTGAAAAATCGATTATTCTTAATTTTGGATGGAATACTATAGAATGCATTTATGCAAGAAAAAATAAAGCTGGTGTTAATCCTTTAGAAGAAAATTATGTTTTATCAGAATACGAAAAGTATAGAAATTTATACCCAGATTATAAAATCATTTGTTTTTTTCATTGGGATTACGAATTGGAAAAATACCCTATGCCCTCACAAAGAGATTTGTCTTTTAGACTAATTGATAAGGATTGCGATGCCATTATAGGATGTCACCCACATAGGATTCAGGGTTATGAGACTTACAGGAATAAACCAATAATATATAGTTTAGGAAATTGGTTATTTGCTCAAGGAGTTTACAGAAATGGTAATCTGAAATTTCCAGACTTTTGTAATTTGGAATTAGCTTTTGAGTATAAAGACTCTGGAAACCATTTATGTCATTTTTTTAAATATAATAAAGACAGGCAAGAATTAAGCTTTTACAAAACTGAACCACTGCATGAATCAAAGATTTTAGGTGACCTGACGCCATTTAAAAATATGACTTCCATAGAATATGAAAAATGGTTTAAGGTAAATAGATTTCATAAAAAAGCGATTCCTATATATAAAAGTAGTGATGGTCTATTTGAAAGAAAAATGAAAAACCTCTATAATACTTTTAGAACGGCCTTAATTAATTTTTTAGTCAGTTTCAATCTTAAAAAATAAAATAGGGATCATGAGTTTAAAAAAGAAAATTTATGATAGCTCACCAATATTCTTACAAAATATACTGGTGTCTATCAAAGGATATAAAAAGTTTAAAATTCGATATAGAAATGAACTTAAAAACGAAATTATAAAGGAAAGTCAAAATAATAGTGAGACTTTAAAAAAACTCCAAACCCAAAAACTTAAATCTTACCTTGAAGAAGCAAAGAATAATTCTGATTATTGGAAAGATATCATTTCACAGGAGTTCATTGATGACTTTAAATTAGAAAATTTGAAAACGCTTCCCATAATTACAAAAAATGATATAATTCAGAATAAGTCCTTTTTTGTTAATAAAGAAACTAACTCGTGTAATAATCTAATCTTAAGTACAAGTGGAACTTCGGGAGCAGGGTTTAATTTCCTGATTTCAAAAAAGGCAGTGTCTATAGGTTTTACTCTGTTTTGGCAAGATTGTTATCACCAAAACCGTTTTGGAGACAAATACGCTACTTTTAATGGAAATATAATAGTTTCGTTAAAACAAAAAAACAAACCGTTTTGGCGTTTTAATAGGGCTTTCAATCAAACAATATTTTCAGTTTTTCACATGAACGACAAAAATTTACTAAGCTATTATGCGAAACTTAAGAAGGGTAACTATATGTTTGTGAATGGCTATCCATCTGCTATTTATCATTTAGCTGAGTTTATTTTAAATAAAAATTTACCACCGTTGAAGGTCAAGGCAATATATACTTCATCTGAAAGCCTATATATATGGCAAAGAATTACAATAGAGAAGGCCTTTTCTTCTAAAATTTACGATTTATATTCTAATGCCGAGCAGACAGTTTTGGCTTATCAGGGTGAAGATTCAAAATATAAGGTTTCTCCTCTTTTTTCATATGTATGGTTTAAAGAAACAGATGTAATGATAGAGAATGAAAAGGCTTATAAAGTTATTGGTACTAATTTTAACAATGACGCTATGTTTTTTATTAACTATGATACAAATGATTTGGTATTGCTAGATAAAAAAGGTGAGATAAAGAAAGTAATAGGTAGACAAGAAGATGTAATTGTTCTTGTTGATGGGACAAAAATAGGTAGGCTAGATCATTTATTTAAAGAAGCTGAAGATGTCAAAGCAGCACAAATTATACAAAATGATTACGATAATATTATAATTCGAGTTGTACTTAGGGAAGAGGTTTTTAAATCTAAGGAGGGTATAATAAAACAAATACGAAATCGAATATCCAAAGAAATGAAAATTAGTTTCGAAATTGTTGAAAGGATTGAGAAAAACCAAAACGGAAAATATAAATTTGTAATATCGAATTTAAAGAATAAAGAAATTTAAAAGGAAGTTTTCAGACGGGGTCAAATAGGAAATACTGATAATATTAATTCGAAATAATAATTTAATCAATTTGAAAATGTCGCTGAAAAGTAAATTATAAAATTTAGATGGAGTAAATGAGTGGGAATAAATTTTACCTTTTTTTAAATACTATAAAATTTCTAAAACCAAAACAAGTATATTATCAGGTTTTTTATAAGGTTAGAAACAAATTTTTTAAAATTGAGTCTTCGAAGCCTCATATAAAAGATATTAAGCCCTTAAACTTTAATGATTCTTTTTATTACAAGAATTCATTTAGTATGAATAATGCATTTACTTTTCTTAATAGATTACATGTTTTTAAAAATTGCATTGATTGGAACTATGGAAAATATGGTAAGCTTTGGACTTATAATTTAAACTATTTTGATTTTTTGAATCAAAAAAAGATAACAAAAGAGCTAGGGCTAAAATTAATTGAAGATTATATTATTCAGGATAAAAACCTAAAGGATGGCAAAGAACCATACCCTATTTCCCTACGGAGCATAAACTGGATTAAGTTTGTATCAAGACATAAAATATCTAACGTTAATATTGATAAAATTTTATACAATGATTTTCAAATTTTGCTCAAAAATATAGAATATCATTTAATGGGTAATCACCTTTTAGAAAATGGTTTTGCTTTATTTTTTGGAGGATACTACTTTAGAGATGAAAAGTTATATAAATTGGCAAAAAAAATTCTTAAAAAAGAATTGAATGAGCAAATCTTACAGGATGGAGCTCATTTTGAACTCTCTCCCATGTATCATCAAATCCTGTTAAATCGTTTACTAGACTGTATTAATCTAATAAGAAATAACCTTTGGGTACAAGACGAGTTGCTTCATGTTTTAAATGAAAAAGGAGGAAAAATGCTTTCTTGGTTGCAAACAGTAACTTATAAATGTGGGACAATTCCGATGGTTAATGATAGTGCTTATGGAATAGCTCCTAATTCAAAAGACATCTTTAGGTATGCTAGAGAGTTAGAAATAAAATGGGATAAAATTAATCTATTTGACTCTGGATATAGAAAAAAAGATAATGATTTTTATGAGCTATTTTTTGATGTTGGTAACATTGGACCAAAATATCAACCAGGTCATGCACATTCAGATACTTTTAACTTCGAATTGTATGTCCAAGGAAAACCAGTTATTGTTGATTTAGGGACAAGCACTTATGAGAAAAATGAAAAAAGGCAATTAGAACGTTCTACTCATTCTCATAATACCGTGCAAGTAGGGAGTCTAGAGCAATCAGAAATATGGGGAGGTTTTAGAGTTGGTAGAAGAGCGGAAATAATTGAGCTTAAAGAACAAGGGAATAGTGTGGTAGCTACTCATAATGGCTATAAGAGATTAAATGTTTTCCATACTCGAGAGTTTAAAACTTTCCCAGAAGAAATTCAAATAATAGATAGTTTAAGCGGAACGATTTCTTTGCCTAATAGGGCGTATTTTCATTTATATCCTGATGTAAAAAACCTATTAGTTAACGGTAATATGGTCAAGTTAGATGAAAATATAGCTATTGAGTTTATAGGCTCTGAGAAAATTAAGGTAGAGAATTATGAATATGCTCTTGGGTTTAATAAAACCAAAAAAGCTAAAAGGATTGTTGTTAATTTTAAGAAAGAACTAACTACTAAAATCAATTTATGAAGCTCCTATTCATTACAGATAATTTTGTGCCAGAACTAAATGCGCCAGCAACAAGAACCTATGAGCACTGTAAAGAGTGGGTAAAATCTGGGGTGGATGTAACAGTTATAACTTGCGTCCCAAATTTCCCAAAAGGAAAAGTTTTCAATGGATATAAAAATAAATTGTATCAAAAGGAGATAATTGATGGTATTAAGGTAATAAGGGTGTGGACTTTTATTGCGGCTAATAAAGGGTTTGTTAAAAGAATATTAGATTATACAAGTTTTATGGTATCATCATTTTTAGCAGGATTGTTTGTTAAAACTGATGTAATCGTTGCTACTTCTCCACAGTTTTTTACGGCTATTTCTGGTAGATGGTTAGGGTTTTGGAAACGAAAAAAATGGATTATGGAGGTTAGAGACTTATGGCCAGAATCAATAAAGGCAGTTGGTGCTATGCAAGGAGGCTTAGTAATTCGTTTTTTTGAGTATTTGGAAAAGAGTATGTATCAAAAAGCTAATAAGATAGTTGTTGTTACGGATTCTTTTAAGAAAATATTGATTGAAAAACACCATATACCTAACAATAAAATAGAAGTTATAAAAAATGGTATAAATAGTGAATTATTCAACCCATTACCAAAAAATAAAGTTTTACTTAAGAGACTAAATTTAGAGAATAAAATAATTATAGGGTACATGGGAACTCACGGCATGGCTCATGGTTTAGACTTTATTATGAAATCTGCTAAAAATATTAAAAATAATAATCTTCATTTTCTCTTTTTGGGGGATGGGGCTAAAAAAGACGAGTTGTTGGCTTTAAAGGATTTTCTTAAGCTTGAAAATGTTTCTATGCTTCCTTCGGTCAATAAATCCGAGGTTGCAAATTATATTTCAATATTGGACATTGCTTTGGTAAACCTAAGAAAGTCTGATACATTTAAAAGTGTTATTCCTTCTAAAATTTTTGAATTGAGTGCTATGCATAAACCAATCCTATTAGGTGTAGAGGGAGAAGCTAAACAAATTGTTGAAAGTTATAAGATTGGAGAAGCTTTTGAGCCAGAAAATGAAAAAGAATTTGTAAAGAAGATAGAAAATATTTTACAAGAAAAAAATGATTACAAATCTGGTCACGACAGGCTTATTAAAGATTTTGAAAGGTCTAAACTTGCATTAAAAATGTTAGACTTTATAAGTAATAACTAGAAGTATTTACCCAGTCACTATAATAATTTAGTATTTTTGAAAAATTATTATCTATAGACACGAAGATTTTGCCTTTATTTTATTTTTTTTTATTTTTTTTAGGGGCTTATTTAATTACTTTTTTAACCATCCCAAAAATTATTGGCTTGGTTGAGTATAAAAACCTCATGGATAACCCCAATAGCAGGAGTTCGCATTTAAGAAGAACACCTACATTAGGTGGTGTAGCTTTTTTTTATACCTTAATATTGGCTCTGTTTTTTGCAAATAGCTGGTGCGATTATAATGAAGCCATATATATAATCCCGGGCTTAACCATTTTATTTATTGTTGGGCTTAAAGATGATCTGGTGGTTTTGTCTCCATATACAAAACTTGGTGCTCAGCTTATTGCTGTCCTTTTTATATTAAGTAATGATAGTTTTACAATTCTTTCTCTAAATGGATTTTTAGATATATATGAGATTCCTGTTTATCTATATTATATTATTGGGGCTTTTATTATGGTCACCATAATTAACGCCTATAATTTAATTGATGGTATAGATGGTTTGGCTGCAATGGTTGGTATTGTGATACTTATTATATACACTACCATTTTTTACATGACCAAAGAATATTTTTTTCTTTTGATCAGCTTAACTTTAAACGGATGCTTGATAGCTTTTTTAAAATATAACCTGTCGTCAACATCAGAAAAAATATTTATGGGAGACACAGGGTCTTTGATCGTGGGTTTTGTAATTAGTATTCTTACGCTTAAGTTTTTAGCATTATCTCCCGAAGAATATGATAGTTTACCTTTTTTGATAGAGAATATTCCCTTAATTGCAATTAGTATATTAATTGTGCCCTTATTTGACACTGCCCGGGTTTTTACAATTAGGTTAGTGCGTAAAAGAAGCCCGTTTTCTCCCGATAGAAATCACACCCATCATATTCTAATAGATTATTTTAAAATCTCTCATCGAAAAGCAAGTTTGATAATTGGTGGTTTTAATTTAATTTTTGTATACCTTATCATTATATTGGGTAGTGCCTCTTATAATTTTTGGATGGTTACTGCCCTGGTTATTACGGTTGTTTTACTGGGCTATTTTTTTTATCGGTTTGATTATAGTTTTTCAAATATTAGAAGGAAAATTCGTTTTAGAAAAAAGGTAGATACCGTTAAAGAAAAAGGAAAAAAAATAATTAAACCCCCTAAGGACAATTAAAAATAAAAATATTGTTTAAATGAAAATAGAAAGTATTTGCTGTATTGGAGCTGGTTATGTTGGAGGTCCTACCATGGTCGTTATAGCTAAACAGTGCCCACACATAAAGGTAACCGTTGTTGATATAAACCAAGCCAGAATTGATGACTGGAATTCTAATGATTGTGGTGAATTACCTATTTTTGAACCGGGTTTGGCTGAGATTGTTAAAGAAACCAGGGGAAGAAATTTATTCTTTTCAACAAACATAGATAAAGCCATTGATGAGGCTGATATGATTTTCATTTCGGTGAATACTCCAACAAAAACCTACGGTAAAGGTAAAGGTATGGCCGCTGATTTAAAATATATAGAATTATGTGCAAGGCAAATTGCCAAAGTTTCTAAACAAGATAAAATAGTGGTTGAAAAATCTACACTTCCAGTGAGAACGGCATCTGCTATTAAAAATATTTTAGATCATACAGGTAACGGGGTCCAATTTCAAATCTTATCGAATCCGGAATTTTTAGCCGAAGGAACAGCCGTTCAAGATCTATTAAAACCGGACCGGGTATTAATTGGAGGGGATGCTTCTACTAAAGCAGGGCAAAAAGCCATAGAAGCTTTAGTTGATATTTATGCTAATTGGGTGCCTAATGATAAAATCTTAACGACTAATGTTTGGTCTTCAGAGTTATCCAAGCTTACGGCTAATGCTTTTCTGGCACAACGGGTATCCTCTATAAATGCCATGTCCGAAATTTGTGAAATGACAGGAGCAGATATCAAAGAGGTTTCAAAAGCTATTGGAATGGACTCCAGAATAGGGCCTAAGTTTTTAAACGCTTCGGTCGGTTTTGGAGGGTCTTGTTTTCAAAAAGATATTTTAAACTTGGTGTATATAGCCAAGAGTTATGGCTTAAATGAGGTTGCCGATTATTGGGAACAGGTAGTTTTGATGAACGATCACCAAAAAAATCGTTTTTCAGACAATATAGTAAACACATTGTATAATACTGTGTCTGGTAAAAAAATAGCACTTTTAGGTTGGGCCTTTAAAAAAGACACAAATGATACCAGGGAATCAGCAGCTATTAGGGTAGCAGATAATTTACTAAACGAACAAGCTAATCTTTTTGTTTTTGACCCTAAAGTCACTGAAGAACAAATTTATGCTGATCTTGATTATTTAGGAAACAGATTTCCGGAAGACAACAAGAATTTACTACAGGTATGTAGCACACCTTATGAAGCGATAGAAGGCGCACATGCTATAGCAATCCTTACCGAATGGGACGAGTTTAAGGCATATGACTGGAAAGAAATATATGAACAGATGCAAAAACCGGCTTTTATTTTTGATGGAAGAGCTATTTTAGATAAGAGTAAATTGGAAGACATAGGTTTTGTGTATTATCAAATAGGGAGAGGAAATTAGCAGCTTATGAAGAGCGTTTTAATAACAGGAGCAGCAGGGTTTTTAGGATCGCATTTATGCGATCGGTTTCTACATGAAGGTCATTATGTAATTGGAATGGATAATTTCATTACAGGGGACCAAAAGAATCTTATCCATTTAAAAAACAATCCGAATTTTGAGTTTGTTGAACATGATGTTACAGAATTTATAAACCTTGAAGGTGACCTGGATTACATATTGCATTTTGCGTCACCGGCAAGTCCCATTGATTATTTAAAAATCCCAATACAAACTTTAAAAGTAGGGTCATTGGGTACGCACAATTTATTAGGCTTGGCAAAGACTAAAAACGCCAGAATATTAATTGCTTCTACATCTGAAGTATACGGAGACCCCCTGGTTCATCCACAGACAGAGGAGTATTATGGTAACGTAAATACCATTGGTCCTAGAGGTGTTTATGATGAAGCTAAACGTTTTCAGGAGTCCATTACGATGGCTTATCACAGGTTTCATGGAATTGAAACTCGTATTGTCCGTATCTTTAATACTTATGGCCCCCGTATGCGTCTTAATGATGGTCGTGTCATACCAGCTTTTATGGGGCAGGCTTTACGTGGTGAAGATTTAACAGTTTTTGGAGATGGGGTACAAACACGTTCATTTTGCTATGTGGATGATCAGGTAGAAGGTATATATAGGCTATTACTAAGTGATTATGCCGAACCGGTAAATATTGGTAATCCGCATGAAATCACTATAAAAGATTTTGCTGAAGAGATCATAAAATTGACAGGAACAACACAAAAAATAATATACAAAGATTTACCCGTTAATGACCCTATGCAACGTCAACCGGATATCACTTTGGCTAAAAAACTACTGGATTGGGAGCCAAAAGTAGGAAGGGCAGAGGGTATGAAAATAACCTTTGATTATTTTAAAAGCTTAACGGAGGAAGAACTTTACAAAAGAGATCACAAAGATTTCTCTGACTACATTAACAAATGATTGGTAAATGGAGTATAGACGCGGAAGATATTCATGGCTATTAAGACCTTTTTTAATAGTATTTGATCTTTTAGTAATCAATATTTTTGCGTTATATTCTTTAAACTTCAATGAAGAGGATATTTATTTTTTCTCAAATGACTTTTTTAATGATAAGCACACACTGTATATAATTTATTCAGCTACCGTATGGTTCTTTTCCTCATTTTTATTAAAGTTTTATAAGGTATATAGGTATACGTCATTATTTAAAATTGCATCCCTTTTATTTAAACAGTTCTTTGTTTATGGAATGGCTGTTTATGCATTTATAGGTTTTTTTAGAAGTGTTAATCTGGGAGCTTTTGATGTACTAAAGTATCTTTTATTTGTCTTTGCTGCTATTGGTGCAGTAAAAATATTAAGCTATTTGATTCTAAAGACTATTAGAGCTTACTTAAAAGGAAACCTAAGAAATGTAGTAATTATTGGTAGCGGTTCTGGAATTGCAGAATTAAAAAATATTTTTAATCGACAAAGAGAGCTAGGATATAATATAAAGGCATCATTCAGTGATTCATATGATAATGATACAACGGGTAATATTAATGATAGTTTTAATTTTTTAAAAAACGATAACAGCATTGATGAGCTTTATTGTGCCATAGATGAATTAAGTGAAAAACAAATTAATGAGTATGTAAAATATGCCAATTTAAACCATTGTAATATTAAGTTTGTTCCAAACACTTCAAAACTTTTTACAAAACGGCTTCATACGGACTATTATAACTATCTTCCTGTATTATCGATCAAAGAAGGCAGTTTAAGTAATGATATCAATAAGTTTTTGAAACGCACGTTTGATATTTTATTTTCGTTATTTGTTATAATTTTTGTGCTTTCATGGTTTTCCATAATTTTGTTTATTCTGTTGAAAATGGAGTCTAAGGGCCCTTTGTTTTACAGACACAAAAGAAATGGTATAAATTATAAGGAATTTTACTGTTATAAGTACAGGTCGCTAACTGTAACTAAGGAAACTAAAGGAACTTATGTAAAACAGGATGACCATCGTGTAACCAAAATAGGTAGGTTTTTGCGAAGAACAAGCATAGATGAGCTTCCTCAATTTATAAATGTATTGAAAGGAGAAATGAGTGTTGTAGGGCCAAGACCTCATATGCTATCGTATACTGATGATTATTCAAAAAAAATAGATAAATACAGTTTTATTTTCAGACATCACGTTAAACCAGGTATTACTGGCTTAGCGCAAATAAAAGGTTATAGAGGCGAAGTTGAATCAGATAAGGATATTATTAACCGTATAAAATATGATAATTTTTATATAGAGAATTGGTCTTTACTGCTGGATATAAATATTATTATTCAAACTATATTGAATGTAGTGAAAGGTGATGAAAAAGCGTATTGATAAAACAAATGTTGTGAATCAAAGGTCATTAGTATCCATAGTAACACCCATGTATGATTCAGAGAGCTATATCTCAGAAACCATTAATACTGTAATACACCAAACTTATACAAACTGGGAGCTTTTATTAATTGATGATGGATCAAAAGATAATACACTAAAAGTTATCCAACCTTTTTTAGAGGATTTTCCCAATATAACCCTTCTTAAAAATGATGAAAATTTAGGGGCAGCCCTATCCAGAAACAAAGGGATTAAAGCGGCAAAAGGTGATTATATAGCCTTTTTAGATGCAGACGACCTATGGAAGCCCCATAAACTGGAAACCCAGCTGGCCTTTATGAAAAAGCAAAACTGCGCTATTTGTTTCAGCAGTTATGAACTTATTGATGAAAAGGGGAACGCTTTAAATAAAGAAGTCAGAGCTTTAAAAGAGTTGACCTACAGCAAGCTTTTAAGAAGCAATTATATTGGTAATTTAACAGGAATATACAGTGTTAAAGTCTTAGGAAAGATCACCTTGCCTAATTTGAGAAAACGACAGGATTGGCTGTTATGGTTAGCTGCCATTAAAAAGTCCGGAAAACCGGCTTTAGGTATTCAGGAATCACTGGCTTGGTATAGAGTCAGAAAAGGTTCTATGTCTTCCAATAAACTAAATTTGGTAAAGCACAATTATTGGGTTTATAAAAAGGGTTTAGGCTTTTCTACACTAAAATCAATTTATGTCATGATGGTATTTCTAAAAGAACAGTTTTTAGTAAAGTCCAAACAAACTATCAAGACAGATAAGACTTGAATTGCTTAAGTTTTCCTCGGTTTGCTCTTGATAATTGCTCTTTTCTCTCAAAAAGGACGGTTAAATCAGGCTCCAAATAGGTGTCAATAGCACGTTGTATGGCTTCTGTTTTTTCTTTTGAAAGGCTGATGGTACTGGTATAACTTATTTTAAACGTATCTATTTTGAGCTGCTCTATGATAAATTCTTTTACATGGCCACTATCCTCAATAACAGTTTTAGTAACATAGTAAAAGGTTAAACCAGCCGCTTTTTTTCCACTAGGTAACATGACAATATCATCAGAGCGTCCGGCTAAGGATTCTAAAATGGGAATTTTTAAGGTGCTGTGTTTAGAAAGCTTTCCAATATCTCCCAAATCATACCTGATAAAAGGATTCGCCTTATTATAAAGCGATGTGATAACAACTCGCCCTTCCTCTCCATAGGGTAAAACATGATTATTATCATCCAGAATTTCAATAAACAAGTCTTCACTATTTACCAGCCAAGTAAAATCTTTATTTTGAAAGGCTATCAATCCTAATTCGGCAGCACCATATTCATTAATAACCGGTACTCCAAACTGGGTCTCCATGCATGTTTTGTCCGCTTCAAACAACATTTCTGAAGTTACAATACAAGCTTTTAATGACGGGCAAATAGTTTTAAGTATGATATCCTGGCGTTGTAAATATTTCGCAAATAGAACAATAGCACTAGTGTAGCCGTTTATATAATCAAATTTTGAAGCTTTAAATGTTTCAACGTTGCGTTTTAGTTGCGTATCGCTCAGATCAAAAACAGAGAAGCGATAGCGTTTGCTTAAAGCATCTTTTATACGCTCTTTGTAATATCCTTTTTTGTTTAATGGGATGCCATAAAATCGAGCTTGCCTGGAATGGTTTAAATCTAGGTTGAACCATTTATAACGGTCTATAAAAATGGACCAGGTCAAGGCATGGCAAAATTTATCTTTTGCAAAAATAAAGGGTATTCCGGAAGATCCTGATGTTTTATGAATATGTACATTTTTGCTTGTAAAACCTTCTGATAACCTATGGCTTAAGGGTTGTTGTAAATGCCGTTTGGTCATGACCGGAACACTGTTCCAATCAGAAGTATTTACATCTTTTGCAAAGTCCTTATAAAAGGGGTTATGTTTTAAGTGGTAATTTACAATCTCTTGTTTTTTTGCTTCAAGATAGACATTGAACTCTTGTTCATTTTTATTTTGAATAGCTTTTAACTGACGTTTGGCCCTTTTAATAGGAAAGCCGTTTAGTTGTAAAGAAAGATCAAATAGATTCAATTGAAGACAGAATTTGTACGATGCAAAAAACAAATCTAAATATAAATACTGTTTTACGGGCTGATGAGCTAAAAAAATAAAGACATTATTCATGTCTAATTACAAAAACACGTTATTTTTGCAGCTCATATAAACGTTTCAACACATGAATATCTTAATTCTAGGTTCTGGTGGGAGAGAACATACTTTTGCATGGAAAATAGCTCAAAGTCCAAAATGTAAACAATTATTTGTAGCTCCCGGTAACTCAGGGACAGCTGAAATAGCAACCAATGTTAATATTGGTGTTACGGACTTTTCGGCTATTAAAGAATTGGTTTTAGATAAGCAAATTGATATGGTGGTTGTAGGGCCTGAAGATCCTTTAGTACAGGGGGTACATGACTACTTTGTAAGCGATGAAGCGTTAAAACATGTAGCAGTTATTGGTCCCAAAAAGAGGGCTGCGGAGCTGGAAGGAAGCAAAGAGTTTGCCAAGGAGTTTTTATACCGTCATAATATCCCAACAGCGGCCTATGAGAGTTTTACAAAGGATACTGTTGAAAAGGGCTATGCCTTTTTAGAGACCTTAAATCCGCCCTACGTTTTAAAAGCAGATGGGTTGGCAGCAGGTAAAGGAGTCGTTATTTTAAAAGACTTGAACGACGCTAAAGCCGAGTTAAAAAGTATGCTGGTAGATGCTAAATTTGGTCAGGCCAGTACCAAAGTTGTTATTGAGGAGTTTTTAGATGGTATAGAGTTAAGTTGTTTTGTGTTAACTGATGGCGAAAACTATAAAATATTACCAACAGCTAAAGATTATAAACGTATTGGAGAAGGTGATACCGGTTTAAATACCGGAGGTATGGGAGCAGTGTCTCCGGTGCCTTTTGCAACAGATGAATTTTTGAGCAAAATTGAAGAACGTATTGTAAAACCTACAATCAATGGGTTTAAGAAAGACAATTTACCTTACGTAGGTTTTGTATTTATTGGATTGATAAAAGTTGGAGATGATCCAAAAGTCATTGAGTACAATGTAAGAATGGGAGACCCGGAAACTGAGGTTGTTTTTCCAAGACTTAAGAATGATTTAGTTGAGGTACTTCAGGCTATGGCTAATGGAACTTTAGATAAAATCAATATTGAAATTGATGAACGGGCAGCAACCACAATTATGTTGGTGTCCGGTGGTTACCCTGAAGCTTATGAGAAAGGTAAAGAAATTACCGGAGTTGAAACTATTGAGGGATCAATCCCTTTTCATGCAGGGGCCATATTAAAAGAAGGAAAAATTGTGACTTCAGGTGGGCGTGTTATGGCTATAACATCTTATGGCAATACGTATCAGGAGGCCATAAAAAAATCTTATCAAAATATAGAAAAGCTACATTTTGATAAGATGAATTATCGTAAGGATATAGGTTTCGATTTATAAAAACGAGTGCGAAGAAATGCTTTTATCTTCTTCGTTGTTGTCATTAAAGCCTTTTAGCTGTATCATCCAGTAAACCATAGCTACAAAGCCAATGATCATAAAAAACCATGAAATAAAGTTAGCTCCAAACCAACTTTCAAGCTCTAAAGCTCTTAAGGCATCTAAAGGAGCAAAAAGAATATCAAATAAATTCTGTATACCGTAAAAGAAATCTTTCATTTTGCGTTTATTTATTATTTACCAACCGTTTTATAGTTAGTATATTTACAAGGCAAAAATACAAAAACACTTAATGTTAACAAGCTTTTTTAATAAATCTAAACCAATAAATTTTATTATTGTTTTTTTTATTACGCTTTTGGCTTTTTTAATAGCCAGAATACGTTTAATAAATGAAGGTGTAACTATTGAATTTTTAATAAAACTATTGGCTTTGCTCTTTATAGGGTATGCCTCAATTTTGCTATTAAATTTTATTGCGAATAAAAATAGCCTAACCAATAAAAATAATTTTGAAATTTTACTATTCAGCCTGTTCTTGTTGTTTATTACTGAAACAACAGGTCATTCAAATGTATTGATCTCTAATTTTTTTGTGTTGCTAGGGCTTAGAAGAATTATAAGCTTACGATCCCGGAAAGCAGTAAAAAAAAAGCTTTTTGATGCTGCCTTTTGGGTAGGAATAGCAACCCTATTTTATTTTTGGTCTATCCTGTTTTTTGTATTGATAATATTATCATTGGTTTTATATACCGATAAAAAACTAAGACATTGGATTGTCCCTTTTTTAGGTATTTCAACTGTTTTTGTAATAGGTGCTGCCGTTTCAATAGTGGTACACGATAGTTTTTTTGAAATTTTTAATTTGTCGCCCAAGGTAAGTTATGACTTCAGTAATTATAATTCAATGAGGTATTTAGTGGCCATTACAGTGCTGTTATCTTTTGGGGTTTGGTCCTCTATATTTTATCTGCAAAACATAAAGAAGCAGAAAAAAGGGTATAGGGGATCGTTTAAAACCATTATTTTGGCGGCTTTAATTGGCTTTGCAATAGTGCTTCAGGCCCCTGAAAAGAATGGGAGCGAGTTTCTCTTTTTATTTGCACCAATATCTATAATTATTGCAAACTATCTAGAAGTCATTCAAGAGAAATGGTTTAAAGAGGTATTTTTGTTAATTCTTATAATAGTGCCTTTTATTTTATTATTGCTGTAGTTTTTCGCCAAAAGCTAAATCACCCGCGTCTCCAAGGCCGGGCACTATATATCCTTTTTCATTAAGTGTTTCATCTATGGCAGCTATCCATAAATGTGTATTGCTGTCAAAATTATTCTTGACAAAATCAACACCCTCTTGGGCTCCAATTACACTTATTAAATGAACTGCTTTAGGTGTTCCAAATGGTTTTAAGGCTTCAAAAGTTGCCACCATAGATTGGCCGGTAGCCAGCATGGGGTCTGCCAGTATGAGGGTCTTATTCTCTAAATTAGGGCAGGCGAGGTATTCCACTATAATTTCAAAACTATCCGGGTTATGTTTGTGATGCCTGTAAGCCGATATAAAAGCGTTTTCTGCTTTGTCAAAATAGTTTAACAGGCCATTATGTAATGGTACCCCGGCTCTTAATACTGAGCATAAAACAATATCATTTGTTACTAAATTAATTGGACTATTACCTAGTGGTGTTTCAATAGTTTTTGATTTATAGTTTAAGATCTTACTCATCTCATATCCTAAAATCTCACCAATACGTTCAATATTCCTTCTAAAACGCATAGAATCTTTTTGAATGTTTATGTCTCTCATTTCAGAAAGAAAATGATTGAGGATAGAGTTTTGCTGAGAAATATTGTGAATATGCATAAATTGTAATTGATTTTTCAATAGTAAAGTTAACCAAATAAGAAGTATCTTTGCGTTTTAAATTTTATACTATGTTTACTACTAAAGCTAATAAGATATTTCAGGATGTTATTGAAAAATATCACATCATCAATACAGTAGATCAACCTTTTGAAAATGCCTACCCGGAAAATGATTTAATAGAGCATTTATTATATAGAAAATGCTGGATTGATACGGTGCAGTGGCATTATGAAGATATTATTCGTGACCCACAAATAGACCCAGTAGCAGCACTAACGTTAAAACGCCAAATTGATGCTTCAAACCAGGACAGAACAGATATGGTGGAGTATATTGACAGTTATTTTTTAGAAAAATATAAGGATGTAACAGCAAAAGACGATGCTGCTATTAATACAGAAAGCCCGGCATGGGGTATAGACAGGTTGTCTATTTTGGCCTTAAAGGTTTATCATATGAATGAAGAGGCCACTAGAGCAGATGCTTCTGATTCCCATAAAGCGGCTTGTCAAAAAAAGTTAGACGTTTTGTTAGAACAACGTGTAGATCTGTCAACGGCTATAGACACCCTTTTAAGTGATATTGAGAAAGGCGATAAATACATGAAAGTCTACAAGCAAATGAAAATGTATAATGATGATGAGTTAAACCCTGTACTTCGCTCTCAGAAATAATAATTTATCACCTTGAACTCATTTTAGGGTTTTAGCCTAAGCGTTGAGATGCCCAAAGAATCAAAGCATATTTTAGTCATTCGTCTCTCAGCTATGGGAGACGTTGCAATGACTGTTCCTATTTTAAGGGCACTTTTACAACAACATCCCAAGGTTAAAATAACGGTTTTAACCCGTACTTTTTTTGCTCCGTTTTTTAGAGATTTAGTCGGTGTAACGGTCTATTCAGCTGAGGTTAAAGGCAAACACAAAGGCGTTTTTGGTTTATTTAAATTGGCTCAGGAACTTAATAAAAATAAGTTTTATGCTATTGCCGATTTGCATAATGTTTTGAGGAGTAAAATTTTAAAGCGGTTTTTAAAGTGCAAACAATTTGTTTCAATTTATAAAGGCAGAAATGAAAAGCATGAATTAACTTCCGGAAAAAAATTTGAGCAACTAAAAACTACACATCAAAGGTATGCTGATGTTTTTGAAACATTAGGGTTTAAAATTGATTTGTCAAACCCCAATTTTCCTGAGAAAGTTATTTTAAATGATAAACTTCAGTCGTTTTTAGGTAGCCCTACCAGAAAAGCTATTGGTATAGCACCTTTTGCAGCTCATGAAGGGAAAATGTACCCGCTGGACTTAATGGAAAAGGTTATTAAAGTTCTTTCAAAAGATTATACCGTTATTTTGTTTGGTGGAGGGCATAATGAGATAGCAATTTTAAATGATTTTGAAAGCACTTTTGAGTATGTTGTTAGCGTTGCTGGGAAATTAGATTTGAATGAAGAAATGGATCTTATTTCTAATCTGGATGTGATGTTGTCTATGGATTCGGGAAATGCACATATAGCTGCTATGTTAGGGATTAAAGTTATTACTATTTGGGGAGTGACTCACCCTTATGCCGGTTTTATGCCTTTTAATCAGGATAAAGATAATGCACTACTTTCAGATAGAAATCAATTTCCTTTGATACCCACATCTGTTTATGGTAATAAATATCCCGAGAATTATAAAAACGTTTCAGGAAGTATTCTCCCTAGTCAGGTTATTGAAAAAGTGAAAAGCATGCTTTAATTATTTATTTTAAAAAGGTCATGATAACTGTTTAAACCCATTATTATTGAAATCCTGATTTAGGATGCTATTTATTGGTGACTATTGAGCTTGATTTTCAAAGGACTGGAAAGTAAATGTATTATCATCTCCATTAATGAATACCCCAGACCTAAACTCGTTGATCTTATAATTCAAAGCACGTTTAATACCGGGTAGTGATAAGTTTTTTCTAGTAAAAAGCTCAAATAAAGTTTAAACATCGTCAAAATCTATAGAAATTGTAGGTGTGGTAGGGTGTGCCTGGCATGTTAAAATTAAACCTTCAGCAATTTCATTTTCTGTTAAAATATTATTTTGCCTCATGGTAGCTTCTCCTTCTGTAATGCGAGCAAGGCAACTACTGCAAATGCCCCCCTGGCAAGAATACGGAGCATCTAAATCTTCATCTAAAGCGGCTTCAAGTATGGTTTGTTTTTGAGACATTTCAAATGTTGTCGTTTCATCATCAACAGTTACGGTAATGTTTGTGTTTCCAAATGCTACATTGTCATCTTTGACTTCCGCTGGTTTTGCAGCTTTAAAAAGCTCAAAATGAATTCTATCTTCTAGGATATTGTGTTCTGTTAATACGTCCTTAACAGTATGAATCATAGCTTCCGGTCCACAAAGGTAATAGGCATCAACCTCAACATGTTTGTGCTCGTTTTTCATCACATAGTTAACAGTGCTTTTTTCAATTCTTCCAAAGATAGCATCGTCTTCATCCTGTTGACTAAACACAAATTGAATGGAAAAACGATCTTTATATTGATGCTGAAGTTCTAAAAGCTCATTTAAAAACATAGTGTCTTTAGTTGTTTTGTTACCGTACACCAAAATGACTTTACTGTAAACTTCTTCTTCTAAAGCACATTTTATAATGCTTAAAATAGGTGTGATACCACTACCCGCAGCAAAAAGCGCTATATTTTTTGTTTTGGAATCATTGGGTTCAAAAATAAATCGACCTTTTGGAGGAGCAACCTCAAGGCTATCTCCAACTTTTAAAGTATTATTGGCATAGGCTGAGAAAGTACCGTCTTTAACTTCTTTTATAGCTACTTTTAATTCTCCGCTTTTTGGGGATACACAAAGGGAGTAATCTCTGCGCACTTCATTGCCATCTATTTCGGTTTTTAAAGTGATGTATTGTCCTGCCTGGAAATTAAATATATCTTTTAAGTTTTCAGGAACATTGAAAGAAATACTAATAGCCTTTTCAGTTTCTCTTTTTATGTTTTTTACTGAAAGCGTATGAAATGATGACATATAAAATTGTTTTGGGCAAAAATAGTGAAGCCGTTAGTAAATTGAACATTTTTTTATAAAAAATGGATACATAAATTTCTGATGCATAAAAAACTTATGTATATTTAACCCATATGAATAAAACCAATTTATATAAGGGTAGTCTGGCAACTATTATTTTAAAGCTCTTAAATGAGTATGATAAAATGTATGGATATGAGATTGCTCAAAAAGTAAGAGAAATTACTAAAGGAGATTTGAAATTAACCGAAGGGGCACTATATCCATTATTACATAAGTTGAAAGTACAAGGTTTATTGGACGTTGAAGTTGTTAAAATTGGAGGCAGGGTTAGGAAGTATTATAAATTAACCGAAGCAGGAACAAAGGAAACTGTAAATAAGCTCGCTGAATTAGAACGTTATATTAAAAATATGAGAGCTTTGGTCAACCCAAGGTCTCGAGACTCATAATTTTTAATATTTTTGAAAAACAGAATTTAATACGATACTATGTGTAACAAATTCAATAGAAACAGTACTAACACATAGAATTTAAAAATTCAATAACACCACTAATATTTTTAAAAATGAAAAAAGTTGTACTAGTATGCTTATTTATGGTAGCAGTAGCTACTCAATCATATGCTCAGGATAATACCGAATTTAAAAAAGAAACGGTTGAGTTTATAAAATTAACCGGGGCAGGGGCAGCTTTTGAAAATGCCATTGCACAAATAGGAGCAATGGTTCCTGATGCAAACAAAGCTGCTTATACAAAGGAAGCTAATGGCACCTTAGATGGGTTGTATGATAAGATAGCTGAACTTTATATGGCAGAATTTACTAAAGAAGAAATATCCCAGTTGGTGTCTTTTTATAATACAGATTTAGGCAAAAAACTTGCTAAAACACAATTAGGCTTAACTCAGAAAGCTATGGCATTTGGTCAGTCATGGGGTATGGAAGTACAAGCTATTGCGCAAAAGCACCAGTAGTTTAAATCACAGTTTACGCTTCTTAAATAACAACTTCATTTAGGACAGATAAATTCTGTCTGATTAAAAAGCTATAATAATGATAAAGCATTTTTTAAGTTTAGAATGGAAGGCTTTTTTTAGATCTGCAAGTTTTGGAAAAAGTTTAGGCATAAAGATATTTATGGGCTTTTGGGCACTTTATTTTATTGCCATGTTTTTAGGGATGGGTATTTTAATGTATCCTGGGTTAAAAGAGGCATTTCCTGATAAAGACCCTCTTCTTATTGTTAATAGTTATTTGTTTTACTGGATATTAGGAGATTTGGTGCTTAGGTTTTTCTTCCAGAAATTACCGGTAATGGTTGTTAAACCCTTATTGACCTTATCAATAAAACGAAGCAAAATTGTAAATTATGTTTTAGGGAAGTCGGTAGTGTCTTTCTTCAATTTTTTACCACTTTTTGCTATTATTCCATTTGGTATTACATTGCTTTTTAAGGGTTATCCAGCTACTTCTGTTGTAATATGGATGTTGGCACTTATATTAGTGACATTGATAATTAACTTTTTTAATTTTATTATTGAAAGTTATTCTGCTGAAAAAGAGTTATCCTTTCTTCCAATTGTTCTCTTAGTGGGTGGGTTGTATGCCTTAGATTATTTTAACCTTATTTCATTTGCAGAAATTGTAAGTAAAGGGTTTATAACTATTTATGAAACTCCCGTTTTTATTGTTGTTCCAATATTCATTCTTTACGGCTTTTATGTTTTTAATTTTAAGTTGTTAAAGCAAAAACTATTCTTAGATAGTGGACTAAAAACAAAAATTAAAGAGGTCAGTACGGCTAATATGGAATGGACCAAAAACTTTGGGGATATTGCACCATTTCTGCAGCTTGATTTAAAGTTGATTTGGCGTAATAAGCGAACAAAATCCTCAGTTTTTATGGTCTTAATTGGTTTGTTCTATGGCCTGTTTTTTTACCCACAGCCAACGTATCAGAACATGCCCTGGTTTTTTGTGTTCATAGGGGTGTTTTCTACAGGTATTTTCCTTATTAATTTTGGACAATTCATTCCAGCCTGGGATAGTGGATATTATAAGCTTTTAATGAGCCAGAATATAAAATATGAACAGTATTTAAAGTCTAAGTTCACTTTAATGGCTATAAGTGTAGTTGTGCTTTTTGTTCTTGGTATACCTTATGTGTTCTTTGGATGGAAAATATTATTAGCACACTTTGCGGCCGCTATTTATAACATTGGCGTTAATACGCATGTTATACTCTATGGAGGCTCTTTTAATAGAAAGCAAATTAACCTTAATCAAAAAGCAGCCTTTAACTATCAAGGTACAGGGGCAGTACAATGGTTAATAGGTATTCCTTTATTGCTATTACCTATGGGGTTATTTGCCTTATGTTACTTTTTAATTGGATTTGAAATGGCCTGTTTGGTTTTAGCCATTCTTGGGGTAATAGGAGTTGTACTTCATCAAAAACTGATGAAAATAATTACGCTTAAATATTTACAATCAAAATATAAAATGATTGATGCTTTCAATCAAAATGACTAGTTTATTATGATAACAACATCAAATTTATCAAAAAAATACGCCGGAAATCAAGTTTTAAACATTGATTCTTTAGATATTCCTAAAGGTCAAAGCTTTGGCCTGGTTGGAAACAACGGAGCAGGAAAAACAACATATTTCAGTCTATTATTAGACTTAATTCAACCTACAACAGGCTATATAAAAAACAATAATATTAAGGTTAATGAAAGTGAAGATTGGAAACCTTTTACATCAGCATTTATAGATGAAAGTTTTTTAATTGGGTATTTAACACCCGAGGAGTATTTTTACTTTATTGGGGAACTAAGAGGGCAAAATAAAGCAGATGTAGATAATATAGTAGCTCAGTTTAAAGATTTTTTTCATGGCGAAATATTAGGACAAAAAAAATATTTAAGAGATTTAAGTAAGGGAAACCAAAAAAAAGCAGGAATAGTTGCAGTACTTATTGGAAATCCGGAAGTTATTATTTTAGATGAACCTTTTGCTAATTTAGATCCCACGACTCAAATCAGGCTTAAGGGTATTATTAAAGATTTAGCCGAAAAACAAGGTGTTACGGTTTTAATCTCCAGCCATGATTTAATGCATGTAACAGATGTTTGTGAGCGTATAGTAGTTTTAGAAAAAGGCGAAATTGTAAAAGACTTAGCTACAAGTGAAGCGACTTTAAAAGAATTGGAAGTGCATTTTGCTAATTAAACAACTATCTCAACTTAAAAACAAAAACAGAATTTCATAATCCCAATATAATACGTTGGAAAAGACATTCTAACGGGTAATTTCTTCATATAAACACCAATAATTCAAAAAGATGCTTATTTTTACCCCTATATATAATAATTACAAGAGTTTGTAGTTATTGTTTTTACTAAAATGCCAGCATTGAAAACATCGTATAAAGTCATATTAACTGTTACGTTATGTGCTTTTTTTGCAATAAGTTGCTCCAGAAAAAAGGACAAATTTATTAACAGAAACTTTCATGCAGTTACTGCAGAATTTAACACCCTGTTTAATGGTCACAATGCTTTAGAGCAAGGTAGAACAAGCCTGAACGAATCCTATTTTGATAATTATTGGGAGGTTTTACCTGTTGAACGCATGGAAATTTTTGAAGATATAATGCTGCCGGGGCAATCAAAGAACGAAAACTTTACCAGAGCCGAGGAAAAAGCTATTAAGGCTATTCAAAAGCATGGTATGAATATAGAGGGAAAAGAAAAGAACCCTCAAATTGATGAAGCTTACTTACTTTTAGGAAAGGCAAGGTATTTTGATCAGCGTTTTATTCCGGCCTTGGAAGCCTTTAACTATATTCTATATAAGTATCCAGCTAGTGATAAGATTAATCAGGCTAAAGTATGGCGGGAAAAATCTAATATTAGGTTAGATAATAATGAACTGGCTATTAAAAATTTAAAGCGTTTATTAAAGCAGGAAGAAATAAAAGGACAAGATTTAGCTGATGCTACGTCTATACTGGCCCAAGCTTATATAAATAAAAAATATGCCGACACTGCAATAACACAATTAGAAATAGCATCAAATGCTACAAAAAGTCATGATGAACGTGGGCGGTATCGATTTATTCAGGGACAATTATATAATCAATTAGGATATAAGGATAGTGCAAATCTTGCGTTTGATAAAGTTATTGAGCTCAACAGAAAGACACCCAGAATCTATATGATTACGGCGCATCTTGAAAAGGTTAAAAACTTTGATTACCAAAACGGAAACAGGCTTGAGGCTGCAGAATTACTTAGTGAGTTAGAAGAAAACAGGGAAAACCGTCCGTTTTTAGATAAGATATATCATCAAATAGGAACATTTTATTTAAATACCAATTCAGATTCTCTGGCCGTTGCTTACTACAATAAGTCATTACGCTCGCAATCAAGAGATAAGTTATTAAAGGCTAAGAATTATGAAATTCTTGGTGATATGAATTTTGATGCATCGCTTTATGCAGAGGCAGGAGAGTACTATGATAGTACTATGACTAATATGGTATTTAACTCTAAACCGTATCGTATTATAAAGAGGAAACGCGATAATTTAAAAGATGTCATTTATTATGAATCTATAGCAAGAGTAAATGATAGCGTTTTACACCTTGTTAATTTACCGGAAGCAGAACGGGTAACCTATTTTGAAACGTTTATTGAAAAATTAAAAATAAAAGCAGAAGAGGAAAAGGAGCAAGCCGAATCGGCAGAACACAATAGTGGATTGGTAACAGTAAACAACCAAATTGGAGGCCCGCCAGGAAGTAGAGGTGTTTCTAATCAAGCTACACTATTCTATTTTTATAACCCTACTACAGCAGCCTATGGTAAAAATGAGTTTGTTAAGGTTTGGGGAGACAGACCATTGGAGGATAACTGGAGATGGTCCAGTAAAATATTGTCAGAAAACGTTAATACCAACTTACCTGATGACTCAGTAGTCTCGGCTTCAGATGACGAGCGGTTTGATCCACAATTTTATATTTCAAAGATACCTGCTGAATCTAAAGAAATTGATAGTATTTCTAAAGAGCGGAATTATGCCTATTATCAATTAGGCCTAATCTACAAAGAGAAGTTTCAGGAATTTGAATTGGCTAAAGAGAAATTTCAAGATTTGTTAAAAAGTAATCCGGAAGAACGGTTAATACTGCCATCAAAATATAACCTGTATAAGATCTATGAAGCTTTAGGTCAAAATGACGAAGCTGATATCGCTAAAGGGGATATAATAACAACCTATCCGGACTCAAGATATGCTACTATCTTGCAAAACCCTGATCTGGTTTCAGCAGAGGACGAAAATAGCCCTGAGAATATTTACGAGGCACTATATGTTCAGCATGAAAATCAAGAATATGCTGAGGTCATTGCAAAAAGTGAAAATTATATTAATAGATTTGATGGTGATGCCATTGTTCCAAAGTTTGAATTACTAAAAGCTACAGCAACCGGTAGATTATATGGCTTTGAGGCTTACAAAAAAGCGATAAACCATGTTGCTGTAACCTATGCCAATACCCTGGAAGGTAAAGAGGCTAAAGATATTGAATCTAATGTATTGCCAAAAATTGCCAATAAAGAATTTATTGAAACCAATGATAGAGCTTTAAAGCATTACAAAGTTATTTTTCCATTTAAAGAACAAAAACCAGAAGCTGTGACCGCTTTTAAGGCAACCTTGGATACAGTTTTAAAGAATATAAAATATTATAGGCTTAAGTCTACAATAGATGTTTATGATACCACTACAGCATTTGTGGTAGTTCATGGCCTGCATTCAGAGCAGGTAGCTAAAACCTTTGATCAGATATTGGCTAAAGACGATAAGAAAAAAATAAAAACCCCCTATTTTGTAGTATCATCTACAAATTATCAAATAGTGCAAATTCACAAAAATCTGGATACCTATTTGAATCTCTACAATAATTAACTTAACACATGTATTATGTTCACTGAAAACAAAAAAGACAGACAAATGACTGAAGGAGCATCAAGTCAAAATATAATTGCTCAAGGCACAAAAATTGTTGGCGACTTTAAAAGCGAAGGCGATTTTAGAATAGATGGAGTTGTAGAAGGCAATATTAAAACTACCGGAAAGGTTGTTGTTGGTAAAGCAGGATTTATTAAAGGAGCTTTAGACGGTACCGATGCGTATTTTGAAGGTAAATTTTCTGGTAAATTAGGATTGTCAGGTACTTTGACTTTAAAATCTTCTGCTCATGTTGAAGGTGAAGTGGTAGCAGGAAAGCTTGCGGTAGAGCCGGGCGCTACTTTTAATGTAACCTGTGCCATGAAAGGAGCTGTAAAAGATTTGAACAATGGTCAACAAAAACGAAAACAAGAATCAGAAAAAACAGCTTAATCCTTATATTAGGTTTACTTCAGTAGCCTTTCAAATGGGAGCTACTATTTATTTAGGAAACTTAATTGGTAAATGGTTGGACAATAAATATGACAGAGACTTTTGGGAATCAATAATTACACTTCTAGCAGTTTTTCTGGCCATTTATCAGGTTATTTCGCAAGTCATAAAAATATCAAAGAACAATGATTAAATCTATTGTTGTTTACAGTCTTTCTTTTGCTGTATTATTTTTCGGATCATTATTGTTGCATCAATTTATTTTAGATTTTCAATTGATATCTGTTAGATTTCAGTTAACGCCTGTTTATATTTTCTTTGCTATTGCTTCTTTTTTGATATGTATTGTTTTTAAAAGCTTTACATTTTTCAAAAAAACTAAAGAACAATTAGGGTTTCTTTATCTTTTTACACTTTTCTTGAAAATTATTGTATTTACCGCTATATTTTATAACTCGATAATTGGATTGCAGGATATTACTAAGATAGAGAGTCTAAACTTGCTTATTCCGTTGTTTGTTTTTTTAGCCTTAGAAGTAGTTTTTATTGCTGCAATTTTGAATCAAAACCCACCGTAAACAATTATCATAAAAAAACAATTGTTATTTAGTTTATTTCCTTACTTTTGCACGGAATTTAAAAATGCATTTTTTTTGATTTTATGACAATGAAGGCAATCCAACACACTTTTAAATTTTTAGTCTTAGTATCAGCTTTATTTATAGGAACGTTTGCATTTGCACAACACCATGAAGAAAAGCACAAAAATGATGGTGGTGAGATTAATACAGATCAAGAAGTAAAAGATTATATTTTACACCATATTAAAGATTCTCATGATTTCACTTTGTGGTCATATACAAGTGACACAGGAGAGCGTAAACATGTTGGGTTTCCTTTGCCGGTTATCCTTTGGACAAGTAAAGGTCTAGTGACTTTCATGTCTTCAGAGTTTCATCATAATGATGACGGTCATGTTGTTGTGGAGAAAAATGGTCAAAAATTCGCGAAAATTCATTCTAAAATATATGAACTAGAAGCTGGGGCTTCATCAGTAAGTTTTGATGAAGATCATCATGCTACAAACGCTCACAAACTTTTAGATTTTTCTATTACCAAGAGTGTTTTTGGTATTTTATTAGTAGGTCTGCTAATGATACTTGCTTTTTCAAGTCTTGCAAGGCAATATCGTAAAAAAGCTATTCCAACTGGGTTTGCTCGTGTTCTGGAGCCACTTGTGCTTTATGTTAGAGATGAAATTGCACGACCAAATATTGGAGATAAACATTACAGGAGATTTACAGGTTACCTGTTAACAGTGTTCTTTTTTATTTGGATATTAAATTTATTAGGTTTAACACCTCTTGGTTTTAATGTTACAGGGCAAATTGCCGTAACTGCTGCATTGGCAATTTTTACTTTAATAATTTACACATTTAGTGGAAACAAAGGATATTGGGGGCACATGCTATGGATGCCCGGTGTTCCTGTTTTAATCCGTCCGGTTTTAGCAATTATAGAATTGGCTGGAGCGTTTTTAATTAAGCCATTCTCATTATTGGTGCGTTTGTTTGCAAATATAAGTGCAGGACATATTGTAGTAATGAGTTTAATTGGTATTATGGTGGTAATGCAAAAGGAAATGACACCGGTTGGGTCAACATTATTGTCCTTTGTATTATCTATGTTTATTACGTTAATAGAGGTGTTAGTGGCCTTCTTACAAGCATATATTTTTACAATGTTATCGGCATTGTTTATTGGTATGGCTGTAGCTGATCACGATCATCATTAATATAAAAAGTTTGTTTAATTTTTAAATTGATTGTTATGACAATTCCAAATTTAGTAGGTGCAGGTTTAATTGTAATCGGAGCTGGTATTGGTTTAGGTAAAATCGGTGGAAGTGCAATGGAAGGTATTGCTCGTCAACCAGAAGCTACTGGTAAAATCCAAACAGCAATGATTATTATCGCTGCCCTTTTAGAAGGTTTAGCATTTGGTGCTTTATTCTTAGGAAAATAAGAAACCAAATCAAAACTTAAAATACTATCCTGCAACGGTTGGTTGCAGGACGTATTTTTCAAAATTAGACGACAACAAAACAAAAAAAAATGGAAACATTATTAAACGATTTTTCTCCTGGATTATTTGCAATGCAAACACTAATACTATTGGTGTTAATATTTATTTTGGTGAAGTTTGCATGGAAACCTATTCTTAACTCTTTAAATGACAGGGAAGAAGGTATCCAAAATGCTTTAGATGCTGCAGAAAAGGCAAAATTAGAAATGCAAAACCTTCAGGCAGATAACCAAAAGCTATTAAAAGAAGCAAGAGCAGAGCGAGAGGAAATGCTTAAGGAAGCACGCGACATGAAAAATAAAATGATTGAAGATGCTAAAACTGAAGCTAGTGAAAGCGCTGCTAAATTAATTGCTCAAGCACAGGCCGCTATTGAGAGCGAAAAGAAAGCTGCAATGGCTGAACTTAAAAGTCATGTAGCAGGATTGTCTTTAGATATTGCTGAAAAAGTAGTACGCACTGAATTATCTAACAAAAACAAGCAACTGGAATTAGTTGAATCTATGTTAGGTGAAAAAATATTAAACTAAGTTATAATGGCAGGAGCAAGAGCAGCAATTCGTTATGCAAAAGCAGTATTGAGCTTAGCATCAGATCAAAAAGCAGCAGATGCTGTGAATAAAGATATGAAGTTAATAGCAAAAACTATTGCAGATAGTAAAGAGCTAAGTAGCATGCTTCAAAGCCCTGTGGTTCCTTCTTTAGATAAAAAGGAAGTTTTATTACAAGTTTTTAAAGGCTCTAATAAAACTACTTTAGGCTTAATAGATATTTTAGATACCAATAACAGAATAGATATTTTAGGTCATGTGGCTACAAAATATAATGTGTTATTTGATGAATCAAAAGGTATTCAATTGGCAACTGTTACTACAGCAGTGGCTTTAACGGCAGATTTAGAGAAGAAAGTTTTAGCAAAAGCTAAAGAACTTACAGGTAAAAATGTTGAAGTAGAAAATATTATTGATGAAAGCATTTTAGGTGGTTTCATTTTACGTGTAGGTGATGTGCAATACAACGCAAGTGTTGCAAATCAGTTAAACAAATTAAAAAAAGAATTTACATTAAACTAAGATATTTATATATCTAAATAAATAATAAGATGGCAGAAGTAAAACCAGCTGAAATATCAGCAATCTTAAAAAAACAACTTTCAGGTTTTGAGGCTAGTGCTTCATTGGATGAAGTAGGAACAGTATTAACTGTAGGTGATGGTATTGTACGTGCTTACGGATTATCAAACGCTCAATATGGTGAGTTAGTAGAATTCGAAGGTGGATTAGAAGGTATTGTACTTAACCTTGAGGAAGATAATGTTGGTATTGTATTATTAGGAGATTCAAAGGATGTAAAAGAAGGATCAACAGTAAAACGTACCGATAGAATTGCTTCTATTAATGTTGGAGAAGGTATAGTTGGTCGTGTTGTTGACACTTTAGGTAATCCAATTGATGGAAAAGGGCCTATTACAGGAGATACTTACCAAATGCCTTTAGAGCGTAAAGCACCAGGTGTTGTTTTCCGTGAGCCGGTAACTGAGCCATTACAAACAGGTATCAAATCTATTGATGCTATGATTCCTGTGGGTCGTGGTCAACGTGAGTTGGTTATTGGTGACCGTCAAACAGGTAAGACTACCGTTTGTATTGATACCATCTTAAATCAAAAAGAATTTTATGATGCAGGAGAGCCTGTATATTGTATATATGTAGCAGTAGGTCAAAAAGCATCTACAGTTGCAAACATTGCTAAAGTATTAGAAGAAAGAGGCGCCTTAGCCTATACTACTATTGTAGCGGCTAATGCATCAGATCCTGCTCCAATGCAGGTATATGCTCCTATGGCAGGTGCTGCAATTGGAGAGTATTTTAGAGATACTGGTCGCCCGGCTTTAATCATTTATGATGATTTATCTAAGCAGGCAGTAGCTTACCGTGAGGTATCTTTATTATTACGTCGTCCACCAGGACGTGAGGCTTACCCGGGTGATGTATTCTACTTACACTCGCGTTTATTAGAGCGTTCAGCTAAGGTCATCAATGATGATTCTATTGCTAAAGACATGAATGATTTACCAGAATCATTAAAACCATTAGTAAAAGGAGGCGGATCTTTAACAGCTTTACCAATTATTGAAACGCAAGCGGGAGATGTTTCTGCATATATTCCAACAAACGTAATTTCTATTACAGATGGACAAATCTTCTTAGATGGTGATTTATTTAACTCCGGTGTACGTCCTGCAATTAACGTAGGTATTTCAGTATCTCGTGTTGGAGGTAATGCACAGATTAAATCTATGAAAAAGGTATCTGGTACATTAAAGTTAGATCAAGCACAGTTCCGTGAATTAGAAGCGTTTGCTAAGTTTGGTTCAGACCTTGATGCGGTTACTTTAAATGTAATTGAAAAAGGAAAACGTAATGTTGAGATTTTAAAACAAGCTCAGAACGACCCGTTTACTGTTGAAGATCAAGTTGCAATTATTTATGCAGGATCTAAAAACTTATTAAAAGATGTGCCTGTTGAAAAAGTAAAAGAATTTGAGAGAGATTTCATAGAATTCTTGAATGCTAAACACAGAGGTGTTTTAGATACTTTAAAAGCAGGGAAATTAACTGATGAAGTTACAGATACATTAACCGCTGTAGCAAAAGATTTATCAGGAAAATATGTAGCTTAATTGTCACTCTGAGCTCAGTCGAAGAGTCTTTTGAATATTAACATTCGAATAAAACAATAGAATGGCGAATCTTAAAGAAATACGTAACAGAATATCATCAGTGTCTTCAACGATGCAGATCACCAGTGCCATGAAAATGGTGTCGGCTGCAAAGTTAAAAAAGGCACAAGATGCTATTACTGCAATGCGTCCTTATGCAGATAAGTTAACTGAACTTTTACAAAGTTTAAGTGCTACTTTAGATGCAGATTCTGGAAGCAAGTTTTCAACTCAGCGTGAAGTAAATAATGTTTTAGTTGTTCCTATTACCTCCAATAGAGGTTTGTGTGGTGCTTTTAACTCTAACATTATTAAGCAAACACAACACTTAATTGATAATGTTTACGCTGATAAAAATGTATCCGTATTTGCAATAGGTAAGAAATCTAATGATGCATTTGCAAAAAAGGATATTGTTATAGCAAATAAAAGTGAAGTTTTTGATGATTTAACCTTTGATAATGTAGCTGAAATTGCAGAAGAGTTAATGAATAAGTTTGTTGAAGGTGAATTTGATAAAATAGAAATTATTTACAACAAGTTTAAAAATGCTGCCACTCAAATAGTAATGACAGAGCAATTTTTACCAATTGTTCCTATGGAAGGTGAAGCAAACAATAATGCAGATTATATTTTTGAACCATCAAAAATAGAGATTGTTGAACAGTTAATACCTAAATCCTTAAAGACTCAATTGTATAAAGGTATTAGAGATTCTTTTGCTAGTGAGCATGGCGCACGTATGACTGCAATGCATAAAGCAACAGATAATGCTACTGAACTTAGAGATCAGCTTAAATTAACTTATAATAAAGCGCGTCAAGCAGCTATTACCAATGAAATCCTTGAGATTGTTGGTGGTGCTGAAGCATTAAACAATTAGACAAAGCATCAATAAGCCAAATGTTTTAAATAAATATAAAACCTCACTTTTTGTGAGGTTTTTTTATGGCATTAATTTTGAATTATTAATTTTAAACCATTCAATGTTCAAAAAAATGAGGATATTAAAAAATATAATAGTTGTATGGATCTCAATAGTTTTTTTTCAATGTGCAAGCACTAAAAAAATGGATAATACAATAATACCATTAGAAATAGGAGAGGTTTATTATCAGGATTGGTCTGAAGGCGATAAGGATATCAATTCAGGAATTAAAATAGTCATCCCCGTTATTTCAAATATCAATAATATAATGCTCAATGCTGTTTACTTCAGAGGGCAACATGCCATATTGATTCCTGATAATGATTCATATGTAGGGAAATTTGAACCACTGCTTAATAAAAAACAAGATTTCATTATGAGTAATGAGCCCTATGCTGAATTTGGAAACAAAGTGCCGAAATTACCTAAAGAAGCTCCATTTGAATTAAACGATAATGAATGTGCGGTTAGTTATAAAATAGGAGAGACAATTAAATATTTTAAGGTGTCCAATATTATTAAGAAAGGATTATAATGCCATCTTCTAATACACAATAATTTATCTTTGGTTCACGTTTGCTAAAACCGTATTTTTAGCCATACAAATAGCCTTTCATTGAGCGGACTTAAAA
This sequence comes from Alterotamlana spongicola, assembly GCF_035818475.1. NCBI lineage: Bacteria > Pseudomonadati > Bacteroidota > Flavobacteriia > Flavobacteriales > Flavobacteriaceae > Alterotamlana > Alterotamlana spongicola. Next base: position 1,106,896 of record NZ_JAYMGV010000001.1, read on the forward strand.
CATTATTTAAGCAAACATTTATTTATGGTCTAGCAACTGTTTTACCAAGAATGTTAAATGTCTTGTTGGTCAGATTGCATACCGATGAAAACGTATTGAAGTCTGTTGCTGATTACGGAGACGTATCTCTTATATTTTCCTATTTTGTACTGTTTAATGTTATTTTGGCCTATGGTATGGAAACGGCCTTTTTCAGATTTTTTAATCGGGAAGCAGATAAGGCTAAAGTTGTAGGAACATCATCAGTTTCTTTGATGGTGAGCTCAGCCATTTTTTTTGGTTTTGCAATGCTATTTCAAGAGCAGATAGCAAACATTACAAACATTAAAGCAGAATACATAAACCTGGTGATTTGGATCTTATTATTGGATGCTTTGGTCATTATACCATTTGCGTGGTTAAGAGCCAGGTCAAAACCTGTAAAATATGCTGTTATAAAAATTATAAACGTAGTTATTAACCTAGGGTTAAATTTATTTTTACTCCTGTGGTTAAAAGGCTTGGCAGATCAATGGTCTTTCTTTGATACCCTATATAGGCCAGATTTTGAAATAAATTACATTTTTATAGCTAATCTGGTAGCAAGTTTGGTAACCTTACTATTAATGCTGCCTTTTTATTTTAAGGTAACATATACCTTTGATAGGAAGCTTTGGAAGCAAATGATAAAGTATGCCTATCCAATACTCATTGCAGGCGTTGCATTTTCAATTAATGAAACATTTGATCGGATATTACTTGAAAGGCTTTTGCCGGCAGACATAGCAAAATCAGAAATAGGCATGTATTCAGCATGTTATAAGTTAGCGCTTTTCATGACTTTATTTGCCACGGCATACCGATTAGGAATTGAGCCTTTTTTCTTTAGTCATGCCAAATCAGAAAACCCGGAAAATAATTACGCAAGAATCCTGGAGTATTTTGTCATTTTTGGTTCGGTAATTTTACTGGCAGTAGTAGTGTTTGCAGATGTTTTAAAAGTCCTATTCATAGGAGATGAAGCTTATTGGGAGGCTATGTGGATAGTTCCGTTTATCTTACTGGCCAATTTTTGCCTAGGCATTTATCATAACCTGTCCGTTTGGTATAAAATTACCGATAGAACTAAATTTGGGGCCTATATATCCGTTTTTGGGGCATTATTAACCTTAAGCTTGAATTTATGGTTAATACCAATCATGAGCTATAAAGGTTCGGCAATTGCTACGTTAACAGCTTATGCAACTATGATGTTTTTATCCTTTTATTTTGGGCGAAAATATTACCCAATTCCATACAACCTTAAAAAGATTGGATTGTATCTAACCGTCTCTATTGCACTTTCAGCATTGTCTTTTTATCAATTTAGAGCCAATTATATAGTTGGAATATCTATGTTAGTTGTATTTTTGGGGATCGTTTATTATGCCGAACAGAACATATTAAAACAACTTTTAAAAAGAAAACATGCAAATTAAAATTATAAACAAATCCGGTCATGCCTTGCCGCATTATGAAACCATAGCATCTGCAGGAATGGATTTAAGGGCAAATCTATCAGAGTCAAGAGTTTTAAAGCCTCTAGGACGCAGTATTGTGGGCACAGGGCTCTTTATAGAACTTCCGGTAGGTTTAGAGGCTCAAGTGCGCCCAAGAAGTGGTCTGGCTGCTAAAAAAGGGATTACAGTACTCAATGCCCCGGGCACCATTGATGCCGATTATAGAGGAGAAATAGGTGTGATTTTGGTAAACCTGTCCAATGAGGACTTCACGGTTCAAAACGGAGAACGCATTGCCCAATTGGTTATTGCTAAACATGAGCGTGCAGAATGGCTTGAAGTAGGAGAACTTTCAGAAACCGATAGAGGCAAAGGTGGCTTTGGAAGTACAGGAACTAAATGATTAAGGCATTGATATTAGTAGTTTTAGATTTCAGAATACATTAAATATTTTTTATCTAAAGCAAACGTAATTAACAACTTAACAAAAAACGAATCAACTTTAAAAAATGAAAATAATAGTCCCAATGGCCGGGCGTGGTTCACGTTTACGCCCGCATAGTTTAACAGTACCAAAACCCTTAATTCCGGTTGCAGGTCAACCTATAGTGCATAGGTTGGTAAAAGATATAGCAAAAGTCTTAAAGCAACCCATTGATGAAATTGCTTTTGTTTTGGGAGATCCAGCATGGTTTGGAGATGATGTGGTAGCCAGTTTAGAAGATTTAGCATCAGGTTTAGGAGCTAAAGCATCTATTTACCGTCAAGATCAGCCACTAGGAACAGGTCATGCTATTATGTGTGCTAAGCCATCATTATCCGGACCGGCAGTTATTGCTTATGCTGATACGCTAATTAGAGCAGAATTTGATTTGGATCCGGTTGCAGATAGTGTTATTTGGACCAAACAGGTTGATAACCCAGAAGCGTATGGTGTGGTTAAATTAAATGCCAATAGTGAAATAGTTGAGCTAGTTGAAAAGCCGGAAACATTTGTAAGTGATCAAGCAGTAATAGGCATCTATTACTTTAAAGATGTAGCTGTTTTAAAAGAAAAATTACAAGAAATTCTTGATGAAAACGTTATGAATGGTGGAGAATATCAAATAAATGATGGTATTAAACGTATGATGGCGGAGGGCAAAGTTTTTAAAACAGGTACTGTTGATGAGTGGATGGATTGCGGAAATAAAGCCATTACCATTGAAACCAATCAGCGTATGTTAAGGTTTTTAAAAGCAGATGGAGATGAAGAACTGGTTTCCTCTTCAGCAAAGCTTGAAAATTCTAATATTATTGAACCCTGTTTTATAGGTGAAAATGTAGTGCTTAAAAATAGTACCATTGGACCACATGTGTCCATTGGAAAAGATAGTGTTATTGATAGCTCAACTGTTAAAAATAGTTTAATTCAAACCAATACCAGTATTAAAAATGCTAATTTAGATCATGCCATGATTGGCAATCATGTAAAATATAATGGTGAGTTTACCAGTATTAGTATTGGTGATTATTCTGTTTTGGAATAAGTTTTGACCTGTCATTCTGAACGATAATTTCAAAACCTTACAAATTTAGAATATTAGTTAATTGCTATTTTACACGACTGATAATATGAAACACCCCGCAACCTGATAAGATTTGTTAGTTGAGAATGTATATAGTACTATATAGCTTTGTTGTAAAATCTAATAGAGAAAAAGAGTTTGTTCAATCCTGGAAAGCATTAACAGAATTAATATATAAACATGAGGGGAGTTTAGGTTCAAGGTTACATAAGGAAGCTGACCAGCATTATATAGCATACGCACAGTGGCCTGATAAAAGTAAGTTTGAGAATTCAGGACATAATCTGCCAGATGAAGCTGAATTTTTTAGAAAATTAATGAGGGAATCTTGTAAAAAGATTGAAATAGTAAAGAAGCTGGAAGTCGTAGACGATAAATTAAGAGGATAATAGAATGATTAGAAAACATATTTGGTTTGTAGTTTTTTCTTTGGGACTGTTATTCCCACAGATAGATTATGCCCAGGTAGATTTTAATAAAAAACCGGATGATGACCTAGGGAATAATGAAGACGAGTTTCAAGAACTTTTTTATGAGGCTTTAAAGCAAAAAGGCATTGAAAATTATGATAGAACAGTAGAAGCTTTACAAAAATGTATTGCGTTAAATAAGACAGTTCCTGTCCTTTATTTTGAATTAGGGAAAAGTTATAATAAGCTTAAAAATTTTGGTTCTGCTGAAAATGCCTTAAAAAAAGCGGTTGATTTAGATCCTGATAATGAATGGTTTTTAGATGAGTTGTACGGGTTTTATGTTTCTCAAAATGAACATGGAAAAGCACTAAAAGCGGTTAAACAACTTGTTAAATACCATCCGGATTATAAAGAAGATTTGGCATCACTATATGTAAGAATGGAGCAGTATGACAATGCGTTAAAGCTTTTGGATGAATTAGATGCAGAGTTTGGTATTTCTGTTTCCCGGGATATTTTGCGCAATAAGGTTTATAAAATCACAGGAAGAACAAAAGATCAAATAAAGAATTTAGAAGAGCGTGTAGAAAATAACCCTGAGAAAGAGTCAAATTATCTGGCACTTATTTTCCGCTATAGCGAAAACAACGAAAAAGAAAAGGCTTTTGAAACAGCAAAAGAGCTGTTAAAGGTAAACCCTGATTCGCACTTGGTTCATTTGGCTTTATACAAGTTTTATTTAGATGATAATACCCCTGAAAAAGCTATAGAGTCAATGAAAATTGTGGTTAAAAGCCAGAAGATAAAGCCAGAGGCCAAACTAAAAGTATTAGCAGACTTTGTAGACTTTGTAGGTAAAAATCCTGAATATGAAGCAGATTTGGTTGAGGCTACCTCTGCAGTTGGAAATGTCAAGGATGGCAAAACAATTATAGAGTTAGGACAATATTATTTAGCTAAAAATGATAAAGCTAAAGCCTTAGAGTATTTTGAATCAGCTTTAAAATTAGAACCTAATAATTTTGGAATTTTACGAAACACCATGCTGTTGTATATAGATTTAGAAAAATTTGATTTAGCACAAAAGAAAAGCAATAATGCTCTTGAAAAGTATCCCTCGCAACCGCTATTTTATTTAGTGAACGGTGTCGCCCAAAATAAATTAAATCAGCCTAAAGGGGCTATTGAAGTTTTAGAAATGGGCTTAGATTATATCATTGATGATGCTAAAATGGAAGCCGATTTTTATTTGCAATTAAGTAAAGCATATGCATTGTTAAACAATACGGCAAAAGCAAAATCGTTTAGTGATAAGGCAAAACAAATACAAACCCCCAATTGATGCGTAAAAACACATATATATTTTTAAGCCTTGCAATGCTATTAATGTTTAATTGCAAGTCTGTAAAAACAGTTAAAGAAGGAGAAGCCAATTATAACTTATCTACCAGGCAATTAATCAAAGCAAATGCACAAAAAGAGGCTAATTTTAAAACATTGCAATCCAGATTAAAAATCACCTTTTCTCAAAACGGGAAGTCTCAAACACACTCTGTTAACTTTAGAGCTAAGAAGGACGAAGCATTATGGATAAATGCATCCTTTTCTGTAATTAGAGCTTTGGTAACACCTGAAAAAGTTAGTTTTTATAATAAACTGGATAACACTTACTTTGACGGGGATTATAAATATTTAAGCGAATTATTAGGTACAGAATTAGACTTTAATAAAGTTCAAAACCTGCTTATAGGAGAAACATTGTTCAACTTAAAATCAAGCGACTATACCGCTTCAGTAGATGAAGCCTCATATATTGTTCAACCTAAAGCGCAGCGCGAATTATTTGAAATATTTTTTTTACTGAACCCATCTAATTTCAAAGTGAAGTCACAGCGAATTTCACAACCATTAAAGCTCAGACATTTGCAAATTGATTATATAACATATCAGGAAATTAACGAACAAATTTTGCCTGAACAGATTAAAGTTATTGCAGTTGAAGCTAATGAAGAAACTATAATTAATTTGGAGTTTAAAGGGGTGTCTTTAAATGAAGATTTAAGATTTCCGTTTAAAATACCTTCAGGTTTTGAAAAAATAGAACTTTAATGTGCACTAACAAACATTTATATAAAGTTATATGTATTTCAGTTTTTCTGTTATGTGGGGTATTGGGCTTTTCACAAAGCACTAAGCAAAAACAATTAGAGTCCAGGCGCCAGGAATTGCGCAGAGAAATTCAAAAAATTAATGCCTTAAGAGCTGAAAATAAATCCAAAGAAAAATCAGAACTCTCTTTAATTGAAGATTTTAATTATAAAATCAATGTGTTGTCTAATTTGATAAAGGTAACTAACCAGCAGGCTAATTTACTCACTCGCGAAATTAATTCTAACCAAAAAAAAATAACTAGCTTAAGAGAAGAATTGGTGCAATTAAAGGAAGCTTATGCAGCAATGATAGTAAAATCTTATAAAAGTAAGAACCAGCAAAGCAGGATTATGTTTTTATTATCGTCTGAAGACTTTAAACAAGCCTATAAACGCCTGCAATACTTAAAACAATACTCGGACTATCAAAAGGAACAAGGACGAATTATAAAGGCTAAAACAGTTGAATTACAGGAAACAAATATGAGCTTGTTAAAACAAAAAGAAGAAAAAAATAAGCTCATTGCCGAAAATAAAGTCGTTCAAAAGTCATTGGAGTCTGAGCGTAAGCATCATGAAACATTAATGACAACCATTAAAAGGAATTTGTCGTTATACGCCTCTCAAATTAAACAAAAGCAACGTGAAGCAGATAGAATTGACAGAGAAATTGACCGTATTATAAAAGCGGCCATAGCAAAATCCAATAAGGCAGCAGGGAAAAAATCGAGTTCAAAAAGTTTTGCATTGACTGCAGAAGAAAAAGTTTTGGCCTCAAACTTTATAGCTAATAAAGGTAAATTGCCCTGGCCTGTAGAGCGAGGCGTTGTAAGATTAGGATATGGTACACAAAGACACCCTATAGATAGGTCATTAACTATTAAAAGTAACGGCGTTAGAATAGCAACAACAAAGGGAGCAAAGGTAAGAGCCGTATTTAACGGAGAGGTAAGCGAAATATTAAAAATGAAAAATGTGAATCCTATTGTGATGATTCGCCATGGTAATTACCTGACCATTTATAAAAACCTGTCGTCAGTTTATGTTAAAAAAGGAGATAAAGTAACCACCAAACAAGAGATAGGAGAGGTCTTTACCAATCCCAGCAATGGAGAAACTATCTTAAGTTTTACTATATCTAAAGGATTTACTACTGAAAATCCTAATGGTTGGATTTATAAAATGTAATACCTAATATTACGTCTTAAAAGGTTTAATTAGAGGATGTTTGCCTTTTTCAATGTGGCTTAGTATCCTATCATTCAGAGGGAGGTTATGACCGAAGAATCTGGATTTAGATAAGAGCCATTAAAAAAGGATGAGTTTAAACTGTTATCAAGCACCTCTTTAATTACTCAAACAGCGCCTTTAACTCACTGGCTTGTTCAGGCTTTATTTTCCCTGCCAGAAGCAAACTAAGTTGTTTTCTTCGTAAAGCCGCATCAAAACGTTCTTTTTCCAAATCTGTTTCAGGGATAACTTCAGGAACAGCTATAGGGCGTCCAGTTTCATCAACAGCTACAAAGGTATAAATAGCTTCATTGGCTTTGGTGCGTTCTCCGGACTCCCGATCTTCAATCCAAACATCAAGAAACACCTCCATAGAGGTTTTAAATGCGCGAGATACTTTGGCTTCTACAGTAACCACACTTCCCAGAGGAACAGCCCTGTTAAACGCTACATGATTTACTGATGCCGTAACTACAATGCGTCTTGAATGACGTCTCGCAGCAATACTTGCCGCACGATCCATACGAGCCAAAAGCTCCCCTCCAAATAAATTATTCAATGGATTGGTTTCACTGGGTAAAACCAAGTCGGTCATTATTGTTCTGGATTGTTCTGGTGTCTTTGCTTTCATCACGTTTTTTTGATGTGCAAAGGTACAGTGCTTTTAAATAGTAATAAACTAAAAGTGTTAATTTATTATTCTACCTTAACAATTGCCATTTTACCTCTATATGGTATGTTTGTACTTGAAAGCAGCGATTCCTGAGCAGTTTTCAAATTATCATGCCTTTCATGATAAATAAAATATTTGCTGCTTTTGCCGTGAAAGAAATAATTAGCGTCAGTCAATCCGGAAGCTTCTAAATCTTTTAAAAAAGAGTCTCTTTTTGAGATATCACTATAGGTGCCTAACACAATGTAATAGCCACTATACATGTTTTCAACATCTCTAATTATTTGAATAATATTTGGGGTTTCACTATAATCTAAATCAATAGTGGGTTCTGAAGCAAGATCAATTGATGGCTTGTCAGCTTTAACAGCAGGATTTATGGTCTCATCTATTTTTTGTTCTGACAATAGAGTGTCTGAAGACATTTTTAAAGACGTAGTTTGTATGTTTTCTTTGTCAGAGTCTATCTTAATCCAAGCCTCTTTGTTATGTGTTTTCCTGATAACACGAATGGCTTCTAAAGCGTCTTTACCGGTTTCATAGCTACCATAAACCACTTCGTATAAACCAGATTTATTAATTCCAATATTTCTTGCTTTATACCCAAGTTCTTTAAGTTGCTTCACTTTTTTAATTGAGTTTTCTTTTACCCTGAAAGCCCCGGCAACAATATGATAATTGCCTGCTTGTTTTGTGACATTTAAATTAATGGCAGGTAGCGGATTTAGGCTAAATGTGGCTTGTTGAATTTTAGCATCAAGTTGCTGCGTAGCTTCTTCAAGTGCAATCTGATTATGTGTTTCAATTTGATTTACATAATATTTTGATGCCGCAAAACCTCCCGATGTTAAAGCTATTAATGCAATAGCCGCATATTTTAAATATGGTTTCGATTTACGTTTTTCAGGAGTAACAGAAATAGGAATAACCTTTTCTATTTGCTCAACCTCTTCTTTATAAACCTCTCGGGTTACTGCAGGTGAAACAAATTGAGATAATCCAAAAGAATCTGTTAAATAATTGAGGTGATAAGTAGGTTCAAATAAAATTTTACCTTCTTTATTAAAAACAATCTCACCAATATTTTTAAAAGTAAGTGTTTCCCCTTGTGTCAAATAAGATTTTAATAGTTTAACACGCTTAGCAACTTTTTTACTAGCAACCTCAAAAGGAATTTTTTCCACATCAGCAATATATCGTGCTAATAATCCATCACTTTGCTGAATTTGCTCATTAAATGAGACGACTTTTTTAGGTGCGTGAAATGTATTTGAAATATCATCAATAGTTGCAGATACACGTTGGGTTAAAAAGGCTCCAAACTCAGGAATGGTAACGCACTCATATCTATAGAGTAAATCGCTAATGTAGGTTTCTAATTGCATAATATCAAAATTAAAAAATTATGCTTTTAATTAAAATTTAGACTTAACTATTTATTAACAGTTCAAAAATTCTTTTATTGTAGCTTAAAAATCAAATAGATAGCATGACAAAAAATGACTTGCTTTTTACATTAGCGTTACAACATGTTCCAAATATTGGAGATATTACGGCAAAAAGACTTATCTCCAATTGTGGTTCTGCTGAGGCTGTTTTAAAAGAAAAAAGACAAAACCTTCTTAAAATAGATGGTATAGGAACGGCTATTTTAAGCGAATTATTTAAGGCACACCATTTAAAAGAAGCTGAAAAAGAAATGGAGTTTATACAGGCCAATAGTATCAAGGTATCCTATTTTCAGGATAATGATTATCCTGAGAAATTAAAACACTGTATTGATGGGCCCATTTTGCTATTTTATTCCGGAAATATAAACCTGAACAATAAGCCCCTGATTAGTATTGTTGGTGCTAGAAAAATTACTACCAATGGTGCTGCTCTTTGTGAAAGTTTAATAGAAAAATTAAAACCCTATGATCCGGTTATTATTTCAGGCTTCGCTTACGGAACAGATATTACAGCACATAAAGCAGCGCTCAAGAATAATTTGCAAACTGTGGCGTGTTTAGCTCATGGATTAAATCAGATTTACCCAAAAGCACATAAAAAATATATAGTTGATATAGAGAAAAATGGGGGATTCTTCTCTGATTTTTGGAGTACTGATGCTTTTGACAAGAACAACTTTTTAAAGCGTAACAGAATTATTGCCGGATTAAGTGAAGCGACTATAGTTATAGAATCTGCCGAAAAGGGAGGTAGCTTGGTTACAGCTGATATTGCGAATTCTTATAATAGAGATGTATTTGCAATACCTGGTAGGGTAACTGATAGCCAAAGCGCAGGGTGTAATAATTTAATAAAGTACCAAAAAGCGCATATGTTGACAACCGCTTTGGATGTCCCATATATTTTAAACTGGAAATTAGAAGATAATAAAAAGCCTGCTGTTCAAAAAAAACTTTTTGTTGAACTGGATGAAACTGAAAAAGTGATTTATAATTATTTAAAGGAAAATGAAAAGCAACAATTGGATGTTGTAGCTATTCATTGTAACCTACCCATTTTTAAGGTAGCCAGTGTTTTATTGACTATGGAATTAAAAGGTGTTATAAGGCCATTACCGGGTAAGGTATTTGAGGTTATTTAACCTTTCTATGTTTCAATATCCAACCTTTTCTCTAACCCTTTTCAAAACATTATCAGCAACTAATTTTGCTTTTTCTGCCCCAATAGCTAAAGCTTTATCCACTTCGTCCAGATTATTCATATAATAGTTATAACGTTCACGTGGTTTTGCAAACTTTTCAATAATAAGTTCAAAAAGTGCTTGTTTTGCATGCCCATAGCCATAACCACCATTTTCATAATTGGCTTTCATGTTTTCAATCTGGGTACCATCAGCTAATAAGCTATAAATAGCAAAGCAGTTACAGGTATTCCAATCTTTTGGTTCTTCAAGCGGTGTACTATCCGTTTGAATACTCATAATCTGCTTACGTAATTTTTTATCGGGTAAGAATATATTAATAATGTTATTCCTGCTTTTACTCATTTTTTCACCATCAATACCAGGAATAAGCTTAGTGTTTTCTTGAATTTTGCCTTCCGGAAGCACAAATGTTTCACCTACTTTAGCATGAAAACGAGAAGCCACATCACGCGTCATTTCAATATGCTGTAATTGATCTTTTCCAACGGGGATTATATTGGCGTCATACATTAAAATATCAGCAGCCATAAGCATAGGATACGTAAACAATCCGGAATTTACATCTTCCAGTCTATCGGCCTTATCCTTAAAGCTATGTGCCAGTGTTAAGCGCTGGTATGGAAAAAAGCAACTTAAATACCATGTTAACTCTGTTACTTGTGGGATATCACTTTGCCTGTAAAAAACTGTTTTTTCAACATCCAGTCCAAAAGCCAACCAGGTTGCCGCAGTAGAGTATGTGTTGTCCCGTAATGTTGCAGCGTCTTTAATTTGTGTTAATGTATGCAAGTTTGCAATAAACAAGTAAGAATCGTTTTCCGGGTTTTCAGCCATTTTAATTGCTGGTAAAATTGCACCTAAAATGTTTCCTAAATGTGGTGTTCCTGTACTTTGTATGCCTGTAAGTATGCGTGCCATAAATTTTATATAAAGCGCAAATTTAAAGATAAGTTATGCAATAAAAAAAAGTGGCATATGCCACTTTTATAAAAATGTAGATATGCTTTATTTTTTAAATAAACCGGCAACAAATAGAATGGCACAGGCTCCAATGGCTCCGGTTATTATATCTCCTAAAACCCCACCAAAAAGTGAAATGTTAAGTATACCAAACAACCAATTACCAACAATACCGCCAATAATACCGATAACAATATTTAAAAGGAGTCCAAAACCGCCTCCTTTCATAAGTTTTCCAGCTAACCATCCGGCAATTGCGCCAATTAACAATGCATAAAGTAAACCCATAATTCTTATAATTTTAAAGTTATTATGTTTTAAAGATAATCAATTTATAATAGTATTTTTGAAGCGCATGAAAATTGTTAAATACATATTTTGGACGTTATACCGCATTTGGTTTTATATTTTGGTAGGCCTGCCAATTCTGATTATGTTCCCGGTGCTTCTTATTTCAATTTCAAAAGAGTCATGGTATTCCTTCTTTTTTAAAATTGCGCGCCTTTGGGCCAAATTTATTCTAATAGGTATGGGGTTTGCTTATCAGGTTGAGCGAAATCAAACCCCTGAACAAGAAAAGAGCTATATGTTTATAGCAAATCATACCTCAATGACAGATATTATGCTTATGCTGGTATCAGTTAAAAACCCTTTTGTTTTTGTTGGGAAAGCTGAATTAGCTAAAATCCCATTATTTGGGTTCTTTTATAAGCGTACCTGTATTTTGGTAGATAGAAATTCGGCAAAGAGTAGACAAGCCGTTTTTTTAAGAGCACAACGCCGGTTACAATCCGGTTTAAGTATTTGTATTTTTCCGGAGGGAGGTGTGCCTGAAGAGCATATTGAATTAGATGATTTTAAGGATGGTGCTTTTAGGTTGGCAATAAATCATCAAATACCTATTGTGCCTTTAACTTTTGCAGATAATAAAAAGCGTTTGTCATATACGTTTTTTAGCGGAGGGCCCGGAAAAATGCGTGCTAAGGTTCATAAGTTTATATCTACAGAAGGGCTAACCGTTGATGATACAAAATTTTTAAATGATAAGTCGCGGGAAGTTATTCTAAATCAATTGCAATTATTTAATAAATAAAAAACTGCTCAGGGGATGAGCAGTTTCTTTGACATTGATTTTCGAGCTTAAATGAAAACCAATATCTAGATCTAACCAAAAACCTAGAATTTAATGGCAAATCCGGTATAAACACCTATAAAAAATGGTGTGAAATTACCGGAAGTATTGTTAAACGTGTTAAACTGATATTTAAACATGGGTTCTAAGTTTAAATCAATTTTCTTAGAAAACTTATAATTTAACCCAAATCCAAAATTAGCACTATAACTTGTTTTATTTAAGTTGTTATCCTCTCCTAAAAAGGTTCTGTTGCCATTGGCATTTTCAGAATAGACTCTATTATTATTCAAGAAAAAAGAACTAAACCCACCAATAACATTTACGCCCAATCTTTTTTGAGAAAGTGAATACTGAAATTCCAGGGGAATTTCTATATAACCAAAAGTTTGATTAATTGATATGTTTGAATTACTAAAAGACTCAGGGGTTTCGCTTGAATTTAAGGCTTCGCCGCTTACAAGAGAAACATTGGCATCATTATTTGATCTTGAATCTACATTTTTTAAGGCACTGCTACTGGTGTTACTAGATTGAAAAACTACCACATTGTTAGTGTTATACCCTAAATTAACCTTGTTTATACCTGAACGAATCTTAAGCTTATTATTAATAGCATAGCTGGTAGCAATACCATAACTCATGTTCACATCACCGGTTTTTGAGTTGTTATTAAATTGTTGGTCAATTGATGAACCCTTCCCTAAAGTGTTAAAGTAAACAGGCGCAGCATTTGGGGCAATACTCCACCTGTTTTGTTTTTCTTCTTCTTCAATTATAGCTTTATCTTTCTCAATGGCTTCTTCAATAGTTAATGTATTATCTTGTGTTTTGTTTTTGGCAACAGTGTTATTTGATGATGCTTTAATAATGTCTTTTGCCTGCGCTTTATCAATCAATATTTCGGTATTGCTTTCAGAATTGTTGTTTATGGGGGTGTCTGTGCTAGGTACAGTTGCAACACTGGTTTTAGAACTTTCTTCTTTAATAGGATTGATGTTTTCTTTGGGGGCTTCTATACTATTTGCAATAGCTATATCCTTTTGGATAGAATCCGTTTTACTACTTTGCGCTATAACATTTTTGTTAGGAACTGTATGCCCTTCGTTTTTATTTGTTGCGGTAGAGTGCTTTGCAATTGATGTTGGAGTCGTTTTAAGTTTTGTTATAGTTGCAGACTCAATGGTTGGATTATCATTTGAAGTTTGATTAGAAGGTATTTCGTCTAAATCATTACTAGTAGCAATGCCAGTATTAGAATCTTTTTTAACCGTGTTTAAAGGAGGTTCGATTAGATTATCATCATTTTCCTGAGAAGTATCTTTTGAATTAACTACCTCAATTTCCGGAGCGTTATCTGTGGTATTGAATACTAAAGTGCCAATAGTTAAAAGAAGCAATAACAGGGCAGCAATACCGGCATAACGCCACCAGATTGGTATAACGCGTCTTCTCTTTTTATTATTGAGTTTAGCTTCAATGTTTTTCCATACAGCATCCCCTGGAGTAGCTTCAAAATCTTTAAAGCTCTCCTGAAATAATCGGTCTATATGTTTTTTTTCACCCATTATAATAATGATTGTGAATGCCCTGTTTTATTATACTCCTCAATAGTTTGCACTAAAATATGCCTGGCTCTTGCTAAATTTGATTTTGAAGTGCCGATATTTATTTTTAGCATCTCCGCTATTTCTTTATGTGAGTATCCGTCAAGAACATACAAGTTGAAAACCAGCCTGTATCTATCAGGTAACTCCTGAATGATCTTTAACAGATAATCAATAGAAACAGCATTGTCTTCAATTTCTATTTCAACATCTTCAATGGTATTTTCATTGACCAGATCAAAAACTTTTTCACTTCTGTAGCGTTGCAATGCTGTATTAATTGTAATACGCTTTACCCAGCCTTCAAATGAACCCTTGCTTTGATACTGCTCTATTTTTTTAAAAATTGTTAAAAAAGCATCCTGCAAATTATCTTCAGCTTCTGCATGACTTCTTGAATACTTCAAGCACAAGGCAAATAACTTACTTGAAAATAGTTTGTATAATTCACCTTGTGCTTTAGTATCATTAATTTTACAATTTTCTATGAGTTGTTTTAAACTCAAGTTAAACACGTATTAATTAATACTTAAATATTATTCAACAACAGGAACTACAATTGTTAAATACTGATCTTCTCCGTTCTCGTCTTCTCCTTGCCAAAACTTAAAGATGTATGAACCATCACTGGTAACTATAAAATTTAAGGTGGCCTCGACCAATTCATCTTCAAGGTTTTCACAACTATCGTTTTCTAACACATAGTTTATAGGAGCAACCGTACGTTCATTATTTTCTTTTAAATAATAAAACTCTTTAAATCCATGACAGGTTGATGGCCTGAAATAAGAGATGGTAATAGGGTATGTTTGCCCTAGTTCAAACTCGTCAGGGATATCAACACTTTCCACAGGTAACACTTCAAAGCTATACCTGGTGTTGTCATCATCAGTGCTGCATGATACACATAGTACTAGTGCTAAGCAAAGTACAAAAAATCTTTTCATAGTAAATTAATTTAGGGTTTAATACATGTTTTGTACATGTTAGATGCTAATGAAAAGAAAAGGTTGCGCGTGAAGCAAAAAAAAATCCCGAATTAACGGGATTTTTTGTTATTTTTCTGAAACCATTGTTCTTACTTTGGTTTCAAGCTCTTCCATGAGTTCAGGATTATCTTTAATCAATGCTTTTACTGCATCCCTGCCTTGCCCCAGCTTAGTTTCGTCATAGCTAAACCAAGAACCGCTCTTTTTCACAATTTCATAGTCTACAGCTAAATCTAAAATTTCACCAACTTTTGACACACCTTCACCGTACATAATATCAAACTCAGCCATTTTAAACGGTGGAGCTACTTTGTTTTTAACCACTTTAACTCGGGTTTTGTTACCAGCAACGGTACCATCAGATTCTTTTATTTGTGTAGAACGTCTGATATCCAATCTAACAGAGGCGTAAAATTTTAAAGCATTACCCCCGGTTGTAGTTTCAGGGTTTCCAAACATCACTCCAATTTTTTCACGCAATTGGTTAATAAAAATCACGGTACAATTAGTCTTGCTTATTGATGAGGTCAGTTTTCTTAATGCTTGTGACATTAAACG
Source organism: Alterotamlana spongicola (assembly GCF_035818475.1). Classification (NCBI taxonomy): domain Bacteria; kingdom Pseudomonadati; phylum Bacteroidota; class Flavobacteriia; order Flavobacteriales; family Flavobacteriaceae; genus Alterotamlana; species Alterotamlana spongicola. Next base: position 1,122,310 of record NZ_JAYMGV010000001.1, read on the forward strand.
TGCATGCAGCCCCATTTTAGAGTCTCCCATTTCACCTTCAATTTCGCTTTTAGGGGTTAAAGCTGCAACAGAATCTATAACAACAATATCAATAGCACCAGAACGAATTAAATTATCTGCAATTTCAAGGGCCTGCTCACCGTTATCCGGTTGTGAAATAATTAAATTATCAATATCTACACCCAGTTTTTCTGCATAAAATCTATCAAATGCATGTTCGGCATCTATAAAGGCAGCAATACCACCGGTTTTTTGTGCTTCTGCAATGGCATGCAAGGTTAACGTAGTTTTACCTGAAGATTCCGGGCCATATATTTCAATAACTCTGCCTCGAGGATAACCACCAACACCTAAAGCAATATCTAAACCTAACGAGCCCGATGAAATAGCATCTACATCTTCTATAGCGGCATCGCTCATTTTCATTACAGTGCCTTTTCCGTAGGCTTTATCCAGCTTGTCTAATGTAAGCTTTAATGCTTTTAATTTAGCGTCTTTTTCACTACTCATTTATATATTTTTTTCTGATGTTAAGCATGCTAAAATACTATATCTTTTGTCAGGATACAATAATAGTTTTCAACATTAAATTCCTAAAAAACAAGCATAGTTTTCTTTTTCTAAAAATAAATTTAAGGCTTAGACGCAACCATCTTTTATATTCTGCATCTACAAGTTAGACTAAGGAAAATTTTTTGCTTGAATCTATAAAAGAAGAATTTATTTTAGACTAACTCAAACTAAACTAAGAAAAAGGCACTTAAAGAATGTTTTAAGTGCTTTTTTTATACAATACATTGTGACAATCCTTTAAAATTGTACTTTTGCAGCTTAAAATATTCTTTTAAACCTTAAAAATTAGTATAGCATGCAACTGTACAATAAATTAAGTGCAAAAGAAAGAGCAGCGTTAATCGAGAAAGTAGGGAAGGATCGATTAACACTTTCTTTTTATCAATATGCCAAAATTGGCAATCCTCAGGAATTTAGAGATCAATTGTTTATTGTTTGGGATAAACTGGATGTTTTGGGCCGTATATATATAGCTCATGAAGGCATCAATGGACAATTATCATTACCGGCAGATCGTTTTAATGCATTTAAAGCGCACTTAGATACTATTGATTTTCTAAAAGACATTCGACTAAATATTGCTGTAGAGCAGGATAATATGTCCTTTCTGAAACTTAAAGTTAAAGTCCGTAATAAAATTGTTGCAGACGGTTTAAACGATGATGCTTTTGATGTTACTAATAAAGGCATTCATGTTGGTGCAGATACTTTTAATACACTTATTGAAGATGAGAAGACCGTTTTGGTTGATATGAGAAACCATTACGAAAGTGAAATAGGACATTTTAAAAATGCTATAACGCCGGATGTTGATACTTTTAGGGAATCCCTGGATATCATAGAAAATGATTTGAAAGATCATAAAGAAGATAAAAACCTGGTTATGTATTGCACAGGAGGTATTAGATGCGAAAAAGCCAGTGCCTATTTTAAATATAAAGGTTTTAAAAATGTATTTCAGTTAGAGGGCGGTATCATAGAATATACCAGACAGATAAAAGCACAAAATCTTGAAAATAAGTTTATTGGTAAGAATTTTGTTTTTGATGAACGCAGAGCAGAAAAAATAAGTGATGCTATCATAGCACATTGCCATCAATGCGGGACCCCTTTTGATGTGCATACCAATTGTGCCAATGATGCATGTCATTTACTATTTATACAATGTGATACCTGTAAGGAGGAAATGAATAACTGTTGTTCCACCAATTGTATGGAAATACATGCCTTACCATATGAAGAGCAGAAAGCCCTTAGAAAAGGACAGGGAAACAGTAATGATATTTTCAAAAAAGGACGCGCAGACCATTTGCCGGGCAAAAAGGATTTAAGAAACATTTTTGAAACTCTAAAAGGAGATAAGAGGTAAACATATATACTATGCAAAAGATAGAATTAATGGCACCTGCAGGAAATTTTGAATCACTTCAGGCTGCCTTAGATAACGGTGCAGATTCAGTGTATTTTGGAGTAGAACAGTTGAATATGAGAGCCAGGGCATCTATAAACTTTACCTTAGATGACTTACCGGAAATATCTAAACGCTGTAAGGCTAAAAACGTAAGAAGCTATTTGACTTTAAATACTATTGTTTATGATCATGATTTATCCATAGTAAAAACCTTGGTTAAAAAAGCAAAGGAAGCTGATATTACGGCAGTAATTGCTATGGATCAGGCGGTTATTGCTATGGCCAGGGAAGCTCAAATGGAGGTGCATATTTCAACACAAATCAATATTACAAATATTGAAACAGTGAAGTTTTATGCTATGTTCGCTGATACCATGGTGTTAAGTCGTGAGTTGAGTTTACGCCAGGTAAAAAAAATTACAGAGCAGATTGAAAAAGAACAAATAAAAGGGCCTTCAGGAAACCTTGTTGAAATAGAGATTTTTGGTCATGGGGCACTTTGTATGGCTGTTTCGGGGAAATGCTATATGAGTTTGCATTCTCAAAACTCATCAGCAAATAGAGGGGCATGTAAGCAAAACTGCCGAAAAAAATATACGGTTATAGATCAGGAAACCGGTTTTGAAATGGAGTTGGATAATGAGTATATAATGTCCCCCAAAGATTTATGTACCATTGATTTTTTAGATGAGGTTGTAGATGCGGGCATTAAAGTTCTAAAAATTGAAGGCAGAGGTAGAGCACCGGAATATGTTGCAAAGGTTATAACATGTTATCGGGAGGCTGTTGATAGTATTGAAAATGGTACGTATAGTAAAGATGAGGTCATATCCTGGATGCAAACTTTAGAAACTGTTTATAACAGAGGGTTTTGGAGTGGGTATTATTTGGGGCAAAAATTGGGAGAGTGGAGTAAAGGTTCAGGGTCTCATGCCACACAGAAGAAAGTTTATATAGGTAAAGGCACACATTTCTTTCCAAAAGCTATGGTAGGTGAATTTAAAATTGAGGCCTATAACATTAATGTTGGCGATACTATTTTGATAACGGGACCAACTACCGGAGCTCAGGAGTTGGTGGTTGAGGAGTTGTTGGTCAATGATCAGAAGTTAAGCGAAGGAACAAAAGGGGATATGGTAACCATAAAACTACCATTTAGAATTCGTCAATCAGATAAGCTTTACAAAATTGTTGAACATAAAGTAGAAGCGTAATGGTAGTTGTTACATTACAGCGAAATAAGTGTATTGGGTGCAATTACTGTGTGGAATTGGCACCAAGTCAGTTTCAAATGTCTAAAAAAGATGGTAAATCGGTATTGCTGCATTCCAATGATAAAAAAGGCTTTTTTACTTTAAAATCTAATGACGATTTAATTTTTGATGAATGTGACAATGCTGCAAAAGCCTGTCCTGTAAAGATTATAACGGTAAAACAGGTTTAACTAATTAAAATAGTCCTTTTTAAGTCCTGATAATAATCATATATTTACAGATTAGAAAACAGGTATGAATCTCCATTCGTAATAATCTAATTATTAACGAATTCAATATATAAAATATGGCTTGCGCAAGTTGCTCAACTAAAGACGGCTCCCCAAAGGGCTGCAAAAATAATGGTACTTGTGGGACAGATAGTTGCAATAAACTAACGGTGTTTGATTGGTTGGCTAATATGTCTCTTCCAAACGGTGAAAATCCTTTTAATTGGGTTGAAGTACGTTATAAAAATGGAAGAAAAGAGTATTACCACAACACAGAAAACCTCACCTTAAGTATAGGAGATATAGTTGCAACACAGGCTAAAGCAGGGCATGATATAGGTATGGTTACCCTTACGGGGGAATTGGTGCGTGTTCAAATGAAACGTAAAAATATACCTGACTCAATTGACGAATCCTTAAAAGTTTACAGAAAAGCAAGCCAAAAAGATATTGATGTTTGGCAGACAGCACGTGATAAAGAAGAACCCATGAAGGTTAAAGCACGTCAATTTGCTATTGATTTGAACTTGCAGATGAAAATTTCTGATATTGAATTTCAAGGTGATGCCAGTAAAGCTACATTTTATTATACAGCAGAAGAACGGGTAGATTTTCGTGAACTGATCAAAGTTTTTGCAAGAGAGTTTAGAACCCGAATTGAAATGAGACAAGTTGGGTTTAGACAGGAAGCTGCCAGACTTGGTGGTATTGGATCTTGCGGTCGGGAATTATGTTGTTCAACCTGGTTAACAGATTTTCGTTCAGTAAGTACTTCGGCAGCACGCTATCAGCAATTATCATTAAACCCACAAAAATTGGCCGGACAATGTGGAAAGCTAAAATGTTGTTTAAACTATGAGTTAGATACTTATCTTGATGCCTTAAAAAATTTCCCAAAAACAGATACTAAGCTTTATACAGAAAAAGGAACAGCAGTTTGCCAAAAAACAGATATTTTTAAAGGACATATGTGGTATGCTTATGAAGGCGAATGGATGAATTGGCATAAAATAACTGCAGACCAAGCTAATGAAATTATTGAATTAAATAAGCAAAAGAAGAAAATTACCAGTCTGGAGGAATACGCTTTAGACCTGGCAGAAGATACTAAAGCAGAGTTTGAAAACGTTGTAGGTCAAGATAGTTTAACACGTTTTGATAGTCCAAAACGGAATAAAAAACGTAGAAATAATAAAAGGAAGGGACATCAGGGTAATAAAAATACAGCATCAAACAAAAATGCGACACCAAACAAAAATCCAAACCAAAAGAATAAAAACAGAAACAACAGAAGAAAACCTCAAAATAATAAAAATGCTTCAAAATAGAGTTTTGTTATTTTTTTTAATGAGTTCTTTTGTTTTAGCATCATCCTGTGATTCTAATCGTGTGTTTGATGACTATAAACCTGTATCAAATAAGTGGCATAAGGATTCAGTAGTTAGTTTTAAAATTAACCCACCAGATTCTATCAATGCCTATAACCTGTTTGTTAATTTAAGAAATACCAATGCTTATAAATACAATAATTTATTCCTGATTGTTGAAATGGTTTTCCCTCATGGTAAAACAATAAAAGATACTTTAGAGTATAGAATGGCTGAGCCCAGCGGAAAGCTTTTAGGAACAGGCTATACTGACGTTAAGGAGAATAAACTATGGTATAAAGAACAGGTGGTTTTTAAAGAAGCAGGAACGTATACGGTTAACATTCAGCACGCCATGAGAGAACAAGGTAAGGTTAATGGCGTTATAGAGTTAGAAGGTGTAACAGATGTAGGTTTTAGAATTGAAAATATTAGTAATTAAAAAGTTTTATTGAGTGATTTTGTTAATACGAAATACAATCAAGATATATTAATACACTAGTACATGGCAAATGCAAAAAAAATAACAAAGGCAGTTCAAGACTTTTCAAAATACATTCGTTGGTTTTGGATACTATTTGCAGTTGGAATAGTATCTGTACTGCTATTATTTTTATTAGCTTCATGGGGGGCTTTTGGTGAGATGCCCGATCATACGGTTTTAGAAAACCCCAGAACAAATCTGGCTACAGAGATTATTTCTTCCGATGGGCAAACATTAGGAAAGTTTTATTTTAATGATAACCGAACCCCAGTAAGTTATGATGAATTGCCACAGCATTTAGTTGATGCTTTAGTGGCCACTGAAGATGCACGTTTTCATGATCACTCCGGGATTGATGCTAGGGGAACGGTAAGAGCTTTTGTTTTTCTTGGAAAAAGGGGAGGAGCCAGTACTATTTCACAACAATTGGCTAGACAATTATTTATCGGAGTAAGAGATAAAGAAAGTACAACCAGTGCCATTTTACAAAAGATACAAGAATGGGTTTTATCAATTAGGTTAGAACGTCAATATACTAAAGAAGAGATTATAGCCCAATACTTTAATATATATGACTTCCTAAATAATGCTGATGGTATTAGAAGTGCAGCTCGAATTTATTTTGGAAAAGAACCTAAAGATTTATCGTTGAAAGAATCTGCTATGTTAGTGGGCATGTTTAAAAACTCAGCATTGTATAATCCTTTAAGGAATCCTGTGGGAGTAAAAAACAGAAGGAATGTAGTGTTGGCTCAAATGTATAAATATGAATACATTGATGAGACAACAAAAGATTCACTTCAGCAAACAGAGTTAGATATTAAATATACACCAGAATCACACCGTGAAGGGATTGCAACTTATTTTAGAGGATATTTAGATGGGTTTATGAAAGATTGGATAAAAGATAACCCAAAACCAGATGGATCTAAATACAATTTATATAATGATGGGTTGAAGATATTTACAACTATAGATTCGCGTATGCAAAAGTATGCAGAAGATGCCGTACAACAGCATATGCCCAGGTTACAAGCTGAATTTTTTAATCAAAATACACCAAAACGTAATCCAACAGCTCCGTTTTTAGATCTTACAAAGGGTGCAATAGATACCTTATTATGGCGTTCAATGCGGCAATCAGAGCGATGGAGGCATATGAAATATGATTTAAAAAAGCCTAACAAAGAAATAGAAGAATCGTTTTATAAGCCTGTTAAGATGTCTGTTTTTACATGGAAAGATGGTAAGCCTTCAGAAATTGATACCATTTTAAAGCCTATTGATTCTATGCGTTATTACAAGTCTTTTTTAAGAACCGGAATGATGTCTATGAATCCGCAAACAGGTCATGTAAAAGCCTGGGTAGGAGGTATGAACTACAGACATTTTCAATATGATATGGTAAAACAGGGAAAGCGACAAATAGGTTCCACATTTAAGCCTTTTGTTTATACCGCTGCTATTGATCAATTGCATTATTCGCCTTGTGATGAATTTCCAGATACGCCCTTTTGTATTGAAGCCAATAAGTTTGGAAATCCTGAAGAATGGTGCCCTAAAAACTCCGGTGGAGAAAATGATTATGGAGGGACTAGAACCTTAAAAAATGCATTAGCAAATTCTGTAAATACGATAACAGCCAGGTTAATAGATAAAGTTGATCCGCAAACGGTTGTGGATTTAGCAGAAAAACTGGGGATAGAATCTGATATGTTACCAGTACCATCCATAGCTTTGGGAACACCTGATATTAGTGTGTATGAAATGGTTGGCGCCTATGCTACATTTGCTAATCAGGGTGTGTATACCAAGCCGGTAATGGTGACTAGAATTGAAGATAAAAATGGAACCTTGTTATATCAATTTAAACCGGAAACACGAGATGTTTTAAGTGCCGAAACAGCCTATGTAACGGTTAAGCTTATGGAAGGTGTGACCGAAGGAGGGTCAGGAACCAGATTAAGGCATTCCTATGCGAAAAACAGAACCGATTATAAAGAAATTATTACAGGTTATCCTTATGAGTTTAAAAACCCAATAGCAGGAAAAACAGGAACCACTCAAAACCAAAGTGACGGATGGTTTATGGGCATGGTACCAAATTTAGTAACCGGTGTTTGGGTAGGCGGTGAAGAAAGAGCTGTTCATTTTAAAACCATTACCTATGGTCAGGGTGCATCAATGGCATTGCCTATTTGGGGGTTATATATGAAAAGTTGTTATGCTGATGAAGATTTAAACATCTCTAAGGAAGAGTTTGTTGAGCCCAAAGAATTGTCCATTAATGTAGATTGTACTAAGGTTATTGATAATACTGCTGATGACAATCCTATTGAGGATGATGTTCCGGACGATTTGGAGTTTTAGAGTATTAATAATAAGTAAACGTATAAAATATAAAAGCCATTCTATCTTAGAGTGGCTTTTTTGTATGTCATTCAGAGCATATTGTCATTCTGAACGCAGTGAAGAATCTAAAAAGAAACTCACTCACTTTTAATGTGTTATAGTCTTTTAAATTAAGCTTGGCTAGACTGAGATTCTTCGGTCATTCCTCTCTCAGAATGACAAACTATTTATTTGGAATACTATGTCATTCAGAGCATAGCGAAGAATCTAACATTAGTAGTTTCGATTTAACTTGAGATCTTTGAAGATATTATCAGAATTAAGATTCGAATGACAAAGTGCTTGTTTGAACTATCCTGTCATTCAGAGTGTAGCGAAGAATCTACTTTCATAGCAAAAAGGTTATTAAGAACAATATGGAAAATCTTATTACATTTATATCAAATGAAAACTAAAGGCACACATAGTTATTACGTCTACATACTCACCAATAAAAATAAAACCGTGCTTTATGCAGGTGTAACAAATAATCTCAAAGAGCGTTTATCTTTTCATCAAAATCCTGAACCGTTTTCCAAAGCTTTTACTTGGTTTATTATGAGCATTTTTTTGAAATTGAAGAGACTATTAAAAGAGAAAAACAAATTAAAGGGTGGAGTAGGAAAAAGAAAGAGAACCTTATTACAAATTTTAACACTTTCTGGTCCTTTTTAAATGATAAAATATAAAGATTCTTCGGTCGTAACCTCCCTCTGAATGACAATCTTTTGTTTAAGTGTACTATGTATGTCATTCAGAGCATTGCTGAAAACAAAATATATTTAGTTTGAAGGTAGCTGGCAAAGCTAGTCGAAGAATTTAAATAAGCAATGCCAATAAAAACAAATTAAAAATAAGTGTTGAAATAGGAAATAGGCATTGGTCTATGGTTTTAATTCGACTTGAACATTCTTAAATGATATTATCTGAATAAAGATTCTTCAGTCGTAGCCTCCTTCTGAATGACAAATGTTTTTTATTTGTCATTAATTTCAACTTATCATTGAATTATTCGTAATTTTATAACGCAAAAACTGAATAATAATGATAAATAAAAAAGTTGCTCATGTTAAAGAAGCACTCAAAGGTGTTTCTGATAATATGACTTTAATGTTAGGGGGCTTTGGACTAAGCGGAATTCCGGAAAATTCAATTGCAGAGTTAGTTGATCTTGGTGTTTCCGGGTTGACCTGTATTTCAAACAATGCCGGTGTAGATGATTTTGGATTAGGCTTATTGCTTCAAAAAAAGCAGATCAAAAAAATGGTGTCTTCTTATGTAGGAGAGAATGATGAATTTGAGCGTCAAATGCTTTCGGGCGAATTGGATGTAGAACTCATCCCTCAAGGCACACTGGCAGAACGCTGTAGAGCGGCACAAGCAGGATTTCCAGCGGTGTATACCCCGGCGGGTTATGGAACTGAGGTTGCAGAAGGTAAAGAAACCAGAGAATTTGACGGAAAAATGTATGTTCTGGAATATGCCTTTAAAGCAGATTTTGCTTTTGTAAAAGCCTGGAAAGGCGATGAAGCCGGAAACCTGATCTTCAAAGGAACTGCCAGAAATTTTAACCCCAATATGTGTGGTGCTGCAAAAATAACAGTTGCCGAAGTGGAAGAGTTGGTTCCTCTTGGAACATTAGATCCCAACCAAATTCACATTCCCGGAATTTTTGTACAGCGTATTTTTCAGGGAGAAGTGTACGAAAAACGTATTGAACAACGTACGGTGAGATCAAAAAGTTAAAAATTAAAAGTATTTAAAGTGTGCTTAAGTTTAACTTCAAATACTTTTGGCACTTCTAACTTAAAACTTATAATATGTTAGATAAAAACGGAATAGCACAACGAATAGCAAAAGAAGTACAAGATGGCTATTATGTCAACCTGGGAATAGGGATACCAACTTTAGTGGCCAACTACGTGAGGCATGATATAGAAGTGGAATTTCAAAGTGAGAATGGGGTATTAGGGATGGGGCCTTTCCCTTTTGAAGGCGAAGAGGATGCTGATATTATTAATGCTGGAAAACAAACTATTACAACATTACCGGGAGCTAGTTTTTTTGATTCGGCTATGAGTTTTTCAATGATAAGAGGGCAGCATGTAGACCTAACCATTTTAGGAGCTATGGAAGTTGCTGAAAATGGCGATATATCTAATTGGAAAATACCAGGCCGTATGGTAAAAGGTATGGGGGGAGCAATGGATTTAGTAGCCAGTGCTGAAAATATTATTGTAGCTATGATGCACACAAACAAAAGGGGCGCATCCAAGCTTCTTAAGGCATGTACTTTACCTTTAACGGGGGTAGGATGCGTTAAAAAAATTGTAACCAATCTTGCGGTTATTGAAGTTACTGATAAAGGATTTAAGCTATTGGAACGGGCTCCCGGAGTTTCAGTTGAGGACATAAAAAATGCTACTGAAGGGGCCTTAATTGTTGAAGGAGATATCCCGGAAATGAATCTGTAAAAACCGAGGTCTATAACTTGATCGATAAAGTATCGATGAAATGTTAAATAAAAATGCATTTCATCGATTTTTTATGTTTTTAAACGAATATTCGAAAAATATATTTGATATTAGCAGTCCCCAAAAAAACCAAATTAATATATAGATTCCCCAAATCTATCATAAATTTTAAAACTATGAATATTGCAACAAATCTACCTGAACGACCTACTGATGATGAAAGCAAATTCAAAGAAACTTTAAAAGAAAATTTGCAGTTTTTAAGAAGTTTGTTTTATTTAACAAAAAAGGTTTTCATGCTTTAGCCTAATACTAAGTGCATGATTAAATAATTAACGTCGTTTAGAACAATAAGTTTTAAATGACGTTTTTTTTAGATCCCTTTTGGGATTGCTTCTATTAATTTTTTGGTATAATCTTTTTTAGGGTTACTATAGATCACATCAGCATCGTCCAGTTCCTCAATCTTTCCTTTATTCATAACCAACAATTGATCTGACATGTATTTTACCACAGCTAAATCATGTGATATAAAAATATAAGTAAATCCAAAATCTTCTTTTAAAGAGTTTAGCAGGTTTAATACTTGGGCTTGAACAGAAATATCTAAGGCCGATACAGATTCATCACAAACTATTAATTTTGGTTGTAAAGCAATGGTTCTGGCTATACCTATACGTTGTCTTTGTCCACCAGAAAACTCATGTGGGTATCTGTTAAAATAATCTGCAGATAACCCTACTTTGTTTAAAATATCTATAACTTTTTCTTTGCGTTCTAAATCAGAATTATAAAGATTATGAACTTTCATAGGTTCTAAAATAGCCAATCCAACTGGTGTTCTGGGGTTTAGTGAAGAATAAGGGTCTTGAAAAATAATCTGAATATCTTTTCTGATTTTTCTGATTTCTGATTTAGATAAGTTAGTAATATCAATACCATGATATAAAACTTGACCAGCGGTGGCTTTATCTAACTGTAAAATGGCGTTCCCTAAGGTAGATTTTCCACAACCAGACTCCCCAACAAGCCCTAAAGTTTCCCCTTCATAGAGTTTAAAACTAACATCATTAACAGCCTTAAAAGATTTTGCTTTGGTAAATAAACCAGCTTTTGAAAGGTATTCTTTTTCAACATTAATAACCTCTAATAATGGTGGTTTATTGTAGAGTTGTTTGTGGGTTTTATGGCGCTGCTCAGACGTAACTATTTCATTAGAAATATTATCATTTAAAAAATCTTGTATAGTGGGCAATATTTTTAATCTGCTGTCTAAAGACGGCCTGGAGTTTATTAAGGCCTTGGTGTAATTATGTTCAGGATTTTTAAATATATCTGTAACTAAACCTTGTTCTACAATATTACCCTTATACATAACCAAAACACGATGAGCAATTTCAGAAATTAAGGCTAAGTCATGTGTGATAAAAATGATACTCATTTTGGTTTCGGCCTGTAAAGCTTTTAAAAGCTCAATAATGTCTTTTTGAACGGTAACGTCTAAGGCTGTAGTTGGTTCGTCAGCAATTAAGATGTCCGGTTTGCAGGCTATGGCCATGGCAATCATAACCCGTTGTTTCTGACCGCCTGATAGTTCATGTGGATAGGCTTTAAAAATACGTTCGGGGTTAGGTAGTTTTACTTTCTCAAAAAGAGATATGGATTCAGCTTTGGCTTCGCTTTTTGTGAACTCTGTATGTTGTGATAGGATTTCCAATACTTGTTTTCCACAGGTCATAGAAGGGTTTAAAGAGCTCATGGGCTCCTGGAAAATCATAGCTATTTTATTGCCTCTGATGTTTTGAAAAGCTTGTGAAGAAAGCAAGGTTAAATCTTCATTTTCAAAAGAGATTGAACCGGTATTGATTTTTGAAATTTTCTTTGGAAGCAATCCTAAAATGGCCAGGGAAGACACGGATTTCCCAGAACCGGATTCGCCTACAATACCTAATATTTCATCGCTGTTTAAATGATAAGAAATACCATGAATAACGTCATTATCTCCAAATGAAATGGACAAATCCTTGATTCTTAATATGGGGTTTTCAGTCATTTAGATATGAATAATTTCATCATCAGTTAAAAGATCATCACCTCTTAATCGCAAAAATATCTGAGCTACAGCAATGGTATCTTTTTCGCAGTAGATGATGATACGGTCAATGTCCTGGTCTTCATAATACACCCTATACACTTCACTGCCGTCAATATCATCTTTAGGAGATGGTATACCTAGAACATTAGTGAGTAATTTTAATGAGGTATAGGTTTTGTAATCACCAAATTTCCACAATTCAAGTGTGTCTAAATGCGGAACCTCCCAGGGTTTTTTCCCAAAAAGATTGAGTTTGTAAGGCAGTTCTATGTTGTTAATTATCATACGGCGAGCAATGTACGGAAAGTCAAATTCCTTACCGTTATGCGCACAAAGCAAATGTTTGGTTTGACTAAAATGGGAAATCAATAAGTTTTTAAAATCTTTTAAAATTTTAATTTCATCACCAAAAAAAGATGTGGTTCTAAAGACTCTTAGGTCATTCTGAATGTTAAAATACCCCACAGAAATACAAACTATCTTTCCAAATTCTGCCCAAATGCCGGCCCGTTCATAAAATTCTTCAGCCGTATAGTCCTCTTTACGTTGATATAGCGATTTTTGCTCCCAAAGGGATTGTTTGGTTTTATCTAGGTCTGAAAAGTGTGGAGTTTCAGGAACCGTTTCAATGTCCAGAAATAATATGTCTTCTAAATTAAGTTTAGAGATCATAATCTAACATTTTATAACCCTCTTTAATATAAGCAAAAATATCTGAAGTAAAAGGCCCAACAAAAGCTCCTGACACTTTATCTTTTCCTTTTGAGTGACCAAGCCTTACAATAATAATATTATCATTTGGCTCTACAATAACATATTGACCAAGGTGGCCGCGCATCATAAAAAATTGCTTATTACCAATATTCTTTAGCCACCATCCATAGCCATATTCTGGATTTTTAGCAAAACGTGGTTTTAAAGATTTTGCTATAAAAGTGGAATCTAAAAGCTGCTTTCCTTTCCATTTTCCATGATCTTTATATAATTTACCAAATCTGGCAAAATCTTTAGCGTTACTGGCTATACAACAATATGCTTTTACCAGGTCGTGTCCTTTACTATCTACTTGCCATAGGGTAGGGTTTTCACATCCCAGAGGTTTCCAAAAGCTTTCGGTTAAATAATCATAAAGTTTTTTCCCGGTGGCTTTTTCAATAACCATAGCCAGCATTTGTGTATCTCCACTGGAATATTTAAAGTTTTTTCCCGGTTCATCAACCACCTTAAGCCCCAGCATAACTTTTTCCAGGTCATCATCAAAATAGGCACGGGTTACAATTGAAAACGGGGAATAGTATCTTTCATCCCAGGAAGTTCCGGAGGCCATGCTGGATAAATCACCAACGGTCATTTTAGCCGATAAGCCTTCATTAAAAGTTGGTAAAAAATCACTAACAGGCTGATCTAGACTCTTTATATACCCATCCTCAATGGCTTTTCCTAAGAGGCCTGAAACATAACTTTTAGCCATTGAGAATGAATTTGACCTGGAATTTTCACTAAAGCCATCATAGTAATTCTCAAACCAAATACTGTCATTTTTTATAATGACATAGGCAATGGAGCCATTAGTTTTGTTAATAGAATCCAAGCCTTTGGTTTCTTTAACAGTATTGTAATTTTTATGATTTGGCCAGGGCTGAGGACTATCATTTTCAATAGTTTGATTGTCAAAATATTTATAATCTTCTAAAAAAGCGGTGGTATGTCCCTTTAAGTAAATAGTTCTAACTGCTTTTATAAGGTAATCGGTATCTGTTATATAGAGCCCTAAAACTGTTAGCCCTAATACAATGACTACCCATTTAGCAAGTTTTTTAAGGAATTTCATAATTAAGATATTTAGGCGAACTAAATATAATAATTAAAATGCTATCGTAAGATTTAGCCTTCTCAATTTTCAAAAATAGATTCAAGAATAATTTTTAAGCCCCAATTCAAACTATCCCGGGCTTCAATATTGGATACATTACAAACATCTTTTGAGACAGAAATCTCATAAAATGAAACATACTATCACAAAATGAGTGAATATTCATAGCAAAAGGGTTTAGACGATTTTTTGAAACTTTAGATATCCCTGTTGATTTAGAGAATTCTCAAAGAGAGTCGGCTAAAGAGGAGGTTATACATCAGGTTATGGCTACGGCTCAGGACTATGATATGTAAATCAAACTTTAAAATAAACTTTGTTGTTTATAAGGGCTTTCATGCTCTAATAACCATTTTTTACGATGCAATCCTCCTGCATAACCAGTAAGAGAACCATCACTTCCTATAACACGGTGACATGGTGTAATAATCCATAAGGGGTTTTTGCCATTGGCATTAGCCACAGCTCTAATAGCTTTAACATCGCCCAACTGTTTGGATAAGTCTAAATAAGATATTGTTTTTCCATAAGGAATTTGTTCAAGCTGTACCCATACTCTTTTTTGAAAATCAGTACCCTGAGGGTTTAGTGTTAAATTGAATTGCTTTCTGTTGCCTTCAAAATATTCATTGAGTTGAAACACGCAATCTTCCAGTACTTCGGGAATAATATCAGTGACTTTTTCTTCAGAATTCAGAACAATAACTGAGCAAATACCATCCTTATCACCTGTTATTTTGGTAAAACCTAAAGGAGAATTGATAATGCATGTTTCCATTATTCGGTGGTATTATTATCTTCAAATATCCCTAACTTTTTTGCACGCTTTTCCCAGCTTTTTCTGGCAAGAACCTGTAAGTCTGACACATCATCACTTTCATCCATTATCTCTAAGCCCAAAAGGGTTTCAATAACATCTTCCATAGTCACTAACCCGCTTACAGAGCCATACTCATCAACTACCAATGCCATATGGTTTTTACTTTCTATAAGTTTATCAAAAAGAGTTGGAATGGGAAGGTTTCTATTTATGACTATAATATCGCGCTTAAGGTCGGCTAATGTTTTATGGCCATTATCTAGGGCCATTTCTTTAAAGATTTCATCTTTTAAAACAAGGCCTTTAATGTTATCGGGGTCATCAACGTATACCGGAATCCTTGAAAACCTAAGGTTCAGATTCTTTTTAAAGAAATCTTCAACCGTTGTGTTTTCATCTTCGGTTTTCATTACCGTTCTCGGGGTCATTATGTTTTTGGCAAATACCTCTTTAAAGGTTAAAAGATTCTTGATAACCTTACTTTCATTTTCCTGGAAAACACCTTCTTCATGGGCCATATCAGTCATTACCATAAAGCTTTCCCGGGTTAAAATACTACCGTGTCCATTACCTCCAATAAGCTTTGTGGTTAATTGAAGTAACCATAAAATGCCGGTCCATTTTAATGGAAAAATTAAAGCAGATAGCGCTTTAGCCGTAAAATTTGCTAAACCTCTCCAATAGGTGGCTCCTATGGTCTTTGGAATTATTTCTGAAGCCACTAAAATTAAAAAAGTCATAATAGCCGAAACTATTCCAACAGTATTAATGCCAAAAAGCTCAATTTTATAGGGTAGTTTTTCTGCTTCAATACCTACCATCATAGCACCTAAAGTATGTGCTATGGTATTGAGGGTAAGAATGGCGATAAGCGGTTTGTCTACATCCTTTTTTAAACGTTCTAAAGTTAATGCATAATCTTTGCCTTCCTGCTTCTTAACATTTATAAAGGTAGGTGTTACACTGAGTAAAACGGCTTCAAGAATAGAACATAAAAAGGAAAAGAAGATGGAAATGGTTGCCCAAAAGAGTAATGTGCTCATTAAAAAGTTTTTTATTTAAAAGCTAATTTACGAAATCAATTTCACAACATCTTTAGCAAAATAAGATGCTATAATATCTGCTCCTGCTCGTTTAAAAGCCGTGGTGGTTTCCATCATAATTTGATCATGATCCAGCCAACCTTTTTCGGCAGAAGCTTTAATCATGGCGTATTCTCCGGATACCTGATAAACGGCAACGGGAACATCAACTTCCTCTTTAATGTCCCGTAAAATATCTAAATATGAAATACCCGGCTTTACCATAACAATATCTGCACCTTCGTCAATATCCATTTCAGTTTCTCGAATAGCTTCAAAACGGTTACCATAATCCATTTGATAGGTTTTTTTATCTTTTGGAATATCAGCCAGATCTACCGGAGCAGAATCTAAGGCATCTCGGAACGGGCCATAAAATGCAGAGGCATATTTAGCCGAATAACTCATAATGCCGGTATTGGTAAACCCCTGGTCTTCTAAAGCTTCTCTGATGGTTAAAATACGTCCGTCCATCATATCACTTGGCGCTACAAAATCAGCACCTGCTTCAGCATGTGAAAGACTCATTTCTGCTAAAAACTCAGCAGTGTTATCATTAATAATTTGTCCGTTTTCAATAATGCCGTCATGGCCGTAAGCTGAATAGGGGTCCAGCGCTACATCTGTCATCACTAACATCTCCGGACATACATTTTTAACCGTTTTAATAGCGCGTTGCATTAAGCCATTAGGGTTTAAAGCTTCGGCACCTTTATTATCTTTTAAACTATCCGGTACCTTTACAAATAGTAATACCGATTTTAAGCCCATACTCCAAAGTTCTTTGACTTCGTTTTCCAGTAAATCCAGGCTATAACGATAGTAATTGGGCATTGACGGAATCTCATCTTTAACCCCTTTTCCTTCTACAACAAATAATGGTACTAAAAAATCGTTTGGACTGATTATAGTTTCTCTAACCAATGAACGAATGGCTTCGTTGGTTCTTAATCTTCTGTTTCTTCTTAATGGGAACATTGTTTCTTGTTTTTGCAGATTTAAGACCTGTCAGGTTTTCAAAACCTGACAGGTCTTATCTGATTTTGTTATACCCAGTTCACAGGGTTTTTTAAAACGTTTATTAATTTTTCTTCTTCACTGCCGGCTTCCGGATGATGATCATACACCCATTGTACATGAGGAGGTAAACTCATTAAAATGCTTTCTATACGCCCGTTGGTTTTCAATCCGAAAAGTGTGCCTTTATCATGTACTAAGTTAAATTCTACGTAACGCCCGCGACGAATTTCTTGCCAATTTCTATGTGCTTGTGTATATGACAGCTCTTTTCTTTGCTCAACAATAGGCGTATAGGCCTCAAGGAAACTATCTCCAACTTCCGTTACAAAGTCATACCACTGTTCCATGCTCATGGTATTGGAGGCTTTACAGTAGTCAAAAAACAAACCACCAATACCTCTGGCTTCGTTTCTGTGTGCATTGTAAAAGTACTCATCACAGCGTTTTTTGTAAGTGGGATAAAATTCAGGGTTATGTTTATCGCAGGCCATTTTACAGATTTGATGAAAATGTTTGGCATCTTCATCAAATAAATAATAGGGTGTAAGGTCTTGTCCGCCACCAAACCATTGATCTACAATGGCACCGTTTTTATCATACATTTCAAAATAACGCCAATTGGCATGTACTGTAGGGACCATAGGACTTTTAGGGTGGATGACCAGGCTTAGGCCGCAGGCAAAAAAGTCAACATCACCAACTTTAAAATAAGCCTGCATAGATTGAGGTAATTTACCATGCACTCCGGAAATATTAACCCCTCCTTTTTCAAATACGTTTCCATTTTCAATAACACGGGTGCGTCCGCCTCCGCCTTCCGGACGTTTCCAGATATCTTGTTGGAATTTGGCCTTACCGTCAATAGCTTCAAGCTTTGAGGTGATAGTGTCCTGTAAGTCTTGTATGTATTGGTAAAATTTATCTTTCATTGCCGTTTTAGATTAGTCTTTCAGACCTGTCAGGTTTTCAAAAGCTGACAGGTCTGATTTGTGTGCATGTTTAAAGTTTACTACACCACCAAAGATATTTAAAATATAATTTTGTTCTTTTGAAAGTGGCGTGTTATTAGAATTTATATAGGACTGATAAGAGGAGAACTTATAACTTGTAAAGCTTTTTACAATATTGTGTTTTTCTGGGTTTTTATGGATGTATAAAACTAAATTTTTTAAATAGTTTTCATCGAGAATTTTGATTCGTTTATAAGGCCGTTCAAAAAGTGTTCCTGTTCTGTTTTGTTGTTTGTTGAACGCTTTTGCATAAGCATTAAATAGATTAGAAAAAGCCTGAGTGGCTTCATCTTTAAGTACTTTAACAATGAGGTGAAAATGATTATTCAATAAGCAGTAGGCAATAATATCAATATTTTCCACCAAATGTCTTTCCATGAGTTTTAAAAAATAACTCATATTATCTTCATTTCTAAATGTAATACAGCTATTTATCCCTCTATTGAATATATGATAATAATGATCTTTTTCTATTTTTTCCACTGCTTTTGATTTTTGAGGCTTTTGAGACCTGTCAGGTTTTTAAAACCTGGCAGGTCTGTGTGTTATTCAATTTCATTATACAATTCATAGAGCTCCATATTTAGCGGAGCCTCTCCGGGAGGTGTAAATTCGTTCTTCAATGTTTTTATCCAGGTAAAATTACAATTTTCAGCTACTTTTATACTTCCAATATTACTTTTATGTACAATAATTTGGAGCGTGTTTAGTCTTAATGTCTCAAAAGCATAGTCTGATAGTATATTAATGGCTTCAGACATTAGGCCTTTTCCTTTATGCTCATAGTGAATACAATAGGCAAATTCACCTTGTTTCTTTGACCAATCCAATTCTTTTAAATAGATTAAACCAATTAGACTATGTGTTTCCTGCTCTTTTATTGTAAATAAAAATTCTTCTTTGAGTTCAAATTGCCTGGTTTTTTTCTGAACAAAAAACTTAGACAGATCCGGTGTGGTATTTTGCTGTATTGTCTTTGGAAAATAACGTTTTAAGCGATCTTCATTGGCAACCACAAAATTGCAAACATCCCAGGCGTCTTTTAACGTTATGGGGTCAATATAATATGAAGCAAAACTAAGTAGCATGAATTGATGTGTTTTTCAGTTTTAGCGCTTCAATAGTTCTTATTGATGCTGCTGTAACTGAAAGTGGAAGGACTAAAATTACACCAATAAAGGGAATTAATAAAAATAGAATGAAAACAATACCATTGCCTATGGCAAGCCCGCGATGCTTTCTCACAAACTGTATACTTTCCTTGTATTTAAAATGGCGTTCCAGCGTATAGTCCATATTACCAAAACCGGCATAATAAGACTGTACCATAAGAAGCAGTATTGTTGAAAAAATATTGACTACAGGGATAAATTTAAGCAAGAGGATGGGTAGGGTTATCAATAGCTCTACAATTAAGTTTCTGCCATTAATACGGATGCCTCGCCAGAGTTGTTGCATAAAGGAGGTATCTCTATGTGAAGGTGTTTGGTTTTGGGTTAAATGATATTCTATTTTTTCTGAAACGGGGCTCATAAATGGTGCAGACAGTGCCATAATGATATGTTTGAATACAATAAGCCCTATTACAATGATTATTAATCCGGATAGAATCTGGAAGGTGGTATTTAACCAGGAGTAAGTGCTCCAGCCGGGGAATATACTTATAATGTAATTGGCTATATTATCAGACAATCCGTAAGCCGATCCAAAAATGATACTGGCCGTAATAACACTGATCATCATAGGAATAGCATAGTATTTCCAAAGTTTTAGTTGGGAAATTAACCTGAAAGCACCAAAATATGCTTTAATTCCAGAAATGATGTGCTTTATCATAATGTTACTATTGCGTTAGGGATTGAGGCACTTGTTGAAGCTCCCCGACAAAGGAGGGAGCGACTGCCGAAAGCCTGACCTGCTTTTGTAACCATAAGTTGGTTTTTAAAACGTTATGTTACATAAAGAAGCAGGGAACGCCCATTTTTTCAAGCAATTTACTTGAATACCATTAATTCCCATACGCTTTTACAGCGTCAATAAACGCTTTGGCATGATCCAACGGAATGTTTGGCAGGATACCATGCCCCAGGTTTACAATGTATTTATCTTTACCAAATTCATCAATCATTTGATGTACCATTTTTTTGATTTCTGCCGGTGGTGACAGTAAGCGCGACGGATCAAAATTACCCTGGAGTGTTATGTTATTTCCGGTTAAATAACGTGCATTTCTTGGAGAACAGGTCCAGTCTACACCCAAAGCAGAGGCCTTACTTTTTGCCATTTCATTAAGTGCAAACCAACAGCCTTTACCAAAGGCTATTACCGGCGCATCATCTTTTAAGGCTTCAATAATCTGGTTGATATATTGCCATGAAAACTCCTGGTAGTCAGCAGGTGAAAGCATGCCTCCCCAGGAATCAAAAATCTGAACCGCATTACAGCCTGCTTTTACTTTTTCTTTTAAATAGGCAATGGTAGTGTCAGTGATTTTTTGAAGTAACTGATGTGCTGCAACCGGGTTGGTAAAACACAATTCTTTGGCTTTATCAAAAGTTTTACTGCCCTGACCCTGTACACAGTAGCACAAAATGGTCCATGGTGACCCTGCGAAACCTATTAATGGAATATCATTATTAAGGAGTTCCTTAGTAGCCTTAATAGCCTGATAGACATAGTCCAGTTCTACAGTAACATCCGGAACAATAACGTTATCCACGTCTTTTTGAGTGCGTACCGGATTAGGTAGGTAAGGACCAAAATTGGGTTTCATTTGTACCTCAATATTCATGGCCTGGGGAATAACCAGGATATCACTAAATAGAATAGCGGCATCCATACCATATCGTCTGATAGGTTGTACGGTAATTTCACTGGCTAATTCCGGTGTACGGCAGCGTGTAAAGAAATCATATTTTTCACGTATTGCAATAAACTCCGGAAGGTAACGTCCGGCCTGACGCATCATCCAAACCGGTGGACGATTAACCGTTTCTCCTTTTAGTGCTCTTAAAAATAAATCGTTTTTTATCATAGTTATTCGTCTTTAACTGTTAGTTTTTAGTTGCTGATGTTATGCGTTTGCCAGTACCAGTAACTAAAAACAAGTAACTACTATATATAATGTTGATTAACCAATTCAATCACGCTTTCCACTGTTGGGACTTTTGCCACACGAACATCTTCAAAATGTTTTCTGGCTTCTTTTGCAGTGGTTTCTCCAATACAAAAGGCAATAACTTCTGATTGGTTGTTCTGAACAAAACTATCTACTGTTGATGGGCTATAAAACATAACGCCTTCAATAGAATCTGCAACTTTAAAACCATCAAATTTAGTTTGATAGGCTTCAACTTCATTAACTTTTATGTGATTGTCTTCTAAAATTGTAGGTAAGGCATCTAATCTAATATCACTACAAAAATACGTGACTTCAGTACCTTCAATATAATCAACAAGGTATTCTGCCAACTTTTGTGCATTCTTTTCAGTGTGTTTTACTTGCCCTATTTTCTTTTCCACTAATCGTTTTGTTCTTCTACCTACGCAATAAATATTTTTAAACTGTAATTCATTAGGTGAAAAGTTTGTTGTTAAAGCTTCAACAGCATTTTTACTGGTAATGATTACATTTTGAATGTCGTTTTTTACTAAACGCGAATGTATTCTATTCAAACTTATCTTAATGAAATCTGAACTATCTGCAACTACATTTTCATGAAATAGTAAGCGCTGCCCTTCTGTAAAGGACTTGGTTGAAAATACGTTGGTTTTTTTACCGGATTGTTTAATCTTGTCCATTAGGCGTTTACCACCGTGTTCAATAACAAAATCTGCACAAAACCGGGCTAGGTCTTTATGTTCGCCCAATTTTTTTACACGGGTAACATCAATTCGTTTTGAACCGTCTTCACTAAGTAAAACACCTTTAAAGTTAACCTCTTCATTTTTAATATAGGCTAAAGCCCCAATTGGTGCAGTGCATCCGCCTTCCAATCTGTTTAAAAACTCACGTTCAATACCGGTGCAGATCTCTGTTTCTTCATGATTTAATGCGGCACAGGCTTCTAAAGAAAATTGGTCTTCCTCTAAAGCGGTAATCATTATAGCGCCTTGTGCAGGAGCTGGAATCATCCAATCCAGGTTGATAGCTTCTTCAGGGCGTATTCCAATTCTACCTATACCTGCAGCTGCAAATATGGCACCGTTCCATTCATTATTGTCCTCTAGTTTTTGCAAACGGGAGTTTACATTACCACGTAGATCTACAATGGTATGTGTTGGAAACCTGTTTAACCATTGCGCACGACGTCTTAAACTACCGGTGGCTATAACGGCATCTTTTGCACCTAAAAACTCCTCATTATTTTTAAAAACCAGGGTGTCATTAACATTGCCACGCTTTAAAACGGCAGCCTGAACAATCCCTTTTGGCAAAACAGTTGGGACATCTTTTAAAGAATGTACAGCTATATCTATGTCATGATTTAACATCGCAATATCTAAGGTGCGTGTAAAAATACCGGTAATGCCCAGCTCATAGAGTGGTTTGTCAAGAACTAAATCTCCAGTTGATTTTACCGGAACAAGTTCTGTTTTGTGTCCTAAATTTTCAAGTTGTTGCTGTACAATGTTGGCCTGCCATAGTGCTAATTCACTATCGCGAGTACCAATTCTTATGGTTTTAGACATGTTTTGTTGAAGGTTCTAACTGGAACACTTTTTTAATAAGTTCTAGACTTTCGTCTGTAGAAATATTATCATCCTTTAAATGATGCGCAAAGTGGTTAGTGATTTTTTGAATGATATTGTTACTGATCAACGCGGCCTGAGCTTCGTTGAAATCTGCATTTTTTCTGCGTTGTACATCCAATTCTGCGGCAGCAAAATCAGATAATTTATGTTTTAAAGCTTTGATTGTTGGCGCAAATTTTCTGGTTTCCAGCCAGCTGTTAAATTCAGCTTTCACTTCTTCTATAATAACTTCTGCTGTTGGAATATGCGCTTTTCTGGCTTCCAGAGTTTGATCTGTGATTTGAGATAAATGGTCTAAATGTACCAGAGATACATTGCTTAATTCCTCAACATTAGCATCCACATTTTTAGGAATAGACAAATCTAAAATCAATAACGGTTTTTCTGTTTGGATAATATGCTTGTCTATAGTTGGGCGTTGTGCCCCTGTTGCAACAATCAATATATCGGATGCCGTGATTTCTTCCTGAAGATTAGCATAATCTTTTACTATCAAATTAAACTTACCGGCTATTTGCTCTGCTTTGGTTTTAGTTCTGTTAATTAAAGTGATATGCTCATTTTTGGTATGCTTTACCAGATTTTCACAGGTGTTCCTTCCTATTTTTCCGGTTCCGAACAACAAAATATTCTTATCAGAAACGTTTTTAATAGTGTTAAAAATATATTGTACCGATGCAAAAGATACTGAAGTAGCCCCAGAAGATATATTTGTTTCGGTTTTTATACGCTTACTG
Source organism: Alterotamlana spongicola (assembly GCF_035818475.1). Taxonomy (NCBI): domain Bacteria; kingdom Pseudomonadati; phylum Bacteroidota; class Flavobacteriia; order Flavobacteriales; family Flavobacteriaceae; genus Alterotamlana; species Alterotamlana spongicola. The sequence goes on from NZ_JAYMGV010000001.1 coordinate 1,145,885, forward strand.
GCTTGGATAACGGCATTGACCAAACGTTCTGTAAAATGGTTTAATAAATCGTGTTTTCTGGAAAGTTTTGCGCTTTTCTTTAATTGACTTATAATCTCAAAATCGCCAAGAATCTGACTGTCTAAACCAGAGCCTACCCGAAACATATGAGCTATGGCATCTTTGTTTTTATAGATATAAGCCACTTCCCTAAACTCTTCAACAGTTCCACGTGTGTTATCACAAAGTAATTGAATGAGCTGATACGGGTGTTGTGCAAAACCATAAATTTCAGTTCTGTTACAGGTAGAAGTAACTACCAAACTTTCAATATCATTTTCTTTGGCTTGATTAAGCAATATCAGTTTAGAGTCTTCATCCAAACTAAAGCGTCCTCTTATATCTGCATCGGCTTTTTTATAACTCAAACCAATGGCATAAAAGTAATTACTTTTTGATATGTTGTATTTCTGCATGCTTATACCTGAAATTGTGAAGCAAAAATATATGGAAGGTTTAAAAAAAAGTAACGCTAAAAGAACTTTTAATATCGTTTGTGGTTTTTTAGCGTTGTTTTTTTATAAAACATGATAAAAGTCATATTTTTGTAGTGAAACAGGCAAGTTTTGTCAATTTAATTTAGAACCAGTCTAAATAGAAAAAGAATGAATCAAGATTTAAATCCGGAAAAAAGTGTCGCTAAAAGTTCTTTTGAGGAAACACAGGTAGAAGATGGGGTTATTGTTTTAGCATATAAAAATGAAGCCCATGAGGTGCAATCTGTTGCAAAAGAAATAGATAGCGATTATATCCAGTTTCATTTTTGTGTAAAAGGATCAAGCCAGTTTGTATTTAATGAGGGGAGATACCGATTAAATATTCTTGAAGAAAACTCATTATTATTGTATAATCCACAACGCGAACTTCCAATACATTTAGAGATCAATCCGCATTCCTGGATTGTATCCATTTTGATTTCCATTAAAAAATTTCACAGTTTTTTTTCGCATGAGGCCGATTATATCACCTTTTTAAGTGAGGATAACAGGGATAAAAAATATTATAAAGACGGAATGATTTCGCCATCAATGGCTATTGTTTTAAATCAATTGATCAATTATAACCTCAATCAGTCCATCAAACCCTTATATTTTAAGGGTAAGGCCTATGAGTTGTTGAGTTTGTACTTTAACAGAAATGAAGATGCCAATATTGAGCAATGTCCGTTTTTAGTTGATGAAACCAACGTTATAAAGATTAGAAAGGCTAAGGATATTATTATTTCACGAATGGCAGAACCGCCAAGTTTGCAGGAATTGGCAGATGAAATAGGATTGAGCTTGAAAAAGCTTAAAGAAGGGTTCAAGCAAATTTATGGGGATTCGGTCTTTAGTTTTTTATTTGATTATAAAATGGAAGTCGCTAGAAAGTTATTAGAGTCCGGTGAAAATAATGTCAATGAAGTGGGGCATAGAGTTGGATACAGTACATCCAGTCATTTTATTGCAGCGTTTAAAAAGAAATACGGTACCACACCGAAGAAGTATGTGATGTCTCTGAATTAATAAATGTGTTTAAATGAAATACTTAACTCCGGAAATAGCATCGTTTTATAAAGGTATTAATGAAAAAACTTTAGCCCGAACCACTATGTCGTGCGGTATTTTTCAAGATTGTGACTATAATGAAAACCGATCTAAAACCTACTATCAGCAATGTATTGAAAACAAAGATCGCTAATTTAAATTGAGCTTGTTTATTTGGCATTGCAATTTCTATCGTATTTTTGTAACAACTAAAACTGTAAATGAAAAAAGGAATTCTACTAGTCAATCTTGGATCACCGGACAGCCCGGAGCCAAAAGATGTCAAAAAGTATTTAGGTGAGTTTTTAATGGATGAGCGGGTAATTGATATTCCTTATACGGCCAGGGCTTTACTGGTACGAGGTATCATCTTAAAAACAAGGCCAAAGGCATCGGCAGCAGCGTACAAAAAAATATGGTGGGATGAAGGTTCTCCTTTAATTGTGCTATCAGAACGCCTTCAAAAAAAAATTCAGGAGCAGGTTAATGTTCCTGTTGCTTTGGCCATGCGTTATGGGAGCATGACCATAAAAAACGGGCTTCAGGAGTTGGTAGATAATGGTGTTGATGAGGTGCTGTTGTTTCCCTTGTATCCACAGTTTGCCATGGCTACTACAGAGACTATAACCGTACTTGCTGAAAAGCTTAGACAGGACTTTTTTCCAAACCTGAGCATAAAGTCGGTTCCCGCATTTTATAATAAACCGGATTATATTGAAGTCCTTTCAAATTCAATTAAGAGGCATTTGCAGGATAAAGATTATGAGCACTTGCTATTCTCTTATCATGGTGTTCCGGAACGGCATATCAGGAAAAGTGATGTTACAAAATCCCATTGCAAGATTGATGGAAGCTGTTGTGCTACATCAAGTAAAGCACATGAGTTTTGCTACCGTCATCAATGTTTGGAGGTCACTCGTTTGGTAGCTGAAAAGCTTCAGTTAGAGGCAGGGTGTTATTCAACATCATTTCAATCGCGTTTAGGGTTTGACCCGTGGTTGCAACCTTATACAGACAGAACTATTGAACGTTTAGGTAAAAAGGGTATTAAAAACATGGCTATTGTTACTCCGGCTTTTGTGAGTGATTGTCTTGAAACCCTCGAAGAGATTGCTATGGAGGGCCAGGAGATTTTCCATGAAATGGGCGGTAAAACATTTACAACCATTCCTTGTTTAAATGATGACCGGGAGTTTGTTGATCTATTATCAAAATGGATAAACAACTGGGTAGAGACCCCTGTTACAATACACTAGTTTATGGAATACTACGGCTATATAAAATCATTTCATCTTATTTTTATAATAACCTGGTTTGCGGGTTTGTTTTATATTCCGCGCTTATTTGTTTACCAAATAGAAGCCTTTCATAAACCGTCTCCCGAAAAAGAGATTCTTGGTAAGCAGCTTAAACTCATGGCCAAACGGTTATGGTTTATTATAACATGGCCTTCTGCAATTTTAGCCACTGTATTTGCTATTTGGTTGCTTATTTTACAACCGTATTGGTTACAGCAACCCTGGATGCAGGTTAAATTGGCATTTGTGGCCCTGCTCTTTATTTATCATTTAAAAACACATCAGTACTATAAACAACTACAACGTGATGAGGTAAAGAAATCATCAAGTTTTATGCGTATTTGGAATGAGGGCGCCACCTTTATTCTTTTTGCTGTTATATTTTTGGTGGTCCTGAAAAGTGCCATCAATTGGGTTTGGGGTATTATTGGCATTATTGTATTGGGAATACTTATTATGTTGGGCTTTAAGATTTATAAGAATATCAGGGATAAAAACCCTGAAGCGTAAAGTGATTTAATCTGCTTATTGCGATATTTTTAAGAACTTCAGACATATAAAAAAATATAGCAGAACACCTTAAACAACCATATTTACTAAGGTTTAGTATATCATTTGATTTTTAGATCAGCCTTAGGAGGTTTGGTGCAATTATTGCTATATTTAGTGAGTCATAAATTATACATGAAATTAAAAAAACTCTCTTTACGTACCCGCATTTTCTTGGTCATGATACTACTTGTATTACTGGCTTCTATATTAATTTCAGCGGTAGCTATATACCAGTATAGGGAGCAGAGTCAAGATTATCATAAAGGGCGTTTAGAGCGTAAAGAAGAAAATATCAGAACCGATATCAAACGGTTTTTAAATAGCAGGTATAACACCTGGGAAGTAAAAACAGAGAATATTCCGCTGATTTTCAAAGAGGAAATATATAATATAGCCGATATACATAAACTTCAGGTGAACCTTTATGATTTGGAAGGTGGACTCCTTATCTCTTCAAAGGCCGGATTGCAAAACAATGTAACAGACGATTGTCTTGATGCACACATTATGAATGCATTGAGCAATACCATTCAGTTTAATGATGCCTTAGAAATTGCGGAACACAGGTATGTAGATAAACATAAAGAAAATGGAGAAACCTTTTTGTCCTCATACACCTATATAACAGATAGCAGGTCTAAGCCAATGGCCATATTAAACATTCCTTATTTGGAGAAAGACGATTTTTTAAACAAGGAATTGGAAGAATTTTTAACCCGAATTGGTTATGCGTTTATGTTTGTGCTGCTTATGGCTATAGCCATTGCTTTTTTGCTATCAAAGTTTATTACCAAATCCTTAAAGTCTATTAGCGATAAAATAAAAGCAACCCGGCTTGAGCGTCTCAATGAAAAAATTGAAGTAGATGATACCAGTGAAGAGATTTCTATTTTGGTGAACTCCTATAATAGCATGGTTGATGAGCTTGAAGAAAGTGCGGTGCAGCTGGCAAAAAGTGAACGGGAGCAGGCTTGGAGAGAAATGGCAAAGCAGGTGGCTCATGAAATTAAAAATCCGTTAACGCCCATGCGACTAACGGTTCAAAACTTTCAACGTAAGTTTAATCCGGATGATGACAACATACATTTAAAAGTAGACGAGTACAGCAAAACATTAATCCAACAGATAGATACCATGAGCTCTATTGCTTCAGCCTTTTCAAATTTTGCTAAAATGCCCGCACAGCAAAATGAAACACTTAATGTGGTGAAAATTGTAAAGCTGGCCTTAGATATTTTTAACGAAGACTATATTGCTTTCACACCGGATAAAGCAGAGATCATTGCAAAGTTTGACCGAACACAACTTATTAGAGTGGTTACCAATTTGGTTAAAAACGGCATTCAGTCCATGCCTGAAAATAAAACCCCTAAGATTGTCATCTATGTTGGCGAATCTGGTGATAATGTGGTAATAACCGTTGCCGATAACGGATCGGGAGTGGCCGAAGAGAACAAGGACAAAGTATTTGAGCCAAAGTTTACTACCAAAACCAGCGGTATGGGACTTGGTTTGGCTATGGTCAAAAACATATTAGAAACTTATCAGGGGAGTATTTCATTTGAGTCTGAAGAAGGCCTGGGGACTACGTTTAAGGTGATGTTTCCAAAAGAATAATCATTTTGTTTTAACATTAAAAACAGAAATCATGAGTTACAGCAACATACTTTTTGAAGCCTATAGTGGCATAGCAACTATTACTATCAACCGCCCCAGTAAGTTAAATGCTTTGAATAAAGACACTATTAACGAATTGCATTTGGCATTAAAAGAAGCGGATAGTAATAAAGACATTAAAGTTATTATTCTAACAGGTAGCGGTGAAAAAGCTTTTGTAGCCGGGGCTGATATCAGTGAGTTTGCTAATTTTAATATAGAAGAAGGTACTAAACTGGCGGCAAAGGGTCAGGCTGTGTTATTCGATTTTATTGAAAATTTGTCTACCCCTGTTATTGCAGCTGTTAATGGGTTTGCACTTGGTGGCGGTTTAGAGTTGGCCATGGCTTGCCATTTTAGATTGGCTAGTGATAATGCCAGATTAGGCTTGCCCGAAGTGTCTTTAGGGCTTATTCCCGGGTATGGCGGCACCCAGCGTTTACCACAATTAATTGGTAAAGGGCGTGCTATGGAAATGGTTATGACCGCCGGAATGATTGATGCCAATAAGGCCTTAGACTATGGCTTGGTAAATCATGTGGTTGCCCAGGAAGACCTGATGCCACTATGCAAGCAAATAGCAACTAAAATATTAAGCAATTCTTCAGTAGCTATTAGTGCGGCTATTACCGCTGTTAATGCAGTTTTTAAAGCTGGCGTCAATGGGTTTGATGTAGAGATTGAGGAGTTTGGAAATAGCTTTGGAACCGCCGATTTTAAAGAAGGTACTACTGCTTTTCTGGAAAAACGAAAGGCTGATTTTCCGGGGGAGTAGGGGATTGTTTAGCTTGTTTAGCGTTTAGTGTAAAATGCATTTTTATACATTTTAGACTGTGTTAGATGCTATTTTTGATTTATAATTACCCTTTATCAATTTATTACGAAGCTTTTTAATACATTTAAGAATTTCTAATCTATTCTTACTACTTTTAATCCATTTCGGGAGTCGACTAGCCAAACTTTTATTTATATTAGGAATTCGTTCTCTTAAGTCTGATTCAACATACCTTTCTAAAAAATCTAAATGCTCCAGATTCATTGCCCAAAGTATTTGACCACAACAAGGCACTTTTAAAAAATCCTCCATTTCAACTGTTATTGGAGCTAGTTTATACCATGAATCTATAGGCTTAAATTCTTTGTGATGTCCACAATGAATGCATGTTACCTTAAGGTCAAAAAAGTCCACAGGTTTACCGCATTTAGGACAGTAAACAATCCTATAATTGTAAAATTGACTAAATAGTTCTCCTTTGTCTTCAAATTTCTTCACTGTTGTCTAATAATTCACTTAACCAATATAAATCTAAAATGTTCGGTTCAATTATATGTCTTTGGTCATTAGTATCAATAAATATTATTTTAGATGTAGCTATAATAATATTCTCACCAAGATGGAGGTAGTAATTGGGTCAGCAATTAGCTGTTTGGCGTAAAACCAGCTATCTCCTTCAGTTGTGACTGATAAACCTTTAGGGTTTTCACCTCTCGGCTATGTAACATCAAGTAATTCCGGAAATTTTGTTCCTTTTTTGACAAGGTTTTCAAATTCTTTCCATAGTTCTTGCCTCAATAATATGTATTTGTCAAAATATTTCATCCCTCAGTTATACCTAATGTCAAACAAAGCTAGTCGAATTTTCTTAAAGTATCAAGCTTGATCACCTCCCCCATTTTGTTAATAACCCATTTTTTATTTAACAGTTTTTAGTATAAATAATACCTAATTTTAAAGAGCTATTCCACTCTGGTTTACATCCTGAATTTTAAGTATTATGAATCCCGAATCTGTTATAAAAGGCCGTGGCGCACAGCGTAAGGTGCACAATCGTTTTTTTGAATTAAGTCATGAGCTGCGTGATGACTTCCTGGAATTTTGTCAAAAAGAAGGCGAAATCCCGGATAAAAATAAAACCCGATACCTTCGGGTATTTCCTAAAACCATTATTAATCAGGTAAAAAGCCCGGATGTGGGTATGATGTATAGTATGAATCCCTATCAGGGCTGTGAACATGGCTGTATTTATTGCTATGCCAGGAATACCCATGAATATTGGGGCTTTGGTGCCGGTTTGGATTTTGAACGTAATATCTTAGTAAAAAAAGAAGCTGCAAAACTACTGGAAGCCCATATTAAAAAGAAAAGCTGGAAAGCGCATACTATTGTATTATCGGGGAATACAGACTGTTACCAACCGGCAGAACAGGAGTTTGGGATTACACGGCAATGTTTGGAGGTGTTTTTAAAGTATAAGCACCCGGTGGGTATTATAACTAAAAATGCCCTTATTTTAAGAGACCTGGACCTGTTAAAAGCGTTGACTAATGACAATCTGGTGGCTGTTAATGTGTCCATCACGTCACTGTCAGAAGAGACCAGGCGCATTTTAGAACCCAGAACAGCCACTATTAAAAGACGTTTACATACAGTTAAAGAATTAAGTGAGAACGGTATTCCCGTTAATGTGATGCTGGCACCTATAATCCCCTCTATAAACAGCCATGAGATCTTAGCATTGGCTAAAGCGGCCTCAGATCATGGGGCTTTGTCCATAGGGCATACCATTGTTCGGCTTAATGGTGCTATAGGAGAACTATTTACAGACTGGATAAAAAAAACCATGCCGGATAGGGCCGAAAAGGTTTTGCGCCAGATAGAAGATTGCCATGGCGGCACATTAAATGATTCAAGATATGGTACCAGAATGCGAGGCGAAGGCAAGATCGCTCAACAGATCAATGACCTGATAAAACTGGCAAGGCTTAAGTATTTTAAAGATAAAAGCATGCCCAAATTAAATTATGATTTACATGAATCTTATAAAACCGGTCAATTAAAGCTGTTTTAAATATAAAAAGATGAGCCATTACAGCCCACCTTTTCAACTAAACTAACTAATAAACTAAATTTTAATTGATCTTTTTTGTGAATTCTCTGCCTTTGGTATGAAAGACAATTTTAAAATGGCCTTCGTCCAAACCTCTTAATTTATATACCCTTTCAATGACTTTGGTGTTTTCAATCTTTTCTGAGTATATATGCCCTGAATTACTAACATCGGTTCTGTAAAAATCAATGTGAAGGGGCGTTTTGTCTAAAGATAGTTTTGAAACAAAAATAAGATCACCTTTTATTCTAACGAACGGTTTAAAGATGGTTTCCTTTTTTTCTTTGTCAAATAAAACAACGTTGTGCTTAACGGTAAATGGTATGATGTTAATCTCAAGGTCTTTATCAACCTCAAACATATAAGAGCCATTAGGTAAGGTAGTTAAGTCAAAACCTTTGGTGTAAACACCGGTTGTTTGCATAGACTCCTTATATAAAATATTCCCATTTTCATCTTTAATAGACAGTAAGTCGCCTTTCTTTATATGGTATAAAGTAAGGGAGGTTCTCTTAGCTTCATTTTTAATTTTGAAAGATGAAGCATCAGTGGCGAAACTTAACAGGGTAGCAAACAATGTTACCATTAAGAATCCTTTTTTTAAGTGTTTAATTACGTTTTTCATGATTTGGTTTTTAACGTTCAACACTACAAATTTATATTGATTGTAGTAAGTTTAAAACACTGATATTGACTAATTTATGTGCTAAATTATCTGTTGTTTTTACATCAATTTTGAGTTAAGTTAATCTAGTATAAAACCAGGTTAAGCCAGTATAGTTTTACTAAAAGATTACATGATGCATTGAAGCGATTATAGAGGCCAAAAAAGTTTTAGCAGATTTATGATAAAGGAAAAGTTAAAGCAAAAAAAAGTGGGTTACCACCACCCACTTTTCAAACTAAACTAAACTAAATAAGACATTAAACTAACTATTAATGAATATTGTGATCTCCTTGTTATCAGAGTGTATTGTTATTTTATAATTTTCTTTTTCTGTATGTAACGTTTCAACGAGACAAAGATATATTGCAAATATAAGGTGCAAAACATCAATTTTAGCTAATTTGTATGCTATTTTAACTGTTAAGCTTGTGTTAATAGCGTGTTAAGTTAAAATAGCACATAATAGAGGTAATTATATATATAATGTATGCATAATAAATAGTAATTTTGTTCTCAAATTAACCTGCTATGATTACAAAAAAGCCTACATTAAAAAAGATAAGCCCTGGTTTTGGTAATTCATTATTAGTGAAGCAACATGTTGAGCAAGTAGATAAGAACGATGCCTATTGGCATTTTCATCCGGAATTAGAGCTTATATATGTTAATAAAGGTCAGGGAAAAACCCATATTGGAAACCACTTGTCGTATTTTAATAATAGCCAGCTTATATTAATTGGATCTAATTTGCCACATAATGGATTTACAGATAGATTAACGGCCAATGGTACCGAAACAACCATTCAGTTCAAATCAAATTTTTTAGGGGATGATTTTCTTAATGTTCCTGAAATGTCACATATTGTCTCCTTATATGATAGAGCAAAAAAAGGCATCAGATTTCAAATTGATACCAAAAAGAAGATTGGGCGTAAAATTGAAAAATTATTAGAACACAATGGTCTTAAGCGTGTTTTAAAATTTTTAGAAATCCTTGATTTTTTAGCTAAAACCAGCGATTATACCTTATTAAATGCTGATGGCGTAGCTTTTGAAACTGAAGCACAAGACAGTGCTAAAATCGGCATTGTTTTTAAGCATGTGAATAAGAATTTTCAAAAACATATTGCTTTAGATGAAATTGCAGACAAAGTAAGTATGACGGTACCGGCGTTTTGTAGATTTTTTAAAAAAGCTACCGGAAAAACATTTACACAGGTGGTTAATGAGTACCGTGTTGTGCATGCTACAAAATTATTGTCTGAAGAAATTGAAATGAGTATTGCTGATGTATGCTATGAATGCGGATTTAATAATTTCTCTCATTTTAATAAAACCTTTAATGATATAACCGGAAAAAGTGCATCCAATTACAGGAAAGAAATTAAAAAGATGATCAGTTGATAGGCCTTATCAAGATAATGTTTTACCGATTGATTATAATGCAATAGCGTCTTGAGTATTCTTGAATAATTTCATTGAAAGCAAATTGCAAAACGGACTGTGGGATAATCTTATTTTTATAAAGATTTCTCGTCGTTCATTCCTCACTCTGTCGAAATGACAAATTAAATCCAGTTAAATTATTTTTTGCCGTTCCACTCGTTGTAAAATTGATCTAAAAAGCCTAACATATAGTTATGTCTGTCTTGAGCAATTTTAGTGCCAGTTGGTGTGTTCATCCTGTCTTTTAAAAGCAATAATTTTTCATAAAAATGATTGATGGTAGGAGCATTAGAGGCTTTGTATTCAGCCTTGCTCATATTTAAGTTGGGCTTTATATCAGGATTAAATAGAGCTCTGTTTTTAAATCCACCATAATTAAAGCAACGTGCTATACCAATGGCACCAATAGCATCTAATCTGTCTGCATCCTGTACCACGTCTAATTCTGGAGATTTGAATTTTTGAGTTTCATTGCCGCCTTTAAAGGAAATGTTTTCAATGATATTAACCACATGCTCAATTACTGTTGAATCTACATTAAGTTTAAAAAGAAATTCCCTGGCCAATTTAGGACCTAAAGTTTCATCACCATTATGGAATTTACTGTCGGCAATATCATGAAGCAGGGCAGCAAGTGATACAATAAATTCATCAACAGGTTCTGTTTTGGCTATCAAGAGACTGTTTTTATAAACACGCTCAATGTGAAACCAATCATGTCCCCCTTCAGCATCGACAAGGGTTTGTTTAACAAAAATGATGGTTTTATTAATTATTTCTGCTGAAGTCATAGCTATTAAATTTCTTGTAGAACAGAAGTGCCATTAGATTTATCTCCCGATGTCCATTCCCAACGCTCATAAAGTTTTATCTTTCCGTTGGTATCAATCTTTGGTTTAGAAATACAAATACCAGTCATTAATTCACCACTGGAATTAATCTGATGGTACCTCATGTCAATATTGCCTTGGTTGTCAACCACACCAATTAAATGCCCTTCTATAATATGATCTCCTTGATAGGTAGCTGTTAAAATGTTTCCCTTTTGTTTATAAACAAAAATAGTGTCAGAAGTGGTTTCACTGTTTTCTGAACTGGAAATAGGTTTAAATCTTTTGTTATTATAGTTAATCAATTGTAAACCATTGATTTATTTAATAATAGCCGGTTCCACCCATTTAAATTGAAATGAGTTCTCCGGTATTTTCATGCGTTCAGACAAGCGGTACATTCTGGCAGGAAGTTTCATTAAATAGTCTCTGGCCTTTTCAGCCTCGTCATTCAATCCGGTAATTTTATCAATTTCCCAACGCTCAATCAATTTTTGTAAAATATCTACGTAATCTTTAGACGTATAAACTCCTATACGTTGGGCAGTATTTGAAAATTCTTCAAAAGCTGACCCTATTTTCCCTCCCGTTTCTCTTAAAAAATGGGCAGGCATAGTTATTTTTTGCTTCATCATATAATGAAACGCCATCATCATTTGGCTGGGATCCACTTTAAAAATTCGCTCAACAAAATCAGAATAGGCATGGTGATGACGCATTTCATCTCCGGAAATGATCTGACACATTTTTGCCAATCTTTTATTGCCCTTTTTTCGGGCTATTTTAGCAACCCGATTATGGGAAACATAAGTGGCTAATTCCTGAAAGCTGGTATACACAAAGTTCTTATAAGGATCTCTGTCTGTTCCTATATCAAAACCATCAGCAATTAAATGCTGTGTTGTGATTTCAATTTCTTTCATATTAACTCTACCGGAAAGGTAAAGGTATTTGTTTAGTACATCGCCATGTCGGTTTTCTTCAGCAGTCCATTGTTTTACCCACTTAGCCCAACCATTAACACCATTAACCTGTTCAACTCCTTCCACATCCATCAACCAGGATTCATAGGTAGGTAAGGCTTCTTCAGTAATCATATCGCCTACTAAAACCACCCAAAAATCATAAGGCAAATCTTTGGCCAACTCTCTGATTTCTCTTATTTCTTCAAAAAAATCATCATCGGGATTTTCTGAATTTGGCAAAAAATCTGTGGGTTGCCAAATAGTTTCAATAGGAATTAAATATTTTTCCATTAAGGCATCGACGTCTTTTTCCAAAAACTTCATGACTTCTAACCTCTTATTCTTTAAAGACATCTGTGTTTTTTTAAGATTGTATACTACCTTTAATAGTGGTTTCAATACTATTAATAAGCGCTTCTTTATTTGCAAAGGTACTAACTTTTATAGGCTTATGTACTGTAAATGTAATGTGAGTGCCTAAACTCATAGGAAATTTTCCGTAACGGACTATTTTCCAGGAGTTATTAATGGTTACAGGAACTACCATAGCTGAAGGAATTTTTTTAAATAGAATTTCCAGGCCTTTGGTTTGAAAGGGTTTAGGTGTTCCGTTTTTGCTTCGGGTACCTTCAGGAAAAATAACAGCGGCACGCTTATTAGTTTCTATATATTCACCAAATTTCATAAGTGCAGGTAGAGATTGCCTTGGGTTTTTTCTGTCAATTAAAGCAGCTCCGCCATGACGCAAATTATATGAAACACTGGGAATGCCTTTTCCCAATTCTATTTTGCTAATAAACTTAGGATGATGTTTACGCATATACCAGGTAATAGGGTATATATCATGTAAACTTTGGTGATTGGCAACAATAATAAGGGGTTGATTGGTTTCTATATGGTGTGGATTTATATAAGTAAATCTTGTACCCAAAACATTGGCACATCGCATTAAACAAAGTTGTAAAGCATCAACACTTAATTTATGAGCCTGGTAGCCAAAAACATTAAAGCAAAACCATTGAATAGGATGAAATATTACCAATGTTAAGAAAAAACACAGATAATAAATAGCGGTTACAGGATATGATAATAGTTTTAACATGCCCCAAAAATAAGTAAAAACTTAGTTTTAATACTCAGCGATACAGGTGTTATTTTCGCATTTTATATTTGAGGGCGGATTGACAAATGCACAATCTGAAACCAAACCCCATTTTGAATTAAAGCTACGTTCTTTTTCATTATAGTTTTCTACCAGATTCTCAAGTTTTTCGGTATCAATAGAGGTGGAGTAGATAAGATAAGCCCATGGCCCGCCACAGGGTTTACTTCCCAGGCCAATATATTTACATTCTACACTTTCATTGTAAACAGAAGTACTTGCAAGTAACTCGATTTCAGTTTTTAAGCGAATTAATTCAGCCTGATCACTCTCAAAACCGGAAGTGCCATCATCGGTTTTGCATTGGGTACTCAGTAATGTGAAAATCAGCAGTACAAAAAGGGACAGAAGTATTTTATTCATCTATATAAGGTTTACTTATAGATGAGAACACAAGAAAAGAGTTGCGTTTAAAAACAAAAAAACCACGAAAAGTGTTCGTGGTTTTAATTTATCTAAAAGATATTCTTTTTATTTAGAGCTGCTGTTAACAATGATCGTTATAAGCATCAACCAAATTTTCTGCAATAAGTTCTGCTGGGCGGCCTTCAATATGATGACGTTCTAACATATGAACCAATTCTCCATCCTTAAATAAAGCCATACTGGGTGAACTAGGGGGAAACGGTACCATATAACCACGGGCAGCGTCAACAGCCTCTTTATCAACACCTGCAAAAACCGTTACAATATGATCTGGTTTTTTAGCATTTTGTAAACTCATTCTGGCACCCGGACGTGCATTGGCTGCTGCACAACCACAAACTGAATTTACTACAACTAATGTTGTTCCTTCTTTGGCTAAAGCTGCATCAACAGCCTCGGCAGTATGTAATTCTTCAAAACCAACATTGGTTAAATCTTCGCGCATTGGTTTTACTAATTCTGCTGGATACATATTTTTAAATTTAAATAATTAACATTTTCAGACTACAAAGATACCAATTGTGTAACAAAAGTGTAAAGCAATCAACTAACAAATATTATATTTACCCATAATTAAAATCTATTATTTGCATGAGTTTTTCAAAATGGATAGGAGGTGCTTTAGGCTGGTCTTTTGGTGGTCCAATTGGCGCTATAATTGGTTTGGCCATTGGAAGTGTTCTAGACAATTTAAGTAACGGAAGTGAGGGATCGTTTTCCGGTAGAGACTATAGGACAACCAGAACAAGACAGCGTCCTCAAACCCAATCTGGAGACTTTGAGGTAAGCCTTCTTATATTGGCTTCTGTTATTATTAAAGCAAACGGTAAGCAAGACCAACGTGAACTGGATTATGTGCGCCAACAGTTTGTTGGTATGTATGGCAAGGAACGGGCAAACCGGGCGTTTAAGCTTTTTAAAAGCATCAATAAACAACAGATCTCTGTAAGGCCGGTGTGTTTACAGATCAGACAAATGATGGACCATGCGTCTCGTTTACAGCTGATCCATTTTTTATTTGGTATAGCAAAGGCTGATGGGATTGTTACTGAGGATGAGGTAAAACAAATTTATACCATAGCTGGGTATTTGGGTATTAGTCCTAGAGATTATGAAAGCATTAAGGCCATGTTCTATAATAGTAGCGATAATGCCTATAAAGTGTTGGAAATAGACAAAAATGCCTCTGTTGATACTATTAAAAAAGCCTATCGTAAAATGGCTAAAAAATACCATCCTGATAAGGTGATTCATTTAGGCAAAGAACATCAAAAGGGTGCAGAGGAAAAATTCAGGCAGGTACAAGCAGCGTATGAACAGATTCAAAAGGAGCGTGGATTTTAATTAATTGGATTATAATTAGCATCAATATAATCAATAGCCTCCTGTTGCGATAAAACGGCAAATTTTTTATACCGCTTATGCACATCAACAATTTCGTCTAAAGCTTTTTCAACTAAAGTTTTATTTTCCCATGTATTGAGATGGGCGACAACAGTTTTTAAACAGCCATTTTTATAGGTTATTTGACCGAGTACATGGATTAGCGTATCTGTAACTCGTTTGGCTTCATCAAATTCAAGTGTTTTAAGAAGCGGTAAAATATCTTGTGGGTGGGTGCGTCCCCGTAATTCTATACCATGACATATCTCCCGCCTTACTTCTTTATCAGGGTGTTTTAGATAAGTTTTTGCCCAATCAAGCACCGGAACAGGGTTCTTTTGCCCCATTTTCTTAACAGAGCCAATAACAACATTCCTAACAGTGTGGTGTTTGTCAAATAAAGCGGTGTCAAAAAAATGTTGAACTGTTTTAAAATGAAACTTTCCAATTTCTCCGGCCGCATTTACAACGGTTTGACGTACTTTATCAATCTTGGAATTTAATAAATCGTTTAGGCTTGAAAGTATAGTTTGCTGTAATTCAGGTTTAGAATAAAAGCATTTTCCAATAGCTAAATATCCTGTTTTTCTAATGTAAGTATCCGGATCTGAGAAATAGCGTGTAATATGTTGGGTGTTACCATTTGATAAATCGTAAGTGATATCATCATTGATAGTTTTAACCAGTATATCACGTGCTTCCTTTGATAAATCGTAAAACCCCATTTTAATGAACTTCCAGTTTATACCCTACACCATGAATATTTATAATATTGATAGAGGTATCATCTTTAAATTTTTTGCGAAGTTTAGAGATAAAAGTATCTAAGCTCCTGTCAACAAAAACACCATGGTCTTCCCAAATTTCCTTTACAAGAGTATCTCGTTTTACCACCTGGTTTTGATGGGCGCTTAGTATGGCCATGAGCTCACATTCTTTTGTCGAAAGCTTGATCTCAACCGAATCTTTGATCAGTTTATTTTGATCTTTATAAAATCTATAAGATCCAATTTTTGAAAAAGGAAGTCCGGTCTGATTCAGCGTTTTTTGCTTTTGTTTTCGATACATAAAGCTTAGGCCAGTAATGATAAGCAAAACAATCAATAACAGATAATACTTATTTGCACTCCAAAATGATAACGTATCAAGAAACAAAACATGAATGGTATAGCAGGCGTTAGGGAGGTTTCTTCCACTACAGGGTACTATGTTTTGCTCTGTTAATCCCGTGATCTTAAAACTGTATGATACGGTTTCACTATGGCAATTAATAACTTCAACAATATAGCGCTTAGGTAAATCAGCATTTTTTAAACTATGACTTATGACATTTACCAAACTATCCGGAGTTATTGAGAGGGTGTTTTCAAATGTAATTTTATAGCTGTTTTCATTTAATTTGGTAATCGGTAAAATCAAGGAACTGGAATCTTTATTTATTAAAAGCAGTCTATTACCCACATCCCTAAGAGCCACTTTTACGTTCTCAGAGAAATGATTTTGAGTCGTGTTTTTATGGCATCCTGCCAATAGAATAACTAATGGTATCAGTAAGAATGGATTTATAATATGGGTCTTCAGTTTCATTGGTTTTAAATGAGACAAATAAAATGATTTTTCAAAAAATTTAAATCCGTTTCACACTTCTTTTACACTTTTTTCACAAGAATAAAAGGCATCATCTCTAATTTTAATCAAAACTTTTTAGATATGAAAAAAAATAATGTACTCTTAGTATTGATGCTATGCGTAGTATCTTTAATCTGGTCACAAAATGCTACCAAAATTGACACGACTTCAAGTGTTATTAAATGGACAGGTTCAAATCTGTTTAAATATAATAAACATTTTGGGACGGTTACGTTCTTAAATGGAGAGATAATAAAATCTAATAATATCATTATCGGAGGTCATTTTGAGATCAACATGAATTCCATAATCAATACAGATGGAAAATATAATGAAATGCTGGTTTGGCATTTAAAGAATGAAGATTTTTTTAATGTGGAGAAATACCCGGTATCCAGATTGGAATTCATTGAGGTCACGGCTACAAGTACCAATACCATTGCCGTAAAAGCAGATCTGACCATTCGTGATATTACAAACCCTATTGAGTTTACACTAAACCTTGAAGAGGTTGAAGGAAAACAAATATTCACTTCAAAATTTAGCATTGACAGAACCCGGTGGGGTATTGAATACAACTCAAAAGGAATATTAAGTACATTGAAAAATGAGGTTATTTCAGACTTAATTGATTTTGAGGTTGTTGTTGAAGCTATGGATAAAGGTAAGTGCTAATAAAAATCAGCTTAAATATTTTGTAAATTTGGTTAGGATCATAAAAACCTACCATGAAAAATATTTTTGCTTTAGAAGAAACCAATACCCTTATTGATAGAATAAATAAGCTGGAACCTACGTCAAAACCATTGTGGGGTAAAATGAGTGTAGATCAAATGCTGGCACATTGTAATGTAACCTATGAAATGGTTTATGATAATAGTCACCCAAAGCCAAAGGGATTAAAAAAAACATTGTTGAAGTTGTTTGTTAAATCGGCAGTTGTCAATAACAAGCCTTATAAAAAAAATGGAAGAACAGCCCCTCAGTTTTTGGTTACGGATTCCAGAAATTTTGTAAAAGAAAAAGCCAGGTTGGCTGATTATTTAACAAAAACCCAAAGTTTAGGGGCAGACCATTTTGATGGGAAGGAATCACATTCGTTTGGCAAGTTAACCACACAAGAATGGAACAATATGTTTTATAAGCATTTGGACCACCATTTAAATCAGTTTGAGGTTTAACTAACATGAATGCTTTTCCTGGATAAAACAAAAAGACCAACTATACAATAGTTGGTCTTTTTGTTGTTGTAATAGTCAGAACTTATAAGCTGGTATATGTTCTTGTTTCGTCACCTTTTACAAAGATCATAACTAATTTATCATTAGTATTCATGTAACTGGCTCTTAATTCCCAACCTTCATATTTGGTTGCTTCAATTAAGCATTTACGAACATCTGGGTTGTTTAAGTTTAAACGTAGTTCAGTAGCATTAACCGTAACTGTAAGTAGAAGCATCAAAGATGCACATAGTAAAGTTATTTTCTTCATTTTGAGACTTTTTAGTGGATTAATAAATTTTGTGTAAATCTATAACATATCACACTAGTTCCTAAAAATTATAGTTGATTGACCCATATCTACCGATAAATCAACCATTCTGCCCAAAATTAAGGCCTGATTATCCTTTTCGTGACCTGCCGGCATATTAAAGGCTATAGGAAAATTATATGCTGCCAGGGCATCTAAAATAAGCTGCTCAACTGAGGTGCCCCAAAGCGTTGTGTTTTTTCTAAGTTTGGTCATGTCGCCAATAATAACACCCTTACAATTGTTAAAATACCCGGCGCGTTTTAAACTTTGCAACATACGATCAATATGGTATTTATACTCCCCAATTTCTTCAATGAATAAGATCTTACCGGAAGTATCAAGGCTTGCATCAGAACCCAACATGGTATGGAGCATGGTTAAATTACCACCTACCAACAGTCCGGATGTGTTACCGGTTTTATTATATTTTGAACCTTTTAAATGATAACTTAACGGTTTACCAAAAAGTGTATTTTTAAATGTAGAAATGCTGGCTTCAATTTCAGATAAATCTTTAGTTAAACTCACACACATAATAGCGTGTAAACTCTCAACACCTATATTATGAATTTGATTATGAATAGCAGTAATATCAGAATAACCAATAACCCATTTAGGGTTTTGTTTAAATGCCTCCCAATTTAGTTTATCTAAAATTCTAACCGAACCATAGCCACCACGAGCACACCAAATAGCTTTAATATTGGGATTGTCCATAGCATTTTGGAAATCTTCACAGCGTTCATCATCAGTTCCGGCAAAGTGATTAGCCTGATTGAAAATATGTTTCCCTACAACAGTATGTAAGCCCCAGCGTTTTAATAAGGCTTTGGCTTGTTGGATTTCACCTGTTCGGTTTTTTAAAATTCCTGACGGAGCAACAATAGCAACAGTATCTCCGGCTTTTAAATATGGTGGTTGTTTCAAAGTATTGTTTTGTTTTTCAAAAGTTGAATTTTGTGCCGAACCTGTACTTATCCCAAGGAAAAAGGTAACACAAAACACGCTTATTTTTATTAGATTTTTAGACATAAGGTAAATGTACATTTTTTTTCTAAATAGCTTCTTAATTGACTATTTTTGTGGCTTTAAAAATATTTTTAGAACATTTGCCTCTTCGAGTGCAGTCGAGAGGTTTTAAGAGTGTATTGTCAATGGGAGGTCCCGACTGCGCTCGACCTGACATAATAGATATTAAAAATGAACAAACCAAAACGATATACCGTCACTACAGCATTACCTTATACCAACGGCCCCATTCATATTGGGCATTTAGCAGGAGTGTATGTACCGGCTGATATTTATGTACGCTATCTGCGTTTAACCGGCAATGATGTGGCTTTTATAGGAGGAAGTGATGAACATGGAGTGCCAATTACCATAAAAGCAAAAAATGAAGGCGTATCTCCTCAGGATATTGTAGATAAGTATCACGCGATCATAAAAAAATCATTTGAAGATTTTGGGATTACTTACGATAATTATTCACGTACATCAGCTCCAATACACCATGAAACCGCTTCAGAGTTTTTTAAAACCCTGTATGATAAAGGTGAGTTTATTGAAGAGTCTACAGAACAATTGTATGACGAGCAGGCCAATCAGTTTTTAGCAGACCGTTTTGTGGTAGGCACCTGTCCAAAATGTGGTAATGAAGAAAGTTATGGCGACCAATGCGAAAATTGTGGAACCAGTCATAATGCCACAGATTTAATTAATCCTAAATCAGCTATAACCGGAAATGTACCTACCCTAAAACAAACAAAACACTGGTTTTTGCCTTTAGATAAGCATGAAGCTTTTTTAAAAGAATGGATTTTAGAAGGTCATAAAAAAGATTGGAAACCAAATGTTTACGGACAGGTAAAATCATGGATTGATGATGGTTTGCGTCCGCGTGCCGTAACCAGAGACTTAGATTGGGGTATTCCGGTTCCTGCAGAAGGCGGAGAAGGTAAAGTGCTGTATGTTTGGTTTGACGCCCCTATAGGATATATTTCCTCTACTAAAGAGTGGGCTCAAAGAGAAGGGAAAAATTGGGAGCCCTATTGGAAAGATAAGGACACCAAGTTGGTGCATTTTATAGGAAAAGATAATATAGTATTTCACTGTATCATTTTCCCATCCATGCTAAAAGCTGAAGGGAGCTATATTTTACCGGAGAACGTACCGGCTAACGAGTTTTTGAATTTAGAAGGCAACAAATTATCCACTTCAAAAAACTGGGCTGTTTGGTTACCGGAATACCTGGAAGAATTTCCTGGTCAGCAGGATGTATTACGATATGTGCTAACTGCCAATGCCCCGGAGACTAAGGATAATGATTTTACCTGGAAAGATTTTCAGGCCAGAAATAACAATGAGTTAGTGGCTGTTTTTGGAAACTTTATTAACAGGGTAGTTGTACTAACCAATAAATATTACAATGGTCTTGTTCCAACACCGGCTGAATTATCTCAGTTAGATGAAGAAACTTTAGCCGCTGTAAAAGCTTATCCAGATGTTATTGCTAGTTCCATTGAGCGTTACCGTTTTAGGGAAGCAGGACAAGAACTTATGAATTTGGCGCGTTTAGGTAATAAATACCTGGCAGATGAAGAGCCTTGGAAGGTTATTAAAGTGGATGAAGAGCGTACTAAAACCATTATGTATGTCGCACTTCAAATAGCTTCAGCTTTAGCTACATTAAGTGAACCGTTTTTGCCTTTTACTTCAGAAAAATTAAAAAAGATATTAAAGATCAGTTCCAATGATGCAATACAGGAGCATCGTATTGAGAATTCATGGAACTCTATTTCAACTAAAGACGTGTTGCTACCAGCTGATCATCAAATAGGAAAAGCCGAATTGTTATTCTCTAAAATAGAAGATGCTACCATTCAAGCCCAATTGGATAAGTTGGAAGCTAGTAAAAAGGCCAATGAAGCAGCAAATAAAACTGTAGACCCTCAAAAAGACACTATTACTTTTGAAGATTTTACAAAGCTAGATATGCGTGTAGGGACTATTATTGAGGCAGAAAAAATGCCTAAAGCCAAAAAACTTTTGGTTTTAAAGGTAGATACGGGCATTGACATACGCACTATTGTTTCCGGTATTGCCGAAAGCTTTACAGCCGAAGAGGTTGTAGGTAAACGTGTAACGGTTTTGGTAAACCTTGCACCCAGAGCTTTACGGGGTGTTGAAAGTGAGGGTATGATTTTAATGACTGAAAGTGCTGATGGTAAATTGGTTTTTGTGAATCCGGATGATGTTAATGTGTCTAACGGATTGCAGATAAGCTAGTATGTATCAATTATTAATGGAATTGTGTTACCAGGGGCTATTTAAATTCTTGACAAAGCTTTAGAATAGGTAATGTTATAAGTCTGTGGTGCTCTAATCCATAAAAGTTTAATCAACGTAAATAATAATACACAAAAAGGTGACCTTTTCTTAAAAGGAGTGTCTTAATTATTGATTACTTTTAACTAACTTTATAAAAACCAATATTTATGAAAAAAATAGCATTGATTTTAGTGACTTTAAGCCTGTTGGCCTGTGGCGGTTCAAAAACAGTGAGAACGTCTAAAAAAGTCATTAAAGGCGATTGGACCTTAAGTTCAATTACATATAGTAAATCCGGGACATATAATGTTACCCTTTTGAATGACGAGAACAAGGAATGTTTTGAAAACAGTACCTGGAAGTTTATTCCTAATAATAATACAGGGATATATTCTATTAATGGTGTGGGGTGTAGTAGCGGAGACCGTAATTTTATATTTACCATTCAGGAAGTTGACGAGCTTACAGGACTGTATGATTTTTTGTTAAAACCAACAGATTCCAGGGGTAAGTCAGTAACCAATACTGGGTTTAGATTAACGTTAGCAGCCTTGTCTGATACGGTAATGACCTGGGAACAGACGCTTTCTGTGGAAGGAGAACCATTTGTAATCTCTATGAACTTTTCAAAGCTTTAGTTAATAAAGCAAAACTAAAAATCGATTTTTCACATATTAAATAAACAAAAAACATGAAAAGAATATCAAGTGTACTATTAGCCTTAGTGATGGCAGTTACTTTAGTGAATTGTAAGGCTGTGCAAAATGCGAATAACAAACAAAAGGGAGCCGTTATAGGGGCTACCGGTGGAGCTATATTAGGAGCAATTATTGGAAACAATGTTGGAAAAGGCGGTAATGGTGAGTTAGGAGCCGTAATTGGAGGTGTCATTGGAGGAGGAGCCGGAGTGCTTATTGGAAATAAAATGGATAAGCAAGCTCAGGAGATTGAGCAGGAGGTTCCAGGTGCTCAAGTAGAACGTGTAGACCAAGGGATAGTAGTTACTTTTGAAGATGGTAGTGGGGTATATTTTGACACCAATAAGTATAATATTAATTCGGCATCACAAACAACATTAAATAAATTGGTTGGGATTTTTAAAGAAAACCCGGATACAAATTTATTAGTAATAGGTCATACCGATAGTACAGGAGATGCAGGTTATAATATGACACTTTCAAAGAATAGAGCAACATCTGTTACAAATTACTTAAAGCAAAATGGTGTAAGTTCAGGACGTTTAACCACCAATTGGTTTGGAGAAACAAAGCCTGTACATGATAATGCTACTGCTGAAGGTCGTGCTAAAAACAGACGTGTAAATATTGTTATTTTACCAAATGAAGATATGATTGAGGATGCCAAGCGAGAAGCCGGTAACTAAAATAACATATTCCTTAAATATAAAATCCTGTTTAAATTTTAAACAGGATTTTTTTTGTATTTTACTTAGGGTCTTGAAGGGGGTGTAATGTTTATAACAAACAAAAGACTAATGGGGCATGCAAAAAACATTCACAGAATTTTCTACAAACGCTATTTTAAAAATAGGAGATGAATCGCTTTTAGAAGCTTATAAAATAGCTAAACAACCCGATTTATATACCTTTATTAGAACAAGTGATTCTACAGCAGAGATCGTTGTAGATAGTATCCCTTATATTATTCAGCCAAACAGTGTTTTGGTGCTTACAACAGTTCAGTATTTTCAATTTAAATCAGGGCAGAATTTAGTGGTCTATCAGTTTAACAGGGAGTTTTATTGCATAAAAGATCATGATCAGGAGGTAAGCTGCGCCGGATTATTGTTTTTTGGAAATGTACATTTTCCAATAATAGATTTATCTGTTGAGGAACAACGAAAATTCAAAATATTGCATGAAGTCTTTTTAGATGAATTGGAAACCAAAGATACCATCCAGGCAGAAATGTTAAGGATGCTTATGGCTCGATTTATAATCATCAGTACTCGGTTATTAAAAGCAAAAGAAGGTTTTGTAGAAACCGCCCAAAACGCTAAAATAGACTTGTTACGAAAGTTTAACCTATTAGTTGATGCATATTATAAAAGTGAACATAGTGTATCGTTTTATGCAGAAAAGCTGTTTAAGTCCCCAAAAACCTTATCCAATACTTTTGCAAAGTTAAACACAAGCCCATTACAGATAATTCATGAACGCATTATTTTGGAAACCAAGCGCCTTTTAATCTATACAGATAAAACTGCCAAAGAAATAGCCTATGAAGTAGGCTTTGAAGATGCCTCACATTTAAGCCGCTTGTTCAAAAAGCATACACAGTTATCACCTTCAGACTTCAAAAAACAACTTAAAAAAGCGATTTAGGGAAAAATTGACAACTACAAGGGTGTTATTATCATTTTATAATACCCATTTCTGATTCATCTTTGCAGTGTATAATTAAAACATCAAAGTCATGAATTTAAAACATATATCTATCTTCAATTTAATAGAAATATTTAGAGGAAAAAGAAAAGACGTGTTGAATACAATCACACCTAAAACACATTGCGAACAAAATCATATCTCAGATTTTTATTGTGATGCGGAGAAGCCACATATTACTTCATAAATAGTGGTCTTATTCTAAAAAGGAAAAATTGACAACTCAAAAGGAAACCTATACATGGTATCGCTCTTATAAAGGCGGCATCTTTGTACTAGGAATTACAAACCACAAAATTCGAAATAATAAATAAATTAAAAATTAAAATTATGAGCACATTTAATGTTCCAACAAGAGAAGAAGTAAGTGAAAATAATCAGGCTATTTTTGACAACTTAAACAAAGCTTTAGGATTTGTTCCAAATTTATATGCCACTTATGCATACAGTGATACAGCTTTAGAGAATTATTTAACATTTTCAAACGCTAAAACATCTTTATCAGCTAAAGAAAGAGAAGTTGTAAACTTAGCGGTAAGCCAGGTGAACAACTGTATTTATTGTTTATCAGCCCATACCGCAATAGGGAAAATGAACGGGTTTAATGATGAACAGATTTTAGAACTGAGAGCTGGAGAAGCTTCTTTTGACAATAAATTGGACGCTTTAGCAAGATTAGCCAAAAACGTTACAGAAAACAGAGGTAGAACAGATGCAGGAGTATTGGAAAATTTCTTCAATGCAGGCTATACAAAAGGGAATTTAATAGATGTAATTTCTTTGGTAGGCGATAAAACCATCTCAAATTATATTCATAGCACTACACAGATACCCGTAGATTTTCCAGAAGCACAACCTTTGGAAACTGAAACCGTATAATAAATAAACCTAAATAATTAATCAAGAGTACATAACTCACAACATTTAAAAACAAAAATCATGAAAAAAGTAATCTCAATTTTAGCAATAGTATTAGCATTTACATTCAATTCTAATGCACAAGATAAGATGAGTAAAGCAACAAAAACTATTGCTTTAGAGCAAACTAAAGGGGAGTTCACACAAAAGTCCTTAACCGTTAATGAAGGTACTTATGTGTTTAAAGTATCCAATAACCATGTTGGCAAAGATGTAGGTTTGGTATTGGTACCAAAAGGGAAAGATGCCAGTAACCCGGAAAACCATATTAAAACGGCTTATGTAACAACAGTAGTTAAAGATGGTAAAGTTGAAAAAACAAAGCCTACTACATTAACAAAGGGAGAGTATGTTTATTTCTGCCCGTTAAATCCAACACCACAATATACACTTACAGTTCAGTAAGTTTAAGTTTGGTTGATTAATAGTTGAAAAGGTTATCCTAAGTTTAGGATAACCTTTTTTTATAGCAGTATTGCTTTGAAAGAAGTAAAGGAAATCTGTAACTTTACAAAAAAGGAATATTATGTTATCAAAAACTATTGAAGAGTCATTAAATAATCAAATACGAATAGAAGCAGAGTCCTCTCAAATTTATTTGGCTATGGCATGTTGGGCAGAAGTAAAGGGATTGGAAGGCGTTTCTAATTTTATGTATGCACAATCTGATGAAGAGCGAGAACACATGCTTAAACTTGTAAAGTTTGTAAATGAGCGGGGCGGGCATGCTAAAATTTCTCAATTAGCAGCTCCAAATGTAACGTTTAAATCATTTAAAGAAATGTTTGAAAAATTATTTGAGCATGAAGTGTTTGTATCTCAAAGCATAAATGAATTAGTGCATATTAGTCTTCAGGAAAAAGACTATGCAACACACAACTTTTTACAATGGTATGTTGCAGAACAGATAGAAGAAGAAGCTGTAGCTCGTACTATTCTGGATAAAATAAATATGATTGGAGATGATAAAGGAGGTCTGTATCTATTTGATAGAGATATTGAAAATTTAACCGTTACAACTGCAGCAACAAATGCCCCTGAATAATTTTAACATTTTAAGCTTATTTAGATTTAATAAAAATAATTATATTTGCCCACAGATTTGAATATCATAATTCTACTGTGGGTAAAAAGAAACAAAAAAAAGCAATAAAAAAGCTAAGAAAGTTAGGAATAGACGTTCCTGATAAAGTTAAAAGCAGTTGTTGTAAAAAGTTTAAAAAAGGAGAAAATAAGCGTTGTTCAAAATGCCCTTGCTTTGATTTAATAAAGAAAGTAGCTTAAATACTTTTAAAAACAGATAAATTAAAAGACCTGTCAAGTTTTAAAACCTGGCAGGTCTTTTTAAATTAGCAGCATGATAGATTATATAACTACCAAGACCCAACTTCCTGAAGTATCTGTAAAAAATACTATTGAACTACTCAATGAAGATTGTACAATTCCTTTTATATCCAGATATAGAAAAGAACGTACCGGAAATTTAGACGAGGTTCAAATAGGAGAGATTGTAAAATACAAAGAACAGTTTGAGGCTATAGAGAAGCGTAAACAAGTTATATTAAAAACCCTGGAAGCGCAAGAAGTTTTAACGTCTGAATTAAAACAAAAGATAGAATCTGCCCCTAATTTAGCTGTACTGGAAGACCTGTACCTGCCCTTTAAAAAAAGCCGAAAAACCAAAGCTGAAAAGGCACGTCAAATGGGGCTTGAACCCTTGGCTAAGATTATTATGAGTCAAAATGCAAATGACCTGGAATCCATAGCATTTAGATATGTAAAAGGAGAGGTCAATGCCGTTGAAGAAGCCTTAAAAGGAGCACGACATATTATTGCCGAATGGATTAATGAACGTACCGATATAAGAAATCATATTCGCTATCAGTTAGAGCGTTTTGCCATGATTTCAACAAAAGAGGTAAAAACCAAAACAGCTAATGAAGAAGCACAAAAGTTTAAAGATTATTTTGATTGGGAAGAGCACTTAGGCCGTATACCTTCACATAGATTATTAGCCATCCTAAGGGCGGAAAAAGAAGGTTTTATAAGAGTGAAAATCAATATTGATGATGACCGTGCTTTAGATAAGATTGAAAACAGAATAATCAAATCCTATAATGCCTGCGCTGATCAAATTGAAATAGCCATTAAAGATGCATACAAACGTTTGCTGTTACCCTCATTAAGTAATGAAGCACTTGAAATAGCTAAAGAAAAAGCAGATGACGCTGCTATTCATGTTTTTGCCAAAAACCTAAAACAATTACTATTGGGTTCACCACTAGGAGAGAAGCGGGTCATGGCTATAGATCCGGGTTTCAGAACAGGTTGTAAAGTAGTCTGTTTGGGTGCTCAGGGTCAATTAAAATATAATGAAACCATTTATCCACATCCACCAAAAAGTGATAGCTCCGGTGCTATGAAAAAGATAAGCTCATTAGCCGATGCTTATAAAATTGAGGCCATAGCTATTGGAAATGGAACAGCATCCAGAGAGACCGAAGCTTTAATTAGAAAAATTCGATTTAAAAATGATGTCCAGGTGTTTGTGGTGAGTGAAGCCGGGGCCAGTATTTATTCCGCCTCTAAAATTGCCCGTGAAGAGTTCCCGGATTATGATGTCACCGTTAGAGGATCAGTATCTATAGGCCGCCGTTTACAGGACCCTTTGGCAGAATTGGTTAAAATTGACGCAAAGTCTATTGGTGTTGGGCAATATCAGCATGATGTAAGCCAAACAAAGCTTCAAAACGCTTTAGATTTGGTTGTTGAAAATTGTGTGAATGCCGTAGGCGTAAATATTAATACAGCCAGTAAGAGTTTATTGGGTTATGTTTCTGGGATTGGACCTAAGCTTGCTGAGAATATGTTTAATTACAGAAAAGAGCAGGGTGTATTTCTATCAAGACATGATATTAAAAATGTACCGCGTTTAGGAAATAAAGCTTTTGAACAATCTGCTGCGTTTTTAAGAATAAAAGCCCCGGAAAACCCCTTAGACGATTCAGCAGTTCACCCTGAACGTTATGTACTAGTTGCAAAAATGGCGAAGGATTTAGGTAAATCAGTTAGAGATTTAATAGGCAATAAACAGGTACTTCAAAATATAGATCTAAAAAAATATTGTACAGATTCAGTAGGTTTATTAACACTTGAAGATATACTTAAAGAGCTTGAAAAACCAGGATTAGATATCAGGGAGCAAGCTAAAGTTTTTACATTCAATCAAAACATAAAAACCATTAATGATTTACGAGAAGGACAATTGCTTCCGGGAATAGTAAACAATATAACAAACTTTGGATGTTTTGTAGATGTAGGTATAAAAGAAAGTGGTTTGATCCATGTATCAAACCTGTCCGATAGCTTTGTAAAGGATGTGAACGCGCATGTGCATTTACATCAACAAATCATAGTAAAAGTACTTGAGATTGATATTCCCCGTAAGCGAATTCAATTAAAATTACATAAATAATATATTGATTTTTAGTGGATTATGTTGTTTTGTGTTAATTTTAACAATTAAAATTTGGATTTACTAGACGAGTGGTCATATTTTTGCCGAGAAGTTCTATTTTATGTCTAAAACACTTAAACATGATGCCAAAGCAGATTTCCTTTTAGAAAAAGGAATGGAGATTTTATGGAGTAAAGGCTACAATGCTACAAGTGTAAATGATATTGTTAAGGCTGCCGATGTTCCTAAAGGCTCTTTTTACTTTTATTTTGATTCTAAAGAAGACTTTGTGGTTAGGGCAATTGAAAAGTATTTCAATGTAATGTTTACTCCGGCACGAGAAATTTTAGAAGATAAATCAAAATCACCAAAGACACGACTATTAAACTTTCATGAATTCAGAACAGATGTTCTTAAAGATGAAATGGGTTGTAGTATGGGCTGTATGGCATGTAATTTAAGTAGTGAAATGGCTGAACATAATGAAAAAATTCGTACTGCCATATTGCTTAAAACAGAGTTAGTCTTGTCTTTAATAACCGATGTTATTCAAGAAGCTAAAGATCTGGGAGAAATAACAAACCCGATGAAAGCAGAAGATATAGCTGCCTTTATTGAAGATGCAGGAAAAGGAGCAATGGTAACTATGAAAGAAATGAAAAGCTCGTATCCCATAGATAACGTTATGACTATGGTAAAGGAAGTACTGCTTAAATAATTTTTTTTAAATTAATTATAGACGACCGGTCAACTATTTTTTATTTAAATACTTGTCCTCTTTAATGATATAAGAAGCGTCTTAACAATAGAATGAAATGAAAAACAATCACGGTTAATATAATCGACCGGTCAACTATTAAAAACCAAACTATGAATGCATTAAAAAAGGCAAGTAATGCCACCAACGTATTTGCGAAGCATTGGGCCAACTTCGTAATAAAATTTAAATGGCCAGTCTTAATTGCTGCGTTATTATTAGCAATAGGGTTAGGATCTCAGGGAAATATGGAGTTTGACGGAGACTACCATGTGTTTTTTAGCAAATCAAACCCTGAACTTGAAGCCTTTGATGCGCTTCAGGAAAAATACACCAAAGATGATAATGTCATTTTGGTGCTCACTCCATCTAACGGTAATATTTTTACCAGAGAAAACTTAACAGCCATAGAAGCATTAACAGCCGAAGCATGGAATACTCCATATTCTTCAAGAGTGGATGCCGTAACCAATTTTCAGCATACCAGTGCAGTAGGGGATGATCTTTATGTTGATGATCTGTCTTATGAATCGTCTCTTAAAACAGATGCTGAAATTAAAGAAATAAGAGAGAAAGCTTTAAAAGAACCCTTATTAGTAAATAGAATTATTAATAAAGAAGGTAGTGTTACGGCTATTAATATAACAGTTAGGTTGCCAGGGGTAGATATTAACGAAATCCCGGGCGAGGTGACGCCTTTTGTTAGGAATATGATTTCTGATTTTAAGGAAAAGCATCCTGATTTTGAGGTGCACACCTCAGGTTTAATTCCCATGAATACAGCCTTTTTTGAAGCTTCAATGAATGATTTAAAGCTTACAATGATTATGCTAATTATTGTAATAATAACCACACTCATTCTTACCAGAAACTTGGTCAGTACGTTTGCAACCCTTATCGTTGTACTGTTTTCAATAATTAGTGCTGTGGGATTTGTTGGGTTAATGGATATAAAATTAACACCTCCCTCATCAGTTTTCCCTACTATGATTCTCACACTGGCGGTTGCGGACAGTATACATATTCTGGTTACCATGTTACAAAAAATGCGTAAAGAGGGGCTAACCAAAATAGATGCTTTAAAGGAATCTATGCGCTTAAATTTTATGCCTGTTTTTATTACAAGTTTAACTACCGTTATAGGGTTTTTAACCATGAATTTTGGAGATGTGCCACCGTTCTGGGATTTAGGTAATATTACAGCTTTTGGTATGAGTATGGCCTTCCTGTTTTCAACTACGGCTTTACCGGCTTTAATGGCCATATTACCTGTAAAGGCTAAAGTTAAAAAAGAAGGAAAAAAAGAAAGCCTGGGCATGTATAACACCTTAGGAAACTTTGTAGTTCAACAACCTGTTCGCCTTGCTATTATTTCAATAGTTGTGATTTCAGGATTGACCTTTTTGGCTACAAAAAACACCTTTAACGATGAGTTTATAAACTATTTTGATGAAACCGTTGAGTTTAGAAGCAACACTGATTATATCAGTGAAAACCTCACGGGGATTTATAATGTAGAATACTCCATTGGTAGTGGAGAAAGCGGCGGAATTAACAATCCTGAATATCTTAAAAACTTAAATGCTTTTGAGAACTGGCTTAAAGAACAACCGGAGGTTATTCACGTTAATGCCTTTAGTGAAGTGGCAAGGCGGGTAAACCGCTCCATGCACGGAGATGATGAACATTTTTATCGAGTGCCTGACAATCGTGAGGAAGCCGCACAGTATTTATTGCTATATGAATTGTCATTACCATTTGGACTGGACCTTAACAATCAAATTAATGTAGATAAATCTGAAACACGGGTTACAGTAACTATTGAAAATGTGTCCAGTGCAGAAATGATAGCCTTTTCAAAACGTGGTGAAAAATGGTTACGGGATAACGCCCCGGAAGCCATGCATACCATAGGTGTAAGTCCAACATTAATGTTTTCAAAACTAGGGTTCAGGCAAGCAGAAAGTATGTTTAAAGGAAATATTGTAGCCCTTATATTAATTTCTCTGGTACTCATGTTGGCTTTAAAAAATTTCAAACTGGGGCTGTTAAGTATTATACCTAATGTAACACCCGTATTGGTTGGTTTTGGTATTTGGGCATTATACAAAGGGCAAATTAACACCGGAATGGTTATAGTTTTTGGTATGACTTTAGGAATTATTGTTGATGACACAGTTCATTTTATGAGCAAGTTCTTAAGGGCCAAAAGAGAACTGGGATATGATTCAAAACAAGCGGTAATATATGCCTTTGAGACCGTTGGTAAAGCACTGGTTACAACAACTATAGTGCTATTAGCTGGATTTGCTGTCCTGTCAACATCATCATTTGCATTAAACAGTTATATGGCAAGAATTACGGTAATAATCATTTTAGCGGCGTTGATTATAGATTTTATACTACTACCATCTCTGTTAATACTAACCAGTAAAAAAGAAGACGCGGTAGTCCAACAAAATATAGAGCAAATAGCTTTAGATAAATAAACCATATTAAAAATTCAAAAAATGAAAAGAATAGTTTTTACAATAGCAATATTAAGTACAGTATTAACCGGAGCACAATCTGCTGAAGCACGTGGATTAGAAATAGCAAAGGCAGCCGAACAAGCAGATTTAGGATTTAAAAGCTCAACAGTGAACTTAAAGATGGTCTTAAAAAACAAAAATGGCCAGACCAGTGAGCGTTCATTAACAACAAGAACCCTGGAACTTACTGAAGACGGAGATAAATCGTTGATTGTATTTAATAGCCCAAAAGATGTAAAAGGCACTTCAACCTTAACATTTACACATAAAATAGGCTCGGACGATCAATGGTTGTTTTTGCCATCAATTAAACGTGTAAAAAGAATTTCGTCAAATAATAAATCCGGGCCTTTTGTAGGCAGTGAATTTGCCTATGAAGATTTGTCTTCAATTGAAGTAGAAAAATATACCTATAAATTTATTAAAGAAGATGGAGACCTTCTGGTGGTAGAGCAAGACCCGGTAGATCCTAAATCCGGTTATACACGTCGTTTGGTAACCTATAACAAAAACAAAGGGTACAGGATTGAAAAGGCAGAGTTTTATGATCGAAAAAATGCGCTTTTAAAAACCCTGGACTATTCTGATTATAAACTCTATAAAAATAAATTTTGGAGAGCAGGTACGTTTACTATGATAAACCATCAAAGTAACAAGGAAACCATACTAATGTTTTCTGATTATAATTTTGATGCTGATCTAACCGAAGAAGATTTTACCCAAAATGCTCTCATGCGAGCAGGAAATTAAGTTTGACTAACTCAAGTAAGCAACACCTTAAGCAATCATTATTTTGTGATGATTTGATGA
This sequence comes from Alterotamlana spongicola, assembly GCF_035818475.1. Taxonomy (NCBI): domain Bacteria; kingdom Pseudomonadati; phylum Bacteroidota; class Flavobacteriia; order Flavobacteriales; family Flavobacteriaceae; genus Alterotamlana; species Alterotamlana spongicola. The sequence goes on from NZ_JAYMGV010000001.1 coordinate 1,178,090, forward strand.
TTAATAGCAGGTTGTTTTTAGGTGTTGCTTTTTAAATGCAATTGTATTATGCAAAGACATTTTGTTTTTTGTGCAGTAATAGTTCTTGAATTAGTTCTTAATTCAATCCAGGCACAATCAAAAGAAAATACATTACAACAAGACTTTGAATTGGAAGTAGAAGCAGAATACCGGTATTTTTATGAGGCCCCGGCATTTAACGGGCAAAAGGATCATTTCCCTTCATTAGCCTTCACGCCGGAATATACGATTAAGTGGAATAAGGGCTATGAAGCTATAAATTTTATAGGTTTTTTTAGACTTGATAGAGATGATGCCCGTACACATTGGGATATAAGAGAACTCTACTACCAAAAAGCAAAACGTAACTGGGAACTGAGCCTGGGTTTAAAAAAGATCTATTGGGGGGTTACAGAAAGTAATCATTTAGTGGATATTATAAACCAAACGGACGGCGTAGAATCTTTTGACGGTGAACAGAAATTAGGGCAACCTATGGTACATTTTACTTTAACCACAGGCAGTGTGGGTAATTTTGATTTCTTTTACCTGCCATATCATAGAAAACGTACTTTTCCGGGAGAAAAAGGAAGATTACGATTTCCATTTGTTATAACTAAAGATGATATAAGTTATGAGAGTGACGCCCAGGAATGGCGGCAGGATATAGCGTTCAGATGGTCTCATTATTTTGGTGCATTTGATGTGGGAATATCACACTTTTATGGAAACGGACGTGAGCCTTTATTTACTTTTGAACCCAATGGAAACTTAAATGCTTTTTACCCGGTAATAAACCAAACAGGGTTAGATTTGCAAGTAACCCATAATGCCTTTTTATGGAAACTGGAATCTATTTACCGTTCGGCAAAGGCTCAGGATTTCTTTGCTTTAGTCGCAGGATTAGAGTTTACTTTTAGTAATATAGATGGGAATGGTTTAGATATTGGACTACTGGGAGAGTATCTTTATGATGAACGAGATGAACTGGCCTTAAACGCTTTGCAGAATGATGTGTTTTTAGGAAGCAGGATAGCGTTTAATGATACTCAGGATACCTCAATATTGATAGGTGGTATTTCTGATTTAGAATCAAGTAGCAAAATTTTTAGTATTGAAGCCTCCAGGCGTTTTGGGAGCACATGGACCGCTGAAATTGAAGCCAGGGTTTTTAATAGTATTGCTCCCGATGAATTTATTCTTTCTAATTTTCAACAAGACAGTTTTTTCAGGTTTACAATACGTAAATATTTTTAGACTAAAGACAAAACGTTATAAGTAATAGTATGGTACATTTTTCTTTAGAATCAGGGAATGATCATAAAGGTCAAGGAAAGCGTCTTGATTTTGAATTTAAAGAGTTTGAAGCCATTTTTAAACAATGTTTGATAGAAACAAAAGACCAAAGGACTATACAAGATAAGTTTGACACTGATTTGGTTGGACGTTTTTTAATAAACAGCTGGTTTGGAACCTTGCCCAGGATGAAATCTGTTGATGCCGTAAAACCATTGGAAGGTTTTAAGAATTTTATACTTCAGCAATTATTAAATTAATTCTGGCTATTGTATATATGCTGTGAATATAGAAACGCATCGGTTATATTTGTTTAACAAAAAAAGGAGAGACAGAACCTATACCGTTTTCTAAACTTATATAATAAAAACAAAAATGCAACCTTACTAGGTTGCATTTTTGTTTTACAGAATGGTATAGAATTATCTATTCATATTCTTTATTTGGTCTACAAAAGTATCCAGGTCTACCCCGTTATTTACAAGAGTTAAAGCTTTGTCAACAATGTATTTAACGTTTACGGCATGAAATCCAAGACCAACGCCAATTTTGTTTAAAAGTTTGTGCTCAGAGTTCCCTTTAATTTGGTCTACATGTACCATACGTACCAGATCATATAAACGTTCTAAGCGTTTTTCATAAGATACCGGCGGATTTATTGGATGCGATTTATAATCCTTTAAAATTTGCTTATATTTTTCTTCACCAATGTTTAAGTTGTGTGCTAATCGGTCTAAAAACGCCTGCTCATCAGGAGTAATAATTCCGTCATCCATAGCCACACGAACTATAGCAGCAAAATGTCCTTCATTTCGCTCTTTAAAACCACCATCAAATAACTTTGAAAACGACATATATCTTATTCTTTTTATATTGCCACAAACGTACATATTTTTTTTAAGATTCTAAATTGAATTATTAATTTTTTGAGAGCTATAATAAGGGGTAGGTTATCTTGAATGAGGTTGAAGGGTTACAATCCTTAATCATGGTTTTACGTTAAAAAGAATATTGTTGTTCTTAAGGAATTACACTCAAAATTATCAAGGCAAGTTCTTATATTTGCATCTCAAAACAAAATTAGGTGAGTAAATCAGCCTTGTCTCAAACCTACATTCAGGTTTTGCAAACGCAAAATCTGCAACATACTATTGCCCAACCTCAAAGTAAAGTACACTTAAAGGGCCTGGTAGGATCTTCGTTTTCATTTGTAATTTCTAGTACTTTTAAAGAAGTACAAAAGCCGTTTTTACTAGTGTTTAACGATAAAGAAGAAGCAGCACATTATCTTAATGATTTAGAGCAACTCTGTAATGAAAAAGATGTGTTATTCTACCCGGGAAGCTACAGGAGGCCTTACGATATTGAAGAGACAGATAATGCTAATGTCTTGTTGCGTGCAGAAGTTTTAAATCGTATCAATTCACAGAAAAAACCAGCTATAATTGTTACCTATCCCGATGCACTCTTTGAACAGGTGGTTACAAGAAAAGAATTGGAGCGTAATACACTTAAAGTAGGTGTAAATGATAATCTGTCTATTGATTTTGTAAATGAGGTCTTATTTGAATATCAGTTTAAGCGTGTAGATTTTGTTACGGAGCCCGGTGAGTTTTCGGTACGTGGGGGTATAGTAGATGTATTTTCATTTTCACATGATGAGCCTTATCGCATTGAATTTTTTGGTGATGAGGTAGATAGTATTCGTACTTTTGATGTGGAGACCCAGCTTTCCATAGAGCAGATAAAGAAAATTAATATCATCCCCAATGTCGCCAATAAACTGGTTGAGGAAAAACGTCAAAGCTTTTTAAAATATATAGCTCAAAAAACAGTAGTAGGTTTAAAGAATGCAGAGTTATTCTTTTCAAGAATTGATGATTTTTACAACAAAGCTGAGGAGGCCTTTAAAACACTTTCAACTGATATTAAACATGCGGAACCGTATGAGCTTTTTTGTAATTCAGAGTTGCTTAAAAAACAACTTTTAGAGTTTTCAATTATAGAGTTTGGGAGTACTTCAGTTTTTAATAATGGCAATAAAATTGTATTTAATACCACGCCACAACCGGCATTCAACAAACAGTTTAACCTATTAATTGAAGATTTAAATTCTAATCATAATAAGGGCTATACTAATTATATAGCATGCGTTAGTGAACAGCAGGCTAAGCGGTTTCAAGATATTTTTGATGATGTTGAAGAAGAGGTGTCATATCAAACCGTAGTATTGTCTTTGCACCAGGGGTTTATTGACCATGATACTAAAATAGTATGTTATACAGATCACCAGATTTTTGAACGTTATCATAAGTTTCAGTTAAAAAGCGGTTATGCTAAAAAGCAGGCCATTACATTAAAAGAACTTACCAATTTAGATGTTGGAGATTATGTGACTCATATAGATCATGGTATTGGACGTTTTGGCGGACTTCAAAAAATTGACGTAGAAGGCAAAAAACAGGAGGCCATTAAATTAGTTTATGGCGAGCGTGATGTCTTGTACTTAAGTATTCATTCCTTGCACAAAATCACCAAGTTTAACGGGAAAGACGGTAAACCACCCAAAATATATAAGCTAGGAAGTAACGCATGGAAAACCCTTAAGCAAAAAACCAAAGCACGTGTAAAGCATGTAGCATTTAACCTTATTAAACTTTACGCCAAAAGAAAAACCCAAAAAGGCTATCAGTACAACCCGGATAGTTATATGCAACATGAATTGGAAGCTTCTTTTATTTATGAAGATACTCCGGACCAAAGTACCGCTACTGCAGATATTAAAACGGATATGGAAAGTGAACGCCCCATGGATAGGTTGGTCTGTGGTGATGTAGGTTTTGGTAAAACCGAAGTAGCTATTAGAGCAGCCTTTAAGGCTGTAGATAACGGAAAGCAAGTGGCTGTTTTGGTGCCCACTACCATACTAGCCTATCAACATGCCAGAACGTTTAGACAGCGCTTAAAAGATTTTCCGGTAACCGTAGATTATTTAAATCGGTTTAGAACAGCTAAGGAAAAAAGAGAAACACTTGAAGCTTTAGAACAAGGTGGGGTAGATATTATTATTGGAACCCATCAACTGGTAAATAAAAATGTTAAGTTTAAAGATTTAGGCTTGTTAATAGTTGATGAAGAACAAAAATTTGGAGTTGCGGTAAAAGAGAAGTTAAAGACTATTAAAGACAATGTGGATGTACTGACCTTAACGGCTACACCCATCCCAAGAACATTACAGTTTAGTTTAATGGCTGCAAGGGACTTATCGGTTATTACTACTCCACCACCTAACCGGTATCCTATAGAAAGCCATGTTATTCGCTTTAATGAGGAAACCATTAGAGATGCTGTGAGTTATGAAATTGAACGTGGAGGCCAAATCTTCTTTATCCATAATCGTATTGAAAATATTAAAGAAGTAGCAGGCATGATTCAGCGCTTAGTACCAGATGCAAAAATTGGTATAGGCCATGGACAAATGGATGGTAAAAAACTGGAGCAACTTATGTTAGCGTTTATGGATGGCGCTTTTGATGTTTTGGTGAGCACAACTATTGTAGAAAGCGGATTGGATGTGCCAAATGCCAATACCATATTTATCAATAATGCCAATAATTTTGGATTAAGTGATTTACACCAAATGCGTGGTAGAGTAGGACGAAGCAATAAAAAGGCATTTTGCTATTTTATAACACCGGAATATTCAGCAATGACTGATGATGCCAGAAAACGTATCACAGCGCTTGAACAGTTTACAGAATTGGGTAGTGGTTTCAATATTGCCATGAAAGATCTGGAAATTCGTGGTGCAGGAGATTTACTGGGAGGAGAACAAAGTGGATTCATTAATGAAATTGGATTTGATACCTATCAAAAGATATTGAATGAGGCTATTGAAGAACTCAAGGAAAATGAGTTTAAAGAGTTGTACAATGAGCCCGAAGGTGATAAAGTTTATGTAAAAGATGTCACTATTGACACAGATTTTGAATTGTTATTCCCAGATAGTTATATTAATAATATTGCTGAAAGGTTAAACCTTTATACGCAACTAAATAATTTAAAATCGGAGGACGAATTATCTGTTTTTGAAAAAGAATTAGTTGATAGGTTTGGAGAATTGCCTAAACAAGTGACCGATTTGTTAAAAAGTGTCCAAATAAAGTGGCTGGCCATTAGAATAGGGTTTGAAAAAATTATAATGAAACAAGGTAAATTGATAGGCTATTTTATAAATGACCAACAAAGTAGTTTTTATCAAAGCTCCGGTTTTACCAAAGTATTGAAGTTTGTACAAACCAATCCTGCAGCGTGTAAAATGAAAGAGAAACAAACCAGAAACGGATTAAGGTTAATGTTGACCTTTGATAATATAAAAACAGTAGAACAAGCTTTAAATGCTTTACAACCCATTGTGGCTTAATAATTGTTTTGATTTTAATTATATGACAATGAGACGTTTATTTTTTATAACATTTTTAATTCCGGGTTTGCTGTTAGCGCAGCATAGTATAAAGGGTGAGTTTTCTCCTGCTAAGGATTATAATGTGCTTTTATTGTATAAAGTTACTCCAACAATATCGGAGTATGTTTCAAGTACTAAAGTAGATGAGGAGGGGCATTTTGAGTTTGAGCTGGATTCTACAGTTGTAAAAGGGGTGTACAGAATAGTGTACGCTGTCCCACAGGAAGATTATAATTTTGATATAATTTATAACGGAAAAGAAGATATTGAGTTGCGTTTTAATTCTGAAACAGGTGTAGCCTATAAAAGTTCATTTGAAAATAAACTATTGGCATCCTATACCAATAGTATGTCTATGGTTACCCATAGTATAGGAAACTATTTCAGGCAAAAAAGCAAGGATACTACAGCTTTAAAAGCCATATTTAAAACACAAAAAGAGACGCAATCCAGTTATGAAGAAGCTGCTAGAGGCACTATAGTTTTTGAGTTTATTAAAGCTAACAAGCCTTATACCCCGGATAAATATTTAGATATTAGAGCATATATCAGCGCATTAAAAGCACATTATTTTGATGCTATAGATTTTAATAATGCAACGCTTCAAAGCTCTAATTTCTTATCAGAAAAAATGTTGAATTATGTTTTTGGAATGTCTTCTAAATCAAAAGATAATTTGACAAGTTATAAAACCAATATAGATGCATTTTGTGATAAAATGAAAACGGTGCCCAAGGAGATTAAACGGGTTTTGCTTTTAGATTTATGGCAGCAAATGGTAGATTTAAAGCTTGAACCTGTTGCAAATTATATTTCTGAAACGTATTTAATGGATGTTGCAGTAGCTTTAAATGATCAGGAACTTTTACATGCGTTAATTTTATATAAAGACCTATCTAATGGTGCTAAGGCTCCAGACTTTTCTATAGAGCTAATTGAAAATAATAAAAAAGTTACCAAAAAGTTAAGCCAGTTAGATGCTGCCGAGCAATATATTATTGTGTTTTGGAGTAGTGGATGCTCTCATTGTTTAGATGAGGTGCCACAGTTACAAACCTTTATTAAATCAAAAGAAAAGAATAATGTAAAAGTTGTAGCCATTGGTTTGGAAGACGAACCCATAGCATGGAACGCACTAATTGAAAAGTACCCGGAATTTATCCATGTTTATGGTAAGGATAAATGGGATAATGAAACTGCGAACAATTATGGCGTTACATCAACACCTACCTATTTTGTTTTGAATAAGAATAAAGAAATTATTGCAAAACCTGAAAATTTTGATGCTGTAAAAGCTTTTTTTGATAAGGACTAACTCTGTGTTATTTTAGAGCTTTATCAATTTGATAAGTCATTCTTTCAATGAGATCACTTTTATAGCCAATTTCAAATAATTGAATGGTTCCCTTTCTGTCAATCACAATATTAGTTGGATATGCAGAAACCCCAAATTTATCAGCAATCCATTTTCCATCAGGAACGATATCATAATTAAATTTCTTTTTACTTAAGAAATCAGAAAGCCTATATTCAGGATCAGTTGCTATGGCTATAAAGTTTACTTTTTGATCATGATCATTGTATATCTCTTTTAATTTGTTTAGTTGTGGAATCTCTTTTTTACAAGGGGGACAAGTAGTAAACCAAAAATTAAGAACAATTACCTCTCCCTTCATATCCTTACTTAATAATTTTTCGCCCTCCATAGTGAGCATATTGAATCGTTTTAAAGGTTTTCCTATATTTTCAAATCTTGCTTTTGCATAACGCTCTTTACTTTTGTTCTTTATGTTATCATACTCTTCCTTAGTATAAATTTTATAATCATCTAATGAAAATATCGAAGGGTCTAATTTTTTGTGATGAATAGTTTTTGCAACTACCTGATAATGTCCATATTTTTTACTGTATCCTGGATATTCGAGTAAAAACCCATCAACCTTATATTGATTGCAATAGCGTAAACCTAATTTTTTAGTATAATAAATATCTCGTGGTAAACCTTTAACCATTTGAATGGCTTTATTGCATTTCAAACCTAAAATAGTTTTACTTTCTTCAGGTTGCAGACTAACGTCCGTATTTGGGTTTTTAAAATCATAAGCAATTCCTGATTTTGATGTTTTGGAACTCTGGCTACAACGATACAATTTTTCTTTATCGTAATCCAAAATGACAAAGCTATTCACATTTATGTTTTTGTAAATCTTTTGCTCTTTCATTTTGCTTCCATTAAAGACCACAACAATATTGTCATAATAATCGAAGGCTTCTTTCTGCGCGTTGGTTAATTCATTATCATAAATAATTTCATAATTAATTATAACTTCTGATTGAATCCTATTAGCACCGGGATATTTCCATTGAGCATATATAGATTGGCTAAAGAAAAAACAGATAATGAATAAAACAGGAATGGTTTTTAGAGGATAGTAGGCTTTCATATAAGCTAAAATAAAAAAATAAATGTCATAAATTCCTTATATTAGGAATATACGTGTTTTACTTTTTAAAAATGATAAAAAGCGTTTTCTAAATGCTCAATATTAAAGTTAGTGCCTTCTTTAATAATGGCAATAATATCAAAGCGTACTTCAACATCTAAATTGTTGGATATAACATATTCATCTACGGCTTTTACCAAACGTTGGATTTGTTTTGGTTTTACAAAATCCTGTGGGTTTCCAAAGTCGGCTGTAGATCGGGTTTTTACTTCAATAATAGCCAATGTATCGTGGTGATGTGCTATAACATCCACTTCGGCTTTATCAAATCTGTAATTACGTTCAATAATATCATAGCCTTTTTTTAAAAGAAAGTCTACCGCTAATTGTTCGCCTTTTTTACCAAGCTCATTGTGTTGTGCCATTGTGCTAAGATATTATTTTTGTTTTTTGAAAGGAAGAACGATTAGATTATGTCAACCATTGAATATCTTAAATTTAAGATTCTTCGCTGTGCTCAGAATGACATAGTGCCCTAAACAAACGGTTTGTCATTCAGAAGGAGGAAACGACTGAAGAATCTTTATATCTTATCATTTAAAAAAGACCAGGAAACATTAAAATTTGTAATAAGGCTCTCTTTCTTTTTTCTACTCCATCCTTTAATTTGTTTTTCTCTTTTAATGGCCTCCTCAATTTCAAAAAAATGTTCATAATAAATCAAATAAAAGCATTTATACTTAGCAGTAAAAGCTTTGGAAAACGGTTCAGGGTTTTGATGAAAGGATAAACGCTCTTTGAGATTATTTGTGACACCTGTATAAAGAACGGTTTTATTTTTATTGGTGAGTATGTAGACGAAATAATTATGTGTGCCTTTAGTTTTCATTTGATATAAATGTAATAAGATTTTACATTTTGTTCTTAATAGCTTTTTTTGCTAAGAGATAGATTCTTCGACTAGCTTTGCTGGCTACCTTCAAACAAAATACATTTTGTTTTCGGCAATGCTCAGAATGACACAGTGCCCTAAACAAACGGTTTGTCATTCAGAAGGAGGAAACGACTGAAGAATCTTAGCTTAGGCAGAATTAATTTAAAAGACTATAAAGCATTAAGATATGATGTGAGTTTCTTTTCAGATTCTTCGCTGCAACTCTGAATGACATTAGCCTCTAAACAAAAAGAAATCGTCTTTCATATGTTCAATTTTACCATCTTCATTGGTAATGATATAATCAATGGCCTGTGACGTAAAATCTTCACCTTTTTCAGTTAGGGATACAATGTTTTTGTCTAATTGAATCATATTGTTTTTTAAAGCCAGATCCAAAACTGTTTTGGACCGTACTTTTTGCCAATTGATATGTTCATTAAGGTGATTGACATGGCGTTCCCTTTTTTCGGAATGATTTTTTAGGTGTAATAAAAAGGTTAAAAGAGACACTTCTGTACGTTGTTGTTTTTCTCTGTAAAGCACGGCAATAACCCCTTTGTTGGGTGCAAATAAATAAACCAACAAAAAAACCAAGCCCAACATGGTTGTTATGGATCCTGCAATAGAGGCATCCAGTCCATGAGCCAGCCAATACCCGGAAATAGCACAAAACACGCCAAAACAGATGGAGTAGGTGAGCATGCGTTTTAAATCATTAGTAAGCAAATAGGCTGTTGCTGCTGGTGCAATCATGAGTGCTACCACTAAAATAGCGCCAACGGCATCAAAAGCGCCAACGGTTGTAATGGAAGATAAGGTCATTAATCCGTAATGAATGGCTATAGGCGAAAACCCTAGGGAGGCTGCTAATCCGGCATCAAATGTACTTACTTTTAATTCTTTGAAAAAGGCTATTAGCAAGCCTATTGTTATAATTAAAATGCTTCCAATAACCCAGAGCGATTTGGGACCTATATCAATACCGGATATCATTAATCTGTCAAATGGTGCAAATGCTAATTCACCAAGCAATACAGCATCTACATCCAGGTGTATATCATTGGCATTTTTGGCAATCATAATAACTCCAATACTAAATAGAATAGGGAATACCAAACCTATGGCTGTATCTTCTTTTACAAGTCCTGTTTTTTGAATATATTCTACTAATACTACGGTTATAATTCCGGTTACTGCAGCCAAAAGAATAAGCAATGGAGAATTCAAATCCTGAGTTATAAAGAACCCAATAACAATGCCTGGTAAAATAGAATGGCTTATAGCATCACTAATCATAGCCATTTTTCTGAGTACTAAAAATGTACCCGGAATAGCACAGGCAATGGCAACTAAACTGGCAATGAGCTGTATTTCAAACTGGGCACTACTCATGGGTTTCATTTTGTTGATTATACAAATTGGTTGCTGTTTTAAAGCCTTCTTCGGTAAGGCTCCACATATTGCCTTCTATTCTTACGTAATTTTTTCTAACTAATTTTTGAAGGGAGCCTTTTGTAAAACCTTGGAAATTATTTAAAATTTTAATAGCATGGGGATGTGAAATATTCTCATGGGTTTCTGCTATACGAAACATAAAGGCTAAGGTTTTATGAAGTTGCAGATCCCGTCTGTTTTTTATAAACCTGATCTGTTTAAATAATAAGCCTCTGCTTGGAGAAAAAATGAATGAGAACACTACAAAAATTCCGGCAATGATTACTATAACCGGCCCTGTAGAAAGATTGTTTTGACTAGCGCTAATAGCTGTTCCAAAAACGCCTGCAAATGCGCCAAAAACAGCAGCCAATATAACCATAACCCCTAAGCTGTTTGTCCATTGTCTTGCAGCAGCAGCAGGGGCTAATAACATAGCACTCATCAAAACAACACCCACGGTCTGTAATCCAAGAACAATAGCTAAAACTATAAATGTAGTGATTAAAATATCTATGAATTTGGTGTTGAATCCTAAAGTTTTGGTATAATCAGCATCAAAAAGAAGCATCTTAAATTCTTTCCAAAAGAGCAATAATACCAACAGGCAAAAACCGGTTACAATGGCCATCATCCAAACATCACTTTCAACCAGCGTAGCAGCTTGTCCAAAAAGGTATTTATCTAATCCTGCCTGATTGGCATTGGGTTGTTTTTGAATAAAGGTTAGTAATAACATGCCAAACCCAAAGAACAAGGATAGGATGAGCCCTAATGCTGTATCTGATTTTAAATGAGTTTTACTTATAATACCACGAATCCAGAACGTTCCAATGAGTCCGCTAACCAAGGCTCCCAATAATAAGATGTTGCTATCTTTGGCCCCGGTGATCAAAAAAGCTATGGCTATACCCGGTAAGGCAGCATGTGAAATGGCATCACCCAACAAGCTTTGCTTCCGTAGTACTGCAAAACTTCCTAACATACCGGTAACAGCACCAAGAATTGCGGTTCCTAATGTTATGGTTCTTAGGGTGTAGTCTGTGAAAACTAGTTTTATGTATTCTGTGAAGTCTATAGTGCTTAGTTTTTAGAGGTTAGTTTTTGATTTGAAACCGCTGCTCTAGTAAATTGAGAAGATAAAGCATAGCGTTCTGTTTTTGGAAAGGTGTCGCTAATTTTATAGATTAAATCAACAAAGTCTAAAGCTTTATTATAAACTTTTAAATCTTCAAATTTGAATTTTATCTCTGACATAAATTTTAGTTCATTTTTCTAACCTCTAAGGTCAAGTGACTAATTACTATTCCTGAATACTCACTTTATAATTGATACCATAGGTTTTTGTTAAATTATCATCATTGAAAATATCTTTTACTGGCCCGGTAGCTATCTTTTTTACGTTTAAAAAGGTTACCCAATCAAAGTATTCCGGAACGGTTTGTAGATCATGATGTACTACAATAACAGTTTTCCCGGCTTTACGTAATTCTTTTAAAATATTAATAATTGCAATTTCGGTTGTGGCATCTACCCCTTGAAAGGGTTCGTCCATGAAATATATTGATGCATTTTGTACCAGTGCCCTGGCTAAAAATATACGTTGTTGCTGCCCTCCTGAAAGCTGACTTATTTGTCTGTTTTTAAATGCTAACATGCCTACTTTTTCTAAAGCTTCTAAAGCGGCTTTTTTTTCTTTTTGCCCCGGACGTTTTATCCAGCCTAAGCTTCCGTAGGTGCCCATCATTACTACATCTAATGCTGTTGTTGGAAAATCCCAATCTACACTGCCCTTTTGCGGTACATAAGCAACTAATGCCCGTTGTTTTTCATAAGACTTACCATAGATACTAACGCTTCCTGCTATAGGTTTTAAAATGCCTAAAATAGACTTAATAAGTGTTGATTTTCCGGCGCCGTTGGGGCCTACAATGGCCATGAGTACTCCTTCCGGGATTTCTAAATCTATATCCCAAAGTACAGGCTTGTAATTGTAAGCTACTGTTAAATCATCTACCTGTACAGCAATATTTCTTTGTGAATTGGAAATTTTTTCTTTAGCCACCTTATTTTATTTTTACTTTAAATGTTCCTTTTGTCTTGATACAAAACGAACTAAAAATCAAATCCATCTGAGGAAATTCCTTAGGAACAAGCATTTTAAAAATCTCATGCTTGGAGTTGCGATTCGCTGTTACGTTTTTCGCTCATTATTTCTACAGGTTGATGATTCCAACCTAGTTGGAAATTCAAGTTCAATTTATATTTTCAGTGTTATTATTCGATGTATTGATATCATTTTACTTTCCTATTTATTTTAGCCCTGATAGCAACGGCATCCTTTTTTGAGGGACGAAAAAAAGATACAGTGGATAGCAGGAAACAGCTCCAAATTATTTTAAAGCATTTACTATGGTATTCACATTATATTTAAACATACCGATATAGGTACCTTCAATGGTTCCGGTATCTCCTAATGCATCTGAGTATAATGATCCTCCTATTTTAACGTCATGCCCTTTTGAGTTAACCGCGGCCTGTAAGGCTTCAATAGTACGTTTAGGTACTGAACTTTCAACAAAAATAGCTTTTACATTATGTTCAATAATAAAAGCAGATAATTTCTGGACGTCTTGTACTCCTGCTTCTGTTGCTGTTGAAAGCCCCTGTAGACCAACCACTTCAAATCCAAAAGATTTACCAAAATAGTTAAAAGCATCATGTGCGGTAACTAAAATACGCTTTTCTTTAGGAAGTGTTTTAATGGTTGATTCTATTTGTGTTTTTAAAGTTTCTAATTGTTTGATATAGTTAGCGCCGTTGGTTTCAAAACTGGCTTTTTGTTCCGGAATGGCTTCTGCTAATTTTTTAACTATAAATTGTGTGGCTTGAATCCAATAGTCTGTGTTAAACCAAATATGCGGATCATAGTTTGATGCAAAATATTCAGAACCAATTAGGGTATTTCTATCTAAGGCGTCTGAAATAGCAATGGTTTTTTTGTTTTTCATTTTTTCAAAAACTTCAACCAGTTTACCTTCCAGGTGCAATCCGTTGTAAAAGATGATGTCAGCATCAGCCAATTTAGAAACATCACCTTCGCTGGCTTTATATAAATGCGGATCTACACCACTACCCATTAGCCCTTTTAAATTGATATGATTTCCTCCTATGTTTTTAACCAAATCTGTGATCATAGAGGTTGTGGTTACTACATTGAGTTTACCGTTGGTCTCTTTGTTGTTTTTACAACTTAAAAAGACCAGGGTTATTACTAAGAATACTATTGTTTTTTGCATGGCTAAATTTAATTTAAAGTAAATCTTAATCCAAAAAATAATCGTCTCCCCTGATTGGGGGCAAACACATATGATGGATCAAAGGTAAGCGCATAAGGATTGTTATCGGTAGGTAGAACACCACCGGGTTGTACTATAATGGTTTGTCCGGTGACAGGGCTTGTGGCTGAAACGGGTTGATCTGTTTCATTGAAATCTACATCCTTATCAAAAGGATCTTCAGAACGGGCTATAATAAAAGGATTGCCTTTGTTTGGTGTCCAGTTCAACAGGTTCTTTATGCCTCCATAAATTTCAAAATTTGTGATGCCATTATAGGTGAATTGTATGTTCTGAATACTCCAGGTAGGTGAATATTCGCTTCGTGGGTCTAGTTCTCCCAGTAAAGGTAAACGCATTGGGCCATATATGTTTCCGGTGTAATCTATGGTAAGATTTGTTGGGAAATGCCTGTATGATAAGGACCAGACTCCTGAAAAACTTTCGGTTAAAATTTGTTTGGTTCTTATACCGTCTTCTTTTTTTGATACATCTTGAAGTGTAGCACCTATGGAACCTCTTATACCACTACCAAAAACGGCATCAATATTTAAGCTTATTCCTTTTGTTGTAGAGTATCCGTCTAAGTTTCTGTAGAATATTTTATTGGGATCGGTGTCATAATCCGGAATTATGGCATTTGTAAAATAGGTATACCAGGCTGATGCATCAAAAGTAAATAGCATGCCTTGTTTGGCATAAAGCTTTTTTAGATAGTTTAGTGTTACATTGTAGGATTGTTCGGGTTCCAGGGTGCCTTCAATAATAACATCTCTTGCTCCGGTTAAAGCAGCATGTTCCTCTGTAAACAGGTTAACAACCCTAAAGCCTGTTCCTGCATTTAATCTGATAATATCATCTTCTGTGGGTTTATATCTATAGGCTATTCGTGGTGTGAAAATAGAACCATGACGCTTATCATAATCGTAACGTGCTCCTAATAAAAGGCGTTGTTTTTCACTCAAAGTAATTTCATCTTGAACAAAAACAGATGGTATGGTAACTTCATCAGGTCTTTCTGTGGCTGGTGTATTATCATTATAGAAATTATAACGGGCGGCTAAACCAAAAAGTAGATCATGGTTTTCCAATGGTTTGTCCCAAATTAACTGCCCGAAACCAATACGTTGTTTTGCCAGATATGGCGTGTCTCCATAAACTGAATTTTGATCATGATCTGAATATGAGAACTGTAAGGTCATTTTTTCTTCTATAGGTAGCTGATAATTTCCAATCAGTTCATAGCGTGAGGTATAAATACTTTCTCCGTAGACCTGGTCACCTCCTCTAAAACCTTTATTCCATTGCATTTCACCTCCCCATCGGTCTTCATAAAAATAACGGCCGGCTAATGAAAAAAGCCTGTTGTTCTTTCGTTTAAAGCTCCATTTTTGGAATACTGAAATACGATCCTGAAGTGTAACGTCTGTGAAATTATCGTTATTATTATCTATAGGGTTTGCATAGTTATAATAATTAGCTCCCACCAAAACATTGGCTTTTTTACCAACATTGGCTTTAAATCCAAGATCAACATTGGCTTCGCCCCAACCGCTTACAAAGCCATCGGCAAAAAATAAAGGCGCATGTTCCGGTAATTTGGTAATGATATTAATCAAGCCGCCTACAGCCTCGCTACCATATAATGATGATGCCGGGCCTTTTACTATTTCTACTTGTTCTATTAATGAATTTGGAATGCCGGACAAACCATAAACGGTAGATAAGCCACTTACAATGGGCATACCGTCAATTAGAACCAAGGTGTACGGGCCTTCTAAACCATTAATGTGAATATCACCGGTATTACAAACATTACAATTAAGTTGAGGCCTTACACCGTTTACATTTTGCAAGGCTTCAAAAATATTGGGTGTTGGATTTTTTTTAAAGAACGCCGGAGAGTAAACTTCAACAGGTACAGGACTTTCCAGTCTGGATACCGCTTTGAGGGTACCGGTAACGATAACTTCGTTTAAGTGCTCTGTTTCTTCCAATTCAAAATTAACTACAACTGTTTTTTCTCCGGTAATAACTACACGTTTTTCTACATTTTTATAACCGGTAAAAGAAGCTACTATAGTATAAGTTCCATTAGGTATGTTATTAATGGCATAGTGCCCGTTCTCATCACTGGAACTCCCTTTTACCGTGTTTTTTATATAAATATTTACATAAGGTAATGGGCTATTTAAAGCTGTTGTTTTTCCGGTGATTTTTTGAGCGTTTACTACAAAGCTTAAAATACTTATTAGAAATATACTTAGGTTTTTCACAAATAAATTTTTTGCAAATATAAAATAATTTTTAGATTAGTCTAAAAATTATTTTAACGTTATAATTATTATATATTTGTGGTAAGACTAAAATTTAAGTATGATCACCCAAACAGAAGAAAATTATATCAAGGCTATTTATCATTTGGGAAAATATGGAGCCAATAACGTAAGTACCAATGCCATTGCTAAAGAAATGGAAACAAAGGCATCGTCTGTTACAGATATGGTTAAGAAGCTTTCTGAAAAAGGCTATGCAAATTACAGGAAATATCAGGGTGTAAGCTTGACAGAACTGGGGAAAGAGATCGCTATTAATATTGTAAGAAAGCATAGGCTTTGGGAGGTTTTTTTAGTTGATAAACTAAATTTTTCATGGGATGAAGTTCATGAAGTAGCAGAGCAATTAGAGCATATAAAGTCTAAAAAGCTGATTAGTCAGCTGGACGAGTTTTTAGGATTTCCTGTGCATGACCCGCATGGTGACCCTATTCCTGACCATATGGGGAACATTAAAAAAGTTGATAAAATCCTGCTTTCTGAGGCTAAAGTTGGTGATGATTGTATTTGTGTTGGGGTTCAGGATTCGTCGTCAGAATTCTTAAAGTATTTAGATAAAAATGGGATTGCCCTTGGAACCGGATTAAAAGTTTGTCACCGAGAACCGTTTGACAATTCTATAACCATAAGGTTAAAAGACCAGGAGCTCATCATATCTAATATGATCGCAAACAATTTGTTTGTAAAAGTGTCTTAGTTTTAAAAATTAATGACAACCACAGTTATCATCTCCACATGCTTTTTGGGGTTTTGATTTTTTCCAGAAGAATTTTTTAATCAGAAAGAAGCATGCCAAAATCAAGGCACTAAAGACTAATATATTTTGAATAACAGTGTTCATATGTATTCAGTCGAATTTTTCTTGTAATTATTTCAAAAACTGAAAAGCAATCAATGCTACAATATATGCAAAAAAGCTCATAATAACCAGTTGTAAAACAGGCCATTTCCATGTATTTGTCTCTCGCTTTACAATAGCTAAGGTACTCATACATTGCATGGCAAAGGCATAAAATAGCAAAAGGGATATTCCTGAAGCAAATGTAAAGAGAGGACCACCTAAAATAGGGTTTACCTCATTTGCCATTTTGCTTTTAATGGTTTCTTCATCATCACTGCCAACACTGTAAATAGTAGCCAGGGTACCTACAAAAACTTCGCGTGCGGCAAAACTGCTTATTATGGCAATACCTATTTTCCAATCATAACCCAATGGCCTTATGGCTGGTTCTATAGCACGACCTGCAATACCTATAAAAGAATGTTCTAATTTGTGAGAAGCTATTTTGTTTTGTAATTCGTCTTCATTAAGGTTTTGGGATGTATATTCCGTTTTAATAATATTATCTGCATTATTAAATTGTTCGCCCGGGCCATATGAAGCTAAAAACCAGAGTACTATTGAAATGGCTAAAATAATTTTACCGGCTCCAAAAATGAAGGCTTTGGTTTTTTCAATGACTGTTAATGCTACATTTTTAAAAAGCGGTAGTTTATAGTTGGGCATTTCAATCACAAAAAAAGATTTGCTTCTTATTTTAAGTGCTTTGTTTAGTAAGTATGCTGAAAAAACAGCTGTTCCAAACCCTATTAAATACAGAAGCATCAGTGTTAATGCCTGGTAACTTAAACCTAAAAAACGCCCTTCAGGAATAACCAATGCTATTATAATTAAATATACAGGAAGTCTTGCAGAACAAGTTGTGAATGGTGTCACTAAAATGGTGATTAAGCGTTCTTTCCAGCTTTCAATATTTCTGGTGGCCATAATTGCTGGAATGGCACATGCTGTACCAGAAATAAGAGGTACAACACTTTTTCCGCTTAAACCAAAACGTCGCATAACTCTGTCCATTAAAAAGACCACGCGGCTCATATAACCACTTTCCTCCAGAACAGCTATAAAGAGAAATAAAAAGGCTATTTGCGGAATAAAAATAACAATGCCTCCTAAACCGGGAATAATACCCTCTGCCAATAAATTGGTAAAAGAACCTTGAGGCAGGTTATCTTTAACCCATTCGCTTAGCAAAGCAAAAGCGTTATCAATAAAATCCATGGGTACAGTGGCCCAATCATAAATGGCTTGGAAAATAAGCAGTAAAATGAAAAAGAAAATAGCATACCCCCAAACCTTATGAGTTAAAATTCTATCTAGTTTTGATCTTAAATCTTTAGCCTGGCTGGCATCAATAGTTTGTCCAACTTTTAAAACAGTATTAATAAATTGATAGCGTTTTATGGTTTCTTTTTGCTGCAAACGTTTTAAATCCCCGCTGCTTTTAGTCTTAAAATCGGCAACTGCTTCAAAATCTTTTCTATCGGTTTTGCCAAAATTGACATCTTGTGTAATGACCAGCCATAATTTGTATAACAATTGATTTGGAAAAGCCTTGTGAAGGTTTCCAAAATATAATGGGTCAATAGATTTAATGTCTAAACAAGGTTTAGCTGAAACTTCCTTATGGTTGGCTATTAAATTTTTCAGGTGATCAATGCCCTCATTTTTTCTTGTACTTATCAGTGCAATTTTAGTTTGAAGCTGTTCCTCTAAATAATCAATATCTAATGAAATGCCTTTATAGCTCATTCTATCAGCCATATTAATGACCAATAGTGTTGGAATCTGTAAATCTTTTATTTGTGTAAAAAGTAATAGGTTCCGCTTTAAATTTTCTACATCAGTTACTACTACGGCAATATCAGGGAAATCTTTATCGTTTTGATTTAACAATAATTCTATAACCACATTTTCATCAAGCGAAGAGGCATTAAGACTATAGGTTCCGGGTAAATCTATAATATGAGCTTTAACACCCCTGGGAAGTTTGCAAATACCTTCTTTTTTCTCAACTGTAATACCGGGATAATTCCCTACTTTTTGGTTTAGTCCTGTTAAGGCATTAAAAACTGAAGTCTTGCCGGTGTTAGGATTGCCTATCAGCGCAACATTGATTTGCTTACTCATTAGCTGCTTTTTCAATTAATATATGAGAAGCCGTTTCTTTTCTAATAGCCAGATGTGACCCGTTGATATTTAAATACATAGGATCTTGAAAAGGGGCCACTTGAACAAGTTCAACGGCATTACCTGGTAAACATCCCATTTCAAGAAGTTTAAGTGGAATATGAACAGACGAAACATCAGTAATAATGGCGCTTTCTCCTCGTTTTAAATGTGCTAAAGTGTACTGCAAGCTTATTTAGATTGATTTTAAAGAAGCAAAAATAGTGTAAAATATCAGGCTAAAAAAATTGTTCTTTAAAAACTATTTGGTGTATTCTTTTTTTAATATGACTATATCATTAAGCAACCTATCAATATCTTTGGTATTTGTACCGTCGTAGAATCCTCTAATCTGGCGTTTTTTATCAATAAGCATAAAATTCTCGGTATGTATCATATCAAAAGGGCCACCGTCTCCATGGTCTTTTACTGCTAAATAACTTTTTCTGGCCAGCTTATAGATCTCTTTTTTATCACCGGTGACCAAATTCCATTTTTTATCATTAACCCCTTTTTTTAAAGCATAGCGTTTTAGTTGTGCTACAGAATCAATGTCGGGGGTTACAGAATGTGAAAGGAGCATGATGTCGTTGTCATCCATAATTTTATTCTGTATTTCAGCCATATGATTAGTCATGATAGGGCATATGGTCTGGCAGGTAGTAAAAAAGAAGTCTGCTATATAAATTTTGTTGTTATAATCTTGGTGTGTTATGGTTTTTCCATTTTGATTGATCAGGCTAAAGTCTGCTATTTTATGGTATTTTTTTTGATGCTGAATAGTACTGTCTACTAACTCGGTACTTATCATAGCCGGCTGGTAAACGGGCAGTGGCTGGTAAACATTTAATGTGTTATAGATGAGTGCAATAATGATGATAGAAATAACCCCGAAAACAAGAGCAAAAATCTTATAGTCTTTAAAAAATGATAGCATGAAGTAATAAGTAAAATTTAATGCCTACAAAAATACAATGAAAAAATAGACTTGTAAGTTGATATTGAAACTTAAATTCGTGTTAAAACCATGACGTTTATTTAATAGGTTTTTCAAAGTTGGTTTAAAAGCTTACTTTTGTGCGATTATAAAAAAATGTTAGACCATAATATATGGAGTTTGTTATAAAAATATCTCAGTTTTTGTTAAGCCTTTCCTTGTTAATTATTTTGCATGAATTAGGGCATTTTATTCCTGCAAAGGCTTTTAAAACCCGGGTAGAAAAGTTTTATTTATTTTTTGATGTTAAGTTTTCTTTGTTTAAAAAGAAGATAGGGGAAACGGTTTATGGTATTGGATGGTTGCCTTTAGGGGGCTATGTGAAAATTTCCGGAATGATTGATGAAAGTATGGATACTGAGCAAATGGCACAAGAACCACAACCTTGGGAATTTCGCTCTAAACCGGCATGGCAGCGTTTAATCATTATGCTTGGTGGAGTCACAGTCAATTTTTTATTGGCTATACTTATTTATATAGGGATGAGTTATTTTTACGGAGATAACATTTTACCCAATGAAAATATAAAAGACGGACTGTTAATTGAAAGTACTGTGGCTAATAAAGCAGGGCTTTTAACCGGGGATAAGATCTTAGCTGTTGATGGTGAGACTATTGAAACGTTCTCTGAAATTTCAGAAAAGGTATTGTTTGGGAAAGAGATTCTTATTGAGCGCGACGGAAAGCAATCAACAGTAAATATGCCTGAAGATTTCTTAGCACAGCTGATGGATGCTAAAGAAAAAGGTTTTATTAGTTTAAGGCAACCATTTGTGGTGGTTCAGGTTCCGGACACTTCTTATAATAAGAGCAGTGGACTCAAAGCGGGTGATATTATCATTGGAATGAATGGCAATACTACCAAGTATGCCGATGAAGTTAAATTAGCCCTTGAAACATATAAAGGACAACAGGTAACAGCAACGGTAAAACGTGATGATAATGAAATTACTGTACCACTTGAGGTTAGTGATGAGGCTAAATTAGGCCTTGTGATTGCCGGAGGGTCAACATCTGAAACTTTAGAAGCCTTAGGCTATTATGATTTTGAAGTAAAGGATTATGGTTTTTTTGAATCATTTCCTGTTGGTTTAAAAAAATCTAAAGATAGAATTGTGTCCTATTGGGATCAATTAGGAGCCATTTTTACACCCAGTACAGGAGCTTATAAGGGTGTAGGTGGATTTAAGGCTATTTATGATATTTTTCCAAGTACCTGGAGTTGGCAGGTATTTTGGGGAATAACCGCCTTTTTGTCTATTATGTTAGGTGTTTTAAACTTACTGCCAATTCCTGCTTTAGATGGCGGACATGTAATGTTTTTACTATATGAAATGGTATCTGGAAGAAAGCCGGGAGATAAATTTATGGAGTATGCGCAAATGGTAGGCTTTTTTATTTTGATAGCCTTGGTTTTATTTGCCAACGGTAATGATATTTATAAAGCTATTTTTGGATAATTTTTTAAAAAAATATTTGCAGTAATTAAAAAACCAGCTATATTTGCACTCGCTAAAGCAAAAAAGTATCTTCCTCTTTAGCTCAGTTGGTTAGAGCATCTGACTGTTAATCAGAGGGTCCTTGGTTCGAGCCCAAGAAGAGGAGCATAATTAGACAAGCCATCAGAAATGATGGCTTTTTTTGTGCCTAATTTTTGCGAAGCCCTATTAACTCTAGTTAAAAGCTCTATTACCTCACTTTGTTTCTTGGTTCGACATGCATTTTTAGAAATAATTAATTTTTCCGGAAACATCAAACCAAGTAAAATGTTCTGTTGCTCAAAGTTACTATCTTCAAAGAGTTGAGGTATTTTTTTAATTGTTTCACATGCTTTATTAATAGTTTTATTTGATACCTCTTGTGCATCCTTAATCATTTGTAATTCTGCTTTTAAATCTCTTAAATTTTGATTGTATCTATTTGAGATTCTATTAAAAGTATCTATACCAATATCTTCATTTAT
Organism: Alterotamlana spongicola; assembly: GCF_035818475.1. NCBI lineage: Bacteria > Pseudomonadati > Bacteroidota > Flavobacteriia > Flavobacteriales > Flavobacteriaceae > Alterotamlana > Alterotamlana spongicola. The sequence goes on from NZ_JAYMGV010000001.1 coordinate 1,200,307, forward strand.
TAATTTGTCCTCAACAGTTTCAAGAGCCTTTATAGTGTCTTCTATTTTCTTTTCAATTACTATTTTATCTTTTAGTTTATTTCCTCTTTTTTCCTGTTGTACATCAATTAATATTTCTTTGTAAAGTGCTAACACATTATCGCTAACAGATATTTCTTTTAATATGTCGTTTTTAAGCATTGTATGCGCCTTTTCAGAACGAATACGATTCTTGCATCCCTTTCTACAATGATAATAGTAATAAGTGCCCCCATTCCCCCTAGATGGGCTGCCAGTTAAATTACCCCCACATAATTCACATTTTAAAAAACCTCTTAATGGCAAATCCTCATTTTTTTTACTTGGAAATTTTGCTTTTTTCTTCTTACCAGTAAATATGTTTTGAACTTTATTAAATGTTTCGATATCGACTATAGCTTCATGTAATCCTTCAATCCAGTATGTATCATCCTTTTCAAATTCAGGAACTTTAGTCATTCCGGTATATACTGGATTCTTTAGCACATTATAAAAAGACTGTTTGCATCCAGTATAACCACGATTTCTAAAATCTTTTCTTAACTCTTCGAAAGAACCAATGCAAAGAGATGCTTCGTGGAAAATCTCTCTTACTAAATTTGCGTCTTCATTAGGTGTTAGAGAAGCATATTTATCATACCAAAACCTTTTATATCCGTATGGTGTACGACCAATCCAAGCTCCTTCTTTGGCTGCTTTATGCATACCATTTCTCGTTCTTTTAGATATTTTATCATTTTCAATCTCTGGTGACACTAGATATATTGATAACATCATTTTATTGTCTGGATTTGTTAAATCCAACATCTGCTCAACAGCGTTTATTTCAATTCCCCAATTATCGAAATTTCTTAATTTAGTTAAAGCTTCTTCCATGTTTCTAGAAAACCTATCCCATTTTGTAAATAGTACTTTATCAAGAGACTTACGATTTGCTTTAACATACGCTTCTAACTTTTGCCATTCAGGACGATTAAAATTTTTAGCAGAATGGTCTTCTTGAAATTCAGCAATTATTTCATATTTATTTACTTCGCAGTATCTTTTTAATACCTCTAATTGATAATCTCTACCATGACCATTATTTGCTTGGTCATCTGTACTTACTCTTGTATATATTATTACTTTCATTATTTATTTTTTTAATTATTAAACTTTTCTACTTTTTATTATTTTTTACTTTTTTATTTACTTAGCTGGATTTCAGCTATTTTGTATAACACTTTTCTTATTTTCTCTATTTCTTCTTTTGAATATTTAATCCCATTTTTATTTAAGATTTTACTGCATTTTGTAACATTTAACACTACTATTTAAATTAAACAAGGCTCATTGAGATTTATTTTTTCTTTAATGAGCTTATTCTTTTAACGTCCTCTGCTGTGCTAAACCCTTATGCGGTGCAAACGTGACGTGAGATAAAATCTCAATTTTAGCCATAGAAATAGCTAGATGCATATACTTATGGTATAGCACCAATTAGTTTTAAAAATATATTTTCCGGAATTTTAAAAACTAGAGACGCAATAAGGCTATCAACACTTAAAGACATCTGAAAACTAAAACTGATTTTTTAGCTATACACAATTATTTATAACTTCCATCTGAATAATCACGTATATGGCAATTATATATAATTTTTTCTTTGGTGTCAAGTTTTTTTTAGATTTTTTTCAATAAAAGTTGAAAATGACGGCCCTATTTCTATTGTTTTAACAAGATAAATGAGAATAATTAAATTAAATTATTTTTTTTGCGTAAATCAACTCTTTGCTATCTTCTTAAAAAATTCTGCTTTTCCTTGTAATGCAAGTCCTTTTTTCATCCAATGCATATTATTAAGTAATAATTTGAATTGCTTTTGTGTTACTCTTATTTTATTCATAATTAATACCATCTTCTATTAAATTATTTCCCAAAATGTCCCAATCAGTTCCGTTCATACCTTCCTTGGTACAATAGAAAATACAAGGTTTGTAATCATCATATTTTTCAACGTGGATTCTATTGCCATCAAATAGATTTTCTAAATCCTTTTTTACAGAATAATGATAATTAGCATCTTCAACATCTAAAACGAAATGATTATGATGTGCTTCATCTCTATTTGAAAATGATTCAGTTGTATAAAACATTCTTATACTCGATTCAGCACCATATTTATTTTCTAAAAAATGATATGTTTTGTCCATAACATCTCTACAAGCATTTTTACTAAGTTCATTGGAGTATGAAACTGTGCACCACCATTTCCATGGCATTTTAAATAATTTATGCTCTAATGAATCTGTTTTCTTCAAACATTTTATAGTATTTAAATAGCTTTTATTATCTAAAATAATTTTGAAAATTTTTGAAGAAACATAATTTTTTAATAAGCTATAATGATATTTATCAGGTCGTCCTTCTATAACCAATTTGGTATTGGGGTTATTCTTTATTAAATCCTTTTTTAATCTTTTTATCGTTCTTTCATTCTTATTAGCCAATTTGGCAAATTCTTTTGTTACATAATATTTTTTAAATTCCATTAGTTAAGACATGGGTGCATCAATCCCAATACAAGATGCCTCTCGTTATTATAATTAAATAGTAGATAAAACTCCTGTAAAAGTCAATACTTTAAAAGATATTTTTTTCATTATCTAAGTAGACAAATGTCCACATATTGATTTTGGTCTGAAATAATTACTACTATTTATAAATATGTTAGAGTTATACTAAAGACCAAAAAGTTATAATCTTTTTATAAGAAAGGTAATTTGTTATAGGTAAAATGTCTATTTAGTTTTTGTAACAAATCTTAGGGAGTGAGGTATTAACCAATTAGAGCCATTCTTGAAAAACCGTTAAAAAAGACTAAAAGTTGATATTTTAGGCCTCTTTGTACCCATACGCAGGAACCTTTTTAACTTTTATTTTGGGAGATGTATTTATCGAGATTTACTGATTGTAATATCACGTCTATTTCCATTAGGGTCTAGCAACATACCTTTTAAGTTGCCATTACAATCTATAACAAGCATTCCTCTTGTTCGAGAGTTTCGGGAAGCGTCAAAATTACCACCAGTTACCATTAAGTCAGTTATGCTTATTTGGTTATTAACTAGTAATTTCCACTTGCCTTCCAATCGTTTTCTATTAACAGTTATGATGATTTGGCTTTCAACCCATTGGTCTCTAGCGTGGTCGAAGCGGTCAGTAAATCTAACATTACCACTACCATTTAACTTATAGTTACGCTCTTTGGTTAGTTGTTTTAATAACTCGTTTGTAGATAGCGAGCAATAATTTACATTATTGGTTTTATTGGTATTGTTTCTATTATACTGGCTATTTACTTCGGTTTGTTCAATAGGTCTATTATTAGTTCTATTTGTTCTGGACGTTGGATTAGAAGCTCCCCAGATGTCATCCCCGAATGGGATATAGATTAGGATTAGTGCTGCAAATATGATATAACCCCAATAATTATCATCTTTTTGTTTTTTAGGTTTTTCCATGATATTGATTTGTTAATTCAAATATATTAAAAAACAATATAATGCGGAATTTTTTCCGCATTATTCTTTAAGACAAGCCATTACTTTGTTTAATATGGTCAGTCTAAAGAAAAAAATATGTAATTATATTGCTGAAGAATGGATTAGTAAATCTAAATCTAATCGACAGTTTGCTGAAGACCATGCCATTGATGAAAAAGTAGTTAGAAGAATTTTAAAACCTGAAGGTAGTGGTATTTCTTTGACAACTTTGGAGAGAATATGTGAAGCTCGTGAGATTAAAATCTCCGATTTTTTTCAAATGATTGGTGAGTAAATGTTAAAAAAATAAGCTAAAGAACTGAATCAATATATTTATCATCATTGTATATTTGTTTAGCCCATTCATAGAAATTGCCTAAATAATCTTCATCTTCCTCATTTGTTGGTCTAGGTTTGCTTTCTACTTGTCTATTGATGTCGTCTAATATAGATTTATAGCTTTCATTTAAAGCTTCTGCCCTTAGGTCATTAAAATCTAACATCATATCGATTGAATAATAAATAGAATGTAGCTTATAGGTGATTTCAAGATACTCATCTGTTTTTTCATGATTGCCATCATGTTCTTTTTCCAAATCGTAGAATATAGCTTTATTGTTAAGTAAACTCTCCGTATGCATAAAATCAACAATTCTGTTTCTAAATTCTTCTTTCCATTTTAATCTAGCTTCTAATTTAACATTCTGCTTCATCCTATGCAAAGCAAAGAAACCAGCTAATAAAACAGTTACTATAGGAATTAATATTTTAAAGACGTCTAGCCACCAATTAATATCATTCATAAATCTTTCGTTCGAATTCAATTTGCAAAATTGAAAATAACCTATCTATAGAATATTATTCAATTCGTCAGTTATTAAAAAATATAATCTTTGTAACATAAAGAAAAGTGTTACAATAAACTGTCCCAAGAGATACATAACAACAAAAGTAAACCCCATTTCAATATACTGGTAACAATCAGTTTTTAAAATATGATTTAAAAGAATTAGTAAAAAAATAAGAATACCTAAAATTATATTGTATAAAGTAATCTTAGCAATTTGTGTCATTCCAATTTTAAAACTTTTGAAATTGTCTTTGTCTTTATTGGGATTTAATTGTTCAGCTTTAATTTTTGAACCTATACTTAATAACAATGAAAAGAATAACCCAGTAAAAATAGCTATACCAGTGGTAATGTAACTTTCTAAATCAGAAACCGAAATGTTTTTCCATAATGATAACCCCCCTAATGCCAATGGTACTATATAGAACATCGAATAAAATGTGAGCTTTCTCCAAAACCCAACTATTTTTTCATCATCACTATCCTTTTGTATACTATCTAGGGCATCATTTCTAATATTCTTAATTACATTGAAGTCCAACATGATTAATTATAATTTAGCTTCTTTTTTTACTTGTGCCATTTCTAAATCTACTAATTTTTTCATTTCTTCAAAAACAGGAGAATTATCTATATCAATACAATTATTAGGAACTAAGATGCTTGGAATAATGTTAATAGTTTCTTCGCTATCATCTAATACTACGGTTCTTGCTTGCTTGTAGCCATCATCATCACAAACGTATGTTGCTCTTATTTCATAATCTCTATTACCAATAGAAAACCCATGCTTTTTTAATGCATCTTTAAATTCTTTTTTATCTATGGTATTATTACTACTATATTTAATATTACTTAGTTTAATCGTTGCTTGTCTAGCTTGTACCGAATTTGTATCAAAAACACTCCTTTTACTTACAAGAATAACATCTCTTAGTGATGAACGTCTCATAAATTCTTTTTGACGTTTTTTGGTTGTGGTCGCACTAACTTTACGACCAACTAAAGAATAATTATTCTCATTTAATACTTTCTTCAAGATAGCATCAAAAATTGGTTTAATACTAAGAGAGCCATATTTTTGTAAAAAGATATAACCTGATTTTGAATTTGCCGGTAACCATATACGAGCAAAAAACTTAAGTCCTATGGTTTCTTTATCAGACAACTCACTGGTATCTCCATTTTCATCAATAAGGTACTGCTTTAATCCTGTAATACCACCATTTATTAATATATCAATTGTTCTAGTATCTTTGTTAAATTCATTTTCTTCCAGAATAGCACCGTGAGTATTCTTATCATTTTTAAAAGTTCCTAAATCAAATACTTTTACAACATCTTGAACAAAACCTGTTTCAAATTTATTGTGTTCTTCTGGGTATGATTCACTTAAAAAAGTATTGTTATCGATTGCTTCTGAATCTTTTGAATGTCTTTTTTTTATTCTAAATGAGTACATTCCCAAGAATAAATTATGCGCCATATATTTTTATTTAAATATTTGTATTTGAAAATTAAACTATTCAATAAGTATATTTATAAACTAATAGTAAATATAGTTTATCTTATATAAACAAATTCTACGGAAATCCGCAGTGCTATTAACTTTTCAAGGAGAGGTTATAAATATACAACTTACATTTAAAATAAGAAATTAATTACAAAATATAATTGTTTTATTTTTTTGAAATTATTAAATCAAGTAGCTTAAAATGTTTATTGATAATGTCATAGAATGAAACAAACCTCATCAATTCTTTATTAAAATGGTTTGAAATAATAATATTATGGGAGCAAAAAAAGTTTAACAGAAATGTTGGCTTTTTTGTTAATGTTAGCTGTCATACTACATCACCAAGTTCTGCAAAAAGAATAATTGTATGTATGAAGTTAAAAATTGGGTTAAGCACATGGCTTCAAATTAGCATATATAATTTATATGTTATTTTGACGAAAATCTTCAGTTATTTTGAAACCAACACTAGCTTTATGTTTTTCGTTTTTTTTCTTCTCAATACTTGATAGACTTACCATATCTACTCCTAATTCACTCAATTTATTGTCAAGATATATCTTATTAACGACCCTTTCTTCAATTGGGAAAATGATATCTTCCTCATTAGCCAAGTGATTATCATAATTATTAAAAGGGATGAAGATTTGATATGAAATTATACCATAGGAAAGTAATAAAGTATAATAAGGCATTTTGTGAGTGTTTTTACATATCTTTTTTCTTAACAATACGGCTATAGGTTCTGGAAACATAGTTGGATTTCCACCGATTTTACGAAATACATTAAAAAAGGGATTGTTCTTATGTTGGGTAGAATTTTCAGACATTAACCAATTAACGGTGTTACTATATTCGGAGAACTCATCATCTGGCAACATGCATAAAGCTATCTTCACTAATGATTTATATACATCATGAGGTACATATGATGGCATTGTTACATTGATATTCATTCGTTCATTTTCTTCATCATAAACAAATGCATCTTCATTTTCTGGGTCATGGTTTTTCTGAACTATTGTTCCAAATTCTTTAGCTTGAAAATCACTTGTTTTAGTTTTGAATTTCGGAAAACCTTTTTTTCCTCTAATAGTTGAAAGGGTGTTAAATATTCCAGCAAAATTGAATAACGAATCTTCTAATTGACCGAAATATTGGTTGCAATTATCACATTCGAAATAGGAAAAATATTTCTTATTACCCATAAATTCTGGCATAATATGAGCTTTCATTTTAAATGTAGTTTCTTTTGAGTTTTTACCACAAAATCGACATTCTCTATCTTTTTTGTTTCCTAGAAATATTTTCTTTTCAGGGGTTAGTATATAAAAGCCATTATATGCTTTAGAAAATAAACTGTCTTCACCGACACATGGGATAATTGAAACTTTTGTCATTATTAAAGCACTTTTTTACGGATAATATTTTATAGATATTATTATCATTCAACTATTACTTTTATCTTTATTTAAGATAATAAATAAAAGTAAAAAAACTATGATAGAGAAGCATGAGTTTAATGGATTTACATATAAAATGGATACCATCAAAGGTGATTTAACAGGTTTTGAACTTGTTCACGGAAAGGCTAAACCAAAATCAATTTACAAATATTATGGGATTAGTTCGTTTTCTATCGATGCATTAAAGAATGGATATTTTTATGCTTCACATCCAATGGAACTCAATGACCATCTTGATTCAAGTAATTTTCTACTTGGAGCTTCTAAGCCAATAGATTATGAGTTTTATGAGAGGTTTTTAGGAGAAGCATATGGTAAAGAAATAGAACAATTGAAAAAGTATTATGATGATGACAGTGTGAGTAAAGATGGTATATTTTATTCAACAGGTTTCATATCAGAATTATGGCAAGTTATGTCCAACATTTTTGGTATAATATCATTAACAAGTCAAGATAAAAGCGATTTGATGTGGCCTCATTATACAAACGAAAAAGGTTTTCAAATAATGTTTGAGACTGAAGAATTGGAAACGAGTATTAAGGCGCAGATTGGTGATGACGAATGTCTAGGGTTATTTCCTATGAATTATTGTGAAAATCTTTACCCTATAGATTTAAGTGACTTTAGCTTCTTTCATACACCATTTTTATATTTAACTAATGTAAAAAAGAATTCTTGGGCTTATGAAGATGAATGGCGATTTATAGTAAGCAAAAAGAATATGGGTATTCCATTTAGTAAAGTTGGCTTAGACCCTAGGGATGACCATAAAGGTGATAAAGAAAATAGACGAGCTTATTACGATAAAAATATTATTAAAGAAATTACGCTTGGGAACAATTTCTTCACAGGAAGAGAATTTGACATTGATAGGAGTGCTAAAGACTTCATTATTGTTAAACCATTAAAGTCTAAGAATAATTGGAACTATCAAGACCACATAGACTTTTTAGAGTATGTCTATGAAAATTTTAGTGATAGATTATATTACTCAGGTAAAACTTTCAATATCAATGACGGTGACCAACCTTATCTTATAAGAACCAAAGAAAGGTTAGAAATTGAAAATTTAGGCGATAATAAGTATAAGTTAACTAGAACCAACGATTTTTATTGAAAATCTATACTTTTAAGAAAGTCATTAACTTAATCATAGTTTTTCGATTATTCGAAAGTTCTCGCAACTAGCATGAACTCAAAAACACTTACTATTACTCTCGTAGAATAAAGCAAACTTTGTCAATTCTTCATTAAACTGGTTCGACATAACCATATTAAGAGGAGCAAGTGTAAAAAGCCTTAACATCAAGATGTTGAGGCTTTTTTATTTTTTTTAGGCTCCATAGTTCAAGGGATAGAACAAAAGTTTCCTAAACTTTAGATCCAGGTTCGAATCCTGGTGGAGTCACTGTTTTTTACAAGACTTTTTTAATTTATACAATTCTCGATCCCGGAAAAGGGTAAAAAATCAAATATGCTGTTCTTTTTTAATACTAAACTATTTAAGAAACAGCTGCTTTAACCGCTTCAACAGTTTTTTTGGAATTTCCTATAAAAATTTGATCATCAACAATAATTACAGGCCGACTTAAAAAGGTATAATGCTCTAATATATAATGTTTAAAATCACGTTCTGTCAATTCCTGGCTTTTTAAGTCCATTTCTTTATAAAGTTTTGAACGCTTACTAAAAAGTGCTTCGTAGCTTCCTGCCAGTGCTTTCATCTGTTCAAGTTGTGCTACGGTGATCTCTTCGCTTTTTATGTCTTGTAGTATAAATTCAGAAGAGAGGTTAAGTTCTTTTAAAATTCTTGAACAGGTACTACAGGTTTTTAAATAATATACTTTTTTCATATTGTGTAATGTTTTAAAAAGCAAATTAAAACTATATTTATCGAAAATTTAAATAATATGGATTTTACATTTCAGGTTCTCAATAATATCAGAACAATCTTTAATAAAATTATTGAAAACAATACTTTAGAAGATCTAAATAAAGTGCCTAAAGGGTTTAATAATAATATTATATGGAATATTGGACATATAGTGGTTACTGAACAATTATTAGTGTATAAATTATCCGGATTAGAAACAGCACTTTCTGAAGAGATGATCAATAAGTATAGAAAGGATACAAAACCTAATGGGCATGTTAGCCAGGAAGAAGTTAATGAAATAAAAGGTTTATTGTTTTCTACCATTCAAAAAACACAAGACAATTATAATAAAGATCTGTTTAAAAACTATAATGCCTACACGGTTTCAACTACTGGTAATACATTGAATAATGTTGATGAAGCTCTGCAATTTGCAGTTGTTCATGAAGGACTTCATTACGGATACGTCATGGCTCTTTTAAAGGCTATTAAAAACTAAAAGAGATTCAACCTCATTAAAGGGGATTAAAAACTCTGTGATACCACTCAAATAAGGAGCAATTTCATAGGCATTGTATAGTAAAACCACACCATCTTCATTATAGGAGATGTTTTTGGGTAGATTAAATGTGTTGATGTCCAGGGCTAGGTCCTTATCAGAAACAGACTTTTGAAAATAAGGCTTAGCTATTTTGTTAAAGGCCATAAGATTATTGAACAGCTTTTCATTAGGAATCAAATGTCCTGATTCTGCTTCAAAATTTAAAAAGGAGATGTGTAATGAGCCATGGGCGCCTCCGGTGTTGACGTAAGATGTTATAGAAATACTAATAATTTCATCAGATTGGTATAATATTTCCCCGTCAATCTGTGCTTCCCAAACCTGAATGCTTTCAGGAAAATCCGTTTTAAAAGAGATATAGTCCGTATTAAAGCGTTTGATGCCTTCTTTAACTGAAGTTGCCGGATTATCAATATCATCAATATGCAATGCACTTATCACAAGTTTTTCTATCTCAGCATTTATTTGACCGGAAACCTTTTCATGGCCTTGGGCTTTAGGAATATTAATGTCTACAATATTGTTTTTAGGAACAGAAATATGGATTTCTGAAAAAGAAAGGCTAGGCTCTTTTTTACATCCTGAAGCAATAAGAAGAAAGCAACTGAATATGAGGACATTTTTTAGGCGCATTATTTTAAATTTAAAAAGGGAAATGACATTTGGTTTAGAACAGTAAATAGCAATAATGTTAGGGAATGTTGATGCGTGGTAGTTTAATCTAAATAAAAGATATAACCAACATTTAACCATAACAGCCAATCGTTATGTTTATTGGAGTCTAATTGATGATTAAGGCCATCAACCCAATCACTATTAAAATAATATTGGCCTCTAAGGTCCAGCATCAAATCAGAAACCTTGGTAAGCTTATAGCGAACACCAATACTTGTTACAAGAGACCATGTGCTTCCGGGTGATGCATCAACCGACCCCGGATCCCATAAAGGATAAAAATTACTGGCATCGGTAACATCTCCAATAGCATCTTGGTTTGGATTTTCATAAGTGGTACTGACTTCAGGAGTAAAATAAGTATAATGAATACCTAAGCTTATAAACGGTGCAAAACTATAAGCAAACCCTTGAAAATCACGAATACTCAAAGGGAAAAATTCAAGCTGGGTACCAATATCCAGATTTTTAGCTACACCTTTATGGCCTCTTAGCTGTTTAGCTCTCTCACTTTGCTTACTGGGGTCTACCCATTTTCCAAAATGTTCCAGATTGGTTCTGTTATATGACAATTCATTCCTTAATTTAAAATGGTCATTAAAATAAGTGTCGGTGGTATAACAGTTACAATCTGCGCTGTATGAGAAATTCAGATAATGCACTATTCCTATTCCATAACCCATATTTCCAAAGTTGGTTTTAGGGTTGTCTCTAATACCATAATCTGATCTAAATTGTACAGGGCCAGCTATAACACCCAGTTCATGAGAAAAGCTAAGTTGTGCATTTGAAGTGTATACTAAAACAAACAAGCAAAATGCAGAAGCAAAATGTTTCAATTTATGCATAAAGAGGTTTGTTTTTTGAGGCATTATCTCAAACAAATATATAAAAAGAGATTAAAGAAACAAATATTAAAAAGAGACTATAACTCAAATGAAAAATAAATATTGCGAAATATAAAATAAAGACTAATATTTTTTGAAGATAATGTATCTTTGCCTCAATAAATTAATTATTCAATAATTTTAATGCATTAATTGTGTCTATGAAAAGTAATGTTGAAGCATTTTTAGAACTGGTAAAACAAAGAAATGGAAATGAACCAGAGTTCTTGCAAGCCGTGGAAGAGGTTGCAGAAACTGTAATTCCTTATATCATCAAAAATGATATATATTATGGCAAAAATATTTTGCTCAGAATGGTTGAACCTGAGCGTGTAGTAATGTTTCGAGTTTGTTGGGTTGATGATGAAGGAGAAATTCAGGTTAACAGAGGCTATCGGGTTCAAATGAATTCTGCAATTGGTCCTTATAAAGGAGGGTTGCGTTTTCATCCTACTGTTAATTTAAGTATTCTAAAATTTTTGGCTTTTGAACAGGTGTTTAAAAACAGTCTTACCACATTGCCAATGGGAGGCGGAAAAGGTGGTAGTGATTTTAATCCAAAAGGAAAAAGCGACAACGAAATTATGCGATTTTGTCATGCATTTATGAGTGAATTGTTTAGACATATAGGACATAATACAGATGTCCCTGCTGGTGACATTGGAGTAGGAGCCAGAGAAATTGGCTTTCTTTTTGGAATGTACAAAAAGATAAGTAATGGGTTTACCGGGGTATTAACCGGAAAAGGAATGTCCTGGGGAGGTTCATTAATTAGACCAGAAGCAACCGGTTACGGGACAGTATATTTTGCTCAAAAAATGCTTCAAACCAAGAATGATGATATAGAAGGGAAGGATGTGGTAATTTCCGGATCCGGAAACGTGGCGCAATATGCTGCAGAAAAAGTACTCCAGCTTGGCGGTAAGGTTTTAACACTGTCTGATTCCTCAGGATATATATATGATGCAGATGGTATAGATGCAGGAAAGTTAGCTTACGTTATGGAGCTAAAAAATATAAAAAGAGGCAGAATTAAGGAATACTTAGAAGTTTATCCCAATGCCAAATTTGTAAAAGGAGAAACGCCCTGGGGTGTTAAATGCGATATTGCATTACCTTGTGCTACACAAAATGAACTCAATGAAAATGATGCAGAAATACTTCTAAAGAACGGTTGTACTTGTGTAAGTGAAGGGGCCAACATGCCCTCTACTAAAGAAGCCATATTGGCATTTCATAAGGCTAAAATATTATTTGCTCCAGGTAAAGCTTCTAATGCCGGAGGTGTTGCAACCTCAGGTTTAGAAATGACTCAGAATTCTTTAAGGTTTAAATGGTCAAGAGAAGAAGTTGATAATAAGCTTAAAGATATCATGTCTGATATTCATGCATCTTGTTTAGAATATGGTAAGGATGAAAATGGCTATGTAGATTACGTAAGAGGGGCCAATATAGCTGGTTTTGTAAAAGTGGCAGACGCTATGTTAGCTCAGGGTATTGTATAAAGAAAAATCAAACAAATATAAAAAAGCTTCCTAATTCAGGAAGCTTTTTTGTTTAAAGTATATTATTTTAAACTAAAACTCGTTAGTTATAAATATATTTGAATAACCAAAAAGTAAAAGTATTTATGTCCAAAAGAATAGTAATTTTTATACTTTGCTTATTTCCTTTATTGCAGTTCTCTCAGGATTTCTCTGCACAGTGGGAGGGACATTTTTCATATAATAACATAAAGGATGTTAGTCAGGGAAATAATAAAATTTTTGCAGCGGCCGATAATGCTATTTTTAGTTTTGATATTCAAACAAATGAAACTAAAGAGATTACAACTGTTAGTGGCTTATCCGGTGAAACCATATCAACCATTCATTATAGTGAAACTTATGAACTGTTAGTTGTAGGTTATGAAACCGGACTTATTGAAATAGTTTTTGATAATGATACCAAAGTAATAACTGTGGTAGATATTTTAGATAAGCCTACAATTCCGCCTAATAACAAAATGATTAACCATTTTAATGAATTTGAAAATGTTGTATATATATCAACAGGTTTTGGAATTTCTGTTTTTGATTTGGATAGGTTAGAGTTTGGAGATACTTATTTTATTGGTAGTGGAGGGTCTCAAATACCAGTAACCCAAACTACCATTTTTGAAGGTTTTATTTATGCCTCGTGTTTTGCGGGTAACGGTATAAAAAAGGCAGATGTTTTAGACCCTAATTTAATAGATTCCAGAAATTGGCAAACTATTGGTTCTGGCAATTGGATGAGTATAGAAGCTCAATTGGATAAATTATACGCTACAAATACTAACAGGAAAATTTATAGTGTGGTAAATGATGTAACCAATGAAATATTAACCTATACAAACACGCCATTAGATTTAAGATCAGTTAATCAAAATTTGATTGTTACAACACAAGATGAAGTTTTTGTTTATGATGTAGATTTTAATGTGATTTCTCAGGTGGGGATCGATCCCCTTTTTGAGACTTCATATCGTGTAGCAACAGTAGATCAGGACAATATTTATATTGGGACTAAAGACTTTGGTGTGCTGAAAACGCCTCTTAATAATCCTATTGTTTTTGAAGAGATTCATCCGGATGGCCCTCTGCTGAATATCCCATTTTCTATTCAGGCAGAACCAAATGGATTGTGGGTAACATTTGGTGAATATAACCTGTTTTTTAACCCTTATCCTTTAAATAGCAGAGGGATAAGCCATTTAAAGGATGATGAGTGGATCAATAACCCTTATAGTGAAGTTTTAGAGGCTAAATGTTTAAATTCAATTGCCGTAAGCCCCTTTAATAATACTCAGGTGTTTTTAAGTTCTTTTTTTAATGGATTATTAGAAGTTAATGAAGACATTCCAACTATTTTATATAATGAAACCAATAGCGGCTTAGAATCTTTGGTTTTACCAGATAATCCGGATTATATAGATATCAGGGTTGGTGCTTCGGCTTTTGATAACAATGGATTACTTTGGACCATTACCAGCAGAATTGACAGACCGTTAAAATCTTATAACCCTAATAATAATCAATGGGAGTCTTATAGTTTTACTGATATTATTCCGGATGGCTTTTCTGATGAACTGGGGTTTAAGGACTTGGTCATTGGTGATGACGGAACCAAATGGGTGGCTGGTTACAGAAATGGCCTTATTGGGTTTAATGAAAACAGAGGCAATACACTTATAAAAAAAATAGAAGAGGAAGACCAAAACATGCCAACCGATTTTGCAACCGCATTAGCAATTGATAACCGAAATCAATTATGGATAGGCACTTTCAAAGGGCTTAGAGTTTTATATAATACTTCAAATTTTTTCACAGATGATAATATAAGAGTTGAAGAAATTATTATAGAAGAAGATGGAATTGCTAAAGAGTTGTTATTTCAACAAAATATAACGGATATTGAAGTAGATGGTTCTAATAATAAATGGATAGGAACTTCAGATTCCGGGCTGTTTTATTTTTCCCCTGACGGTCAAAAAACCATATTTCACTTTACAAAGGATAATTCACCATTACCATCAGATGGGATAAGAGATGTCTCAATTGATGGGACAAAAGGAATAGTCTATATTGCCACAGAAAAAGGTTTGGTTTCATTTCGTTCAGGAAGTTCCAGTCCTATTGAAAATTTAGAAAAGGCTTTTGCGTATCCAAATCCGGTAAGGCCCGGGTTTAATATGCTTGAAAAAAAGATTAAGATCAAAGACATTTCAGAGCATGTAAATATTAAAATTACCGATATTGAAGGTAATTTAGTTGCCGAGGCACAATCAAGAGTTAACCAACGTCACAACGGTTATAATCTTGAAATTGACGGCGGTACCGCTTATTGGAATGGGAGGAATCTGGCTAATAATACAGTAGCATCAGGGGTGTATCTTGTTATGCTATCAGATTTAGATACTTTTGAAACCAAAGTCATAAAACTAATGGTTGTTAGGTAATGATTATTTCTACTCAGGCTATTGTATTGTCAAAGTTAAAATTTAAGGATCATGATTTAATCGTTAAATGCTATACACAACAAAAAGGCGTGGTTAGCTTTTTATTAAGAGGGGTGTTAAAAAGCAAAAAAGGACAATTAAAAGTGGCGCACTTTCAATTGTTATCTCAATTGCAAATAATCATGAATTTTAAGAATAACAGATCCTTACAGCATATAAAAGAGGCTAAGCTCAGTTGTATGTACGTTAGTTTACATACCCATGTATTAAAAAGTGCAATAGTTATGTTTTTATCAGAAGTACTGAACAGTACGTTGCAGGAAGAAGAACAAAATGAAAACCTGTATAGTTATTTGGAAAATACATTGTTATGGCTGGACTCTCAATCTGAATATTCTAATTTTCACTTGCTGTTTTTGCTAAAACTGACCAAATATTTAGGGTTTTATCCAGACGTAACACATATTGATTACCCTTATTTTGATCTTATAGAGGGGAGGTTTAAGTTGAAAACGGTAAATAAATATAGTATAGCAGGAGAAAATATAGTACTTCTAAAACAGCTTTTAGGCACAACATTTGATGCATTACCAAATATTAAGATCAATGCAAAACAAAGACAATCTTTTTTAAGTATGATTTTGCTTTATTTTGAACTACATTTGGGGAGTTTTAAAACGCCTAAATCACTACAAGTTTTTAATCAAGTTTTTAGTTAAAACATGAAACCGTTTTCTGCTCTTTTACTCTTTCTACTTGTTACAATATCTTTTCAGGCTCAAAATGTAAAAGTTTTAAACAAAATAACTAAGGAACCTATATTTGGAGTAGCTATTTATAATTTAGATAAATCTAAAAGCACCGTTACTAATTTTAGAGGAGAAGCAGAACTAAGTGAGTTTTTGGAAACAGAAACCATTTATTTTAAACATTTATCACATGTTTTAAAACAGCTTACCAAACAACAATTGGGAACTTCTAATAAAATATATTTAGAATCAAATACCCAGGGGCTTCGGGAGATTGTTATATCGGCTTCAAAATTTCAACAGAGTAAAAAAGATATTCCTCAAAAAATAATTAGTATAGATTCCAGAAATATTGAGTTTAATGTACCACAAACCAGTGCAGATGTATTGGAAAACTCAGGACAGGTTTATGTTCAAAAAAGTCAATTGGGGGGAGGTAGTCCTATGATTAGGGGCTTTGCAACTAACAGGTTGTTAATCACCGTTGATGGTGTAAGAATGAATAATGCTATTTTTAGAGGGGGCAATCTGCAAAATGTCATTTCAATTGATCCGTTTTCTATTCAGAGTACAGAAGTGACCCTGGGATCTGGTTCTGTAATTTACGGAAGTGATGCTATTGGTGGGGTGATGAGCTTTTATACTCAAAAGCCATTGTTATCCTATACAGATTCCTTGAATTTTAGTGCTAATGTTTTAGGGAGGTATGCGTCTGTCAGTGAAGAAGGAACGGGGCATTTTGATTTCAATTTAGGATATAAAAAATGGGGTTTGGCAACAAGTGTTAGTTATACCAATTTTAATGATTTAAAAATGGGAAGGCATGGGCCCGAAGATTATTTGAGATTTGAATATATTGAAACTGTTGGAGGTCTTGATAAAATTGTTAAAAATAGTGATCCGCTAACACAAAGGTTTTCTGGTTATAATCAAGTTAATGTGATGCAAAAAGTGCGTTTTGAGCCCTATGAGAATTTAAGTTTTGACCTGGGATTATTTTATACCGCTACATCCAATATTCCAAGATATGACAGGTTGCTCCGCTATAGAAACGATGAACTGCGTTCTGCTGAATGGAATTATGGGCCACAGCAGTGGTTTATGACCAATCTACAGGTAACAAAACTAAGCAGCGGATCAAATTTGTATGATAAAATTAAAGCCACTATAGCCTATCAAAATTTTCAGGAAAGCAGAAGCGATAGAGATTACCAATCTTCAATACGAAATGTAAGAGAAGAAGCTGTTGATGCGTATTCTTTTAATATAGATTTAGAAAAAACACTTAGCCCTAAAACAAAGGTGTTTTACGGAGCAGAATATGTTTATAATAAAGTGATGTCTCTTGGACAAGAAGAGGATATTTCAAATAATACAACTACTAAAACGGTTTCTCGGTACCCGGATGGAGCCACCTGGCAATCTGCAGCAGTTTATTCCAGTGTAAAATATAAGCCTAATGCTAAGTTTGTTTTTCAATCAGGATTAAGGTTTAATCATATTATTTCCAGGGCTGATTTTATTGAAAATAATGCATTTTTAAACCTGCCTTTTGACAGGTCAGAAAACAGGTCTAGTGCGTTAACGGGAATAGCTGGCATAAGCTGGTCTCCAAACAAGATTTTGCAGTGGAAGTTAAATGCGTCATCAGCTTTTAGAGCCCCTAATATTGATGATATAGGGAAAGTATTTGATTCAGAACCCGGCTCTGTAGTGGTTCCAAATGAACATTTAAAACCGGAATATGCCTATGGTGGAGAGCTTGGATTAAAATTAGATTTTGATAATAAGCTTATATTGGATATGAATACGTACTACACGTATTTAGACAATGCATTGGTACGTAGGGATTATAGTTTAAATGGGGAAACAGAAATTATTTATGATGGTGAATTAAGTAATGTCCAGGCTATACAGAACGCTTCAAAAGCCTGGATTTACGGATTTGAAATAGGATTAAAACTAGCTCTGACCAATCAGCTTGATTTAAGTGCTCAGTACAATATTACTGGAGGAACTGAATCTGAAGGGAATATAGAAGTCCCGGTAAGGCATGTAGCACCAAATTTTGGAAATACGCATTTAACCTGGACTGATAAAGCGTTAAAATTAGACCTGTTTGCCAGGTATAATGGTGAGTTGTCATACAATCAATTAGCTCCATCAGAAATTCAAAAAGACTATATTTATGCGTTAGATGCCAATGGAAACCCTTATAGTCCATCCTGGTACACCCTTAATTTTAGAACCCAATATCAGGTAACAGCCTCAACTTTGGTGACAGCTAGCATTGAAAATATTACGGACCAACGTTACAAAACCTATTCGTCTGGAATAGCTGCTGCCGGCAGAAATTTCATCCTGGCTTTAAAATATAGCTTATAAAATTTCTTATATAAGGAATACATAGTATTTACTCCACTCTAAATTAATATTGAAACTATTTTTTAATGACTTTTTGGGTTACCCGATCACCATTTGATAATGTAATTTTGACAATATATATACCATGTAAATGAGGTAATTTATAAGTTTCAGAACTGCGGATACCGCTTAATTTGTATAATTGCCTTCCTGAAAGATCAAATATTCTAACAGTTTTAATTTTTAAGTGATCAGAGGTTGAGATTTGTATGTGATCATCATCTAAGGCTTTAATGTTTACAACATCAGTATTATTGGCGTCTGTTTCATTCACAGTTAAGGTATTGGCCTGAAAAACAATTTCAAAGCGTTCGTTAAACTCACCGGCATCAGAGGTAAATGTATAATCTGAGGACGATAGATCATGTATTCTATTTAATGTGTTATCTTTTAGGTATATGGGGTTTTTAGCTAAAAAATTGCCTTTGGTCTGAGCGATTGAAAATTTGTAAATGGTTGGCGTATTAACGTTAGTTATGTAACCTAGCTTAATAGTTTCATTTTTATTAATACTATTAATATGCTTACCCTGAATTGCATATTTTGCATCTTGATTTTCTATGGATGAATATAAAATTGAAGTAAACCCGGGAGAAATTAATTTAGGAGCATCAAAAGCATGGCCGTCATAATTATCTGTGGCATTATTAACATAACCAACCAGTATTTGATTAAAGATACCGTTATCAGAGGTTAAATTTACCCAAAGCCTGTTTTCTAAAGAGTTTTGGGTACTTGATTGTTTTGAGTTTGCACTTTTAAAAAACTGATTGTTACTAGAGTTATCAGGTGTTCGCATAGCATTGGTGAAAGTAGCCGTACCGGCCGACAAGGCCTTAACAAAAAAGCCCTGACCAGAAGGTACAAATCCATTAGGGATGGCAGTGGGAACTCCTCCTGCAGTGCCACCGGTACCAACAGTAAAAGTGGCATAATCATTAATATTGAAATTATATCTTTGATTTCCGGGGTTTGCTTTATCCGGAGGTGAGGCTTGAGACCAAAAGTACGCAACACCATCTATAATTGAAGCATTAGCATAATGAAAGGCTGCAAAGTCAATTGCAGAGGGATAGGGGTTTCCAATAAGGTTCAAGCGATTTCCGGTATTGGCAGCATTAAAGGTAATATTTACAGGTACATTACCAGTATTAAACGCCCCTTCAAAAGTAGCATAGTCTGCAGCATTAGGAACATAGAGTTGACCGGTTGTTACGGCATAACCTACTCCGGGAGTAATAGAGGTACTAAAAAAAGCTCTCTGCCAGTCATTGCCATCATCATCAATATTATCTCCATCGTTATCAATAAAGTTATTAGCATTAAACCAAAACCGTCTGCCTATGTTAGGAAATACATTTCCAATAGTTTCCCCAGCTACAGGTGAGCTCCAATAGGTATAATAATACCATTCTGCCTTAGGAGGAGTTTCTTTATTGACCTTGGCCAACCCTCCGGGATTTACAGTAAATGTTCCCCCTGATCTGTTTTGAACAAAATTACCCTGAGTTTCAACGATTAAAGTACCATCTACAGTAACCTCATTTTGTATGGCAAGATAAGTACCATTTTCAACAGTTAGTGTAACCCCGGGGTCAATGGTCAAACTACAGGCATTGAAATTACCAAGGCTTGTACTGTAATCAGAAGAAATTATAACAGCTGTGCTTAGATTGGGAGTACCAATCCAGCTACCATTGTACGTGACGGTTGAGGCACATGTACCGACAGCTGAGCAAGTATATGTACAGGTTCCAAAAACAGGCCTGTCAGCAACAGTATTTGAATTTGTTTGATACCAGTTGGTGGCATTAACGTTGGCTGCGGTTTCTAAAATAAGCTCCAGATTAGAGGTTTCGGTACACAAATATTCATGATTGTCAAAATTACCTAAGTCAATAGCGGTAATACCTTCTGTTAAACCGGGAGGTACTGCGCTATCGTCTCCATTGGTGCCATCTACGGCATCTGTCCACCCGTTGGCATTTGCAAAATGTACTGCGTATAGAAATGTTGGATTAACAAATAGACTGCCCTGATAGGCAATGAGTTGATCTCCGGGTACGTATCTGAAAAGAAAGCCATTCTCAGTTTCTACAGCACTGCCTGTAGAGGCCGAATATGTATTTGATCCGGTGTCTGTAATAACTATTTCTGTACCACATGACAGATCAGATGCTGCCGTCCAGGTTACAATCCCTTCAGGAGTGGGCTGGCCTGAACCACTTAATATAACCCCACCTTCTACATGCCAGCTTTTGTCGGTAAAACCAATTTCAGTACCACTAAGCACATCGGTTAGTAAAAGAAAAGAAAATTCATTAGGCGGACGAGCATTCACCCCGGTTATAACAAGGTCGCCTTCTTCCAGGGTAGTTTGTCCAAAACTTAAACTACATATTAAAAGCCAGGCTGATAATACAACAATTTTTTTCATAGCTATTAAGTTTTAAAAATCTGAGGATTTGGCTTTTTATAAGTATGGAATAGTATATTCCTTTTTTAACACGTAATTACCGTAGCCTCGTTAACAGAACATTCGTTTTAGTCAGGCTATTGATTTACCCTACAAAATTATAGCTTAAGGTGTTTTTAAAATTTACCATATGGTAAGTAACGGTGAAATGCTTAAATATTCGATAATTGTGATTTTGATATTATGTTCCAAATTTCCTTCCTTGCAGTATAGCTTTTACCTTGTGTTTTGTAAAAAACTAAGATTTGGCTTTTATAACTTTTTATGTGTTTTGTTTGTTTATCCTTGTTATTTTTGAAAACATGCAGCAATTAAAAAAAACATATACGTTACAAGAAGCTACCAAAAAACTGGAGCATTATTGTGCGTATCAGGAACGTTGCCACCAGGAGGTTAGGGCAAAGTTAGAATCCATGTATATGATACCTGAAGCCATAGATGTGGTTATAGTTCATCTTTTGGAGCATAACTTTCTTAATGAAGCACGTTTTGCCAAAGCATTTGTAAGCGGTAGGTTTAAAATAAAACATTGGGGGCGCTGCCGTTTAACTATAGAGCTAAAGAAACGAGGTATATCTGAAATTAATATCAATCAGGCACTGGCAGAGATAGAGGAGGAGGACTATATTGAGGTTTTTACAGGTTTAGCTGAAAAAAAAGTAAAATCTATAAAAGAACATAACGTTTTTAAGAAGCGTAAGAAATTTGTTGATTATTTCCTGTATCGTGGCTGGGAGTCTTATTTAGTGTATGAAAAAGCTAATGAGCTAATTAAATAATTGAGGTTTATCTTAATTGCAGGAAGTGAAAGCTCATAAAAAAAGCAATCTGAATAAACAGATTGCTTTTTTAAAAATGATAATAAGGTCTTATAAACTAAAAGCAGCACCAAAGCTAATAGTAAACTGATTGTGTAATTTTTCAGCCGGAGTTAAAGTACCGGTGTCATATTTAGCTAACGGGGTGTTAAGCTCTGTATAAAGGCCAAAACCGCTGGTAAAAAAATAACGCATACCTAAATGGCCTCCAAAATTTTTAAGACTAAAATTTAATCCCGGGTAAATATCAAAGTTTTCATCAATGTTTAAAACATTGCCAAGGTTGGCATTAAAACGTCCTTTTACATCAAAACGGTGTTTGAATTTAGCATTTATAGCATCTTCAACACTTAAAGCGTAAGTTGAAGACACGCCTAATGAGATGTTCTCTCCAAGGCCAAAATCATAACTGGCATTAATACCCGTTGCATTGCTTTGAACATTTGCACCTACTTGAAACTTGTTGTCATTTGCACCAATATATGCCTGAGAATTTACTAGAGAAATACTTAATAGAGTAGCTAATAAAATTAATTTTTTCATGGTCTATGTCTTTAATTTAAGTCGGCAAAGATATTATAAGTTTATTAAAAACAAACTTAAATTTAAAGCTGTTTATGGGTTCTTATTACAGCTTGCTCATTTTTCCAATCAATCCATTGCTGGCCTTTAATTCTGCGCATTAAATTATCATAATTACGCATTACAAGAACGTTGTAAACGGCTTTGCCAAAGTTTTTAGGATGTCTGGCAATAGCTCTCAAACTCATTGAAAAACCAGGTGTCACATAACGCATATAATGCCAATACCCTTCAGGGATGTATAAGACTTCGCCATGATTGAGTTGCGTTTTAAAGCCTTTAGCTTTTTTTAGCATAGGCCACTTTTCAAAATCAGGGTTATTAAAGTCAATATCTTCTCTGGTGATTAAGGAATGTGGAATTTTATAAAGGAAATCATTTTGTGTTTGGTCAAACAAAATACATTCTTTCTTACCTTCAAAATGAAAGTGAAAAATATTGGCCAGATCAATATCATAATGCATGAAGGTGTATGAATCACGTCCACCAAAAAATAGCATAGGTATGCCTTTCATAAGGCGTAATCCAAAATCAGGAAATGTAAAATCCTTTTGTAATTCGGGTATTTCTTTAAGGGCATTCCACAAAAAAATACGAAACTTAGTAGGTTCACGTTTTAGTAAATCAATATATTCACTAAGTTTCATCCTGGCATGTGGCTCATTAAAACCATCTCTGTAATCTACCGGCCTGTCATCATAAAGCGGAACTGTTAAATCACCACCAACACGTTTCATATAGTCTAAATTCCACTTAGTATAGGCGGGCCAATCTTCAATAAAATTCTCAATAACCACAGGCTTTTGTGGCTTAAAATAGAGTTTTAAAAAATCCGCTTTGGTAATGGTTTTTACCCGCGGAACGGTTTGTAAATTTAAAGACAAGGTTTTGTTTGTTTGATAGGGTAAAGTTAATAAATCAGTATTAAATTGTAAATTTATTTTTAGGGTTCACCTGCCTTTATCCTGGATGTATTTGGAGAACAGGAGAGGGGCTTACGTGTGTGTAAGGGCGCTATCTTTTTAAACTACAAGATAACATCAAACAAGGCTATTGTTTTAGTCCTTAACTCAATAAAATAGAACTATTAAAATGTAATTACTTTGTAATAAAAGAGCTCTTTTATTTTAAAACTTTGGACTTTGCTTTAGCGGCTTCATTACGTTCAATAGTATGGTCCGGGCGTGTCCATTTAGGTTTTTCTCCCAAAGATTTATATTGAGAATCTTCAGATTCAATCGTTTGTGGCTGCACTTTTTTGGTAAATGGCTTTTGAGGCTTCATCCCCAAAAGAGCAAACATTTCCATATCTTCATTCACATCAGGGTTTGGAGTAGTTAATAGCTTATCTCCCGCAAAAATAGAGTTAGCCCCTGCAAAGAAGCACATGGCTTGTCCTTCTCTGGTCATCTGTGTTCTACCGGCACTTAAGCGCACCTGAGTTTCCGGCATTACAATTCTTGTAGTTGCTACCATACGTACCATATCCCAAATAGAAACAGGTTTTTGATCTTCTAAGGGGGTGCCTTCAACAGCTACTAAAGCATTAATTGGTGTTGATTCCGGTTGCGGATTTAAAGTAGAAAGTGCTACAAGCATACCCGCTCTGTCCTCTTCACTTTCTCCCATACCAATAATACCACCACTACAAACGGTAACATTGGTTTTACGAACATTATCTATAGTATCTAAACGGTCTTGATAACCACGGGTAGAAATAACCTCTTTATAGTATTCCTCTGAAGAATCCAAGTTATGGTTATAGGCATATAATCCGGCTTCGGCTAAACGCTTGGCCTGGTTTTCGGTAACCATACCAAGTGTACAACAAACTTCCATATCCAGCTTGTTAATGGTACGAACCATTTCTAAGACCTGGTCAAACTCTTCACCGTCCTTAACATTTCGCCATGCCGCACCCATACAAACACGAGAGCTACCGGTTGATTTGGCACGTAAGGCCTGAGCTTTAACCTGTTGAACAGACATTAAATCGTTGCCTTCAATATCAGTATGATAACGCGCTGCTTGCGGGCAATAACCACAATCTTCAGAACATCCCCCGGTTTTTATAGATAATAATGTTGAGACCTGAACCGTATTAGGGTCATGGTGTAACCTGTGTACAGTAGCCGCCTGGTAAAGCAACTCCATAAAAGGTTTGTTATATATCTCTAAAATTTCTTCTTTAGTCCAGTTGTGTCTAGTCTCGCTCATAATTAGGATAGTTAATCAACGCCAAAAATACTAATTAAATAACACAAACATTTATTTTTTAATTATTAAGTATCACTACCGGTATAATACTGAAAGGTACTTTGTTTGAGGTAATTTAACTTCAAGATGGCTATATCCTGTTATATAAAAACCATTAACGCTTAAATATGAATAGAATAAGCGTATTTCTAAAGCACCCAAATAAGAAGATTCCGTTCTATTACTTTAAATATTTACACAGAAAAGCAGTTACTAATTATTTAGACTATGTCTGTTTTAAAGAATAATTAAAATAAAAAAGCACCACTTTAAGTGGTGCTTTTTATAAATTTAATCTTCTACTATATCAGTAGAATTATCAACATCTTTTTTAGGAGGTATCTTCTTTGGCTTTATTTCAACCGTTTCAGCGTCTTCTACTTCTTTACCACTCAAATATTCGGGCAATTGCATGCCGGCCATGTTAAACATGTCCTGTAATGGTGGTACAGATTTATACATACCTGATAAGAAATTAGCGGTTGAAGATTTACCATTTTTAGAACCACCGTTTTCCCAAACGGTAACTTTATCAATCTTAATGTTTTTAATGGCCTCTGCCTGGGTTTTAACAAGTTCCGGAAGCTTGTCTGCAATGAGCAATAGCACAGCATCCTTGGAGTCGTTTCCGGCAGCTTTAACAATCTGGTCTAAACCTGCTGCTTGTTTGGTCAATACTTCATATAAACCTTCAGCTTCAGCCTGGGCTTTTAATAAGATTGCATCTGCTTGTCCCTTGGCAATTCTTCTAATATTTTCAGCTTCAGCCTCTGCATCAATCTCTACCTTTCGTTTATCGATTTCAGCTGGGACAATAATATCAGCTAACTGAGAAGAGCGCTCTCTTTCGGCCCTTGCTACTTCAGCTTCTTTTTCAGCGGCATAGGCTTCTTCTAAGGCTTTTGCTGCTTGTACTTTTTCTGCTGCTATGGCACGCTTTTCAGCTTCGGCTTCCCGTTCTCTACGCTGCGCATCAGATTCAGCGATAGAAATTTTTGCAATATTTTCGCCATCAATAGCTCGGGCATTAGCTTCAGAAGTTTTGATCCGTTCCTCTTTTAACGCCTCAGCTTCACCAATTTTAGCCTGAGCAACGGCGCTTGCTGTTTGAACGCGCTCTGTTTGACTGGCATTAGCTTCACCAATTTTAGCCTGGGCGTTTGCAGCGGCAACCTGGGTTCTTTCATTTTGCATGGCGTTTGCCTCACCAATTTTGGCTTTAGCATTCAATTCAGCTACCTGAGTTCTTTCATCCTGTACGGCATTGGCCTCTCCAATAGAGCCATCTCTGGTTTTTTCTGCAACCGATTTACGTGCTGCATTTATAGCATGGGCTGCGGCTTCTTTACCTAAAGCTTCAATATAACCTGACTCGTCAACAATATCTGTAATGTTTACATTGATAAGTTTTAGCCCCACTTTTTTAAGCTCAGATTCTACACTTTTTGAAATATTTGATAAAAATTTATCCCGATCTGAGTTAATTTCTTCAATGTCCATTGAGGCTACAACTAAACGCAATTGTCCAAAAATAATTTCTTTGGCCAGTTCCTGTATATCACTCATAGCCAAACCTAATAAACGTTCAGCAGCATTTTGCATAACACCCGGTTCTGTTGAAACACCTATGGTAAAACGCGACGGTACATTAACTCTAATGTTTTGTTTAGAAAGAGCATTTACCAGATTTACTTCTATTGATATAGGAGTTAAATCAAGAAATTCATAATCTTGAATAACAGGAAAAATAAAAGCTGCTCCACCATGAATACATTTGGCAGATTGACCGCCACCTACTTTACCATAAACTACCAGTATTCGATCAGAAGGACAGCGTTTGTAGCGTCTAATAAGAATAATGAAAAATAGAAAAATGAAAAGAATTGCTGCAATTACAGCCATAGGAAAGCCTATATTAAAGGCTTGAAGTGAAATTGTTAATAGCATATATTATTTGTTTAGTTGTTCTACAATTAAGATACCGTTTTTGGTAACTTCTTTTACGGTAACTACTGTTCCTGATTCTAGTTTGGTTTCAGAGTCTGTTAGAGCTTCAAGTTCTCTTAGAGCACCCTGAATTCTTATATGGGCTTTTCCAATGGAAGACCTGTTAGCTCCTATAGTTAGGTAAACCTCTCCTACACCGCCAATAGCATTTTTATAATTTAATGTTCCACTATCATTTAATTTGTGCATATAATAAAACATAGCAGCCATGATTGACATCATGATTAATCCGCAAATTAAAGCCACAATTATGGTTGTGGGCTTAGAAAATCCGGCATCAATACAGGCTATACCACTCCAGCCAAAAAGGGTAAAGAAACCCACTAGGTTTTTAAAGGTGATAAATTGAAATCCAATACCGGTGTCTGCATCAATTTCGGTATCTGTATCCATGTCGCCTGCATCACCACCAACAAATGTTGTAATGATAACAATGGCAAATATCAACGATCCTAAAAGGGCGATGCTCCAAAATACCTTTGGAAAGAGTTCTAAACCTGAATACCACTCCATAGTCTTAACGAATTAAAAAATTAATGATTTAAATGTAAGACTATTTAAATACCCTTACAATATTATTTTGAAAGTAAAATAGAAACCGCATTTCCGCCAAAGCCTACGGCATTAACCAGAATATTTTTAAACTTTTTAGGAGGAGTAGCGTTATCTATATAAGGTACATCAATGAACTTTTGATGCTGTAACATGAGAACAGCAAGTTCAATATTAAGAGCTCCGGATGCTCCAAAGGTGTGACCTATCTTCCACTTATTGGTAGTTAAAGCTGGTGTTTTGTTACAAAATATTTTTTCTATGGCTTTAAATTCTGAAAGGTCACCTTTTACAGTACCGGGAGCGTGCATCACTATAGCATCTACCTCATTGGGATTTAGTTCTCCCAAAGCCATTTTCATAGATTTTTGGAAACATTTGGCATCACTGGATATAGATATGTTGTGTTTTAAAATTTCGGTGGCATAGCCATAGCCTTTTATTGTAGCCAGTGCATTTTCTTTAATACCGCGTTCTAAGCAAACCATAGCGGCACCTTCACCTAAAATCATGGTGTTTTTGGACTTGTTAAAGTCTAATGCCCTACAGGGAAACGGATAGGTATCATCAGCCTTGGCATAGATCTTTAGGGCCTGCATTTGTGCAATGGTAAATGGGGTAAGCGGAGCTTCACTACCTCCCACTAAAAATTTATTGCACATCCCGGAATTTATCCAGGCTATACCATTAAGCATGGCATGAAGTGCCGTAGAGCAGGTTATAGAATGGCTGATTTCCGGACCTTGGGTTTGTAAGTCATGGGACACCCACGATGAAATATTCCCCAAAGTCGTGGTAGGAGAGCTTAAGGTTTCTGCTTTATTATTTTTTAAAAACGAATCGTAGTACGTTTCAAAGAGCCCGGTAGCTCCCCTTGATGAGCCTATGTTTATTCCAAAGTTATCAGAAGGCTTCCAGTTGGCCTGTTTTATGGCTTGTCTGGAGGCATATATGGCATATAAAACGGAATGATCCAGCGATTTATATTTACTGTCAGACTGTCTTAATCTTCCAATCTCCTGTTGGGCTTCTTCTGGTATTTCAGCAACAAAAACAGGTGTTTCTAAAACCTCTTTTGTGGTTAAGCAATGCTGGTTGTTTTGATAACTTTCCCAGGCTTCTCCTGGTGTTTTTCCCAGTGGAGAAATGGAGGAGATTGCAGTAATTGAAATATGTTGTTGCAAGAGCTTTATTTTGCATGCAAAAATACATTTTCTTAAATTTAAACAACAGTATAATTAATAAAATTAAGACCTCCTCAAAATTTCAAATACGCCAGAAGTCCAATCTGGACTTCACTGTATCCATTGGTTTCCCATGTGGAGTCATTGGTATAACGGTATCTGAAGAAAAATTTATTATCGCTATTTTTTGAAGGCGTAAAAAAGGTTGACAGTTCATACCGATGAAGCCAGCTTTTGCTTAGCTTTCTATGGTCAACAAAATCCTGTCCGGAGCTTACAGCAAAAAACTCTTCATTGTTTGGTACTATGGTTCTAAAAGGCCTGAATCTTATATAACCACCAAACCGTTCCTCCGGTCTTATCCATAGCATGATATCAGGATATAACCGGATCATATTTGTGATTTTTTCAATGGTTCTTGTTGGCGGTGGCGGTTCCTGGTTTGAAGTAGTTGCCCTTTCATCAACCACTTTGATTCTACCATAATGTGCTCCGGCATTAAGTTCTAATCTGGTTTTTACCAATGGAAAATCAAAAGAAGCAATGTTCAGGTCTACTCCCACCGAAACATTTTCATGCTTTACCATTTCAAGATAGGTGGTGTAAAAGTCAACAACTTCCACATTGTTTTCAAATCGGTTGGATTTGAATAAGACCAATTCTCTATCATCTTGTCCAATTTTTTGCCAGGACAGGTTAAAGTTTGCATAATTAGCAAATCCAAAGTTTGAGCTTCTGCCAAAGCCTAAATTCATTCTTTTGGTCCAGATAGGTATTTTTTTATTGACCTCCATTTGAAGCAAGCCGTTTTCAGCATCTTGTTGAAAACCATTAAAATCTGTATAAGTATTTACACTTAGTATTTTAGAAGATATTTCTTTTTTAAGTTCAATAGCCCTTTTTTTATTGGGGTCGTTTAAAGGTAAACGGATTTCCTGATCTTTAGGGCTAAAATCCAAACGGTCATTTCGGTGACGCTGAATGTATGTAATCACATTTGTAATCGGTAAAGAAAATGTTTTTTCCTGACCCTCAGACTGAAATAAATAATAGGTATACAGATCTGCAAAATCACTTTTAGAACTGAATCCAAAAGGGAAATCATTTTCAAATTTCAGGGTTTTATCAAATATCCCGTTTAAAACATTTTTAACCCGCTCATCTTCAAAAAACAGCCTGATTGAAGAATCAATGTCTTTGTTATAATGGGGCTCAACTATTTTACCAACCACCTTCATGTGTTCTATAAACCCATCATTAATATCCAGTTCAATTTCGGTTGCTTTAAGCTTCCAGAGTGGGAATTGTTGAATCAATGTTTTATTATCAGCAATAAGGTTTTTTAGATGGGTTTCAATGCTATCAATGGATTTACTATAGCTTGCTATGCTGTCTTTTTCTTTTTTTAGAATAGCGTTGTTATTTGCAATCCGGGCTTTTAACTTTTTAATTTCTGCGTCATTTGAGTGGTCTTCAATGAATTGTCTTTGTTTATCATCCTTTAACTCTTTCATTGCTTTTAAAGCTTTGTCTTCATTATAATAATCTGTTAACAAGCTTCTTACGTCTTCGGATTTGACATTGGTATGATCTTTAATTTTGTCCTGCCATTCATTATAACGCGCTTTAACTATAAGGTCTAAAGAATCTATTTCCCGCTTTATTTTGGTTAAATTAACAATGCTGTCTTGCTTGCTCTTTTTTTGTAATAAATCTAGTGAGGGTTTTAATGTTTTTAGAGAATCTTGAACAGTTTTAACTAGTAACTTTGATGTTTTTAATTTAGTTTCACGGTCTCCTCGTTTTCCCTGGGACTCGTTATAATCAGCTATTACGATTTTATTTATCTTTATTAGTTCGTAGTTGTTGTACTGTTCTTTTAGCTTTTGAATAGCATGTCGTTTAAATTTAGATCTTGCTCTGGACTTACGTCCTCTGATTGAGTTTTGATTAAACTCATAATATTCTTTAATAATTCTTCCATTTCCAAAAGTTCTTAAATGTGTTAAAAATGAATCGGTTTCTTTGTCCCTGTAATCGGTTAGATCCATATAGTTCTTTTCATCAACTTTTATTAAGTTATACTTCGTTTTAAAGTCACTAAGACACTTGGCCAGTGCTTCCTTTTCTGCTACATTTTGACATTTGAATTCTTTGTCTGTTTTCCATTCATCCAAAGATTTTATTTCAGATTTAGTAATGTAACGTCTTATAAATTTGGCTTTATTTTTAAAATACAGATCGGTGTTCAACCCCTGGATGGTTTTTTTATTTATTATAATTGTATCAAATTTATAATGTAATACACCTGCTACAGGTTCGGTATCATATTGAAAAGCTGTAATTACCAAAGCATTAAAGAACTGGTAGATGTTTCGTATAATATATACCGCTTCTTTCCGGCTTTTTAATTTGTTATTTTCATCCCTTAACTTTTTAAGTTCTTTTTCCTGAGCTATTTTTTCCTGGTCTTGAGACTCTGTGTCGCCTTTATCAACTGCGGGGTCCTTTTTTGATTCTTCTTTGGTTTTAGTACTGTCTTTAGGTGTTACCAATGGCTCAATATTTGACTTTAAAATACTGTACTCTAAATTGGTAGAATCAGGCTCGTTAATTTTAGAGATATTATCTGTTAAATGATTCCTGAATGAGACTTCGGTAAAGGGAAATACTTTAAACTCAATATCTTTACCATCTTCATCTTTTAAAATTTCGTTTTTAGCATTTTTTAAAGTAAATGTGATACTGTTTACGGCTTCTGCAGTAGCATGGATAACAATCATATTTGTTTTTCCATCTTCAGTTACAGAAAAATTATAGGGCTGTATTTGTTTTTGAGCATTAATAATAAATGCATTTATAAGTATAATTACTATAGTGATTTTTAATTTCATGGCTTTAGTGTTGTCGGGTTAGTTTACAATCAAGCAGGCGCTCTTCATTGTTTTCAGTAAACATGAACTGGCCGGTTAATGCTTTGTCAGACAATTGGGTTTGTATGGAAGACACATTTTTTAACTGGGAGAATACAGAATCATCACTTTTTTTAATGTTTCCGGATATTAAGTTGTCTGAGTTAAAATTGCCATTAATACGACTGATATCAATTTCTTCACGGTCTTGTATAAAAAAATTGAATTTTCCCTGATAATCAATAAACCCTGTACAACTTAAGCTTCTTATAAATTCAGGGTCACTATCAGCAACAGGTTTTAAGATGTTTAATTCGCCTGTATAAATACCATTAAGCCCATGATTATTGTCTTTGTTGTTTAGGGCCAGAATAGAAACCAGCAAATTAGTATCTGAAAAAACAATGTTGTTGGCTTGTAAGGTGATGCTGGTAATACTGTCATTTGCTTTCAGGTCAGTAACACTTTCCTGTTTAACAAAACCAAGGTTGGCATAAATTTTATTGTCGTTATCAAATGAAAATATAGCATATTCAAATGAGAGGGTATTGTCATCTAAATTGAATAGTGACAGGGTGTTAGTATACGGGCGGATTGCGTTACTATTACCAGATTGTTGGCTGAATCTAAATTTGATCTTACCCGGAATATTATAAGAGAATTCCCGGACTGTTGCATTGGGCTCTGTGAAACTATCTTTTTGACAGGAGTTATTAAAAGATAAGACAACAAGAACAATAGCAACTTTAAAAAAGTTACTTGTTTTCATGATTTTGGTTGGTTACTATTATTATTCTTTTAAATAAAAATTGAACGCTATCAAACAGAAAACCTGTAAATTGTTCTTTTAGAGAAATTTAAAGTTATGAAAAAAATATTATAGTAGGATATTTTTTTCAAAAAAAGTAAGAATTAAACTATTTTTAAAGCGCTTTCTATAACCTGATAGACCTTATCGAGTTGTTTTTTAGTAATAATATAGGGCGCCTGAATATAAATGGTATTTCCCAGCGGGCGTAAAAACACCCCGTTATCCATAAAAAAGCTAAAGAGCTTGTCTCGCAGATTTCCGTACCGTTGCATGTCAAGGTTTAGATCAAGTGCAAAAATAACTCCGGTTTGCCGTATGGATTTAACCTTTGGGTGATTTTTAATGGTATTCCCAAAATCTTTATGATAGGCTATAATGGATTTGATGTTATTTTGAATGGCTTCTGTTTGCAGCAATTCTATACTGGCTAGAGCAGCTGTACAGGCCAGGGGGTTTGCAGAGTACGTATGCCCGTGAAACAGGCCTTTACTCATATCTTTACTGTAAAACGCATCATAAATAGCTTGACTACAGGTGGTTAGTGCCATGGGGAGCAAACCGCCGGTTAAAGCCTTGCTTAAACACATGATATCCGGTTTGGTTTCCATATGTAGGGATGCAAAATACTTTCCGGTTTTTCCAAAACCTGTCATAACTTCATCGGCAACGGTTATGATGTGATGCGCTTTACAAAGTTTTAAAATAGAATCCAGGCCTTTTGCATCATGCATGCGCATTGAAGCAGCGCCCTGCACTAAAGGTTCATAAACAAAGCCTGCAACTTGATTGTGTTTTATAATATCTTGAAGCTGAGATAAAATATCCTGGAGGTTTTTACCATTAGGAACGGGAATGCGTTTTACATCCAGAAAGAAATCCTCAAAAGGCCCGTTATATACAGAAAGTCCTGAAACACTCATGGCTCCAAAGGTATCCCCATGAAATCCGTCTTCAAAAGCTATAAGCACGTTGCGTTTTTCTCCGCGATTAAAATGGTATTGCAAGGCCATTTTAATACCTATTTCAACGGCTGTTGAACCATTATCACTAAAAAATAGTTTATTCTGGTTTTCCGGAAGTATTTTTATAAGGGCTTCAGATAGTTTTATGGCCGGTTCATGTGTAAACCCGCTAAAAACCACCTGGTCCAGTTCCTGCATCTGTTTCGATACCTGACTTGTAATATACTCATGACAATGCCCGTACATACAGGTGTACCAGGATGCTATGGCGTCAATATAGGTGTTGCCGTCCTCATCAGTGAGTACACAGCCTTTTGCTTTGGTAATGGCTAAGGCATCCGGGTGCGTTTTATGCTGCGTAAGCGGGTGCCAGAGGTGTTTTTTATCACGGTCTTTAAGTGTCATAATCTGTCTTTAAACAATTCGGCATATTCCCGGATTACATTCTGATCAAAATAAGGTTCTTCGTTAATTCTTCCAATCACAGGAACCCTAGTCATTTCATTAATGATGGTTTCGGTAGATTCATGCGCCTCTCCGCTAAAAATAATGCTAACATCAAACCCGGCATGTTTAAGGGTATTAACCGTTAAAAGGGTATGGTTAATACTCCCCAGGTAGTGCCTGGATACTACAATAACCTTATAGTCCGGTTTGATCAGGTCAAAAACGGTGTCTTTGTTATTTAAAGGCACTAGCAGGCCTCC
The DNA here is from genome assembly GCF_035818475.1 of Alterotamlana spongicola. Lineage (NCBI taxonomy): Bacteria > Pseudomonadati > Bacteroidota > Flavobacteriia > Flavobacteriales > Flavobacteriaceae > Alterotamlana > Alterotamlana spongicola. Next base: position 1,234,103 of record NZ_JAYMGV010000001.1, read on the forward strand.
GGCACCTTCAATAACCAAATGGTTGTTTGTTTGAGGTGCTTTAATAGCAGCCATATCTATGGTAATACCGTCAATAGCTGCGGCACCGTGAGGGCTCATAGGTGTTTTTAGAGCATAAGCGTTTGGATGAAATTCAGATCTGGAATTAGAGACCAGGCGCTTTACTTTTTTGGTATCACAGTTATCTAATTCTCCGGCCTGTACAGGTTTCCAATAATCGGCTTCCAGGGCTTCAGTTACAATAGCAGCGGCTACTGTTTTACCCACATCAGTAGAGATTCCCGTTATAAAATAGGTGCTCATTTAAAAATGGTTTGGCAATGGTTACACTGGTGCTTTGACTTTTCAAAAAAAGGAAACAACATATATAAAATATTTTTCTGATCTGGCGGAGCCATTAATATTTGAGTAGAACGGCATTTAGGACAATGAATGTCATTCCCGTTTTTATCTTTTCTGTAGCGTCTTACCGCATTGTATATATCAACGGCCCTTTCTAGGTCATGCTTGTGTACCAATAACTTTACACCGCCAATAGCCTGACTAATTAAGGGATCGGTATCAATGGTTTTTTCATCGGCCAGCATGGTTTTAATGTGTTCTGAATCTAACTTTGATTTTATAATTTGAGCTTCGGTAGAATATTCAAAAACAGCTAAAACAGCAAAATGATCATTCATCTGTTTAAATTTATCAAACAAAGGTAGTCAACAACTGCAAAACTTCCATAATTTCTTTTTCAGTATTGTAAGCATGCAGGCAAAAACGTAAACGCTCCTGCCCTTTAGGTACGGTGGGAGATAATATGGGTTTGACATCAAAACCTGACTCCTGTAAGTGTTTGGCAATAGATTTGACTCTGCTGTTACCCGGTATGATACAGCAGTGAATGGCTGAAAAACTTTCAATAAATATAGGTTTAAGCTTAGTTGAGGAGACCCTGGTTTTAAACAGCTGGATATTGTCCTGAAGTGTTTTTCTGTTTACCGTGTGTATTAAGGCATTGTATGAAGCTTGTATGGTGGCTAAACTATGAGGGGGTAAAGCTGTTGTATAAATAAAACTGCGCGAAAAATTAATAAGGTATTGTTTTAAAGCTTCGCTGCACAATATAGCAGCCCCATGGCAGCCCAAAGCTTTTCCGTAGGTTACAATACGGGCAAAAACAGAGGGTTCTAATCCTAAACTTTGAATAAGGCCCTCACCGCGCTCCCCAAAAACACCTATAGCATGGGCTTCATCAACAACAAGAAAAGCATTATAGGTTTTGCACAGGCTGGAGAGCGCTGCCAAATCCGGGGAATCGCCGTCCATAGAAAATACAGATTCTGTAACTATATATATATGGTCATAAGATGCTGTATCTGATTTAGAATAACGTCTCATTAAACGTTCTAATGCACTTAGGTCATTATGCTTAAACTTATAGGCTTTTGCATGGCACATAGATATCCCATCCCGTATAGAGGCATGACTGTATTCATCATATAAAATAAGATCGCCACGCTGTGGCACACTTGAAAAGAAACCAATATTGGCATCATACCCGGAATTGAATAGTAGTGCAGCATCACTGTTATGAAAACCGGAAAGCATGGCCTCAATAATAGTAAAAAGGTTATGGTTCCCGGAAAGCAATCTGGACCCGGTAGCGCCGTTAAGGAATATATCATGCCCGGTTAAAAACCGGTGACTCTCATTAAAAATGCTTTTGCTTTTAGAAAACCCTAAGTAATCATTGGACGAAAAATCTACCGGTACCTTTTTGGTATGAAGCTCCCGCAAGGCATTATTGGCTTTGCGATGATCTATTTTTTGCTGAAGCTTTGCGGGGAGTTTTTTCATCTAAAAACACATATAGAACTGTTGGTATAGTACCAGGTTAGGAGAAAAAGCAATGCCTTTTTCCAAAAAATCTACTGCAAGGTACAGTTTAGGGTTAAATTACAAAAGTATATTTTAAGTTTTAAACAACTATTAAAAGCCAATCTTATATAGGCTACCCGGGGTATAAATAGGCTAAGTTATTTGGAGCTTAATCATTTTTAAAGCTATTTATAATCCGGAAGAAGTGTTTATTCTTTATAAAAGCCTGTCTTTTACCCCCTCCCTTTTTTTAGACTACAGATAAAACTTACAATCTTAATATAAAACGCTAAAGAATTGGACGAAAATTAAAGATGAAGGTTCATTTTATCGAGTTTTTTGACATTTCGACATTAGTTACCATATGGTAAATATAAAGGGTGTGCTTAGCTATAATTTTGAACGGTAAACTAATGCTGTGTTTAAAGACAGTGTGTTTATAGTTTAAAGAATACGGATTTGCAGTAATTATTATGATAAAAAAGAATATAAAAATTCAGGTTATGGAAGTCACACTATTAAAACGGTTTGTTAACAAGATGTATGAATGTCTGGTTTTTAATGACAAAAAACAAAAGCCTCTTGTAAGGTTTATAATAACGCTTTTAATGTTTGCAGGGAGTTATAATGCCATGTCACAAGATACAAGGCATTATATACCTGCTATGAAAGACCATAGTTCAGCTTTGTCTATAGTTGTATATATGGCAAATTCTGCTGATGTTCCGGCTACGGTAAACTTTTATGATTCTACGGGCGCTGTGGCATTTGGCCCTATAACAGTTCCAGCAGAAGGAGGAGCTAGTGTAAACGTTACAAGTGGCTTACGAGTAACTGCAAGCCATATTGGTAAGACTTCTAAAGGATTAATTGCAGAGTCTGATATTCCAATTAGCTTAAGTACAAGGACGTCTGTGCCTAATCAGCTGGGGCATATCGTATCAAAAGGATCGACAGCTCTGGGAACTACCTTTAGAGGAGCAGGTATGCCGATGTTTCAGCAGACTCCAAATACTAATATAGAGCCTATGATGTCAATGATAGCTTCTGAAGATAATACTGTAATAACGATTACTTATCCTAACGGAATCGTAGAAACATCTCCCAGCCTAAATAGGGGGGAATCTTATTATGTTGGGCTAAATGCAAGTTCAGCAATTAATATATCGCGTATGCATCTTATAATGGGAGCTCTTGTAGAATCAGATAAGCCTATTGCAGTAACAGTAGGAGCAGTATTGGCATCTATTATCGGGGCGCCTAGTGCTCATAGGGATGTATATATAGGAACTGTTAGAGTAGGGTCTTACAATAGCCATGATAGTGGGATTGATTGTGGTTTTGACCAAATAGTACCGGTAGAAAATTTAGGGAAGGAATATGTGTTTAATAGGATAAATGGATCTAACTATTCGGAAGTTCCTATGATTGTTGCGCATTATAATAACACCTCAGTATATATAAACGGAAATGAAACACCGATTATAACACTTGCTGCCGGAGAATGGGTTATGCTTGACGGCGATTATACCAATGATTATTATGCAGGTGGTGCCGGAGCCGGATTGGATGGTCTGATTCCGGATGCTACGGGTTTCTATCCGCCAACCGGGATAGCTCCGCCTAGTGGAGGGTTAGTCGGGGGGCAACGTACCGAATATACCGATAATTTCAATATGTATGTACGTACCTCAACGCCCTGTTATGCCTACCAGTCAATGGCAGGATCTAGAGCTGGTTCAACCCAAGGGTTTTTTTATGTGCCCCCGCTTATTTGTTCGGCACCACGTGTTGCTTATGTGCCTGCTCCAGACATTGGGCCAGGTATATCAATGGATCCTGGAGTTAGTATTCTCACAAGAGCAAGTGCCTCTATAACTATTGGGGGGCAATCTTTAGAAAGTTTGCTGGCTGCAGGGACGGTTTTAAATTATGATACTAATAATCCTAATGGTAATTATATTTTAGGCTTTCCTCAGGATTTTGTAACATATAAATTAACATTTGTGGATATTGCTTCGGCTCAAGCTCTGTATACAGGTGGAGCTAATGGCTATTTAGAGGTTACCAGTACTTCAGACTTATATATGTCAGCTTATGGGTACTCAGGTGGAGCAGGACATGGCGGGTATTACTCTGGTTTTGCACCTACTTTTGAAATTACCAAAAGCTCTGATTGCTTCCCTTCTACCCTGGAAGGGCCCGAAAGTTATGACTATTACCAATGGTATAAAAATGGAATAGCTATTAGCGGTGCCAGAAGCAGAACATATGTGGCTCAAGAAGAGAGTGGTGTTTTTGAATATTATTTAGAAGCCGGGTATACAGGGTGTGATCCTATCAGGTCTGTTGGTGTGTTTAATTTTACAGCTACTAGCGGACCTCTCTTTTTAGAAACAAATATGGTTTACTGTAGTTTAGATTTTAGTGGAGGTAGTCCTCCAACAATACAGGACCTGGAAGATGATATTGGTGTGGAATTACCACTAAGCGTAAACCCCGGAGAGAATCTGCTCAATAACATTAAGTGGTATGCCATCAATCCTGCTGTAACACCTCCGGGGGTAGGTAACCCGGAATTGGCAAAAACGGATGTCTTAACTTCGACAACCACCAGTTATTTTGTAGTGTACTCGCCAGATCCTTTGATAGATCCTTGTTTTAGTGCTGTACCTGTTGAGATTGTTGCAGAAGTAAGTTCACCTACACCAGTACCAACTTATGCAGATACTAATATAAGGAGTGTGACATTTTGTGCAGGAGATGAACCCACTGTAAACGATTTAACAGAGCTAAATTTGGTTAACTATACGGGGCCACCAAATGGGAATATTGTATGGTATGCCAATGATTATGTGTCGGGAAATATAGGAGAGTTACCCATATCCAGCACGTCTTTACTGACCAACAATAGCTTTTATTACGCTGTAAGTAATGATAACAGTGGGGCCTGTGAATATACCAACCGTTTACCTATAAAGGTGTTTGTAGAGGGTGATCTTAGTTTTTCAACAGGCTTGGGAGAAACTGCGGTTTGTGATAATGTAGATGCCACACTTACAGCAGTAGTAAGAAACAATGGAGACGCTTCCTCTATAGTCTTAAATGGAGCCGGAGACCCGAATCATGCGCTTAGCACGGCCTTTGGCCCGGTTGAGTTTGTATGGGAAACAAATACAGGTAGTGGCTGGACGGTTATTCCTGTCTCAACAGGAACTGATGGTGGTACGGTGACTTCTACCAATACAGATATGGCTCTGGCTACCTCTGTGATAGTCTTGGATGGGGAGTATGTGCTGGCCCAAAATACGGCGGCCGGCGCAAGTGCTCCGGCACAGTACCGTGTAAGGGCTAAACTGTCAGGCTGTACCAACGAGATAATATCCACAACCGTAATTAATATTGCAGGCCCTATAACCATAACCACGCAACCAACAGATGACCAGGTGGCCTGTGGAGGAGATATACTGCAGTTGGAAGCTGAAGCAACAGCATCTTTTGGAACACTTAGTTATATTTGGCAACAAAGAGATGATGATACCGTAAATCCGGGCCAGGGAACAGATGATAATTGGATTGTAATAGGCTCCGGAGACCGCCTGTTGGTAACAGCAACTACAGCATTAAACACAAAAGAGTATCGCGCTTTAATCTCTACAGAATACTGTAATGGTACCATACTGGATGCCGATGGTGATAATTATGCCAGAAGTAATGTGGTAAATATAAAAGTAGACGGTCCCATACAAATAGATGAGCAGGCAGGCATTGTGACTACCTGTAGTGGTGTAGACGCTTCTTTTTCTATAACAGCCAGTAAGGGGGCCGCTGTACCGGAAACCGAGTTGGTATATAACTGGGAAGTTGATAAAGGCAGTGGTTTTGAAGCCATTGCTGCCGGTGATGTTTCCGGAGGAGGAATAGACCAGGATAACATAACCATTACCAATATAACCACGGCTAGTCACGGTTTCAAATACCGGGTTAGTGTTACTACAAGAAATATTTCGGGAGGCTCACCTGTATGTGTGGGTGCAGCTACCTCTACAGGAACATTAAACGTAGAAGGCCCCATAACAGTGAACACACAACCATTAGACCAAGTGGTATGTGACGGCGGATTGGCTACTTTTGCTGTCAACGCTTCTGCTACAGTAGGTTCGGTGTCTTATATCTGGGAAGAAACCAGTGACGGCGGTACAACATGGACTGAAATAGGCTCCGGGGCTACCTTACTTTTAAGCAACGTGTCTTCAAGTAAGCATGGTAATATGTTCAGAGCCCTGATAACAACAGGTAGTTGTACAGATACTGCAGTGACTAACGGAGCTATTTATTCTGCTTCGGCAACACTAACAGTAGATGGCCCAATATTTATAAACACACCGCTTGAAAGTATATCGGTTTGTGATGGTGGTCAGGCATCTTTTACAGTAGATGCAGATTCTGGAGTTTCCGGATCTACTTTAAGATATAAATGGTTTGTAAGAAAGAGTGGAGATCCGGGGTTTACAGAAATAACCAATGGCGCAGATACCACAGATGGTAATTTAGATCAGGCTACCATAAACTTAACATCAGCAGTGGTAACAGCTAATGGGAGTGCTGCACAATATCAGGTACAGATCACTACAGATACGTGTACATCGCCGGTAACTTCAACAGCGTTAATTACTATTGAAGGCCCTATAACGACCAATGCCCCAACAGACATAGATACCTGTGCAGGCTCAACAATACAATTTACTGCTGATGCCACTACCCCTGTAGGATCATTATCATATACCTGGTTCCGTTCAACAGACGGAGGAACCACTTTTCCGGACATAGTTGGAACAGGAAGAGTTTTAGTATTAAGTAATGTTATAGACTCGCAAAATGGATCGCAATACCGTTATGTTGCAGAAACAGCAGAATGTAGTGTAACCTCCGGTGCGGCCACCTTAAATATTGAAGGGCCTATTGAAATAGATACCGACCTTGTAGACCAAACCGTATGCTATAATGGTACGGCCGCGGCTTCAGCTTCTTTTACTGTTGCAGCATCAATACCATCAGGAACCTTACAATACAATTGGTACAACTTAACAGATGACCCCACAAAAACAACGTCATTGTCTACAACCAATAGTTTAAGCCTTACGGGTATTACAGATGCAGATGATGGAGATATTTATATTGTAGAAATAACCACAACCGAATGTACCGAGGCTGTAATATCTACAGGACAAATCTTTGTACAGGGGCCTGTTACCGTGACATCACAACCCACAGCTGCACCATCAACCTGTGAGGGTGGTTCGGTTAACTTAACTGCCGGATTCAGTAATGGAGGATCGGGCGGAATAAATATTCAATGGTTTGTAGATAAAGGAAGTGGCTATCAGGTTATAGGAGGGGAAACCTCATCAACAATAACGCTTTCCGGAATTGAAACCTCTGATTCCGGAAACAAGTACAAAGCGGTAGCCACAACACCTGTTTGTGATGGCGTACACGCCGTTGAAACCAATGAGTCTACGCTGTCTGTAGGAGGCGGGGTTGCCATTGACGATTCTTTAACCAATCAAACGGTTTGTGTAGGCATCGGTGCCAGGTTTGCAGTAGACGCTTCTATTGCTGCGGGTAGTGCAACCTATATATGGGAGAAAGAAAGTAGCCCGGGTTCTGATGCTTTTATACCGGTTACCATATCAGAAACATTAGGAGGAGACAATAACGGATTAGGTACTTTAGATACCAATGAACTTAATTTATTGCCTGTAGCCAAAGCAGATATCTCTACGTTTAATGCCTTAGGCTACAGAGTGCGTATTTCTGCAGGAGCTTCCTGTTCCGGTAGTGAAGTTGTTACCAATGGGGTACTCTTTGTTGAAGGCCCTATAGAAGTTGCTGCAGGAAATGAACCTCAAGACATTGCAGTATGTGCAGGGGGCATCGCCATATTTTCTGTACAGGCAGAGGTATTAACAGGTTCAGGAGATCTATCTTATGAATGGGAGGTTGATTTGGCTTCAGACGGTGCTAATGATGGAACATGGATCTCTGTTGCTGTTGGACATACCTATGTGTTGTCCGGACTTACCGATAATCAAAATGGAAATTTATACCGTGTAAAGATTAGTTCAGGAGACGGGTGTGAACCCATTTATTTCCCTGGAAACTATACAGACGGAACTCAAGGAAACGTAGCAGGAAATCATGCTACCCTTACCGTAGAAGGCCCAATAAATATTATAGAAGATATAGAGGACCTGACAGTTTGTGATGATAATTCCGGTAGTGTAACAGCGTCATTTACAGTAAATGCCAATACCGGTTCGGCAACTCCGGCTTACCAGTGGCAGCGTTTTGACCTGACAACCAATATGTGGACAGATGTAATTGCAGGAGAGACCACCGATGGTATGGTAGACCAGGCTACTGTAAATCTGGCTAATATTACTTCGGCCAACAATAATACACAATATCGTGTGCTGATTACAACAGGAGAATGTTTAGAGCCGGCAATCTCAGAGGCAAGATTAAATGTAGAAGGCTTCCTGCAGATCACAGACCCGCTTACAGACCAAAGTGCTTGTTCCGGAGACACGGCCATATTCTCTACTACTGCAACTACAGGGGCAGGAAACCTGTCCTATTTGTGGGAAGAAGAAACAGCTGTCGGTTCCAATAGTTTTATAGCTGTTAGTAATACCCCCTCTTATATAAAATCAAATGTGTTATCATCTGATCATAATAAGCGTATACGTGTAACGATTAGCACAGGAACCGAATGTGCGCCAAACGTACAAACAGCTCTGCTAACGGTAGATGGTCCGATAATCATTACAGACCCTATAGATAGTGCGTCATTATGTGATGACGGTTCCGGTACAGTTACCCATACGTTTACTGTAACCGCAACTACAGGAGCAAGCACAGCAGCGTATGCATGGTATAAAAACGGAACTTTACTTACCGATACAGATACGGCATCGGGAGCAGTGGGCTCTGCAAGTTCCAATACAATTGAAGTGCCGGTAACCTCAGCTGATAACGGTGTAGCATATAAAGTAGAAGTGACCACTAATGCCGGCCTGTGTAGTGCTAAAGAGTCTGTCGCTATCTTAACCGTAGAGGGCCCCATAGCAATAACCAGGCAACCTGTAGATATTGCAGTATGTGCAGGAGGATCGGCAACGCTTGATGTAGAAGCTACTACAGCATCCGGTAACTTGAATTACAGATGGGAGAACAGTACAGATAATGGTGCCAGCTGGAGTATTATTGGGAACAGTAGTATCCTTTTATTAAATGGTATTAATAGTGCCCAAAATGGGGATAAATATCGTGTAGTTATTAGTGAAGGTAGTATTTGCTCTGCAGTAATATCCAATGAAATTACTTTAACGGTTGAAGGGCCTATAGCAATAATTGAAAATCTTAGAAGAGTAGTTGCCTGCGATGGCGAACCGGCAATCTTTGAAATAAATGCCATTACCGGAGGAGCAGGAATTCTGGCTTATCAATGGCAGCAAAGTACAGACGGAATTACATTTACAGATATAGCGGGAGAAACCGGCACTACATATACCAGAGCTGCAGTAACTGCAGATAATGGTTTGATTGTTAGAGTAAAACTAAGTACAGCCCAATGTGAACTTATATCATCACAGGCTTTACTTAATGTAGACGGCCCGATGGCTTTTGTTGCGGAGCCCGATTCTGTAGATACCTGTGAAGGTTTACCGGCTGTATTCTCTGCAGAAGGGATAGCAGACAACGGATTGATAACTTATAGATGGGAAGAAAGTACTGATGGAGGTGCTACATGGAGATTTGTAGCATTTGGGTCCACTTATGCAAAACCCGGAACAACTATAAGTGATAATGGTAATAAGTATCGTGTTTCTATATCTACCGAAGGTTGTAATACACTTGTGTCCAGAGAAGCAGAGCTGACCGTTCAGCCTGTACCGTTTATAGATGGTGATCCGGAAGACACAACAGCAGAAGTAGGAACCAATGTAACTATTAATGCTATTGTGTCAAGTGCAGCACTTTCAGGGTATCAATGGCAGGTTAATGACGGTTCCGGTACAGGTTGGGCAGACCTGAGTAATGACGGGACTTATGTTAATACAAATACGGTAAGCTTAAATATTGTGGCAGCGCCATATGCGTTTAATGGTAATAAATACCGATTAAAAATGGCTATACCGGAATGTAATATAACCCGAATATCAGATGAAGCTACATTGACATTAGATTATGACTGTGATGGTGACGGGATATTAAATATGACAGATCAGGATGACGATAATGACGGTATTGTTGATGTTATTGAAAATTATAACCAGGATCTCTTTGGAGATATAGATAATGACAATATCAGAAACTTTGAAGATGCCGGGTATTGTAACCTGAACACATCAGGGGTTTGTGCTGATGCCGATACTGATAATGACGGATTGATCAACCAATGTGATATTGACTCAGACAATAATGGGGTGCTGGATATTATTGAAGGAGCACCTGTGATTAATCCAAGAGATACAGATAGAGACGGTATCTATGATTTTATAGATACGGATAACGATAATAACGGCATATTAGATGTAGATGAAATAGGAAGTGACCCTAATAATCCGAGAGATACGGATGGAGATGGAACACCGGACTATAATGATGATGATAATGACGGTGATGGCATACCGGATAATTATGAAATATATGGAGATTCTAATAATCCAATGGATACCGATAATGATGGAACTCCGGACTATTTGGATACAGATAGTGATAATGACGGGATTCCTGATGCCTATGAAGTTGGAAGAGAAGATGTACCAGTCAATACAGATGAAGAATTAGAAATAAAATTAGCACAAGATGTTTTAGAAGACTATAGAGACTCTGACAGTGATAATAACGGTATAACTGATACTGCCGAAGCACAGGGGCTAATTGATACGGATGTTTTATCACCAATAGATGTAAATACTATAGTGGATACAGACCGGGACGGTATACCAGATCATTTGGATTTTGATAATGATGGCGATAGCTTATTTGATGCCTGCGAAATTGTTCGTGTTGAAGCAGGGGAAACCTCTTGTGATGGTGTATTTATAGTTGATGCAGTAAGTGCCTCAACAGCATTGAATACAGACGCCACATTTGACGGTGGCGATGACCTGTACGATTATATGGATGATGATGATGATGGCGATGGGTTCTTAACATTAAATGAAGATACCAATGGTAATAATAATTTATTGGATGATGACTGTGATTTAGATCAAATACCAGAATATAGAGATATAGATGACTGTGATGAAAATAAAGAAAAGGTCATCTCAAATGCCTTTTCTCCAAATGGAGATGGTATGCATGATACCCTAGAGATACCATATCTAATTGATTATCCTGATTTTGAAATGGAGATTTTTGATAGGAGAGGTAACCTGATGTATTCTTATAAAGATGATGGTGATGGCAGCACTAAACCAGATTGGTGGAATGGAAGAATAGGCAATGAAAAAGGTAAAAAGGTGGTACCGTCGGCTAATTACTTCTACATTATAAAGTTCAATAAGGATCAAAAAGAACCTAAGACAGGATGGATCTATTTATTGAAATAATAAAGTTATAGAAAACCATAATTATAAGATAGATTATCAATCAATAAAACCCATAAAAGAAATAAGTTGATGAAAAAAAATATAAGCTTAAGATTAGCATTATTTTGTTGGATGTGTTTAGGAATGCATGTTTTAACAGCACAGCAAAACCCTTTATATACACAATATATGTATGCGCCAACAATTATTAATGCAGCAAATGTGGCAGCTGTTGAAAACCCTGAAGCAACATTAATAGCAAGAACACAATGGGTAGGTATAGAAGGGGCTCCCACAACGCTGTCATTTGATTTTAGTACACCGCTTACACAAAGATTAGGAGGAGGTATTACGGTAGTCTATGATGAACTTGGCGCTGTAAAAGAAAGCACCCTAAATGTTAATTTAGGCTATAAGTTTAATATCTCTGATAAAGGCAAATTAGCTTTTGGAATTAAAGGAGGGATTTCTCAGTTAGATGTTAATTCATTGATTTTTTCAGATGATAATCAAGACCCGCTCTTTGGTGATGTAATTTCTAAAGTTTCACCAAACTTTGGACTGGGATTATTTTATTATACTGATAATTTTTATCTTGGATTGGCTGCCCCTAATATATTGAACACAGAGCATTTGGATACCAGTGATGGTATTGCCTCTACTACGGCAGCAGATGTTATTCATTATTACGGTACGGCAGGATTGGTTTTAAGAGTGTCTAGAGAAATGAAACTGAAACCGTCTGTGCAATATCAATTTGGAGAAGAATCAAATTCTTCAATAGATATTTCTTTAAACATGTTGGTTAATAATCAATTTGAATTTGGGTTGTCACACAGACGAGACAATTTTGAAAACCCGGAATCAATTAGTTTTATTGCGGCATTCAATTTAGCTAAAATTTTTAGAGTTGGATTTGCATATGAATATTCATTAAACGGTTATAGAAACTTTAGTTCAGGAACTTATGAGGCTATACTTAAAGCTGGATTTAATTCCACAAGCAGCCCAAGTCCAAGATTTTTTTAACCTGAAAAACTTATAATTTAGCATGAGGAAAACACTGGTTCTATTATATTTATTAGTAATGACCTCGCTTTTTGGTCAGACTAATGACAAAACACTTACTAATACTGTTCACAATATAAACAGTATTAGTAATCAAAGTGCAGTAAACATTAAACATTTACAGAGTAATAGTAAGTATTCAGAATTTGGAGGTTTTGTAAACAGCAATGATAACTCTGTCACTTTTTCTTCTTCCCGAAAGATAAAATCAGAAAGAAGGGGAAACTGGAATAAAAATAATGAGCCCTTATTAAGAGTTTTTAAAGGAACCATAGGGGAGGGAAAAGACATTTCAGAGATATCTGTAATTTCTAAAGATATAAAGGCAAAGTACCATGAATCTAATGCCTGCTATACAAAGGATGGAAAAACGGTGTATTTTACAAGAAATAATTATGATGGAGAATGGTTAAAGCCTAATGCAGAAGGGAAGTCCTTATTACAATTGTACAGGGCCACTGTTACTGAAAGCGGCGATTGGACAGATGTGGTTTCTATGAGTTTTAACAATGATGATTATCAGGTTGGCCATCCTGCTTTGAATGAGACAGAAGATAAGCTGTATTTCATTAGCAATATGCCCGGCTCCATAGGGCAAACAGATATATACTATGTAGACATCATAAATAAAGGAGCAAGTTATGGGATACCCAAAAATCTTGGGCCTCATGTAAATACCCGTGATAAGGAAATGTTTCCTTTAATACATCATAATATTTTAGTATTTGCATCAGATGGCTATACCAATGGCCTGGGAAAACTGGATTTATATTATGTCCAGATTGAAGATGGAAAACCACAGCCGGCAACTCATTTTGAAAATGCTATTAATAGTAAACAAGATGATTTTGCTATGTTTTTTGTTGGAGATGATGCTAGTCAGGGCTATTTTTCGTCATCCAGAGAAGGCGGTAAAGGGAGTGATGATATGTATTTCTTTGAGGATTTGGAGATCAAAGAGTTTAAAAAGGATCCAGATAATAACAAAGAAGAAGGCGCATTGGCATTAAATCAAAATAAAGCGCCTAAAGAAGATATCGGTAAATTGCCAACAACACAAAGCAATCCTGTAGAACCTGTAAAAACAGCTCCTAAATTAGATAAGAAGGATAAAGAAAGAAGAGACCATATTGATATTGAAACGATTCATTTTAGAACTAATGAATATCATGCGGTAAATAACGAAATTGTTAAACTCAATGGTTTGGTGGACTATTTAAAAGCAAATCCGGATATAAAAGTAATCTGTCATGGTTATGCCGATAGCCGTGGTACGGATGATTATAATATAAATTTATCAAAGAAAAGGGCAGAAACAATAAAGCTTTTCCTGTTGAGTAAAGGCATAAATATATCAAGGATAAGAACAGTTGGCCATGGAGAAAATAACATTTTAAACCATTGTGTTAACGGCGTGGATTGTATAGATGAAGAACATGCTATAAACAGGCATGTTGATTTTGAGTTGATTGAGGAATTCAAAACAAACTCTTTTGAAAACAAGACCAATTTTGGTATTAAAAACTAAGAGCTTAGCAGGAAAGTAGAACTGTTTTATAGGCTTATCTACTGAGTGCAATATAACTAACTAAGTATGTAAACCATTAAATATCGGGGATTTCCCCGATATTTTTTTTGGTTAATTTTAAGCCTTATGTATGATAAAAAAGGCTTTCCCTTAAAAATTGTATTTTTAAAGTTCCTAATGCTATGTTATTTGTTATGAAAATATATATGTTGCTCTTAGTATTTTTGATCTCCTGTGCCGGTTTAGCTCAAAATAATTACCTCCTAAAGACAGAAGATGGAAGGCGGGTGTTATTAAAATCTGATTATACCTGGGAGTACGTAGATATGAAACCCCTGATAGACAGTACTGAAGTAGACTTTACTAAACAACCAAAAAATAGTGTTTGTGATCTTCCGCAAAATTTTGTTGAGCCTAAGTTGGATAAAAAGATTCAGTCACAGCTTAAAAAAGGGCGGGCAACCATTGCGCATATTAAAAAGAAAGTGGCTAAAGACCATAACTGTGATGCGGCAGACGTTTTGTTGCTGTCTGCTTCAGAAAAAAAGACAAATGGCGTGTATCATTTTTGTGTTAATGGTACAAAAGTAACGTATAAGCGTAACGGCCATGCTATTGTTAAAAAAGGGAAGTTATTTTAATTTAAATAAACCAATGCTCCGGTTTCTTTAGATGCTTTTTTATCTACCCATCTGTAATTATTAGGTTCAGTAGCATCAAGAATATCAATTTGTAAAAGATCTGAAATTTCAAACCCCATTAAAAACGCTTCTTTATAGTCGTATTTTTCGTAGAGTTCCCAATGTTTATTTCTGTCATACCATAAATTAACTTCAAATATTTTTTCACCATCGCTTAAGGGTTGATGAAAAATGGATACATATTCATAGTTAGATATTGTTTTCCATTGCCCTAACTTGATAGGACCAATTTCAATAGTTGATCTGAATTTTGAATTTTTCAGATCAATATAAACACTTTGATGAAAGGAAAATGCTATACCAAAAGCAATTAAGTAAATTACAGATTTGATGTTATGCCCTATATGGATTGAATTCTCATCATTCCAATTAGCATTATATAATATATAGATTAAAAAGGCTATTGCAGCTGTAAAAAACATTGAAGCAATTAAACGTTGCCACAACGGCCGTTGTTTTTCAGAAACTATTACATGTGCTTTCATACAATAAATATAAATAAAACTGTAATTTTATACCATGTATGCTTTAGTAGATTGTAATAATTTTTATGCCTCTTGCGAACGTGTTTTTAATCCAAATTTACACAATAAACCTGTTGCTATATTAAGTAATAATGACGGATGTATTATATCACGAAGTGATGAGGTTAAGGCTATGGGTTTACCCATGGCAGCTCCTATATTTAAATGGGAAGGGTTTTGTAAAGCCAATAACATTGAAGTATTGTCTTCAAATTACCCGCTATATGGAGATATGAGCCAGCGTGTTATGACCATTTTAGAACAGTTTACGCCAGATGTTGAAGTGTATAGTATAGACGAAGCATTTTTGGAGTTTAGAGGCTTTGAGGATAAAGATTTTACAGATTACGGTAATCAAATACGGCAACGTATTTTAAAATGGACAGGAATTCCAACCTGTGTAGGTATAGCACCAACAAAGGCCTTAAGTAAAGTAGCCAATAAAATAGCCCGTAAATTTCCGGAAGAACTAAAAGGAGTATATGTAATCGATTCAGAAGAAAAGCGCATTAAAGCTTTAAAATGGATAGCTATTGAAGATGTTTGGGGTATTGGCCGGGGTTTGCAAAAACGGTTAAAAGCAAAAGGCTGTAAAAAAGCGTATGATTTTACACAACTTTCTGATGATTGGGTACGTAAAAACTTTTCAATTACAGGATGGAAACTTAAAAAAGATTTAGAAGGGGTCTCTAAAATAAAACTTGACGAAGTAGAAACAAAGCAGGCTATTGCCACTACAAGAAGCTTTGAATATACCTATTCAGATATTGAAAATATAAAAGAACGCATTTCAACTTTTGCTACAAGTTGCGCAGAAAAACTTAGAAAACAAGGCTCAAGTTGTCATATGATTTATGTGATGCTGAGCAGTGACAGGCACAAAAAGGACTTAGAACAGCATAAAGCAAGGCGGGTAGTTAATTTGCATTATCCTACAGATTCTACATTGGTTATTAGCCGGGAAGCCGTTCGTGCCGTTATGGACATTTTTAAACCGGGTATAAAATATAAACGTGCGGGCGTTATTGTTATGGGGTTGGTGCCTACAAATAATTACCAATTGCAAATGTTTGAAAATGAAAACCCCAAACACAAGCCTTTAATGCACACCATTGATCATTTAAATACAAAGTATGCTGATTATAAAGTAAAACTGGGGAATCAAGACTTAAAACGCACCTGGAAAATGCGTCAGGAGCGCCTTTCCCCACGGTATACAACAAATATTAATGATATTATTGTTGTAAAATGATGCTGTTATTCAGTACATAATGAAGAATCTTTAGTAACTTTATACCGAAGCGACTCTTCATTTCACTTAAGAATGACAAAAAATGCTATTACATAAATCTCAAAATCTAACATTTTTCACACCACAGGAAACTACCAATAGTTTTGGGGCTCCCTTTTTTGACACAGGTATTTCTGCAGGGTTTCCTTCACCTGCTGAAGATTTTAAAGAGCAACGTTTGTCTCTGGATAGAGAACTTATTAAAAACAAAGAAGCTACTTTTTTTGCACGTGTTAACGGACAATCTATGATTGGTGCCGGTTTAGATGATAATGACTTATTGGTTATAGATAGAAGTTTAGAACCTGCCAATAATAAAATTGCCGTATGTTTTTTAGACGGTGAATTTACTGTAAAACGCTTAAGGGTAGATGATGAAGGCGTTTGGTTAAAGCCTGAAAATCCTAATTACCCTATAATAAAAGTTACTGATGACAATGATTTTATAATTTGGGGTATTGTGACCAATGTGATAAAAAAAGTATAAGACATAAAAGCACAAAAAAAACGCAAAGTCCAAAGGCTTTGCGTTTTTTTTGATTTCTATAAAGTGAATAAAATACTAATCGGCTAAAACAATAACCTTATTATCTTTCATTTCCAGAGTTCCGGAATTTATCTTTAATAAAGTTTCACCACTGTCTCCTTTAGTGAATTTATCCTGAACATCTTCATCCAATTCAATGTTTCCAGCAATTTTCACAACACCTTCTTTTAATATAGATACAACAGGTGCGTGATTATTTAACATTTGAAATTCACCATTTACTCCGGGAACAGCAACGCTGGTCACTTCTCCACTAAATAAAGTTGCTTCTGGTGATACAATTTCTAAGTACATAAATTTTATTGCTTTAGGCTTTAAGCTTTAGGCTTTAAGCAGTTATTAGGCTTCAGCTAACATTTTTTCTCCAGCTTCAATAGCTTCTTCAATAGTACCTTTAAGGTTGAATGCTGCTTCTGGTAAGTGATCTAATTCACCATCCATAATCATATTAAACCCTTTGATAGTTTCTTTAATATCAACTAATACACCTGGAATACCTGTAAACTGTTCTGCTACATGGAATGGTTGTGATAAGAAACGTTGTACACGTCTTGCTCTACCTACAGCCATCTTATCTTCTTCTGATAATTCTTCCATACCAAGAATAGCGATAATATCCTGTAACTCTTTATAACGTTGTAATAACTCTTTTACGCGTTGTGCACAATTATAGTGATCATCACCTAAAATATCAGCAGTTAAAATTCTTGAAGTAGAATCTAATGGATCTACTGCAGGATAAATACCTAACTCAGCAATTTTACGAGACAATACTGTTGTCGCATCTAAGTGAGCAAAGGTAGTAGCAGGCGCAGGATCTGTTAAATCATCTGCAGGTACGTAAACGGCCTGTACAGATGTAATAGAACCTTTTTTAGTTGAGGTAATACGCTCTTGCATAGCTCCCATCTCTGTGGCTAATGTTGGTTGGTAACCTACGGCAGAAGGCATACGTCCAAGTAATGCAGATACCTCAGAACCAGCTTGTGTAAAACGGAAGATATTATCTACGAAGAAAAGAACGTCTTTCCCTTGTCCGTCACCAGCACCATCACGGAAATACTCAGCAATAGTTAAACCAGATAAGGCTACACGAGCACGTGCTCCAGGAGGCTCATTCATTTGTCCGAATACGAAAGTTGCTTTAGATTCTTTCATTTTTGATTTATCTACTTTTGATAAATCCCATCCTCCTTCTTCCATAGAATGCATGAAATCATCTCCATAACGGATAATTCCTGATTCTAACATCTCTCTTAAAAGGTCATTTCCTTCGCGGGTTCTTTCACCTACACCGGCAAAAACTGATAAACCACCGTGACCTTTTGCAATATTGTTGATCAACTCCTGAATTAATACTGTTTTACCTACACCGGCACCACCAAATAAACCAATTTTACCACCTTTAGCATAAGGCTCAATAAGATCAATGACTTTAATACCTGTAAATAAAACTTCAGTTGAAGTTGATAAATCTTCAAATTTAGGAGCTTGACGGTGAATTGGTAACCCGGCCTCTCCGGCTTTAGGCAAATCTCCAAGACCATCAATAGCGTCTCCAATTACATTAAATAAACGTCCGTAAACATCATCTCCAATTGGCATTTGAATAGGAGCACCTGTAGCAATAACTTCAGTTCCTCTACTTAACCCATCAGAAGAATCCATTGCAATAGTACGTACGGTGTCTTCTCCAATATGAGACTGTACTTCTAGTACTAAAATAGAACCGTCAGGTCTTTTAATTTCTAATGAATCGTAAATTTTTGGAAGTTCTGAACCCGCAGCGAATTCTACATCGATAACCGGTCCTACTATTTGTGCAACTTTTCCTGTAACTTTAGACATTACTTATGTGTTTAATATTATGCGACTTAATTGAGTGAAAACACTTTTTGTTTTCGCGCTGCAAAGATATAGTTTTTATATTAAAATAAAAGCTGTTTTTTCTAGGTTTTTTAGAATAAAAAAACACCCTTAAATTAAGAGTGTTTTTTATTCTATTTTTTCTAGAAATTATTCAGGTGATGGTAACAATGGTAAATAATTAGTTGGGTATTCTCCAATATCTACCAAATTACCTGAAGCTTCAAAGTTTGAACCATAAGCAGCATCAATAGCTTTCATAAATTCGTTTGCAATTAAGGCATACCCTCTGGATGTTAAATGAATACCGTCAAGTGAAAAGGCCCCACCGGTTACTAAGTTTGAAGTCAGGATAAAATTATTTGACGGGAGACCGGTACTCGTCAATTGCGTCAATAAATCATTTGCATCTACAAAGGCTAATCCTGCTTGAGTGGCCGCAGCTTCTATGGTGATATTAAAATCATCAATAGCTTTTTTAATATCGTCTTGCTCTCTTGGTATCAAAACCCATTTGTCTTCCAAAGGAATTGCAGTTCCATAACCGTCAGGGATTAAAGAGGATAGTGGTAACACAAATAAATCATCTTCAGTTGATTGTCTGTAATTAGGAAGCCCTAACCCTGATAAATCAGTTAAATCTTCATCAATTAGAACCATAGTGTTTGTTTCAGAAGCTTCAAACCTAATGGTTCGTGATTCAGCTTCCAGAGCATCGATGAAGCCGTTTGCTAGTGCTAATTGTAAGCCACCATTATACTGAGCATATGCTGTATTAAGCGCTGCCGCCGTAGCTGCATTTAAAGGAACAGGATTATAAGGTACGGTGGTAAAATGGGCAATATCAGTTACGTAAGGGATATTTGCCATAACGCCTTTGGCACCACCTGATGTTAATGTACTAACAAGTGTAGATATTGCAAAATCAAAAGTTGGCTGATCTGTAATAGGATTGGTTCCGTCTCCCCCTGACGTTGCATAACCTAACACATCATTATTTCCAATCCACAATGAAAAGAAGGATGGAGATTGTGCCATAGCTAATTCTATGACGCTGGCGTCAGGAGTTGCTCCGGTCATTCTAATAAAATACGGATTGGCAGCAGTTGGGAAATTGGCAATATTGCCATAACCGGGAGCTAGTAAATGAAAACTTTTAGCTAAAGGGATTCCCATATTATTGAATGGCCCTGTAGGGCTCGGCTTGGCTAAATCTGTTGAATCTTTAACTGTGCCTATGACTGATTCTAAAGGTAAAGGAGGCCCTCCTAGGGTAACCAATCTAGGTGGGGCTATTCTAGTGTTTCCAATAACTAATAGCCCTGAGTCACCATCCATTAAAGGCTGTATAAAATTACCTTCTTCTAAAATAGATAATTTCTGAGATAATATGCTAGGAAATGAATTTTCTTGAGATGCTTTAAATAAAGCTCCATCAGAAAACCCCGCTGTTAAAGAACTCCCTATTGATACATATTTAGAAAAGTCTGCTTCTCCGGCTATTAAATCTGGTAGCTGAGGTGTTTCAACCGGAGGTACAATATCTTCAGGGTCATTACATGCGGTAAAACCTATAAAGATTAATAGTAAGAATATATATTTTGTATTCATGATGTTCTTTTTCATATTATAAGTTATTAATCGTCAAGGATAGATAGTACATAGATCCTATATGCCCGGTGCCAAATGCTGTGAAATATTCATCACCTAATAGATTGGTAGCACCAGCTTTAAATGTTGATTTAATACTAGGAATCCTTAAATTTATTTGCGCATCAACAACATGGAATTCCGGTACTAAACCATTACCAAATGTTGCTTCCCAGAAGTAGTCATCACTAAACCTATAGGCAATATTAAAACCAAAATTTTTAAATAAATCGGTATTGCCAAATGATGCTTTAAATTTATGTTCTGGCGTATTGAAGTTAGTTTGAAAACCTGGATATGTGGCCTGATCAAAGTCAAGTTTTGCATAGGTATAGCTTCCGCTAAGGTCAAAATTGCCAAAGACTTTGGTTGAAAGCCCTATGG
The DNA here is from genome assembly GCF_035818475.1 of Alterotamlana spongicola. Lineage (NCBI taxonomy): Bacteria > Pseudomonadati > Bacteroidota > Flavobacteriia > Flavobacteriales > Flavobacteriaceae > Alterotamlana > Alterotamlana spongicola. The sequence goes on from NZ_JAYMGV010000001.1 coordinate 1,255,133, forward strand.
AAGCCCCGTAAGATTTAACATCTGCCGGAGAGTTAGTGTATGCACTCCAAACTTGAAAGTCATTATTAGCAAGAGCATTTAAAGCTAACGGGTCAGTATCATCAAGGTCACCGTTATTATTTGGGTCTACAATTCCATAAAATGGAGATGCAACTACTTGTTGAGAAATAAAATCTTTGTATTTGTTGTAATAGGCACTAAAATCTATAGTAACACGGCTAAACTTACCTCTATAGCCAATTTCTCCTGAAGTTACCTGTTCTGGTTTTACTAAATTAGGATTTCCTACACCCGTAACATTCCCGTCATTATCTACTGCAAAAGAATTTTCATAAGCTACACGGCCTGTTTGTGTTACTGTTGGGGGCTGCCCTATGGCTTGTCCATCATTACTAATGTCAAAAGTCCTAACATATCTGTCTAAGTTATCAGGTGCAGCTCCTACCAAAATGGCTCTGCCGGCATCTAAACCAATAAATAGGTCTTGAGTAGTCGGGTTTCTAAAACCTGTTTGTACAGAAGCTCTGAAATTATGGTTTTTGTTTACGGTTAACCCTGCCGATAATCTTGGAGAATAAAAACCATCAAAAAACTCTGATTTATCATACCTGATAGAGCCTGTTAGCTTTAATTCTAAAGCATCATTTAACTCGATATTTTTTTGAATTTGAGTGTATACCCCAAACTCTGAATATTCAATGGGGCTGTCAAAATCTGTATAAATCGTTCCAAAGGAGTTTAATCTGTATTTTCTATAAGATCCGCCCACTTGAATTTCTGCAAAATCAATAAGATGACTAAAATTGTAATTGGCATCAGCATGGTAATATTTAGAGGCGTCCTGAAATTTAGATCCTGAGCTTAAATCCGGATCATTAATACTTTTATTGAATGCGGCCTGATATTCCGGAGTGCCTGGTAAATAACGCCCGGATTCGGCCTGGTCCCTGGCCGCTGCATGGGCTTCGGCTTCCGTAGCGCCTCCTAAAGTAGCTTCCGCATAGGTTTGGATATATTCTCCAAACCATTGCTTATCACCTTTCCAGGCCCTGTTAATATTTATACCGGTAAAAACCATATCATATGAATCTCCGGCTTTATCGGCTACCACATAACCTCTTAGAAAAAAGTTATCGTTTCTTAGTTCTAATTTATGTTGTTCTTGAAAGAAATTAGCAATGTTATAGCGGTTTGTTCCTTGATAAATAGTTGATCCCGTACCAATTTTACCCACATAAGAGATTTCAAAATCATTTTCCCACGGACGGAAATATAAGCCCCAATCTGATTTTACACTTTCAGCATTATAATTGGTTAAATCTCTTTCGTTATACCCTGTTCTACTCACCTCAACATCCGGAATAATTCCTTTTATACTGGCTGGAGCTTCTGTTCTTAGATTTGCTGAAACTTCATCACCATAAACATTAATACCGTCATAATCAAGATCATCTCTTGTTCTGTTAGGGTCAATTTTATCTATTTCACTGGTAGCTGCCCAATCGGTCCCTTTTAAATAACCAAAATTGATTTTAGCAGCAAACTTGTTACTGAACTTATAGGCAGCTCTTATACTTAAGTCTGTGTACCCATTCTTTCCGGCAGATTCTTGCGAGGTAATTCCTTTTTTGATAGAGGTGCTAATTCCTTGATAATCAAATGGATTTTTACTGCGCATAAATAAAATTCCGTTAAAAGCATTTGCCCCATAAAGCGCAGAAGATGCTCCTGGTAATAGCTCAACACTTAAAACATCTGTTTCAGTCATACCAACTAAATTACCAATGGGGAAGTTTAGTGCTGGTGTTGAGTTGTCCATGCCATCAACAAGCTGCATAAAACGATTATTTGCAAAGGTTGCAAAACCTCTGGTGTTAACAGATTTAAAGGTTAAGCTATTAGTATTAACATCAACACCTTTTAAATTTTCTAAGCCATCATAAAAATCTGCTGAAGCTGTGTTTTTGATTTCTTTGAGGCCCAGGCGTTCTACAGTTACGGGCGATTCAAATATACGTTCCGGAGTTCTGGACGCTGAAATCACAACTTCATCTAAAGCTGTTCCTTCTTTAAGAATAAAGCTTATAGTTTGATTGTTTGACGTTACTTGTTCGGTAGCGGTTTCAAACCCCACACTACTGGCTTGAACAGAAAATGGAGGATTTTGGCTATAGGTTAATGTGAAATTACCATCAAAATCTGAGACTGTACCTGTTGAAGTCCCTAGTACAATGATGTTAGCCCCGGGGATTGGTTGACTGTTATCATCAACTACGGTTCCTGAAATTGTTGTTTGTGAATGGCAAAATCCACAAAAAAACAACAACAAAAGTGAGAAAATTGTTTTCATTTAAATAAGTATAGTTTTAGTTTACATAACAAGGTAACACAAAAATTATGAGATACCGTTGATTGATAAAAATATAAAAAATTATGCACGCATAGTATTATTTTAATAAAAAAAATGCGTATTTGTTGTTATATGTATAAAAGTAGGTCTCTAAAATAAAAAGTTCCATATTTAATTAAACATGGAACTTTTCAATATAATTTTGTATAAATGTATACTATTCTACTGTTACAGATTTTGCAAGATTTCTTGGTTGATCCACATTTTTATCCAACATTACAGCAATATGGTATGAAAGTAGTTGTAGTGGTATGGTTGTTAAAAGTGGTGACAAAGATTCTAAAGTCTCAGGAACTTCAATCACATGATCGGCTAATTCCTTAACCTGAGTATCCCCTTCTGTAACTATACCAATAATTTTTCCTTTTCTGGATTTAATCTCTTGAATATTACTAACCACTTTTTCATAATGTCCTTTTCTGGTAGCTATAACCACAATAGGCATGTTTTCATCAATCAATGCGATAGGCCCGTGTTTCATTTCAGCAGCCGGGTAACCTTCTGCATGGATATATGAAATTTCTTTTAATTTAAGGGCGCCTTCAAGTGCTACAGGGAAATTATATCCTCTTCCCAGGTATAGGAAATTACTAACATCTTTATAAACGTCAGAAATGATTTGTATAAGGCTATCAGATTCTAAGGCCTTTTCTACTTTGTTAGGAATCATTTCTAATTCTAAGAGATGCGTTCTATAATCAGAACTACTAATAGTGCCTTTAGCTCTGGCCAACCTAAGGGCAATTAAGGTTAAAACGGTTATTTGAGTGGTGAACGCTTTTGTTGAAGCTACTCCTATTTCTGGTCCGGCATGTGTATAGGCACCTGCATCAGACTCTCTGGCAATTGATGACCCTACCACATTACAAACTCCAAAAACAAAGGCGCCTTTTGATTTGGCAAGCTTTATTGCAGCCAAAGTATCTGCTGTTTCACCGGATTGAGAAATAGCAATGAGCACGTCATCTTCTTTAATTACTGGATTTCGGTATCTAAACTCTGAGGCATATTCCACTTCTACCGGAATTCTTGTTAAGTCCTCAAAAATATACTCAGCAACCAATCCGGCATGCCATGATGTTCCGCAGGCAACAATAATAATACGATTGGCATTGAGGAATTTTTTCATGTTGTCTTCAACACCGGCCATTTTGATGATAGCTTCATTTCTCAGCAACCTACCTCTATATGTATCTGTAATGGCTTTTGGCTGCTCATGAATTTCTTTAAGCATGAAATGATCATAGCCTCCTTTTTCAATTTGCTCTAAATTAATTTGAAGTTTCTGAACATAAGTATCTACTAAAGAATCATCTTTTATTTTTCTAATTTTTATCCCCTTATGAAATCTGATAATAGCCATTTCTTCATCTTCTAAGTAAACGGCATCTCTTGTATATTCTAAAAAGGGAGAAGCGTCACTGGCTATGAAAAATTCATCTTCATTTTCACCAATCCCAATGGCTAATGGACTTCCCAGGCGGGCAACCACAACTTCTTCTGGTTTGTTTTTATCAAAAACGGCAATAGCATAAGCTCCAATAACTTGGTTTAGAGCAATTTGAACAGCTTTTCCAAGTTTAACATTCTCTTGCTTTTTAACGTCTTCAATCAAATTAACCAATACTTCAGTATCAGTGTCTGATTTAAAGGTATATCCTCTGGAGATTAATTCTTGTTTTAAGGATTCATAGTTTTCAATAATACCGTTATGGATAATTACCAGCTCTCCTGAGTTTGAAACGTGCGGATGTGAGTTAATATCATTCGGAACACCATGCGTGGCCCAACGTGTGTGGCCAATACCAACATTACCGTTTTTTGATATTTCTTGTTCAGATAAAGCTTCTAAATCAGTTACTTTGCCTTTTGTTTTAGATACTTTGAGATCAGTACCATCAAATAAGGCTATACCGGCACTATCATAACCCCTGTATTCTAATCTTTTAAGTCCTTCTATAATAATTGGGTAAGCTTCTCTTGGGCCTAAATATCCTACTATTCCACACATAGTTTTTAATTGGGTTAATGGGGTTTGAAATTCAGAACAAATATGTAAAATAAATGTTAATGAATATCAATTATTATGTGAATTTATTGTTTTATACGATGAAATTCATATTCCAACGAAATAAAAACTATTATTATTATCTATAGTGTTTAAATTCAAATAGTTAATATGTTTTTACTTAGGCTCGGTAAAAAATATTTTTAATTTTAGTCTTTTGTCTGCTGGAGCAGCTTCATTACTTCCGTATAATATAGTCCCTCTGGGAGATAAAACTGCTGCTGCAGGTACTGCAGTAACCTCATCACCGCTTTCTAAAATTTCAGCATGATCTGTATAATTTACGTTGGTGGATAATGCTAAACCTATTTTAGTATTAGTAGAATCACTTTGTAAAATATTATTCAAATGTTCTGTTAGGCGTATTTTATATTTTCCTTGGTCATTTCTTTGACCTAGACTAATAACTTTTGAATTAATAAGCGATGTAGTACTTCCGGTTGGATCTATAATATAATCAATTGTAGAAGCATTATTTTTAATATCATAGGCGTAAATACGATCATATTTATGATAATCTGGATCTCCACCGGTTTCAATATCCTCATCTTCGTAGATGGCTAAATGGGCTTCGTTGATTAAGCGTTTCAAGAGAAACCTTTGAGTAATTGGATCTTTAATAGGATCTCCGTTTTCATCAAGTTGCCTGTAGGTGTTTTTAAAACAATCAAGGGCACTAGTATCCACGTTGCCGTCACCATCACAATCTACCATACCGCTAAACAAATCTACTACAGCCATAGAGCCTTGCGTGCCTTTTAAGTACAATGTGGCGTCACCCAGATCTTTATCACCGTCTTCTAATGTGACATCGTAATTATTAATAAAGGTATTTAATCTGTTACCGGCAAAATTAAATGTATAAGTTGACTGTGTTCTTGAATCGGTTGGCCCTTTAGTGTAAGTGATAGTGATGTTAGCATTTGTTGCAGCCAAATTCAATAAAATCATGGTACCATCAGTTGTAATGCTTTCAGCCTTAAAATAAAGTCCTCTGAAATAATTTCTAAAATTATTGGCATTGCTTAAAACGGGGTCTCCTTCTTTATCCAATATGGCGGTCTTCCAAAAGTCATTGTCCAGAGCTTCTCTAAAGGCTGGTTCAGATCTGGTAGTAACAGCATCATCACCTTCTCCGGTAGTTATGACTATAGGGTCATTACTTGGAATGAAATCAATGTCTTCATAAATTGGTGTGATTTCATCTACTATGTGCTCATCAAAACGTATTACGCTAGTACCGTTAAGTGCTGTATTTTCATTACTATTGGCATTAGAATAGTAGTTTTGCACAGTATTTCCACCTCCATTGGGATCAAAATCTCTTAGAAAATAATTGCTTTGATAGATAGTTAATTTAATAGGTAATTCAGGATTTCCGTATAAAGAATCTAATTTATAGGTAGGATTACCGTCATCGTCAATTCCGTTTATTGTACTAAAATAAGGAATGTTTATTATAACCTCATCAATTACCGGGTCTTCTCCAAAATCAGGATTAAATGCTGTAGGTGTTATTTGGGTTATAATACTGGATTTGGTTTGCCCATATGCCGGATCGTTATAAACCCCTAACAAACTTGTGTTTAAAGTGTTTACTTGTAGGGAGTCTAGCTTTTTATTATAAGCAGCGATCGGGAAAATGGTGTCTTTAGTAATAAAGTTAGCATTATCTCCTCCCAATACATCACTTTCTATGACGTTGAATTCTTTATCACAAGCAATACATAATGAAATGATTAGAAGAAAAGCAACGGGAAATTTAAGGGCTTTAATTGTCTTTTTCATATATCTGAAACGAATAATAGTTTAGCTTAAAACGGTATTGTTGAAAAATGTTGTGTAAGCTTCACCAAATTCATCTTTACTTTTATATTCTAAAATAGGTTTTTCTGATGATTTTAAATAAGCGTCTAAATCTTCAGGAATAGTTTCAGAACCAACTATTAATGCATCAGAGTAATCAATAGCAACCTTCATTAAGTTTGAGTATGAGGGCTCTTCTAAAGATTTAATAGCGCCTTCATCAATATTGTCAAACTTGATTTTATTAACCATGTCTTTATTCAACGTGTTATTAAAGCTTTGGTTGTATACGGATGTTACAATTTTACTTTCATTAAATAAAGGTTCGTCTTTGTAATATTCTTTAAGATATAAAGGCAATAAAGAAGCCAGCCATCCGTGAACATGGATAATATCAGGAGCCCAATTTAACTTTTTAACAGTTTCAATAACACCTTTGGCAAAGAAAATAGCACGCTCGTCATTATCATCAAATAATTTCCCGGCCTCATCAGTTAAGGTTGCTTTTCTTTTGAAATATTCATCATTATCAATAAAATAAACCTGAATACGTTCTTTAGGAATTGAAGCAACTTTAATGATAAGGGGCATATCCAAGTCATTTATAACTAAGTTTATACCGGATAATCTTATAACTTCGTGTAACTGATGCCTTCTTTCATTAATATTGCCATACCTTGGCATAAAGATTCTTATTTGCCCGCCTTGTTGATTCACCATTCTTGGAGCTTCAAAAGACATGGAAGAAATTTCGGTTTCAGGTAAATAGGGCACTACTTCAGATGATACATATAATATCCTCTTATCTTTCATATAATAGTTTTTGTTGACTTAAAAATACCTTATTATAAAGGTTCTGCTTTTGATTGTTGAAAATAAAAAACACGCAAAAATACAAAAATTTATGCAAATTGCCTGTAAAATCTTAAGTTTGCACGCGTTAATTTTATATTAAATTGTGGAAGTTTATTCAGAAAAACATCAAATTGCAGTAGCAATTAATGGATTTAAAGCAAAAAAACAAACCATTGGGCTGGTTCCTACTATGGGGGCATTGCATGAAGGTCATTTACAATTGGTTAAAAAAGCACTATCTCAAAATGATAAAGCAGTTGTAAGTATTTTTGTGAATCCTACACAGTTTGATAATAAAAATGATTTAAAAAAGTATCCCAGAACTTTAAATCAGGATGTTACGTTGTTAAAAACCATAAGTCAAGATCGTATTTTGGTTTATGCGCCTACCGTTGAAGATATGTATGGAGGAAAAACCGTTTCAGAAAAGTTTGATTTTGATGGCTTAGAGTTTGAAATGGAAGGTAGATTTAGAGTAGGACATTTTGACGGTGTTGGTACCATAGTCAAACGGTTTTTTGACATTATAAAACCGCATAAAGCTTATTTTGGTGAGAAAGATTTTCAACAATTAGCGATCATTAAAAAACTTGTTGAAAAATACAAAATCCCAGTAAATATAGTAGGTTGCAAAATACATCGTGAAGTAAATGGTTTGGCAATGAGTTCACGAAATACAAGACTGAAGCCAGAATACAAAAAAGCAGCTCCTTTTATTTATGAAATACTAAAATCTGCCAAAGACCAATTTGGCACAAAAAGTGCTGGTAAAGTAATGGAATGGGTTGAAAAAGAGTTTTCTAGACATGATTTGTTGGAGTTGGAATACTTTCTTGTTGCAGATGTTGAAACCTTAAAACCAGTAAAGCGAAAATCAAATAAAAAAATATATAGGGCATTTATTGCTGTATATGCTGGAGATATTAGACTGATTGATAATATCGCATTAAATTAATTATCTTTGCCGCATGCAAATTCAAGTTGTAAAATCTAAGATTCATAGAGTTAAATGCACGGGTGCAGAACTCAATTATATAGGCAGTATTACTATTGACGAAGACTTAATGGACGCTGCTAACATTATACAGGGTGAAAAAGTTCAAATTGTAAATAATGACAATGGCGAACGATTAGAGACCTATTGTATTCCAGGGCCACGTCATAGTGGAGAAATAACCTTAAATGGAGCTGCTGCCAGAAAAGTTTCGGTGGGAGATACATTAATACTAATTACTTATGCTTTTATGGGTGTTGAAGAAGCAAAGGTGTTTAAACCTTCATTGGTCTTTCCTGATGAAGCTACAAACTTATTAAAGTAGGCTTTTGGATAAAAAGTTAAAAAATATAATCAAAATTACACTCCCATTATTACTGGGAGTTTTTTTAGTTTGGTATTCATTATCTAAGGTATCCATTAGCGAGTTGCTGGTATATGCAAAACATGCAGATTATAAGTGGATTGTATTAGGGATGTTTTTAGGTTTTTTAAGTCATTTGTCTCGAGCTTACCGTTGGCGATTTCAATTAGAGCCTATGGGTTATAAAGTGAAATTTGCTAATAGTATGATGGCTGTTTTTGCAACCTATTTAATTAATTACACCATTCCAAGAGCAGGAGAAGTGGCCAGAGCATCAATTCTTACAAATTACGAAGATGTTCCTTTTGAGAAAGGTTTTGGAACCATAGTTGCCGAACGTATAGCAGATATGCTTGTTATGCTGGGAATTATTGCGATTACACTTTTTTTGCAATTTGACTTTATCTATGGTTTTTTAATGGAAAGATTTAACCCAACCAAAATAATAATTGCCATTATTGGTATGGGGCTAATACTATTCCTTTTTACTAGGTTTATAAAAAAAAGCCAATCTAAATTCGCATTAAAACTTAAGTCTTTTATAAATGGTTTAATAGAGGGAGCACTTAGTATCTTTAAAATGAAAAAAAAGTGGGCCTTTATTTTTCATACCCTATTTATTTGGGGTATGTACGTACTGATGTTTTATGTCACCTCGTTTTCTATAAATGAGCTTGAAGGCATTTCTGCAGGAGCCATTTTAATAGGTTTTATCTCTGCAAGTTTTAGCATTGCAGCTACAAATGGAGGAATTGGATCTTATCCTCTGGCTATTTATGCCGCATTTTCAATTTTTGGAATCCCGGAAGAGCCCAGTATTGCTTTTGGCTGGATTATGTGGGCATCACAAACACTAATGATTATTATTTTTGGCGGACTGTCATTAATTTATTTGCCAATTTATAATAGGAAAAAAAAGGCGTAAATTATTTTGTAGCCAAGGTGTTTGTAGCTTGCTAAAACTTTGCTTTTTATCTCTCCGTTTATTTATTACCTTGCCATTATCAAATCATAAAACACTTGTCTGATATGAAGTCTTTATTTTCTGTTTTATTTCTGGTAATAGCCATACATTTTAGTACAGCTCAGATTACATATAAAAGCATTCAATCTGCAAAATTAGGTGAAGAGCGCCAAATTAAAATACAATTACCAAGAGGTTATGAAAAAAATGAAGATAAAACGTATCCCTTATTTATTGTTCTGGATGGCGATTATATGTTTGAAGCTGTTGCTGGTAATGTAGATTACTATTCTTATTGGGAGGACATGCCGGAAGCCATTGTTGTAGGAGTGAATCAATTGGATAAAAGGTATGATGACTGTATGTATTCAGAGCAAAATTCTCTACCAATAGAAGCCGGCGCTAATTTCTTTGAGTTTATAGGCATGGAGTTGGTTCCGTATATAGAGAAGACTTATAGAGCGGGAAGTTTCCGGGTTGCAGTGGGACATGGCGAAACAGCCAATTTTATTAATTATTATTTATTAAAGCCAAACCCATTATTTCAAAGTTATATAGTTATTAGCCCTGAATTAGCGCCCGGTATGATTGATTATGTTCCGGAAGTGCTTGGTAAAGCCCAATCTAAAATATTTTATTATTTAGCAAATACAACCAGTGACAACAAATCATTAATAGGAATGACAAAAGCCCTGAATACTGATATTTCTGCTATTGAAAACGAAAATCTGGTTTATGATTTTGATAGTTTTGATGGGCCTTCTCATTATTCGGTGCCTGCACATGCTATCCCGAGTGCCATTGAAGGGATATTTCAAGTTTTTCAACCTATTTCAAAGAAAGAATACAAGGAAACTATTTTAGAATTAGAGATATCACCGGTAGTATACCTTCAGGAAAAATATCAGGCTATAAGCGATTTGTTTGGAATTGAAAAACAGATTTTAATTAATGATTTTAAAGCTATTTCTGCTGCTATAGAAAAAAGCGAAACCTATGAGTATTATGAAGCGCTAGGTAAAATGGCTAGAAAAGCCTATCCGGATACGTTGTTAGGGGGCTATTATTTAGGACGCTTTTATGAAGAAACCGGAGAACCTAAAAGAGCTATGCGTACCTACCAAACAGCTTATACTTTAAATGAAATTGCAGGTATTACAAAAGATGAAGTTCTTGACCGTGCCGATTTAATTAAACAAGATTTTGGGTATTAATGGCAAAGCTAAAGACAACGTTTTTTTGTCAGAACTGCGGAAATCAATATGCTAAGTGGCAAGGACAATGTAATGCTTGTAAAGCCTGGAATACTATTGTTGAAGAGCTTGTTCAAAAACCTGAAAAGAGTGATTGGAAAACGCCATCATCAACTGTAAAAAGAGCAGCAACACCACTATTAGTTAATGAGATTGACACCTCTAAAGAACCACGTTTAGATACGCATGATTCTGAATTAAATAGAGTTTTAGGGGGAGGTATTGTACCTGGATCCTTAACGCTTTTAGGGGGTGAGCCCGGAATTGGAAAGAGCACATTATTACTTCAAATTTCATTGAAGCTTCCGTATAGAACGCTGTATGTTTCAGGCGAAGAAAGTCAGAAGCAAATAAAAATGCGCGCTGAACGGATTAGTTCAAAAAAGAGCAATTGTTATATTTTAACCGAAACAAAAACTCAAAATATATTTAAACAAATAGAGGTTTTAGAGCCAGATGTTGTTATTATTGACTCCATTCAAACCCTGCATAGTGATTATATTGAATCTTCTTCCGGAAGCATTTCGCAAATAAAAGAATGTACTACAGAGCTTATTAAGTTTGCTAAAGAAACGGCAACCCCGGTATTGTTGATAGGGCATATTACAAAAGACGGACATATTGCAGGACCTAAAATTTTAGAGCATATGGTTGATACGGTCTTGCAGTTTGAAGGCGACCGTAATCATGTATTTAGAATATTAAGAGCGCATAAAAACCGTTTTGGATCTACCAATGAGTTGGGAATTTATGAAATGCAGGGCTCCGGTTTACGTGAAGTTTCCAATCCTTCAGAAATCCTGATCTCTAAAAAAGATGAAGAATTGTCAGGAAATGCCATCGCTGCAACTTTAGAAGGGATGCGTCCGTTAATGATTGAAGTCCAGGCCTTAGTTAGCACTGCAGTTTATGGAACACCACAACGAAGTGCTACAGGGTTTAATGCCAAACGCTTGAATATGCTCCTTGCTGTTTTAGAAAAAAGGGCAGGCTTTAGATTAGGAGCAAAAGATGTTTTTTTAAATATAACAGGGGGGATTACTGTAGATGATCCGGCAATAGACCTGGCAGTTGTAGCCTCCATTTTATCATCAAATGAAGATGTGTCTTTACAAAAAGATTTTTGTTTTGCTGCAGAGGTAGGGCTTTCGGGTGAAATCCGACCTATTCAACGTGTCGAGCAACGTATTATTGAAGCCGAAAAATTGGGATTTTCAACCATTTTTGTGTCTAAATACAATAAAATTTCACTTAAAAATACATCAATTAAGATCCAGTTGATCTCAAAAATTGAAGATCTGGTTGGTTTTATTGTTTAAGAGAGCGTACAAAAAAACTTTCTTAGATTATTTTTGTCAGAAAATTTGAGTAAAAAAATCAATCAAATAGGCTTTTTATCGAATTTTTTTGCTTTTAATCGGAAAAAAACAGCTTTTTTTCTAGGAACTTTCATTTTGATGTGCTAATATTGCCTTGTTAATTAATTGAGAATCACAAAAATTGATTTCTTTTTGTAGCAAACTTCCCTCAAGTTTTTACAGTCCATTGTATTAGAGTGTATTATTCATAGTATAAAAATAGACCCCTTAGCTATTAAAATTTATCTTATGAAAAAATCACTTTTATTTAAAACCCTGTTTTTAGCTGTGTTTTTATTGTCAAATATGACATACGCTCAAGATTCTGATGGAGATGGTGTGCCGGATTCTACTGATATAGATGATGATAATGATGGTATTATTGACTCTTACGAATGTTCTGCAGCCATTAATTTTAATAATGCATCATTGCTGACTGCTACAGATTTAAGTGATGTAGGGGAAGGTGAAAAAGTAATATATTCAAATGCTCTGCTATATCAAAATGAGTATTATGACATTGTTTTAACCATTATTAGCATAAACGGTTCGTATACCGTAGATTGTAATAATGAATTACGCGTAAGTACTTTTAATTCCAGTAATGATGATTATGTTACCTATTCATTTGATTTGGTTGAAGCCGGTAGTGCAACACCTGCAAATCCGGTCGGAACGCCTGCAATTTTATATGATATCATACTGGAATCCAGGGATATAGATACTTCTAATTATAGAGACTTTACAGAAATTTCGGGATTTAATTCCTCAACAGTAACATCAACGATAACTCCCTATTTAAGTGCTACCACTAACCTGGAGCAGGCAGGTTTTGTTAATGGTCCGGATCCAGTAGGCTATACCCTATACAGATTGGACCCTAAAACCGTAGCTCCTAATGATGATTGGGTTTATGAGCCGGATGACGGTGGGACACATGGTGATGACCCGGACTTTTATTTATATATGGAGTTTGATCAGTTTTCACATGTTGATTTGTTATATGGTGCTACAGGAACAACTACTAATACCTGGATAAGGTTAACAAATTTTGGAGTAAGTTCTAAATGTGATTTGGATGACGATTCAATAGCAGATACACTTGATATTGATAGTGATAATGACGGTATCCCTGATAATGTTGAAGCGCAACCCACTATTGGATATATCCCTCCAAGCAATGCAACAGGAGGAAGCATAACAGACGCTAACAACAATGGCCTAGATGACGTTTATGAGTCTGCTATGGGAGGAACAGATTTGAATAATGTTGAAGATACCGATGGTGATGGCTTAAAAGATTATCTGGATGAGGATTCAGATAATGATGGCTATGCTGATATACAGGAAAATGGTATGGCAGATACGTATACCGCAGCTGATGTAGATGGGGATGGATTAAATAATGCGTTTGAAACCAATGGGGTTATGGATGCTTTTTTAGATGTTAATGAAGATATTGAAGATCCAACAGATTTATCAATTCTACCGGACGGTGATAGTGATTTGTTCTCAGGAGGCGACTTGGATTATCGCGATTTATTTAATGTAAACCCACCGCCAATAGCGTCCATAGATTTTGATGGTGTAGATGATTATTTATCAGGAACTTCATTTATAGACGGGTTGGGCAATGTAACCATTATGGCCTGGATAAAAACGGATTCAGGTAATTCAACAGATATGACCATTGCAGGTGAGGATACAGGTTGCAGGCTATGGTTACAAAATGGAAATAAACCTATGTTTACAGTAAAAACGGCAGGAAACTCTGAAGCTAGTTTAGGATGTACCTGTACAGCCATAAATTATGATGAGTGGCATCATATTACTGGTGTGTACTCTAGTGTAACCGGAGATATGTCTCTATATGTTGATGGCGAATTTATCAGTTCTACCAGTGTAGGTGCTTCTGGTGCTGTAATAGAAAACACAGAAGATTCCAATGGTAATTTTGAAGTTGGAAGATTGTCAAGTGACGTATCCAATAAAGAATATTTTAAAGGTGATATAGATGAGGTTCGTGTATTTGATGTGGCTTTAACAGAAGATCAAATACAACAAATGGTCTATCAGGAGATAGAAGATAATTCCGGAAATACCATAGGAGCTATTGTGCCTAAGGATATTAAAGATATAACAACAAGTGCTAATGTGTCTTGGGCTAACTTAATAGCTTACTACCCTATGACCAATATTGTAACAGGTAAAACTTCAGATTATTCAAGTTATGATAATGAACTAAACATTAACTATATAACAACTATTCAGGATCAAACGGCTCCAATGCCTTATGTGGCATCAAATGGAGGCAACTGGACATCAGCGTCTACATGGCAACATGGTGATGTTTGGGATATAGAGGATATTGCAAATAATAAAGATTGGTGTGTAATAAAAATATCAAGTGATGTTACGGTATCTGATACAGTGACAGCGTCAGGTCTAGTTATAGATTCAGGACAAACCCTAACCGTTCAGGGAGATAATTTAGTTGAGAACAGTTGGTATTTAGGGCTCAATGGAACTTTGGATCTTGAGGATGACTCTCAATTAATTCAAACTACAACCAGTGATTTAGTAACCTCTGCAAACGGCAAAATATTAAGAAGACAGGAAGGCCAGTCAAATGCCTTTAGATATAATTATTGGGCATCACCGGTAGGAGTTACAGGAGTAACAAGTCTAATCGATAATAATGCGGCTACCAACAATGCTAATAATACCGCTTTTAATGTGGGTATGATTAAAGATGAATCGGGACTTACCTGTCAATTTACCTCAGGTTATACAGGTAGTGGTAGTATAAGTACATTTTGGTTATTTAAGTTCTTTAATGCATTGACCTATTGGGATTGGAAAAGAATACCAACTTCTTCAGCATTAGCTCCCGGAATAGCTTATACGCAAAAAGGAACCGGGGTTGCCAGTTCAGAACAACAATATATTTTTGAAGGAAAACCTAATAACGGAACTATTTTAATTGATGTAAAAGATGTAGGAGGCCCGGGGTCAGTAGAAAGTGTATCTAAAACAAAATGTCTTTTAGGGAACCCGTATCCTTCGGCTCTTGATATTCATAAATTTATTGATGATAATTCAGGGGTGATAGAAGGTACATTAAACCTTTGGCAACAGTGGGCTGGAAACTCACACAATCTTAGTGAATACAATGGTGGTTATGCCCAGGTAAATAAAACAGGGTCTTGTAGAGCCTATCAGTTTGTTGGATTTTATGGTGGCCATAATGGTTCTCAAGATGGTACAAAAACCCCGACAAAGTACTTGCCTGTAGGGCAAGGCTTTATTACTGAAATAGTGGCTGACGGGCAAGTAGAGTTTAATAATAGTCAGCGTGTGTTCATAAAAGAAGCCGATGCTGATGGCACCTATAATAATGGCTCAGCATTTTTTAAAGCAGGTAATACCAAGTCAAAGAAAAATACAGCAAAGACTACTACCTCAAAAGAAAGTAATTCAAAAGCTACTATGCGAAGGATCAGATTAGAATTTAATGCTGTGTCCGGGCCGGAAACAAGAAGAGAGCTGTTATTAGGGTTTAGTGATTATACGTCTGATGATTTTGATTATGGTTATGATGCCGAGTGTACAGAGTCCAATAATAATGATTTGAACCTAAATTTTGAAGGTAAGAACATGAATATTCAAGCCTATAGTCCAATTACAGAGGACAAAGTAATTCCACTAAACTTTAAGTCATCAGGAGATAATTCGTTTGAAATAAAGATCACGGAATTAGACGGAATTGATGCAGATCAAAAAATCTATATCAAAGATAATTTAACAGGTGACTATTTTGATTTAACCGAAGAAGATGCAGCCTATAGTTTTTCCTCAGAACAAGGAAAATTCAATACAAGGTTAGAACTGGTGTTCCAAAATGAACAACAGTCCTTAAGTACTGAAGAGGCCTTAGTTGACAAAAATTACTTGTACTATCAAAATAAAACAAACACCTTATATGTGAAGAAATTGACCAGTCAGGTAACTAAGCTGTCTTTAGTAAACATGAGAGGACAAATAGCTTTAGAAATGCCCAACGTTCCAATAGATGCTTTAGAAAATGGGATGCAATTCCATAATCTATCAACTGGAGCGTATGTTGTACAGTTAAGAACTGAAGCCAATGAAGTATTGACTAAAAAGATAATAGTGAATTAGGTTAAAAAAACAAAAATCAACTTATGGGTTTTCTGGATAAAGATAAAGCGCATTTTTATTTGTTAAAATTGCTTTTATAAAAACCATAGTCGTTGAAAGAGAAGTAAGTGTTTTGTTTTAACCAATGAGCTGGCTTAACTGTTTGATTATAATTTGCCAAAGCTGTTAACTATGAAAACAAAACTATTATTAAAACTACTAATTCCGGTATTTTTATGCGGTTTTTTTAGAGACTTAAGCGCGCAAACCTGTGGTACGTATACATGGAACCCTCCAAGCTTACCATCAACATGCACCTATACTTATAACGCAACCGGTTGGGTTGATAGTTTAGGAAATCCAATAGCACCGCCAACTACTGTTAACGGCTCCGATTCCGTATGTATACTGGCAGATAACTCAGATTTGATTGCATCATCAGGGTTTAAAGGGACGCTCTATATCGCTTCAGGTGTTACATATTCAGGAGCATTGGCAAGTATTAACGGAGCTACATTATTTATAGAAGGGAATCTCGATTTCCCTGTAAATCCAAGCTTTCAGAATGCTTCTGTCTACATTTATGAAACAGGTTCCATCTCTGTTCCTGGAACTTTTAACCCTTCAGGGTCATCAATAGTTTATAATAAAGGTATGTTTAATATTGGTGATGAATTAAACGTAGGAGGTTCGGCAACATATGTTTCATTCTATGATAGTAGAACAACTGTCCAGGGTGATGCCGGTATTTCCAGTGATTATTCAAACTGTGGTGTTTTAGAAGTTTTTGGTTCCTTGTCTTCGGGTGGGTCAAGTGCATTAATCAATGACTGTTCATTATTAATTCATACTGATATGTCATTGAATGCCGATTATACTAATAATGGCCTTTTTGTTTTAAAAGGAGATTTGTCTTTTGGTACTGCTAAATTTTACAATAATGGTACCATGCTACTGGAAAATATTAGTTTGAGTAATGATGATCTCATTGGAGATGATGAGAACTCCTTACTTATTGTTAGAAGCAATGCTTCACTTACAAGTGGAGCTTCAATAACGGGACATATGTATTATGATGAAGATGATGGCGGTGGTTTTGACACCAGTTGTGCTTCATGTACAGAGGATATTGATGTGCTTCTTGATGTTACAATCCCACCAACTGAAGAGCTTATTTTGGCCGATTGTGGAGCTAATATTATAATAAACCCTGTTTTATTTTCATCGAAGCTTGATTTTGATGGTGTTGATGATTATGTTTCAACACCTGAATTTATTAATGGTTCCAGTAATGTTACATTCATGGCTTGGGTAAAGTCAGATTCGGGAAACAATACCAATATAACTATTGGAGGAGAAGATACGGGATGTAAATTATGGTTGCAGAATGGAAACAGGCCATCATTCACCATAAAAACGGTTGGTAACAGTGAGCAAACTGTGGGGCAATGTGCTTGTTCTGCTATAAATTATAATGAGTGGCATCATATTGCAGGAAGTTTTTCAGGTACTACAGGAATAATGAAGCTTTACGTAGATGGGGAGCTTGTAGAAACCCATGATACCGGTGTTACCGGCACAAATATTGAAAATACGGCAGCTACCAATGGTAATTTTGAGATAGGAAGAACAACAAAGAACGTTGCAAATAGAGAATATTATAAAGGAGATATTGATGAGGTAAGAGTGTTTGATACGGTACTTACCGATGATCAGATACAAAGAATGGTGTATCAGGAGATTCAAAATAATAGCGGTGTTATAAAAGGAAGTGTTATTGATAAAAATATAGTAGATATAGCTACTAACAACACTATTCCCTGGTCAAGTTTGATGGCATATTATCCGATGGCTGATATTATTTCGTATGACAGGACTACAGATTATTCTTTAAATAACCGGGTAACCAAATTACATAATATAACGTCGTTGCAAGAGCAAACAGCACCGATGCCTTATGAAACTGTTAGTAATGGCCTTTGGACAGAAGAAGCAACTTGGAAACGGGGTCAGGTATGGGATATAGAAGATACTGCCAATAATAAAGACTGGAGTATTGTAAAGATAATGAATAACGTAACAGCTTCTCATGAGATTAAAACCCTTGGGTTGTTAATAGAGGATACTAAAACACTAACAGTTCAGGGAGATAATTTGGTGGAGAACAGTTGGTATATAGAACTCAATGGAACTTTAGACCTTGAAGACGACTCGCAATTGGTACAAACTGTTAATAGTGATCTGGTTACCTCAGCAGACGGTAAGTTACGAAGACGACAGGAAGGGCAGGCAAATGCTTATAGATATAATTATTGGTCATCACCAATAGGAGTAACAGGAGCAACAGTATTAATAGATAACAATACCACATCCAATAACACTAATAATACCTCTTATTATGTAGGTATGATAAAGGATGGAGCAGGGTTGTCCTGTCAGTTCACCTCAGATTATACAGGTAACGGTAGCATAAGTACCTTTTGGTTATTTACTTTTTTTAATGCATTGACCTATTGGGATTGGAACCGGATATTAACCACTACTGAATTAAAACCCGGAGTGGCCTATACGCAAAAAGGAACCGGGGTTTCCGGTTTGGAACAACAGTATATTTTTGAAGGAAAGCCTAATAACGGAACTGTTTTAATTGATGTAAAAGATGTAGGAGGGCCAGGCTCGGTAGATAATGTGTCAAAAACAAAGTGTCTTTTAGGGAACCCATATCCTTCTGCTCTTGATGTTCATGAGTTTATTGATGATAATTCAGGGGTGATTGAGGGAACATTAAATCTTTGGCAGCAATGGAGTGGAGATTCCCATTATCTTAATGAATACAATGGCGGTTATGCTCAGGTAAATAAAACAGGGTCTTGTAGAGCCTATCAGTTTGTAGGATTTTATGGAGCACATAACGGAGAACAGGACGGGACAAAAACCCCTACAAAATATCTGCCTGTAGGGCAAGGCTTTTTTGTAGAAGTGGTGGCAGACGGACAAGTAAAGTTTAATAATGGTCAACGTGTTTTTATTAAAGAGACTGATGCCGATGAGACTTATGATAATGGATCAGTATTTTTTAAATCTGGTTCTAAATCAAAAGGAAAGCCGTCAACTCAGGGAGACCATGAAGCTGTGATGCAAAAGATTCGTTTAGAATTTAACTCAATATCCGGGCCTGATACTAGAAGAGAACTATTATTAGGTTTTAGTGATTATACAACAGATGAGTTTGACTATGGCTATGATGCGGAGTCTACAGAATCCAACAATAATGATTTAAATTTAGGCTTGGAGGGAAAAAATATGAATATACAAGCTTATGGTTCTATAACAGCAGACAAAGTTATTCCGTTACATTTCAGATCTTCAGGTGATAACACATTTGAGGTGAGAATCACAGAAAAAGAACATCTGAGTGCTAATCAAAAAGTGTACATCAAAGATAATCTCACAGGAGACTATTTTGACCTTAGCAAAGAAAAGGCATATCAATTTAGCTCAGATCAAGGAAAGTTTAATAACAGGTTTGAAATTGTCTTTCAAAGTGAACAGCAGGCTTTAAGTATGGAAGAATCTGAGGTTGAAGAAAATTTCATGTATTACAAAAACAGCATTAATACGTTGTTTGTAAAAAAACTAAAGAGCCAAGTTACTAAGTTTATGTTGGTAAATATGCGCGGGCAGGTAGCCTTGGAGATGTCTGACGTTCCAACAGAAACTTTAGAAGAAGGTATGCAATTCCATAATTTATCAACCGGGGCATATATTATACAGTTAAGAACGGAGGCTAATGAAGTGCTGACAAAAAAGATAATTGTGAACTAATTATATAAGCAAATATTAAAGACGAAAAAAGACTGTTTGTAAACAGTCTTTTTTCGTCTTTAATATTAACCATTTTAAGGATAATTCCTTAAATTCGCAAACTTATAAGAATTAAGAGTAAATGAGTACTAAATTTCCTGAATATAAAGGACTTGACTTACCAAATGTAGCATCAGAAATCTTGCAATACTGGCAGGAAAACAACATTTTTGAAAAAAGTGTTTCAACAAGAGAAGATGGCAAACCATTTGTGTTTTTTGAAGGGCCCCCGTCAGCAAACGGACTTCCCGGGGTGCATCATGTGTTAGCACGGGCTATAAAAGATATTTTTCCACGTTATAAAACCATGAAAGGGTATCAGGTAAAGCGTAAGGCGGGCTGGGATACTCATGGTTTACCAATAGAACTGGGTGTAGAAAAAGAACTGGGGATTACCAAAGAAGATATTGGTAAAACTATTTCTGTTGAAGACTATAATGCTGCTTGTAGAAAGGCCGTGATGCGTTATACCGATGTTTGGAATGACCTTACTCAAAAAATGGGGTATTGGGTAGATATGGATGATCCGTATATTACCTATGAACCCAAGTATATGGAAAGTGTTTGGTGGTTGCTAAAACAGATTTACAATAAGCGTTTATTATATAAAGGGTATACCATTCAGCCCTATTCACCAAAAGCAGGAACCGGATTAAGTTCACATGAATTAAATCAACCGGGAACCTATCAGGATGTTACAGATACAACAGTGGTTGCTCAGTTTAAAGCTGTTGAGGGGACCCTTCCCGACTTTTTACAAAGTGAAGGAGCTATTCACTTTTTAGCATGGACCACAACACCCTGGACCTTACCCAGTAATACGGCTTTAACCGTTGGGCCAAAAATAGATTATGTATTGGTTGAAACATTTAATCAATATACTTTTAAGCCTGTTAAAGTGATCCTGGCTAAACAATTAGTAAGCTACCAGTTTTCAGGGAAATTCAATCAGGTTGAAGACCAGTCAGAATTAGCCTCTTATAAAGCAGGAGATAAAAAGATCCCTTTTTATGTTATAAAAACGTTTGTGGGGAAAGATTTAGTTGGCATAAAATACGAACAACTATTACAATATGCGTTACCAAATGATAATCCGGAACATGCATTTAGAGTAATTTCGGGAGATTTTGTAACCACAGAAGATGGAACAGGTATAGTACATACAGCTCCAACGTTTGGAGCAGATGATGCTTTAGTAGCAAAACAGGCAACACCAGAGGTGCCGCCAATGTTGGTAAAAGATGCGTATGGAAATTTAGTACCGCTTGTAGATTTACAAGGTAGATTCAGGCCGGAAATGGAAGAATTTGCAGGCAAATATGTAAAGAATGAATATTATGACGATGGTGAGGCGCCGGACCGTTCTGTAGATGTAGAGTTAGCCATAAAACTAAAGGAAGAAAATAAAGCCTTTAAGGTAGAAAAGTATAAGCACAGTTATCCCAACTGCTGGCGTACAGATAAGCCCATTTTATATTACCCGTTAGATTCCTGGTTTATAAAAGTTACAGACGTTAAGGATAGAATGTTTGAACTTAATGAAACCATTAATTGGAAACCAAAAGCAACGGGAACCGGCCGTT
Source organism: Alterotamlana spongicola (assembly GCF_035818475.1). Taxonomy (NCBI): domain Bacteria; kingdom Pseudomonadati; phylum Bacteroidota; class Flavobacteriia; order Flavobacteriales; family Flavobacteriaceae; genus Alterotamlana; species Alterotamlana spongicola. The sequence continues at coordinate 1,276,813 of NZ_JAYMGV010000001.1, forward strand.
TTGGTAATTGGCTGGCCAATGCTAACGATTGGAACCTGTCTCGCTCCAGGTATTGGGGTATTCCTTTGCCAATTTGGAGAACAGAAGATGGTAAAGAAGAGGTTTGTATAGGCTCAGTTGAAGAGTTAAAAAATGAAATGCAAAAGGCTGTTGAAGCCGGGGTTTTAGCTCAGGATATTTTTGCAGATTTTGAAGTGGGCAACAATTCTGATGAAAACTATGCTAAACTGGATTTACATAAAAATATAGTTGATGAGATTGTATTAGTATCTCCAACAGGGCAAAAAATGTTCCGCGAAAGTGATTTGATTGATGTTTGGTTTGATTCCGGTTCTATGCCTTATGCACAATGGCATTATCCGTTTGAAAATAAAGCGTTGATAGATGATAACAAATCCTATCCGGCAGATTTTATTGCAGAAGGTGTAGATCAAACCCGTGGGTGGTTTTATACGCTTCATGCTATTGGGACCATGGTTTTTGATTCTGTAGCTTATAGAAATGTAGTGTCAAACGGACTGGTGCTGGATAAGAACGGACAAAAAATGTCAAAGCGTCTAGGAAATGCTGTAGATCCTTTTGAAACTTTAGGGAATTATGGAGCAGATGCTACACGTTGGTACATGATTTCAAATGCAAATCCATGGGATAACCTAAAGTTTGATATAGATGGGGTAGAGGAAGTAAAACGTAAGTTCTTTGGAACACTTTATAATACCTATTCATTCTTTCAGCTGTATGCCAATCTGGATAATTTTAATTATAGCGAAGCCGATATCCCTCTTGAGGAAAGACCGGAAATTGACCGCTGGATACTTTCAGAATTACATACCTTAATTAAAAAGGTAGATACATATTATGCCGATTATGAGCCTACAAAAGCCACAAGGGCAATTTCTGATTTTACTCAGGATTATTTAAGTAACTGGTTTGTGAGATTAAGCAGAAGGCGTTACTGGAAAGGGGATTATCAGCAAGATAAGATTTCAGCATATCAAACCCTGTATACCTGTATGTTGACTATTGCAAAATTGGGGGCTCCGGTAGCACCGTTCTTTATGGACAGATTGTATTTAGATTTAAATGCAGTGACTCATAAAGAATCTTTTGAGAGCGTTCATTTATCAGATTTTCCTGTTTTTGACAAATCATATGTTGATAAGTCTCTGGAAAATAAGATGGAAAGTGCTCAAATCATATCATCATTAGTATTGTCATTAAGAGCAAAGGAAAAAATAAAAGTAAGACAACCCTTACAAAAAATAATGATTCCTATAAACAGCGAGTCGCAAAAAAATGAGATTTTAGCAGTTTCAGACCTTATAAAATCTGAAGTTAATGTCAAAGAGATTGAAGTTTTAGAAGATGCTTCAGAGATTTTGGTTAAGCAAATAAAACCAAACTTTAAAGTACTCGGACCTCGCTTTGGAAAAGACATGAAGGCTGTAGCTCAGGTAGTTAATAACTTTACTTCTGAGGATATTAAAAATATGGAACAAAATGGTATTTTAGACGTTGAAGTAAACGGAAAAAATATTACTTTAGAGCGGACAGATGTAGAAATCACCTCACAAGATATTGAAGGGTGGTTAGTGGCTAATGAAGGCACTATAACGGTAGCTTTAGACGTTACCATTACAGATGAATTGCGTAAAGAAGGTATAGCCAGAGAGTTAATAAACAGAATTCAGAATTTACGCAAAGATTCAGGTTTTGAAGTCACTGATAAAATTGACGTAAGGCTTCAAAAAGATGAACAGGTTGTAAATGCAGTTGATGCGAATATGACCTATATAAAATCAGAAACGTTAACAAATGAACTTGAAATAATAGATAAATTAGAAGATGGTATAGAAATTGCTTTTGATGATGTAAATACCAAATTATTTATCCAAAAACATTAGTATTATGGGAGATAGTGTAAGATACTCAGATGCTGAGTTAGCAGAATTTAAAGAGTTAATCTCAGAAAAAATAGAAAAAGCACAACATGATTTAGAGCTTATTAAGAGTGCGTATATGAATGATCATAATAATGGTACAGAAGATACATCGCCTACATTTAAAGCTTTTGATGAAGGAAGTGCAGTAATGAGTAAGGAGTCTAATTCACAATTGGCCATCCGCCAGGAGAAGTTTATTCGTGATCTAAAAAATGCCCTTATCCGTATTGAAAACAAAACCTATGGTGTTTGCCGTGTTACAGGCAAATTAATTAACAAAAAACGATTAGAGCTTGTGCCTCATGCTACTTTAAGTATTGAAGCAAAAAACATGCAATAATCTAACAATAAATGATATATTTGAAACGTCTCAGTAATGGGGCGTTTTTCATTTTAGCACTTTTGTCGCCACGAGTTATCAAAAGGTCTTAAATCCAATACATGTCACTAAAAAAATCATTTTTTCTTATTGTGGTCATCTTACTGATTGACCAGGTTAGTAAAGTGTATGTTAAAACACACTTTATGCTTCATGAAAGTGTAGCTATTTTTAGTTGGTTTAAAATCTATTTTATAGAAAATGACGGCATGGCCTGGGGAACAAAACTTAGTGATTTTACCACGTTTATTTCAGATAGATCAGCAAAAGTAATTCTAACTTTATTTAGAGTGGTAGCTATATTTGGTATAGGCTATTGGTTATATGATGCCACAAAAAAGCAGGGTTCAAAAATTTTAATAATAGCCATAGCTTTAATTTTTGCTGGAGCTTTAGGTAATATTATAGATTCTGTATTTTATGGTGTTTTATTTGATGACAGTATCAGTCAGGTAGCTACATTTTTACCTGAAACCGGGGGGTATGATACCTTACTGTATGGCCGTGTGGTAGACATGTTGTACTTTCCGCTTATAGAAGTGGATTTACCCCAATGGGTGCCCTTTTACGGGGGGAAACGTTTTAACTTTTTCGAACCCGTTTTTAACGTAGCAGATATGGCCATAAGTACCGGGTTTATAATGCTTATTGTGTTCAATAAGAAGGCGTTTTCTAAAAGAACAGATATTTAGAAAATATCTGTTCTTATATTATATGGGTGTTAAAACTCATAGATAGAATATGGTGTTATACAATAATCCAATCCAATATCACTTTCAAAGACATCGGTAATCCTATCTTCAGCCTCAAAAAAGGACAAGCCAATTTTAATGGTGGCAGGTTTACATTTGGCTAAAAACCGATCATAAAATCCTTTACCATAACCAACACGGTGTCCTTGTTTATCAAAGGCTAAAAGGGGGATAAAAACCACGTCAATTTGATCATCTGTAATAGCTATACCATCTATAGGTTCAGGAATATGATATTTGTTTTTTTTGATGACGGTATTATCTGTTAGCAGAACATGGGTCATAGCCCCGGTTTTAAAATCACTTTTAGAAATAAGAACGTTTTTGTCCTTTCCGGAAAGGATATTTAAAATATATTCTGTATTAATTTCTTTCTGTTCTTCAATAGCTAAAAAGATGTGATAAAAGGAATGATTCCAAACGGGCAACCTTAAAAGTTGGTTTGAAATGGCTAAACTCAAATCCTCAATTTGATCTTTAGATAAGTCTTTACGTTTGGATTTATATATTTTGCGTAATTCTGATTTATTCATACCACTAGGTTTTGATCTCAACAGAGATGTGAAATAAAGCATCTCCCTGATAGACTATAGGGGATTCGTTTATATTTATAATATAACCGGCATGTCTGGCCCTGACAAAATAATTAAACTTACCATAAGGGTCTGTAATATTGCCCAAAATATCATCTTTTTCTACATGGGAACCAATAGGAGCAACAGCTTTGAACATACCAGAATATTTGGCGCGTAACCACTTACTTTCATTAATAAAAATACATTCTCTTTTGGGTTTAGTAGATTTAAAAACCGTTTTTAGCATGCCTAAATGTTTTAAAATACGTTTTGAACCGTTAACTCCTGAATTGGTAACTATATCATCAATATGAAACGATTTTCCGCCTTCAAAAAGTAATAAAGGCTTGCCTAGTTTAGAGCAGGTGGTTCTAAAGGATTTGGATAAGTTTTTAGAATAGAGCACGAAGGGAGGGCCAAAGGCTTTTGCTAATGCATTTAGATCGGTATGGTCTTTAGTATAACGTAATTGAGGTGCATTAAACCTATCAGAGCCGCCGGTATGAAAATCAATGATTAAATCAGCATGAGGGATGACTTCATGTATGAGCTTGTAGGCTACGCGTGCGGCCAATGAACCGGAAGGGCTACCGGGAAATACACGGTTTAAATCCCTGCCATCAGGAAATTCACGCTTTAGGTTTATAAAACCAAAGACATTGATTACAGGCATACAAATAATAGTGCCTGTTTTAGGCCGGTTAATACCTTTTGCTATAAGTTGTCTGACAATTTCAACGCCGTTGACTTCGTCTCCATGAATTCCGGCAGTAAACAATACCGTAGGCCCGGGCTTTTTTGAACGTTCAATAATAACGGGAACATTTACCGGTGTAGAGGTGTGTAAATTAGCAACATCAAAATTTACTTCTTTACTTTCTCCCGGGAGTACCTGTTCTCCTAAAATATGTAATATCTCAACTTTTGTCTTGGGCATTTATTTTGCGTTTTTTTCAATATATCTAATAATAGATTTGGCAATATTTCTCCCGGTGGCAGTTTCTATACCTTCTAATCCCGGAGTGGAATTGACTTCCAATAATAAGGGCCCTCTTGCAGATTGTAACATATCAACACCACAAACCGGTAGGTTTAAGGCACGTGAGGCATTCATAGCCAGTTTTAGCTCATCATGATTTAACTTGATAATATTTGCCGTACCGCCACGATGCAAATTAGAACGAAATTCTCCTTCTTTCCCCTGGCGTTTCATGGCACCAACCACTTGTCCATCTACAACCAATGCCCTGACATCTGAACCACCGGCTTCTTTAATAAACTCCTGAACAATGACTCTGGCCTGTAACCCGTTAAAAGCTTCTAAAACAGACTCAGCCGCATTTTTTGTTTCAGCTAAAACAACACCTAAACCTTGGGTGCCCTCTAATAGTTTTATAATAACCGGAGTGCCTCCAACATGTTCAATAACTTCTTCTACGTCTCTTGAATAATTGGTGAAAACCGTCTTAGGCATGCCAATCCCCGCTTTACTCAAACGTTGCAAACTTCTAAGCTTGTCTCTGGAGCGTTGAATAGCGTTAGAAGTTGCAATAGTAAATACACCCATCATTTCAAATTGTCTTACCACGGCGCAACCATAAAATGTTACAGAAGCACCAATTCTGGGAACTATGGCATCTACATAATTTAAATAACGGTCTTTATAATAAATGGTAGGCTTTTCTTTTTCAATAATGATATCACACTTAAGGGGATCTATAACCTCTATGCTGTGACCTCTTTTTTCACCTTCTTCAATAAGGCGTTCCGTAGAGTATAACTGCGGATTTCTAGATAGAATGACTATGTTCATTTTTTGGTATGTAATAAAGAAATACGTTCTAAATCTACGTGCTTCATCCGAGTTTAAAGTTAAGTGAATCTTATATGTTTTCCCAAAAAAAATGACTTTAGAGTTGCATTGCTTTTATCTGATCCTCTCAACACAAGATAAATCAGGTTCTGAAAGTTATATGTAATGGGAAATCTTAACATGTTTTATAACATAGAATGGGTTTATAAAAAAATTAAATAATTACCTTTACACTAATGGATACCCCCGATTTAGAGATACAATTAAAAACCCTGCCAAATCAACCCGGAGTTTATCAGTATTACGATAAAGAGGGTACTGTAATTTATGTTGGAAAAGCAAAAAACTTAAAAAAACGGGTAAGCTCATACTTTACTAAAAACCACGATTATGGCAAAACCAAGGTATTAGTAAAAAAAATAGCCAATATAAAACATATTGTAGTTGATACAGAGACAGATGCGTTGCTGTTAGAGAATAACTTAATAAAAAAGTATCAGCCCAGATATAATGTTATGTTGAAAGACGACAAATCATATCCATGGATTTGTATAAAAAAAGAGCGTTTCCCCAGAGTGTTTTCTACACGACGTGTTTTTAAAAATAGCGGAGAGTATTTTGGGCCGTATACCAGTGTTAAAACAGTGCATACATTACTTGATTTGATTAAAGGATTATATGCTCTGCGTACTTGTAATTACGATTTGGCGGAAGAAAAAATTAAAGCAGGAAAATATAAGGTCTGTTTAGAGTATCATTTAGGAAACTGCAAAGGGCCTTGTGAGGGCTATGAAACCGAAGAAGCATACAATGAAAACATAAAGGCTATAAAAGAAATTTTAAAAGGAAACTTCAAGGATTCATTATCACAGTTTAAAGCACAAATGAAGGCCTATGCTGAAAATATGCAGTTTGAAGAAGCGCAAAAGATTAAGGAAAAATTAGAAATTTTAGAAAACTATCAGGCAAAATCAACAATTGTAAATCCAAAGATCAGCAATGTAGATGTATTCTCTATAATGAGTGATGAGAGCTATGGGTATGTGAACTTTTTACAGTTGTCTTATGGTTCAATTATTCGTTCACATACACTGGAGATCAAAAAGAAGCTTGATGAAACGGATGATGTACTTTTAGAATTGGCCATCACAGAAATCCGGCAACGTTTTAACTCTAATTCCAAAGAAGTATATGTGCCTTTTAAAATAGATTTAGGTGAAAAAATAAAAGTGACAGTACCCAAGCTGGGAGATAAGAAACATATTTTGGATCTATCCCTAAGAAATGCAAAGTATTATAGAATGGAGCGTTTCAAGCAAATGAAAATAGTTGACCCGGACAGGCATGCCAATAGAATTATGGCGCAAATGAAAGCCGATTTAAGACTCTCAGAAGAACCAAGACATATTGAGTGTTTTGATAACTCAAATATTCAGGGTACTAATCCGGTAGCAGCATGTGTGGTCTTTAAAAATGGTAAACCCAGTAAAAAGGATTACCGACATTTTAATATTAAAACCGTAGAAGGGCCAGACGATTTTGCTTCAATGGAAGAAGTGGTTTACAGGCGTTATAAACGTTTGGTTGAAGAAGAGCAACCCTTGCCGCAACTTATAATTATTGATGGAGGGAAAGGGCAGTTATCATCAGCGTTAAAGAGCCTTGATATTTTGAATTTAAGAGGTAAAATTGCTATCGTCGGAATTGCCAAACGTTTGGAAGAATTATTTTACCCAAATGACCCAATTCCCTTATATTTAGATAAAAAAAGCGAAACACTAAAGATTATTCAGCAGTTGCGTAATGAAGCGCATCGATTTGGTATAGAACACCACAGAAACAGACGTAGCAAAAATGCATTGAATACAGAGCTGGAAACAATTCAGGGCATTGGAGAAAAAACGGTAGTGGAGCTGTTGAAACATTTTAAATCAGCTAAACGTGTTGCTAATGCCAAATTAGATGAACTGGAAGATGTTGTAGGAGCCTCAAGAGCTGAGAAAGTTTATAATTATTATCATGAGAAGTCACAATCATAAAGATTTGCCTTTTCGATGCAAGGAGAAACCCCATAAACAAAAGGTTTCATGTTTTAATGCCTATGCCAACATAACAAAAGTTTTTAGTTAAAGATACATTGAATTTAAAAATAGCCATATCATTCTTCTTTCTTTTCGTATTACATTCCGTAAATGCGCAAAACAAAATGCAGGACCCTAAACCAAAAGTAGGTTTGGTATTAAGTGGTGGTGGCGCAAAAGGATTAGCGCATATTGGCGTGTTAAAAGTGATTGATAGTTTAGGAGTAAAGATTGATTATGTTGCTGGCACCAGTATGGGAGCTATAATAGGGGGATTATATGCTTCAGGGTACTCAGGAAAGCAATTAGATTCTATATTTCAGGAAGTAGATTTTGATAACATTATTAGTGATAACCTACCAAGGGCATCCAAACCTTTTTCTGAACGAGATAATGCCGAAAAGTATGCTATAAAATTACCATTCAATAATTTTAAAATAAAGCTTCCCTCGGCGCTTTCTAAAGGGTATTACACCTACGGTATGCTGTTAAAACTATTGATTCATGTCAATGCGATAGATAAATTTAGTGAGTTGCCTATACCGTTTTTTTGTATAGCAACAAATATTGAAAACGGCCAACAGGTTATTCTGGATAAAGGGAATTTAACCCAGTCAATAATGGCAAGTAGTGCCCTGCCTTCATTATTTCAGCCCGTGGTAATTAATGATACTATTTTAATTGACGGAGGTGTGGTAAACAACTACCCTGTTAATGAATTGCGTGCCAAGGGTATGGATATTATTATAGGTGTTGATGTACAAGATGGATTGGCTACAAGAGAAGAGCTGGTTTCTGCCCCGGATGTTTTGCTGCAAATTAATAACTTCAGGACCATTAAAGATATGAAGTTAAAGGTTGGAAAAACAGATGTTTACATTAAACCAAATATTACAGATTTTAACGTCGTTTCTTTTAATGAAGGCCGCGAAATTATTGAAAAGGGTAAAGGAGCTGCATATGATAAATTAAGCGTACTTCAAAAATTAGTAAACAAAAAGCCTCCAAATGTGACTTCAAACCTGAGGCCAAAACCTATTGATAGTATTCAAATCAATAAAGTTACAGTAAAAGGGAATGAAAATTATACAAGAGCCTATGTTTTAGGGAAGCTCAAGATAAAAAATAATGAAAAAATAAGTTATACCGATTTTAATAAAGGTATAAATAACCTAGTGGCCACCAACAATTTTGATGCATTAGAGTATGAATTGAAAAGTATAGATGATAAGGAGGAGGGGTATAGCCTTCTGGCAAGTGTAAAAGAAACACAGGTGAATACCTTTTTAAAACTGGGAATTCACTATGATGATCTATACAAAAGCGCTGCCCTTGCAAACCTGACAAAAAAACATTTACTTTTTAATAATGATGTAGCTTCATTGGATATTATACTGGGGGATAATGTGCGGTATAACTTTGAGTATTTAATAGATAAAGGGTTTTATTGGAGTATAGGAATAAAGTCAAGATATAATCAATTTGATAAAAATATTAATGCAGAATTGATTTTGGATGATGCTCAGGTAACCAATACAGGCCTAAAAAAAATAGATGTAAAATTAAGGGATCAAACCAATCAGCTTTATGTGCAAACCTTATTTAGAAGAGATTTTTCTCTGAGTTTGGGCGGTGAACACAAAAGATTAGATATAGATACAGAAACCTTGTCCGGAGATGATGATGAAGATTTTCAGTTTGAGAATACAGATTATTTAAGCCTTTTTGGAAACCTTAAACTGGATACTTATGATAACAAATATTTTCCAAAAAAAGGGGTGTATTTTAATGGAAGTTTAAATTCATATCTGTATTCTTCCAGTGCAGGTAGTGATTTTAAGAATTTTTCAATAGCCAAAGCAGATATAGGTTATGCGTTTAGTATAACAGATAAGTTGGCATTTAATATACAGAATAGCGGAGGATTTAAGTTAGGAGATAAGTCTGATAGTGCATTAGATTTTGCTTTTGGAGGCTATGGAAATGATTTAATCAATAATTTTATTCCTTTTGTTGGGTATGACTTTATCTCTTTGATAGGAAATAGCTATGTAAAAGCGTCAGCTTTGATAGATTATGAGGTTTTAAAAAAACATCATATAACCTTAGAAGGTAATTGGGCAAATATTGATGATAATATTTTTGATACTGGAGAGTGGTTTACCCTCCCGGACTATAGAGGCTATGCGTTGGGTTATGCTATTGAAACTTTTGTAGGACCCATTCAGGTAAAATATAGTTATTCGCCAGAGCAAAAGAACAGCAACTGGTTTTTTAGTATGGGATTCTGGTTTTAGCACCCGGTTTGTTTTAATATAATAAGTTTACGATATTTGTGGTATTATGAAACTCTTCTGGAAAGACTTATTAGCATTTCTTCACTATCTCATTAAGAGAAATCCTGAATGAGTATACTTTTTGTATCTTTATAAGTATTAGTCAATTAGCGTTCTGAATTTGCTTTAGGGTGCTCTTAATTATTAATTTTAAAAATTTCAAAATATGCCTTTTTATCATAAATTAGGGAATATTCCACATAAAAGACATATCCAATTCAGGAAACCAGACGGGAGTTTGTATTATGAACAACTATTTGGAACTATAGGATTTGATGGGATGTCTACAAACAGTTATCATGAACAGCGCCCAACACAAGTAAAAGCCATTAAAAAGCAATACAGTGTTGCTCCCAAAATAGCTGTTTCAAACAATATAAAATCATATAGACTAGAAGGATTTAAAATAAAACCGGAAAAAGATTTTTTAGAAAGCCGGAAAACAGTATTGATCAATAGTGATTGTGCTATTATCTTGGCAGCACCCCAAGCCTCCACACATGATTATTTTTACAAAAATACAGATGCTGATGAATTGATTTTTATTCATAAAGGCACAGGGAAATTAAGAACTATGCTGGGGAATCTAGATTTTAAATATGGTGATTATTTATTAGTGCCACGAGGGATTATTTATAAAATCGACTTTGATACTGAAGACAATCGACTCTTTATTGTAGAGTCAAGACGCCCCATTTACACACCAAAACGTTATAGAAATTGGTTTGGACAATTGTTGGAGCACTCGCCGTTTTGCGAACGGGATATTAGAAGACCAGAAGAATTGGAGACTTATAATGAATCCGGAGATTTTCTTATAAAAGTAAAAAAACAAGATGATATCATAGAAATGGTTTACGCGTCACACCCCTTTGATGTGATTGGGTATGACGGGTATAATTATCCATATGCCTTTTCAATTCATGATTTTGAACCAATTACAGGTCGTATCCATCAACCACCACCGGTGCACCAGACTTTTGAAACAGATGCCTTTGTAGTATGTAGCTTTGTGCCTAGGTTATATGATTATCATCCACAGGCTATTCCGGCACCCTATAATCATAGTAATATTGATTCAGATGAAGTTTTATATTATGTCGACGGGGATTTTATGAGTAGAAATGATATAGAGGCAGGGCATATTTCATTGCACCCGGCAGGGATTCCACATGGTCCGCATCCGGGAGCAACAGAACGCAGTATAGGTGAAACGGAGACAGAAGAATTGGCAGTAATGGTAGATACCTTTAAACCGTTAATGGTTACAGAAGATGCTATAAAAATAACCGATGATAGTTATCATAAATCTTGGTTGGAATAGTACGCTGTTTGAGCTTTATAGCTTATAGACAATTTCAGTGATTACTTTAATTAAGGATAAAAAACAAATTAACAGATAAACTCATCCACATTTAAACAAAATTATCATGAGTAAAGACATAAAATCAGTAAACTACGGTTTAGAAAAAATATTTGAAGGGGCACAAGACTTTTTACCGCTTCTGGGAACAGATTATATAGAACTTTATGTGGGCAATGCTAAGCAAGCAGCTCATTTTTATAAAACAGCATTCGGATTTCAGTCGTTTGCTTACAGGGGACTTGAAACAGGCAGCAAAGAAACTGTTTCTTATGTGCTTAAACAAGACAAAATAAGATTAGTGCTCACCACACCGCTAAATTCTAAAAACCCTATCAATAATCACATTGTTAAGCATGGAGATGGCGTAAAAGTCATTGCACTTTGGGTAGACGATGCCAGAAAGGCCTATGAGGAGACTACAAGTAGAGGCGCAAAATCCTATATGGAGCCATTTGTAGAAAAGGATGAGTATGGAGAAGTGGTGCGAGCCGGAATTTGTACCTATGGAGAAACAGTGCATATGTTTGTAGAACGCAAAAACTATAAGGGCGTATTCCTTCCCGGTTTTGAAGAATGGAATTCAGATTATAATCCGGAGCCATTGGGTTTAAAATTTGTAGACCATATGGTTGGAAATGTAGGTTGGGGAGAGATGAATACCTGGGTAAAATGGTATGAGGATGTTATGGGATTTGAAAACTTTTTATCTTTTGATGATAAGCAAATCCATACAGAATATTCAGCTCTAATGAGTAAAGTAATGAGTAATGGTAACGGGCGTATCAAGTTTCCAATTAATGAGCCGGCAGAGGGCAAGAAAAAATCGCAAATAGAGGAGTATTTAGATTTTTATGAAGGCCCCGGGGTGCAGCATATAGCAGTAGCTACAGATGATATTATTTCAACAATAGAGGGTATGCGCGCAAGAGGAGTAGAGTTTTTAACCACACCTCCGGATACTTATTATGAAGCAGTTCCAAAACGCTTATTAGCCCATGACCACAAATTACGGGAAGATATAGAAACCTTAAAAACCTTAGGCATTATGATTGATGCCGATGAAGAAGGCTATCTGCTTCAAATCTTTACAAGACCGGTTGAAGACAGGCCGACCTTATTTTTTGAAATCATCCAACGTATGGGAGCTCGCGGATTTGGAGCCGGAAATTTTAAGGCCCTTTTTGAATCAATAGAAAGAGAGCAGGCAAGGCGCGGTACGCTTTAATCTAAATAATTAGGAAACACCTTATAGGTGATTTTAAAGATAGTTAGATTAAAGAAGGGCTTTGCTAACACATTATATTTATAAAAAAGCACCATCAATTTGTATGATGGTGCTTTTTATGTAACAAATTAATGTTAAGAACGTCATTTAGAAAGAAGCTGTCTGAAGTTTTTTTATATTTTTGGAACAGTAATTGTAATTCCCTAATTATAGGCAATAAAATCAGACAAAAATTGTTACATTACAATTACCCAATGAAAATGAAAAAAGTACTACTTATATGTCTTGTTATTGTACCCATGCAATTCGTTTTTGGGCAACAGGAACCTGCGTTTGATACCGGAGAATGGTTTAAATTTAAAATGAGCTATAGTAATTGGCTCAAAGCAGGTAATGCCACACTTACTATAAAAGAAGCAAAAATTAGCGATAAGGATGTTTATCATGTAGTAGGCAAAGGCTGGACTACAGGGATGATTAAATGGTTCTTTAAAGTAAAAGACAGATATGAAAGTTATTTTGATAAAGAAACTATTGTACCCTATAAATTTATTAGAAATATTGACGAGGGGGGTTATACCAAGGATATAGAGATTCATTTTGACCAAGAAAAGCACAAGGCTTTTGTAAATAACAAAAAGCATAAAACAAAAAAAACAATAGACACCAAACCCAATATTCAGGATATGGTATCCACATTCTATTATCTGAGAAACAATTTGGATACAGAGACTTTGAAAATAGGGGATGAAGTACAGTTGGATATGTTTTTTGATGAAGAAAATTACGGGTTTAAACTTAAATATCTTGGCGAAGAATCTATTAGAACAGATTTTGGAAAAGTAGAAGCTTTAAAATTTAGACCCTATGTAATGGCCGGGCGTGTTTTTAAAGAAGAAGAAAGTTTAACACTATGGGTTTCAAAAGACAAAAATAAAGTACCTTTGCGCATTAAGGCAGATTTAGCTATAGGCTCTTTAAGAGCAGATTTAGAGGCTTTTAAAGGTCTTAAACATCCTTTCAAAATAGTTGTAGATAATTAAAGGAATTTTGAGCGCTGATATTACCAAAAAAATAAAAGAAAAATACGAAGCTATAGACCAGGATGTTGAAACACATCTAGAAGGTTTATTACACAGTAAACCCATTAATTATTGGGATTATATTCAAACAGATGCCTTACTGAATCTTCAAATCCAACGTACCACTTTTCCAGATGAGAACGTGTTTATCATGTACCATCAAATCTCAGAACTTTTGTTCAAAATGATTTTGAGTGAAATTGAACAGGTGGCAAAGGCTGAACATATTACAACAGAAGTGTTTACAGACAAAATAATGCGGGTAAGCAGGTATTTTGATGTGTTGACCTCGTCGTTCAGTATTATGAAGGATGGTATGGATATAGAGCAGTACAATAAGTTCAGAACAACATTAACCCCGGCAAGCGGTTTTCAAAGTGCACAGTATAGAAAAATTGAATTTGCGTCTACAGAACTTATCAATCTAATAGATAAAAGGTTTAGAGAAACTATAGATAGAAATTCTTCATATGAACATGCCTTTGAGCATTTATATTGGCAAGCTGCAGGAAAGGATTATAAAACGGGGAAAAAGACCTATACTTTAACGGCTTTTGAAGAGCGGTATAAAGAAGAATTTATTAGATTTACCAAATTTTATCAAAATAACAATTTGTGGAGCAAATTTAAAGGACTACCTAAGGCTTCACAAAGCAATGAAAAGCTGATAAAAGCCATGCGGCATTATGATCATACCGTTAATATTAAGTGGGTTATAGCGCATTATAATACTGCAAATCATTATTTAAATATAGGAGGTAATACGGCAGAGGCTACAGGGGGAAGTGAATGGGTAAAATACATGCACCCTAAATATCAAAAACGAATATTTTTTCCAGATTTATGGACAGACCAAGAAATAGAAGCGTGGGGAACAGATGTATAGTGCAAATACTATTAATAGGGGTTGTTTTTTTAACAGCCTGTAAAGACGATGCAAAAGAAGACATACTGGCAGAAGAGATTATAGCTGTTGTTGAAGAGCCAAAAGATATTATTGAATTTGGTTTTAATTTAAACGACTTTGTGGTAAAGCGGGACACCATTAAAAAAGGCGATAGTTTTGGAGAAATATTAGAACGCAATAAAGTGGGGTATCCCCAAATATTTCACATTGCTGAAAAAGCAAAAGACACCTTTGATATAAGACAGCTTCAGATAGGCAAGCCCTATACCCTTTTGTGTTCAAAAGATTCGTTAGAACTTCCGCAGTCGTTTATTTATCAACCCAATTTAGAAGAGTATGTCGTTATAAATTTTAAAGATTCCATACATGCCTATACCAATAGAAAACCAATTACGTATGTAGAAAAAACGGCTACCGGTGTTATAAACAATAATATCTCTTTAACATTGGAAGAGCAAGGGTTGAGCCCAAGACTTGCTTATAAAATGGCCGATGAAATTTATGCGTGGACTATAGATTTCAGGCGCCTTCAAAAAGGCGATCGGTTTAAAGTGATTTATACGGATAAATATATAGATGATACTATTTATACCGGAGTACATAATATAAAAGCGGCCTATTTTGAACATAATAATGAGCCATTTTATGCTTTTGAATTTGAGACTGATTCGGTAAAAGGAATCATTGATTACTTTAACGAAGAAGCAAAAAACCTACGTCGTGCCTTTTTAAAAGCACCGGTAAAATTCAGCAGAGTATCTTCAAGATATAATTTAAAACGCCGAATAGCAGTTTATGGTTATAAGGTAAGACCTCATAAAGGTACTGATTTTGCAGCGCCTATAGGAACACCTATTATGGCTACAGCTAATGGTACGGTTACAAAAGCCAGTTATACCGGCGGCAATGGTAACTATGTGAAAATACGCCATAACGCTACTTACGAAACGCAGTACCTGCACATGAAAAAGCGGAATGTAAAAGTGGGGCAATTTGTTAAACAAGGCGATGTAATAGGCTGGGTAGGTATGACAGGAAATACAGGAGGGCCACATGTTTGCTATCGTTTTTGGGTAAATGGAAGGCAGGTAGATCCGTTTAAACAAAAACTACCAGAAGCAAAACCCATTTCAGATTCGTTAAAACTTGAATATTTAAAATTTATCAAGCCTATAAAAAGTCAGTTAGACAATATCCCGTTTGAGAGTACAGAAATTTTAGATGAGAAAACCTTAGAAGAGACACTAGAAGAAAAGAATAATTTAATTACACTTAACCTTTAATCATGGCATTACCCAGTATTAACCCCACTACCACAAAATCGTGGAAACAATTACAAGAGCATTTTGAAAATGTAAAGGATGTTCAGATGAAAAATTTATTTGCAGAAGACAAAGAGCGAGCAAATAAATTCACAATTAAATGGGATGATTTTTACGTAGACTTTTCAAAAAACAGAATAACGGAAGAAACATTAAAATACTTATTGCAATTAGCTGAAGATGTCAAGTTAAAAGAAGCTATTGAAAGTCAGTTTTCAGGAGAGGTCATTAATCAAACTGAAGGAAGGGCCGTATTACATACAGCATTAAGAGCACCAAAAACAGCCGAATTTAAAGTAGATGGAATTAATGTAATTCCTGAAGTATATCAGGTAAAAGAAAAAATAGAAGGCTTTACCAATGAGGTTATAAATGGAGAAAGAAAGGGGTTTTCGGGCAAAGTATTTACAGATGTTGTAAATATTGGAATTGGTGGCTCAGATCTGGGACCAGCCATGGTTGTGGATTCATTGCAATATTATAAAAACCATTTAACCACACATTTTGTAAGTAATGTTGACGGAGATCATGTTAATGAGGTCATTAAAAAGCTAAATCCGGAAACCACCTTATTTGTAATAGTTTCTAAAACGTTTACAACTCAGGAAACACTATCAAATGCAAATACAATAAAGCAATGGTTCTTAAAATCAGGAACAGAAGAAGCTATAGCAAAACATTTTGTTGCAGTATCAACAAATATTGAAAAAGTAAAAGGTTTTGGTATAGATGAAAACAACATTTTTCCAATGTGGGATTGGGTTGGTGGACGTTTTTCACTTTGGAGTGCGGTAGGTTTAACCATTAGTTTAGCGGTTGGTTATGATCATTTTGACAGTTTACTAAAAGGCGCTAATAAAATGGATGACCATTTTAAAAATGAAGGTTTTGATACCAACATTCCTGTAATATTAGCTTTAATAAGTGTATGGTATAATAACTTTTTTAATGCAGAAAGTGAGGCTATTATTCCGTATTCTCAATACTTAAACCAGTTTGCAACCTATTTGCAACAAGGTATCATGGAAAGTAATGGTAAAAGTGTGGATAGAAACGGAAGTCCTGTTGATTATCAAACAGGAACTATTATTTGGGGAGAGCCCGGAACAAATTCACAACACGCATTTTTTCAGCTTATTCATCAGGGAACTAAGTTAATCCCAGCTGATTTTATTGGGTTTGCCAAGTCATTGCACGGCAATCAAGATCATCAGGATAAATTAACATCCAATTTTCTGGCTCAGACAGAGGCCTTGTTGAATGGTAAAACAATGGAAACAGTGGTTAATGAGGGGACTAAAGAAAATATAGTGCCTTTTAAAATATTTGAAGGAAATAAACCTACCAATACCATTTTTATTAATAAGCTATCTCCAGAGAGCCTGGGGAAATTGATAGCTATGTATGAGCATAAAATATTTGTTCAGGGTATTATCTGGAATATTTTTAGCTATGATCAATTTGGAGTAGAGCTAGGAAAGCAATTAGCAACAGAAATTTTACAGGAATTTAATGGAAGCAAAAAAAACGAACATGATTCATCTACCTCTAATTTATTGAATTTCTATAAGAATTTAAGTTAAAAAAGTAGCAGTTTTTAATTAAAAACTTAAAAAAGGCATCAATATTTAATTATTTGATGCCTTTTTTGTTGATAGTTTGTGTTAAAATTGTTAACATTTACATAATGTTTCATGCTTAATTATGTGTATTTTTGCATCGACTAATTTCAAATAATTAATTATGAAAAAAACTACTCATTTTTTAATGTTAGCTGTAGCAGTTTTGTTTTCTACAGTTTTAATGGCCCAAAGTACAATTACTGGAGTTGTAATTGACGCTGAGCTTGATTCACCACTACCAGGTGCAAATGTTATAGAAAAAGGAACTTCTAATGGAGTGTCTACAGATTTTGATGGTAAGTTTACCTTAACCACTCAGCAGGAATCAGGAGAAATTATCATTTCTTATGTTGGGTATGGTACAGTAGTATTATCATTTAGCGGAGATACAGATTTAGGCAATATTACTGTAGCTCCGGATAACAGTTTAGAAGAGATTGTTATTATAGGAACAGGGGTAATTGATTTAGCTGAAAACAGACAAACTCCGGTAGCCGTTTCTACTATTCAGGGAAAGAGTATTCAACTTAAATCTGCAGGTAACGTTGAGTTTGGTGAAGCCCTTAAAAACACACCATCAATATATGTTTCTAATCAGGCAGGAGGGTTTGGTGATTCTCAAATCTTCTTAAGAGGTTTTGATCAGGTTAACACGGCTTATCTATTAAACGGACAGCCAATAAACGGTATGGAAGATGGAAGAATGTATTGGTCTAACTGGTCTGGGATGTCAGATGTTGCAAATGCGGTACAAATACAACGTGGATTAGGATCTTCAAAATTAGCAATTTCTTCAGTGGGTGGTACAGTTAATATCGTATCAAAAACTACAGATAGACAAGAAGGTGGTTTTGTTAGATTTTTAGCAGGAAATGACAGTTATGCTAAAGGTACTGTAGCGTATAGTACGGGTTTAAAAGAAAGTGGTTGGGCATTTTCAGTTTTAGTTGACCATTGGCAAGCACATAGAAAGTATTCTGAAGGCACAGCAGGTCAAGGACAAAATTATTTATTTTCTGTAGGGTATCAGCCAAATGATACACATGCTTTCAATTTTCTTTTAACAGGAGCTCCACAATGGCATGACCAAAACTTCTCAGATGACTTAGAAAACTATGAGAGATATGGTGAAAAATATAATGGGAACTCGGGGTATTTAGAAGGTTCTCGTTTTACTGAAAGACGTAATTATTATCATAAGCCAGTAGCAAACTTAAACTGGGATTTTAATATCAATGAAGGGCTTGATTTATCTACCGTACTTTATGCATCATGGGGACGTGGTGGAGGAACCGGTGGTTTAGGTCGTGGTCGAGTAAGAAATGATTCTAATGGATTAATTGATTTTGATCAAATTATTGTAAATAATATTGATACAGCAGATAATGGCGTTGGAAACTTTGGAGACTCTTATCTAAGAAGATCCTCTGTAAACAACCACAATTGGTATGGTCTATTATCTAATTTAAATATTGAAACTAATGAAAATTGGTCATTTAATGTTGGAGTAGATGGAAGAACCTATAGAGGAGATCACTTTAGACAAATTGAAGACTTTTTAGGTCTAACAGGTTATAATGATAACTTTAGAACTGACAGGCCAGATGATTATGTTCTAACTGAAAGATTTGATGCTAATCCATGGTCATCATTATTTGATTTTGCAGATGAAGATCAGAGATATGATCGTGATTACTCAGAAAACATCAATTATCTTGGTGGATTTGGGCAAGTAGAATATAAGCAAGATGGTTTTTCTGCATTCTTACAGGGAGCACTTTCAACACAGTCATATCAAAGAGAAGGTAGGCTTTCAGGAGCAGGTGATGGTCTTGGGAAATCTGAAAAAATATCTAAAACAGGATATAACCTTAAAGGTGGTGCTGCTTATAAGATAAGTGAAAAACATGCTATCTTTGCCAATGCCGGAGTTTATTCACGTCAACCATTTTTAGATAATGTATTTGCTAATATCAGATATTCAAATGAGTTGGTAAGCCCAGAAGTTGATAACGAAGAAATTATTGGCTTTGAAGGAGGATATAGATTCCAAAATGATGTATTCAGGTTAAATGTTGATTTGTATAATACAGAATGGGGAAATAGATTTTTATCTGTAAACGGACCAAGATTAGATAATGACGAAACATCAACATATAGAATGACCGATGTTACTCAAGTACACCGAGGTGTAGAGTTTGATTTTGAATACAGACCATTAGCATCCAGATTCAGCTTAAGAGGTTATGGTTCATTGGGTAACTGGAAATATGAAGGCTCAACACCATATACTTTACAAAATGATGACACAGGAGACTTTATTATTGAAGATGGTAATGTAGATTTAACCAATGTTAAAATTGGTAATGCTCCACAAACATCTTTTGGAGCTGGTGTTAGAGGAAATATATGTGACAACTTATCTTTTGATTTTGACTATAATATATATACCGATTTATATGAGTTTGTTGACCCTGAAGATGTTGCTAATGAAGCATTAGAAGGCAGACAATATGAATCTGTAAGATTACCGGCTTATACATTAGCTGATGCAGGTTTAACATATGTATTCAATATTGGTGATAACAGACTTACGTTTAGAGCTAATGTGTTTAATGTATTTAATGAGGCTTATATTAATCAAAGAGATGCATTTGGATATTATTTAGGTATAGGTAGAACTTATAATGCCAGTATGCGTTACAATTTCTAATTTGGAACTTTTTTGAAATATTAAAAACCGCTTCATATAGAAGCGGTTTTTTTATGTTTTTAATTATTACATTTGTCTTTAAAATTTAAAATCATATCTTCATGTATAGCGTTGTAAAAACACTTCATTCTTATTGGGCCTATTTAGTGCTAATAATATTAATCATTGCAGCTGTAAATGCCATTGTAAAAACAGTGGGAGATAAAGAGTACGAAGCCAATGATTTTAGAAAATCTTTATTTACATTAATTGTATCACATATTCAATTATTGATTGGTTTGATCTTATATGTGGTATCACCACGTTTACAACTATTCAGTGAATTAGGTATGGGAGGTGTTATGAAAGATGCTGTAAACAGATTGTATCTTGTAGAACACCCGTTTGTAAACATATTAGCAGTGGCATTAATTACTATTGGGTATTCAAAGCATAAAAAGAAATTGACATCAAAAGCTAAGCTTAAAACCATAGCTATATTCTATACCATAGCCCTGCTCCTGTTTTTATCCAGAATCCCCTGGAGTGACTGGATAGGATAATCTTTATTATTCTGTGATTTCCCTGATCACATAAACATAAACAGGGAAATGGTCACTAAAACCATTACTAAACCCCTCATTTGACCAACTACGATAAGGATAGCCCTTGTACGTACCTTTTTGGTGTATCAGGTATTGTTTATTAAAAATACCGGCCTTATAGAACTGAAAAGAGGCATAGTCTTTTTCTAATAGAGGTTTGGTTACCATAATTTGATCAAACAGGCTCCAGGTGTCCCGGAATGCCGTGGTGCCTAAGCCGTCCTTAAACATATTTGTAAATGGATTGAAAATGCCTTTTAAACCCACCTGGCCTTTATCTTTTTTAGCCTTAAGTGCTTTGGTTACACTCAGATTTGTCGGGTTATCATTTAAGTCGCCCATTATAACTATTTTGGCGTAGGGGTCTATGGCCTGTAAGGAGTCCACCAAATGCTTACTTAGTTTTGCAGCAGCTATACGCTTAGGCCTGCTTCTGGATACTCCACCACGCCTGGAGGGCCAGTGATTTACAAGAATATGAATAAGCTCATCCTCAAGAGTTCCACTGACCAATAACTGATCTCTTGTATAAATACGTTTATGACTTTGATCATCGTAGATTTTAAGCTCATGGGCACTAACATTTAAAGGCGTAAAAACTTCTTTCCGGTATAAAAGGGCCACATCAATGCCTCTTACATCTGGTGATTCCGTATGAACAATACCATAATTTTTTCCAAGCAATAAAGTGTCATTAATAACATCCTCCAGAACGGCATTATTTTCAACTTCACAAACGCCTATAATGCTGGGTGAGTTTTTGGTGGCTTCACTGCCAATATCAGCAATAACCCGGGCCATATTATGTATTTTCTTTTGATAGGCCTCTCCCTGTTTTGCCCTCAATTCCATTATAGGGCTATATTCATCAAACTTGGTAGGATCATTAATGGTGTCAAAAAGGTTTTCCAAATTGTAAAACGCAATCGTATGGATTTTAAATTTTTTTTCTTGTCCAATCAGGTTGAAGAACGCGCATAAAAACAAAAAGCAGAAACAAAGTTTTAGATAATTCATGTTTGTGGTAGTACTAGATTTTAGTTAAAAAAACTGTAGGGCATAGTTCAAAGTTAATATAATATTACAAATGCTATAAATTTTGTTTTCAGGATGTTACTTCTTACATTGTAAGACTCTAAATCTATTATGAAAGGAAAAATACTACTTTTTATTTGTGGAATTTTTTCGTCAATATTGTTTGCTCAACACACTTTAATTAAAGGAAGTGTAAAAGAGTCACAGTCCTTTAAACCTCTTGAAGGCGTTTTGGTACGTATAGAAGGTACTGCTGTAAAACGTGTAACTAACAGTTTTGGCGAATTTATTTTTGAGTCTGATATCCCATTGGGAGAACAAGTCCTTAGCATATCAATGGCGGGCTACACCCCTAGGCGTTACCCGATAATTGTCAATCAGGGTCAAACGGTAAATATTACCGATATGACCTTAGATAGGGAGGCATCAGGTACAGATGATTTGTTTATTATAACGTTAACGGATGATGAACTAAACACGGATACCGGTGGTGCTGATAATATTTCGGGCTTATTGGCATCTTCTCTTGATGTATTTCAAAGAACAGCAGCCTTTGAATTTAGCTCATCCTTTTTCAGGGCTAGAGGAATGGATTCCAGGAATGGATCAGTGCTGATTAACGGCATTGAAATGAATAAGCTCTATAATGGCAGGCCGCAGTGGAGTAATTGGGGCGGGATAAATGATGTGCTTAGGAATCAGGAATTGGCTTTAGGACTGGCACCATCAAATTACAATTTTGGAGGGATGCTGGGCACAACAAATATTAATGTTAGAGCATCGCAAGCCAGGGCAGGAGGGCGCTTAACCTACTCGTCATCCAACAGGAGCTATACCAATCGTATTATGGTAACCTATGCCTCCGGTGTATTAAAGAACAGCTGGGCCTATACTGTGTCTTTGGGAAGACGTTGGGGTAATGAAGGATTTCAGGAGGCTACTACTTACCGTTCAAATTCATTCTTTACTTCAGTAGAGAAGAGGTTTAATGATAAGCACAGTTTAAATATAACCGCTATATATACACCAAATCAAAGAGGAAAATCTTCCCCGAACACACAAGAGGTTTATGATCTGAAACATATCAGATATAATGAATATTGGGGTTGGCAAAATGGAAAAAAACGAAATTCAAGAATAAAAGAGGTTAACGAGCCTATAATAATGTTGAACCATTATTGGGAGGTAAACAAAAAGACATCAATACATACCAATATAGCCTATCAATTTGGAAAATTAGCCAACAGCAGACTGGATTATAATGGTACGGATTTGATCAATGGCATACCACAAGGCGGAGGTTCAAACCCCAGCCCTGCATATTACCAAAAACTCCCAAGTTATTTTGAAAAGTATTTTCCTGATAATTTAGAATTGGTTTATCAGGCACTAAAAGCATTTCAGGCAGATGGTCAAATAGATTGGACCGCCATGTATAAAGCTAATACTGATAATGCGCAAAACGGAGGTAATGCCATTTACGCTTTGTATGAAGACCGGGTAGATGACCGGCAACTTTCGGTTAATACTATTATAACCAAATCAATAAACCAACATGTTCTTTTTAATGGCGCAGTACACTTTAGATCCTTAACATCAGAAAATTTCGCCCGTGTTACGGATCTTTTGGGAGCTTCAACCTATTTGGATATTGATGCTTTTGCTTCTGATATTAATGACGCCCAAAATGATTTACTGAATCCAAACAGATTGGTGGGTGTTGGTGATACGTTTAAATACCACTATAACATTTTTGCCAAAGAATTAAAAACGTATGCGCAAATACAGTGCACTTATAACACTATGGATTTTTATGTATCAGGAACTGTGAGTAGTACCCGGTACCAGCGAGAAGGGATTTATCAAAACGGCGGATTTCCTGATAATTCTTTGGGCAAGGGACAACAATTATCATTTACCGGTTTTGGAGCAAAAGCAGGCATAACATATAGATTAACAGGAAAACATGTGTTTAATTTGAATGCAGGTGTCATTAAAAGAGCACCGTCAATTCAAAATACCTATTCCAATTCCAGGGAGAATCATAATATAGTTCCGGATATATCAGAAGAAAACATCATGTCAGCAGATGCCGCTTATGTCTTCAGATCTCCCAGTGTTAAAGCTAAAGTAACGGGTTACATTACCAAAAGTACCAATGCCAATGAAATAGCATTCTTTTTTGCTGATGGCGTAGGCGGAGATCATGCGGTTTTTGTTCAGGAAATATTGCAGGGTATAGATAAGAAATATTTTGGCGG
Organism: Alterotamlana spongicola; assembly: GCF_035818475.1. Taxonomy (NCBI): domain Bacteria; kingdom Pseudomonadati; phylum Bacteroidota; class Flavobacteriia; order Flavobacteriales; family Flavobacteriaceae; genus Alterotamlana; species Alterotamlana spongicola. The sequence continues at coordinate 1,300,809 of NZ_JAYMGV010000001.1, forward strand.
AGAATTTGGAATTGAGGTGCAGGTAACCCCGTCAATAAAGCTGAAAGGGGTTGCAGCCATGGGACAGTTCATCTATGATAATAATCCTAATTTATATCTTACTACCGAACCCGATGAAGATGCCGTTGCAGCCGGATTTGTAGAAGGTATTAAAGATTTTGGAGAAACTAGGTTAAAAGATTATCGATTGGCAAATGGTCCGCAAAGGGCCTATTCAGCTGGGTTTGAATATCGTGATCCGGAGTTTTGGTGGTTTGGCGCTACCGCAAATGTTTTTTCAGATACTTACTTAGATGTGAGTCCTTTGGCTAGGTCCTCTAATTTTAATACGGATTTTGACGGCAATGTCTTTAGTGATTATGACGAAACATTGGCCAAAGCACTTTTAAAGCAGGAACGCTTTGATGATTATATGGTGGTTAATTTGGTTGGGGGCAAATCCTGGAAAATAGGACAGTATTATGTGAGTTTTTTTGCCAGTATTAACAATGTACTTAATAAAACCTATAGAACCGGAGGTTTTGAACAGGGCAGAACGGCTAACTTCAAAGCGTTGAGAGATGATAAGGCTTTAGAAACCCCGGTATTTGGACCAAAATATTGGTATGGAAGAGGAACAACCTATTTTATGAATCTGAACCTTAGGTTTTAAATAAAAGTATTATGAAAACAATTAAAATTATAGCTCTGATACTTATCGTTTTAGTATCCTGTGTTCAAAATGAGGATTTTGAGTTGCCTGATATTACATTCCATGAACCAGATATTCCGGCTGAATATATAACCACGTTTAAAGCCATTAAAAACTTATATGAACAAGCCGTAAATGATGGAAATACAACAGTAACTATTAAAGGGGATACAGACCTGTATATAGAAGGTTACGTGGTATCCTCAGACCGGTCGGGTAATTTCTTTGAAGAACTGATAGTTCAGAATAAAACGGATAATAATAACCCAGATCATGATCCCAGATTGGGTTTTAAAATAGATATCAATGCCAGCAGTTTATCTGATACCTATCTATTTGGGCAAAAAGTATACATACATATGAACGGATTGACTATTGGAGAAAGCAGTGGCGTACTGACCATTGGAAAAGGAGATGCAGTAACAGTTGATCAGATCCAGGCTTCCGAATATAAGGACATCATACTCAGGAGTCATGACATAGCAGAGATAACCCCAAAAGTTGCCGGCCTGGAAGATTTAACCGAATGGGATGAAAACACCTTAATACGGTTAGAGCACATGCAACTGAACCGTTTTGAATTGGGGGCTACTTTTGCAAGTGAGTCTTTTGATGAATTTGACGGGTTACGATTGTTGGAGCACTGTGATTCCGGAGTTTCAATGCTGCTGCAAACCAGTACCTTTTCAGATTTTAAAACATTGGTTGTCCCCGGGGGCAGGGGAACAGTGACCGGTATTTTTAGCAGGGATTTCCGGGATAATTTTAATGTGCTTATCCTTAACAGTTCTGCAGATTTGAATTTTAATGATGATGAGCGCTGTGATCCTTTGGAATCCAATTGCGGATTGGCCAGTTCTGTAGGTTCCGGGAATTTACTGCATGAAGATTTTGAGGGCCAGAAAAACAACAAACCTATAAGTATTGATGGCTGGACCAATTATATAGAAGCCGGTTCAGAAGCCTGGGAAGGCTATTCTTCAAGCTCATCAAATGCCTCATTAGGAAGGTCGGCCAGGTTTAAACCTGCCAGTTCTGGAGATCATAGTAATATAGGATGGCTTATTACACCGGCTATTGACTTGGAGGCCCAGGATGGTGAAACCCTGCGTTTTAAAACTTCTAACAGCTTGGCCGACAGCAGCTTTATGGAAGTGCTCTATGCCCTGGACTGGGACGGTACCGAAGAAAGCATTACCATGGCTACCTGGAAGGTGCTATCAGCCGCCTATATAGTTAAGGATACCGATTCCTTTGCCCCGTGGTTCAATTCCGGTATTGTAGATCTGTCCTGCGAAACGGGAATCATCCATATAGCCTTTAAATATACCGGTAGCGGACAGGCAAGCTTTGACGGGGTATATGAGTTGGATGATATTTATATAGATTATAAACCCTAATGCAGAATAATGACCCTAAGGTCTGTTGAGGTGTTTTTGATAAAAAGATCATATAAAAAATATCATTTTTAAAGCACCAAAAGGAGACAATCTGACGTTTTGCAGATTTTGGATGTGATAAATTTTCAATGGTTTAGGGCTTCTTATTCTAGTAAAATAAGAACATTGTGTCAATGCCAGGTTTTATAAAGGGTTTTGCCCCCCCCGCTCCCGCCAGTTTGCAACTGGTGGGCGTTAAGAGTAAGCAAATAAAATAAAAGAACCACAATGTAAAAGTTGTGGTTTTTTTATTAGATTAGTTCAGTGCGTAGAAAACTACAAACTTTATAATAAGGCAGGTTTATACTTTGTTTCTTTTACGGTCTAAAGAATGCGATGCCTCAAAGTTTATCTTGAGCAGAGCCGAAAGACTCATGCTTCGCTCTGTCGAAATGACATCCGTTTAACTATTGGATTTTGTGTAAGCTAAATTGTAATATTTAAAATATACTAATAAGTAAAATATATTTAACAATAATTAAAATAAAGATTTTAATTATAACATATACGCTTTCACCCTCCATAAAAAATGCGGACTAACAAGTCCGCATTTTTTATTCTATGTATTAAGCTTTATTACATAGCAACCAAATCGCCACTAACATCTTTAGATGGTAGATTGGATTTCCCCATCAGGTGGATATCTACCTGTCTGGCAGCCTCTCTTCCTTCTGATATGGCCCAAACAATTAAGGATTGCCCGCGGCGCATATCGCCTGCCGTAAAGATATTAGGAACATTGGTTTTGTATTTACCGTACTCGGCTTTGTAATTGGAACGGGCATCTCTTTCAATTCCCAGTTTATCAGCCAATGTACTTTCCGGTCCTGTAAAACCAAGAGCCAATAAGGCTAGATCACAAGGCCATGTTTTTTCTGTACCTTCCACTTCTATAAGTTGCGGACGCTCTCCCGGAACCATTTTCCACTCTACATTAACGGTTTTAAGCGCAGTAAGTTTATTGTTCTCATCCGTAACAAATTCCTTGGTGTTGATTAACCAGTTACGTTCAACACCTTCCTGGTGTGAGGAGGATGTTTTTAACTGTAATGGCCAATACGGCCATGGTGTTGTTGGCGAACGGTGTCCCGGTGGTTTTGGCATGATCTCAAAGTTTACTACTGATTTGGCACCGTGACGGTTAGAGGTTCCAATACAGTCAGAACCGGTATCTCCACCTCCAATAACAATCACATGTTTATCTGTAGCCATGACCTGGTTGTCTACTTTCTTACCAAATACAACTTTGGTCTGCTGGGTTAAAAAATCCATAGCCTGAACCACACCATCGGCATCAATACCTGGTGTTGGTAAGCTTCGCCTTTCTGTGGCACCACCACAAAGCACTACGGAGTCAAAAGCTTTTAATTCTTCAACCTCATAATTAACCCCAACATTAACATTGGTTTTAAAGGTGATGCCCTCGGCTTCTAAAATAGCTAAACGACGGTCAATAATTTCTTTTTCCATTTTGAAATTAGGAATCCCGTAACGCAGTAGGCCTCCAATTTCATCATCACGCTCAAAAACGGTAACGGTATGTCCTGCTCTGTTCAACTGCTGCGCAGCGGCTAAACCTGCCGGTCCGGAGCCTACAACAGCAACGGTTTTTCCGGTTCTTGTTTTTGGTGGTTGTGGTTTGATCCAGCCTTCCTTAAACGCCCGTTCAACAATATTCTTTTCTATATTTTCTATGGATACAGGATCTTCTATAATACCCAATACACATGATTTTTCACAGGGTGCAGGGCATAATCGTCCAGTAAACTCCGGGAAGTTATTGGTTGAATGTAACAACCAGGATGCTTTTTGCCATTCTCCCTGGTGGACCATATGGTTAAAATCCGGGATTAAATTCCCCAGCGGGCACCCACTATGGCAAAACGGGATACCACAATCCATACAGCGTGATCCTTGTTTTTTTAATTCCGATTCACTTAACGGAACTGTAAATTCTTTATAATGTTGCACACGATCCTCTACCGGTGTGTACGATTCATCTTGTCTTTCAAATTCTTTAAATCCGGTTACTTTACCCATGACACTATGCTGTTGTTAATTCTTCTACCATAACTTCTCCTTTTGCTAATCGCTCAAGGGCTTTCTTATATTCTATTGGCATAACTTTTACAAAGTTACCCAGGCTGGTCTCCCAGTCTGCCAATAAATCCTTAGCTCTCTTACTGTTGGTGTAAAGAGCATGTTTTTCTATAGAGGCTTTAAGGTCTGCTGCATCTTCGCTTGTAATGTCCTCAAATTCTATAGTTTCCGTATTACACAAACCGTTTACAAATTTGTTTTCAGGATCATAAACATAGGCAATACCACCACTCATACCGGCTGCAAAATTTCGCCCTGTACTACCAAGTACAATCACTTTACCACCGGTCATATATTCACAACAGTGATCTCCAACACCTTCAACTACAGCGGAAGCTCCTGAGTTTCTAACGGCAAAACGTTCACCGGCAATACCGTTGATATAAGCTTCACCTTCTACAGCTCCGAATAAACAAACATTACCAATAATAATATTGTCTTCTGCAACAAAATCGGCTGCTTCAGGTTTTTTAACGATTAGTTTGGCTCCAGATAAGCCTTTACCTAAATAATCATTGGTATTTCCTTTAACCGTAAAGGTTAATCCGTGTGCTCCAAAAGCTCCGAAACTTTGACCTGCAGACCCTGTAAAATTAATGTTTAAGGTGTCTTCCGGTAGTCCCAGGTGACCATAGATCTTTGAGACCTCGTTACTCACTATGGCACCTACGGTACGGTCTATATTTTTTATAGGATAAGATAGGTTCGTCTTTTCTTTTCTATATAAAGCCCTGTGCGAATCTTTTAGTATAGTAAAGTCTAAAACGTTGTCTAAATTATGATCTTGCGTTTCTGTATTTCTTACTATCAGTTCATTATAAACAGCAGGCCTGTGTAAGATACTGGACAGGTCCAGCCCTTTAGCTTTATAATGTTTGATGGCTCTGTTAGCATTTATTTTATGGGTTTGCCCTACCATTTCGGCTAAGGTTCTAAACCCTAATTGCGCCATGATGCTTCTTAATTCTTCTGCTACATAATAGAAGAAGTTAATAACATGCTCCGGAGTACCCTTAAAGTTTTTACGCAACTCTTTATCTTGAGTGGCTATACCTACAGGACAGGTGTTTAAATGACATTTACGCATCATAATACATCCTGAAGCCACTAAGGGTGCTGTTGCAAATCCAAATTCTTCAGCGCCTAATAAGGCGGCGATGGCAACATCACGACCGGTTTTTAACTGGCCGTCACACTCTACCACAATTCTACTACGTAAATTGTTAAGCACTAAAGTTTGCTGGGCTTCTGATAGTCCAAGTTCCCATGGTAACCCTGCATGTTTTAATGAGGTTAAAGGCGAGGCTCCTGTACCGCCATCGTATCCTGAAATAAGGACCACATCAGCTTTAGCTTTTGCTACTCCTGCTGCAATGGTTCCTACTCCAACTTCTGATACCAGTTTGACATTAACACGGGCATCGCGGTTGGCGTTTTTCAGATCAAAGATCAATTGAGCCAAATCCTCAATAGAGTAAATATCGTGATGTGGAGGCGGAGAGATCAGCCCTACAAAAGGTGTTGAGTTACGTGCTGAGGCAATCCATGGTAATACTTTCTCACCGGGTAATTGTCCTCCTTCTCCAGGTTTAGCCCCCTGTGCCATTTTGATCTGGATTTCCTGGGCATTGGTTAAATAATGGGAGGTTACCCCAAATCTACCTGAAGCTACTTGCTTAATAGCAGAATTACGGCTATCTCCATTAATATCTTTTTGAAAACGCTTTCTGTCTTCACCACCTTCGCCAGAATTGGATTTACCGCCAATACGGTTCATCGCAATGGCTAAGTTTTCATGGGCCTCACGTGATATGGATCCGTAAGACATGGCTCCGGTTTTAAAACGCTTTACTATTTCTGTCCAGGGTTCTACCTCTTCCAATGGAATAGGATCTAAGTTATCAAACTCAAATAAACCACGGATGGTCATTAAATTTTCAGACTGCTCATTAATAGCTTTGGAATAGACATCATAGCTCTTTTGATCACTCAATCTAACCGCCTGTTGCAGTTTAGCAACTGTAGTGGGATTAAACAGGTGACGTTCTCCGTTACGTCTCCATCGGTAATCACCACCAATATTCAGTCCTAATTTTCTATTGACCTTATTATCCGGATAGGCTTGTTTATAGCGTTCGTTTATTTCGCGTTCAATTTCATATAAGCCAATACCTTCAATTCTGGAAGCGGTATACGGGAAATATTTTTCAACAAACTGAGAGTTGAAACCAACTATTTCAAAAATCTGTGAACCTCTGTAAGAATGTAAGGTAGAGATTCCTATTTTATTCATAACCTTTAAGATGCCTTTTCCAATAGCTTTGTTGAAATTATCAACAGCTTTTTGTTCATCCATTCCGGTAATGAAGCCTTCTTTTACCTGCATTCTGATAATCTCATTAACCATATAAGGGTTAATGGCGCTGGCACCATAGCCAAATAATGTGGCAAAATGATGTGGCTCACGTGGTTCAGCTGATTCAATAATAATATCAAAATAAGAACGCTTACGTAAACGGTTTAATTGGTGGTTTACATAAGAACAAGCCAATAAAGCGGGAATAGGAGCAAACTCCTGGTTTACGCCGCGATCTGAAAGAATAATAATATTTGTTTTTCTTTCTAGAGCTTTTTCAACTTGTTTGATAATATCATCCAATGCTTCTTCCAGACCATTTAACCCTTGTGCTTTAGGATAAAGTATCTGGATGGTTTCAGCTTTAAAGCTTTCAATTTGAATGGTTCTTATTTTTTCTAAATCCGCATTAGAGATCACCGGGTTTTGAATCCTTAATTTTCGGCACTGTCTTTCGGTAATGCTGAAAATATTTCGGTCTTTACCCAGGTTCAGGCTAATGTCTGTTACAATTTCTTCTCGAATACCATCTAATGGCGGATTGGTAACCTGTGCAAATAATTGTTTGAAGTAATTGGAGATTAATTGCGGCCGGTCTGATAAAACAGCTAAAGGTGTATCAATTCCCATAGAGCCTAAAGCTTCTTTACCAACAATGGCCATAGGGGTAATAACCTCCTGAATATCTTCAAGCGTATAATTGAATAAACGTTGACGCGTTTTTATGTCGATAGTTTCTATCGGGCAGGTCTCATTAGTATAAGGGACGTCTCTAAGGTGCAGACGTGTTTTGTCTAACCATTCTTTATACGGTCTTTCAGAAACAATTTTAGTTTTTATTTCCTCATCTTCAATAATTCGACCTTTATTCATGTCTACCAGGAACATTTTTCCCGGTTCTAATCTACCATGCTCTTTAACATCTTCAGGGTCAACATTAACCACTCCAATCTCTGATGACATGATCAACTTACCACTTTTGGTAACGGTATATCTTGATGGTCTTAAACCATTTCTGTCTAATAAAGCACCAATATAATCCCCGTCAGTAAATGGTACGGACGCCGGGCCATCCCAAGGTTCCATAATGCAACCATTGTATTCATAGAAGGCCTTTTTGTCATCAGACATGGTTTTATGTTTTTCCCAGGCTTCAGGAATCATCATCATCATAATTTCCGGTAAGGATCTGTCGGTATGGGTTAATAGCTCAACCACCATATCCATAGACGCTGAATCTGATTTTCCCGGTAAAATAATAGGGAATAATTTATCTATTTGCGGACCAAAGACCTCACTTCTCATAATCTCTTCGCGCACACGCATTCTACTTACATTACCACGTAAGGTGTTGATCTCTCCATTTTGACACATAAAACGGAACGGTTGTGCCAGTTCCCAGGTAGGCATCGTGTTTGTGGAGAAACGCTGGTGTACCAGGGCCAAACGTGTAACCAGATCTATTTGTTGTAGATCAGTATAATACGGCCCGATATCTTCAGGCATGATGATACCTTTATATATTATAGTAGTTGTAGATAAACTTGGAACATAAAAATACCCGCTTTCAGAGATCTTGGATGTCCTAATGGTATGTTCTGTGATCTTACGGGCAGCATATAATTTAGCTTTAAAGGTAGCTTCGTCAATAGCCTCGGTCTTTCCAATAAATAGTTGTTCTATATTTGGCTCTGAGGCTAATGCTATTTCTCCCAGTTGAGAAGAATCAACAGGAACTTCACGCCATCCTAAAATAGATAAGCCCTGTGCTTTAACTTCGTTTTCAAACGTGGTTTTACAAAATTGGTATTGATTTTCTGTCTTAGGTAAAAATACCATTCCAACAGCATATTCTCTTTGCTCAGGAAGTGTAAAATCACAAACGCGCTTAAAGTAATCATGTGGGATGTCAATTAATAAGCCAGCACCATCACCAGTTTTTCCATCAGCACTTACACCACCACGGTGTTCTAATTTTACCAGGATTTCCAGAGCGTCATGGATGATCTGATTTGTTTTCTCTCCTTTAAGATTACAAATAAAACCAGCACCACAATTTTCATGTTCAAATTCGGGTAAATAAAGTCCTTGTTTCTTCAGCATAATCAACAAATATTGGTTTAAAAATTTGAGTTGAAGCGCTAAGATACGCCCTAGCGCTTGAATTACAATAAGGGGTATTTCATTATTTCGATTTTACAAGAGAACCCGTAATAAAAATAATTATATATCAATATTACACGTGTTTTTTAACAAATATTCAAACCATATATATAAGTGAAAATGCAGATATGTGAATTTCTGATAACATTTTCTTTCAATCTTAAAAATTATAGCATAAAAACATAGAAAATACTGACGATAATTCAAATTGCTATGTTGTTGAAAAATCAAAAAAATAAATATTATTGACAATACCCTCAAAAAAATAGGGGTAAAATTTAAATATTGATAAAAATGAGCCAAACACCCCTATTTTTTATGGGGGTTAAAAATTTTTAATATAGTTTTGATTCGAGCTTAAGGAAATGGATCTAATAAAAAATAACCTAAAAACAACTATAACAACCCTTTAGATTTGATTAATAAAACAACTTAAATGAAAACAATTATGAAAAAATTATTTACACTGTCAATGCTTTTTGTAGCAACGGCATTATTTGCACAAGAGGAAACAGAAAAAAAATTGACACTTAGTGGTTCTGTTGATGCTTACTATCAAACGTATTTAACAGCACCTGATAATGTTGAGCAATCTTTTGGAACTTCTTTTGCAGACCAAACCGGATTTTCTTTAGGTATGGCAAATATTATTGTGTCTTATGAAGGCGAAAAAACGGGTGCTGTAGCTGATTTAGCATTTGGTTCCAGAGGTATTGGAGCTGTAGGTGGTGATTATGATATTAGTCCTTTTAATGATGTAATCCCTGGTGATAGAGAATTTTATGTAAATCAATTATATGCTTACTGGAATGTATCTGAAAGCACAACGCTAACTTTAGGACGTTTTAATACATTCTTAGGGTATGAGGTGATTTCTCCGGTAGCTAACTTTAACTATAGTACGTCTTATTTATTCTCTAACGGACCATTTTCTCATGTGGGATTAAAAGCAGATTTTGCTTTATCTGATGATTTTAGCTTAATGCTTGCTGTAATGAATCCAACAGATGTTAATAATAACTTAACCGGAGGTTATGCTTTTGGAGCACAATTAGGTTATGCAGGTCAGTTCTTAAACCTTTACTATGATGATGAAGAGGTCTTAGGATTTGAAATAGACTATACCGGTGGTTTTGATTTAACAGATTCTTTCTTCTTAGGAATTAACGGTGCATACCAAACCAGTAATGATGCCGGTTTTTATGGAGCGGCATTATACCCACAACTTGCGGCATCTGATGCGTTTAGCGTAGGTTTAAGAGGGGAGTACTTTTCATTACATGCAAAAAATGTTGACGATTTACCAAGTGTATTAGCGCTTACGTTAACTGGTAGCTATGCTGTAGAGAATTTAACAATCAAGCCAGAGGTAAGATTAGATTCTTGGAGCAATAGTATGCCTTACATTAAAGATTCTCAAGGAACTCTGTCTGATAACTTAGCGGCATTCACTTTAGCTGCGATCTATTCATTCTAAGAACAATATATAATGAGCATAAAGCCGGGGGGCTTTATGCTCTTAATAACTAACCCTGATTATTTTTCTACTTTTGAAATCTAACGATTAAAACTAAAGAGTATTATGAAAAAAATTGAAGCAATTATTAGAAAATCCAAATATCGTGTTGTTAAAGAAGCACTTCACGAGGTAGGTGTGAACTTTTTCTCTTACTGGGATGTTACCGGTTTAGGGAATGAGAAAGAAGGACATGTTTACAGAGGAGTATCATACAGTACAAGTGATATTCAACGTAGACATTTATCAATCGTTGTAAATGATGATTTTGAAGAGGTTACTATTAAAGCTATTCTAGGTTCTGCCGGAACCGGTGAAGTTGGTGATGGTAAAATATTTGTATCAGACATCAATGAATGTTATAGAATAAGAACAGGAGAAAAAGGTGGTGACACTTTAAAATAAAAACATTTTAAAAATAATTTAAATTATGGAAGGATTATTTACAGCTAATAACGTATGGATGATGATCTGTACGGCACTCGTTTTCTTTATGCATACAGGTTTTGCATTTTTAGAGATCGGGTTAACAAGACAAAAAAATACAATTAACATTTTATTTAAAAATATATTCATTATTACCGTTGGATTACTGTTGTATTACATAGCAGGATTCAATTTAATGTATCCTGGTTTTGAAGAAGGTTCTGCAGGGATCCTTGATTTTGCCGGGTTTGGTATTGCTGCTCCTGAAGGAGGTATGACACCAGAATATGCTGATGGTGGTTATACCTGGTGGACAGATTTCTTATTCCAGGGTATGTTTGCTGCTACAGCGGCTACCATTGTTTCCGGAGCTGTTGCTGAGCGTATGAAAATAGGACCATTTATGATCTTTACAGTACTTTATGTAGGATTGGTTTACCCAATTGCTGGTTCATGGAAATGGGGTGGTGGATTCTTAGATCAGCTAGGATTTTATGATTTTGCCGGATCTACTTTAGTGCATTCTGTTGGTGGATGGGCGGCTTTAGTAGCGGTATATTTATTAGGCTCTCGAATCGGGAAGTTTAAAGAAGGAAAGCCTCAGGCAATTCCTGGTCACAATATACCATTAGCTACAGCCGGTGTTTTAATCCTTTGGTTAGGATGGTTTGGATTTAACGGAGGTTCTGTACTTTCTGCTGATCCTGAATTAACCTCATTAACTTTAGTTACAACATGTTTAGCCGCTGCCGCAGGTGGTGTAGTTGCCGCTTTGGTATCTTTCTTAAAATTTAAGAATTTAGATTTAACCATGTTCTTAAATGGTATTTTAGGAGGTTTAGTTGGTATTACTGCCGGTGCAGATGTTATGACACCTGAGAGTGCTATTTTAATTGGTGCTATTGCTGGTGTGCTTATTGTATTTGCTGTAAGTTGTGTAGATGCTATTAAACTTGATGATCCGGTTGGTGCTATTGCTGTACACTTAATTTGTGGTATTTGGGGTACGCTTGCTGTGGGGATATTTTCTACTAACCCAGAGCACACTTTTATAGCGCAATTAATTGGTGTAGCTTGTTATGCTGGGTTCTGTCTTGTATCTGCATTCCTTATTATTTTTGTGCTTAAGAAAACAGTTGGAATTAGAGTGTCTGAAAGAGAAGAGCTGGAAGGTTTAGACGGACATGAACACGGAATGAGTGCTTATTCTGATTTCAGAATGAATGAGCATTAATAAATAGTTAACTGCTTATATATTATTATAAAGTTTAATTTTATAAAAGGAAGCCTTGCAAATTGCAAGGCTTCCTTTTTTTTGGAATACTGTTTCAGAAAACAAAATACCTGAATGATTTATAAATAGTCTTACTGTGTGAGGTGATGGATAAATTTTGGGTAACGGAATTTTGGTTTTTTGACTATCAAATTAAGATAATCAAAATATACCTCTGAAATAGACATGCCTTGATAAGATTATTTCAAAATGTTTTTGCTGCTCGTATGATTGATGGTTATAATGCTAAGTTATTGTGTAAATACAGCTTTTGGCTTGAGGTTTTACTGTCTTAATGCGAAGTATGAGCGAAGTGCTATCTCAAAAGGATAGGCTTCAAAGGTTTTCAGAAAGAATAGATGTAGGCTTTATGGTGTTTAATAGCGCAAGCCTGATTGATTTCCAGGTTGTATTATTGGTAGATTTTAAGAAAAACAAAGCCCTCATGGTTATGAGGGCTTTTGTATAGATAAACTTTTGACGATTTAAATTATGCTGAATTTCTACTGGCATTGATATTACCAAATAGAGAACGGGTCACAATTTTTTCGAAAATCATTCTTTCTTCATTATCGGCAGGAACTCCGGCCTTATTCAGTTCCTGAACCTTTTTAAGAGCGTACTGCTGTATGGTCAATAATGGTAAAACAATAGATTCTCTAACTTGAATAGAGGCTTTTCCCGAAGGTTCGTTTTCCATCAATTCCTGGTACCCTGTTAGTTTTAAAAGCAGTCTTTGGGTGGTTTGATATTCTTTGTAAATAATATTCCAGAATTCACCAAACTCTTCGTCTTTTGACATGTACTTTGTCAGATCAAAGAATGATTTGGTTAAAGACATCATACTGTTTTCTAGTAAGGTTTTAAAGAACTTAGAGTTTTTATAAAGCTGCTCTACTTTATCAAACTCCCCACGGTCTTCATATTGTTTTAATGCGGTACCTACACCATAAAAACCAGGCACGTTCTGCTTTAACTGGCTCCATGACCCTACAAAAGGAATGGCTCTTAGGTCTGAAAACACTAATTTGTCAGACTTACCACGTTTAGAAGGCCTGCTTCCAATATTTGTTTTAGCGTAGTATTTTAAGGTACTCATACGTTCTAAATAAGGAATGAACATAGGGTGACTCTTAAAATCTTTATACGTTTGGTAGCTGGTTTCCGCCAATTCATTCATGACAGTTCTATCTTCATCAGATAAACGATTCTTTTCGCCATCAATTCTATTTTTAATACCAGAACTAATTAATTGTTCTAAATTATATTGAGAAGAGTCATTTGTTCCAAAGTTAGAACTTACTGTTTGCCCCTGAATAGTTATTTGTACTTCTTTATCTTCTATGGTTGGGCCTAAAGACGAGTAGAAGTTATGTGTTTTTCCACCTCCACGTGCTGGTGGTCCGCCACGTCCGTCAAAAAATATGGCTGTGATATCATATTTTCTGGACATTTCTGTAAGCAACTCTTTGGCTTTGTAAATACCCCAGTTAGCCATTAGGTAACCACCATCTTTTGTACCGTCAGAGAAGCCAAGCATGATATGTTGTTTGCTGCCTCTGGCTCTCAGGTGCGCCATATATTCCGGGTTTTGGTACAATTGCTCCATAACACCAGGGGCATTTTCCAAATCAGGAATGGTTTCAAAGAGAGGCGCTACATCTACAGTCAAATGATCTTTAAATGCTACTATTTTGAGCATAGAAAATAATTGCATCACATTAAGTGCTGTTTGGTTGTTACTAATTATATATCGGTTTGCACCACGCTCACCATTACTCTCCTGAATGTCCTTGATAATAGCTATAGTCTTTAAGGTGTTTCTAACCATTTCATCCTCGAACACTTCTAAATCCTCAATAGAATCACTCGCTTTTGATAAGATGTCAATCTGTTCACTTTCAGACAGGTCATGATAATTAGCAGGGAAAGAAGAATTTCCTGATGCTATTAAATGATCTATTACCGTGGTAAAAACATTATGGTGAATTCTACTGTCTTGTCTAATATCTAAAGTTGCAAACCTATAATCAAAAAGATGTACTCTATTTATAAGGTTATTAACTTCATTCACATAAAGTGACTGGTGTTGTTCAACAATAATATTTCTAATATCTAAAAGCTCTTTTCTCAGCTCTTTTGCACTAATGGCTTTCTTACTTTTTAAATTAATGCTATACTCATACATTAAGGTTTCTAAGCGAATTATACGCTCCTCAACACCTCTAAAAGTCAGTTTTTTTCTTAGATCCTTAAGATCTTCGTAATATTTTTTAAGAATAGACTTTTTTAGTCTTTTAGCAACTTTAAGCGTAGTCTCCGGTTTTACAAAAGGGTTCCCATCTCGGTCTCCACCCGGCCAGAATCCAATATTAATAATATCATTGTGCTTTTTGCCATCATCATAGATGTTAGCCTGGATATAGTTGTAAATGTCTCCAAAGGTTTTATAAAACACATTTTCTAAATACCATATTAAGCTTTTAGCCTCCTGGTATGGTGTTGGTTTTTTATGTTTGAAGAAAGGGGTTTTTCCTAATTGTCCAAATAAATTATTTATTTCAGAAAGGTTGTTGTCTTTTATTGCTTGAGTTAAATTTGTAATAATACCTAATACGGAACCGGGGTAGAACTGTGTTGGGTGCGCTGTTAATACAATACGCACTTTAAATTCCTCAAGATATTGTTTTAACTCCTCAAGTTTTCCTTCAGAAATAGTTGACTCTTTTAAATATCTAAGTGTTCCAACACCGTCCATATTGTTTACAACGGGGAAAGCGGCATCTTCAATGGCATCAAACAAAACAACCTGTCTTTCTATATATTGAATAAACCTGAAAAGTAAGTTGATCTGGCTTTGTTCATTTCTGCGGGCCTGATACTTTTCAAAGAACGTTTTAACAATAGTAGTTGGCGTGTCACCATTGGCAAACCCTTTTTTGCAAGTCTCGTGAAACAAAGGAAGTAATACTCCTGTTTTTGTTACGGCATCAAAAGGTAAGGTCATGAATATACTATTGTATATCTGATATTTTGATAAAACACTCTGATTGAATCTGGTTAATTTTGGCTCTACTGGCATGGTATCGATCTATAAAAATTAAGCATAAAAGTAGTGAAGAAAGACCGAAACACACAGTCTTTTCAAAGTTTTGTCAATTTTTGTTGTTTGCTGAATTCTATTTGTGAATAATTAAAAAAAAAGGCAACTATGCTCTTATTTTTATAATGGCAGTACACTGAAAAATCAGATTTGACAAAAAGAGAATATTATAAAAAGTTTGGTATAAAATAAAGAAATGTGACTTTTAAAGTATGATATTTATCATGTTCTGAGCTGGATGGCCACGTTATATTTGCCGATTAATAACTTAGGTATGAAAAAAGCACATTCATTTCATATTCCTGTGATGGGGATAGGGTTTACAATAGATACTCCTCTGAAAGTGGCGCAATACGGCATGGATTCTGTGGTTTCATTGGTTGATGATATATTACTGGAGAAGCTAAGAAAAATGTACAGTGAGAAATTTGAGATTCCTTACCATGAAATTACAGATAAAATAGAAGATTTTAGAGCAAAACGAATCACCTCTTATTTGAATTTAATCAGTGATCTGGCTGATAAGAAGTTTGAATCCTTAAAAGACATGACGGCAAAAAAAGGCGATGAGCTTTTGGCTTATATTCATATGCTTCCGGATAATTCAAAGCTTAAATCTGAATTTAAAAAACTCACATCAAAAGGGTTTAATTTTTCTGAAATCAAATCATGGGCTACCAGGAATTTGGTTATGGGTTCTATTGATGTTAATATCATGACCAAGGTAGATAAAGATAATTACAGGAAAGATGAAAAATTATCGGTTGAATATAATGATGCTCATGCCGCTTTAAGAGGCTTTGCTCATAGTAAATTAAATTCTTCTGTAGTACTGTCTGCGGGAATGAACCCAAGGCTGTATAGTTATATGGGGCAGTTTGACGATTTCTTTCCGGATGAAAACGGAAATTTTAAAAAGCGCATTATTTTAAAAGTAAGTGATTATAGGTCAGCTTTAATACAAGGTAAGTTTTTGGCAAAAAAAGGACTTTGGGTTTCTGAATATAGAATAGAATCCGGGCTAAATTGTGGCGGGCATGCTTTTGCAACAGATGGGTATTTATTAGGACCGGTTTTGGCAGAATTTAAAGAAAAGCGTCAGGAGCTTCAGGAAGCTATTCAAAAGGTATTGCATCAAGAACTTGAAAACCAAAATAGAGTAGTGCCCGGTGAGGCATTGCGCATCCAAATAACCGCACAAGGAGGTGTGGGAACAGAAGAAGAGCACGCTTTTTTATTAGATCATTATAATTTAGATTCTGTAGGTTGGGGCAGTCCGTTTTTATTAGTTCCTGAAGCTACTACTGTTGATGCTGATACCCTGAGTAAATTAGCAAAAGCTCAGGAGAAAGATTTGTATTTAAGTGATATTTCTCCTTTGGGGGTGCCTTTTAATAATTTAAAGAATAACACTAAAGACCAGGAAAAGCAAACGTTAATTGATAAGAACAGGCCCGGGAGCTCATGCCCTAAAAAGTTTGTTGCTATGAACAAGGAATTCAAAGAAACCGGTATTTGTACGGCATCAAGAGAATATCAATATTTAAAGATCAAGGCACTTGATGATCAGGATCTGGATTCGGAAGAGTATCAAAAAGAATTTGACAAGATCACTGAAAAATCCTGTACCTGTGTAGGTCTTGGTACCTCTGCATTATTGAAGTATGACCTGGAAACCAAAGTAGAAGGCGAGGGCGTTTCAATATGTCCGGGGCCTAATATGGCCTACTATTCAAAGGTGATGAGTCTTGAAAATATTACGGATCATATTTATGGAAGAGATAATATGGTATCAAAAAAAGACCGGCCTAATGTATTTATTAAAGAGCTAAACATTTACATTGATTTTTTAAAAAATAAATTAGAGGACGCTAGAACGTCTATGAATAAAAAGGAGGAAAAATACCTGAAAACATTTACAGCAAATATGAAAAGCGGTGTAGCCTATTATCAGGGGTTGTTTCAGGACGTTAAAAGCAACTTTCAGGATATAAAAACAGCTGTTCAAATGGAGCTTGAAAGGAATGAGGCTATATT
Source organism: Alterotamlana spongicola (assembly GCF_035818475.1). Taxonomy (NCBI): domain Bacteria; kingdom Pseudomonadati; phylum Bacteroidota; class Flavobacteriia; order Flavobacteriales; family Flavobacteriaceae; genus Alterotamlana; species Alterotamlana spongicola. The sequence goes on from NZ_JAYMGV010000001.1 coordinate 1,317,913, forward strand.
AGACCAAATTCAATTAGATATTCATAATTTAACAGTTAAGGCCTGATCAGGGCTGTTTTGCTGAAAAGGCTTATCTCTTTTTACTAATTATTTAAGTCTTTGCTTAACAAAAGTTTAATGATTTGATAAAAAAACTGATGGTCTTATATTCATAGGTTTTTTTTATCCAATTTGCATTTTATTGAAGTTTTTAATTAGGATATTTGTAACTTTATTGTTGGTCAACTTAGGCCAATGGTAACATTTAGTAATTATTCTCAAAGATTAAAATGGATTTAGTAAAAGAAATACAACGCCTTAAAAAGAAGAAAAATGCTGTAATTCTTGCGCACTATTATCAAATAGGTGAGATACAGGATATTGCTGATTATGTAGGAGATAGTTTAGGGCTTTCCCAAAAAGCTGCCGAAACAGATGCCGATATTATTGTATTTGCAGGCGTGCATTTTATGGCAGAAACAGCTAAAATTTTAAATCCTTCAAAAACAGTTGTGCTACCAGATTTAAATGCGGGGTGTTCATTAGCAGATTCTTGTCCCCCGGAAGCCTTTGAAAAATTCACAAAGGCACACCCGGATCATGTCGTAATTACTTATGTGAATTGTTCAGCTGAAATTAAAGCCCTAAGTGATATAGTTTGTACGTCATCAAACGCCTTAAAAATTGTAGAGTCTATTCCAAAGGAGACCCCTATTATTTTTGCACCAGATAAAAACCTGGGGCGTTATATTATCAATGAAACCGGCAGAGATATGCTGTTGTGGGATGGAAGCTGTGTGGTTCATGAGGCTTTTTCTATGGAAAAATTGATTCAGCTGCATAAAAAATACCCGGATTATAAAATTATAGCCCACCCGGAATCTGAAACCCATATTTTAGATACTGCCACCTATATAGGATCTACCTCTGGTATGATAAACTATGTAAAAGAGCATCAGGATCAAAAATTTATTGTAGCAACAGAAGCCGGTATTTTGCATAAAATGCAACTTGAGATGCCTAATACCGAATTGGTGCCGGCTCCAGCTAAAGAAGATAATACTTGTGCTTGTAGTGAGTGTCATTTTATGAAAATGAACACCATGCAAAAATTGTATGACTGCCTTAAGGACGAGTCGCCACAAATAGAAGTTGACCCGGCTATAATTGATCGGGCCCTGTTACCTATAGAACGTATGTTGGAGTTGTCAAAATAATAAGATGACTGCTGATTATTTAGTTATAGGTTCAGGAGTTGCAGGTTTAACATTTGCTGTTAAAATAGCAGAAAAATTCCCGACAAGACAAATTGTAATAGTTACCAAGGCTAACGAGGATGAATCCAATACCAAGTACGCTCAGGGAGGCGTGGCGGTGGTATTAAATAAAGAGGAAGATTCCTTTAAAAAGCATATAAAGGATACGTTGATTGCCGGCGACGGACTCTGTGACGAAGGCGTTGTAAAGATGGTGATCAAAGAAGGCCCGGATCGTTTGGAAGAACTGCTGCTTTGGGGAGCAAATTTTGATGTCAATGATGCCGGTAAGTTTGATTTGGGAAAAGAAGGCGGGCATTCAGAATACAGAATAGTACACCATAAAGATATAACCGGTTTTGAAATAGAACGGGCCCTATTGGCTAAGGCCCATCAATTATCAAATATTACTATTCTATCACATCATTTTGCTATTGATTTAGTTACAAATCACCACATAAAAAATGCTAACCCTGAAGAGTTAATTTGCTATGGGGCTTATATTTTCAATCAGAAGCAGGAAGAAATATTCACCATTAAGGCCAACAATACCCTATTGGCTTCAGGGGGAATAGGTCGTGTTTATGGCCACACAACCAATCCTGTAGTAGCCACAGGAGATGGCATTGCCATGGCTTACAGGGCTAAAGCCCGGATAAAGGACATGGAGTTTGTTCAGTTTCACCCTACGGCTTTATATGATCATAATGAAGGATCTGCATTTTTAATCTCAGAAGCCGTAAGAGGATTTGGAGCTTATCTTAGAAATGAGAACGGACACAGGTTTATGCCGGATTATGATGACAGGGCAGAACTGGCATCACGAGATATAGTTTCACAATGTATTGATAACGAACTGAAGAAATCAGGAGATACCCATGTTTATCTGGATTGTACGCATTTAGATATGGACGAATTTATCAGGCATTTCCCGAATATTTATGATAAATGTTTAGACTATCATATAGATATTAAAACCGATTGGATTCCTGTAGTTCCGGCTTCACATTATTTGTGTGGTGGGGTAACAGTAGATAAAGTAGGGAAAACAACTATTGACAATTTATATGCTTGTGGAGAATGTACCAGAACCGGTTTACATGGCGCCAACAGGCTGGCATCTAACTCATTACTGGAGGCTCTGGTGTATGCGCATAACATATATAAGCATCTGGCAGATAGTGATAATGTGTCCTGTAAGGTTGCTATTCCTGATTGGAATGATGAAGGAACAATTAGCCCTAAAGAACATGTACTGATTCAACATAACCTAAAACAAGTACAGGCTATAATGCGTGATTATGTAGGTATTGTAAGAAGTAATAAGCGTTTAAAAAGGGCTGTTAAGCGGTTGGATGTTATCTATAATGAAGTTGAAGACCTCTATAAAGAATCTAAAGTAAGCACACCGCTTTGTGAACTGCGGAATATGATAAATGTATCCCACTTAATTATTTGGCAGTCTTTAGAACGCAAAGAAAATAAAGGCGGCTATTATAATATAGATAACTTATAAATCATTAACTATCAGTCTTAAGGTAGTGAAGCTTGGGGTGTTCTTTGGGGCTTATTTTTAATGATCTGGTGAAACTGTTAAAAAAACAAAGGAGATTGTCTAAAGAATATCTTAAACCTTTGCCATTCTGAATGTAATACAGAATTACAAAATGTTTGTGTTGTCAATAGTTTAAAGAAACTGAAATAAGTTCAGCTTGACATACAGATATTTTAAACAACCTCCTTCAAATATTAGGGGCAAAAAAGGTGCTATTTTCCAAGCATAAGTAGTTCGTTGCAAACAATTTCAGTAATGTACCTTTTATTGCCGTCTTTATCATCATAGCTTCTGGAGGTCAGCTTGCCTTCAATAGCAATTTCTTTTCCCTTACCGACGTATTTTTCTATGATTTGAGCGGTCTTCCCCCAGGCAATCACATTGTGCCATTGCGTATCCGTTACTTTTTCACCATTACTATTGGTGTAACTTTCATTAGTAGCAATATTAAATTTTGCTAAGGTTTTTCCCGATTCAAGATTGATGATTTCAGGATCATTTCCAAGGTTACCAATCAACTGTACTTTGTTTCTAAGCGTGTTCATAATTTTAAATTTTGTGTTAAACAATTGATACTATCGAGTTCTTATGTTTCGACAAGGCAAAGATCAGTTAGCATCCAAATGATATTCGGTTATTACTTAATTAAAATCGTTTGTAAATGTTTGTAGTCGTTTGTAAACGAATAATATTTAAGAAAAGTTAATAGATGTTGTAATAAGTAATGGGATTTTATTTGGTGTTTTAGAAAAAGACTAAACTCTTTTAAATAACTCCCTTTTCTCGGGCAATTTCAATTAACCTGCCGTCATTATTTCGTTCAACATTAAAAACCTCTTTTAAAATGCGTTTGCGCCGTGCTACACCACTTTCAGATAAATTGATCAGTTTAGGTAGGTCTTTAGCTTTAGTGCCTTTAGATAAATAATATAAAATTAAGCGGTCTGACTGGTCTAGTATAAAGTCGTTTTTTATGCAACGTCTCATAAACTGAAGTATGGCCTTGCTGTAATAAGGCGATTCGTGTAATACCGTTTCAATGGCCAGGATAAGTTCTTTAAAGTCAATATCGGTATGCACCAAAATACTTTCCGGGTTAAAAGTTCTTATAATGGTATTAACCCGGTAATTATCACACTGGTTAGTAAGTACTATGAATTTGGTTTTAGGTGAGCATTGTCTTACTTCTACGGCCAGGTCATCTGCAAAGTAAGGCTTATTAAGGCCTGATGGGGGTAAATTAATATTTAAGAGTACTAGGTCAATGGCCTTATTTAAATGTGGTTTTTTAATGAGCTGAAGGGCTTCTTCGCAGCTTTTAGCCAAAAATATTTTAAAATCTAATCCTTTGGAAGAACTGTTGATCTTATGAAAGGCACTTTTAAGGGAGAATGAGATTAAAGGTTGATTTTCAAGGATAAGGACATTAAGAGGTTTGTTCATGGTTGAGGGGTTTAAAGTAGATTAAAGCTTAGTCAGTCTGAATTTGCAGCTGAAATAGGAACGACTCAAAAAGATGTGTCCATATTGGAATCCGGAAACAGAAAATTTATACCATTTAAGTATATTGAATACTTAATACATAAAGGTTTTGATATTAACACCCTTTTTGGGGATTCAGAAACCATAAAAAAGACACCCGACAACACACAGCCAAACAAGGTTTTCACACTTCGAACAGATACCGTTATCAATAACGCACAAGCCATACCCCTTTATGATATAGAGGCTGTTGCAGGATTAGTACCTCTGTTTAATGATACGGAAACAAAAACACCTATAGATTTTATCAAAATTCCCTACCTGCCAAAATGTGACGGGGCCATAAAAGTTACCGGAGATAGTATGTACCCCTTGCTTAAAAGTGGTGATATAATCATGTATAAACAAATTTATGATATAGGAAACGATATCTTTTGGGGAGAAATGTACCTGCTGTCCGTATCTACAGAAGACGAAGAATACATAACCGTAAAATATATACAACGTAGTGAGAAAGGCGAGAACTGGGTGAAACTGGTATCTCAAAACCAGCACCACCAGGACCGGCATATATCCCGGGACAGGATAAAGGCACTTGCTTTGGTAAAAGCCTCAATACGAATTAATTCTATGAGTTAAAAAGCATATTGGCTTCCGGTATATACTAATATAGTATAGCCTGTGAATTAAAACTCAAAGCTTAGTTGCTATATTATGGTCAAGAATTTAATTTTACTTATTATTAAACAAGATTTAATTATAAGTAAAATTATTACACACTGCTAGTTTGCAAACCCTGAGTACCGGTTTTACTTCTTAAAAATAGTATAGACCGGGAAATGGTCGCTATAACCGCCTTTGTATTTTTTGCCAACATAGGTTCTGAACGGGGCGCCTTTAAAAGGGCCTTTAAACAGTTTTAAAAAGTCCTCATCAAAAATATTAGCTTTAAAAAATTCAAATTGATCTTTTGAGCTCTTAAAAAAATTGGTGGACACAATAATCTGATCAAACAAAAACCATTGCCTCCTATGTTTTACGGTCCCCCTGTTATAAGCTCTAAGAGTTTCAAAAGGATTAAAAAGGCTACGGGCTTCTACCAATTGCTGAATGCTTTGGCTGTGGGGGTCGTCATTAAAATCACCAATAACAATAATTTTAGCATCGTCGTTGTCCTGCCGTAAACCCTCAATGATTTCAGATACTTTATTAGATGAAGACATACGTTTATGTTCGGTTTCTTTAGCACCTTCGCGCCTGGAGGACCAGTGGTTAACAATCACATGAACATGCTCACCATCCAATAGCCCGGAAACCAGTAGAATATCACGGGTATAATCAGTAGAACCATCGTCATCAGTTAAATAAATACTAAAGGTTTCAGAGTGCAATACCTCAAAGGCCCGTTCATTGTACAGTAAGGCCACATCAATACCGCGTTCATCTAAAGAATCATAGTGCACATAGTTGTAGTGCAAATCGTCAAGATGTTTTGAATCCAGTAAATCGTCAAGCACCCGCTTGTTTTCAACTTCAGCCAGACCAACCAACGCAGGATGTTTTCCGGTTTCGCGACGCCCGATATTAGAAATGGTAAAACCCAGTTTTCTTAATTTATTATCATAGCGTTTCTGCGTCCAGTTTTTAACCGAGCCCGGCAGAAAATCATTGTCATGAGTGTGTTTGCTGTCTTTTAGATCAAATAAATTTTCGACATTATAAAATGCAACGGTCTGCATATTGTGACGGATGGGGATATCTTCAAAAGGTATTATCATAAGCCAAAAATAGGTTTAAAATTATAAAAATTAAAATGGGTACAATTATGTAACTTTGCACATATTTATTTATATGATTGAAAAGAAAGAGGTTGCTTTAGAAAAAGCTGTTTTAATAGGGATAATTACTAAAGACCAGGACGAAATAAAATCTAAAGAGTATTTAGATGAGCTGGAATTTTTAACGTTCACAGCCGGTGGTTACGCCGTAAAGCGTTTTACCCAAAAAATGGATATGCCCAACCCTAAAACGTTTATCGGCTCAGGGAAGATGGAAGATGTGCGTCATTATATAGAAGCACATGATATAAGTACGGCCATTTTTGATGATGAATTATCAGCGGCACAAGAACGTAATATCAGTAAGATACTTAATGTAAAAGTATTAGACAGAACCAATTTGATCCTGGATATTTTTGCACAGCGCGCACAAACCAGTTATGCCAGAACACAGGTAGAACTAGCACAATGCGAGTACCTGCTGCCCAGGTTACGAGGCATGTGGACACACCTTGAGCGTCAAAAAGGGGGTATTGGAATGCGTGGACCCGGGGAAACAGAGATTGAAACCGATAGGCGTATAGTACGAGATAAAATAGCCCTTTTAAAATCACGTATAAAAACCATTGACAAGCAAATGGCAGTACAACGCGGTAATCGTGGTAAAATGGTTCGAGTAGCTTTGGTGGGGTATACCAATGTAGGGAAATCTACTTTAATGAATGTTATTAGTAAGAGTGAGGTATTTGCGGAAAATAAGCTCTTTGCTACGTTGGATACTACGGTTAGAAAAGTAGTTATCCAGAATTTGCCCTTCTTATTATCAGATACCGTAGGGTTTATAAGAAAGTTGCCTACACAGTTGGTGGATAGTTTTAAAAGTACCCTGGATGAAGTAAGAGAAGCCGATTTGCTGCTTCATGTTGTGGATATTTCGCATCCAAATTTTGAAGAGCATATTGAGTCTGTAAATAAGATTTTAGGCGAAATAAAAAGTGGCGATAAACCAACCATCATGGTTTTTAATAAGATTGATGCTTATACTGCTGAACCTTTTGACGAGGAAGACCTGGAAACCGAGCGTACCCAAAAGCATTACGCTTTAGACGAGTGGAAAAGTACCTGGATGAGTAAAGTGGGGAACAATGCATTGTTTATATCGGCGATCAATAAACAAAACCTGGAAGATTTTAAAAAGCGTGTATATGCTGAGGTGAGGGAAATACACGTCACACGCTTTCCCTACAATCATTTTTTATACCCCGATTACGAAGAAGGGCAATAAGCAGTTTTAATTTGTTATAATGGTTGGTAGAATTTCAAATATATTTAGAAATAAATGGGTGAAAGGGCTATTGACCATAACTGCAGTTGCCCTGTTGTTTTTTTTAGGTTTGTATTTTAGCATTTACCTTGGGCTTTTTGGGAAGTTACCTACGGCTCAAGAGTTGAAATCCATAAAACAGGAAGCAGCTACTCAGGTTCTGGATAGAAATGGCCATTTAATAGGAAAGTATTATATCTATGATAGGCAGCCAGCACACTTTGAAGATTTTCCAAAACATCTTATTGACGCACTTATTGCTACTGAAGATGCCCGGTTTTATGAGCATGACGGTATAGATAATGTCAGCTTATTACGGGTATTTGTTAAAAGCATTATTTTACGGGATAAATCGGCAGGAGGCGGTAGTACCATAACACTTCAATTGGCTAAAAATCTATTTGGGAGAAAACAGCATGTTATGTTTAGTACGGTGGTCAATAAAGTTAAAGAGTCTATAATAGCCACCAGAATAGAAGCTATTTACACCAAAAATGACATTTTAACTCTTTATCTGAATACCGTGCCCTTTTCAGATAATACTTATGGTATTGAGAGTGCTTCCAGGAAGTTTTTTAATAAACCGGTAACGGCGCTTACAACAGCCGAAGCAGCCACTTTGGTAGGAACGCTTAAGGCTAATAGTTATTTTAATCCAAGAACGCATTTAGAACGTAGCCAAAGCAGACGTAATGTGGTATTGAACCAAATGCTTAAGTACGGGTATTTGGAACAAGAGGTTTTAGATAGCCTGATTGGTACAGCGTTAGTTTTAGATTATCGCTCTTTCCATCATGATCTTGGGGTAGCTCCTTATTTTCGAGAAGCTGTTAAAAAAGAATTAACGGCTATATTAGATACTATTAAAACTCCGGAAGGCGAGCCATACAACCTGTATAAAGACGGATTAATGATCCATACTACTTTAGATTATAAGATGCAGCAAATGGCTGAAGAGGCCATGAAAGCACACCTTAGTACATTGCAAAGAGATTATGAGGCTTCTTATGGAAAACAGGCTCCCTGGTTAAGAAATAAAGCTCTTATTGACAGGGCTTTTAAAAACCTGCCCAAGTATAAGTTATATAAAGAACAGGGGTTAACCCATGCCCAAATTGAAGATTCATTATCCGTAAAACAGGATATGGAATTATTTGACTGGAGGGGAGATACTATTCAGAATGTGAGTGTTAAAGACAGCTTAAAATACTATTTAAAGTTTTTGAATACAGGAATGTTGTCTGTAGATCCGCTAAGCGGGGCCGTTAGAACCTATATTGGAGGGATTGATTACAGATATTTTAAATATGACCACGTTTCACAGAGTGAAAGGCAGGTGGGGTCTACATTCAAACCTTTTGTGTATACAGCGGCCATTGAAAATGGCATGCCCCCATGTACTTATTTTTCCTTATCTGAAGTTACTTATACCAATTATGATGATTGGACCCCAGGGAATTCCGGGAGTAAAGAAGAAGACCCATATATGAACTACACTTTGGAAAAAGCACTTAGTCATTCCGTGAATACTATTGCTGTTAAAGTTTTAAATAAGGTTGGTATTGCTGAGGTTTTAGAACAGGTGAATAAATTAGGGATTTCAAAAGGATTGCCAAATGAACCGTCTTTGGCTTTAGGTGTTGCTGAAATAAACTTAAAAAAACTTGTGGAGGCCTATACAAGTTATGTAAATAGTGGGAAGCCGGTAAAGCCATATTACATTACTAAAATTGAAGATAGAAACGGCAATGTGATTGCCGGTTTTGATCCACAACCGGCTCAGGAAGTAGCCTTTGGAGAGTATACCAAGCAGGTTATGGTAGAACTTATGAAATCTACGGTAAATTCCGGAACGGCATCAAGATTGCGAAGCACATATAAGTTAAAAAATGATATTGCCGGAAAAACGGGGACAACGCAAGATAATAAGGATGGTTGGTTTGTTGGGATAACTCCTAAATTGGTTACGGTTGCCTGGGTAGGGAATGATAATCATGCTATTGGGTTTAAAACCACAGCAATGGGGCAGGGGGCCAACTCTGCTTTACCCATTTTTGCCAAATTTTATCAGAAATTAAATGCAGACTCTGAGTTTAATACCATTACAAAAGCAAGATTTAAAAAGGCCTCTCCGGAAGTTTTAGAGGATTTGAATTGTGAGCCTGAAAAGCGCGACTCATTTTTAAAACGATTATTTCAAGGTAAGACCAGGAAGAAAAAATTTAAGGGAACAAATTAAAGGGGAGATAGGTGTAATTGCTTCAAAAAATCCCAGAGATAAAAATAAAAAATGCGCTATCCATAAGATGCGCATTTTTTATAGGATTTGTATCTTCTAGGTTTAAAATTTATAGCTTAAACCAATGGTATAATAAGTTTGTAATTTATTATCTACATCATCAAAATCTGTCGCTGTTGGCGGATCCAGGGCTAAAGCATAATTCAAAGCCTCCTGTTTGTTACTTCTTAAACCAAAGTCAAAACCAACACCAATCATTTTCCATAAGGTATAACTGAATGAGTTTGTCCAGGTCCAGTTTGAAAAATTACTGCTCTTGTAACTTTGAAAGGCAGATAGGTTTGTTTTAAAGTTTATAGCTCCAATAGTTTTAGCATAGTCTGCCATGATTTTAGCTCCTAAAGAAGATTCAAAAACAGTATCTGCTTTACTAAACACAAAATTGTAGTTAAGAGGGTGTACTACTACCACTAAATCCTGAATGGGTGTCCAGGTAAGACCTATACCTGCATCTAAATACCCAGGATCATTAAAGTTGTCTAGTATGGTGGTTCTGTATTCCATTAACCCTGAAACTGCTAATGTTTTTGTTATATTTCTACCATATAAAGATGAAATATTAAAGACATCGGTTGTTGGGTTAAAACCGGAATCGTCTGTAGGGTCATCCCGGTTATCAAGCTTTACCCAGTTTAAATTTGTAGTTAACGCATTTCTCCAAAAGTATTTAGGCTGAATTAAATTGGCAATAGCATTTAATGTAAAGCCTATATTTCCTGAAGTGTTATTAGGGGCTCCCTGGGCATACCAGTTATTAAAGTTTGAAAGGCTACCACCAATAGTACCAAAAGCACGGATCCTCCATCCCGGAAGGGCGTCTATTTTAGTTTGGATAGCTTTGACTTCAGCTGTAGCAGCATCCGCTTCAGCTTGTTTTTCTGCTTTTTGGGCTTCTAATTCTTCTTTTGTTTGGGCATGTATTGAAACCATTCCTGCCAAAAACATCAATAATAATAGCGTTTTTTTCATTTGTATAGTTTTTAATAAAAAGGGGTGCAAATATAAGTTAATTTTAAGTTGAAAGAATAATCCACGTAAACATTTAAGTGATTATTTATATGACCCGATTATGTGTTTTGATCAGGTTTAATACAATACGTTTATTTCTTTTTGTAAAGCGGTACAGAAGAACAGGCTTCTCCATACATAATTGACCTGGCTATCGGTTTTAATTTGTTGGTGAGCATGATATAGGCATTTTGGGGTACAGGCTTGTTAGAACAGCCTTTAACTATTACGGGGCTGTCTTTGTAAGCTGAAACATCAAGGGTATTTATAATATCCTGATAGATGGAGGTTTCAAGGTTTTCAAGGCTCCCTATAACCGTTTTTTTTGCAAATGGCTCAAGGTGGATACTTAACAGCATAAAAGCCCATCCCGGGATTATGGCCTCAGAACTACAGGTTAAAGCAATATAACAATCTTTATATTGGCTCCAATCAAATGCTGCAACCTGATCTCTAAACGCTTTTTCACGAAGTACAAGCCCTTCGTATAACCAGTCTTTTATATCAAACAGAAGACGCCTTCCTTCCGGATAATAATCTTCCAGGTCAATAGTGATCAGTTTGCTGTTCGCTACGCGATTTATAATACTGTCGGGCATGTTATGGTCTTTCCAATTAGCAAAATTTATATGCGTATTAAAGCATACCAAGCTCTAACTTGGCTTCTTCACTCATCAGTTCCTGAGTCCAGGGTGGATCAAATGTAATTTCTACCTCGGCATCTTTTACATCGTTAAGTGATTTTACTTTTTCCTCTACTTCCAAAGGTAGTGTTTCTGCTACCGGACAGTTTGGGGTGGTTAAGGTCATTAAGATCTTTACATCATAATCTTCATTTACAAAAACATCATAGATCAATCCTAATTCGTATATATCTACTGGAATTTCAGGATCATAAATGGTTTTAAGGACGTTTACTATTTTTTCGCCTAATTGGGCTGTATCTATTATTTCACTCATTCTTTTACAGTTTATTTTTTTAAATGTTTGTTGTTTAGCCTTATTTAGCAAGACTTATAACTAACAGAAACTAGCTAAGTTGTGTTTGATAGGCAATAGCATACATTTTTAACTGCTTTACCATACTCACTAAACCATTGGCACGTGTTGGTGACAAATGTTCTTTTAAGCCAATTTGATCTATAAAATCAGTTTCAGCATGAATGATATCTCTTGGGTGTTGGTTTGAAAACGCCCGGATTAAAATAGCAATTATGCCTTTGGTAATAATGGCATCACTATCGGCTGTAAACACTATTTTATCATCATGCATTTCGGCATGTACCCATACTTTACTTTGGCAACCTTTAATAATATTGTTATCCGTTTTATATTGGTCGTCTATTAAGGGTAAATCTTTCCCCAGATCAATCATATATTGATAACGTTCTTCCCAATCTTCAAACATTGAGAATTCGTCTATTATTTCATTTTGGATATCTTCAATACTCACAATCACAAATTTTTATGCAAAAATACAATAACAAATGTTGCTATTCAATCTTTTAGGGAGAGATAACACTAAAAGTTTCAGATTAGTTGCGTGCCAGAACCCGATCTTCTCAGCAGTTTATTTTATATAATGCCGATAAAAGAAGAGAGGCTGGAATCATGAAGTTATAGGGGCAAAGCACTACATATTATTTAACATATGGTAATTTATAAGTGCTGTAGTTACTATTATATTTACAATAAATGATGGATCCTGTAATGAATGGCTAAAATTATAGCAATAACCAATTTAAAAGGAGGTGTTGGAAAAACAACTACAGCAATAAATTTATCGGCCAGTTTAGGGGTGTTGGAGCAGAGAGTACTATTGATTGATGCTGATCCTCAATCTAACACAACAATGGGGTTGGGCATGGAGAATATAGAATATGGGCTTTATCAATGGCTTGCAAACTTATGTAAGCACCAACAGTGTATTTATGGTAATGAAAGCCTGTATTTTGATGTTATACCTACTACCATAGATTTATCAAAGCTTGAAGTTGATCATAAAAATAACTTGAGGGATTCTTATTATTTAATTAAGGAAAAATTGAGTTCAATAGAACAAAACTATGATTACATTATTATAGACAGTCCCCCGTCATTAGGCAGTATTCTTTTAAATATTCTTGCTGCATGTCATTCTGTTCTTGTTACAGTACAATGTGAGTATTTTGCATTTCAGGGTTTAAATAAATTATTTACAGTTTTAAAAAGTATTCAAAAAGATATAAACCCGGAAATAGACATAGAAGGTATTTTAATTACCCTGTACAATAAATCTATACGAGAGCATAAACATATTTTTGAAACTATTTTTGAGCATTTTGAACAACTGACTTTAAAGACGAAAATACCTCAAAATATAAAATTGGCCGAAGCTGCAGCTTTTGGAAAACCTATAATTGAATATGATGCCAATTCTTCCGGGGCCATCAGTTACTTAAATTTAGCTAATGAAATATATGTAAATAACACCATGATAGTAAAAGAGGCTTATTCTGCAACTAATAAGACATTTTTAAAAGTTATAGAAGAGGATATTATTGAAGACTTAGATTTTATATTAAATATAGATAAAAGGCTTAATGCAAATAATAGGGGCATACAAACAAAAAATTATGATGGTTTAATTAATCTTTCCAAAAATGAAGTTAAAATAAAACTAGGTCAGGTGTATAATGATATGAATAGTGATGTTTGGATGTATAGGATCAGCAAGAAATTTAGTTTTCTTAAAAAGAACTTTCTTTATGTTCATTTTGAGAATAATAAAGTAGTTTCTTTTAGTTTAAAAAAATTTAAAGTGAGCTAAAAATTGTTTGAGAACAGTTATTTCTATTTCATGTTTTCAGCCATAGATAAAATGTCTTTTACCAATGAGGCTATTGCCTTAGGCGGATTACCATGATCAAAACTAGGAGTTTCAAAGGTTTTATTATTTAATATGATTTTCAATTTTGATATTGCTGCACCGTCAAATTGAAAATCCTTACTTGGAGCAACTAAGTTTGGAATGGTATCCAAATCAATAGCTTGCAAGTTTTTTAGAAGTTTGTTCCAATCTGAGGCTTCATGTTTTTTAAATGGACTGACCTTACCTCGTTTTTGTGATACGGAAACACCTTCTTTTTTTACAATGATTTTTTGATAGCTCCCCCGGGAAGAAGAAGTGTAGTCTATGATAATTGACTCGTATGGAGCCATTGTTTTTGTAGCAGACAGTAATACCTTCTTTTTGTTGTACAATGAAAACCCATTATCTGTAAAGAGTATTAAATTGGCTTTTTCAAAAGCCTTGAGAAGCTTTTTTTCAATAGCGTTTTCCGTTTCATTACAATGCATTTGGGTAGAGCTTAAAGCTCCAAATTCTAGTTTGTTATTTTTTAACGAAAATGGCCCAAAAAAACGGTTGCAGCCGGAAAAACCAGATACTTGTTGGGTATTGTTGTTAAAATCTATATCCAATTTAAAGGATGATATGTCTTCACCTTTCAAACGGTCAATATGGTATGTGCCATTGAGTTCTTTTAATAGGGTAGTATCTTTTTGTTGTTCTAACATTAACTGAAAATCTGTAGGTCCCCAGCAACAACGTAATACCATCATACTGAAAACCAATAATGTATACTTCATCCGGATGTATTTTGCTTAGAGTTAGGTAGGTACAAAAATAACGCCAAAGATCTAAGACAGCATCATTTTAGCTTTCTTAACGCCTTCTATTAAAGCATCAATTTCAGCCTTGGTATTATAAAATGCAAATGAAGCTCTAACGGTTCCTGGAATTTTATAAAAGTCCATGATAGGCTGTGCACAGTGGTGCCCTGTTCTAACCGCAATGCCTAATTTGTCTAAAATGGTGCCAACATCATAAGGATGAATACCTTCTAAATTAAATGAGATTACAGCAGTTTTCTCTTTTGTTGTTCCGTAGATCTTTAAGCCTTCAATCTGTAATAGTTTTTCTGTGGCATATTCCAGGAGTTCATTTTCATAGCTGGCAATATGGTCAAAACCAATACCATTCATGTAATCTATGGCTGCTCCAAAAGTAATGCCTCCGGCAATATTTGGTGTTCCGGCTTCAAACTTATGTGGTAACTCTGCATATGTGGTTTTTTCAAAGGTTACTTCGGCAATCATTTCTCCTCCACCCTGGTAAGGGGGTAGTTTTTTTAGCCATTCTTCTTTGCCATATAACATACCAACACCTGTAGGTCCACACATTTTATGAGCTGAGGCTACATAAAAATCTACATCTAGTTTTTGCACATCCGGTTTTATATGTGGGCTTGACTGTGCCCCGTCAATTAAAACAGCAGCTCCTGCCTTATGTGCGTTTTCAATAATGTATTCAATAGGGTTAATAGTTCCTAAAGCATTTGAGATATGATTTACAAAGACCAGTTTTGTTTTTTCTGAGAGTAATTCATCAAAAACACTCATGATAAGGGTGCCGTCTTCATCCATTGGAATGACTTTTAGTACGGCGCCTGTTTGCTCACACAACATCTGCCAGGGTACTATATTGGAATGGTGTTCCAGTGCTGAAACTATGATCTCATCCTCCTTTTTTAACAATGATGAAAAGCCGTTTGCTATTAGGTTGATACCATGTGTAGTTCCTGAAGTAAAAATGATTTCATGTGAAAATTTAGCATTAAAATGCTTCTGTATTTTTTGACGAGCTTGTTCATATAAGTCCGTAGCTTCCTGGCTCAACGTGTGTACACCACGATGAATATTAGCATTGTAGTTAGAGTAATATTCTACAAGGGTATTAATAACCTGCTGTGGGGTTTGTGATGTTGCAGCATTATCAAAATACATTAAGGGTTTTCCATTTACTTTTCTGGAAAGAATGGGGAAGTCTTTTCTTATGTCTTCTACGTTGAACATAGTTTTTATGTCTGGTGCCAGTAATAGTCTTTTAGACTCCGCTCAAGATAAACTCTTATTCTTTTTTATAAAAAAGATATGGCGGATAACGGGAAGTATCTTTAAATAATTTTAAAGATCAAATCCAATATCTACTCCTAATTTATTGGCAATAAGTTTGTTTATACGGTATTTAACTTCCGGGATTTTAACTGAACTCAATACATTATTACTAAAGGCATACATTAAAAGAGCCTTGGCCTCTTTTTTAGGAATACCCCTGGTTTGCATATAAAATAAGGCACTTTCATCAAGTTGGCCAATGGTACAACCATGTGAACATTTTACATCATCAGCAAAAATTTCCAATTGAGGTTTGGTGTTTATAGATGCTTTATCACTAATTAAAATGTTGTTGTTTGCCTGAAAGGCATTTGTTTTTTGTGCTTCTTTTTCAACAATGATCTTTCCATTGAAAACACCGGTTGCTCTGTCTCCAAATATACCTTTATAATCCTGGTGGCTCTCGCAATTAGGTTCAACATGGTGGACTAAAGTATTGTGGTCTACATGTTGTTTGTCTCCTAAAATTGTAACACCTTTTAAAATGGAGTCTATACGTTCTCCTTCCTGATAGAAATTAAGGTTATTTCGAGTCAATTTACCTCCAAAGGCAAATGTATGTACTGAAGCTACACTTTCTCTTTGTTGTTTGATAAAGGTATTATCTATCAATGATGCGTTAGACGAATCGTTTTGAATTTTATAATAATCTACAATAGCACGCTTTCTGGTGAAAATCTCAGTGACACTATTTGTTAAAACGGGATTGTCTGTTAGGCTTTGATGGCGTTCAATGATTTGAACATGGCTGTTTTCTTCTGCAACAATCAGGTTTCTGGGTTGCAACAGATTTGCAGTTTCATTCCCTGTTGAAAAATGTAAAATCTGGATAGGTTTATCTGCGATTTTGTTTTTAGGGATATGAACAAAAGCACCTTCACTGGAGAATGCCGTATTTAACGATGGTAAACTGTCTTTTGAGGCGGCCTTATTAAAATAATTTTCTATAACCAGACGATACTTTGGCTTTGTTAATGCTGCCGACATTAAACAAACATCAATACCATCATGAGTGGTTTCTGAAAGATGAGAGGAATATTTACCATCTATGAATATGATCTTATAAGTATCAATATCATGGATAAAGTATTTCTTAACGTCTTTATACTCTAAAGCATTTTCTTGCTTTGGAAAAACACTGTAATCCTCTTTTAAGATTGAATTTAAGGCTGTGTATTTCCATGCTTCTTCTTTTTTAGAAGGAAATCCTTTTTCTTCAAATACTTTTATAGCCTCAGATCTTACACCATGTACATAGCTATCTACATCTACTCTGTTTTCAAATGCTAAAAATGATGATACTAATTTTTCTTTTAAATCCATATTCTAAGTCTTCAGTTGTTCGGTTTTCAGTATATAATCAAAAAACTATGTACTGTTAACCGGACAGGCTACTATTTAAGCGTTTACTTCTTCTTTAATCCAGTCGTAACCCTTTTCTTCCAGTTCATGGGCAAGTTCTTTAGTACCTGATTTTACAATTTTACCATTGTGTAAAACATGAACAAAATCCGGAACAATATGGTCTAATAAACGTTGGTAGTGTGTAATTACTACAACCGCATTATCTTCACTCTTTAATTTGTTAACGCCATTGGCAACAATACGAAGTGCATCAATATCTAAACCAGAATCTGTTTCATCAAGAATGGCTAGTTTAGGCTCTAACATGGCCATTTGAAAGATCTCATTACGTTTTTTCTCTCCTCCTGAGAATCCTTCATTTAAAGAACGTGATAAAAATTTACGATCTATTTCCAATAATTCAGATTTTTCGCGGATGAGCTTTAACATATCTTTAGCAGGCATGTCTTCTAAACCTTTTGCTTTTCTGGATTCGTTAATAGCTGTTTTCATAAAGTTTGTTACAGAAACTCCGGGAATTTCAACCGGGTATTGAAATGATAAAAATATACCTTTATGAGCGCGTTCATCTGCAGCTAATTCTTCAATATCTTCACCTTCAAATTCTATAGTACCTTCTGTAACTTCGTATTCTTCTTTTCCAGCTATTACGGATGAAAGTGTACTTTTTCCAGAACCGTTAGGTCCCATGATAGCATGAACTTCTCCCGGTTTTACTTCAAGGTTAATGCCTTTCAGGATACTTTTATCTTCAACACTGGCGTGTAAATTTTCAATTTTTAACATAACTATTCTTTTCCTAGTTTTATGATATTGTTCTTTTCTGGACTTGGTTTTGAAATATTCAATATTTCTTTGATTTCAACCCGAAACGGCCAACCTTCTTCATTTTTTGGCTTGGGTATTATCTTTCCCCGTATTTCTACAGGTACCATATCTGTTGTTTCTTTTTTATATGATTGCACTTGTTTGTCAAGCTCGTGCATTTTTTCATCTATTATAACACCATAAATTTCTGTAGGTGTTTGTAAAACAGCTGCATCAGCGTAATAGATAAAGTCACCTTTTAATATGGTTAAATTATCATCTTTACAGCTTGTAAAGGCAATAAGTGTGCATACTATAAAAATTACTTTTTTCATTTTAACCAACACTTCCTTCTAAACTTATTTCTAATAATTTTTGGGCTTCAACAGCAAATTCCATAGGGAGCTTATTTAAAACTTCTTTACTAAAGCCATTTACAATTAAAGCTATGGCTTTTTCTGTATCAATACCACGTTGGTTACAATAGAAAATCTGGTCTTCACCAATTTTACTTGTGGTAGCCTCATGTTCTATTTTTGCAGATTTGTTTTTAGCTTCTATGTATGGAAATGTATGTGCTCCACATGCATTACCCATTAATAAACTGTCACATTGCGAAAAATTACGTGCATTTTCTGCTCTGGAATTAATTTGAACTAATCCGCGATAACTATTTTGCGATTTTCCTGCTGAAATACCTTTTGAAATGATCGTTGATTTTGTGTTTTTACCCAAATGAATCATTTTGGTACCGGTATCGGCTTGCTGGTAGTTGTTGGTTACGGCAATGGAGTAAAACTCACCTACTGAGTTGTCTCCTTTTAGGATACAAGAGGGGTATTTCCAGGTCACTGCCGATCCTGTTTCAACCTGTGTCCATGATATTTTTGCATTTTTTTCACACAGGCCGCGTTTGGTTACAAAGTTGTAAACACCTCCTTTGCCCTCGGCATTTCCGGGAAACCAGTTTTGAACGGTTGAATATTTTATTTCTGCATCGTCTAAAGCAATAAGCTCTACAACAGCCGCATGTAATTGATTTTCATCTCTACTTGGTGCTGTACAACCTTCCAGATAACTTACATAACTGCCTTCATCAGCAATAACCAAAGTTCTTTCAAATTGACCGGTGCCGGCCTGATTAATTCTAAAATAGGTTGATAATTCCATGGGGCATTTTACACCTTTTGGAATATAACAAAACGATCCGTCACTAAATACCGCAGAGTTTAGAGCTGCATAAAAATTATCCTTTTGAGGAACCACAGTACCAATATGCTTTTTTACAAGTTCCGGATGCTCTTGAATAGCTTCAGAAATACTCATAAATATAATACCTTGTTCTGCCAAGGTTTTCTTGAATGTAGTTGCTACAGAAACCGAGTCTACAACAACATCCATAGCAACACCGGCCAGTTTCTTTTGCTCATCAAGAGAGATTCCTAATTTGTCAAAAGTGGCTAATAATTCCGGGTCAACTTCATCAATACTGTCGTATTTTGGTTTGCTATTTGGTGCCGAGTAATATGAAATACCTTGAAAGTCAGGTTTTTCATAGTGTACATTTGCCCATTCCGGTTCGGTCATTTCTTTCCAAACGCGAAAGGCTTCAAGCCTCCAGTCTGTCATCCATTGTGGCTCTTCTTTCTTTTTAGAAATAGCACGTACAATATCTTCATTTAAGCCATTAGGAAATGTATCTGATTCTATATCGGTATAAAAACCATATTCGTATTCTTTGGTTTTTAGTTCTTCCCGAAGATCATCTTCTGTATATTTAGACATAATGTTTTCTTAAGATTATAGCGAAAATGATTCTCCGCAACCACAGGTTCTGTTTGCGTTAGGATTATTAAAAACAAATCCTGTTCCGTTTAGCCCGCCTGAATATTCTAAAGTTGTGCCAATGAGGTATAGAAAGCTTTTTTTGTCTACAATGATTTTAACATCGTTATCTTCAAAAACCTTATCGCCTTCCAGTTGTTCTTTATCAAATTTCAAATCATAAGATAGTCCGGAGCAACCCCCACTTTTTACACCCACACGAACATAGTCAGTTAAAGCATTATAACCATCTTCGGTCATTAGCTCAACCACCTTTTTCTTAGCTGTTTCAGAGACTTTTATCATGTTCTTTTTTTTAAAATTTAGTTGTGAATTAATACAATTTTATTAAGACAGCTTCTAAATAGAGGACAAATATACAATATAAGTCAGGGATTATCACATAACCTAACATTATATTAATATATGGTTTTATAGTTTTTTGTTATTGATTATTAAAAGGCTGATTATTGACAAATTATCAATAAAAGTGAACTGATATTTGTGTTCTTTTTTTATAAATGGTTCTTAAAAAGCAGGTTTCAAAAATGAAACGTAGTAAAAACAAAATTAGCTTCTTATTTTTGCAGCATGATAGAAGATAAAAATCAACAGAGAACACAGTTAAGTGATTTAGGTGAATTTGGATTAATTGATCATCTTACCAAAAATTTTAAAATCAAACAATCGTCAACAATTAAAGGTATTGGTGATGATGCGGCGGTTTTAAATTTTGCTAATAAAAAAGTTGTTGTAACTACAGACTTGCTTGTTGAAGGCGTGCATTTTGACTTAAGTTATGTGCCTTTAAAGCATTTAGGTTACAAAGCTGTAATTGTTAATTTATCTGATGTGTTTGCCATGAATGCCAGAGCCACTCAAATTACGGTCTCTATTGCTGTGTCAAACCGATTTCCGTTAGAAGCGTTAGAAGATTTATATGCCGGAATTGAAACCGCTTCAAGTCTATACAATGTGGATGTAATTGGAGGCGACACAACGTCATCTACAACAGGGTTGTTGATTTCGGTTACTGCCATAGGCGAAGTAGATAAGGATGATGAGGTTTATAGAAGCGGAGCTAAACCTAACGACTTGCTTGTTGTAAGCGGAGATTTGGGAGCAGCATATATGGGACTGCAGGTCTTAGAGCGGGAAAAGGAAGTTTATAAGGTGAACCCTAACAATCAACCAGATTTGGAGCCTTATACCTATATAGTTGAAAGACAGTTAAAGCCCGAAGCCAGAAAAGATATTGTGACCTTGCTGTCCGATTTAAAAGTTAAGCCTTCTTCTATGATTGATGTTAGTGACGGTCTGTCTTCAGAGATTATGCATTTATGTAAGCAAAGTGAGGTAGGATGTGATTTGTATGAAGAAAAAATACCTTTGGACCCCCAGGTTATTGCAACGTGTGAAGAGTTTAATGTTGATAGCACAACAGTAGCCTTAAATGGTGGTGAAGATTATGAACTGTTATTCACAATTTCGCAAGATGATTTTCCAAAAATAAAAGGAAATCCTAATTTAACCGTAATAGGTTATATGAAAGAAGCAAATGCAGGTATGCATTTAGTTACTCGTGCTGATACACAAATTCCAATAAAAGCGCAAGGTTGGAAGAGTTTTAATGACTAAAAAAAAGTAAGTTAGGATTGACAGGTTGCTTTTTTACCTTAACACTGCACTTTCTGTAATGTATACGCTCTAAAACGTCGTTAATTTCTTTGAATTTTGGAGTTAGGCTTATTAGTGTGCCATTACCACTTGTAGTTAATTCTTTTTTGCAGTTTTTACAGGTATACTCTTTAACATGATAGGTAACATTTCTTGTTACTATAAAGTCATGCCCAAACACCTTGCAATGGATGTTTTTCATTTTGCCATATATCTTAATTAGTTACTAACTTAGTAGAGAGGCCTTTAAAATATAAAAAAGAATAAAAATATTGTTGATAAGTGGTTAGCAAATCGACGAACTGAATGTTTTCTTCTTTAAACGTTCAATTCTTGAGGTGTAAATACGTTCTAAAATAGCATTGATTTCTTTGAACTTTGGAGTTAGTTCAATAAGTTGCCCATTACTATTTGTGGTTAATTCTTTTTTACAATGTTTACAGGTATACTCTTTAACATGATAGGTAACTTTTTTACTTACTTCATAATCATGACCAAAAAGATTGCAATACACTTTTGGGATTAAAGCGGGTTTATTGGTAGTTTTTCTCATACTCTTTAAGATTTGGGAATTCTAAAATTATGAAAATTATATAAATAAATCGCTAAAAAGTTAATTATTTTCGATGAAATACATTATTACTTGTAGTAATTCTCCTCTATTTTCTATAAAGCTCATGTGTCCATCAGGAAATTCAACAACTTTTACCTTTGTGTTTTTGGTTTGTTCTATTAAGTTTTGGTAATCAAGTACCGGATCTTTTTTACCTAAAATCATCATTTTTTTGAAAGGAGTAAAATGCAATAAGGCCTCACGGTCTTCTCTGATTTTCATGCCTTCCAGTGCTGCAATAATACCTTGTAAGGGGGTTTGCTGGGCAGTTTTGATGAGTTGTTTGATTTGGTCTTTAAATAAGGTTCTGTTTTTTGGTCTAAATAAGTTGTTTATAGCAATTCTTATGAATGCCTTATGATTTTGTTTTACAGCTATAATAGCACGGTCCCTGTTTTTTCTTTTTTCGGGTGAATCGGCACTGGCAGTAGAATTTACTAAACATAGGCCCTTTAAGGCGTCCGGATTTTTTTCAGCCAAAGCCAGTGCAACATAGCCTCCCATGGAGTGACCAATAACGGTAAAGCGTCTAATTCGTAAATGTTTTATAACAGCCTGAACAACGTCGGCCATAAGCTCTATAGTGTGGATATAGCCTAAACAATCCGTATTACCATGACCTAACAGGTCTATGCAAATAACTCTGTTTTTTTTTGACAATATAGGAATAAAAGTATCCCAAATGGTAGAACTTTCTATAAACCCGTGAAGAAAAACTATGGTGTTTCCTTTCCCTGAATCTGTATAAAAAATATTGGCACCTTTATACGTAATATTCATGCTAATCATATATCTTGTACAAAGATAAAACCATACTATGAATAAAACCAAGGAAACCTTTGTATTTGGTTTTGCTTTATTTGCCGGTTTTTTTGGAGCTGGAAATTTAATTTTGCCTCCTTTGTTGGGTTTTAATTCCGGACCGGATTGGTGGATGGTGGCTTTGGGATTTGTAATTTCAGCAGGAGTAATTCCTTTGTTAGCCATTTATGCACATGCTAATTTGCAGGGTACTATGTTTGATTTTGGATTAAAAGTATCTAAGTGGTTTAGTATGGTGTTTTGCTTTTTTATGTATGTCATAACCATAGCATTACCTTGCCCCAGAACTGCAGCTGTTGCGCATGAAATAGCTATAGCCCCGTTTTTTGGTACAAGCTCATTACTTACCAGTATAGTCTATTTTATTTTGGCTTTTTTATTTGTGGTAAACAGAAATCAGGTGTTGGGGTTTATAGGCAAGTATTTAACGCCAATTATTGTCTTAATCCTGCTGACCATAATTGTTATAGGTCTTATAAACCCAGTTGCACAAATGAATCCTTCAAAATTTGAGATGCCTGTAATTAGTGGGTTACTTGAGGGGTATCAAACTTATGATGCTATGGCTGGTATGATTATGGGAGGTGTGGTACTGGTTTCTATTAATAATTCTAATTATGAGATGTCTTACCAGGAGAAGAAGCATATGATAATTAAATCCGGATTGATTGCCATTTTTGGGCTATTCATTATTTATACCGGACTAATTGCAACGGGAGCTTCATATAATACGCAATTTAGAGAAAATATTTCAAGAACAGAACTTCTTGCCGGCCTTGCTTCCATAACTTTGGGAGGTCCCGGTTCTGCCTTTTTAAGCATTTTAGTAGCCCTGGCTTGTTTTACAACTGCAGTGGCTATTATAGTGAGTATTGCAGATTTTTTTAAAGCCTATTTTAATGCGTCCCAAAAGGCTTATGTGGTTACTGCAATTGTGTGCTGTGTTGTTGGGGTTGTTGTTGGGCAAATGAATGTAAAGTATATTATTAATATAGCTTTGCCTGTTTTAATGTTTATTTACCCTTTGTGTATAGTGCTCATTTTTTTAAATAGTATTCCCAAGCGGTTTGCATCAAAAATGGTATTTAGATGGGTGGTTTTTGTAGCTTTTGTTTTTAGCATTCCGGACTTTTTAGGGTTTATAGTAGTTAATAAAAACCTGGATGCTCTCAAAACTGTTATCCCGCTAGCACATCAAAATTTGGGTTGGGTATTACCCGCTATATTTACTTTTTTAATGGTTAATAGCTATAAAGTTTTTGTAAATAGAATTAAGCCTTTACTCTTTTAATAGCAGCAAAAGCTTTGTCTACATAGTCGTCTTCAACTAAGATGGTAAACTCATTTGTAGTGGATATGACTTCATATAGTACAATACCTTCCCAGGCTAGGCGCTTAAAGAAATGGTAATATAATCCGGCAATTTTAGAATTGTCTTGAGGTAAATTAATACTTATGGCTGACAAGCCATCCTGTATAGCCAGAAAACTTTCATGTTGTAACTGGGTTTTAATAAAATCACTTAAACTACTGGATATTATAATGTTGCTTTCATGAATCCCTCTGGTAAAGGTGTAAAATAGTTTAGATTCTAAGTTTATGCGTTCCAGGATTTTGGCATGATTATCTATAAGCGTATCAGAGTTTCTTACTGTAAAATCGGTTAAGTTTGAGCGTACGGTTATATCTCCTAAATTTTGAATAGCTCTTTTCATTTTAACCGAATTGGATAAAGTGGTTGGTGGACTATACCTTCGTAATGCCATCATAATGGCACCTGGTTTTACGTCCTTTTTGAGCATTTTACTAATCGGTTCGGTCAATTCAACAGCAAGTGCGCTAAAATTTATAATATTTCTTGATAGCGCTTCCTCAAGATATGGCTGTGTTATTAAAATATCTTCAACGCAATTAGATACTGTTTTCATGAGCTAAGCAATTTTTAATGTTAACTATTTAACATTATGTGCAAAAATAAACTTTTTTTTTAATAAATAATAATTGTTTTCCGTTTGTGTTATAATTTTGCCGTTCAAATAAATGAAAATGAAAGTATTAAAGTTTGGAGGCACCTCTGTAGGCTCTGTTGAAAACATGAGTAATGTTAAAACTATTATTAATGATGGTAAAAAGAAAATAGTTGTACTTTCAGCAATGTCAGGGACCACAAATCATTTGGTAGCAATTGCTCAAGATGTTAAAAATGGTTATGCTAATGAAGCGGTTGATAAAATTAATAGACTTCATGAAACTTATTTTGTGACTATTGATAATCTTTTGCAAAATGAGCCATTAAATAATTTGGTTAAAACCTATGTGTCAGGAATTTTCAATTTTTTAGTAGAATGTACATATAAAAGCCATTCAGAGTCTTTGGAGAATCAAATTGTAGCTCAGGGCGAATTGCTGTCTACTTTTATGTTTAATAGTTTTTTAAATCAGGAAGGTATAAAATCAGCGCTTTTACCTGCGTTGGATTTTATGAAGATTGATGAATTCAAGGAGCCGGATATTGATTATATAAGGAAAAACTTAAAAACGGTTTTAGAACATACTGAAGATTCAGATATTTATATTACCCAGGGATTTATTTGTTTAGATAATTTTGGAGAGATTTCAAACTTACAACGTGGAGGTAGTGACTACACTGCAACAATTATAGGTGCGGCATTAAAAGCAGAAGAGGTTCAAATATGGACCGATATTGATGGGATGCACAACAATGATCCGCGTCATGTTGATAATACCAATCCTATTTCAAATTTATCGTTTGATGAAGCGGCAGAGTTAGCCTATTTTGGAGCTAAGATTTTACACCCCCAAACTGTTACGCCTGTTAGGTTAGATAATATACCTGTTAGACTTAAAAACACTATGGATCCTGAAGCTCATGGAACATTGATTTCCAGCAAGACTTCAGCAGACGGTATAAAAGCTATAGCGGCTAAAGATGGTATAACTGCAATAAAAATTAAGTCGGCAAGAATGCTTCAGGCCCACGGGTTTTTGAAAAAGGTTTTTGAGATTTTTGAAATGTATCAAACGTCTATTGATATGATTACAACTTCAGAGGTAGCCGTGTCATTAACTATTGATGACGATAGAAACCTGGATAAGATACTTCCGGAATTAGAAAAAATAGCATTGATTGAGGTTGATAAAAACCAAAGTATAGTTTGTTTGGTAGGCCATTCTATTGTTGACCATCAGGATACTTATAAATTATTCCAAATATTACAAGATGTAAAAATTAGAATGATTTCTTATGGAGGGAGCAAGAATAATATTTCTCTGTTAATTGACTCAAAAGATAAAATCAATACGCTGCAAAAACTAAACGATTATTTATTTGAATTAGTCACTCTATAAATTACAATATTTTAGATTTGTCAGCAAAAAGGAGCGTTAATTAACGCTCCTTTGTCTTTTATTATGAATTCATAATATCCTCAATTTCGTCAGCTTCAATCGGAATGTTTTTCATAAGGTTAAACGGTGCACTCGATTCCTGGATCACCACATCATCTTCTAACCTGATTCCAAAACCTTCATCCGGTATGTAAATTCCCGGTTCAACAGTAAACACCATGTTGGCCTGCATAGGCTCGGTCAAAATACCATAATCGTGAGTATCTAAACCCATATGATGAGAGGTTCCGTGCATAAAATACTTTTTATATGCCGGCCATTCCGGGTTTTCATTCTGTACATCAGCTTTATCCAGTAACCCTAATCCCATAAGCTCACCAGTCATAATCTTTCCAACTTCAACATGATATTCAGCCCAATCCGTTCCGGGAGTTAGCATGTTTGTAGCTTGATTTTTAACCCTGTTAACGGCATTGTAAACCGCTTTTTGTCTATCTGTAAACCTGCCAGAAACAGGAACGCTTCGGGTCATGTCACTGGAATAATTAGCATATTCAGCACCAATGTCCATTAAAATAAGTTCACCGGCGTTACATTGTTGGTTATTTTCTATATAGTGTAGAACATTAGCATTGTTTCCTGAGGCTACAATGGGGGTATATGCAAATTTCTTAGAGCGGTTTCGTAAAAACTCATGCATAAATTCTGCTTCAATTTCATATTCCCAAACACCGGGTTTTATAAAATTCAGAATTCTGCGGAACCCTTTTTCGGTGATATCACATGCTTTTTGTATTAAATCAATTTCAATGTCTTCTTTTACAGAACGTAGCCTTTGTAATATAGGGTTGCTTTTTGCTACATTGTGGGCCGGATATCTGTCTTTAATCCATTTTGTAAACCGGTCTTCACGGGTTTGGGTTTCAACATTAGACCTGTAATGCTCGTTTGTATTAATGTAAATGGTATTGCATTGTGTCATGATCTCAAACATAACTTTTTCCATATCCTGTAACCAATACACAGTTTTTATACCGCTGGTTTCAAAAGCTTTTTCTTTGGTTAGTTTATCACCTTCCCAAATGGCAATGTGTTCATTGGTTTCTTTCAGAAATAAAATTTCTCTGTGCTTTTCTTTGGGGCAGTCCGGAAATAATACCAAAACACTTTCTTCCTGATCAACACCACTCAGATAAAAAATATCTCTGTGTTGTTCAAATGGCATGGTGCTATCTGCGCTAATAGGATAAATGTCATTGGAGTTAAAAACAGCCAAACTATTGGGTTGCATTTGCGCTGTAAATTTCTTTCTGTTTTTTATAAAGAGCTTATTATCAATTGGTAAGTATTTCATGTTATAAATGCGTTAAGTTTGATAAATGTAATGAAACTAAACAAATCTTCGCCAATAATTCGTTATATTTGATACTCTCTCATTGTAAATCTAAAACGCTCATGATGAAAAAACTATCCATTAAAAGTGTGAGATTAACTATTCTCTTTTTTGTTGTTGCTTTTGTCTATGCTAATTCTCAGGTCTTACTTAAAGAAGTGCCTTTAAAAGATCAAATAGATAATTCAAAACTGGTTATTGAAGGTAAGGTAGTCTCAAAACAATCGTTTTGGGATGTGGGCAGAAAAAATATCTACACGGTAAATACGATTAATGTTTTTAAGGTATTCAAAGGGAAACCCGTTCACACCATAGAGATTGTGACCCTAGGGGGGACTGTAGGTTCGGAAGCCTTAATTGTATCTCCCAGTTTAAAACTGCGTGAAGGGGATATAGGTGTGTTTACGTTGACTGGTAATAGAAGGGTTTTGGAAGCTACGGCTAAATCAAGCAATACCATGTACAAACCTTATGCGTCATTGCAGAGCTTTTTTAAATATAGCCTTTATAACGGCGAGGTTATTAATTCCTTTAATAAGAAGCGAAAAAATAAAACGTCATTTTATGAAGAGATTATGAGACATACTAAATCTGATTTTCTTCAAATATCTGCAATTGATAACGACTCAAATTCAACTAAAAAGGGGCTGGTTGCGCCAAGTAATATTACGTTTGATTTGGCGTCGGCAACAGCTGGTACCAAAACAGTGTTGACCATTAATGGTGACGATTTTGGAGGAACCCAAGGTAAGGTAGGCTTTAGTAACGCAGACGATGGAGGGTTTACTTCTGTCTTTGCTTTAGATTCACAGGTTACCGAATGGACAGGTACTCAAATTAAGGTTGAAATTCCAAGTGAGGCGGGTACAGGACCAATACTGGTTCAAAACTCTTCTGAGGAAAATGGGTTTTCAGCCAGTAGTTTAACAATTACCTATGCACAAATTAATGCTATTTTTGACCCGGATTTTGAACCAGACAACGATCCCAATAACGACCCCGATCCAAATGGGCCATTGGGCTTATATGCTTATCCTACTAGACATATTAATGATCAGGGAGGAGGGTATGTATGGGAGATGCAAACTGACTTCTTTAATGATACCAACTCCAATGATGCGTTTACAGCCTCTTTAGATAAATGGAGATGCGAAACCAAGGTTAATTGGGTTATAAGTTCTACACCAACTGCTGTTGATGTAGCAGAGTCTGATGGTGTAAATGTAGTGCGGTATGATAACGAAGGTGTGGATGATTTAGACCCTGGTGTTCTTGGGGTTTGTTATAGCAGGATTAATGGTTGTGGTAGTATAGGGAATGTGAATAGCTGGAATGCCCATGTGTTTGAATTAGATATTGTTTTTGATAGTGGAACTGAATGGTATTTTGGTTCAGGACCTATTGGTATTCCTGATTTTAGCAAATATGATTTTGAAAGCGTAGCTCTTCATGAATTAGGGCATGGTCATCAATTAGGTCACGTTATTGATCCTACGGTTGATGGGGATAACTTAGATGATGTAATGCATTATGCACTTTCAAATGCCGAGATACAACGAGTGCTTTCAACGGGAAATAAAAATGCTGCAAACAATGTGCACTCCAGAAGCACAAGTGTTATGGCTTGTAGTCAGGCTGTTATGACAGATTCAACAATATGTAATTTAAGCCTTGAAGACCTGGATTTAGAAGATGCCATTAGTATTTTTCCTAACCCGGCAAGGGGGGAGTTTTTTATAGGAAATGCTTCAACAATTAATCTTACAAGAGCCAGTATTTATGATGTAGGCGGCCGATTGATTTCTGAATATAATCTTTCTGGTGGTTCAAATATCAAAACTATTAATCTGGAGTCTGCAGCTAAAGGGGTTTACTTTGTGAAAATACAGTCTGAAAACGGTTCAATTACAAGGAAAATCGTACAGAAATAAAATACAATCTAAGTAATAATACTTAGTTAATTATAACCATTCTAAATAGCAAAAACATGACATTTGTTATTTGCCTATCATATATTCCTAAGCTACCTTTGTGCAAATCTTAAAATAACTTTAAAATAATGAGCGGATTTTTTAAATCTTCAATAGGAAGAAAAGTAGCTATGGCACTTTCTGCATTTTTCCTCATGTTTTTCTTAATAATTCATTTAGCAGTTAATATCACATCTCTTTTTAGTGAGGCTATGTTTAATGAATTATCTCATTTTATGGGAACAAATCCTTTAGTTCAATTTGCGTTGCAACCTGTTTTAATTTTTGGTGTTGTATTCCATTTTGTTATGGGGTTTGTTTTAGAACTAAAAAATAAGAAAGCCATTGGGGTTAAATATGCACAAAACAATGGTGCTGCTAATTCATCATGGATGAGTAGAAACATGATTTATAGTGGCCTGGTAATTTTGGCTTTTATCGTACTCCACTTCATTGATTTTTGGATTCCGGAGCTAAATACAAAATATGTGTTAGGGGATATGTCCGGAATGCATGATGGTAGTTATAGATACTTCCATGAAATGGTAGAAAAATTTCATAGCCCTTTAAGAGTAGGTGCCTATGTTATTTCATTCATTCTTCTTGGCTTGCATTTAGCTCATGGGTTTACATCAGCTTTCCAATCTATGGGATCTACAGCAGGTCGTAAAAAAACATTACAAAATATAGGAAAAGCCTATTCAATCATAATTCCTTTAGGGTTTATTATCATTGCAATTTTCCATCATTTTAATCACCATTAATCTTACATAAAAATGGCTTTAGATTCAAAAGTACCAAAAGGTCCAATTAAAGATAAATGGACTGATTATAAAAATAAAATCAATCTTGTTAATCCGGCCAATAAACGTCATATAGATGTTATAGTTGTAGGTACAGGATTGGCAGGAGGCTCGGCTGCTGCTACATTGGCAGAGTTAGGGTATAATGTAAAAGCATTCGCTTATCAGGATTCTCCACGTCGCGCACATTCAATTGCAGCTCAGGGAGGGATTAATGCTGCTAAAAATTATCAGGGAGACGGAGATTCTACTTATAGGTTATTTTATGATACCGTAAAAGGAGGGGATTACCGCTCTCGTGAAGCTAATGTATACCGTTTAGCTGAGGTGTCAGCAAATATTATTGACCAGTGTGTAGCACAAGGGGTTCCCTTTGCTCGTGATTATGGCGGGTTGCTAGACAATCGTTCGTTTGGTGGTGTATTAGTATCAAGGACATTTTATGCAAAAGGCCAAACAGGGCAACAATTATTATTAGGAGCGTATTCAGCTATGAATCGTCAAATTGCCCGTGGTAAGATTGAAATGTTCAATCGTCATGAAATGCTGGATGTTGTAAAAATTGACGGCAAAGCCAGAGGTATCATTGCAAGAAATTTAATTACCGGAGAGATTGAGCGTCATTCAGCTCACGCCGTGGTGATTGCTACAGGAGGATATGGAAATGTATATTTCTTATCAACCAATGCCATGGGATCTAATGTGACTGCGGCATGGAAAATTCATAAAAAAGGAGCCTATTTTGCAAACCCTTGTTTTACGCAAATTCACCCCACGTGTATTCCGCGTTCAGGAGATTATCAGTCTAAATTAACCCTGATGTCAGAATCTTTACGTAATGATGGTAGGATTTGGGTGCCAGCAAAAATTGAAGATGCTAAAGCTATTCAACAAGGTAAATTAAAACCTACCGAAATAGCTGAAGAAGATAGAGATTATTACCTGGAAAGACGTTACCCAGCATTTGGTAACCTGGTACCACGTGATGTGGCGTCAAGAGCTGCAAAGGAACGTTGTGATGCCGGTTATGGTGTAAATGCCACCGGTGAAGCTGTATATTTAGATTTTGCTGCAGCTATTGAACGTTATGGTAAAGAGCAGGCAAAGATTCAAAATATAGCAAATCCATCTGCAGATAAAATATATGAATTAGGACAAGCCATTGTTGAAGCTAAATACGGAAACTTATTCCAGATGTATGAGAAGATTGTAGATGAGAATCCATACAAAACACCAATGATGATCTATCCTGCTACTCATTATACTATGGGTGGTGTTTGGGTTGATTACAACTTAATGACAACGGTTCCTGGTTTATATTGTATAGGTGAAGCTAACTTCTCTGACCATGGTGCTAACAGGCTAGGAGCTTCTGCATTGATGCAGGGATTAGCTGATGGATATTTTGTGTTACCTTATACTATTGGTGATTATTTGTCTGATGATATTAGAACAGGAAAAATTCCAACAGATACTCCGGAGTTTGAGGCTGTTGAAAAAGAAGTTAAGGATAGAATTGATTTCTTTATTAATAATAACGGAACCAAATCAGTAGATTATTTCCACAAAAAACTTGGAAAAGTGATGTGGGATAAGGTAGGAATGTCACGAAACGAAAAAGGTTTAACCGAAGCTATGGCTGAAATTAAGGCTATTCGTGAAGAGTTCTGGAAAGAAGTTAAAGTTCCTGGAAGTGCTAATGAGATGAATCCTGAATTAGAAAAAGCAGGCAGAGTAGCCGACTTTTTAGAATTAGGAGAGCTATTTGCTAAAGATGCCTTGGTAAGAGCAGAATCTTGTGGAGGTCACTTTAGAGAGGAGTCTGTGGAATTAGATGGAGAGCAAAAGGGAGAAGCAAAGCGTAATGATAAAGACTTTGCCTTTGTTTCAGCTTGGGAATATAAAGGAGAACCTGCAGATGCAGTATTACATAAAGAAGAATTAGAATTTAAAGATATTGAACTAAAACAACGTTCATACAAATAAGATTGGCATTATGAATTTAACACTTAAAATTTGGAGACAAAAAGACTCAAATGCAAAGGGTCAAATGGTCGATTATAAAGTTAATGATATTTCAGAGCACATGTCTTTTCTTGAAATGATGGATGTTTTGAATGAACAATTGGTAAACTCAGGAGAAGAACCTGTAGCATTTGACCATGATTGTCGTGAAGGTATTTGCGGCATGTGCTCATTGTATATAAATGGTGAAGCTCATGGGCCAGATAGAGGTATTACAACCTGTCAGTTACATATGCGTATGTTTAATGATGGCGATACCATTACCATTGAACCATGGCGAGCGGCTGCTTTTCCGGTAATTAAAGATTTGGTTGTTGACAGGACGTCTTTTGAGCGTATTCAACAAGCGGGAGGATATATCTCTGTAAATACTTCTGGAAACACACAAGATGCCAATGCTATTCCTATATCAAAACATGCAGCAGATGAAGCTATGGATGCAGCAACCTGTATTGGTTGTGGAGCTTGTGTAGCAACGTGTAAAAACTCCTCAGCAATGTTGTTTGTTGGCGCTAAAGTATCTCAATATGCATTATTGCCACAAGGTCAGGTTGAAGCAGCAGATCGTGTTAAAAATATGGTAGCTCAAATGGATCTTGAAGGTTTTGGTAACTGTACCAATACCGGAGCTTGTGAAGTAGAATGTCCTAAAGGTATTTCGTTGGATAATATTGCCAGAATGAATAGAGAGCTTATGAAAGCAACGCTTAAGTAGGAACGTAGTAATTAAACTATATTTTGACCCATATCATGTATTTGATATGGGTTTTTTATTTATTAATGTTTTTAAAAGTGATTTTCCGGGTAAAATCAAAATGGATTATGGTGTTCAAATGATTCTATACGGGTTGTGTTTTCGTTTCAATAGTTGAAATTCTAATTAAGTTTGTAAATTGTCTTGATTAAAAAGAGAAACCTGATTTAACTTTTAATGCATATACCATTTAAATCTCTAAAAATATTTTTAACGGTTGTCTTGTTTTTAGTGATGCACTGTGCCAGCTCACAAAAATTCATAGATAATTTTGCAATTACACATTTTAAATTGCCTATAGAAACTACGGTTCATGCTATTTTAGAAGATTCCTATGGCTTTGTATGGATTGGATCTACAAATGGTTTATGGCGCTATGACGGTGGAAATTTTAAGAACTATATTAAAAATGAGAACAACAAAACAAGCATAACAGATAATAATATCTCTTGCCTTTTTGAAGACAGCCAAAAAACATTATGGGTTGGTACATATGGAGGCGGCCTGTTAAAATACAATCGTAATTGCGATTGTTTTCAGCAATTTATTCACGATGAACAGAACCCTGAGAGTTTAAGTTTTAATGAAGTAAAGACCATTTTTGAAACTAAGCGTAATCAGTTTTATATAGGAACAGATGGTGGTGGATTAAATTTAATGAACCGTCAAACCAATACATTTAAAGCCTATAAATACGATGCCGGAGACCCATCAAGTATCAGCCATAATAATGTGCTTGAAATTATAGAAATGTCAAATGGTAATTTAGCTATTGGCACCTGGATTGGACTTAACATTTTTGATCCCCGGACTCAAAAATTCCAACGCATTTATAAAAGCCCAAAAACAGGACCCCAAAATCATCATGGATTAGAGCTTTATAACGGAAACTTAATAACAACTTTAGGCGGGTTTTCAATTTACGATGAAAAACATGGCTTTTCAGCTTTAACTATTTCAAAAGGTTTTGCTGCTAGTGTAAAAAAAGAAAATAAAGAAAATTATTGGTTTACCAGAGGAAATACCCTGTCAATTACAAATTCAAATTTAAAGATCAAACAGCACATTAATCTAAATGAATTGTTTCCTGCCGAAAAGAGCTTTTTATTGACCAGAATATTTCATAGTAAAAAAACAGGGGCCTCCTGGGTATTAGACGGATTTGGTAGTTTCTTTCATATTGAAAAAAAAACAACACCGTTTAAAGCCTTTTTTAAGGAAAACTTTAGAGGACAGATCTCTAAAACGGATAGCAATTATTGGATTTCTCAATGGGAAAGCATTTTTATACTAAATAAAGAGACTAATGAGCTTCAAAAACTGGATTTTCGTTTTAACGGTAGGCCATATATAGCAACAAAAAGAAATAATAATGTTTGGGTTGTAGATGGAGAATATTATTATGAGTTTACTACTAGCGGAGATTTGATCCAGCAAATTGAGCAAAATTCATGGCCTTTTGCCTTAATACAAACCAAAGAGAAGGCGTTGTGGATTGGTGAAGTTCTTGGAGCTAAAAATTACAAGATAGCATCTAAAAATATTATACATTTTGAATGTGACCCTAATGAACCAAATGGCATTGGATATTTTCACAAAGCAGCAACCATTTTTCAAGATAGTAAAGAACAGGTGTGGATTGGAACTGAGGGCGACGGTTTAAAAAGATACCTTCCGGAATCACAAGAATTTGTTCATTATAGGCATAAAATTGGAGACAAAACAACTCTTAATAATAATTTTGTTTTAGAAATATTTGAAGATAATAAGCATAACCTCTGGATTGGTACAAGAGCAGGTTTGTGTAGATTTGATGAAGTATCAAAGACTTTTATTCCATGTGAAAATCCAGTAATTAAAGATAAAATTGTTAATTCTATAGAGCAGGACTCTGATAACAATTTATGGATAGGTACTTTAAACGGATTGATTAAATACGATCATGAGAATGATAAAATTAGAGTCTTAAATGAGGAAGATGGTGTTTTATCTCATAGAATAGGTGTTTCCAGTTTGCATTTGGAAACCGGCGAGCTTGTTTTTGATACCCATAAAGGGTTAATGATATTCAACCCAAAAGATGTTAAAGAAAGCAATTCCTCTCCAAAATTATATATTTCTAAATTGTGGGTTAATAATGAGTTAATAACCTCTAACAGTAAATATATTTCCAGAAATATTGAGATAGAAAATCAGGTTAACCTCAGTTATAGAGACAATAAATTTGAATTTGAATTTCAAGTCATTAATTACAACAATAATGGGCGCTGTAAATTTGCCTACAAATTAGACGGTTATGATACATCCTGGATTCAAGCCCATGATAACCAAAAAGCAACGTATACCAATATTCCATCGGGGCATTATACTTTTATGGTTAAAGCAAGTAATGAAGATGGTGTTTGGAGTGATACTATAAAAGAGGTAGGGGTTTCAATAAAACCACCTTTTTGGGAACTTATATGGGTGAAAATACTGACACTACTAGTGTTAACCCTAATTTTTGTTTTAATAATTTGGCTGGTCATTAAAAGAGAGAGAAACCGTTCTAAATTTGAAATTGAAAAAGAACGCGTATTGCAGTTTGAAGAGGTGGCTAAGATGAAACTTAAGTTTTTTACTAACATCTCCCACGAGCTAAGAACCCCCTTAACACTTATTACATCTCCCTTAGATAAGTTTGTTAGGGAAAACATCAAGCCTAATAATAAGGTTTTGGAAATGATGTATCGCAATAGTTCGCGTCTATTAGAGCTGGTAAATCAAATATTGGATTTTAGAAAATTAGAAAGCAATCAAAAACTTCAAATTACCCCACAGAAAGATCTTTCGGTTTTTAATAATATTAATGCGTCATCGCTGTATTGGTCAAAAGAAAAGAACATCAAATATATCAATGAGTTTCCTCACAATAACCATGAGCTGTATTTTGATCCGGATATTCTGGAAAAAATAGTAACAAACCTCATATCTAATGCCTTTAAATACACCTCACAGGAAGGCCGGGTTGAACTATTAGTAAAATTACAGGACATTGATGCAAATCAGGAAAACCAGGTGGTAAATGGCTATATGGAGATTAACGTTATTGATAATGGCTCAGGAATACCTGTAGAATACCAGGAAAAAGTATTTGAACGTTTTTATCAACTGGATGAAAACCCGGATTTTGGCTATAGTAGTGGAATTGGCCTGTCACTGACAGCAGAATTGGTCAAGCTTCATAAAGGTAATATAGAGTTAAAACCGGGCAAAGAACAAGGCTGTCACTTTAAAGTTCAAATCCCTATTGGTTTTAATGATTATACTAATGAATACTCAACAATAACGGGTGATCTTGCTGAAAAAATTAATTCAGATAAAACCTTGGTGTTAATCGTTGAAGACAATAACGATATAAGAAACTATATTCATGATGAGTTAAAAGAACACTACCAGGTTATAGAAGCAGTCAACGGAAAAAAAGGATTACAGTTAGCCATAGCTACACTCCCGGATATTATAATTAGTGATATTATGATGCCTGAATTAGATGGTATTC
This sequence comes from Alterotamlana spongicola, assembly GCF_035818475.1. Lineage (NCBI taxonomy): Bacteria > Pseudomonadati > Bacteroidota > Flavobacteriia > Flavobacteriales > Flavobacteriaceae > Alterotamlana > Alterotamlana spongicola. The sequence goes on from NZ_JAYMGV010000001.1 coordinate 1,354,555, forward strand.
AATTTGCAAACCAGATAAAAAGTAACGAATTAACATCTCATATTCCATTATTGTTTTTAACAGCAAAAAGTGGGGTAGAAAATAAAATTGTAGGTTTAACAACAGGAGCTGAAGATTATATCCAAAAACCATTTAATATTTCAGAGATTAAACTCAAAATCAAGAATGTTTTAGAGAGCAGAACTCAGCTACTTAAAAAAATAGGACACGAAAACTTTACAAAGTATAATAGTCCAAATCCAGAAACTATAGATAAATACCTTGAAAAGGTAAACTTAAAAATAGAAGAGTATTTGGAAAATTCTGAATTTTCGATTGATCAACTTTGCTCAGAATTGAATATTGGAAGATCTCAACTTTATAGAAAAATTCAAGCGCTCACCGGAAAGTCCATTATTGAATATATTAATTCGTATAAGTTGTCTATTGCTATGCAGTTGATAAAGGAAGGTAGATATACACTAAAAGAAATATCATATAAAATTGGCTATAATGATAACCGTTATTTTAGTCGTTCATTTAAAAAAGAATTTGGGAACCCACCGTCATTCTATGTCCCAAAAAAGAAAGCATAGTTAAAAATTGTATAAAATTTACACCATTTTATACAAAAAGTCCACCTCTAAACCTTAGGTCACAAACTAATTTTGAAAGCATTGTGATGTTAGTAAGGTTTGAAACAGATCTTATTTTCAAATCTACCTTCTATTATTTATTTAAAACACTAAAACAAATGCCAAACTCTCGAAGAGGTTTTATAAAAAAAACGGTATTGGCGGGTACTGCCTTATCAGTACCATCTTATGGGTTTACAATTTTGAAAAAACCGGAATTGCATGAACAAATTATAGGCCATGGCAATTTTAAATACCGCGTACACAAATCATGGGGAAATCTAAACCCCAATACCACTCCAATTAAGAATTGCCATGAAATGGTACTGGACTCAAGGGGGAGGTTAATCATGATTACAGATGAAACAAAAAATAATATTATTATTTACGATAAGTCGGGAAAACTGATAACAACATGGGGGCATGAATATAAATCCGGTCATGGATTAACACTTTTTCAGGAAGGTGATGAGGATGTGTTATTTATTTGTGATCCGGGTTCAGGTAAGGTTGTTAAAACTACAGTAGATGGTAAAGTTATCATGGAATTACCAAACCCAAAAACCATTGGCGTTTATAATAAGAATAATAATTATAGCCCCACAGAAACGGCTATTGCTCCTAACGGTGATATTTATGTGGCCGACGGCTATGGGTCTGATTGGATTTTACAGTTTAATAAGGATGGAGAGTTTATTAGGAAATTTGGAGGAAAAGGGTATGAGGATGAACAGCTAAATAATGCCCATGGAGTTGCCATTGATGATAGAGACCCCAATAATATAACGCTTTTATGTACATCCAGAATTCATAATTCTTTTAAAAGATTTTCCCTGGATGGAGACTATTTGTCTACTATATATTTGCCGGGAGCCTATGTTTGCAGGCCGGTGATTGATGGAGAAAACCTTTATTCCGGAGTGTGTTGGTCCAGAATGAAATATTTAGAACGTACCCCAAATTCAGGTTTTGTGACTATTTTAGATAGCAATAACAAGGTAGTGTCCAACCCAGGAGGAACAAAACCAAAGTATAGTGATGGCAAGTTGCAATTAATGCTTCAGAAAACACCATTGTTTAACCATTGCCATGATGTCTGTATTGACGAAGATAAAAACCTATACGTTTGTCAGTGGAATGCTAACAGATCATACCCTATTAAATTAGAACGTATATAGATGAGGGTGAAGTGTTTATTTATTGGGTTTGTAATAATGCTTGTATCCTGTAAGAATAACAATTCTGATTACACCGGGATTCCAAAAAAAAAGACACCTAAAATAGTAGATTATAATTTTGACGTCCGGCCTATTCTTTCAGATAAGTGTTTTAACTGTCATGGACCTGATGCCAATAAAAGATCGGGAGATTTAAGGTTGGATATAGAGGAAGGAGCCCTGAAAGCGTTAAAAGACAATCCAAACAAACATGCTATTGTAAAAGGAAAACCAGATGAATCTGAAGTTTATTTGCGCATAATGTCTAAAGACAGCACAATACAAATGCCTCCGGCAGAATCCCATTTGGAATTGACAGAGTATGAAATTAAAATCATAAAAAAGTGGATAAAACAAGGCGCAGAGTATCAACCCCACTGGGCTTTTATTCCGCCCTCAAAGCCAACCTTACCTGAAGTTAAAAATGAGTTTTGGGTTAAGAATGAAATAGACTATTTTACTCTTGATAAAATTGAAGGTATAGGGCTAGAACCCAATAGTGTTGCAGAAAAAGAACGACTTTTAAAACGCGTATCTTTTGATTTGACCGGATTACCTCCAACCATAGAATTACAAAATCAGTTTATAAATGACAGTTCAGAGAAAGCCTATGAGAATTTAATAGATACATTATTATCCAGGAAGCAATATGGAGAAAAGATGGCGGTTCATTGGCTGGACGTGGCCCGTTATGCTGATTCACATGGTTATCAGGATGATGGCCCCAGAACCATGTGGCCCTGGCGGGATTGGGTCATACATGCATTCAACAAAAATTACCCTTATGATAAATTCATAAGGTTGCAATTAGCAGGAGACCTGTTACCAAAGAAAACTATAGAAACTGTACTTGCTACAGGGTTCAATAGAAATCATAAAATAACACAGGAAGGTGGAGTAATTGATGAAGAATATAGAGTTGAATATGTGACTGACAGAACCAATACCTTTGGTAAAGCATTCTTAGGCTTGACTTTTGAATGTGCAAAATGTCATGATCACAAGTACGACCCTATTTCTCAAAGAGAGTATTACCAAACATTTGCATTTTTTGACAAGGTACCCGAAAAAGGTTTTTTTGGAGCCATTCAAAAAGGGTCTCTGGCAGATCCACCATTTATTCAAATAACAGATAAAATGGTGAAGAATCAACTGCCATTTATCAATAAAAAGAATTCAGACGATGTTCGTGTTATGGTCATGAAAGATTCGGCAGACATTCGCACAACTCATATTTTAGATCGGGGCGTTTATGATGGTAAGACCGAAATTGTTGATTTTTCATTACCAAAAGCAATTTTAGAGTTTGACACATCAAAGTTTGATAAAAATAGGTTAGGGCTGGTGGAATGGTTATTGGATGAGGAAAACCCACTAACATCACGGGTTTTTGTAAATCGGATCTGGCAGGAATTTTTTGGAAAAGGTATTATAAATACTTCCGGAGATTTTGGAATGCAGGGTGATTTACCCTCACATTCCAAGTTATTAGATTGGTTAGCGGTAGATTTTAAGGAAAACGGATGGGATATAAAAAGGCTTATAAAACAGATTGTAACATCAGCAACCTATACACAATCTACTGTTGTAGATTCAAAAAAATTAGAGGCCGATCCTGAAAATATCTATCTGTCAAGAATGAATAGAATGCGCTTAAACGCAGAAATGATTAGAGATCATGTTTTGGCAAGTAGTGGATTATTAAATAAAGAGATTGGCGGGCCGAGTGTAAGGCCGTATCAACCGGATAAACTTTGGTCTACGGCAAGTTCCAGCAGGGGTTTGTTATCTAGATATGTCCAGGATCATGGCCATAAACTGTATAGAAGAGGTTTGTACACATTTATAAAAAGAACCGTATTACCTCCCGTACAAACCACTTTTGATGCTGCGGCAAGAGATCAATGTGAAGTAAAACGTCACTCCACATCCACACCATTACAAGCACTTATTATGTTAAACGGGCCAACAGTACTGGAATCTGCCAGAGTACTTTCTGAAAAACTAAATGATGATAATTCGTCGCTAGAAGAAAAGATTAAAAAAGCATTTAAACGTATAGTGTGCCGGGAAATAAGAACAGAAGAAATGGGGATATTGCTAAATTATTATCAGGTACAAAAGGACTTGTTTAAGCAGGAACCTGAAAATGCCGAAAAGTTTATTGAAGTAGGTGAGCATCCCATAAAAAAGCATCGTAATGTTATAGAAGTAGCGTCATTAATGCAAATTATTCATACGCTGTATAACATGGAAGAAACTATAATAAAAAGCTAATTAGCCATGGAAAAAGAGTTTTTTGAACATCGTTTAAATATAAATCGCAGACACTTTTTAGGTAAAATGGCTATGGGAGTTGGGGGAGCAGCCCTGGGTTCGTTATTAATTCCTAATCTGTTTAAAGGATCTGGTGGTGCCAGTGATAAACTTCCATTAGGAATAAAGCATTTTGCTTCAAAGGCAAAACGAATTATCATGCTTACACAAAACGGAGCACCATCACAACTAGAAAGCTTTGACTACAAGCCTAAACTAAACGAGATGTTTGGCCAGGACTTGCCAGACTCCATTAGGCAAGGGCAACGGTTAACAGGGATGACTGCCAACCAAAAACATTTTCCTTTAGTAGGGTCTAAATTTGGATTCAATCAATATGGGAGATCCGGTACCTGGGTAAGTGATTTATTTCCCAATATAGCTAAGATCACGGATGATATATGTGTAATAAAAAGCATGCACACAGATGCTATTAATCATGATCCGGCACTAACATTTTTACAAACCGGAGCACAACAGGGCAATCGCCCGAGTATGGGGTCATGGTTAAGTTATGGCTTAGGTAGTGAGAATAAGAACTTACCGGCGTTTTGTGTATTGTTATCAAAAGGCTCAGGAAACGGCCAGGGTGTATATTCAAAACTGTGGTCTAATGGCTTTTTGGATAGTACACATCAAGGGATACAATTAAGTGCCAGTGAAGACCCTATTTTGTATTTAAATAATCCGAAAGGCATGGATAAAGTACAGCGAAAAAAAATGCTGGATCATCTTGCCGAATTAAATAATTTAGGTTATGCAGAGTTTGGAGATCCTGAAATTCATTCTAAAATTCAGCAATATGAAATGGCTTTTAGAATGCAAACTGCAGTTCCGGAAATTACAGATATATCAAAAGAACCGGACCATATTACTAAAATGTATGGCCCGGATTCCATGATACCGGGAACTTACGCTTCAAACTGCCTGCTGGCCAGAAAATTGTCAGAGTCGGGAGTCCGCTTTGTTCAATTATACCATCAGGGCTGGGATCAGCATAACCGTTTAGTTACAGAAATGCCTAAACAGGCTATGGATGTGGATAAAGCTTCAGCTGCTTTGATTACAGATTTGAAGCAACGTGGCTTATTAGATGAGACCTTAGTGATTTGGGGAGGTGAATTTGGAAGAACTAATTATTGCCAAGGGAAATTAACCAAAGAAAACTATGGAAGAGATCACCATCCACGGTGCTTTAGCATTTTTATGGCCGGAGGAGGTGTTAAAGCGGGAACTTCATATGGTAAAACAGATGAGTTTGGATATAATATTGTAGAAAACCCTGTTCATATTCATGATTTGCATGCTACCATTATGCATTTAATGGGCTTGGATCATGAAAAACTAACCTACAAATACTTAGGCAGACGTTTTAGATTAACCGATGTTCATGGACATGTAGTTAAAGATATTTTGGCCTAAATATGAAAAGATTAGAATCTGCCATATTAAACCTGTTACTTTTATTGCATTGTTTTTTGGTAATAGTATTGGTTTTTGAAAACAATATGAGTATCCCTTTTTGGCTTCAGCCGTTAGGAAGAATGCATCCACTTATTCTGCATTTTCCAATTGTGTTTATTGTTTTGCTGGTTGTACTAAGTGTTCTTAAAAACCAGATAGACAATAATTCTTTTCAAAAAATCAATCAGTTTTTAGTTTTAATTACTGCATTTTCAACGGTTTTAGCTACTATAATGGGTTTGTTTCTTTCAAAAGAGGGAGATGCTACAGATTTATTGATTTTACATAAATGGATGGGAGTAGGTATAAGTTTTTTAATGTATGCTTTAGTGTTTGCTCTTAGGAACAAAAAGGTATTTAAAGTTATACTCTATGTAGGGTTTGTTGGTGTGTTTTTTGCCGGACATTATGGAGCAAGTCTAACTCATGGTTCCAACTTTTTAACAGAGCCATTGAAAGACACTGAGGTTGTTGAGCTTAATGAGAGCACACCTGTTTTTTCAGGGTTTATAAAACCAATACTTGATGCAAAATGTATAGCTTGTCATAACCCTGAAAAACAAAAAGGAAGGTTAGACATGAGCTCTTTTGAAAAAATGAAATTGGGCGGTAAAGAAGAAGGTAAGCTTTGGGTAGCAGGAAGTCCTGAAGAAAGTGCTTTATTAAAACGGGTTCACTTATCTGTTCAAGATAAAAAGCATATGCCTCCTAAGGGAAAAAATCAGCTTACCAAGAGTGAGATTGAATTAATAAATGCCTGGATAAAACAAGGAGCCGACGAAAAAATAGCTTTGCAGGAACTTCCTGCAGAAGAAGATTTGACGCTTTTGGTTTCCAAACGATTGGCAGATACAAAACACAATAAGAAAATAGCTTACAATTTTGGTTTTGCAGATGAAAAAGTTTTAAAATCATTAGAACACCCATTTAGGACGGTAATTCAAAAATCGCCTAAATCCCCCGCAATTGATGTTGTAATAAATGGTAGGCAAACCTATAAACCCGAATTTCTAACTGAACTATCAGTGATAAAAGAACAAATAGTTTCATTAAACCTGTCTTTTCTTCCAATTGATAAAAGTGCAACGGAGTTTATAAGTACATTAACTAATTTAGAGGAGTTGTTACTGAATTTTACTGATTTGGAAACAGATGATTTGTTCCCGTTAAAAAGTTGTTCTCAATTAAAGTCACTCGCTCTGTCAGGAACTAATACAGATGCACGAGTAAGTACTTTGTTAAAGCAAATGCCAATGCTGAATAAGGTTTATCTATGGAATACTTCTGTACCCAATGAAGATATAGAATCCTTAAAAGCCCGGTTTTCTAACATTACATTTGAAACCGGATTCATTGACCCGGAGGGTGAACTAAAATTGACTCCTCCTTTATTATTAAGCAAAGGAACTGTAATAGCAAAGGATGATTTTGTGGAATTTGGCCATAAAATACCAAATGTAGAGATTAGATATACCACAGATGGAACAATACCAAATAAATTATCTAAACTATATAAGTCCCCCATACAATTACAGTTTGAATCAAGTCAGGTTATAAAAACAATAACTTTTAAGGATAATTGGTTGCCCAGCAAAGTCAAACAGTATACTTTTTTTAATAAGGGATATGTTCCGGAAAAGTTTAAGCTCATTCATTCAGGGAAGAATAGTGAATTTATAGGTGATGGTGAATTTATATTATTAGATAATAATAAAGGGCAGGGTATAGCTAATACAAACCCGTATTGGGCCACTTTTAGTGATAAAAAACCGTTAATTGCTACTGCAGATTTTGGAGAAAACCCACCCATACTAAAAGAAATAATCTTTAGTTATGAGATCCCTAACAGGCAAAAGCAGGAAACTCTGGCCTCATTGGAAATTTGGGGCGGACAACAAACTAATGATTGGAAATTATTAAAGAGAATTACAAAAAAACCGAAGGTCCTAGATAAAAATAGCCGAGAGAGAAAGAATAAATTAAGTTTAAAAGTATCTAATGGACAATACAGATATTATAAAATAATAGCAAACCCTAGGAAGAAGCAACTGTTATTTGTAGATCAGCTTTTCTTTTATTAGAGCTCATTAACAATAGTTTTTCGATATTAAATAGTTTTTACATATATTATCCAAAAATTATTAGTTTGTTATTATGATCATAATTTTCAGGAATGTTGTTTTTGGCTGTTTAATGTTCTTTTTATGTGTGCATTTGAGTGTTGCCCAACAAAAAAACATTGAATTAAATGGACTTATTGTTGATGAAAGTAATTATCCTGTTCCATATGCTGCTATTGGAATTCCTTCAAAATATATTGGAACAGCAAGCACAGATGAAGGAAGCTTTTATCTGTTACTCTCAAAAGAGAATCTTTCTGATTCACTTGAAGTTTCAAGTATAGGTTATAAATCCTTTAAAGTTAAAGTTGAAGATTTTATTAATAAAAAAGAGCATACTATTGTTTTAATTGAAGAGATAGTATCTCTTGATGAGGTACAGATATTAAAGCCTGCCGGATACCTTAAGAACGCCATTAAAAACCTTAAGAATAATACAGTTAGTGCTAAACATGAATTAAACATGCTATATCGGCGGTTTTCAGTTGAACATGGCAAAGCCCGGTTTTTTACAGAGCATTACCTTAATATTTTAGACCGGGGGCCAAATGCAATGGAATTAGATAGAATTGAGGTGGTAGAAGGACGGAAGTCTGCAGATTACAGGTTTGTAAAAACCAAACAGAATGTACATGCGGTGTCAATAATGGCAAAACAAAACCCTATACGCCGGGGGGTTCCTATTAAGAATTATAAATGGAGCAAAATAGGAGATACATCCTATGATGGAGAAGATGTTGTTATCATTGAAGGTAGAAAAGGAAAAAATCAATACCTGAGATTATATATTGGTATAGATACTTATAGTGTTTTTAAAATAGAAACCTCGGCTTTAAATGCTGTTTACATATATAAAAAAGATAAAAATGGTAAACTGTATTTGAGTTATCATAATAGAGAATGGATTTCTAAAAAACCTATAAATGACCTTCAAAGGAGACTATTAGAAGTAGATTCAAAAGCAATAAAAGTATCTTACAGGCATGAAATGTTTGTTTTAGGATTACAAACTGATAAAAGAAAAATAAAGGTAAAGGATTTTGGTGGTTACGGAAATGATATGGGTGATGTTGAAGTCCGATATAATCCCGATTTTTGGAATAGTTTTAGTCTGCCTCCAGAAACAGCATTTTATAAAAAGAGTGTAAAAGAATTAGAATCTATCTATGGTATTCCTTTAGAGACCCAGTTTAAACTAGTAAATAAATAATAGCTCCATTTTTATGTTTAGACGCTTTCTCCTTTTGTTATTTGTTTGTGTTCTTTTTATAAATAAAAGTTTCGCACAAATAACGCACACTAATAATGGCTATAATTGTTTTAATAAAACCTTACTGTTAAGTCATTTAAAATCATTGTCGTCAGATGCTTTTGAAGGCAGGCGAACAGGAACTCCAGGCGCTTTAAAAGCACAAAAATTTATTATCAATCAATTTCACTCCTTAAATGTAGCTCCATTAGGCAATAGTTACAAACAACTTTTTAGCTTTTTTGAAGACCGAAGGCAGTATGGAGGGACAAACATTTTAGGGTTTATAAAAGGCACTGAATGTCCTAAGAAGTATATTGTGATAAGTGCGCATTATGACCATGAAGGTATTCAGCAGGGTGAAATATATAATGGAGCAGATGATAATGCTTCCGGGGTAAGTGCCTTATTTGCTTTTGCTGAATTTTTTAAGAATAATCCACCAAAGCATTCAGTCATTTTAGCTGCTTTTGACGGGGAAGAATTGGGATTGCAAGGCTCCAGGTATTTTGTGAATAGTTCACTGGTGAAAGCTAAAAAGATTATACTTAACCTTAACATGGATATGATTAGCCGCAGTGATAAAAAAGAGCTATTTGTTGCAGGAGCATCAGAGCATCATAAATTAAAAAAGCTTATTAAAAAGGCTAAACATGCTCCTGGAATTAAACTTTTAATGGGGCATGATGGATATGATGGTTTAGATAATTGGACTTATGCCTCTGATCATGCAAATTTCCATAAAAAAGGCATACCGTTTTTATACTTTGGGGTAGAAGATCATGAAGATTATCATGAGCCAACTGATACCTATGACAAAATTAATCCTGAATTTTATATTGAGGCGGTAAAGACAATTATTTCAGTTTTTAGTTCTATTGATAACTCTGATTTTTAGAAGTAAGCCTTTAATTGAATAGAGCCTGAATGTATGGTTCTGCTGGTCTCTGTTTTTCTGCCAAAATAGCTTAGGTTTAAATCTAAAAATTTGGTCAGCTTTCTTTGTGCTAATAAGCTCCAGGTGAAGTTTTTACCGGGTTGTAGTCCTTCCAGTATTTGATAGGCTACCGGTGTATTTGGGTTGCCTTCAAATACATTTGAAAAATAATTAAACACACCATTTATAGCACTTTTTTGACCATTACCTAACGTAAAGGACATGCCATAATTTTGTTGTTTTAAAGTTTCCTGTTCTCCGGTAACATTATTTTTATTGGTTAATTGATAAAAAATATCAAAACTGGAATTGTCATTAAACAAATAAGATAACTTAGGGTTTAAACGGGTTTCATCTAAATTATAATTTTTGCTTGTGAAATTCTGACTTTTACTTTCATTGTTATTAAAAGAAGAGAGTAGATTAATTAACCAGTTTTCGGTTATTTTATGATTAAAATTAAGCTGGTGGCTTCGTAAGCTATTTTCAATAAAACCAATAGACAACACGTTTCTGGTTGTATTTCTTAAATAGGTATAAGATGTTGTGTAATGCTGTTTGCCTCTATTGTAAAACAGTATATTTCTAAAATTAAGCTGTAAGCCTAAGAGGTCTTCTTCAGTCTCTTTAAAAGGGTTTAAATTGAAAGAATTATCATTACGTCTTAGCTTTCTATCTATTAAATAGCTTGTTTGGCTATAAAAGTGAGACCAGAATTTTTTTGATTTGTTTTCAGAAACTGACCATTGAGAAGGGTTGATAATCAATGATTGACTCAACCTGTTTTGATGTGTTTTCACAAAAATTCTATTTGGTAAAAGTACCCTAACATAGGTGCCCTGATCTTGAAATTGAGCCAGTTCAAACTCTTCAAGCTCTTGAATGCCATTATCGTTATAATCAATCCAGGTATAAGCACCTTGTCCCGGTTCAACTTCTACATATGTGAAATCCTGTAGTGGTAAGGTTCCGGAGTTGGTTTCAAAAATAGTATTCCATTGAATCAGCTGTTTAAAAAGTTTTTGGTTGAATTGAACTCGTGAGTTAATGGAATTTTCCCCTTTTGTGGAAGCATCCGTATGTTTTAAAGTTCTGTAATTGACATATAAAGACAGTTTGGTGTTTTTATTTTGAATAAGCCTGGAATCCAAGTAAAAGGTGTTAGATGTGTTTACTTTTTGTAATGCGTTGTTTCTAATACTATCATTAATACGGTTTTTATAACCAATTTGTGCAAACACTTTGGTGCTGTCTCCAATACCAACAAAGGCTTCATAAGATTTAAATTTTTGACTTAAAGGTGTTAGCGTTTCAGTTGCTAATTTTTTTTGTTCATTATCTTCAAAAGAAAGCTTACCACCAATCCAGCTTTTATTCATACTGTAAATAACACGACTGTGCGATCGTGAAAACTTTGATGAATTGACACTGGATTCAGCATTTAAAATACTTGAATTTGATGCGATATAAAATTTATTGAGCTGTAAATTAATATGCGCTAAATGCCGGTTGCCATTAAAGCCATCAGAAAAATTTAAATGTTCAAAACTATAATTGATCGTCCCTTTTTGTTTATGAATCATGTTAAAACCGGAGTTTAACAGTATTTGATTTCCAAGATTGAGGCCAATACCGGTTAAACTGGTCTGGTCTAAATTCCAGTCACGATTAAATTCAGGAATGTAAAGCCCTTCAATATTCTGGAAATGAGCACTTATATAATCCGTATCAAGAAATACATCCAAATTCCACTGGTCTTCATGTTTAAAAAGGGTTTGATTGAGTTTTAGCTTTCCTGCAAAACCATCATTATTTTCATTGTCAATTTCTGAAAATAAATTTTGATTGTATTTACTACCGGAAGCTTCAAAAGCAATATTAGTTTTTTTTGATGGCCTATAAGTACCATTTAAAACTGCAAGCTGTAGTTTTTTTGGAGCAACAAGCTGAATTATTGGAGCAAAACTGCCTTGGCCAGGGCCTACATATTCATAAATATTATTAATGGCATTGATACTGCTCAAACCATAATCGCCCTGATTTTCTCCAACTAAAGAAAAGGTGACTGTGTATAATTCGTCATCAGGATTATTAGAAAACACAAAGATATCCTCACCATTAACCTGTTCTTTTTTATACTGAATCCTATTTTGATTATAATCAGCTCTTACTGCTGATGGCGATACCATTTTGCTTCTGTCATTACCGGCATTGGTCAAAATTTCAACCTGCTCTTCAGACAGGTTTTGTTGTAAAGGTTGGTTTTTGGCATCATTTTCAGAATAGACAGACACTCCAATATTTAATTTTTCGCTTTCATATTGTCCGCCACCATAACCAACAAAGCGTGTATAATTACGTTCGCTATATTGATAATCAACAATAATTCTCATTTCAGAAGTAATGGGAAATGTAGAATTGAATATAATCTCGCCCGCGTTGTAATCAATAATATAGTCCTGGTCTTCCCCTCGTCTTACAGCAATTCCGTTTACATATACCGTTTCACTACCTGATACAATAAGCACAAACAATTCACCATTAAAGCCTTGAAGCTTATAAGGCCCCTGATTGCCTTCCTGGGCAGTAAATTGGCTTCTTGTAAATTGCCCGCGTACTATGGCACCTGCTGCAAAAAGGTCAGTTTGTTTACCGTTATCACCTAAGTTTACATTAAAATTTAATCCCTGAACCCGTTTAGAGAATTTAGCAAAATAAGAATTGGTATTTACCAGGTCAATATCTCCGGCTCTAATATTCCATCGGTCACTAAAGAGCTCAATAAATACTTGGTCAAATTCATCCAGGCGTTGAGAATAACCACTCTCCTGTAAGGGGATATTAGCATCCTGGATAGATGCGCGAAGCGAGACTTTATCATTTAACTTTCCGGTAATTTGTAAATCCAATTCACTGTTTAAAACAGAGTTTTGGTTGTTTCCTATAGTTACTCCACGAGAAATACTCCCGGAGGTGGTTAACCCATCAAAGGGGATAAAACTTCTGGAAGTATTGGGTTGCGTGAGCTTATAGAGGGTTTGAATGTTATCATTATTTTGAACTATAATGTTTTCATCAAGTTGTTTATAGGTCTTGGTTAAAAACTTTGGGAATTTTAGATAGTTAATAATAATAGTATCTGTATCCATTGGTTTTTTTAAAGTTAAAAGAGCTTTAGAAAAATCAATGGTATAAAATGTAGAATCAATAATAGAATGATCTTTTCTTTGAATAGAAAAAGAACTGGAATTAATACTAACGCTATCAATTTGAATGGAGTCTCTTACAGCAACTTTTTTTGTTCTATAGTTAGAAGTCTGACTTTGTGAAAACCCACAAAAACCAATAAAATAAAATAAAATATAGGTAAAACACTTCATTAGATACTTAAACTGAAAATAGTTTAAATTATTTTGCGATCAGAGCCAGTCAAAACTACTGTAAAATAATAGTGTAAAAGTAACGTATTATTTATTTTAGCTGAAATTTGATCTTGCTAAGGTTTGAAACAAGGTTAATCCTGATGCAATAAGACGCTTTTTAAAATTTAAATTAGAACTCATGAAAATTATATCGTACAATGTCAATGGTATACGAGCTGCCGTAAATAAAGGATTTATAGACTGGATTAAGGCCGCAAATCCCGATGTAATTTGTCTTCAGGAAATCAAGGCCATGAAAGAACAGTTGGATATAAATCTGTTTGAAGAAGCAGGCTATATCTATAACTATTGGTTTAGTGCAGAGAAGAAGGGTTATAGTGGGGTGGCTATTTTAAGTAAAATAAAACCTGATCATGTTGAGTATGGCACGGGAATTGTGTCAATGGACGCTGAAGGTAGAAATTTGCGTGCAGATTTTGACGGGGTTTCGGTTATGAGCTTGTATTTACCATCAGGAACAAATGATGCCAGGTTAAACCATAAATTAGAGTATATGGATATGTTTCAAGACTATATAAATACTCTTAAGAAAGATACCCCCAATCTAATTATCTGTGGAGATTATAATATTTGTCATGAAGAAATTGATATTCATAATCCAAAAATGAAGGGTGTTTCAGGGTTTTTGCCGGTTGAACGGGAGTGGATCGGCAATTTTATTAAGAGTGGCTTCATTGATTCATTTAGATTTATGAACCCGGAATTACAACAATACAGCTGGTGGAGTTATCGTGCCAATGCCCGTGCCAATAATAAAGGGTGGCGATTAGATTATGCTATGGTTTCTGAGCCATTACAAGAAAACATTAAAAGAGCCGTTATATTGTCTGAAGCCGTACATAGTGATCATTGCCCAATTCTAGTAGAAATTGATAAATAACCATAATAAACCTAAATAACATGATTAAAAAAAGTGTATTTTCATTATTAACTCTGGTGATTTTAGCCTCGTGTGTGTCTCCTAAAGTTTATAAAGAATTAGAAGCAAAATATGCCGATTTAAAGAAGGAAAACAGAAAACTTTCTGCAGATTATGAAGAGCTGGTAACGGCAAAAGCTGCTGCTGAAAATGATTACAAACGAACCAAGAAAGCATATGATGAAGTATTGGCACATCGTGATAAATTACAAGCCGATTATAACGCAACAAAGGCAAATCTTGATAATTTAAAATCATCATATGATGCTTTAGAGAAAAACAGTTCAGCTGCCATTGCGGCCAATTCGCAAAAAAACAGGGAACTATTGGCAGAGCTTGAAGCTAAGGAGGAAGCTTTATCGGCAGAGATTACCAGGTTGGCAAAACTTAAAAAAGAATTAGAAGACCGTTCTAACCGGGTGGCCGAACTGGAGAGTGTTATTGCGGCAAAAGATGCAGCAATGACCGCTTTGAAAAATGCTATTTCTAGTGCTTTAACAGATTTTGAAGGTAAGGGTTTGACCGTAGAACAACGTGACGGAAAAGTATATGTGTCTATGGAGAATAAGTTGTTATTTAGCTCGGGAAGCTGGGCCGTGGGTTCTGAAGGACGTAGAGCGGTAAACCAATTGGGAAGTGTACTTGGTGAAAATCCGGATATTGCCGTTTTAATTGAAGGACATACAGATAATGTGCCCTATAGTGGTAATGGCCCGTTAACAAGTAATTGGGATTTATCTACTAAACGCGCTACATCAATTGTTAATATTTTAAGGGAAAACGAAAACATAACCCCGGAAAATTTAACAGCAGCCGGGCGTGGGGAGTTTGCTCCAATAGAAACTAACAGTACACCAAAAGGACGAGCTAAAAACAGACGTATTGAGATTATTTTAACGCCAAAGCTGGATGAACTGTCCAGGCTGTTAAATGAGCAATAAAGTCCTATTAAAATAAGAATCCGAACAGATTATTTAAAAGTCTCATAATGAAAAACCTTTTAGAGTAAAACTCTAAGAGGTTTTTTATCTTTACAGTTATTCCTGCAAAGGCTGGAATTTGTTAAAATTATAATTCAATTAAAAAAATTCCTGACTTTGCGGGAATAACAAAACAGATAATGATATACACAACCCTACCAAACACCAATTTAAAAGTTAGTAAAATATGCTTAGGTTCTATGACCTGGGGAAACCAAAATACTGAGGCTGAGGGGCATGCTCAATTAGATTATGCTCTTGACCAAGGGGTTAATTTTATTGATACTGCAGAATTATATCCTGTTCCGGCAACAGCAGAAATTAGCGGGCGTACCAGTAAAATTATAGGAACTTGGTTAAAGAAATCAGGACATAGAGATAAAGTTTTTATAGCTTCTAAAATTGCTGGCTCGGGCGATTATACTGCACATATCAGAACCACCGGGTTTAGCCCAGATGCTATTGCGGAAGCTATTGATCTGGAATTGGAACGATTACAAACTGATTATATTGATTTGTATCAGTTGCACTGGCCGGAACGTGACACCAATAGGTTTGGAGTTAGAGATTATAAGCTGGATACTAAATGGCAAGATAATTTTAATGAGATCCTACATAGCCTGAATAAAGCTATAAAAGTTGGTAAGATTAGACATATAGGACTTTCCAATGAAAATTCCTGGGGAACCATGCGTTATTTAGAGGAGGCTAAAAATCATGATTTGCCCAAAGTCTCTACCATTCAAAATGCTTATTCTATGCTGTGTAGATCTTTTGAAACCGATTTGGCAGAGGTGTCCATGAGAGAAAATGTTGGCTTATTAGCTTACTCACCAATGGCGTTTGGGGTATTGTCCGGAAAGTATATTAAAGGGAATGCAAGTGATGATTCCAGATTAAAATTATTTCCAAGGTTTGCAAGGTATAGTAGTGAGCAATCTATTGAGGCTACAAAGCGTTACTTGAAAATAGCTGAAGATCATAATATGAGTTTAGCGAAAATGAGCTTGGCCTTTGTAAATCAGCAGCCGTTTGTAACCAGTACTATTATTGGAGCAACAAACTTAGATCAGCTTAAAGAAAATATTGAGAGTGTTGATGTTACTTTAACTGATGCGGTTTTAGAGCAAATTAATGCAGTGCATCAGGCTATACCTAATCCGGCAACATAAACTGTACGAAAAAGCATGATATCTATACTAAAACAAATGGATCAAAATATTGCAAAGTTTATGAAACTTTGGGGTGTTTCAGCTTTAAGAATATCCTTTGCTGTCATTTTTTTTTGGTTTGGAATTCTTAAACCTTTTGGGTTGTCGGCAGCTATTCCTTTGGTTAAGGCAACAGTTGTTTGGTTACCTTTTATTGAACCGGATATTTGGGTACATGTTATTGGTTGGTGGGAAGTGGCTATAGGTATTTTGTTTCTGTTTAAAAAAGTAACACGCATTGCTATTGGCTTATTGTTTTTGCAAATGACCGGAACTTTTATGCCTTTAGTGTTTCTGCCGGATGTGGTTTACCAGAACAATAATATGTTATTACCAACCATGGAAGGACAATATATTATTAAGAATTTGATGATCATTTCTGCAGCCCTTGTGGTTGGAGCTAAGTTTTATGATAAAGGCTGATGTAAACGGGCTTTGCCATTGTTTAACAACCTAATAATCATAGATTATTATAACCTTAAAAGTTTAAAATAGTCTGAAAATAAAAAACCCGCTAACTTTAACAAGTAGCGGGTTTTTAAATTATTTAATTTGATTACCATCTTTATCAAAAAAATGATATTCTAAGTATGTGTAAGCATCTCTAGGTAAAATCTTTACCCACTTTTTGTGTTCTAAAAACCATTTAGAACGTATAGATGGAATACCTTTTGTTAAAAAGGCAGCTATAAAGGGATGTGTGTTTAGGGTCACCTTTTTATAGTCTTTTTTAAATAGTTTTTCAAGATCGTGATTTATTTTTTGCACCAATCCTATTGGAGCTTCAACCTCAGAGCCGTTTACCCCATTAGGGTTTTCTTCACGGGTTTTAATGTTCATCTCCGGGCGTACACGTTGTCTTGTTATTTGTATCAATCCAAATTTACTTGGAGGCAATATTTTGTGTTTTGCTCTGTCATCTTTCATTTCATCACGAAGATGATTAAAGAGTTTTTGCCTGTTTTCAGCATTAGTCATATCTATAAAATCTACCACTATAATACCTCCCATATCACGTAAACGTAATTGTCGGGCCATTTCTGTTGCAGCTATGAGATTAACTTCAAGTGCTGTGTCCTCCTGGTTATTGGCTTTGTTTGACCTGTTGCCGCTATTTACATCTATAACATGTAGTGCTTCGGTATGTTCAATGACCAAATAAGCACCTTTTGCCATAGAAACGGTTTTACCAAAGGAGGTTTTAATCTGTCTTTCTATTCCAAACTTTTCAAATATTGGAACTTTAGATTGATATAATTTAACTATTGATTCTTTTTTTGGTGCAATTTCCTGCACGTAATCTTTAATTTGATAATAAAGTTCTTCATCATCAACAGTAATACCTGTAAATGTGTCATTGAATATGTCTCTCAAAATAGAAGAGGCTTTATTCATTTCACCTAATACTTTACTAGGGTGATGTGCTTTGTGTAGCTTTTTACACATTGCCGTCCATCGACTAAGCAAATTTTGTAAATCTTTATCTAGCTCAGCTACTTTTTTGCCTTGTGCTACTGTACGTACAATTACGCCAAAACCTGGCGGAGTAATACTCTTTACCAAACGTTTTAATCGGTCTTTTTCTTCTCGGTCTTCTATTTTTTGTGAAATAGAAATACGGCTTGAAAAAGGGACTAAAACAATATATCTACCGGCAATAGAAAGCTCTGAACTTATTCTAGGCCCCTTGGTTGATATAGGTTCTTTTACAATTTGTACTAATAGCGATTGATTAGATTTTAAGGCGTCGGTAATTTTACCGTCTTTCTCAATATCTTTTTCAAATGGGAAATCTTTTAAAGAAAAATCTTTTAGTTTACCTGTGCTTACACGTTTTGTGAATTTTAAAAGCGAAGGCAGTTTTGGCCCTAAATCATGATAATGCAAAAATGCATCTTTTTCATAGCCAACATTTACAAATGCAGCATTTAGTCCAGGAACAGCTTTTCTGATTTTGGCTATAAACACATCGCCAACAGAAAAGTCATTACTGTCTTCATCTTTCTGTAATTCAATAAGTTTTCCATCTTTTAATAAGGCAAAATCAACATTGTCGGAACTAGATCGAATAATCAATTCTTTATCCATTTAGTTAATTTTAATCCATCACCATTAATGGTGACAGATGGATTATACATTATTTTTGTCTACTAATTAGATAGTAATTAGTAAACTCACAGGATTTTTAAATCCGTGGAGTTCATACCACACCAAAAGGTGTAAAAATCAATGAACTCATTTCAAAGAACTTGTTGTTTTGTAAATCAAAAAAAGTAGTTAATCTAACTACTTCTTTGATTTATTTTTTCTTTTTGTGACGGTTAGCGCGTCTACGTTTCTTACGTTTGTGCGTCGCTACCTTATGTCTTTTACGTTTTTTACCACTTGGCATAAATAGTGTCTTTTAAATTAATAATTCGTTTTTAATACTAAAACTTAAATTCAGTACTTGTGTTTTTATTTAACGTCTACATTTGTTTTAACGCCTTCTACAAAAACTTTTGCAGGCTTAAATGCAGGGATGTTATGAGCAGGTATTTTTATAGTCGTGTTTTTTGAAATATTTCTACCTGTTTTTTCAGCTCTTGTTTTAATAATAAAGCTTCCAAAACCTCTTAAGTAAACATTATCACCACCTTCTAAAGAAGTTTTTACTTCTTCCATAAATGTTTCAACAGTTGCTTGAACATCACCTTTTTCAATTCCTAATTTCTCAGAAATTTTTGCTACTAAATCAGCCTTCGTCATTTTTAATATTATATTTTATTGGGTTACTATAAATTCTAAAAGGGATGCAAATATAGGAATTAAATATTCAATATTTCAAACCTAATTCACTAAAATTTAATATTATAAACGTTTATTTTTGTTCGCTATATTTAATTAATTTATGATATTCTCAAAAACCTTAATTGGTTGGTATTCAAACAATAAGCGTATTCTGCCTTGGAGGACAACCAAAAACCCTTATAATATATGGTTGTCTGAAATTATTTTGCAGCAAACACAAGTAAAACAAGGGTTGCCTTATTATGAAGCTTTTGTTACCAAATACCCCACAGTTTTTAATCTGGCACAAGCCCCTGAAAGTGATGTCTTAAAATTATGGCAAGGTTTGGGGTATTATTCAAGAGCCAGAAACTTACATACCTCAGCCAAATACATAGTAAATGAATTAAAAGGCCAATTCCCTAATGCCTATAAAGACTTGCTAAAATTAAAAGGTGTTGGTGATTATACGGCAAGTGCCATTGCTTCTATTTGTTTTGATGAATCAACAGCTGTTGTTGATGGAAATGTGTATAGAGTACTATCCAGATACTTTGGAATTGAAACACCAATAAATTCATCAAAAGGGGCAAAGGAGTTTAAAGCTTTGGCACAGGAATTAATTGATAAAGATAACCCAGCTGATTTTAATCAGGCCATTATGGAATTTGGGGCTACTCAGTGTAAACCCAAGAACCCGGACTGTTATACTTGTCCGTTACAAGACGGATGCATAGCATTTAGCAAAAATAAGATTGCTGTTTTACCGGTTAAAATTAGAGCTGTTAAGGCTAAAAAGAAATATTTTAACTTTTTGGTTTTTATTTCTGAAGACAGAAAGACCATATTAGAAAAGCGAGAAGGGAAAGGGATTTGGCAAAACCTATACCAGTTCCCATTAATTGAAACAGATAAAGAACAGAATGCCGGACGTTTTAAGGCGTTATTAAAAGATCATGGCTTGTTGAAAAGAATGCCTTTTGAATTATCCTTATATAATGAAGCGCCTATTGTACATAAATTATCGCATCAACATTTACATACAAAATTCTGGATAGTAAATATAAAAGAGTTAGGGGTAGAAGGTATGCCTTATAGTCAAATCAGAAAATTTGCAGTACCTGTTTTAATAGGAAATTTTATTGAAGCTTTTAATTTTGAATAGTTTCGTTATAACAATCATATTTTTTTATTAATTTTAAAAACATGTGAAGCAATTGACTTATTAAAAGAGAGGTTCTCAACTATTAGTTGAGTTTCTGTTGAAATTGTGATTCTCACAAGTGAAGAACATAAAAAGTAAAGAATATTCTTTATTTTTGCTTTTCTAAAATTGTATAAATTATTATGTCTGGAACTTTAAATAAAGTAATGCTTATTGGACACTTAGGCGACGAAATAAAAATGCACTATTTTGAAGGCGGAGGTTGTATTGGACGTTTCCCTTTGGCAACAAATGAAACGTATACAAACAAGCAAACCAATGAGCGTGTTACTAATACAGAATGGCATAATATAGTAGTTAGAAACAAAGCTGCTGAAATTTGTGAGAAATATTTAAGCAAAGGTGATAAGGTTTATATCGAAGGTAGATTAAAAACCAGAAAATGGACAGATGATAAAGGGAATGAACGATATTCTACCGAGATTCAATGTAATGACTTTACATTTCTATCAACCAAAAAGGAAGGCAGTAATAGTGGTGCAAATACTTCTGTTGCTCAAAATCCTATTGTAAATCAACAACAATCAAATACAGAACCTATTGGAGATGATAATGATGACCTTCCGTTTTAATGTAATCTTGATGTCTATCAAGAGCCTATGTCTAATTAAAGTGATAGTCTTTGGATCCTGACCCTGCCTGTTTTATTTTCTTAATTAATACAATTGATGTTTCGGTTGTCTTTAGTTTTGCATTATTGTTTTTGCTTTTAGTTTGTTCTGCACTTATTTCTGGAGCAGAAGTTGCCTTTTTTTCTTTAAATATGGGCGATATTCAAAAAGGTTTAGATCAAAAATCAAAGCGTATTGAAATTATTGCAACGCTTTTAGAGCGTCCTAAAAAATTATTAGCAACCATATTAGTGGCTAATAATTTCATCAATATTGCCATAGTTATTCTATTTGCGGCTATCAGTGATGTCTTGTTCTTAAATATTACTTCTAAGATTGATTTCTATTTTTTCAAAGTTGATTTGGTTTTCTTTATAAAGGTCTTTGTAGCCACCTTTTTGATTTTGTTATTTGGAGAAATATTACCTAAAATCTATGCCAGTAGAAACAATATAAAATTTGCCACATTCATGGCCTATCCACTTCGGTTTTTGGATGTGATTTTTTCACCAATAAGCTTACCTATGCAAAGTGTGACCTTGGGGATTCATAACAGATTAGGTAAACAAAAATCAAATATAAGTGTAGATCAATTATCTCAGGCCTTAGAACTTACCAGTGAAGAAGATACCACTACAGAAGAGCATAAGATTTTGAAAGGAATAGTCTCTTTTGGTAATACAGATACTAAACAGGTAATGCGTCCGCGAATAGACATATTTGCAATCAATATTGAGCAAAAATACATTGATATTTTACCTGAAATTATTTCAAACGGCTATTCAAGAATTCCAGTATATCGGGATAGTGTTGATACTATTGAAGGTATTCTTTATGTCAAAGATTTGTTGCCACATATTGATAAAAAACAGTTTGATTGGACCACACTTTTACGAGAGCCATTCTTTGTTCCTGAAAACAAGAAGTTAGATGATTTAATGACCGAATTTCAGGAGAAAAAGGTGCATTTGGCTGTGGTGGTAGATGAATATGGCGGAACATCCGGGCTGATTTCTCTGGAAGATATTATTGAAGAAATAGTTGGAGACATTAGTGATGAATTTGATGATGAAGACTTAACATATTCTAAGTTAGACGATCATAATTTTGTATTTGAAGGGAAGACGGCTTTAAAAGATTTTTATAAAATTATTAAGGCTGAAGACGATAACATTTTTGAAGATAATAAAGGTGAGGCTGAAACCATAGCAGGTTTTGTGCTGGAAATATCCGGGAGTTTCCCAAAACTAAATAGTAAAATAAATTTTAAAAATTACGTTTTTACTATTGAGGCTATGGATAAAAAACGAATTAAACTGATTAAATTTACAATTACCTAATGGCAAAATTTTTTTATGCTGTATTACTTATGGGGTTATGCCTGTCTTGTGGAGGGGAATATGTGCCAAAGCCTAAGGCGCATTTAAGATTAGATTATCCGGAGGCTAAGTACAAAGCTATTGATGAACAATTGGAGTTGCCTTTTACTTTTGAAGTTAATGTACTGGCTTCTAAAACAGAAACAAAACCGGTAAGTGCCACTACAAATAGTTACGGGTTTAATTTGGAATACCCATCATTAAGGGGTACTGTGTTTTTGACTTATAAGGCTATAGAAAACAATGAAAAAAACCTTAAGAATTTTTTAAGGGATGCCCAAAATTTTACTCAAAAGCATACCGTAAAAGCTGATGAAATACCAGTAACACCATATCAGAACAATAAGAGAAAAGTCTATGGTGCTTTTGCAGAAGTAAAAGGTAATGTGGCATCACCGGCACAGTTTTATGTAACTGATAGTGTGAATCATTTCTTAACAGGGTCTTTATATTTTTATGCAAAGCCTAATTATGACTCTATTCTTCCGGCCACTCATTATTTGCAAAAAGACATTAAGCATATTATGGAAACAATAATTTGGGAATAAAAAAAGCACTTTAAAAAAGTGCTTTTTTTATTGAACTAAGTTAGTTTCAATGTCTTCTTCTGAATTTTATATCTCAATAACCATGTTATTAAGTGAAGCATGCTTAAAAGTCTTCTACGGTTTTCATGTCACTCACTTTATAAGTGTCTGAAACTTTTGTAACAGCTTCTTCAAGAGTAGCCGGCGTTACTTTAGCTTCATTGTATTCAACCATAGCAAGCTTTCTGTCAAAATCTACTTTGGCAGATTTAACACCATCCATCTTAGATATTTTCTTTTGAATAGAGGCTGCACAACCAATGGCACAGGTCATCCCGTCAATAGTAAACTCTGCTTTAGCATAAGTGGCATTAGGGTCTAATTCTTTAGTTATCTCTGTATCAATTTCAACAGTTTTAACTTCAGGGGTTGCTTTGTTCTTACAACTAAATGTCAAAGTTGTTATTAATATAAGAACTAAAATATGTTTGATTGCTTTCATAAATTTATCTTTAAAAGATTAGAGTACAAAATTACTAAATAATGTGGTTTATTGATTTAAAAAGTAGAATTTTGTGCTTGTAAAACAACATTGTATGAGCGGTATAAACTCTAAATGGATATATCTTTTTGTTCTGTCACTAATTTGGGGTAGTTCCTTCATATTAATTAAGAAATCCCTTTTAGGGTTAACACCATATCAATTAGGAGCCCTAAGAATTATTATCACAGGATTGTTTCTTTTTGCTATGGGGTTTAAAACAATAAGAACCATAAAAAGTTCAGATTGGAAGTGGCTTGTAATTTCAGGGGTCTTAGGGTCTTTTATTCCCGCTTTTTTCTTCGCTATTGCAGAAACTGAAATAGATAGCGCTGTGGTTTCAATATTGAACTCGCTAGTGCCACTTAATACCATTTTGTTAGGCTTTGCCGTGTTTAAAATAGCTTCAACAAAAAGACAGGTATTAGGTGTAGTAATTGGATTTATTGGAACAGCTATATTAATTTTTAGGGGTGCAGATTTAAACCCTGGGCAGAATTATTTTTATGCTGTTTTTGTGATATTATCTACACTGATGTATGCTGCAAATGTTAATATTATAAAAAAGTATTTGCAGCATGTAAAGCCATTGACCATAGCAACAGGTAATTTTGTAGGTATATTTATTCCTGCAATAGTTGTTTTATTATTTACCGATTTCTTTTCAGAGCGTACTTATAGTCATCCGGACTTTAAGATGTCTATGGCGTATATCACTATTCTGTCTTTTTTTGGTACGGCATTGGCAAAAATAGTGTTTAACAAGTTGGTGCATATCTCTACACCTGTGTTTGCATCTTCAGTAACTTATATTATGCCAATTGTTGCTTTAATGTGGGGGTTTTTAGATGGCGAATCCTTTGGATGGATTCAGGGTATGTCAAGTATTATTATCTTATTTGGAGTTTATTTATCTCATAAAAAAAAGCCTAAAAATGTGCAAAAACACTAATAACTCAGTTGTTTTTGATGAAATTTATTGTGAGGAAAATTATTTTAATTCAGGATTTTTCACGAAATTTAAAAGAATTAATTCTGCATTATTATGAAAAAGTTATCCCTTCCCTTACGTTTTGGTTTAGTTACAAGTGCTGTTTTAATAGCTTATTTTTTAGTGTTAGCATTAGTTGATAAGCATACTAATCCGGCATTTAGTTTTGTTAATGCTATTATTACCGGGTTGGGAATTTATGAAGCTATCCGTTTGAGTAAGCTTGAAAACCTGGATGATTTCTCATATGCCGGGGGGTTTAAAACAGGTATCATCACAGGCTTTGTGGCAACAATTATTTTTACAATATTCTTTTTGTTCTATACTACCGAAATTAATGTTGAATTTTTGCCGGATTTGTTACAAACATTCAAAGGTAGTTTTAACGTAGATATAGGCATGGTGACCTTTGTGGTAGCAGTCATGGGCTTCGCTACAACTGTAGTTGCGTCACTGACCGTGATGCAGTTATTTAAAAAGACCAGAAATATTCCTCAAAATCCGTAAAACGTTTGTAGTTTAATTAATTAGCAGTATATTTGCACTCATTTTTAAACAAATAAATTAATAAAAACGTTACGCTATGTACGCAATTGTAGAGATAGCAGGGCAACAATTTAAAGTTGAAAAAGACCAAAAAGTTTTTGTTAACCGTTTACAAACTGAAGAAGGTAAGAAAGTTTCTTTCGATAATGTTCTTTTAGTTGGAGATGGTAACAATGTAACTGTAGGCGCCCCGGCTATAGACGGAGCTCAGGTAGGAGCTAAAGTCTTAAAACACCTTAAAGGTGATAAAGTTATAGTTTTCAAAAAGAAAAGACGTAAAGGTTACCGAGTAAAGAATGGTCACCGTCAATCTTTAACTGAAATTGTAATTGAAAGTATTGCTGCTTCGGGAGCTAAGAAGGCTACCAAAGCTGAAAAAGCTGCCCCAGCAAAAGCAGAAAAGAAAGCAGAGCCTAAGGCTAAAGCTGCAGCTCCAAAGGCTGAAGAAACTCAAGACTTAAGTAAACTAACGGTTGCTGAGTTAAAAGTTTTAGCAAAAGAAAAAGGTGTTGAAGGTATTTCTTCTATGAAGAAAGCTGATTTAATAGCTGCTTTAAGTTAATCTTTAAAAAATAAAATCGAAATAAAATGGCACATAAAAAAGGAGTCGGAAGTTCGAAAAATGGTAGAGAATCAGAATCGAAACGCTTAGGTGTTAAGATTTTTGGTGGTCAGGCTGCATTAGCTGGAAACATTATCATAAGACAACGTGGTAATACACATCACCCAGGTGAAAATGTATACCAAGGAAAAGATCATACTTTACATGCCAAAGTTGATGGTGTTGTTAAGTTTACAAAGAAAAAAGATAATAAATCTTATGTTTCTATCGAGCCTTTTGAGGCTTAAGAAATTAATTTCTTTTAAAAATTATAAAACCCTTTCTGGAAACAGAAAGGGTTTTGTTTTAATAGATTCTTGGGTAACTATTGCTTTATTTTTTCACAAATTTTGCAATACCGGAGTCAGTGATTAAAAAGTAAATACCTTTTGATAAATCTGACACATCTAAACTACCGGTGGCCTTAACTTCTTTTACAGTATTACCTAGAATACTTATAACTTTATAGCTATCTGTTGCAAGGTCTTTACTAATGTTTAATAGAGGTTACCGGGTTTGGATAAATCTTGCTTGCAATACTGCTAAAATCCTTGCTGCTTAAAGAGGAACTAACCGTTAAACCTGTATTAAGTTTAAAAGAGGCATTATTGGCGCTGCCCCCGGATTCTGGAGTTTGTACAAAAGTTAAAGCGGGTGAAGCTGAAAATGCTCCTACAAATCTAATGGCTATATCTGCACTGCTAATGGTATTAATGGTGCCTGCAGGGTACTTTTTTATAGTATAAACCCGGGTAAAAAAATTAGCGCTAGGTGTGTTTAATGTGGTTTCGGTTTTTATGGTTCCGGTGTCTACATCAGCAAAGGCCTCATCTAGATTAAAATCAGAAATTGACAAACTGGTAACATGACCGCCTCCACTAACCGATGTGCCCGAATTATATACACGCGTGTTAATACTTACACTCGAAGCATAGCCATAGGGCACATTACTTAATGTAATGATTATGGGATTTTCTAATGTACCATCAGAGTAAATGGTAGTAGGAGTTGGGTCAAAGGTTACATTAATTTGAGCGTTAACAGTAGTACTTGCAATAAATAATGTTAATAAAACAGTGTTTCTTAGTAATGTTTTCATCATATGAGAGTTTTTAAATTGATGAAACAAAGATATTTAAGCCTTATGCTTAAAAAGGTAGTATATGATAATATGAAAGTAAGTAGTATATGGTTGATTTTTAACCTTTGAATATTTTTATTAATATATTTTATCAAAATGAGAGGCAAATGAATGAAGCTTCTGGAATAATTAGTGAATACATTACCGGCTGTTTTAGCCATAATTAAAAAATTATTCTAAAAGATATTGATTAAATTATTAACTTTAAGGTATTGCATATGCATTCACAGATTGTTTGACTTAAATTATATGATTATGCTGCCGTTTAGATCTGAAATTAGAAACTCCCCAACGCAACCTACCATTAAGATTTTTTTAAGCGATGAATCTTTAGATGAAAGAATTAAAAAGCATTTAGAGCACTTTAAGGAGATAGAAACCATTGAAATTAGAGAGAGTATTGGTCGTAATAGAGTTGGCGAAAACATTACCGTGTTTTTAAAGGAAGGGACCGATATCAATAAAATGAAGGCATCCATTGATTCAAGCCTTTGGTGGTATTTTGAGGAAGATATGGTTGATGAATAAGTTATAAACTTCTCAAAATTGTCCGAAATAAATAATTCAACAAAGGAAAAACCAAGCTGAAGTTTGGGTAGAGTTTTTTATAATATAAAAATTTATTCTTTTTGATTTGCCAAATAGGTAATTAAAGAAGAAAATTCTTCAAAAGAAAGGGAGTTTGCTAATCCAGCAGGCATCATGGATGTTTCTAATTCATCTCTACTTATAATATCATCAATCTTTATAGTGATCTGTTGCCCTGTAATGTCACGCATAACTAATCTCTCTGAAGTTTCCGAAGTCACAAAACCTGCATAACCTTCATCTCCTTTAGTTTTTACCAGTACAGTTGCAAATCCTTGTGAGATAGAAGCATTTGGTTTTAAAATAGATTCTGCAATTTGTTCCCTGGACATTATAGAGCCTACCTGCCCCATATATGGCCCTTTTAAGGCTTCTCCTTTTTTTATGCTATGGCAGGCAATACAACCTTGTTGTGTGAATAGCTTTTCTCCTTTTTCAGAATCGCCTTTAATTTTAGAAATGGCTATCATGACATCTTCTATGGATGTTTCTCCAATTTTACCTTTTTTGGTTTTTATCTTTTCAAGGTCAATTTTTTCTTCCTCTTCAACGATTATTTCTTCTTTACCGCCAAAAGCTACAATGCCCATACGATGGGTGTCATTTAAATTTGCGAAAAATTCTTTTTCTTCCTTATTTGAATTTTCCCAAGCCCTGGTTAAAACTGTTTCTATTTTTGGTGAAGATTCCCAGATTATTCCCTTATAATATGGGCCGTGTGTATCCGGACGTGTGCTCCACCACCAAGATCCATCATATGACGCTTCTTGTTTATACAATCTTGATAAAGTTGTTAGTATGTCTTTTTTAAACAAATCATTTTCAGAAGTATCATACGCCGAAATTAATCCGTCTACAGCATCATTACTGTACATATATTTTAAAGCCCAAAGCGCTAACTTCGATTCATTAGTTTTAACAGCTTCAACGCATGCGCTAACAGCGTTAATATTTACCAATGCTTTCACAGCTAAATGCGCAGGAATAATTGCTGCATTTGGTGTAGCGTGTGGCCCTTCGGTTCCGGCTTCAGGAACTATGGCATTGGAAGGAACCGGTATTTGCAATAATGCTTTTGCAGCTTCTTTTTTACCTAATCTTCCCAGACCAATGATAGCTGCTGTTTGAACCCTTTCAGAGGAATCATTCAATGCTTCAATGAATAACTCCAAAGGCACATCTTTTAATCTGGATTTACGATCTGTTAGAGCTCGTAAAATAAATTCTTTAACGGCTTTGTCTTTACTTAGCTCAATAAGGTTCTGAACAGTGCCTTTTTCATTTATTTGAGCATAGGTGTAAATTGCTGCAACTCTATTCGCTAATTCAAGGCTGGTATCTATAGCAATAGCCCAAGCAGCTTTAGAAGCTTTTCTAGAAGGCCTTTTTATTAATTCTTGTTGAGCATTTAAACGTATACTGGCAGACTTTTCTTTAAGCAAAGCTGCTAATTTTGTTACTGAAAGTTTTTCAATTTCAGGGAAAGCTTCGTATGTCCAGTTTTTAGGCACTGCCCTTACAACAAAACCTTTTTCAGGGCTTCCCGAATATCCTGCACCATCCCAGGCACTCATGAATAGTTGTCCAGACGCATCAATATCTAAATCTGTAATTTGCGAAAGTTTTATAAATTTCTCTTGTGTTTGTTTAAAACTTGCACCATCAGGAGTTATACGGTGAATAAATAACTGACTTCTTCCCCAATCTGCCATTAAAGGAACCTGATTATATTTTTCTGGCCAACGATAGTCATCCATAAACAAGGCACCGGTACCTGACCCTCCTCCAACATCAACAAGTGCTGGTATAATTTCATTTGTAAAGTGTTTAAATAAAACGGGATATCCATATTCTCCTGATTGTATATGATGTACAAAACGCACATTCCAGCCACCGCCATCATTAGTATTTCCTCTGGTATAAATATTCATATAAGGATCTATAGCAACATCATAAATATTTCTCATTCCGTGGGTGTAAATCTCCATTTCGGTTCCGTCTGGCCGAACTCTAACAATACCACCACCAAGCATTGTTAGTTTTTTTCCAGAGCGGTCTACAGCATCATGAAACCCAAAATCACCAACAGCGATATAAATCCACCCATCAATTCCCATTCTTATGCCATTGGTAGCATGGTCTGTTCCCCTTTTAGCAAGATATGTTGGTGAGCAAATATTTTCGATTATTGGTTTAGAAGGGCCATCAGCAACATCATCATGATTTTTATCTTCAAAAACAACTAAATCCATTCCGGTAGCTACACCGGTTTCTTTAGAGAACGTCGTGTGAAGAACAAAGAGTTGATCTCCCAAGCTAATAATACCACGAGGGTTATCTACTTTAGCAAATTCAGAATATAGATCTGCTTTACCATCCTTATCACTATCAATAAGTTTTATAATACTTCCTTTACCAGGTTCTTTTCCAAGAGACCCCATCATATCAACACCTACATATACCTCACCTGATGGAGAAACAGCAAGGCATGCTGGGCTTGGAACTAAATCTGATCCGGCAAAAGGTATAATAGAAATTTCCTCAGGATTTTCGTTGGCCTCAATTTTTACATTTATTATGCGATCCTCTATAGGAAGGGCTTTACTTGGGTCTGATCCGCAATTTTGAAACGTAATTATAATAATTACTAAAAAGAGAAGTTTTAAAAAATAATCCATAAATATTTTTTGTTAAAGTATGAATAAGCCTCTATAGTATTGTTCAAAATTTTTCATTGAAAATAACTGCACAAAAGATCAATGCGTTTTTAAATGCTGTAATTTAAGGTTTTATACCATTGTTTTCAATAAACAGTAATGGATTATAATTATAGTATACTAAAAAATCCCAAACATAATTGCTTGGGACTTTTTTAATACATAAGGCCTTTTGATTGCACTCAAGAGTGACAGACAATAGGAATTATTTAGTATCTGTAATGTTCTGGTTTATAAGGCCCATCAACAGTAACGCCAATATAAGCGGCCTGATCTTCTTTAAGCTCAGTAAGTTCAACACCAATTTTAGCTAAGTGTAATTTAGCTACTTTTTCATCTAAGTGTTTTGGTAGCATATACACTTTGTTTTCATAAGCTTCAACATTGTTCCAAAGTTCAATCTGAGCCAAAGTTTGGTTTGTAAACGAGTTACTCATAACAAAACTTGGGTGTCCGGTAGCACAACCTAAATTCACTAAACGTCCCTCTGCTAATATGATAATATCTTTACCATCAACAGTATATTTATCAACCTGCGGTTTTATGGTGTTTTTGGTATGGCCGTAATTTTCGTTTAACCAGGCCATTTGAATTTCGTTATCAAAATGCCCAATATTACAAACTATGGTTTTATCTTTCAGGGCTTTAAAATGCTCAGCACGAACAATATCTTTATTTCCTGTAGTGGTAATTACAATATCAGTATTGGTAATAACGGTTTCCAGTTTTTTAACCTCAAAACCATCCATAGCTGCTTGTAAGGCACAGATAGGATCAATTTCTGTAACGGTAACAATACTTCCGGCTCCTTTAAAAGACGCCGCAGTACCTTTACCAACATCACCATAACCACAAACGGTTACACGTTTTCCCGCTAACATAATATCTGTGGCACGACGAATTGCATCCACAGCACTTTCTTTACAACCGTATTTATTATCAAATTTAGATTTAGTAACAGAATCGTTGACGTTAATGGCCGGCATTGGAAGTGTTCCGTTTTTAACACGTTCATACAACCTGTGAACACCGGTTGTAGTTTCTTCAGATAACCCGTTAATTCCGGAAGCTAATTCAGGGTATTTATCTAAAACCATATTGG
The DNA here is from genome assembly GCF_035818475.1 of Alterotamlana spongicola. Classification (NCBI taxonomy): domain Bacteria; kingdom Pseudomonadati; phylum Bacteroidota; class Flavobacteriia; order Flavobacteriales; family Flavobacteriaceae; genus Alterotamlana; species Alterotamlana spongicola. The sequence continues at coordinate 1,385,763 of NZ_JAYMGV010000001.1, forward strand.
TTAAATCCCCGCCATCATCAAGAATCATGTTTAATGGTTTTCGCTCTTCTCCAAAGAACAGTGTTTGCTCAATACACCAGTCAAATTCCTCTTCAGTCATATCTTTCCATGCATAAACAGCTGTTCCCGCAGCAGCAATAGCCGCAGCAGCCTGATCTTGAGTTGAAAAAATATTACATGAACTCCAGGTAACTTCAGCTCCAAGAGCCTGTAAAGTTTCAATCAATACAGCGGTTTGTATAGTCATATGTAAACATCCGGCAATACGTGCACCCTTTAGGGGTTGTTCTTCTTTATACTCTTCACGAAGACTCATAAGTCCCGGCATTTCTGCTTCTGCTAGTTCTATTTCTTTTCGCCCCCAGTCAGCTAGAGAAATGTCTTTTACTTTATTGGCTACGTAAGGAATTGTTTTTGTACTCATATCAATTTTTCTTTTCATTTTAAAACTTAAACATCATTGTGATTAGTGCTTAAAATACTTAAATTCGCTAACCAAATTGTTTAATCCGCTTTAGGCGGTGCAAAGATAACTAATAACTTTCAGAATATTAAATGCCTCTATTTAAAACCATTGTAGCAAACTCACAAACTACAGTTAAAATATGGAAGATTGATGAATCCTATGATGATTTAATGAATCCTCTAACCCTAAAACCGGATACGTTAAACCGTGTTTTAGGGATGAAAAGTGAGTTGCACCAACGTGGTTTTCTGAGTGTAAGGCATCTGTTACGGGAATTCGGATATACAGACGCAGACTTATTTTATGATGAAAACGGAAAACCCCATTTAAAAGATGGCCGGCAGATATCTATTACACACTCCTTTAATTTTTCGGCTGTTATTGTTAGTGATATAGTTGTTGGTATTGATATAGAGAAACAAAGAGATAAAATCTCAATAATTGCACATAAATTTATTGATTATGAGTTTAATTATTTAAATGAGAATGATACAGAATATATAAAGAAACTAACCGCTATTTGGTGTGTAAAAGAATCGTTATACAAACTATTTGCAACACCGGGGTTGAGTTTTAAAAATTGTTTTTTGGTCATTCCTTTTTCGCTTAGTGATACTGAAACAGTAGCCTGGATTGATTATAAGAAACAAAAACACCGTTATACCATTCACTTTTTAGAATTTGAGGGTTTCACCTGTGCCTATGCCATAGCTTAATGAGTGTCTATCAAAACATATTAGCTGCCATAGAGAATCAGGAGAAGCTTTTAGCTGTTTTAATAGACCCTGATAAATTCCCTGTTGAAAAAACACGTGGTTTTATTGAAAAAGTGAATGTTTCAGTAGCTACACATATTTTTGTTGGGGGGAGTACTGTTGAAGCCGAAGCAACGGAGGTGTTAGTTAATGAAATTAAAAAATACACAAAATTGCCGGTAGTTTTATTTCCTGGCGATGTTACACAAATCACAGATAAGGCAGATGTGCTTTTGTTTTTGTCGTTACTATCAGGCAGGAATTCAGATTATTTAATAGGAAAGCATGTAGAGGCTATTCCAAAGTTAAAAGATACAAATCTTGAAGTGGTTCCAACAGGTTATATCCTAATTGATAGTGGAGCGGTTACAGCCGTAGAGAAGGTAACAGGAACTAAACCCTTATCAAGAGATGATATTCAAATTGTAAAAGATACCGCTATTGCTGGACAGTTTCTAGGAATGAAACTAATATATTTGGAAGCAGGAAGCGGTGCTAAAAATGCTTTGACTAAAGCGATTATTGGTATGGTTAAAAAAGAATTAAAAATTCCATTGATTGTTGGTGGAGGTATTAAGAATAGTCAACAATTGGAAAGTGCCTATAAAGCAGGAGCAGACTTAGTGGTTATTGGTACTGCTTTTGAAGAAAATGAATCGTTTTTTGATACTTTGAGAAAGTAAATGATCAAAATGAAATTTATAAATAAAGAATAAATGAAAATATCAGTAGAGTTAACATTAACACCGTTGCAAGACAACTTTGAGCCTGCAATTATAAATTTTATAAAAAAGTTAAGGGCATCAGGCTTAAAAGTAATGGAAAATCCTCTAAGTACACAGGTTTATGGTGATTATGATGACGTTATGTCTATACTTACAACTGAAATCAAAGAAGCTTTTGAATTAATAGAACGAGGCTTGCTATATATGAAAATAGTAAAATCAGACAGATACGATTATGAGCCCCGTTTTTGATTGGTTTTTTTCACAATACCAAGGTATTCCAATGCACCTTATTGTGTTGGAAATTATAGGTGTGTTTTTTGGGTTTTTAAGCGTTTGGTATTCTAAGCAAGAGCATATTTGGGTATACCCTACAGGGATTATAAGTACAGCCATATTTGTTTATATACTTTGGATATACACCTTATTGGGAGATATGCTTATTAACGGGTATTATTTTATCATGAGTGTTTATGGTTGGTATTATTGGACCAGAAAGGATGCCAATGAGAATGAGGTGCCTGTAACAGTTGCAACAAAAAATGAGCAGTTGTGGGGTATTATTATATTTTTACTAACTATGGGGTTTGTAGTTATAGTATATATGTTAAATGATAAGTTTAATGACTGGACAGCCTATATAGACACTTTAACCACTGCTATATTTTTTGTAGGGATGTGGCTTATGGCTAAAAAGAAACTTGAGAATTGGGTGTTTTGGATTATTGGAGATGTTATTTCGGTACCTTTATACCTTTATAAAGGATTGGTATTTACGTCATTTCAATATTTTTTATTTACAATAATTGCTATTTATGGTTATAAAGCATGGAAGAAAAGTATAAGCAACAACCTTCAAATTGCTTAAAAGTTGTTTTGTTTGGCCCGGAATCTACCGGGAAAACTACACTTTCAAGGCAGTTAGCAAGATATTATAGTTCTGTTTGGGTACCGGAGTATGCACGTGAGTATCTTCAAAATAAATGGAATAATGAGCGCAAAACATGTGAGCCGAAAGATTTACTACCTATTGCAGAAGGGCAGATGAGATTTGAAAATGAGTTGTCAAAAAAAACAGATTCGGTTTTGATTTGTGATACAGACCTGTTGGAAACCAAAGTATATTCTGAAGCTTATTATTTAGGAAGTTGTGACCCAATTCTTGAAAAACATGCATTAGAAAATACCTATGATTTATATTTTTTAACCTATATTGATACACCCTGGGAAGCAGACGATTTAAGGGATAAGCCGGAACATAGAATGGAAATGTTTCAAGCTTTTCAAAATACCTTAAAAAAATATAACAGACCTTATATTTTGCTTAAAGGCGATAAAAAAGAACGCCTTAAAAAAGCAATCAGGTGTATTGATGAATTACTGAAAAAGAAAAATAATGTTTACAGATAGAGATATTAAACAAATACATGATAAAGGTATTAGCCTGGATCAGGTCAATGCTCAGATCAAACGATTAAAGAATGGAATGTCACATTCTAATTTAGTAGCAGCTGCCACTTTAGGGAAAGGAATTGAACATTATGATGAAAGGGAAATTCAAACCTATATTGAATTATACGAGGTTAGTCAAAAGCATTTGTCTATAGTCAAGTTTGTGCCGGCCTCTGGTGCAGCAACAAGAATGTTTAAGTTTTTATTTCAATTTATAAAAAACTTTAACCCGTCAAAGGAAAGTATAGATAAATATGTTGAAAGGCAAAATGATACTTTAATAGAAATATTTGCTGATAATTTGGAAAAGTTTCCATTTTATACTGAAGTTATTGAAAAAGTTAGATTAGAAACCCCGGATTTTAATAATGTTTCCAATGATAAAAAACTGTTACAGTTTGTTAAAATAATGCTGGATGATTCAGGGCTTAACTATAATTTTTTACCTAAAGGATTATTTCCATTCCATAAATATGGAGCTAGTATAGTAACTGCTTTTCAAGAACACTTAGTTGAGTCTGCTCTATATGGATCTTCAAACGGAGTATCTAACCTCCATTTTACAGTCTCAGAAAAACACCATAATTATTTTTTAAGGGAACTTAATCAGATTAGAGAGGCATTAGAAAAGCATATGGGAACCACTTTTAATGTGTCGTTTTCATATCAACAAGAAATTACAGAAACAGTAGCTTTAGTTGCAAAAGATAAGATCTGTAGAAAAGAAGACAACTCCATTTTATTTAGACCGGCAGGACACGGGGCGCTTTTAGAGAATTTAAACGATTTAAATAATGACATTATTTTTATAAAAAATATTGACAATGTTGTAGTTTCTAATAAGAACGCTGCTATTTCATATCACAAAAAATTATTAGCCGGTGTATTATTAGAAGCTCAGCAGATCGTGTTTTCGTATTTAAATAAATTGGATGATGCTAATTTAACGGAATCTGATTTCAAAGTTATGCTGTTGTTTTTACGTTATAGGTTAAACGTATCTGTAAATATTAATTTTGATGAATTTACAGCAGAAGAAAAAACAGCCTACTTAAGGAAAAAGCTTAATAGACCCATTCGTGTATGTGGGATGGTTAAAAATGAAGGAGAGCCTGGAGGGGGACCATTTTGGGTTAAAGATAAGAATGGAGAAATATCTCTTCAAATTGTTGAATTTGCACAGATTGATTTTAGCAGAAAGAACCAACAGAGTATTGTATATAAAGCCACACATTTTAATCCTACAGATTTGGTTTGCGGCGTCAAGAATTACAAGGGTGAAAAATTTGATCTTAAAGAGTTTGTTGATCCGGAAGCCGCATTTATAACCAAAAAGACACATGATGGTGTTGAGATTAAAGCGCTTGAACTACCTGGGTTATGGAATGGTAGTATGGCACATTGGAATTCTATTTTTGTTGAGGTACCTCTGGAAACTTTTAATTCGGTAAAGACAGTAAATGATTTGCTAAAACCAGCGCATCAATCCATATCATGATTAATGAGAAGGCTTTATTACAGGAATTAAACTTTAAAGCGGTTAGAAGCTCCGGTAGCGGTGGTCAACATGTTAATAAGGTGTCTTCAAAAGTTGAATTAACCTTTAACGTAACCACATCATTAGTACTCAATAAAGAACAAAAGGAAAGGCTTCACAATAAGTTTCAACATAGATTGACAAAAGAAGGAGTATTAATTTTATCCTGTGAAGATAGTAGAAGCCAGCATAGAAACAAAGCACTTCTCATAAAACGGTTTTTACAATTGATAAAGGACGCGTTAATCATACCTAAAAAAAGGAGGCCAACAAAAATTCCAAAATCTGTTATTCAAAAAAGATTAAAGAGTAAGCGATACCTTTCAGATAAAAAGGCAAATAGAAAAAAGCCGGATCTTGAGTAAAAATAAATTTCAATTCATGAGTTATAATTCATAATTCGTTCTTACTTTTGCAACGTTCTCAAAAAAGGGGTGCTTAATCGATTGCTGATTACCGATTAAAGGATTAAAGATTTAGAGCTTTATGTGAAAATCTGAAATCTGAAATCCAAAATCTAAAATCCATTTGGCTGAGATCATACCCAATGAACCTAGAACAGGTAATGCTGTTTAGGGACTACGAACGTTAAATAGACAATAATGAATTTTTAATGAGCATAAAATGCTTAGGTATTATTGTATATGGCGTTCAAAATCTAATTACTAACATTAAAGAATAATTACCTCTTTTTATTCGATTATAATTATTTAATCGACATGAAAAACATTTTTCTTTTTCTAACACTTTTAGTGTTGTCAGTCAGTGCCATGGCACAACAAAATCAAAAAGTACAGGATTCAACTAAAACAGAAAAACTAGACGAAGTTTTAGTTAAAGCAGTACGTGTAAGCGCAGATTCCCCAATTACCCACTCTAATGTGTCAAAAGAGGAACTTGCAAAACGCAATTTAGGGCAGGACATTCCTATATTGCTGAACTATTTACCTTCAGTGGTCACTACCAGTGATGCCGGTGCCGGAGTAGGATATACCGGTATTAGAGTACGTGGTACAGATGCTACGCGTGTTAATGTAACCATTAACGGAATTCCTTATAATGACCCTGAGAGTCAGGGAACATTTTGGGTTAATTTAGGTGATTTTGCATCATCAACCGAGAGTTTACAATTACAGCGTGGTGTGGGAACATCTACTAACGGTTCGGGAGCGTTTGGCGCAAGTTTAAACTTATTAACCGATGCGTTTTCAAAAGAAGCCTCAGGTGAGATCTCCAATAGTTTTGGAAGTTTTAACACAAGAAAGCATACAGTGAAAATGAGCACCGGTTTACTAAATGACCATTTTGAAATTTCAGGACGTTTATCAAAAATAGACTCTGATGGTTATGTGGACAGAGCTTTTACAGATTTAAAATCGTATTTTCTTCAAGGTGTTTATAAAGATGATAATACCTTAATTAAAGCGATAACATTTGGCGCTAAAGAACAAACCTATCAATCCTGGTTTGGTTTAACTGCCGATGAGTTACAGGAGGATAGAAGACAGAACCCTTACACTTATGATAATGAAACGGATAATTATTGGCAGGATCATTATCAACTGCATTGGAATGAACGCTTTGATAACAACTGGTCAACTAATCTGGGTTTAAATTATACTAAAGGAAAGGGCTATTTTGAGCAGTTTGAAGAAGGTACTGATGAAATTGATCTTTATAAAGGTATCGTATTACCTACAGATATTCGTGTAGATGAAGACGAAAATGGAAATCCTATAGATGTTCCTATTACTGATGTTATTAGACGCCGTTGGTTAGATAATGATTTTTATGTTATTAATGCCAATGTTACGTATAAGCAAGACGCTTTTGAAATCATAACAGGGGTTTCCTATAATACCTATTCAGGAGATCATTTTGGTGAAGTTATTTGGGCCAGACAGTTTTCAGATAATTCAAGTATCAGAGATCGTTATTATGAAGGTGACGCCACTAAAAATGATTTTAGTGTGTTCTCAAAAGCATCATTTGGACTTTCAGAACGTTTAACAGGATTTATAGATTTACAGGCACGCCTTGTAGATTATAAAACAAACGGATTGAATTCCAGCGGTGTTCCTTTTAATACTGATGCTAATTTTAGCTTTTTTAATCCCAAAGCAGGACTTACTTATAAACCATCAGAATCCAATAGCTTTTACACTTCTTATGCCAGAGCCAATAGAGAGCCAAATCGTGATGATTTTAAAGCTGGTGTGACCGAAAATGAAACCCTTAATGATATCGAGTTAGGGTGGCGTTATCATACCAATAAGGTTAATGTAAACACAAACCTTTATTATATGTTTTATCAAAATCAGTTGGTTTTAACGGGAGAATTAGATGATGTTGGTAGCCCGATTAGAGCAACAAGTGGAAAAAGTTATAGATTAGGATTAGAGGTTGATGCTAGCATTCAGCTTAATAAAAGTTTTAATATAACTACTAATGTGGCAGTAAGTAGCAATAAAAATAAGGATTTTACATCATCCATAAATGGAGAACTGGTAGACTTAGGAAATACTAATATTTCATTTTCTCCGAAATTGGTTATAGGAAATGCACTTAATTTTTACCCTATTGAAAACATGCAAATGTCATTGTTAAGCAAATATGTTGGAGAACAATATATGGGGAATACTGATAATGAAGGATCAAAACTTGACAGTTATTTTGTAAATGATTTTAACATCAATTATGAAATCAAACCAAATAAAATCTTTAAGTCTATTGTACTGTCAGTTTTAGCCAATAATATATTCAATAAAAAATATGTGTCTAACGGTTACTTTGGGTCTTTTGATTTTGATGACTCATCAAGTTCAACAGGCATTACTACAGGATATTATGCCGGGTATTACCCTCAGGCTACAGCAAACTTTTTGACGGGAGTAACTTTAAAGTTCTAAGTATTATTTTTTTAGAAGAAAATACATTTAATGAAGGTTTAGGAATGGTTAAAACAACGGTTCCTAAATCTTCTGATGTATTGCTCAAATCCTCATTTGAGGAATTTTTAAACAGGTCAAATGTGTATAAGGAAAAATTTCTTCAAAAGCATTTTAATTGTGGCTTTGATGGGTATTCGTATATGGGGCAAAAAGATAGCAGTAATCAGTATGATACAGATTTATTGCACTCTTTTGTGCTTTCGGAGTTTTCAAAAAATGAACGATTTCCGGTAGAATTTCATTCGTTTTTAAAAAGCGAATGGCCTGTTTTGGTTTCGAAGATAAAAATGATTGAATTGAAGCTTATTGAGCAATTGGGAATAAGAGAATTGAGAGGTTTTTATAAACATTCGATCGGGCATATGGTATCATGTAATTATTATCCCAAATTGAATACTTCAGTTACTAAGGCACCAGTTAGGTTGTCAAAACATATTGATGTCTCTTTATTTACAGTTTTTGTTTTTGGTTTAGAGGAGGGCTTCTCTTTTCAAAATTATAAAAATCAAAGGCAAGCATTATTTTCTGCAGATAATATAGTGGTCTTTCCCGGCTATTTACTGGAAGTATTGTCCAAAGGAAAGTATAAAGCACTTCAACACCAAGTTGACTTTTTTAATGTGCATGAAGCACGTTTTTCCTTTGCTTTTTTTTCACTGCCTAAGCCTCAAAAAAAGCTGAAATTTATGGACATGGAATTTACCAGTGAACAGTACTTTCAGAAGTATTTATCATTATTTTAATGGATTTATATTTAGAAATAGCAGCAGTTATTCTGGGGTTAGGATATTTGTTTTTCTTAATTAAGGAAAAAATAATCTGCTGGATATTTGGTGTTTTGGGGTCATTAGTGAGTATCCTCCTGTTTTATAGAACAGGTTTGTATTCTGAATCTATATTGTATGTTTATTATGTAATAATAGGCGTTTATGGGTTTTTCCACTGGAAAAGGACTTTAAATCATAATAACGAATTCCTTATTACTGATTTTTCTCTTCAAACCTATATTTACTTTATTATTTTGGGTGAAATAGTATCATTGATTCTGGCATTTTTTTTTAAGACTTATACCAATGCTAATATGCCCTTTTTAGATGCACATACTACTGTATTTAGTTTCATAGCCAGCTATTTAGAAGCAAAAAAAAGCTGGCGTCCTGGAAATTTTGGATAGTTATTAATGCTGTCACCATAATTTTATACTTAAACAGAGATTTGAACTTATATACCGGTTTAACTTTGGTGTATTTAGTTTTTTCTTTTGTGGGGTATTTTCAATGGAAAAAGAAAATGTTACATAAAATAAAGCTTGCCTGACACTTTTTTAGTTAAAAATAAGAAGTGTGTTTCCGTTTTTTTCAATCCTGTAATTTTTTAAAGAACAAGGTAAGGCATCATTTCCATCAGGCCTGCCCGTAATAAAATTGTATTTATTCTTATCGTCACATCCACAAGTTCCAAACAAACCATTAGGAACAATAACGGAACAAGGGCTGAGAGCATGGTTGGGGTCACCGGCATCCCAGGCATAGAAATTAGCACCGGTACTGGCAACTATAACCCCTCCATTTCCAATATTGGGGATGTAAATAGAATTACCGGCAAAAGCAAGTTGGCTATATTGGGGTAAGTTTAAATCCACAGGGAAATTTACACCAACATCAAGCAAAAAATTACAATTTCTGTTGTCATCGGAGTTTTTGCTGCAAGACCATAAAAAGGTGAAACAGATAAGAAATAAGGCGGGTTTCATAAAGTAAAAATTAGGTCGCAATTTACAACAAAAAGTAAATTGACTTAAATATTTTGTATATTTGTTGTACAATCTCGTGCAAACGAGATTTTTTTATTTGCTGAATGCTTCAAGGTGTTTTGAAGTTTATCAGCATCTTTTATTAAGTAAAACGATGAAGTTATGAGTAAAGTATCTTACTATACACCAGAGGGATTAAAAAAATTGAGAGAAGAGCTCCAACAATTAAAAGACGTTGAGCGTGTTAAAGCATCAAAAGCAATAGCTGAGGCCAGGGATAAAGGCGATTTGAGTGAGAATGCTGAGTATGATGCCGCTAAAGAAGCACAAGGGATGTTGGAAATGAGAATTTCTAAATTGGAAGAGGCTTTAGCAGGAGCAAGAGTTATTGATGAGTCCCAACTGGATACTTCTAAAGTTTTGGTATTGTCAAAAGTAAAAATAAAGAATCAGACCAATGGTATGGAAATGATATATACATTGGTAGCAGATGGAGAGGCAGATTTAGCCTCAGGAAAAATATCTGTGAATTCACCAATAGGAAAAGGGTTGTTAGGAAAGTCTGTTGGCGAAGTGGCAGAAATTCAAGTGCCAAATGGGGTTATGAAATTTGATGTCATTGAAATTACCAGATAATAGAAATAAATAGCATACATCTTTATTATCCAACTTAAAAGAAGATGTATACGCCGTTATAATAAAGATTCCTGATTCATTTAATCAGGAATCTTTTTATATTTACAAATACTCTCATTTTCAAAAATAAATTATGACCTCAATTTTTACGAAAATAATAAAAGGTGAAATACCCTGTTATAAAATAGCTGAAACTGAAGATTTTTTGGCTTTTTTAGATATTAACCCTAATGCAAAGGGGCATACTTTATGCATTCCAAAAAAAGAAGTTGATAAATTATTTGACCTTGATGAAGAAACCTATAATGGCTTGATGTCTTTTTCCCGGCAAGTGGCTTTAGGGCTTGAAAAGGCTGTGTCTTGTAATCGTATTGGTGTTAGTGTTATTGGGCTTGAAGTACCACATGCTCACGTACACTTAATCCCATTACAATCTATGGAAGATGTGCGTTTTATTAAAAAAGAAAAAATGCCCCCAGAAGAATTTCAGGAATTGGCAGAGGCCATTAGATCCCACTTAGAAATTTAAATAATAAATTGTAATAGCTAAGAATATTACCGCTGTTATACTCATGCCAATAAGAATCCAGGATACTTTTTTGAGATAAGTAGATGCCTGCTTTGGCGTAAATGCTTTTTGTTGGTATTCCACTACTTTGTCAATATCATCTGTCCATTGAACAGGGTATATGATGGTGTGGCATGTTTTACAGCTGAGCTCACGATTAATTTCAGGCGTAATGGATTTATAGAATTTAGTCTCTACTATTTTTTGTTTAAACGTTAAATGTAGTCCGGTATTGTTAAAACATTCCGGACAGTTATTTTTTAGAGAAACCTCTTTAATGAGCATCAATTTTTCAGACATAATCAAGCAGCTCGTTTAAGGTGTATTTGAATGGTAGTACCTTTATCTTTTTCAGATTGCAGAACTTTTATTTTTCCATTATGAAAATCTTCTATAATTCTTTTGGTTAATGATAAGCCCAATCCCCAACCACGTTTTTTTGTGGTATAACCGGGTTCGAATATTTTATTAAAATACTTTTTTGAAATACCTTTTCCGGTATCACTAACACTTACTTTTACATTGTCTTCAAGTTGAGATATTTTAACGGTAACTTTCCCTCTTCCTTTCATAGCGTCAATAGCATTTTTAACCAAATTTTCAATGGTCCAACTATATAACTGTTTATTTAAATTTACAGGAATCTCACCATCAGGGGTTTCAATTTCAAAATCAATAAGGCTTGAAGATCTAGCCTTTAAATAGTCATAAGAATTAATGGTCTCTTGAATGATATCAGCTTTTTCAAGTGTTGGTAATGAGCCTATTTTACTAAAGCGTTCGGTTATGGTTTTTAAACGATCTACATCTTTTTCAATTTCAATAATATAGTCCGGGTCAACATTTTCGGTTTTTAAAATTTCTGTCCACCCTATTAACGACGATAAAGGCGTACCAATTTGATGTGCGGTTTCTTTTGCCATACCGGACCAAAGCTTGTTTTGCGTTGCGTTTTTATTACTGCTGTAAAAAAAGAAGATCACAGCTCCAAACAAAAGTACAATGAGCAATAGGGCTAAAGGATAATACTTTAATTTATTCAATAATGGCGAGTTGCCATAATAGATAGTACTGTTGAGTTTGCCGTCAAGTCTAACCTCAATTGGGGTGTTTTCTTTTTTAAATTGTGTTACTAATTTATTGATGTATTGTTCATCAGTTAAATTTTCATCATTGATATTGAGGTGACTTCCAATACTGCCATCTACATTAATTTCCAGAACAGGAGTACTTGTATTGCTATTTAAAATTTTAAGGTTAAGGTCTAAATTAGAATTTGTTTTTGAATTAATCAGACTGGTTTGAGCAAATGACCAGACTTCCATTTTGGTACGTTCTTCATCTTTAAAGTGTTGAAAGAATTCATAAGTTTTCCATAAAATGAGCGATACAATAGCAAAAGAAGCTACAACAATTACCCAACGGAATGCATTGCTATGTTTAGTGAAGATCATAAACCGTTAAAATTGATTTGTAATATAATGCAAATCTGTTAATATTATTGTTCAAGTTGTTAGTAAATCGGTTTTTAGATGAGATATAGATTAATTACATTTGTTAAACTTAAAAAACCTGAATGCCGTCATTTGATCCAAAAAGCTTACCAACCAGTAGATTACATAGCTATTTACTGAGTGCAATTGCACCAAGGCCAATAGCTTTTGCAAGTACTGTAAATGTAGAAGGAACACCTAATTTGTCGCCATTTAGTTTTTTTAATGTATTTAGCGCCAATCCCCCGGTTATGATTTTTTCACCGGCCAGGCGGGTTAGAGATAATACCACAAAGCATACATTGCAAAATGTAGAAGCTACCAGAGAAGTTGTTATAAATGTGGTGAACTATGACATTGTACATCAAATGTCTTTGAGTAGTACAGAATACCCTGAGGGTGTAAATGAGTTTGAAAAAGCAGGATTAACTATGTTGAAGTCAGACATAGTTAAACCATTTAGAGTAGCAGAGTCTCCTGTGCAATTTGAATGCAGGGTCAATGATATTATTACATTGGGAAAAGAAGGAGGTGCCGGGAATTTAATTATTTGTGAAGTGGTTAAATTACATATAGATGATGATGTTCTTGATAATAATGATGTCATAAATCAAAGTAAATTAGATTTGGTTGCCCGGGCAGGAGGGAGTTATTATAGTCGTGCAAAAAAGGGCTTTTTTGAAATCCCAAAACCACTTTCTACATTAGGAATTGGCGTGGATAGCTTTCCGGACCACATAAAACATAGTATGGTATTAACCGGGAATGATTTAGGAATGTTGGCTAATATAGAAGTGCTGCCAACAGAAAAGAGTGTTAAAGATTTTATAGGAGATATAGGTGAAAGATATCCCAATATAAAGACGGCTACTCATAGAGAAAAGCATAAATTAGCGCGAAATTATTTAAGCTTTGGAGATGTGCAAAGTGCCTGGAAAATATTATTAAGTTAATAACAATAAAACAAATATAAATAGCAATAAATGGAAGTTCAAGGAAGAATTAAAATGATTGGAGAAACTCAGACTTTTGGAAATAATGGGTTCAGAAAAAGAGAAATAGTAGTGACTACTGAAGAGCAATATCCACAGCATATTATGGTGGAATTTGTGCAAGATAAAACCGATTTGTTAAACAGTTACCAGGTAGGGCAACAGGTAAAGATTAATATTAATTTAAGAGGTAGAGAATGGGTAAACCCTCAAGGTGAAACAAAATATTTCAATTCTATTCAAGGTTGGAGAATTGAGGCATTTCAAGCTGAAGCAACTGGAGAAAATATGCCTCCGGTACCACCGGCAGATGCTTTTGAGCCAGCTGGAGATTTAAAAGAAGATGATCATGATGATCTGCCTTTTTAATGTAAAATGTTATACTGCATTTGCAGGATCATATTAAAGAGTGAACCTCAATGTTTATTTTAACATTGAGGTTTTTTATTTGTTGTTATGTATTATTTAACCCAGGATTTATGGTTCCCTGATGTTAACGAAGCCACTCAAGACGGTTTGTTGGCTATTGGAGGAGATTTGTCGGTTGAACGTTTAATACTGGCTTATAAAACAGGTGTTTTTCCCTGGTTTGAAGCAAAGGCGCCTATTTTATGGTGGTCTCCAAACCCACGTTTTGTACTGTTTCCGGAAAAGCTCAAGGTTTCAAAAAGTATGAAGCAGGTATTAAGGAACAAGCGTTATACTGTAACCATTAATAAAGATTTTAATGCCGTTATTTCTGCCTGTTCAAAAATAAAGCGTCATGGACAATCCGGAACCTGGATAACTAAAAGTATGCTTGAAGCCTATACAAAATTACATGACTTAGGATATGCTAAATCTGTTGAGGTTTGGAATAGTGATAAAACATTGGTTGGAGGATTTTATGGTATAGATTTGGGACATGGCGTATTTTGTGGTGAAAGCATGTTTAGCAAAGAAAGCAATGCCAGTAAAGTAGCCTTTATTAGGTTTATTCAAAATGCAAGCTATAAGCTTATAGATTGCCAGGTGTATACTAAGCATTTAGAAAGTTTAGGTGCTGAGGAGATTTCCAGAGATGATTTCTTAAAATTTTTGTAAGATTTAAAGCCTTGAACTGGAGTGTTATAACCTCAATATCGCAGAAGTTAAAACAAACAAAAAATTTTGCCCTTTTAGATTAAAGGCTTCCAGGCGGTGTTCTAAACCTAGTTGGAGCTTTAAAACTTTAGAGGCCTGTAATCCAATTTTAACAGTGGTTCTTATATCTGTTTCGGGTTGGCGCACTTTGTTTAAACTCAACAACCCTTCAACAGACTGTATTAAATAGGCTTCTCCAACATCCAGTTTTCTCCGTTTAGAGGGAAATCTACTGCAAACCGGTAACGTTGTCTAAAAGTGGTTTCATTATCAATAATACGTTGTTCGGCTCTAAACCGGTGCCCATAACGTACCCCCAAAGTCTGCTTTATGTAGTTGAATTGTTCAAGAAATCTAACTTCATTTCTTCCCGTCTCAAATAAATCCCTATTACGATAATATACTCCCAGGCTTATCTTGTGATTGTAACTTAATTTTAAGGTAGAAAAATGAAAAAAGTCAACTTGCTGTTGTAAAAACTGCAAGTCCTCTTTATTATATAATACATACCGGCTTCTGGCCGTAAAATTGATACTGAAATCATTTGATATCGCATAATTGAAAGCCACTGCAGATTCTCCTATAGTATTGAAGTTATTCTGAGCCTTAGTCTTAAGCGTTAAAAACAGAAGGATCGGAATAATTAAAAAGATCTTAATACAGCGCATGTTCATAAGAAGAAGATGTTACTACTCTGGAGTGTTCAAACTGCCCTTTTCTGTTAAAGGTAAACTCTCTTAATTGACGTTTCTTATTTAGTCTTATTTCTGCAATAATTTCAAAATGTGTGTGCTTATCATCTGGGTGATCTATTATATGTTGAATAAACTGTTGGTCTGTTTTTTTGGTATTACCTACAAATTGCTTTTGAATTTTTATAAACCTGGAATGGTCAAAATTGGAGTTGAAATATGCCTTAATAGCATTAAGGGCTTTTTCCGGAATATGTTTTTCTTTAATAACTATTTCAATATCTTCTAATACACCGTTTATATCAAATTCAACACTATAATGAAGTTTATGTATTTTAAATTTAGTTTCATAGCTCATCTTATTGACATCGGTTTCTTTATAGAACTTTAGATACTTTACTTCATTAGAAATCGTGTTAAAATAAGTTTGTGCCCTTTCTGGGAATTCAGATAGTTTTATGCGCTCTTCTTTTTCATTTTTAACTTGGGTAAAACCAAGCTCAGCTACTAAAATGAAAATAATGAGACTAAACTTCTTCATACCTAAAACAGCTGGTTATATGGTCATTGACCATACCTGTAGCTTGCATATGGGCATAAACTACCGTGGTGCCTACAAATTTGAATCCGCGTTTTTTCAGGTCTTTACTAATGGTGTCACTTAACGGGGTGTTAGCCGGAATATCATTTAATGCCTGATAAGCATTTTTAATAGGCTTGCCATTAACGAACCCCCAAATGTATTTACTAAAGGTTCCAAATTCCTGTTGAATTTTTATGAAGGCCTGAGCGTTAGTGATAGTAGCATTTACCTTTAGTTTATTTCTGATAATTCCCGTGTCTTGTAAAAGCGTATCAATTTTACTTTGCTGGTAATTAGCTATTTTTTTATAATCAAAATGATCAAAAGCTTTTCTGAAATTTTCTCGTTTTCGTAAAACCGTAATCCAGCTTAAGCCAGCCTGAAATGTTTCTAAAATCAAAAATTCAAATAATTTGTTGTCGTCATAAACAGGAACACCCCATTCCTGGTCATGGTAGGTTTCATATAGGGGGTCACCCTCACACCAGCCACATCTGTGTTTTGTATCCATATGATTCTGTAAGGTTTAAATTGAAAGTATGACAAATATCATCTTAATTACGATGTTAAGATAGTAATTTTGTTGAATTGGAATTTTATATCAAAGAAAATAATGACTAAATCTACCATTATAAAAGAGAGTTTAAAACGCAGTATGTCTTATCAGTCCTATAGAGATTTGGTAAAGCAAATGGCTGAAGAAAACTCTAACACAGGAATAGAGAAAACTGAAGCATTGGCAAATTACACCAAGTTGAACGACAGGCGAATGAAGCGATGGGATAAAACTGTTAAGGTTTCTGAAGAGGCACAGCAAAGAATTTCAGAGTTTAGCAATGATGTAACCTGGTTAGTTATTACCGAAAGCTGGTGTGGTGATGCTGCCCATGTATTGCCGGCGCTTTACAAAGTAGCCGATCTAAATGACCATATAGATTTTAAAGTGGTGCTTAGAGATGTAAATCCGGAGCTTATGGATGCGTTTTTAACTAACGGAAATAAAGCTATTCCTAAAGTTATTATGATTGATAATGAATCCGGAGAGGTTATAGATACCTATGGGCCAAGGCCTAGTGAAGCTACTAATTATGTGAAAAGGTTTAAGGCTAAACATGGTGCATTAACGCCGGAGTTTAAAGAAGATTTACAACACTGGTATAATAAAAACAAAGGGCAAAATGTCATTGAAGACATTACCTTAAAGTTGTGTAAGCTAGAGCCTAGCGTTTGCCAATAAAGAAAAAGGTAATAGAGCCTATTTGTTTCTCTTTTGAAGCGTCTGCGCTAAATTGAGACTGTTTGGCATATTCCAGAGCACGCTCTATCAAGCATTCATTATTTGATGTTGATGAACTGTTTACATAGGTGTCCACAACTTTACCAAGAGCATTTACGGTAATATTTACAACTATTTTTCCATCAACTTCACAAAGGTAGACAGGAATAGGTATGTAAACTTTTTTTCTGTTAACCAATGAAAACCTAATAGAGCTTTTGGAATTGTTACCTTCGGATTGTTGTTTTTTTAGCAAGTCGTTTACTTTACTGAATTTAGAAAGATCTTCCCGGTTTAATTTTGAATCTTCAGTAGTGTTTAATGTTTTATTTGGAATAATGGCACTTTCAGCATTACTATTAGACTTAGGAACGTAATCTTCGGGAGGAGCAATAGGCTTGAAAGCCTGTGCAAAATGCTTGTTCTCTTGAGATTCATTGAAGGCCTTATTGGTTTCAGCTTTGGCATTATTAAGTTTGTCTAAGACCTCCAGCACTTTAAGTTCTTCTTCAGTGAGTTCTTTTTCAGGTTCAATTTCATAGTAACTTTCAGAAGCAAATGCGTTATGTTTTTTAAGGCTTAAATTAAAAACAGACAAAACCACAGTTCCTGCAATAAGAAATGTAATAAGTAGGGCTCTATGTTGATTTGTTAGGTGCAAACCGTTACAATTTTAATATCATTGATTATGAAATATACGTAAAATTAATGGGTTTGGTTGTTTAACTGCTCAATAAGGCCCTCTATTGATAAGGCTTTTTCTACGTCAAACGCTCCAATTTTTGTTCTTCTCAACACTGATAAATGCGCGCCGGATTTTAAGGCTTTTCCAAAATCGTTAGCTAAAGATCTAATATAAGTCCCTTTGCTGCAAACTACTCTGAATTCAATATTTAAGCCGGTAATTTTGGTAATTTCAAATTCTGAAATGTTAACGCTTCTGGATTTTAGTTCTACATTTTCGCCGGCTCTTGCATATTCATATAAACGTTTGCCATCTTTTTTTAGGGCTGAAAATACCGGTGGATATTGCTGAACATCTCCCAGGAATTGCCTGGTTGTTGCTCGAATCAAATCTTCAGTGATATGTTCGGTAGGGAATGTTTTGTCTATTTCAGTTTCTAAATCAAATGATGGGGTTGTGCTGCCCAGAACAAAAGTACCGGTATATTCCTTTATTTGACCTTGAAACGTATTGATCTGTTTAGTCATTTTCCCTGTGCAAATCACTAACAAACCTGTAGCAAGGGGGTCTAAAGTACCGGCATGACCAACCTTTATTTTTTTAATTTTAAAAGCTTGTCTAATTTCCCACCTAAGCTTATTGACGACTTGAAAGGAGGTCCAGTTAAGTGGCTTATCAATAAGTAATACCTGGCCGGAAAGATAGTCTTCTGAGGTTTTCATGGTCTTTAATATGATAATGAAAAAATAACAGCAATTATTCCAACAATGGCACAGTAAATGGCAAAGTAGGTCAGTTTACTTTTTCTTACTAAGGATATCATCCAGGTACAGGCAAATAATCCCGAAACAAAAGCCGCTATAAAACCAATGGAAAGTGAAGTGAAATTACTACTGTCATAGGATAAATCTCCGCTTAGAATGTCTTTAGCTATTTTTCCAAAGATAAGAGGGACTACCATTAAAAATGAAAATCGTGCCGCTTTGGTTTTATCATTGCCTAATAAAACCGATGTGGAGATGGTTGCTCCGGAACGTGAAATACCCGGAAGCATGGCAATAGCTTGAGAAATACCTATTACAAAGGCATTTTGAAAAGATACTTTTTTATTGGTATTTTTAGCCTTGTCTGCAAAAAATAAAAGTATAGCTGTAATAAGTAGCATGAACCCTACTAAAAGAATGTTTCCTCCAAAAAGTTGTTCCAACTGCTTTTCAAAGAACAGGCCTACAATAATTGCAGGGATCATAGAAATTGCAATTTTTGTAATGAATTGCAAATCCTCACTCCATTTAAACTTTAGAGCGCCTTTAATAAGTTCTAAAATATCTTTTCTAAATACTACTATAGTACTAAGTGCTGTGGCAAAATGAAGTACAACAGTAAAAATCAGGCTTTCTTCAGGTACAGATTGATCTCCCAGAATAGCTTTTCCCAGTTCTAAATGGCCGCTTGAAGAAACAGGTAGAAATTCTGTAAGGCCTTGAATAATACCTAAAATAATTGCGTCTATAATTTCCATGGCGCAAAAATATTAAAATACCAATACATTTAACTTGTAATAGACTAAATTATAAATGCTATTTTAGAAATCATTTTGCATCTTATAACTCACTAAAATGAAAATAGTATTAGCACCGGATAAATTTAAAAACTCTTTAACAGGCTTAGAATTTTGCAGTGCTGTTAAGGCCGGTATCCATGCTGTAGATCCCGGTGTGACTATAGTGAATTTACCACTTGCTGATGGTGGTGACGGCACTATTGAAGTGGTGAACTATTATCTAAAAGGAGAAGTAATTCATGTAACAGTAAATAATCCGTTTTTTGAACCTATTCAAGCATCTTATTTGTTTTCAAAAGAAGAAAGAACAGCATTTATAGAAATGGCAGAAGCATCGGGAGTTAAATTATTAAAGCCGGAACAATTTGATTGTAAAAATGCGACGACTTTGGGAACCGGTGAAATGATAATTGATGCTATTAACAGAGGTGCTTCAAAAATTATTTTGGGAATTGGAGGCAGTGCTACCAACGACTGTGGTGTAGGTATGGCAACAGCATTAGGGTATCGTTTTTTAGATAAACATAATAATGAGGTGCTACCTGTTGGGGCTAACCTTTCTAAAATAGAATCTATTGATGTTTCCAATGTACACCCTGAACTGTTTAATGTGAGTTTTCGTATAGCCTGTGATGTTACCAATCCCTTATTTGGAGAGCATGGAGCGGCCTGTGTTTATGCAGCTCAAAAGGGTGCGTCGCCAGAAGATATTAAGTTACTGGATGAAGGCTTGGAAGCGTTTTCAGAGGTTATCAATGCTGTTTTTAATATCGATGTGCAGGCTGTACCGGGAGCAGGGGCAGCCGGAGGTATGGGTATAGCGTCAAAAGTATTTTTAAAAGGCGTGCTGGAACCAGGAGTTCAACTCATAAAACACTTAGCACAGTTTGATTCTAAATTGGAGAATGCAGATTGGATAATTACCGGTGAAGGTAAACTTGACTCTCAAACTTTATCAGGTAAAACTATAGAAGGTGTAGCAAATTCTGCGAGAATAAAAAACATAAAAGTTGCAGCCTTCTGTGGGATGATTGATTTAGATGAAAAGGCTCTTAAAGCATTTGGAATTGAATACTCAGATGCGGTTTTAAATCATTCAAAAGATTTGGAAGATGCTATGAAAAATGGATATGACTACTTAAAGCGTATGGCATTTAATTTTGTTAAGGAGGTGAGATAGTTTTTATTTATTACTTCACATAATAAGTTATGGGTATTTTATAAGGTGCAGAAACGGCCTTCCCATTTTGAAAACCACCCCTATAAAAAGGAGGTATGTTTTTTAATACTCGTTCTATCTCAGCTTCAAGAATTGGAGATGGTGCCTTTACTTCAATATCTGTAATTGAGTTGTCTGTCCCAACTTTAAAAGAACAGAGGAGCTTGATTTTTCCTTTTAGGTCTGTTTTTTTTAGTTCTTCTAAGTTGATTCCGTTTCTAATAACAGTTGCTATTTTTTTTTGGGAACACTTTTTTAAATCTACAAAGTTCTTAGATTTTTGACAGCCTTTATATATTGGTGTAGATTCAATAATTACTTTATCATTAAAATTGATAACTTTTTTAGAGTTCACTATGTCTATAGTACCATTAATAATATAAACAGTTAGAATTTTATATGGGGGAAGATTAAGTTTTTCTATCGGATATTTTTGAAAAGCGTTTATAATGGCTTTATTTAAGTTGTGATTTTTAACATTAGTTCTAATAGATTCCGTTTTTCCAGATTTAGTCATGGAAAATAGTAGTCTAAATTTATTTTTCTTTTTCAGGAGGTAAGCATCTTCAATAAGTTCAGGGCTAATTTCTTCTGTGATAAATGTAGAGAGGTCATGATTGTAAAGGGGTTTTTGAGAGTTGGCCTTTTGGGCTTGCCCAAATATAGTTATGCAATAAATAAAGTAAAGAAGTGCTTTTTTCATATTGAAAATGATTAGAGTGTATTGTACAAAAAAGATATGGGCTACTTTTTATCAGGATTCAAAAGAATAGCATAAATCTGAATACCAAACCCAATAAGAACTAAAGTAGGGGCTAGTCGTATACGTCTCCAGCTAAAAATTTCAGGATTAAATACATTGGGGTCATCACTTCCGCCGCCCGACATCAAAATAAAACCAATGGCAATAATTGCTAAACCTATAAACATGAATTTATAGTTTTTCTTTCCAAATATAAATGTTGGCTTTCCGGCTTCTTTACGTTTTTTTTCTCCCATAATTTAACTTCTGCAGAATAATTTAATGCAAAATAAAAGATTTATTTAAAACAATAGTGTTAATCTAATTCTAATTTATTAATAACTAATAATACAGATCATCCGTTTTCAAATTTAAAAAACGTTGAGTTGCAAAATGAGTGCTAATCCATGTAATCACAATACCTAATGCAAATATGATTATAAATAAAAACGTTATTAAAACAGGATTACTGAGTAAGTTTAATTCTATAAAGGTTTTGTTTAAATAATATAAAACAATACCCATACCTATCAATGCCAAAACGGCACCTACTATACCCAATCGTACACTTTTCCAAATAAAGGGGCGTCTGATGAACTGTTTTGTTGCACCAACCATCTGCATGGTTTTAATAGTAAACCGTTTGGAGTAAACAGCTAAGCGTATAGAACTATTGATCAGTAATACGGCAATCAGTGTAAAAATACTACTGATAATAAGGATCCAAAAGCTTATTTTTTTAACATTGTTATTCATAAGGTTTACCAGATCGTTATCATAGGTTACCTCTTCAACAAAATCTTTATTTAGGGCTTCTTCAGAGATTTTATCTAGATGTTCAGAGGTTACATAGTCCGCTTTTAAATGTACATCAATTGAGTTTTGCAGTGGGTTATAGCCTACAAAATCCATGAAATCTTCGCCATTTTCACTGTTCATAAATTCGGCAGCCTGCTCTTTGGAAACATACTCGGTAGATTTAACATAATCTGCCATAGCCAAGCTTTTTTTAAGTTGTTCGGTTTCTACTTCTTTAGCAGAATCTTTTAAGTATATGGTTACAACAACCTGTTCTTTGAAATGATCAGAAACTTTTTTCGCATTTAAAATGAGCATGCCTAATAACCCTAATAAAAACAAAACCAAGGCAATACTTAAAACAACAGAAAAATAAGAAGAGATAAGCCTGCGCTTTTGATGTCTTTCAAATGATGAACTCATAAAATAGTGGGATTAATGCTGTAAAAATAATAAAGTATAACCAATCTATAATTTATATAAACTAAAACATCTCAATAATGTTGTTAAGATATGACAGATTAGGTTGTGGTCTTTGGGTTTTTACTAATTAAATAGACACCAATAATTACAAGAAAACAGCTTATTAGTTTAACCATATTGATATCGTCATTGTAAGTATCATTACCCAGAGCCAATGACAAAAACAGAACAATTATAAAGCTTACAGCAGGTTGTACGTAGGTGTAGCTTCCTGCTATTGATGGCGAAACATACCGAAGCGCATAAATATTAAACAAGAATGTTAAAAATGTAGTGAACACAATAACATATACAATAACCATATAGGTATTAAAATCAAAAAGGGCGTAGTTAGTATGGTACAGAACATCATTTATCCCAAACGGAATTAAAAACACCAGTCCAAATAAAAACACCCAGCTAATAATTGTTATAAAATGGTATGTCTTCATTAAAGGTTTAACAATGACTTGGTAAAGGGAGTAGAATAAAACATTCATAAAAATAAAAAGGTTGCCTGAAAAGCTACTGGAACCTTCAGCTACTTGACCGTACCAAACCAGCCCAAGGGCTCCAATTGCACCAATACTTAAACCAATTAATTTGCTTTTAGTTATTTTCTCCTTTAGGGCAATCATACTTAAAATAAAAACAACAGCTGGTGCTGAGGTCATAATGATTGCAGTGTCAATAGGAGAAGTTAAACTTAACCCGTGAAAAAAGAACAGCTGATTACAGGAAGCTCCAAAAAGTCCACAAAGTACAAGCCTGAAGATATCTTTCTTTTGTATTTTTTCTTTAATGAATGTTTTAATGAACCAAAACAAAGCTCCGGCACCTAAAACCCGAAATAAAACAAAAGGAGTGGGGCTAAGCTTGTCGGGCATAATGCCTTTTGCCACAAAATGGTTGATGGCATAAATAGTATTAGTGCCAAACAAAGCCAAATGCGCTTTTATAATATTGCTTTTAGTCAAAGGGTGCCTGCTGTTTGTTTGAATAGATGCCAAAAGTAAACGTATTATTTTACAAATATCCGGGTAACGCTTTTTTTATGTATTACGCTGCCCTATTTCCAATTAAAACGTAAATTTGCAACTTCTTAAATAAGGATGATAATGAAGTACAATTTCAACGAAATTGAGGCCAAATGGCAAAAATATTGGGCAGAAAACCAAACATTTAAAGCTGAAAACAAAAGTGACAAACCCAAATACTATGTTTTGGATATGTTTCCTTATCCCAGTGGAGCAGGTTTACATGTGGGGCATCCATTAGGGTATATAGCCTCTGATATTTATGCGCGTTATAAACGTCACCAGGGCTTTAATGTACTGCATCCTCAAGGCTATGATAGTTTTGGATTGCCGGCAGAACAATATGCCATTCAAACCGGACAGCATCCTGCTATTACTACTAAAGAAAATATTGCTACTTATAGAAGGCAATTGGATCAAATAGGGTTTTCTTTTGACTGGTCTCGTGAGGTACGTACTTCAGATCCAAAATATTACAAATGGACACAATGGATTTTTATTCAGCTGTTTGAATCATGGTTCAATTATGATACCAATAAAGCAGAAGCTATTTCAGCATTGATCAAAATCTTTGAAACAGAAGGGAATGCTAATATAAACGCAGCTTGTGATGATGATATTGAGCTGTTTACAGCTGAAGCATGGAATAACTTTTCATCAAAGGAGCAGCAAAGCATCCTGTTACAATACAGGTTAACTTATTTAGCCGAAACAGAAGTTAATTGGTGTCCGGCATTAGGAACGGTTTTAGCCAATGACGAAATAGTAAATGGCGTTTCAGAACGCGGCGGACATCCGGTAGTTAGAAAGAAAATGACACAATGGAGTATGCGTATTTCAGCCTATGCAGAGCGCTTACTTCAAGGGTTGGATACTATTGACTGGACAGGTTCATTAAAAGAAAGTCAACGTAACTGGATTGGGAAGTCGGTTGGAGCTTCAGTGGCGTTCAACGTCATTGCGAGTGAAGCAAAGCAATCTGCCAATAATGAAAATACTGATGTCACTCTGAGCGCAGTCGAAGAGTCTCATAAAATTGAAGTCTTTACCACTCGCCCAGATACCATTTTTGGAGTGAGTTTTATGACCCTGGCTCCGGAACATGAATTGGTGTCTAAGATTACAACACCAGATCAAAAGGCTGAGGTTGAAGCCTATATTGAAGCTACAGCAAAACGCAGTGAGCGTGACAGAATGGCCGATGTTAAAACAATTACGGGCGCATTTACAGGGGCTTATGCAGAGCATCCGTTTACTAAAGCACCTATTCCAATTTGGATTGGTGATTATGTTTTAGCCGGTTACGGTACCGGAGCGGTGATGTCGGTGCCCTGTGGTGATCAACGGGATTACGATTTTGCTAAGCATTTCGGGATAGATATCCCCAATATTTTTGAGGGGATCGATATCTCAGAAGTAGCCTTTGCCGATAAAGACAAAACCGTTATTGCTAATAGTGATTTCATTAACGGCATGAACTATAAAAAAGCCACTAAACGTGTTATTTATGAATTGGAGCAATTAGGACAAGGTGAAGGAAAAACCAATTACCGTTTGCGTGATGCGGTATTTTCTCGTCAGCGTTATTGGGGCGAACCATTTCCGGTATATTATGTCAATGGGATGCCGCAAATGATCGATGCCAAATATTTACCTATTGAATTGCCTGAAGTGGAAAAATATTTACCAACTGAAACCGGTGAGCCGCCATTAGGGAATGCTACCGTTTGGGCCTGGGATACCAATACCAACCAGGTAGTTTCAAACGATCTTGTCATTCCGACAGAACGAGGAACTCGTGACGAGGAATCTCACAACGGTATTTACCCTCTTGAACTTAACACCATGCCGGGTTGGGCAGGAAGCTCACAGTATTTTAACCGTTATATGGATCCTAATAATGACGAAGCTATCTTTTCAAAAGAAGCTATAGATTATTGGCAACAGGTAGATCTGTATATTGGAGGGTCTGAGCATGCTACAGGGCATTTATTGTATTCTCGCTTTTGGCAAAAATTTATGTTTGATAAAGGCTATGTAAACCATGATGAGTTTGCTAAAAAATTGATCAATCAGGGAATGATTTTGGGGACGAGTGCTATAGTTTATAGAATATCAGGAACCAATAAATATGTTTCTAAAGGATTAAAAGGTACTTATGATGTAGAAGAACTTAGGGTTGATGTTAATATGGTTAATGCTTCAGATGAAATTAATATTGAAGCATTGCAAAAATGGCAACCACAATTTAATGACGCTGAGTTTATATTGGAAGAAGGAAAATATATAGTTGGTAGAGAAGTTGAAAAAATGTCCAAACGTTGGTTTAACGTCGTTAATCCAGACGATATTGTTACAGATTACGGAGCAGACAGTCTACGTTTGTATGAAATGTTCTTAGGGCCTTTAGAGCAATACAAGCCATGGAATACGGCTGGGATTACCGGTGTGCATTCCTTCCTTAAAAAACTTTGGAAATTGTATATTGATGATAACGGATTAAAAGTTACGGATGCAATACCAACTAAAGACAACTTAAAAACATTACATAAAACCATTAAAAAGGTTCAGGAAGATATTGAGAATTTTTCATTCAACACATCAGTATCAACCTTTATGATAGCGGTTAATGAGTTAACAGCCCAAAAATGTAATAGCAAAGAGATCCTGGAACCATTATTAGTGTTAATTTCATCTTATGCGCCGCATATAGCTGAAGAACTTTGGGAAGCTTTAGGGAATGAAGGTTCTATCGCTACAGTTCCATTTCCTGAATTTAATGAAAGCCATTTAGTGGAAAGTAGTAAAAACTATCCCATTTCTTTTAATGGTAAAATGCGTTTTACTATGGAATTGCCATTAGATATGAGTAAAGACGCTATTGAAGCAGCCGTTTTGGCTAACGAAAAAACCCAGGAGCAATTACAGGGTAGAACCCCTAAAAAAGTGATTGTAGTTCCCGGGAAAATTGTGAATATTGTTGGCTAACGTCATTGCGAGGAGGTACAAGGTGGCAATCTGTTTAATGACCGTTATAACGTTACTATATTCATATTCCTTGTTAAGACAGATTCATTAGTGTATTATGTATGAAATAAAGTTAGATTAGATATCACAAGAAGAATTAAAAGAGATATCTGGTAATTGTATTATTTCTCCTTGTTGGACGTAATACAATGTAAGAATGTCATTGCGAGGAGGTACGACGCGGCAATCTTTTTAAAATAAATGGCTTACCAAGCTTCTTCGTTAGTATGATTTTTTTTGCGTTAGGGATAGTCGTGTAAAGCCCACAGCGAGGAACGAGCGCGGACTTGAAACAAATAGCCCGACCCTTGGGGAACGCCCAATTAATATAGTAACACTATGAACTATACAGAACTTATTGGTTTTATAGCAGCAGTTTTAACAACGGCAGCTTTTCTTCCACAGGTCTATAAAACCTGGAAAACCAAGGATGTATCCAGTTTATCTCTGCCTATGCTGGTTATATTTTTCATAGGCATTACTATGTGGTTGGTTTATGGGTTTTTAATGCATAGCCCTTCTATGATATTTGCAAACAGTATCACTATTGTGTCTTCTTTTTTATTGATGTATTTTAAAATTAAATACAGAAAGCACTAATAACATAATTATATTTTCTAATGAGCAATAGTTCTTGTTTTAAAATCAAGAATTTATAAAATTGTTATAAGTTTCACAAAATCATAAAAAAACGTTAAATTAATTATGGATTTAATAATTAAAGGTGTCTTTTTAAATTATTATTAAATCATTTGTTATAATATTGCACTTATTTTTCAACTTACAAAATATTAAAATACGACGTTTATGAAAATTGGTGTTCCTATTGAGATTAAAAACAATGAGAATAGAGTAGGTATGACACCCTCTGGTGTGTTTGAGCTTACTAAAAGAAATCATACAGTATTCGTTCAAAAGAATGCAGGATTTAACAGTGGATTTTTTGATGAAGATTACGTGAAAGCTGGTGCCACTATACTTGATACTATAGAGGAGGTTTATAAAGCAGCCGAAATGATCGTAAAAGTAAAAGAACCTATAGAGCCGGAGTATAAATTGATCAGGCAAGATCAGGTGGTGTTTACCTATTTCCATTTTGCTTCAAGTGAGGTGTTAACTAAAGCTATGATTGAAAGCAAGGCTATTTGTATAGCATATGAAACGGTTGAAGACGCTGATGGTTCTCTACCATTATTAGTTCCAATGTCTGAGGTGGCCGGTAGAATGTCCATTCAGCAAGGCGCTAAGTATCTTGAAAAACCAATTAAAGGACGTGGTATTTTGCTAGGAGGCATACCAGGTGTACCTCCAGCGCATGTTATGGTTTTAGGTGGTGGTGTTGTTGGAATTCAAGCCGCAAAAATGGCTGCCGGTTTAGGTGCCAACGTTACCATAATGGATATTAATATGAAGCAGTTGCGTTACATTGCTGATATTATGCCTGCTAATGTTAATACTGAGTTTTCCAGCGAATACAATGTTAGAAGACACTTACCAAAAACCGATTTAATCATTGGCGGTGTATTAATAAAAGGAGCAAAAGCACCTAAGCTAATCACCAGAGACATGTTAAAAGACATGCGTCCGGGTACTGTAATTGTTGATGTTGCTGTAGACCAGGGCGGATGCTTTGAAACAACAAGACCAACAACGCACGAAGAACCTACCTATATTATAGATGATGTGGTACACTATTCTGTCGCAAATATGCCGGGGGCAGTACCTTATACATCTACAGTTGGATTAACTAACGTAACATTACCTTATGTTATTAAACTGGCAAATGAAGGTTGGGAACAAGCCTGTGAAAACAGTGCACCTTTGTCAAAAGGCTTAAATATATTAAAAGGTAAGATTGTATATAAAGAGATTGCTGAGGCCTTTGATATGGAAATGGGTTAATAGCATATTTACTGAAGTGTTAATATAACGTCTGAATCTTAACTAAGATTCAGACGTTTTTTTATGTCCAAAAATGAGTAGGTAAATTTAGAAACAGAATAAATTTCAAGGGCTATACTGACAAATTTTCACATTAAAACCTTGGCGTTATTTTTGCTATCTTTACTAGAAGAAATTAGAATTAAAAAAAAGTAGCAATGATAGGATATTATATATTAATAGGAGCTATAGCATTAGTAAGCTGGGCCGTTAGTAATACGCTTAAACGTAAGTTTGAAAAATACTCAAAAGTGCATTTGCGCAATGGGATGAGTGGTAGAGAAATAGCTGAAAAAATGTTGGCAGATCACGGCATTACTGATGTTGAAGTTATTTCAACTCCGGGCCGTTTGACAGACCATTACAATCCAAGAAACAAAACAGTTAATTTAAGTGAAGCGGTTTATAGTCAACGCAATGCAGCAGCGGCAGCGGTTGCAGCTCATGAATGCGGACATGCTGTACAACATGCTCAGGCTTATAATTGGTTGCAAATGCGTTCTACCTTAGTGCCAATGGTAAGTGTAACCTCCGGGATGTCTCAATGGCTAATTATTGGAGGCCTGGTTTTAGGAGGAGCTGCCGGAATGGGACTAGGATGGTGGGTCGCTGTTTTAGGTGTTGTATTTATGGGGTTTGCTACACTGTTTAGCTTTATAACTCTACCTGTAGAATATGATGCCAGTAACAGAGCACTAGCCTGGTTAAAGAATAAAAATATGGTGTCTCAAGAAGAGTATAAAGGTTCAGAAGATGCTCTTAAATGGGCTGCAAGAACCTATTTGGTAGCAGCAATAGGTGCTTTGGCCAATTTGTTATATTGGGCACTTCAGGTGTTTGGTGGTAGAGATTAAAATTATTGAGATAAATAAAAAGAAAAAGCTCTGAATCCTTTCAGGGCTTTTTTATATCTTGGTGGTAAGAAAATAACCCTAATTAAACTTTTATGGAAAATATGATTGAAAATAAAGTTGTAGTAAGTCAACTGTCTGAAGCCGATAAAGTAGCTTTTTATAAAAAAACCTATTCGCATGTAGCCGGTGGTGTTTTAGTCTTTATTTTATTTGAATACCTATTACTTCAAAGTGAAGTTATTGTTGATTTTGCCTTGTCCATGACACAGGGTTGGCGTTGGTTACTCATGTTGGGAGGTTTTATGTTTATTACCAATTATGCTGAGGGTATGGCGCTTAAAACCCCGGATAAGAATAAACAATATCTGGCATACGGACTTTATATTCTTGCTGAGGCCTTTATTTTTGTACCGCTAATTTATATCGCTATAGCATATACAAGTAGTTTTGATTTATTAAATCAGGCTGCAATAGTAACGTTATCATTATTTACAGGGCTT
Organism: Alterotamlana spongicola; assembly: GCF_035818475.1. NCBI lineage: Bacteria > Pseudomonadati > Bacteroidota > Flavobacteriia > Flavobacteriales > Flavobacteriaceae > Alterotamlana > Alterotamlana spongicola. Next base: position 1,415,593 of record NZ_JAYMGV010000001.1, read on the forward strand.
TCAGCTATTGTTTTAGTGACTAAAAAGGACTTTTCTTTTTTAAGGTCGGCATTAACTGTTGGGTTTTTTATTGCTTTAGGACTGATTTTAGCCGGAGTATTGTTTGGATTCAACTTAGGACTTTGGTTCTCTGTAGGCATGTGTGCACTTGCTGCAGGTTCTATACTATATCAAACCTCTAATATGGTGCATAAGTATTCTAATGAGGATTATATTCCTGCAGCATTAGGATTGTTTGCCTCATTAATGTTATTATTTTGGTATGTGATCAGCATTTTCTTATCCAGAGATTAATACATACATAAAACACAAGATATAAGCTCTGATGTATTTCAGGGCTTTTTTGTTTCTTTACTCCGTAATAAAACTATAATGGATCATTTAAAATACTATCATAATTATTTAGAAGAATATCAATCAAAAGTCAAACTGCTCAATAAACAAATGACAACATTAAGCATCTTACGTTTATTGGTGTTTTTAGCAACGGGCTTTGGTGTCTATATGTTTTTTACTCAATGGCAAATAGCAGCACCAGTTGGTATTTTTGGTGTTATTGCATTTGTTTATTTACTGTCTAAATACACAGATGTTAAAAGAGCATGTGAGTTTAATAAAAAGCTGGTAGATATTAATAAAGAAGAAATTAAAATAGCTGCCGGTAATTTTCATCATCGAGAGAGGGGGATGCAATTTCAGGATCCTAATCACTTTTACAGTTTAGATATCGATTTGTTTGGTCGGGGCTCATTTTTTCAATACATAAATAGAACAACCATAAAGGAGGGAAGCTTTAAACTGGCAGAAGCTTTAAAGGCCAATAATATAAATGATATCCAATCCAGGCAAGAAGCTATTAAAGAACTGAGTTCTAAACCAAAATGGCGACAGTATTATTCGGCAACCTCCAATTTAGTTGAGGTGGAAACCCCGGCAAAACAGATTATAAAGTGGTTACAGAACCATCAATCATTTCTACCCAAAGTTATGTTATGGTTGCCTTTAGTTTTCGGTATTCTGACCATTTTTATGTTTGTACTTACCTATTTCAATATGATAACCAATCAGGCTTTAATAGGGTATTGGCTATTAGTTGGTTTGGGCTTCACAGGCAGGTATCTTAAAAAGATAAATGTGTTAGCTTCAAATACGGATAAGGTTAGAGATACATTTAGACAGTATGCGCTATTGCTGGATTTGATTGAAAATGAGACCTTCACTTCAACATTATTACAACAAAAACAAAAGCAAATACAATCCGGAGATAAAAAGGCTTCTGAAATTTTCAGAGCATTTTCAAAATACCTGGATGCTCTGGATAATCGTAATAATATTATTGGCGCCATTTTTGGCAATGGTTTCTTTTTAACCGATTTGAAAAACAGCTATCAAATAGAACATTGGATTCAACATTATGCCCATACGGTTTCAGATTGGTTTGATGTAGTGTCCTTTTTTGATGCCTATAATGCTTTAGGGAATTATGCTTATAATCATCCTCATTTTGTATTCCCGGAACTATTGGAAGGTGGCCCGGTGATAAAAGCTAAGAGTTTAGGACATCCACTGCTTAATAAAGAAAAACGGATTACCAGTGATTTAAACATTGAAAACGAACAGTTTTTTATAGTCACCGGAGCCAATATGGCAGGAAAGAGTACCTTTTTAAGAACGGTGTCTCTGCATATAGTAATGGCCAATGCAGGCTTACCTGTTTGTGTAAAATCCAGCCAATATGCACCGGTAAAACTAATTACCAGTATGCGAACGTCAGATTCACTGACTGATGATAGTTCCTACTTCTTTTCAGAATTAACACGATTGAAGTATATTGTTGATGCCATTCAAAAAGAGCCATATTTTATTGTATTGGATGAGATTTTAAAAGGCACTAACAGTACAGATAAAGCCATAGGATCAAGAAAGTTTGTTGAAAAATTAGTAGGGACAGGAGCAACAGGAATTATTGCTACCCACGATTTAAGTTTATGTGAGATAGAACAGGAGCTAAAAGCTGTTAAAAATTATTATTTTGATGCAGAAATAATAGATGATGAGCTTTATTTTGATTATAAATTGAAGCAAGGCATCTGTCAAAATATGAATGCCTCTTTCCTCCTGAAAAAAATGAATATTGTTTAAATGTTATTTTTAATTTTTTCAACCATATCACGGGCATTTTTGTTTTCAGGGTTTAAACTTAGTATCTTATAATAGTTTTTTAAGGCTTCTTTGGGGTGTTCTACTTTCAAATAAGCTTCTCCCAAACTGTCATAAACATTGTGGTTGTAAGGAAATAGTTTTGAATTTAAATCAAAAACGTATAATGCTTTCTCTGTTTGGCCTGAGAATAATAAGGAATATCCGTAGGTGTTTAATTCTTTACTTCCCTTAACAAATTCAGCAAATTTTGAAACCAGATTAGTTTCATCAAGCTTTAATTCTGCAATAGATTTTGTATTAAGTAAATAATTTAAACGGTTTGCTACTATATAATTTGGAGTATTCAACTATTCTATTAATTTCTTTTCCGTTTTTGTAAAAAATAAAAGTAGGCACCCTATGGATATTCAGGCCTTTCTCTTCTCCATTCGGGCTTTGTTTATAAGCCTCTGATGTTCTGTTTACTGCTATAACCTGTAATTGGCTTTCAGGAAATTTAGCCGCTTCAATAACTTTATAAAACCTGGGGACTTCACGCCTGCTATCGCCACACCATGTTCCTAAAAATACTTTAATGCTGTATTGATTTAAAGAATCTTTTAGTTGTTTAATGATGCTTTTGTTTGTCAAATAGGTGTTGTGATTTTTTGAGAACCAGGTTTTAAATGAGTTAGTGGTTAAGTCGGTTTTGCTGATGCTACCAAGCAACATTTCATGGCCTTTTTTATCAATGACAAGCTTGTTTGCAGATTGAGAAAATCCCAAACACAGGCTGAGCAAAAAAGCTGATAAAATAACTGTTCGTTTCATTTGATGATTTTTGATGATTATCAAAGTTAACTTCAGAAACAGAAATAGTCTAATAAAAAGGACAGCTAACCGGAATAATAATACTAACGAATATATTACACCTACAAACGGCATAATTTTACGTTGGTAACTGTAAAACCGATTTTTGTACAGATTCTTTGATGGTTTTAGCTTTTCTGGTTACATTTAAAAATGACTTTAAGAAACAAGTATATTTCTCAAATTTTAGTACACATCCTGTTCTGGATGTTATTTGTTTTTGTTTCTCTTTTTTTATTTTCTGATTATTATTGGAAAGACAATCCATTTCTTCAATATCTTATATTGTTAATGGGCATTGTATATGTGAATAACTTTTTTCTATTGCCTTTTTTTGTTAAAAAGAAACTATATGTTCTATATGTATTAGTATTTGTCACTATATCCGCCTTGGCCACGTTTTTATACTGTTATGCTTTTGCTCAATGTGGTTGTTCTGTTTTTAAATGTTTAAGTGATTATTTATGGCAGTCTTTGGTGCCTTTAATATTCTTCTCTTTTGTTTGGGTTTTATACCGGTTTATTGACAAACAGGAGGAAATAGATACAGTTAAAAAAGAACATGCAGAAATGGAGTTGAAATTTTTAAAATCGCAGATTAACCCCCACGTATTGTTTAATAACCTAAATACTATTTACTCCTATGCTATTGAAAAACCGGATGAAACACCGGAGCTTATTTTAATGCTTTCTGATAATTTGAAACATGTATTGTATGAAAGTAATGAACGGTTTATACCTTTAGCTAAGGAAATACATTTTATTGATAATTATTTAAAGTTTCAAACCATAAGAACAGAAGGAGTGAAACAAGTTATATACTCTAAATCAATAGATGCGTTTCAGTACCAGATAGCGCCATTACTTTTAATTACCGTTATAGAAAATGCCTTTAAGCATAGCACGTTGCACAGTGAGATTAAAATACACATAGAAGTAGAAGAAGGAGTCTTAAAACTTAGTTGTGAAAATGATTTTGATAAAGAAAAAACAGGTACAGGGGATTTGAAAATTGGTTTGATAAACCTGGAGAAAAGATTAGAACTTATTTATAAAGATAAGTATCAATTTCACATTACAAAAGAAGAAAATTTTAAAGTTGAACTGAAATTGCATTTAAAATGACCTGTGTAATAATAGAAGACGAAATTCCGGCCCAAAACATTCTGAAAAAGTTCATTGCCAAAATACCTGGTTTGGAATTGTGTGGCACATTTAAGGCAGCCATTGAAGCTAATTCGTTTTTAAATACAAAACGTATAGATGTGGTCTTTCTGGATGTCAATTTACCCGATATTTCCGGGCTGGACTTTATAAAAACCGTTAAAAATCCCCCGGCCATTATCGTTACAACAGCATATCCCCAATATGCAGTAGAAAGCTTTGAACTGGATACTATTGTAGATTATCTTGTAAAACCATTTTCTTTTGATAGGTTTTTAAAAGCTGTTAATAAAGTGAAAGAACGACTGGAACCCATTAAAAATGTTCCACAAGATAACGGCGAAACTATTTTTTTAAATGTGGATAAAACACTTCATAAAATTGTTTTAAATGACATTCTTTATATAGAATCCCAGAGAAACTATATAACCGTAGTTACTACAAGTCAAAAGTTATCGTATATAGATACTTTAAAAAACTGGCGAACCAAACTTCCTGAAGATCAATTTATCCAGGTGCATAAATCATTTATAGTGAATCATGTCTTTGTAACTAAAATTTCAGGTAATATCATTTATTTGGGAAGAGATAAAATACCAATAGGGCGAACATTCAGACAAGAGTTAATGCATAGATTGGGGGTGTAAATTCTTTTAAGAAGTTACTATCTTTACAGTTATGCAACACGTTTCAAAACTTCCTGATGTTGGTACTACCATTTTTTCTGTAATGAGTGGTTTAGCAAAGCAATATGATGCCATTAATCTGTCACAAGGTTTTCCTGATTTTGATAGTGACCAAAAACTAATAGACCTGGTAAATCAGGCTATGAATTCAGGATATAATCAATATGCTCCAATGTCTGGTAATTTAGAATTGCGCCAGACCATTTCAAAAAAAATAGGCACTTTATATGATACCTTTTATCATCCAGAAAATGAAATAATGGTGACTGCCGGAGCAACACAGGCAATTTCCACTATACTGGCTACATTTGTAAAGCCCGGTGATGAGGTTATTATTTTCAAACCGGCTTATGATAGTTATGAGCCTGGAATAACACTTAATGGAGGAAAGGCAATTCCCGTACAACTTCACGCACCGGATTTTAGTGTAGATTGGGACGTTGTTAGGCAAAAGGTAAATGAGCGTACTAAAATGGTTATTATTAATACACCTCATAATCCAACAGGAATGGTGTTTTCAAAAGAAGATATGCTGCAACTGCAGTCAATAACTAGGGGAACAGATATTATTGTGTTAAGTGATGAGGTTTATGAACATATGATTTATGATGGTGAAAAGCATCAAAGTGCTTGTTTATTTCCTGATCTAAAATCCAGAAGTTTTGTAGTGGCTTCGTTTTGTAAAACATTTCATAATACAGGTTGGCGTGTTGGTTACTGCTGTGCTCCAAAAGCACTGATGGAGCTTTTTATGCAGGTACACCAATTTAGTGTATTCTGCGTGCATCACCCAACACAGAAGGGTATTGCAGATTATATGCAAGAACCAGAACATTATATGGGATTATCAAGTTTATATCAGCAAAAGAGAGATTTGTTTTTAAACTTGATTAAAGATTCAAAGTTTAGTTTTAAACCGTCAAAGGGAACCTATTTTCAGGTGCTGGATTATTCAGGTATTACACAAGAGTACGATTTGAACTATGCTAAGCAGTTGACAAAAGATGCAGGTATTGCTTCTATTCCTCTATCAGTATTCAATGAAAATAACTTAGACTATAAGATGCTGCGCTTTTGTTTTGCAAAAAAGGATGATACATTAAAACGGGCAGCTGAGATTTTAAATACTATATAATCATGGAAGACTATCTAAATATAGCATTAATTCAAGCAGATTTAGTTTGGGAAAACCCCGAACAAAACCGTCTGAATTTCACAAAAAAAATAGAACCTATCTCTAAAGAGGTTGACTTGATAGTGCTTCCGGAAATGTTTACTACAGGTTTTACAATGCATGCAGGACAGGTTGCAGAAACCATGACCGGAAAAACGGTGTCATGGATGAAAACTATGGCGTCAAAAAAAAACTGTGCCATTATGGGAAGTATTGTGATATCTGAATCTGATAATTTCTATAACCGTTTTCTTTTTGTAGAATCATCAGGAGTTACCAGCTACTATGATAAGCGACATACGTTTACCTTGGTTGGAGAACATAAGATCTATACTGCAGGAAAGGAAAAAAATATTATTGATTATAAAGGCTGGAAAATATGTCCTTTAATTTGTTATGACCTTCGATTTCCGGTTTGGGCCAGAAATACTGAAGATTATGATGTCTTGATTTATGTGGCAAATTGGCCAAAACCCAGAGTTTCAGCATGGGATGCCTTGTTAAAAGCCCGTGCTATTGAAAATATGTCATATTGTATTGGGGTTAACCGGGTTGGTGTAGATGGCGTCCATAGTGAATACTCAGGTCATTCCGGGGTGTATGATGTATTAGGTAATGAAATGACAACATTTAAACCTGGTGAAGAGCACATTGAACTGGTTTCTTTAGAAAAAAGACACATTGAATCGTATAGAAATAAATTGAAGTTCTTAAACGATAGAGATGTATTTACGCTTAATTAAACCGAAGAGTTTCCTGTATACCCCAATCTGCTCTAATTTCAATGTCATCAAAATAACTAACGTTTTCAGGTTGTATTTTTTTTAGGTAATTACCAGCGTCATATTTTTTGTTGCCGTTGGCATCGTGTATTATTCTAATGGAATATGTGGCCGGTCTTAGGTTAAAAAAGTCAACAATACCTTCCTGAGAGGCATAGGCCTCATTTTTAACTACGCCCTTGTTATCTGTTAACTGAATAATAAGTGGGTATTTAGCGTTTGCCAGGGTAAACCTTGCAAAGCCAAAATCAGATGACTTTTTTGTTCTAAGTGCATAGTTTATGGTGTCGTTCTTTTTGTCAAAGAAATCTGTGAAGGCTTCGGGTAATATTTCAATATTATAATTATTATCTTCGGTTTTATCAAAACTGAATGAGTAGGTATTTGTTATAGTATCAAATGTATTGGTAAAACCTACTGCCGTAGAGTCTTTATCCAGTATCGTGATTTTTGATGCATCTAAACTAACAAAAGGTGTGCTTCCTGAAATTTTAAAATCTTCGTTAAAGCCAATAACGCCATCTGGTACTCGAGAAATAATTAAAGAATCTCTTTTTTGTTTGCTGATTCTTACCGTAAAATCTTTTTCAAAATTAGGGTGTGATACTTTAAAATTAAGAGAATCTACTTCTAATCTGGGTTTATACCAATAATTTAAAGTATCTGCCTTTTCATCTTTTGTAATACGGTATTCAAATTCAGGAGGGGTTTCAGATAATATTTTTATTGCCATATCCTTAGAATCACCTTCGTATCCAAAAGCAATTTTCTCGCCAGTCAAAAGCCGGGGTCGTGTTGCCTTAAAATCTAGCTCTTCAGAAAATAATTTTAAGGTATATGTTGAATCTGTCGGAACTTCAATAAAACTGTTATAAAAGGCAATTTGATCCGTTTTTTGCTGAAATTTGTTGTCACCATTACCGTCTTTAAGGGCCATTAACATGTATTTCCCTGCTTTAATATTGTCAATAGAAAAGGTTGTGACGCTATCCAATGTGTTAGTAATATACTTAGGCACCTCTTTAAACACTACAGAGTCTGTGAATGTAGAGTCTACTTCATATAAAGCAACATTAACAAAAGTTTCAGGTTCTTTGTTAATAGCATCTATTATATTGCCTTTCACAGAAAGTGAATCAATATAATCACCGGTAGAAAACACATACCTGTAATAGGGATATGGGTTTCCTTCATTGTTATCTTGAATACTGTTTCCAAAATTAAAAGCGTAAGTAGAATTTGGCGGTAAAGTGTCAAATATTTTTATGGTAATTCTTTTACTGGCACTTCCCAAAGGCGTAACTTCGGGCTGTGTTTTCATAGGAGGAGAGATAATAAGTTGTTTTGAAAGGTCCTTAATTTTTATATACTCATCAAAGTTAATTTCGATTTCATTTCCTGTAAAATTGGTAGAAAAATTTTCTGGCTTTGATGAAAGAATAACTGGAGGTGTTTCATCCTTTGGCCCTCCTTCCGGATTACCACGGTTAGCACAACTTATTAAAATAAGGCCAAAAACAAAGACTAAAATAAAATTTGAAAAGGTTTTGTTCATCAACAATTTTAAATTTTTACAAACCTACATAATTTTTAAAGATATAACGAGTAACTCATAAGGCTATTGCCATGGTAGCCACACTTATTTTTATATTTTTCACTTCATTTAAAGCGGTAATACAAGCTTCAATTGTAGCGCCTGTGGTAATAATGTCATCTACCAGTAAAATATGTTTGCTTTCAATAATATGGGGGTTATCAATGGTAAATAGTTCAGTATTGTCACCCCAGCGGGCAAACCGCTTTTTAGTTACCTGTGATTTGGTATTTGTAACTTTTAAAAGCACATCATCAACATAACCGGCGTCTAAAGCTTCAGCAATTTGTTGTCCAAATTTAGCAACCTGATTGTAGCCTCTTTTTTTAAGTTTATTTTTATGTAAAGGAACAGGAATAACAACATCAATAGTTTTATAAGCATCAATAGTTTTTAATTCCCCTCCCAGCCAATTCCCTAAAACAAACCCTATATGCTCATGATTTTTGTATTTTAGGTTATGGATAAGTTGTTGTACAATCCCTTTTTTTTCAAACCTGAAAAGCGCCGTTCCATTTTCAATCTTAGAACGTCCGTAAAGCACTTTGGGCACACTTTGATTATTTTCAAAATGAAAATTGGTAATAGGTAAATCATGTCTGCAGTTCAGACAAATAGTGTCTTCACGGTCATTCAGTAAGCTCATACAGGCATGACACACTTTAGGAAAGAATAAATTAACAAGAGACTTAAACATGGATTAGAAAAAAAGGCACCTGTAAACTTAATTAAAAAATAAATTGAATCTGAGTTTATTTTTTGGGAAACAAGCTATTAGTTTAATAGCGGTTTTTTATTTTTGCACCTATGGCAAATCAAGACGATAAATTTAAGAAGGTAATTTCACATGCAAAGGAGTACGGATATGTCTTTCAGAGCAGTGAAATCTATGATGGTTTAAGTGCGGTTTATGACTACGCACAAAACGGTGCAGAATTAAAAAAAAATATAAGAGACTACTGGTGGAAAGCCATGGTGCAAATGAATGAGAATATTGTAGGTATTGATGCTGCAATTTTCATGCACCCTACTACCTGGAAGGCCTCAGGGCATGTTGATGCGTTTAATGACCCGTTGATAGATAACAAAGATTCTAAAAAGCGTTACAGAGCAGATGTTTTAATTGAAGATTATTGTGCTAAAATTGAAGCTAAAATAGATAAGGAAGTAAAAAAGGCTGCAAAACGCTTTGGAGATGCTTTTAATAAAGACGAATTTATTTCAACCAATGGACGTGTTATTGGCTATCAGGAAAAGATAAACAGTATTCTTTCCAGAATGGCAAAATCTTTAGAGAATGAGGATTTAGCCGATGTAAAAGCGTTGATTGAAGAACTGGGCATTGCCGATCCGTTAACAGGAAGTAAAAATTGGACAGACGTCAAGCAATTTAATTTGATGTTTGGTACTAAACTGGGGGCTTCTGCAGATACTGCGATGGATTTATATTTACGACCTGAAACCGCACAAGGGATTTTTGTGAACTTTTTAAATGTTCAGAAAACAGGGCGCATGAAAATTCCTTTTGGAATTGCACAAACGGGAAAAGCTTTTAGAAATGAGATTGTTGCAAGACAATTTATTTTTAGAATGCGCGAGTTTGAGCAAATGGAAATGCAGTTTTTCATTAAACCCGGAACTCAAAAAGAATGGTACAAACATTGGAAAGAAACCCGGTTAAAATGGCACTTGTCCTTAGGAATGGGGGCAGATAATTACCGTTTTCATGATCACGAAAAGCTAGCGCATTATGCTGACGCTGCAGCTGATATAGAGTTTAAGTTTCCGTTTGGGTTTAAAGAATTAGAAGGGATTCACTCAAGAACAGATTTTGATTTAAAAGCGCACGAAGAATACTCAGGAAAAAAATTACAATATTTTGATCATGAGGAAAATAAGAGCTATGTGCCTTATGTGTTAGAAACATCAATAGGTTTAGACAGAATGTTTTTGGCGGTGTTTTCAAATGCGTTACAGGAAGAAGCATTAGAAAACGGAACAACAAGAACCGTTTTAAAATTACCTAGTGTTTTAGCTCCGGTTAAAGCTGCCATTCTACCTTTGGTAAAGAAAGATGGTTTGCCGGATGTTGCAAGGCAAATAGTAGAAGATTTAAAATGGGATTTTAATATCATTTATGATGAAAAAGATGCCGTAGGAAGACGTTACAGAAGACAGGATGCTAATGGAACACCGTTTTGTATTACTGTAGATCATGATACTTTAGAAGATCATACAGTTACTATCAGACATAGAGATTCTATGGAACAGGAACGTGTTAAAATTGAGGACTTAAGACACATTATTAAGCAAGAAGTGGATGTGCGTTCCTGGTTGTTAAAAATGAAATAGAAGATTAATCAATATAATACCAAAAATAAAAGTCCCAGGCTATAATAACCTGGGACTTTTATTTTAATGATATGAGATATTATTATGACCTGCATGATCTTGTTAATTCCATAAATTATACAAGTATTTGCCTGTCAATTTGTTGGTCTAAAGAAATAAGGGATTCTGTTCTTAAAACACCTTCAATGGATTGTATGTTCTTATTTAATAAATGCATAAGGTGTTCATTGTCTAAGGCCAAAAGCTTAATAAATAAGTTGTAATTTCCGGTAGTATAATGACATTCTAATACTTCAGGGAAGCGTTTTAAAGCTCTTAAAACGTCGTCAGTATTGGCCGCTTTATCAAGGTAAATACCAACAAAGGCTGTTGTAGAATAGCCTAATACTTTAGGGTTCAATATAAATTTTGAGCCGTTAAAAAGTTTAGATTTTTCCAGTTTTCGCAAACGTTGATGTATGGCAGCACCTGAAATACCAACATTCCTGGCAATCTCTAATATTGGTGTTCTTGCATCTTCAGTTAGCACGCGTAGTATTTTTTTATCTATACCATCAATGGTAATTACTTTGTGTTTTTTTTTCATCAGTGTTATGATTTACTGGGTAAAAATAACAATTTGATTTAAAACTGTAACTATAATATGTGTAAATCAACAATTATGGAATGATTTATTTTGAAGTACTTAATGCTTGTTTTGATTTTCAAAACGTAATTAATTGGTAATCAGTGTGTTTGTTGAGAAAATATCATTTAGTATCTTAATTGCTTAAAGGGTTGTAACCCAGATAAGGAACTTCCTGTTCTCTAAAAGTAATACCATAGGTGTTCAGTTCGGCTAAAATAGGCTTGTAAATTTCTTTTGAAATAGGAATTTGAACACCTGGAGTTGTTATTTTTTTGTTTAATATAGACAAGGCTGCTATAGCAACAGGTAGGCCTACAGTTTTTGCCATAGCTGTATAGGTTTGGTTTTCTCCAATAACCACCATATTAGCATCTATTTGATACTTTTTCCCATGCAATTCATATCCAAATTTATGATACATTACAATCATATCTTTGTCATTGGGAGCAAGTTGCCAACTATCCATGAGTATCTTTTGAAGAATTTGGGCGGGAGTAGCTTTTTTAAGGTTTACACGCTTTTTTGCACTAAATATATCAAGATCTATAAGTTTATTCCAAATAATATCATCCTGATCAATTTTTAACTGATGCCTTAGTTTTAATTCCACAGAGTCAGATGGGCTATAAGGCAAAAAAGCATTTACAAAATCTCGATAGCTCATATTTTCACTATCATCAATGGTATAGCTGTCATCAGTCATTCCGAGTGTCACAAAAATATTCCATGCCTTGCTAAAGCCAACACGGCGCATAGTGCCTCTATATAGTGTTTTTATATCATTCAAGCCATAAGCGTTTTGATACTTTAATGAATCTCTGTTTGCATAAACCTCAAAGCGTCCATATTCCTCAATTTCTAAAAACTCAGTACGCCTGAACAAGCGGTTGTAAGGAATGTATTTATAAGTGCCCTCCTGTAAAAATTTTGCTGCACCACCCTGACCGGCTATAACAACATTTCTGGGATTCCAGGTAAATTTGTAGTTCCATAAATTAGTATCGCTTTCAGGAGCTACTAAACCTCCTGTAAAAGATTCAAATAGGATAATATTTCCGCCCTGTTCACGAATTCTATCTAAGACTTGCATGGCACTCATATGGTCAATCCCCGGGTCTACCCCAATTTCGTTCATGAATATAAGTCCGTTTGTTTTAGCTTTTTCATTTAAAGCTTGCATTTCAGGGCTTATATAAGATGCCGTAACCATATGTTTTTTTAATAAAATGCAATCTTTTGCAACTTCAATATGCAGGTGAGCCGGAAGCATTGAAATAACAATGTCAGAGTTTTGAATGGCAGGAATTCTTGAATCGTTATCAAAAATATCCAACATTATAGCGTTGGCGTTGGGGTGGTTGTTAATTAGTTTATTAGCATTTTCAATGTTTAAATCACCAACCGTTATAAATAGTTTTTCAGAAACAGATTTGTCAAGTAGATATTTTAAAAGATATGATGTAGATTTTCCAGATCCTATGATTAAAACGTTTCGCATATTGAGTTTTGTTGAGTAATTTTGTTTTTATTGGTAAAACGAAAAAACGACTTTTCTGATTACGAAATTAATAAATAAAATATCTTTTTATTGAGAATAATTTAATTAAATATGAACAGAACAATATTAATTACGGCCTCAATTTTTGGAGCTTTGAGTATAATAATAGGAGCTTTTGGTGCTCATGGATTAAAAGAGCTAATAAGTATTGAGGCGCAGAAAACTTTTGAAACAGGAGTGCGTTATCAAATGTATCACGCTATTTTTTTATTATTTATTGGAAGCACAGATTTAATTCAATTAAAAACAAAAAAATGGATCTATTATTTGACTGTTTTTGGGGTCTTATTTTTTTCTGGTTCTATATATGGGCTGGCTACAAATACCTTAACGGTTTTTGACTTTAAAACGGTTGGATTTATTACTCCAATTGGAGGATTACTTTTTATTTTAGGATGGCTTGTGTTGCTAGTGAACTTCTTAAAAATCAAGCATTAAATCAGCTTAAAAAAAAGAAGGAGTTTAAAATAATTATATTAATTTTGCGCGATAAACAATATTTTATCAAACTATTATGAGTAATTACGGCCAGTTTACGAAAACGATTTCGTTGGATCAATATGGAATTACAAACGCTAAGATTAACTACCAGCTACCTCCTGATGACTTACATGGAAAATCCATAGATAAAGGCATTGGAGTTGAAGCTTCGTCAGGTGCTTTAGCAGTGAACACTGGAGAGTTTACAGGGAGGTCTCCTAAAGATAGATTTATAGTCAAAGATAGTGTTACCCAAGACCGTATTTGGTGGGGTGATATTAATATTCCCTTTGAACCTGAAAAATTTGATAAATTATACAGAAAAGTAACTGAGTATTTATCTGGTAAGGAGGTTTTTGTTAGAGATAGCTATGCTTGTGCTGATGAGAATTATAAGCTTAATATTCGCGTGATCAATGAATACCCATGGAGCAATCAATTTGCATATAATATGTTTCTACGTCCTACGGATGAAGACCTGGAAAACTTTGATCCGGAGTGGACAGTTGTTAATGCCCCGGGCTTTTTAGCAGAGCCGGATGAGGATGGGACAAGACAACATAATTTTGCTATTTTGAATTTCACAAAAAAAATAGCACTTATTGGAGGTACGGGATATACAGGCGAAATTAAAAAAGGTATTTTTTCAGCCTTGAATTTTATTCTTCCGGTTTATAAAAACACATTGCCTATGCATTGTAGTGCCAATGTTGGAAAAGATGGAGATACAGCAGTCTTTTTTGGATTATCTGGAACAGGTAAAACAACATTATCAACAGATCCCAACAGAAGTTTGATAGGTGATGATGAACATGGATGGACAAAAGAAAATACTATTTTTAACTTTGAAGGCGGGTGTTATGCTAAAGTGATTAACCTTTCCAGGGATAATGAGCCGGAGATTTATGATGCGATTAAAAAAGGAGCCATTCTTGAAAATGTAATATTGAATAAAGATGGCCAGGTAGATTTTGAAAATACTTCAATTACTCAAAATACAAGAGTTAGTTATCCAATACATCATATAGAAAACATTCAGGTGCCATCCATAGGAAAAAACCCGAAAAATATTTTCTTTTTAACAGCAGATGCTTTTGGAGTAATTCCTCCAATTTCAAAGCTAACTCCAAGCCAGGCGGCATATCATTTTATTTCCGGATATACCGCAAAAGTGGCCGGTACTGAAGCAGGGGTTGTTGAGCCGGTACCTTCATTTTCAGCTTGTTTTGGAGCGCCTTTTATGCCTTTACATCCTTCGGAATATGCAGAAATGCTGAGTCAAAAAATGATTGAGGCCGGAGTAAATGTTTGGTTAATAAATACAGGATGGACAGGAGGTCCTTATGGCGTGGGAACCAGGATGAAATTAAAGTATACACGTGCTATGATAAACGCGGTACTCAATGGAGATTTAGGCTTATATAATTATGATGATTATCATATTCATTCTGTTTTCGGAGTCGCGCAACCAAGAACTTGCCCTGGAGTACCAACCAGTGTTTTAAGTCCCAGAGCCACGTGGAATAATGATGAAGCTTATTATACTACAGCCTTTAAATTAACGAATGCCTTTAGAGAAAACTTTAAAAAGTTTGAAATGCATTGTAGTGAAGAAATTAGACGAGGTGGGCCTCAGCGTTATGCGTTCTAAAAGTAAAATGAGATAAATAGAAATAAAAAAGGGATGATTATTTTAATCATCCCTT
Source organism: Alterotamlana spongicola (assembly GCF_035818475.1). Classification (NCBI taxonomy): domain Bacteria; kingdom Pseudomonadati; phylum Bacteroidota; class Flavobacteriia; order Flavobacteriales; family Flavobacteriaceae; genus Alterotamlana; species Alterotamlana spongicola. Next base: position 1,430,729 of record NZ_JAYMGV010000001.1, read on the forward strand.
TTTTTATAAAATTAAAGGCTCATATTATTTACCCTTATTTACTTTTTCAATATATTTTTCTAAAGCCATTGTCATAGATGGTGTTTCCGGTGTTGGCGCAGCAATATCTACACGCAATCCTTTTTCTTGAACAGCTTTAATAGTTGTATTTCCAAAAACCGCAATGCGCGTGTCGTTTTGCTGAAAATCAGGAAAGTTTTTAAATAAAGATTCTATTCCTGATGGACTAAAGAATACCAGAACATCATAGTATACGTTAGCCAGATCTGATAAATCACTTACCACCGTTTTGTAAAAAGTAGCTTGTTTCCAATCAACACCTAAAGCATTTAATGTATCAGGAACGGCTGGTTTTACTTTATCTGTATTTGGTAATAAGAATTTTTCGTCTTTATATTTTTTAATTAGAGGCGAAAGCTCTGCAAATGTTCGTTTACCAACATAAATTTTACGCTTTCTGTATACGACGTATTTTTGTAAGTAGTATGCAACGGCTTCAGACTGACAAAAATATTTCATAGTGTCAGGAACCTTAAAGCGCATTTCTTCAGCAATTCTGAAAAAATGATCAACAGCATTTCTACTTGTTAAAATTATAGCAGTATAATTATTTAAATCTATTTTTTGATGTCTAATCTCTTTAGCAGATACACCTTCAACATGAATAAAAGGCCTGAAGTCAATTTTTACGCGTTGCTTCTGTTGTAAATCAAAGTAAGGGGAATTTTCTATTTTAGGTTCCGGCTGAGATACTAAAATTGTTTTTACTTTCATAAGCGTGTAAAGTAGTTAGTGTTATTTGGTAACAAGCACCTTATATAAAATGATATAGGGCGCAATTTCAAGAGCGCAAAGATACAAAATAAAATAGAACAAGTTGTGTTTTATTACATTTTGATGTGTTTTGAATGAACTAATTAAGCCAATTACATTAATAATTAACAATAAAATAATAATACAATAAACAGCTCTTAATGTGGGTTCAAGAGTAAACAATAATAATGCGTTAATAGGTAATAGTAAAACACCTAAATAATTTTTGAACGTTATTTTTTGAAACAGGTATTGATCCGTCAATTTATCAATTTCAAAAAGGCTGCCAATTAAGCGCTCTACAAGCACTTTAACTAAAATAAAAATTCCAATTCCAATAGCAACTTTAAACATATCATTGATAGGTATCTTATCTGTTTCATGAACTATTCTATAAATAATGAAGCAGAAAACGGATATTGCAATAATTAAGTTTCCAAATAAAAGTGCATCAAATCTGTCAAAGAACTTTTGGTCTCTTGAATATATTTTTAAATATTTATTGTTTCCAAGTACTAATATAAAATCATAAAAACGTTTGGGAGCGGTTAATTTGGCCATGGCTACAATCAACAAGCTTATGGCTAATAATACAATAAATAACTCGTTTGAAACTATATTACGAAGCATGGGTTAAAATTATTATAATTTTTGTTTTTTGGGGATATTATTAGGAAATATTTAAAAAAAATACAGGCTTAATAATGTACATTTGCTAAATTAAAAAAGGTTTCAATAAAAAAGAAATATGCCTGATACTGTTGTAATTATTCCAACATATAATGAGATAGAAAATATAGAAGCAATTATTAGAGCCGTGTTTTTACAATCTGATAATCTTCATATTTTAATAGTTGATGATAATTCTCCGGACTTAACGGCTTTAAAAGTAAAAGAGTTACAAAAAGAATTTCCTGATAAATTATTCCTTGAGGTAAGGCAAGAGAAGTCTGGTTTGGGTACGGCCTATATTCATGGGTTTAAATGGAGTTTAAGCAAAAGTTACAATTATATTTTTGAAATGGACGCCGACTTTTCACATAATCCTAATGATATCATGAAACTTTATGAAGCATGCCATAAAGAAGGTGGAGATGTGGCTATTGGTTCAAGATATGTAACCGGGGTAAATGTTGTGAATTGGCCAATGAGCAGGGTGCTAATGTCTTATTTAGCATCAAAGTATGTGCGCTTAATTACTGGAATGCGCATACATGATACAACTGCAGGTTTTGTCTGTTATAAAAGGGAAGTGCTAGAATCTATAGATTTGAATACAGTGAAATTTATTGGTTATGCATTTCAAATTGAAATGAAATTTAAGGCTTATTTAAAGGAATTTAGGATCATTGAAGTTCCCGTAATTTTTACAGATAGAACAAGGGGCGAGTCAAAATTAAGTTCAGGAATCATTTCTGAAGCTATTTTTGGAGTCATTTCTATGAAACTGAAAAGTTTATTTAATAAGAAGATCAGGTAAGAGCTATGAAACAGAAAACTACACTTATAAAAAACGCAAAAATAGTTAATGAAGGTGCTATTATAAATGGTGATATACTCATTGAAGGCGAATATATAAAGCAAATAGGAGAATCCATAAGCGCCAAATCTGCAGATGTTAATGTTTTTGATGCAGAAGGGAAATATGTGTTACCTGGAGCAATTGATGATCAGGTGCACTTTAGAGAACCCGGATTAACACAAAAAGCTAATATTGCAACAGAGTCAAAAGCGGCAATTGCTGGTGGGATTACATCATTTATTGAAATGCCAAACACTAATCCGCAAACCACTACAATTGAAAAATTAGAAGAAAAATTTGAGATTGCAGCAAAAACATCATCGGCTAATTATTCCTTTATGTTTGGTGGAACAAATGATAATTTAGATGAAATTTTAAAGTTAGATGTTAATCAGGTTGCCGGATTAAAATTATTTTTAGGATCTTCTACAGGAAATATGTTGGTTGATGACCCTAAAGTATTGGAAACTATTTTTGAAAACACCAATATGCTTATTTCTGTACATTGTGAAGATGAGGGTACTATAAAAGCTAATTTTAAAAAATATCACGATAAGTTTGGTGATGATATCCCTATTAAATATCACCCTATTATAAGAAGTGAAGAGGCCTGTTATTTATCCTCTTCCAAAGCTATAGAATTAGCTAAAAAAACCGGAGCAAGACTGCATATATTTCATTTATCTACGGGTAAGGAAACTAATTTGTTTACCAATAAAATTCCTTTGAAAGAGAAAAAGATAACTGCCGAAGTTTGTGTACATCACTTGTGGTTTTCAGATGAAGATTATGAGAAAAAAGGAACCCATATAAAGTGGAACCCTGCGGTAAAGACCAAGCAAGATAGGGCACAATTATGGGAGGCGCTTTTAGATGATAGAATAGATGTTATAGCTACAGATCATGCACCACATACTAAAGAAGAAAAAGCAAACGTTTATACTAATGCGCCATCAGGAGGGCCCTTAGTGCAACACGCGTTACCTGCTATGTTAGAAATGTATCATAAAGGTAAAATATCTCTTGAGAAAGTAGTGGAGAAAATGTGCCATAACCCAGCTATTTTATTTGATGTTGAAAGACGTGGGTTTATTAAAGAAGGCTATTTTGCAGATCTGGTTTTGGTAGATTTAAATAACCCCTGGACGGTAACTAAAGACAATATTTTATATAAATGCGGGTGGTCTCCTTTTGAAGGATCTACATTTAAATCCAGAATTACCGAGACTTTTTTAAATGGTAGTTTGGTGTATCAAAATTCACAATTTAAAAATGTAAAAGCCGCCAGAAGATTAACCTTTAACAGATGATTGTAAAAAGATTCATATTAGTCTTAGTGATTGCCATAATAGCTTCTGCCTGTAACAGGTTTAATGGACCCAAAAAACCAGAGAATTTGATTTCAAAGGACAAGATGGTAGACATTATAATTGATTCAAAACTATTAACTGTCGCCAACACTAAGAATAAAAGAATAATGATAGATAGCAATATTGTTATGAGTTCATATCTTTTTAAGAAACATAATATTGACAGTTTACAATTTGCTACAAGCAATAGTTATTATGCCTATCATATAGAAGACTATGAAGATATTTATATACAAGCTTTAGATAGTTTAGAAAGACTAAATGTGGTTCTCAAAGAAAAGGAAGCCCAAGAGTGGAAAGAACAAACTAAAAGAGAAGAAGATTCTCTTAATGCTGTTTTAGTTGAAAAGCAAATTGATTCTTTAATACTTCCGTTTAAAGATGTAGATTCTCTGCAATTATTGGTTAAAAGAGATTCAATACGAGATGTTCTGTTAACCCAAAAGAAACTTGAGGAAAAAGACATTTTAGAGGAAAAAGACACTTTAATTAATCCTGTTTCAGATATAGATGTCCAACCTTAGTTATTGTTTTATTAATAGCTTTAAATTCATGATTTATAGCTGTTTTTATTTTACCGCTGTTGTAGTTGGTTTCAGACGTGAGTGATTTAACCAGGTGCCTTGTTAACAGCCTTCGTTTCCTTGTTATTTTATGTTTTAACCAATCCAGTCTCCAGGCTATATCTAATAAATTTATTGAAGCTAATTTTATGGGAGGTTTGGTCTTTACTGATTTGGACAATGCTTGAAGAAAGCGTTTATAGGTCCAATTCTCGGCAACTAATACAAAGCGTTCATTAGATATGTTATTATGCATTAGTTCAATCATGATGGCAACTACGTCTTCAACAGCAATAAGTGCAACAGTGCCTTGGGTGTAATATTTCAGCCCTTTATGGGCTTTTTTGAATAAACTTCCGGTTCCATAGTGCCATATACCGGCACCTAAAATCACACCAGGGTTCACTACTACCGCGTTTAAGCCTTCTTGTGTGCCACGCCAAATTTCCATTTCCGCACCATATTTAGTTATGGCATATACATTATTATCGGCTTCCGGATTCCAATTGGTTTCTTCGGTTATCGGTTTATGGTTTAAGTTGTCTCCTAATGTGGCAATAGAACTCACATAGCAAAGCTTGTCTATCTTTTTTGAAATGGCAATATTTACAATGTTGGCAGTTCCATCAATATTGGTTTTTCTCAAAAGTTGGTATTTATCCGGCTCAAAGGATACAAAAGCAGCACAATGATATACTTTAGTTACCTGATTAAATGCTTCAGATAACGCAGGAACATCTAATATGTCAGCTTTTACCCAATCAATGGAGTTAAAAAGCGTTTCATAATCTTTAGTATAACAAGAAAAAACATGCTTTGTATTAGCTAGTTTACTTTCACTCCTGTAAAGTGCCCTAACATTTTCTTTTTGAGTGATTAGCTTGTATAATAGATGTGCACCAACTAAACCTGTTCCGCCTGTTACTAATATCATAGTTCAAAATTAAAGAATTATTCAGAATACATAAGGAATTATACCTGTATTTTTATCTTTGCATAGTTTTGTAAAAATTTAAAAATAATGATAAAGAATTTTGTTGAAGAATTAACATGGAGAGGCATGATACATACAGTTATGCCTGGAGCTGAAGCGCATTTAATGGAAAACATGAGAAGTGCTTATGTAGGGTTTGATCCTACAGCAGATTCTTTACATATAGGAAACCTAGTGCCTATTATGTTGCTGGCGCATTACCAGCGTTGCGGACATAAACCGGTTGCCCTGGTTGGAGGAGCAACAGGGATGATTGGAGATCCTTCAGGGAAATCAAACGAGCGTAATTTGCTGGATGAAAAAACATTACGTCACAATCAGGATGCTATAAAGCGACAATTAGCCCATTTTTTGGATTTTGAAAGTGACGCGCCCAATGCGGCACAGCTTGTGAATAATTACGATTGGATGAAAGACTTTTCATTTCTTGAGTTTATTCGAGATGTAGGAAAGCATATTACCGTAAATTATATGATGGCTAAAGATTCAGTAAAAAACAGAATTTCTTCTGATTCATCAGAAGGGATGAGCTTTACAGAGTTTACCTATCAGTTGGTTCAAGGCTATGATTTTCTTCATTTATATAAAGAAAGTAATTGTTCTATTCAAATGGGAGGGAGTGACCAATGGGGAAATATCACTACCGGAACAGAGTTGATCAGGAGAATTTCAGGAGGGAAAGGCTATGCCATTACATGCCCGTTAATTACAAAATCTGACGGTTCTAAGTTTGGAAAGTCTGAAGGCGGTAATGTTTGGTTAGATGCCAATAGAACATCCCCATATAAATTCTATCAGTATTGGCTAAATTCAGCTGATGAAGATGCCGAAAAGTATATTAAGATTTTTACATTTTTAAATGAAGAAGAAATAAATGCTTTAGTTGAAACGCATAAAGAGGCACCACATATGCGCGTATTACAAAAACGTTTAGCAGAGGAAATTACTACTATGGTGCACTCCAAAGAGGATTTGGATAATGCTATTAAGGCTAGTAATATCTTATTTGGAAAATCAACCGGAAATGATTTAAAAGAACTTGATGAGCAAACGTTTTTAGATGTTTTTGATGGAGTTCCTCAAACTCAAATAGCCCAATCAGAAATAGAAAGTGGGCTGGACATTATAGCGGCTTTAGCTGAAAAAGGTGGGTTTTTAAAATCTAATGGAGAGGCAAGGAGAGCATTAAAAGAAAACTCAATTTCAGTAAATAAAGAAAAAGTAAAGGATGATTATAAAATAACCTCTAAAGATCTAATAAATAATAAGTTTGTTTTATTGCAACGAGGAAAAAAGAATTATTTCGTTCTACAGATTGTTTAAAAACAATAAAGCCTGATTTTAAAATCAGGCTTTATCTTTAACTAACCAACTAAATTTTAATTTTCCTTTTTCAATAGGTTAGCTCTTTTGTCGAAACTAATTTTGATAGCTTACACCATATAAAAATTATTTTTCAAATTTTATTTTTTTCCAATGCTCATCGGCCTTTTCTTTAAGTAATTCTTGATCTTTTTGTTGCCATAATTTTAAGGTATTAGTACCCCAGGCATTATAAAACAGATAAAGTTTACCCTTATCAATCAGGTAAGCTTCCGGGTTTATAGAAACCTTATCCCCTTTTAAGGCTATAGCATAAGCACAATATCCACCATATTGAGGAACATATTTTTCCGGATTTTTGTTGAATTCATAAAGATTTTTTTCTGATGAAAACTTATAGTTTACACCGTCAAAAACACTTGTGAATTTCTTACTGCCTTCAATGGCTTGATTATTAAAATAAGAAACCACATCATAACCGTTTGCAATAAATCCTTTTTTTAAATTGTAATCAGTAGTCTGTGCGGTTAATGATGACACAACAATTGTAAATAGAAGGATTAGACTTTTCATAAAATATATTTCTATAATGAGTCTAAAATAAACGGATAACTTACAGCTTAAAGGACCATAAGATTACAACCTCTTATATCTGAGTTGTCAAAACGTCCAATGACTTCAAATGTGTCTTCTTTTGTAACGCGCCCTAAATCCTGGGTGGCAATAAAAGCACAGGAGTTAATATTAGCTAGGTCAATAATATTTAAACCACCGGTTTTTTCAGGACTTTGAATGGTTAATGCGTCTTCTATATCCCTGGTGAGAACCTTCATCCATGGCGGACAGTAAAAAATACCCTGACCTTTAGAATAGGCCTGACTTAAAAGTTCAGTCATACCATATTCACTATGAATGTGTTTAACTCCGAATCCTTTTTTTAAAATGTTGTGAAGCTCAGCTCTGATTAACTCCTTTCTTTTGCCTTTCATACCACCGGTTTCCATGATGATGGTGTTTTTTAAATTGAACTGATAGGTTTCAACTAAATCTAATAAAGCAAAAGAAACACCAATTAATAAAACTTGTTTACCTTCAGAATCTGCCTTTATTAAAGTGTTTTTTAATGCAGTAAGGTCATTCAAATAAAATCCACTTTCAGGGTGTCTGGACGTTTTAATCATGGTATCCACCATGTAAATAAGTGATGAGCCTTCACGTTCCAGGTAAGACGGTAATAAACCTAAAACCACATAATCTTCGGTGTTTCCGTAAAATTGCTCAAAACCTTTGGAAAAACTTTGTCTGTAAATATCCAAATTGGTTATATGGTGTTTACTTGTTGCGCTTCCTGTGGTTCCAGAACTTGTAAATGTAGTTTTTATGGGATGAGATGAACTTAAAATAGAATGTGTTTTAAAAAACTCAATCGGCAAAAATGGAATATCTTCTATAGTGTTTACCTCACTGGGGTGTTTGTACAATAAATCACAAAAAGACCTATAAACCTTATTGTTTTCAAACTGAAACTTAAAAACCTGTATGGCCAGGTCTTCAAACGCGGTTTGACTTTTTATACTAAATATGGAATTAGGACCTATCATACTTTAATAAAGTCACAAAAGTATATAAAATAAAAAAGCGTTGCCAGAAGCAACGCTTTAAATAGATTTTGATTTTTTTATTATTTGATAACCAGTTTTCGGGTTTCGCTAATATTATTTTCTGTAATCTTTAATAAATATACGCCTTTGTTGAAATTGGCGATATTTAATTCGCGGCCTATCAAATTTGTAACAAAGATGCGTTTACCTAAAACATTATAAAACTCCACTTTTTTAGTGGCTTTACTTTTAGAGGTAATGTAAATATAAGTTTTGCCACTGTTAACAGGATTAGGATAAATAGATAATCCCTCTATATTTTGTTCAATAGAATGATTTGTATCGTTATTATTCTGGGCAATGGTGTCTTGCGCAGTAAATAAGATAGCTATTATTAGTAAAAGAAAAAAGTAGTTTTTTTTCATCAATTCTATTTGGTTTTATAAAGGTAGTAAATTACAACAAACTTAATGCCAAAAAAAGTGTTAAAGATTCTGTCCTTTGGTCGAAAGTTTAACTTGATGTAACAGGTTTGTTATCTTAACGTTATTAATTTGGTAATTTTGATAAAATAATGTTATTAGTTTTATCTTTACTTACTATAAATTAGTCTGAAAAACAATGAAGAAAAAAGATATTAAGATACTGTTAGTTGATGATGAACCGGATATATTGGAAATAGTTGGGTATAATTTATCTAATGAAGGCTACCAGGTTATTACTGCAGAAAACGGACAGGAAGGGGTTAAGAAGGCAAAAAAAGAGTTGCCTCACCTTATTATTTTAGATGTCATGATGCCAGAAATGGACGGTATAGAAGCCTGTGAACTTATCAGAAAAAACCCTGATTTAAAAAATGCTATAATTACGTTTTTAACGGCACGCGGAGAAGATTATTCACAAGTAGCAGGCTTTGATGCAGGGGCAGATGATTATATAACAAAACCCATAAAACCAAAAGTATTGGTTAGTAAGGTCAAAGCACTTTTAAGGCGCTTTAAAGAAGAAGATATTGCAGACACCGTTAAAGTAGGAAGTTTGGTCATTAATAGAGACGAATATAAAATCACTTCTAAAGGAAAAGAGATTATTCTTCCAAGAAAAGAATTTGAATTACTATCTTTACTGGCATCTAAACCGGGTAAAGTTTTTAAAAGAGATGAAATTCTTGACACCGTTTGGGGTAATGAAGTTGTAGTTGGAGGGAGAACAATTGATGTTCATATTAGAAAACTACGTGAAAAACTTGGTGACAGCAGTTTTAAAACAATAAAAGGAGTAGGTTATAAGTTTGTAGATTAATGCAAACAAAATTTAAAAAATCATATCGGTTTGCGGTTAGGACCGCACTCTATATAACTTTATATACAGCACTCATAATGGGTGTTTTTTTATATTATTACTACGATTTAAAGTTACTTTACTTAGTATTATATTCTATAGGTGTTTTCTTGTTCTCTTTTTTAGTCATTCAATTTAGTGTAGAGCGGTTTATCTATAAAAGAGTTAAAAAGATTTATGACGATTTAACACTTCTAGAATCTGCCAATTTAAGCAAGGGCCCTATTACAACAAATATGCAAACTCTAACAGAAGAAATAGATAAGTTTGCCAGAGATAAAAAAATAGAGATTGAAACACTTAAGGTTAGAGAAGAATACAGAAAAGAATTTTTAGGGAATGTATCTCATGAATTAAAAACACCGCTATTTACAGTACAGGGTTATGTTTTAACACTTTTGGACGGTGCGATAAATGATAAGGACATCAGGGAAAAATATCTGCATAGGGCAAGTAAAGGTATAGAAAGATTGGGCTATATCATCAAGGATCTGGATATGATCACTAAATTGGAAGTTGGTGATTTAAGTCTGAATACAGAGGTTTTCAATATAGTTGAATTGGTTGAAAACGTTTTTGAAATGTTAGAGATGAAAGCTAATAAGAAAAAAATTACTTTGACTTTTGATCGAAATTATCCTAATCCGGTTATGGTTAAAGCAGATAAGGAACGTATACAACAGGTTCTTGCTAATTTGGTTGTAAATTCCTTAAAATACGGGAGTGAAAAGGGCACCACAGAAATTAGTATTGAAAATCTTATTAAAAATAAGGTCATAGTTAGGGTGACCGATAATGGAGAAGGTATTGCAAAGGTACATCTGCCTAGATTATTTGAGCGCTTTTATAGAGTTGACAAAAGTGGTTCAAGAAAAGAGGGAGGTTCAGGCTTAGGACTTTCAATTGTTAAGCATATTATTGAGGCCCATAAGGAGAAAATATATGTGGAGAGTGAGTATGGCGTAGGGAGCGAATTTTCTTTTACTTTAGAAAAGGCTGAATAAGTTGTTATAATCCGTTTCAAAATCAAATGCTTTTAAACCTTCATAAGCAGGGACATCGTGTAATTTTTTTAGAGTAAAATTATCTTGAGTACAACTGGGAACCAAACTCATTTCCGTTAATCTTTTTGCAAGATATTCTTGCTCAAATTGCCCGGGTGTAGGTATAAAAAAGGCTTTTTTGTTGAGTTTTGCCAAATCCATAATAGTAGTGTAACCGGATCTGGAAATGATTAAAGCACTTTCATTTATAGTTTTTTCTAACAATTCAGAGGTCATAAAATTATAAATACTCATATGCCCTTTAATTTCAACTGTTTGTTTGTTTTCCATTAACCCTTTAACAAATACAATCTTGCCCGGATAGTTTTTTAGTTCTAACATTAATTTGTCTTCAAGCAAGGTGCGTTGTGGCTCAGGGCCGGATATCAAAACCATTAAATTGTTTTTAATTTCACAGTGTTTAAAGGTAAACCTGCTCAACGGGCCAATGTATTTTATAGGAATATCAAAAGAGCTTGTATGCCCTAGTTTCCCACTTAAATTAGGCTCGCCTTCAATATCAGGGACCCAACATACATCAAATTTTTTTATAAATTTTTGATGCATTTTTGTACTTAACCATGATGTGCTGCCGCTTAAAACATTTAATTGGTGTGTTATAAAAACAGAGGGTATTTTTTTGTTGTGTACACCTAAGCGATTATCAGAAATAATACCGGCTATATCATTTTGATCAAGGATCTTTGAGATGGCTTTTTTTTCTTTCTTTATGGCATTTATAAGCTTAGGCGAATCTTTAAGAAGCTTTAACTTAAACAGCTTGCCGTTTTTTGCATAGGTTATATTGTATGATGGTAATTGAATGGACGAAAGATTTGGGAATTCTTTGCGTAACAAAGCTAAAGCTGCACCATCACTAGCAATGATTGGGGTAAAGTCGTTGTTGATAAGGGCCTTTATAATTGGAATACATCGGGTTGAATGCCCTAATCCCCAATTTAAAGGTGCGACTAAAATTCGTTTTTTCATTTTTACGTTATGTGACATATCTCCAGTAACCTACCTAAAGGGATTAGCAATTTATTTTTAAAACAAATACAAAGATTTTGTAAGTTACTTTTGAGAGGCGTTTTAGCTATGACTTAAACCCTTGTACAAGTTGTAAATAAAATCAAAGATAAGAACACATATACTCATGTATATTTCCTTAATTTTACCAAATCTATTAAAAGTAATAATTAATTGTTAAATCGTTAATGATATCAATTAAGTTTATTTTGTTTTTAATTTTAGAAAAAGACAAAGTGAGTAAAAACAGTAATAAGAAACAGGAATTAAGCCTTGGGAAGTAAAAACAAACTCAGAAGATTTAAAGAAAATGAAACCTTTAAGAATGTCATTCAGCCTACCAGGGATGAATTGGTGAAATCAGTTTTCAGTTTAAAAGGACAGTGGGGGAACGAAGTTTTTAAAAATGATAATCCTATAGTGTTAGAATTAGGCTGTGGTAAAGGTGAGTATTCGGTAGCCATGGCAAGAAAATATCCTAATAAGAATTTTATAGGAATAGATATAAAAGGCGCCCGATTTTGGCGAGGTGCAAAAACAGCTATTGAAGAAAGTATTCCTAATGTAGCGTTCCTTCGTACACAAATAGAACTCATTGATTATGCTTTTGCAGAACATGAGGTTGATGAAATTTGGATTACATTTCCGGATCCGCAAATAAAATATAAACGCACTAAACACCGTATGACCAATGAAGAGTTTTTAAAGCGTTACAAACAAGTTTTAAAACCGGACGGTGTTGTAAACCTGAAAACAGATAGCGAGTTTATGCATGGATATACTTTAGGTTTGTTGCATGGAGCAGGGCATGAAGTACTTTATGCAAATCATAATGTGTATAAACAAGAGGGCAGTCCAGAGGAGGTTACAAGTATACAAACCTATTATGAGTCTCAATATCTGGAACAAAACAAAGCAATTACGTATATTCGGTTTAAAATTAAATAATAGTGGACATCACGTTTATCTTTTTATTGGGATTGTTTTTTGCGCTTATTGGTGTAGTTCCTCCGGGTTTATTAAATATGACAGCCGCAAAAATCAGCTTGAAAGAAGGCCATGTTAGGGGTGTTATGTTTTCTGTAGGGGCATGCGTTATAGTTTTAGTTCAAACCTATTTAGCAACTATTTTTGCAAGCTATTTAAGTAAGCATCCGGAGGTCATTGACGTACTTCGTAGAGTGGCTTTGGTTATATTTATTTTAATAACCATTTATTTTTTGTTTTTAGCCAAAGCAACGCCAAAACAGCATATTGAGCCTAAAGTAAAAAGCAAACACAGTCGGTTTTTTCAAGGTATATTTATGTCTGCTTTGAATGTATTCCCCATTCCTTACCAGGCTTATATGACCATTACTTTGGCTTCTTTTGGTTGGATGAGTTTTAAGAGAATTGATATCATTTCTTATGTGGCAGGTGCGGTAATGGGAACCTTTGTTATGCTTTATATGTATATCTTCTTTTTTGATAAAATAAAGAGTAAGACATTTACTTCACAGAGAAATATGAACCGTATTATTGGAGGGATAACAGGTGTTATTTCTATAGTGACTCTAATTAATATTATTCAAGAATTTTAGTATGAAGCCGGAAACACTGAATTTTTTCGATAAGGTTTATGAGGTAGCAAAGCAAATCCCTTATGGTAGAGTGACCAGCTATGGCGCTATCGCAAAATATTTAGGAGCCGTAAGAAGTGCAAGAATGGTTGGTTATGCTATGAATGGCTCTGTAGGTAAAGATGTACCTGCCCATAGAGTAGTGAATAGGAAAGGGCTGTTAACCGGGAAACATCATTTTGAGGGTACAAATCTCATGCAGCAGCTTTTAGAGAATGAGGGGCAAAAAGTTATAGAAAACCAAGTTCAGGACCTGGATAAAGTGTTTTGGGATCCATCTAAGGAATTGTAATGGTCATTCAGAATTTATGTTCTGAACCTTATTTAAGATATAAAGCATATAAAGATGTCCTAGTTTTTTAAAAATTCACTAATAATTAGGATACCTGAAGCCATAACCAAACCCAATAACCACATAAATAAAACTTCTAACAACAAGCTTCTATCTTCTGGCTTTAATGATTATCTTTGCCCTTAGAATGATTCTTAATAAAAGAAATGAAACTTAGCAAGCAAGATATATTAAAGGCTTTAGAAAATATTACGGTTCCGGGAGAAGGGCAAAATATGGTGGAAAGTGGTGCAGTAAAAAATGTAATTACTTTTGGAGACGAGGTTATTGTTGATATCACAATAAAAAATCCAAGCTTACAGGCTAAAAAGCGCACTGAGGTTGATATTTTGAAAACCATTCATGAAAAGGTTTATGAAAAGGCAAAAATTACCGTAAATGTTAAGGTTGAGGCTCCTGAAAAACCAAAAGCAAATGTGATAAAAGGGAAGCCTATTCCCGGTATTCAAAATATTATAGCTATAGCGTCCGGAAAGGGAGGTGTAGGAAAGTCTACGGTAACCGCAAATTTGGCAGTAACTTTGGCTAAAATGGGATTTAAAGTAGGTGTTTTAGATGCTGATATTTATGGGCCGTCTATTCCTATTATGTTTGATGTTGTGGCAGAGAAACCTTTAGCTGTTACTATTGATGGAAAATCAAAAATGAAACCTATAGAAAATTACGGCGTAAAAGTGTTATCTATAGGGTTTTTTACGCAACCTAATCAGGCTGTTGTTTGGAGAGGCCCTATGGCAGCAAAGGCATTAAACCAAATGATATTTGATGCACATTGGGGGGAGTTGGACTTCTTACTGTTAGACCTGCCTCCGGGAACAGGAGATATTCATTTAAGTATTATGCAATCATTGCCTATAACAGGAGCTGTGGTAGTAAGTACACCGCAAAATGTGGCTTTAGCAGATGCTAAAAAAGGTGTAGCTATGTTTCAACAAGAAAGTATCAGCGTACCGGTTTTAGGTATAATAGAAAATATGGCGTATTTTACACCGGCAGAATTACCTGAAAACAAATATTTTATATTTGGTCAAGAGGGTGCTAAAAATTTAGCCCAGGATTTAAAAGTACCATTTTTGGGAGAGTTGCCTTTGGTGCAAAGCATAAGAGAAGCAGGAGATGTGGGGCGCCCGGCAGCTTTACAAACAGCAACTCCTTTAGAGCAAGCTTTTGAGAAGTTGACTCAAAATGTTGTACAGGAAGTTGTAAAACGAAATGATGATTTACCACCAACCGAAGCTATTAAAATTACAACTATGGCAGGTTGTTCAGCAGTTAAAAAATAAGTTATGACATCTGAAGAAATAAAAACTAATGTTCTTAAAGCCCTTGATGAAATTCGTCCATTTTTACAAAGTGATGGCGGAGACATTTCATTATTAGGTATTGAAAAAAACGATACACTGGTAAAGGTTCAGTTAAAAGGGGCTTGTGTTGGGTGTAGTGTCAATCAAATGACACTAAGGTCAGGAGTTGAAATGACTATTAAAAAGTATGCACCACAAATAGAACAGGTTATTAATATAGAAGTTCAGGAAACTGCCTGATATCAAAGTTTTAATCAAAACTACATTCCGTTGAAAAAGGGAATCTAAAAAATATAGAATTTTAAAGATTCCATATTTTTTATAGGTTCGTTTTAAATTAGCTAATAAATTTTATAAAAATAAATACGGTTACATTAAATTTGTGGCACGAATTATGACACGCCTTTAGCGTAACCGGAAAAACAAAATGGAAGACGTAAATATCAAAATAACAGACAGAGATGGTGTAACACATGACATTGTAGCACCAACAGATATGGCTATGAACTTAATGGAAGTGGTAAGATCTTATGAACTTGCTCCTGAGGGAACTATTGGCGTATGTGGAGGAATGGCTATGTGTGCGTCTTGCCAATGTTATGTATTGAGTGAAACAGAATTGCCTGAAAAGAGTGATGATGAAGAGGCTATGCTATCTGAAGCGTTTGATGTACAGGATAATAGTCGCTTGGGATGTCAAATTCAAATTACTCCAGAAATGGAAGGCCTTGAAGTAGAACTGGCACCAGAAAGTTAATTTTTATTTAGAATAAATAAAAATTATATTTACATCGTGAAATACGAAGGTGATATACAATATAGCTATCAAATTAAACAGTCTACGTTTTGTAAATATGTTTTAATTGCCCCAAATAAAGCGGTGGAGTTGAATTTTCCTCAAATGCTGGAGTTACGGCGTAAAATAAATGGGTTAACAACTTACAATGCCCTTAGTGAGATTTTAAACAGTCATAATTTTGTTTTACTTTTTGTAGCAGACAGACAGCACTTAATTTATTTAGATATTCCACAATTACTTAAGCTTAAGGAAGAAATCGCCTCCTTTTTTCAGGATTTCAACACAGTTTCGGCCTAAACCCTAATATTTATTTAGACTTTTTTTAAATTCCTTCTAGCGGTTTTTTCAACTTCATTTTAATGTAACTTTGTTAAAAAGCATAAGTTATGAATACGATAGTAAGAAAACAGATGGCAATTCATCCGGAAGTGATGGATTTATTGAATAATCAGATTGAAATGGAAATGACAGCTTCTGCTTCATATTTAGCTATGGCATCCTGGTGTGACCAGCGTGAACTATTAAATAGTAAAGCTTTTTTCTATAAACAAGCTGAAGAAGAGAGAGAACATGCTATGAAAATATTTACATTTATAAACGATAATGGTGGTGCAGCCATATCTCCTGATGTTAAAAATGTAAATAACGATTTTGAAAGCTTAAGAGCTATTTATGAAATGGGACTGGAACAAGAAATAAGCGTAACGAAATCTATCTTTAAAATTTTTAAAGCAGCAAGAAAAGAAGATGATTTTATAACTGAAGTATTTTTACAGTGGTTTATTACCGAACAATCAGAAGAAGAAGATACATTTAGAAGCATTATTGATATTTTTGATTTGATGGAGGGTATGCCTTTAAAAATGGTAGATGAAAGATTACCTAAAGCGTAAACTGTAACCAGGTTTAATAGAGCGGTATTATCAAACCAAAAAAAATTAAATTCACCATTGTTGAGTAAAATCAACAATGGTGAATTAATTTATAAGCTAATTCTAATTATTTAAAATAGCTACTCCCTGTTGTAATCGTTTTTTAAACAGGTATACGCCAGAAATACCAATAAGAATACAGCATATAAATTCTATTGCAAGATGCTTACCAATACCATTTAGCTCTAATGGCTTGTAAGTGAATTTAGGCAAAGTGTCATAATCTTTTGTGGTAAAAGGTTGTTGACTATACAGCATAAAGATCAAATGATTTCTCCAGTGTTTGGAAAACGCCAAAGCCTGAGTTTTAAAATTCTGATAATCGGTAGTTGAGTTTCCTGAAATACGATTCATTTCTTTGTTGATGACTAACGAAGGCGATAACCATATCCATTTGTTAACATAAGCTTGTTGCCCTTTAAGCTGTTCGTCATATAAAGAAAATAAAGGATTTATTTCCTGTTCTACCATATCCATACTAGCCATGTACTTATGCCAGAAGCTATAATTCTCATTGCCCTTTTCTGTAACTAACTCAGGATGGTCCCTTAAGTAATGATCCAGTACTTTATCTTGTTTTTTAGAAACATCAACTTTTAAGGTTCTTATCGTATTCACCATTTTGTTTCTTGAAGGTGTAGGGTAAATGTTATGTGCAATTTGACTTATGGCCGATGGCACCAATAAGACAAAAAACACCCATAACCCTATTAAATATGCTGCACTTTTTGCCGAAGAACTACCGGTAAGATTAATTAGAAAAGACAGCGAAAACCAAAATAGCGAATAGACTAGCGTGAGGCCAATAAGCCAAATAAATTGCGTTTGAAATATGCTGATACCACTAATTACAAATGAGAGTATCAATGCTATAATGGTAATGATACTTAACCAAAAAAAGCGAAGAACCATTTTTTGAAATATCCACTTATAGATAGAAACCGGCTGCGATGCTAACAAACGAAGGGCTCCACGTTCTTTTTCTGCAGAAAGGATATTGTATGAAAAAGCAATAATTAACAGAGGTAACAGATAAATGATAACAAATGTTAGGTCAAAACTTCCAAATAGTAATTGTACAGAGCTTGTCATTTCTGTAAAATCAATACCAAAATCATCATCAATTGTTACAGGCATAATGGCATCACTAAAAATATCACTTTGCCCAATAGCAATAGCACTCATGCCATTAGGATGCATGGTCACAGCCCTGGGGTGCTGATAGCCAACAGCCATAGGCGTATTTGGGATTCTTCTGGAACTGGTCTTAACCTCCATGCCTTTTTCTACAGAATCTAAAAGCTTAAGCATGTTAGCATCACTTTCTAATACTTTTGCTTCAATTGACGCTATTTGTTTGATGCGCTTTTGGGTTCTGTAATTGCCATTATATGTTGCAAAAGCAAATGAAATAAGTAATAACAATGATAGAATGGGTAACCACCTGTTTCTAATGAGTAATTTTAGTTCGTATGTGAAATTATATGAAAACATATTATATTTTTTTAGTTGATATAAATAGGAGTAAGGCGGATATTAATGTCCATAACATCAATGCAACAATATTGGTTTTTTGAAGCTGTAGAATAGCATCTAATGAAGAGGAAGCATAACTGAACTTTGGCAAGGTTTTCCAAAAATCGGCATCCGCTTTATAGCCTCTTTCACCATATTTGGAATTGTTCATATTATTATCATTCAAAAACTTTTGAGTTTGAATTCTATAATCTTCAGCAGCTTCGGCAAAACTCATATGGCTTTCATAATCTGTACCTGCAATTCCCATAGATAAAAATCTGGTGGGAAGAAATGGCGAAATAAATGCCATTGTTTTATAGGTGTTTGTCTGATTGGAAAACTGTTCTTTTAGTTTACTATAAGCTTTGAAATAAACTTCGGCTTCATGCTCTTCGCCTTTTTGCATAATATAACCGCTAAAATTAAAGGGCAGTTCAGAAATATGATTGACATTGTGTTCTTTTAAAAGTTTATCTTCCAGGTCTTTAGCTTCTTTACTCCATGGGTTGTGCCCGCTCAGGCCTCCTTTTTTTGCGTCTTCTAAATTGTTGGTAAACTCCTGTTTAGTAGGATAAGGGTATTTTACCTCAGCGATATTAGCGGCAACTTTAGGGGCTATAAAACAACTTAAAATCCAAAAGGATAATGCGCTAACTAAAGCTATACCTGAGCGTTTTGCTAAAGCAGAAATTAACAGGACTATTTGAGTGAAAACTAAATAATAGAGCAAATACGTTGTATAGAGTGATAAAAGTTTACTCCAACTAAAGGACCCATAATTTGCAAGGGAGGATAAAATAATGCCTGCAGTTAAAAATAAGGCAGTGCAAATAATAAATACCGGACTATAAACGGCAATGAGTTTTGCAATAGTAAGCTTCAGGTTAGAAATACCCTGGCTTTTTAGTAATACATCTGTACCCCCTTCTTTTTCTTTGGTAAAACTGTTGTAACCTATAATGATGATAAGTAGCGGAATAACAAATAGTAATATAAATTCAGGAGATAATTCACCAAATCTGGATAATTCCGTTTGGTCTCCGGCAGCAGAGTATTGTGCTTCATTTCTTGAATGGGCTTCCAGAAAAATAGAGATCCCCTCAAATTTGTCAACGCCCTGATCTAATAAGGCTAATGCATTTTTAGGTTTAAATACATAGGTGCCAAAATGAGCAGCAGAATGTGGGTTTTTTTCGCCTTGATTATCCCAAACCTCACGTTCTGAGTTTTGAGATATGTCGTATTGTTTGCTAGTGCTTTTATACTGGCTACTTCCAATCACAATAGCTACACTAATCAGAACAATAACCAAAAGTGCAGAAAACTTGAACCTTCCGTCTCTAAAGATTTCTTTTAATTCTTTTATAATAGTTTTTCGTATCATAAGAATAAGTTTAATAGTTCATAGTTTCCAGGTAATGCTTTTCTAACTCGGCAAGTGATAACTGATTGGCCTCAAACTGGTGCTGTATAACCCCGTTTTTCATGATCCCAATATGGGTGGCAATCTCTTTGGCTCTGAATATATCATGTGTAGCCATTAGAATAGCGACACCTTTTTGTTTTAAATTTTTTAAGAGTGCTCCAAATTCGTTACTGGCTTTTGGGTCCAGCCCGGAAGTAGGTTCATCTAATAATAATAGTTTGGCATCTTTAGCCAGGGCAATAGCAATCCCAACCTTTTGCCGCATTCCTTTAGAGAACGCTTTAATTTTTTTATTGAAAGCATCTTGCTGAAGCCCTGCCTCCTGTAAAAATGTTTCCATAGCATTTTTATCTAATGTTTTGCCAGCAATTCCTGAAAAATAATCAAGGTTCTCTAATGCCGTCAATGTAGGATATAGCATGAGATTTTCAGGAATGTATGCCAGGTACTTTTTTGTTTCTAAGGGTTGTTTTATAACATTTATGTTGTTTATTAAAGCAGTTCCCGAAGTTGGCTGAATAAAATTGAGTAATAAATTAATAGTTGTACTTTTTCCGGCACCATTGGCGCCTAATAAGCAGTATATTTCACCGGATTTTATGTTGAGGTTCAGGTTGTTTAAAGCGGTAAAATCACCGTATTTTTTTGTAAGATTATTTGTTACAATCATAGTTGATAAATTATATGTATTAATGGAGGTTTATAAATAGATCAATCCCATACTGTTAAACCAATACTGAGATCATTATTTATAAAGCGTGTTTTGAAAATTTCTAAATGCTGAATTGAGCGGGAGGGGGCTTGTTAAAAAAATAATCAGTAATGATTGTTTTTTTAACGCTTTGTGATAAAGCAGTATAACTCTTATCAAGAGTATGTATTATCGTATTTTGGGGTGTTACATCAAAAGACGGTAAAGAGGTATCAAGGTTGTGCTCTTGCTGGGCAAAAAGTGTACAGTAATCACATTCTATATAGCTGTGCTCATCACTTTCTAACAGATGAGTGATAAAGTGAAAGTTAATAACATTTGTTAGGAATATGGTTCCTAACAAGCATGTATATAAAATGTTTTTAAGTTTGTGATTCACAGTACAAAAGTATTGCTTTTAGGTGCTTTTAATTTGATGAAAAGACCAGTCTGCATTAATATAGACGCAGATAAAGTGTTTTTCCCCTAATAAAATTTTAATTAAGATCACTACCACCAAACAAAAAATGCTTTTTTGATGATGCCATTTTTTAACTTTACCCAAAATAATGTTGAAAAATTCTGCTCAACATAGTCTTTAGAAAGTACTTTAAAATCATTAAATGTTAACCAGTTTACATTGGTATGAGGTAGTACTAACCAATCTTTTTTAATTGGCGTATAAAACTTACAGTCAGTAAAGTTATCCAGTTCTTTTTTAGTAATGTAAAATCCCATTACACAATCATTATTCAATATTTTAAGTTGAATATTTTGATTCGTATAAGGCACAAATAACTGCGCTTTAAAATACACTTGTTGAGCAATGTTTTCAGCCTTTAAACCAAAGGTTTCTAAATATGAACGACATGAACTGGAGTAAAGAAGCGGTAACTGTTTGTCTTTGAGTTTTAATAATTTTTCAATTAAAGCATCCTTTCTGTTTGGGCCAATAAAATGTTCAGTTTCAGTACTTCCAATCGAAGTATCATACAGGTAGAATTTATAGATAATCTCTAAATGTATGGGGGTAGTGTTTTTTAAAAGCAAACAATCCAGTTCCCCTAATGTTGTTTTTTCCTGTTGAATCTGGATGTTCTCAGCTATTATTGAAATATTTTCTTGTTGACGTAATTCAAAGGAAACCAATTGTTCAACATATTTGCCTAATCTTAGTTTAGGATTTACTGAAATATTTATGTTGTGGGGTGTTGGTGTGGTTTCATACTGATTCAAACTAAAAACCACATCTTTTTTCCATAGAAAAGGTGTTTTTAGGAAGCCTTCATAACGTTTTTGGAGTGTGTTTACCATACCTTTTGTACCTGTATTTAGGTGGTTTGATAATCCTGTAACTTAGTAGGGCCTTCTAACAAGGTTCTCACAATTTGAAGTGTGCCGTCATCCTTAGTCGCAATATGCCACTTGATTAATGAAATGGCACCGTTTTCAATTTCTATACCAGTAATACTTCTGGGATGTACACAGCTACCATCATTAAAAAAAGCAATATCTCCCGGTTCCGGAAAACGTGGCCTGTGGGTATGCCCCATTATAGTGAGCAGGTTATTGTTGTCTGCTATCCATTTTTTTGTCCTTCGCTCTACCTTTATGAGTTCTTTATAGTTTTTCGCAGGACTGGTAGGGTCTGCAATGCCCATAACATTTAGCGGTTTCCAAAGGATGCGAACCATAAACCGACTCCATTTCCAAAACAAAAAGTTCCACCAATCTGCCTGATGCCCATGGGTTAAAAATAATTCTTGCCCATTCATACAGTGTTTTAAAACAATGCCCTCATGGTAGCTAATGTTTCCAAAGAGTTCAATATTTTCGCCCGTTTTAGGATCAAAAAAAGTACTTAAGTGCTTTTTTACATAATCAGGATCTCTGTATACCATATCGTGATTGCCCCAAATCATATGTAATCTATTTGCTTTGTGAAATAATTTCATAAGCATATAGACGTTCTTATGCGCATTGAATATGGCGTTAAAGGACAGGTTTTCCCAAAGCTCGTCACCATCACCAAGTTCACAGTACTGGAAGCCTTCAGCATAATAATGCTTTAGGGCATGAAAGTAAATGTTTCGGTTATTGGCAAAATCATCAGCAAAACTATTATCGCCTCTATGGCAATCACTAAATAGAATAAACTTGCTATCGTCATCAAAATCAATGACTTTTGCATTTTTATAAGCTTTATCTAATCTTTTCCTAGATGAAAACATAACATTACTTTCAACTAAAGTAATAATAAAAGGTGAATGGATTAATCAATTTTTCATGGAGTACTTGGTAAAATATTTTTGCCGGACTTTTTCTCCAACCAAAAATTTAATTTGTGTTGCGCTATTTATAGGATGAGATACTAAATAGAAATAAAAAGCTGGATTAATCAATCCAGCTTTTTATTTAACTTCTATTGTTTTAAATTGAAGTTAATACGCGTTCTTAAATAAAGGGTCTGCTCCAATGGTACCAACTAATTGGTTTAAATAATCCGGAGATTTTACATTGTTGTACAATGCCTTAGTTGAATGTAAACGGTCCTTTATGTTCATGTCTTCAACTAAAATATCATTATTAGGATGCTCTATAAAGGCTTCTAAATAGTCTATTTGAGATTTGTAGAACCTGATATCTTTTTGTTGTTTCAGTTTCAGACGTTCTTTATACCAATCACTATTTAGTACATAGCCCCTGTCAAAATATTTGCGCAATTCAGGATCGCTGATAGCTTTACCTTCATAGTTTCCATACGCCATGATATGTAATAATATTTTTAAAGGGGGAATAGCTGATTCTACACTGCCGTCTTCAAAATAATTAAGGGCTACTTTTTGTTGTGCCTCAACTATATTATTGATACCGTCAACATAATCCTCTAAACTTTGTAACTCCGGTTTTAGCATGCGTTCACTAAATACTGCTGTAGGTTCATCAAACAAACGGTTTAAGCATAATAAGGAGAATGTTTTGGTAATTCTATACCCTAAACGACTGGCTAAGACCTTCTGGCCCTTGTATTCAAAATCCTCAAGCTTTTCTAAAGACCCATTAGCTATCAGGTTTTTCGGATTTCTGTCTTCCGGGGTCATTCTGGCCCAGATCTCAGGGATTAATAAACTAACATCATGATCTATCTTATTTTCGGATCCAACATAACCGGCTGCGGTACTAAAGCCGTTAGACTCTGTTAAGATATGTGATAGCAAAGCATTGTTTAGATCTGTTGTTGGTGTTAACATGTTAAATGGTGCTTTGGTCAGTGCGCCTTCAGATCCTGCTCCGGTTGTAGAGGGCGATTTCCCTGTTAGGCTACATACAAAATCCATAAACAATTCAGGAGCTTCCTGGTAGTGTATTGGATTGTAAACCGCTAATGGCCTGATACCAGCCTCTCTGTCTATCGGGTTATTTCTTCTACCGGGCAGTACAGCATTCACCACATGAACTACGGGGTCTTCAGGTTTCATTTTTCGGCGTAAACGTACACCAATATCAGAGATATAGGACGCTTCGGTTTCATTATAAAACCTATTGGGTTCCAGATAGCGTGGGTTTTTAGTCGGTAAACCATCTTCAATAATTCTTGGGTGCGATGGTAATACAAACTGCTCATCGTCATTATCACTATTAATAATTTCAAGTATAAAGTCTTTAACCGGCTGGGTATACTTATCAAAATTAATAGTGTCTTCATATATGGCAATAGCATCTTCTTTAGTTAACATTTCATAATTTGTTAAGAACCGGCCTTCTGAAATGATATCTAATTCTGCACCTTTATCATAACCTCTTACAATAGCTTCGTCTGGTCTTTGAAATAAATGCGCTTCGCAGTTGGTTAATATCTTTACACTGGAATTGTTATACTCCGGATTTAAATCTTTAAGTTGTTCTCTGGGAAGTGTTACTGAAGCCGATATATCATCTTCAGTTTGGATCTTTTCACTGGCTGAAAAATCTGAGCGCAACTTATTAAGCATCCAGTTGCCTTTTTGATTGAATCCAATACGGACATAACTACCTACTACCGGGTTGTTATTATACCTTAAGCCGGTACCTTTAACACCATTGATAATCTCAACAGACATCATGTCCTTCCAGTTTAAGTTAGCCCCATGAGCTTGTCTGAATAAACGTTTTACAAAAAGCACCAACGAACGTACATGAACCGGAATATTCCTTAAAAATGCGTTGAACTCATCCGAGTTTTCTTCGGAAGGGGTCAACAATTTTACAACCGATCCTAAAGTTCTTTTTTCACTTAAAAAAGATCTGGATTTAGGCCTGTTGGGATCTTTTATTTTCCAACGTGTAGAATAATCAAACTCAATGATCTCATCGGCTTTTTTGAAATCCGCTTCTATATCATGAAGGTTGAAGGTACTGTAGGTAATGGCATTTTGCATAGATTTTGAGATCTCTGACTTACCACCACCGGATACCGTACAGGGTTTATGGCAAAAGATACCTTCAGGGAAGGTTTCTACAATGCGCCATAAATTAATGGATTTATGCTTTTCAAGCTTCAATTTATTCCCGGTTGGGTGTATATAGGTTTTAAATGGCGATAAGGTTAACTTCTGATCTTTGCCATTATAGGTCCATGTAATGTTATTGCTGTTAATATTGAAGTATGCCGATTCCGGAATATAAACCACATTGGGGTAGGCTTTATCTATAGCATAATTCTCCGGCATAACGGTAATCCGGTCAGCCAATAAGGTTTTAACCTCTTCAAAACTATGGTCAAGCCCGTACACTTCAGAATAGTCCATACCATTTACGGTATCGCCCATGATACGTCTGGCATAGGCTATAGCACCACCGGCATGCTCTTCTTCCAACAAACCATATAGGTTAGCAGAATAACTGATCTGGGTTTTAATTTCCTTTTTGGAATAGCCATAATAGTTATCGGCAATCAGGGTGACTACCACACCGCGTTCATCTCTACAGGTAATTTTAAAAGCACTACCGTCATTATAAAGTTCGTTCTCATCTTTCCAGCACATATCGTCTTTTCTTTGACGTTCTGTGGCCTCGTCATAATGAGGAAGCCCTACAGCTTTCTTTTTTAAAGTTTTTAGCTGAGGTGCCAGTACAATACATCCGGTATGGCCGGTCCAGTGTTCAGGATCCAGAGCAGCATCATTATGCGCCAGGTTAGGATTTCCGGCATTGCCAAAGATATTTTCAACAAAATCTAAATTGCTCACCAGGTTTCCCGGTACAAAAAAGCGTACTTCTAAAGATTTCTCTTTAATAACGCCTTGGACTTCCGGACAAACGGTAGGCCTCAATAACATAGAAACCATGACCTTAGCCTGCTCGTCCTGCTGAGACGTAAATGGTAAGGCTTTTAAATGGTCTGGCGGATTAAACGCGGCATTTAAAAAATGTGCAAATACTATTTTTGGGACTTCTTTTTTATCCAGGGGCACCGGTAAATCCCCTTCTACTATATGAAAGGTGCCTTTGGTGGTTCTTTTATCGTGTAAGGGATTATTTAAAATACCTTGTTTTAGTCGTTTTGAAGTTACCAGATCACTTTTAAAGGAGTTGCCGTCTGGTGGTAAGCTGGCTTCCCTGGCTTGTCCTTTTTTTGATAAAATAAGGGTGTCATTTGGTAAGACATACGGCTTGTTAAAAGGTACATCCTTTAAATAGGCATTGATGAAGTTTTGTATTCTGGAGTCAGCAGGTGAATGGTGATTGGCCAGAAGCCTGGACTTCTCTTGAATCCCCTTTATTAATCCCTTAGTTAATACTTCAAACTTTGGATCACAAAATTTTTCAGTGCTGTTGTCTTTGTCTTTAAAGGTAGGTTGTCCAATTGATGCTAATTTTAAGTTGATAGCCTGAACAACGTCTTTTCTTAATGTTTCCATGAGTTCTAACTTTGCTAACTGTTTATATGATAACAAAGTTAGTTTTGGAGTGCTTTAAAAAAGCTGTCAAAAGTCATGTTAGCCCTTTATTTTATACGCAAACGATGTAGTCAGGTAAGTCGGTTTTAAGCATAGAGAATGAAATACATAGAATAGTTTTTTAAGACAGCGGATAATCTAAATAGAGGGGGTGTTTTTGTGTTTATGGTTTGGACGAGTTAAATTGCTTTTGTTGCATAATGTTGTTTGTCAATGTTTTAAACAATAATTTGAATTCATCGGATAGGAGTGTACCTTTTAAATTAATGAAATCCTCCCTTTTTAAGATGAAATTAATGGGTGAAAAATATTTTCTAAAACCAATCCAATAACAAATAAGGCAAGTATTCTGAAATATCCACTTCTAACAGTTCTTTTGCCAAAAATTACTTGCAAACCAATACAGATACCCCAAAAGGATAACAACAAGTATATAATAAGCATCCAAGTTGGATACATAAAGTAAAAGAATAAATCAGTATAATCATAATAGTAGTATAATATTCCATAATGATAGAACCAATAGGCTGAAAAAATCACCTGTAAAAACCCATGAAATATCTCTTTTTTAAACAATTTAATTCTTGACTCTCCTACCATTATTAAAATAGTTTATTGCTGTATCACATTCCTTGCTAACACAAAACTCCTTACCATGACGCTTTCTACCATTTAATTCACAACTGTAAATTATTCTACCATCTTCATAATCTTCTTCCAAAATTTTTCTGCCATCATAATCGTAATAAACTATTTCATAAACATCACCTTCCAAACGATATCTTATAACTTGACTTAGGGCATTTGGATTATCTTTGTTATATACATACTTTGCATAAGGCTTTCCTTCCTGTCTTCTATAATACATTATTGTGGAATGGATTATTCCTTTTTTAACATAATCTTCTTGAATTATGTCCCCATTCTTGCGAGTTCTGTGGACTAATCCCGTATACAATTTTTTACTATCACTTCTATAGAGAAGCCCATCTTCCAAATAAACATCATAAAAGTCAACAATATTGGTTTTATTCGACTTCTGACCATATGTGAAAAACACACAAAGATATACTACAAGAAATAAGCTATAATTTCTAATAAATATTTTCATCCCACTAAACTTAGAAGCTTAATTTAGCAATAATCTCTTGGTCATCCCGTTTAGTAAGCCTAATTATTTTTGTCTCTTTGATTTCTTTCTTACTTCCATAATACTTAAACATAGTCACTTTCATAAATGTTGGGTTTTCCTCCTTTTGATATCTATCTCCATAATACTTAATTTTAATAAAGTAATTTCCTTTTATGGCTTTATTTAAAACAAACTCCTCTGGACCAAATCCTTGAGTCATATCAGGAGAAATTCTTCCTCCTATTCTGGTTTTAGTATGTTCATAATAACATTCTTCTAAATTAGGATCAATAATATGTAGGTCAATGTCAGTATCATTATGATTCCAATCCACAACGATCCTTATATCAAAATCAATCCCATTCAAAAATTCTTTATCAACTTTACTTAAGTCTAAGTCATCCTTATAATTCTGTATAAGGTATTTAATTTCATTTTTAGCAATTTGCGTTATCCCTTTAAAATTCCTTCTGTGATTATTTTCATATATTCCCCCAGTAATAATACTATTATACAGATCTAAAGCTCTCTGGCATTTACCTACATTTTCATAAGCTAACCCCAGGTCTCTATAAGATTGTGTATCTTCTGGTCTTAGCTCTAAAACTCTTTTAAAAACAAATAATGCTAAATGATCTAAACCATTGGATTGTAATTGGTACCCAAAAGCCTTTAATAATTCATAATCGTCAAAATCAGTTTCCGCTATATTGGATAAAATTCTTGATGAATAAATATGATCATTAAAAGTTTGTCTGAAATAGTTTGAAACATCTATATAATAAGCTGGCACTTTTAAATATTCTTTTCTTTGCTTTAGATAAAGATTATATGCTTCTTCTCTGTTTTTCACTTCTTTTAAAGCATCTAAATAATCTGTTGTAACCAATCGCTCATTTACTACTAACTTACCTGTATACTTTTTTAAATTAAAAACTGTTTCTGACAATTGAACATCTATATCACTTTCATCATCCCCTATAATAAACATGATTGGAAGAGAATAATTCACACTAATATTCCTTCCCCTTTGCTTACCTGGAATCATTGTAGGCAAAAGTTCAAGAACCCTTCTTGTTTCTCTCTCTAGTCTTTGATGAGGTGACCTTACCCTAATATTTTCCACTTCTCCACCAGAATTTATAGTGAACATAGTATTTATTCTTATACGACCTGATAGACTCAAACTATTAGCTAATTGTAAATCAAAATTATTTGAGACATGTTCTCTCATTTTATTTGAGAAGCATTCTTTTTTCTCCTGGTTGTTACCTTCACAATCTGGAAATGTTGGTGATATTTCAATTACTGAAAATGCAATAGCTTCTTCATAATGGGATTCACTAACTTCAAGTTCTTCAACTTCAACAATTTCTTGTTCGGCAACCACACCATACCTTAAAACCATATTATTAGACTCTTCATATCTTGCATCCAGATCTATATCATCAGATGACACAAAACCATTTAACTGAGAATTACTTGGTCTTTCTATTACCATTTCATCTACTTCAGCAATATGATCATTAGCTCTTGATGAAGATTGAGTCTCCATTAATAAATTAAGAGTTTCATGACGCTCTGCTTTTCTAGACTCTATAGCTACTAACATTTTGTTGTACTCTTCCAAAAGCTCATTTGGCGGTGTTATTTTATAAGTGATATAATCTCTCACATCTTCCAAAATGATTAATGATGTGTAGTCCGTAACCAAACCATAATCAACACCTAATTTGATTATTTTTGCTTTATTCTCTCTAGAATCTATCTGTAAATCATTTAACTTTTTTTGAGCCCAAATCCTTTCTGCTGCTTTATTTTGCCTTTCTATATCTTTTATTACAATTGGAATAGTTTTTATAACTTCATTATTATAACCAAATTCAAGGAAAATTTTATCTCCCTTTTTTACATTCTTCCCAGATAAGGAGAAGTCACTAGATACACTAATTGGTCCTTTAGGAAAAACTTGAAGGGTTTTAGAATTTGACCTGAAACCCAAGAACTTATAAGGTTCAAATTTCAAACTCTTAACTGCTTCAGAATTTGATTGGGTATTCATATTAATGTAAGAACCATTTGATGATTCCGCTAAATGATTTAAGACAGAATAATTAGATTTAGTTAGGCTATTTATGATAAATAATGGTTTATCAACATTCAACTCAGTTTTACTCAAACTAGTAATTCCATCTGAAAACAAAAGTTTTACATCTGATTCACCGCCCAAATCCCCTATAATATTGTATGCAGTACCTCCGTCATAAGTAATACTTAATAACTCCTTCCTTAATGCTTTCCAGTTGCCATTTACTACCTTAAAATTTTTTCTTTTATGAATTGTATTACTAAAAGAGATGTACTCAACAGATACATCACCTATATAATTAAAGTAAGATTCTAATAAATTCAATTCTTTATTTAAGTCTCTATCTTCCATTGAAAGAGATGCATCCCAAAAAACTGTTATTTTTTTTGGCTTTAATCTGAGTTTTTTTTGTGAGGATAATACTTTATGAAAATAAAAGAAGCTATTATAGGTAATTAGTTTTTCACTTTGTAATGGTATAGGAATCTTAATTAAGATACTCTTGTTAGGCGTATAGCCTTTCTTAGAAACACTTGTTCTATAGTTTCTTTCCCAATCCTTAAATTCAAGCCCAGATATTTTTCCTTTCTCAATAACAGGTTTGTCTTTTTGATCAAAAACTACTATTTCTAACTTGAAATTCTCTAACTCTTTCTTAAAATATAATGGCAAATCAAAAAATTGCTCTCCAGTATTAATAATCAGATCTTGCTCATAAGCTAATAATACCCTTTTATAACCATTAGCAGGAATAGGATAGATTCTAGCTTTGTAATTATTTCCTGTTCCCTTTTGCAATAAGGCAGGGTCAACCCCTCTTCTAACTACCTGTTCAAAAGCAATTCTACCAAGTTCTTTATCAACCACAACGGCTTCTCTTAATTTACCGTTAACATCTAATGCAAATCTGGAAACATTATGACCATCTCCTAAAGGAAATGATAACTCTCCTTCTAAAACCTGATTAGAAGGATTGTAGTAGAGCATATCATAGGTTGTTGTGGCTCTATTACCAACAATCTCAACCTTTATTTCTAATGAGGATAGACCTAATAATTTATTTTTGGCTTTTAAGGTTGGTGAAACTTGAGAATTTCCTAACGATACCATTAATGTCATTAAGAAAAGAAGGAGTCTTTTTTTCATGGAAATTGTTTATAGATTAATTAATAGCTGTAAGACATTACATTCAAGTATTATGCCATTTTTTTTAATCTATTTTTTATGGACACCTTTAACTAAATTGACATACAAAATAATTTAAAAATTAAGGCCTATCCAAGACCACAAAATCTTAATTTAGAAAAACAGAATTAAGCTAGTAATAAAGAAAGCTGTCCGGGGTAATCACTTAAAAGCATTCAACCCTGTAATATCCAAACCGGTAATGAGCAAATGAATATCATGGGTGCCTTCATAGGTAATGACACTTTCTAAATTCATCATATGGCGCATGATAGAATATTCTCCGGTAATACCCATACCGCCTAATATTTGCCGGGCTTCCCGGGCAATGTTTATAGCCATATCCACATTATTGCGTTTTGCCATAGATATTTGTGCTGAGGTGGCTTTACCGTCATTACGTAATACCCCTAAACGCCAGGTGAGTAGTTGTGCTTTGGTGATCTCAGTAATCATCTCCGCTAACTTTTTTTGTTGTAATTGAAACTGTCCTATGGGTTTGCCAAACTGCATACGTTCTTTGCTGTATCTTAATGCCGTATCATAGCAATCCATAGCAGCGCCAATAGCGCCCCAGGCAATACCATAGCGTGCAGAATCTAAACAGCCTAATGGTGCTCCTAATCCCGATTTATTAGGTAATACATTTTCTTTTGGCACTTTGACATTATCAAAAATGAGTTCCCCCGTTGCCGAAGCGCGTAAGGACCATTTATTATGGGTCTCCGGGGTAGAAAAGCCTTCCATACCACGTTCTACAATAAGTCCATGTATACGGCCTTCTTCATTTTTAGCCCAAACCACAGCAATCTGCGCAAAAGGTGCATTACTGATCCACAGTTTAGCACCGTTTAGTACATAATGATCACCTGCATCTTTAAAATGGGTAACCATACCTCCGGGGTTACTGCCATGGTCCGGTTCGGTTAAACCAAAACAACCTATCCATTCGCCATTGGCCAGTTTGGGTAAATACTTTTGGCGCTGTGCTTCTGTACCGTATTTCCAAATAGGGTACATAACCAGAGAGGATTGTACGGAAGCCGTACTTCTAATCCCCGAATCTCCCCGTTCAATCTCCTGCATGATCAGGCCATAAGAGATTTGATCTAAACCCGCACCGCCATATTCCATAGGGATATACGGACCAAAAGCTCCTATTTCTGCCAGGCCACCAATAAGCTGTTCCGGGAATTCTGCTTTTTGTGCATAGTCTTCTATAATAGGAGAGACTTCCCGTTTTACCCATTTGCGGGCAGCATCACGTACTAATTTATGCTCATCAGTAAGTAATTCATCTAAGTTGTAATAGTCCGGTGATTCAAATACATCTGGTTTCATGTGCAACTGTTAATTTGAAATATGTATTTCTTAAATTTGACGTATGTTTTTTGTTAAATTCGCAATAGAGGTCAAATTTAATTAAAGCAATTTAAAAAATCGCAATAAAAAAGGCATTAATATAAATAGATGACAAGTATTTGTAAAGGAGTAGATAGGTAAATTAAACAACAAAATTAATTGAAAATGAAATCTACCCCTATAAAAAAGTGTATCCACACCCCATTGAGTTTCTTTATAATTAAGACATTTAAACCTTGGAGTTTTAATTTGTGTTGAGCTGATGACCGTCTTTTAATTAAGGACAAGTTATAATGAATACGTTCAATACTTTGTCAGATAATATGAAGACTCTGCAACACGGATTAAAATTTGAGATATTTAGACTAATGGTTAAACATCATTTAAAAATGATTATAAGTTATTTGAAAAAAGGAATATGAGTTTTTACAGGATTATAAGCCTTTACTTTTTTAGCTTTCTTCTATTCACATCTTGTAAAGAAGAAAGAATAGATTTCAATGCCCAGGTACGCCCCATATTAAATAAGAATTGTATTAGTTGCCATGGCGGTGTAAAGCAATCCGGTGGATTTGGTTTGGTGTTTAGAGAAAATGCCTTAGCAAAAACCATTAATAATAAGATAGGGATAGTACCAGGTCATCCTAAGAAGAGTGAAATGATTGCAAGGGTTATACATAAGAACCCGGAAATGCGTATGCCTCTTGAAGGCGAACCCTTAAGTAAAGAAGAGATCACCATACTTACCAAATGGATTGAACAGGGAGCAGAATGGCAAGAACACTGGGCTTATTTAGAACCACAGGAATCGGAAGTAGCTGTGGATAATCCGGGTTGGGGTGTTAACGAAATAGACTATTTTGTTTTTAACAAAATGGAAGCACATGATTTGATTCCGAATGAAGAAGCGGAAGCACGTGATTTGGTACGCCGCGTATATTTAGATCTAATTGGAATCCCCCCATCTCCGGAACAGATTAATGCCTTTGTCACTGATCCTTCTGATAAAGTCTATGAAAATCTAGTAGATACCCTTTTGCAATCTCCCCAGTATGGGGAGCGTTGGGCCACTATGTGGTTGGATTTGGCCAGATATGCCGATTCTAAAGGTTATGAAGCTGACAGAGCCAGAGAAATATGGCAATATCGAGATTGGGTAATTAATGCATTTAATAAAGATATGCCTTTCAATCAGTTTACTATTGAGCAACTGGCAGGCGAT
This sequence comes from Alterotamlana spongicola, assembly GCF_035818475.1. NCBI lineage: Bacteria > Pseudomonadati > Bacteroidota > Flavobacteriia > Flavobacteriales > Flavobacteriaceae > Alterotamlana > Alterotamlana spongicola. Next base: position 1,463,898 of record NZ_JAYMGV010000001.1, read on the forward strand.
TTGTTACCTAACCCAACAAAAGCACAATATATAGCTACTGCATTTCATAGAAATACTTTGAATAACGGAGAAGGAGGCACAGATAATGAGGAGTATAGAATTTCGTCGGTAATCGATCGTGTTAATACAACTTGGGAGGTGTGGCAATCAACAACCATGAGTTGTGTACAATGCCATAGCCATCCTTATGATCCCATAAGGCATGAGGAGTATTATACCTCTTTTGCCTTTTTTAATAATACAGCCGATTGGGATGTGCCTACAGAGTATCCTATATATAGGGATTTTGATAGTTTAAATCTGACGCAGCTTCAAGCCGTTAAAAAATGGGTCGCTAAAGTATCATCGGTTTCGGAAGCCAATAAATGGGAGAATTTTATCCGTATACAAGAACCTAAAATACGTCCTGAGGATTTTAGTGAATCGTACAAAACCATTCATTATAATAGGAGCGGGCAGGACTATATGGAAATCTATGATGACGCTTATGTAAAACTTGAAAATGTTGATTTAACTAATGCCGATAGAATATATATCAATTACAGGCAACGTACTAATGCTAAAGGGACCGTGTTAGTGAAAAAAGACAGTCTTAATGGAGCGGTAATAGGTAAGAGGGTATTAAATAAGACGCATAAATTTGTTAGTGTTCCCATTGTATTAAAAACAGATTCCAAAACAGCTGATTTGTATTTTGAGTTCACGAGTCAAACAACAGATTATTTATGCTTTTTGGATGGGTTTTTATTTTCTGAAAAGCTGCCATCTGAGAAGAAAGAAGAAACCTTTGGAATCTATAAGAGCATTGACAACCTGCTAAATGCCCAATATAAGTATTCAACACCCGTAATGGTAGAGAAACCTGGGAATTTTGGTAGGTTGACACAGGTATTCGACAGAGGGAATTGGTTGGTGCCGGGAGATACGGTTCAAACAGATATTCCCAAATTATTTAATGTAAATAACAAACAATTTAAAAACAGGCTGGATTTTGCTGAATGGTTGGTTAGTGAAGACAATTATCTTACGGGAAGAGTTATTGTAAATCGTTTTTGGGCAGAGTTATTTGGAAAAGGTATTGTACTTACTTCAGAAGATTTTGGAACCTTGGGAGAAAGACCAACACATCCGGAATTAATAGATTGGCTGGCTTTGCGATTCTCTAAAGAGTGGAATTGGAGCATGAAAACATTAATTAGAAATATGGTCCTTTCAGCAACATACAGGCAAAGCGCTGTGATCACTCCAAAGACGAAGCAGATAGATCCGGACAACAAGTGGTTGGCAAGAAGTTCAAGGGTGAGGTTGTCTGCTGAACAGATCAGGGATCAGGCATTGGCTGTTTCCGGATTATTGAGCAATAAGATGTATGGGCCAAGTGTAATGCCCTATCAGCCCGAAGGTGTTTGGACAGTGGTATACAGCGATGATAAGTGGGAAACCAGTCCTAACAAAGATGCCTATAGACGTGGTTTGTATACGTACTTAAGAAGGTCAAGTCCATATCCTTCATTCATAAGTTTTGATGCCTCAGAAAGAGAAACTTGTTTGTCCAGAAGGATTAATACCAATACACCTATTCAAGCATTGGTAACTCTAAACGATCCGGTTTATTTTGAAGCTGCTATGAATTTAGCACGGCAAATTGAAGCTATTGATGGAGACAATAAGTTTAAAGTTGAAATGGCTTATACAAAAGTGATGGGTAAGACAATTTCACCTGATAAATTGAATGTTTTAACAAATCTACTTGAAGATACCAGGGCGTATTATCAAGTACATAAAGATGAAGCTCATGAGTTAGTAAAATCAGATAATTTAGAATTGGCATCACTTACCATAATGATGAATGTTTTAATGAATATGGACGAATTTATTGTAAAAAGCTAAACCGTACACTATGGACCTATATAATGAAGCACAAAAAAGAAAGTTAGAGTTTACAACAAGAAGGCATTTCCTAAAGAAGTGTAGTACCGGTTTGGGAGGTATTGCTTTGGCATCTTTAATGGGGCCACAATATATGTTTGGAAGTAATAACTCTATGGAAAGCTTTGACCCCGGGAGTTTGCCACACTTTTTACCTAAGGCTAGGCGTGTAATTTATTTACATATGGCAGGAGCACCATCGCAATTGGAGCTATTTGATTATAAGCCAGCTTTGCAAAAACTTCATGGATTGGACTGCCCGCAATCGTTGTTAGAAGGTAAACGTTTTGCTTTTATCCAAGGGGTCCCGCAAATGTTAGGCCCGCAATTCAATTTTAAGCAGTATGGGCAATCGGGAACTTATATATCGGATGCCTTACCTTATTTTAGTGAGATTGTTGATGAGGTATCTATTATTAAAGCGATGCATACTGATGAGTTTAATCATGCGCCTGCACAGCTATTATTGCAAACAGGAAGTGCTCGATCGGGAAGACCTAGTATTGGTGCTTGGGTGACCTATGGTTTAGGATCAGAAAATGAAAACTTACCGGGCTATATGGTGTTGGTTTCAGGAGGGAAAAACCCCAGTGCCGGTAAAAATGCATGGGGTAGCGGTTTTTTACCGTCTGAATATCAAGGCGTACAATGTCGAAATTCCGGGGACCCGATTCTTTACGTGTCGAATCCTAATGGTATGAGCAGAGATATTAGAAAAAAATCTTTGAAAGCCATTAATGAGATTAATAGAAGTGAGTATAAGGCGTTTAATGACGATGAAACCTTATCCCGTATTGCACAGTACGAAATGGCTTTTAAGATGCAGGTATCTGTGCCCGATGTTATGGATATTTCAAAAGAACCAGAGTATATTCGGGAAATGTATGGTGCAAAACAAGGCGAAGCATCCTTTGCAAACAATTGCTTATTGGCACGGCGCCTGGTGGAGCAAGGTGTTCGTTTTGTTCAATTATACCATTGGGGTTGGGATATGCATGGAAATAGTAAAGCAACATCGCTAAATGAGGGACTAAAAACAAAATGTGAAGAAGTAGACCAGTCAATGACAGCCCTTGTAAAAGATTTGAAACAACGTGGCCTTTTAGACGATACTTTAGTGGTTTGGGGTGGGGAATTTGGAAGAACTCCAATGCGTGAAAATAGAGGTGGACGTATAATGCCTTACTATGGCAGGGATCATCACACTGAGGCATACAGTATGTGGATGGCCGGGGGAGGTATTAAAGCAGGTTTCACTTATGGAGAGACCGATGAAATAGGTTATTATGGTATCAGAGATAAAGTACATATTCATGATTTACAAGCTACCATATTAAACCAATTAGGAATAAACCATGAAAAGTTTACTTATCCTTTTCAAGGAAGGGACTTTAGGCTTACTGATGTTCATGGTCATGTTGTTAAAGATCTACTTGTATAATCAAAAAGCAAAGATATAATGAAACAAACCAGGCGTCAGTTCATAGCAACAGCCAGTACGGCCGGAGCAGGCTTAATTTTAAGTAGTATGAAATTACCAAATAAGATCCCCCCAAAAAATGGGTTTTCCCTTAACATCTATGCGACACGATGGGGGTATAAAGGCTCTATGGATGCGTTTTGCAAGGACGTTAAAAAAGAAGGGTACGATGGCATTGAAGTTCGGTTTCCTACCAATGAAGCTGATGAACAAGCACTATACGAAGCTTTAGATAAGTACAATTTACGGTTTGGAGTCTTGACTAGCAGTGGGGGTTCCGATTTTGAAGCTCATAAAGAAAGCTATCAGGCTAATTTAAGAAAAGTGAGCTCCAAAAAACCAGATTTTATAAATTGTCATACAGGAAAAGATTTCTTCACATTTGAAGAAAGTAAAGCACTAATGGAATTTGCAATTGAGACCTCAAAGGTGTCAGGCGTACCCATTTATCAAGAAACACATCGTGGTCGTATGTTATTTGCTTCACATATTTGTGAACGCTTTATAGATGCTATTCCAGAACTTAAATTAACCTTGGATATCTCTCATTGGTGTGTTGTAGCCGAAAGCTTGTTGCATGATCAAAAAGCTGCAGTAGAAAAAGCATTGAAGCGTACCTGTCATATCCACTCAAGAATTGGACATCAAGAAGGGCCTCAGGTAAGTGAACCGAGAGCACCAGAGTGGCAAAACGCTGTTGATGCTCATTATGCTTGGTGGGATAAAGTAGTAAACTATAAAAAAGAAGCGGGAGAGCCCTTAACAATGACTGCCGAGTTTGGGCCTGCAAATTATATGTGGACCATGCCATATACGCAGCAACCATTGGCTAATCAATGGGCAATAAATGTGCATATGATGCACGAATGGCGAAAAAGATATTTGTAACCCGATTTTAATACAATAAGTTTAAAACATGATATTCTTTTTAGAGACTAATGTCTATCAATTTTTTGGCAGATTCCATGCCATAATTGTTCATTTGCCTATAGGTTTTATAGTTCTAGCTGTACTGTTTGAGCTCATTTCTTTAAAGAAAAAAACAGACTTAAACCTGGCTATTTCCTATGCCTATTTAGTTGGTGCGTTATCAGGAGTGTTTTCTATCATTTTAGGCTTAATGCTGGCTTCCGATGGTGACTATAATGAGACCACCTTAAATATCCATAAGTGGACAGGCATTACGATGACAATCGTTGCATTTCTATTGTTTTTTATAAAGCGAAAACAAGAGGCCTTATTTTGGGCTAGGAAAAGTTATCCGGTTTTGGTAACTCTAGTTGTAGCTTTGTTATTTGTAGCCGGACATAATGGAGGGAGTTTAACTCATGGATCTGATTACCTTTTTGAACATGCGCCAAATCCAATAAGAACTTTAGCAGGAATGAAACCCGTTAGAGAACGTGTAATAGACTTAGATAGCGCACTGGTTTATGAAGATGTAATTCACCCTATTTTCGAATCAAAATGTAATGTATGTCATAGCAATGACAAAGCGAAAGGAGATTTACTTTTAACGGATGCTGAAAGTATAATGAATGGAGGCGAAAGCGGAGCGGTAATAGTTGGCGGTAATGCTAAGGAAAGTGAGCTTTACAGGCGTATTACGTTGAGCCCTACGCATAAAGAATTCATGCCTACCGAAGGACGAACACCACTATCAAAAGAAGAAACGATGTTGATTCAATGGTGGATCGATGAGGGGGCTTCTTTCGATAAAAAAGTTGTAGAACTCAACATATCGGACCGTATGATGATATGCTTAAAAGATGTAGGCATTGGTTTAGAAAAAACGTTTATAGAACGTCTGGATTTGAAAGCAGTAGAGGATAATGTTATAGCGGCTATTGAAGCTCAGGGTTTTAAAATAAAACCAATTACAGGTAATAGCACATTGTTAGAAGTAGCATATTCGCCCTATAGAAAGGATTCCATAACATCTGAAAAAATAGAAGTATTATTGCAGGCTCGAACAAACATTGTATGGCTGGATTTTTCGAGTTTAAACCTGCAAGTGGATCTAATTGCCAAGTTAGGACAATTGGAAAATCTTGTTGAACTTAGGATGAGCAATACTAACCTTACAGATGTAGGAATGAAAGCTATTGAATCCTTAACGCATCTGGAATACCTTAATCTTTATGGAAACCCGATAAGTGATGTTAGTTTGGAAAGCCTTAATAAGTTGTCAAGCCTTCAAAAGCTCTATTTATGGAAAACCAATATATCAGAAGAAGGATTAAAAAATATTAAAGATCATTTACAAGAGGTAACAGTCATATCAGGAATATAGGCTACATCTTCAGATAAAAATCCTTAGTCAGATCAATATATTCGCGGGTGTATTGATGCCTTTCGGTTTCTATGGTCAGTATCTGGGTTTCTGTTTGGGCTTGCTCAAAGGAAAATTCTATTAAAGCACGTTTAACGGGGGTAGAGGAGTTTCCTTTTACATGGAGTTTCCGTTTAGGGTATAGGCCAAATTTTGAAGCTTGTTCAATAAAAGCCGGTTCTTCTTTAAAAGGGATGACCACTGAAAAGCGTCCTTCCTTTGAAAGTAATTTTGAAGCACTTTCAATAAGATGGTCAAAAGGCATGGCGTCTTGAAACCGTGCTAAATCGCGCTGGTTGTTTTTAGTTTTGTAATCTTCGGAATAGAAGGGTGGATTACAGATAATCAGATCGTATTCATCATCAATTTCTTCAACAAATTCTTCCAGGGAAGCATGATAACAAAACAACCGGTCTCCCCAGGGCGATTGTTCAAAATTGTTGACGCATTGTTCATAAGCACGATCATCAATTTCAATAGCGTCAATGAGTTCTGCATGACAACGTTGGGCAAGCATTAAGGAAAGAACCCCTGTTCCGGAACCAATATCCAATACTGAAAACGGACGATGTGCTGTTGAGGCCCAGGCCCCCAGGAGCACACTGTCTGTTCCAATCTTCATAGCACATAGGTCTTGGTCTATAGTAAATTGCTTAAAAGTAAAAGGCTTGTTAGACATAAAGGCTGTTGAAATGTAAGAAGTTATTGTAATAAGGCGTTAAAGTATTATAAAAATGTATTAAACTATGTTAAAAAAAATACTTTAGCGATCCATTTTGAGTTATTTAATAGTATATGAGGTAATGCAATATGCTTAAACAAGATATTAAATATAATGACGTGTGGTATGAAGTATTCTGAAAAACTTTTAAGAAGACTAAATGAACTATTATTGATTAACTATGAGGCCAAAAAAATATACATGGAGGCCCAGGGAGAAGATGTTAATGAGGATTTAAAACGGTTTTTCCGAAAAAGGACTTATGAACGGCATGAGAGTGTTAGGTTTTTAAGCTCGGAAACAGCAAAATTAAATGAAAAACCTTATGATTTAAAATTGCTAAATTCACGTTTTCATGATTTCAGGGAAAATTTTAAGAGTTTACTCAAGCAAAATAATGAAAATGAATTGCTTGAAGATATTTACTATTTAGAAAAATTGAGTTTAGATAAATTCAATGCCGTTTTAAGCGAGCCGGGATTATCTCTGAGCATGTGTAAGGCATTAATAAAACAAAGAGATATCACTGAATCGTCTTTAAATGCTATTAAAAGGCGGGAAGACGAATTAGTGGCTTAAAAGCATTAATTTTATAGTTGTTGAATGAGGCTGGTCTTTGGACTAGCCTTTTGTTTTTATAAATATAGGTCAATTAAACCCTCGGGTGTTTCTACAACTATTTTTTTATTATCTCTATCCACGTTAATGATAAACTCATCATTCATAGGGATTAAGACCTCTGTACCATTCCTGTCAATTTCAAAAAGAGATTGGGCCGTTGAGTCGTTTATAGCCGTTATTACTCCAACGTTGCCATAATTGATGTCTTCAACAGAAAACCCTATAACTTCATGAAAATAGAATTTGTTGCCTTCAAGTTTTGGCAGCAGGTCTAAAGGTAAATATAAACCGCTTTTCATTATAGCATCGGCATCAGCTTCAGTGTCCACATCTTCAAATTTTAACCTGAGAAGTTCAGATTTGTGAAGCTGGGAATGTTCAACAAAAAACGGAACCAGATTATTGCGTAATTCTAAAAAAATAGCATCTAGATGCTCATATAATTCAGGTTGATCTGTATCCAATTTGGCTAACACTTCACCCTTAAAGCTATACTTTTTAACAATCTTGCCCAGATAAAAACAATCTTCTTTTTTCATGACCAATGTTTTTTTGCCGTCCTGAACTTGTTTTCAGGATCTTTATAAATAGGATTATGTTGCGGTATGTTCCGGAATTATTGGAATAAAAAACTCCGATAAAAATTACCGGAGTTTAAAAGTATAAAAAATATAGTTTTTTATTCTTCTTCGTTTGAAGCTTCTGCTTCAGCAGCCGGAGCTTCTTCAGCTTCTTCTACTACAGGCGCAGCAGCAGCTATTCTAGCGTCGTTAACAGCTTTTTCAGCGGCTAATGCATCAGCTTTAGCTTTAGCTTCAGCTTGAGATAAACCTTCAGCTTTAGCTTGAACTTTACTTGCTTTTTCCTCTAACCAGGCTGAGAATTTAGCTTCAGCTTGCTCTTCTGTTAAAGCACCTTTTGCTACACCACCAACAAGGTGATTTTTAAGCAAGGCACCTTTGTAAGATAAAAGGTTTTTAGCAGTGTCAGTTGGTTGTGCACCATTTTGTAGCCACTTCACAGCACCGTCAACATTTAATTCAACTATTGCCGGGTTTGTGTTTGGATTATAAACACCTAATTTTTCAAGGTATTTACCATCTCTTTTTGATCTTGCGTCAGCTGCAACAATCCAGTAAAAAGGCTTCCCTTTTTTACCATGTCTTTGTAATCTAATTTTTACAGGCATAATGATTAATTATTTGAGGTTCACGACCTCGGTTATTAATAAGGGCGCAAATATACCATATTTTTTTTGAATCCCCTATGCTTTTTATTAAGACAAATTAATTTAATTAATTGTGGAGCAGCACAGTGTCATTTTATAGATTGTATTTTTGGTTTTTGACTCTTATATAGGAATAAACCTTTTTTAAAAAAGGAAGTCTAAAACATCAAAATGATTTTTAAATCGTAAATAAAACTATGGCGTTTCAGTTTAAGGAGAAGACCGTATTCATTTTTATATGGTTTGTATTTTGTTTTGGGTTTGTAAATTGTGCTTCGGCAGAAAACATGTTTGGTGAGAGCAATCCGGATAGTGACAGTTTACCCATGAAGGTGAACATTGTAATTCTTAATCCAAAGGATAGGGAAATTCCGGATTTTGCAGTTAAAATGTTACGGGAAATTGCCGATTACACACGTCATTTTTATGTTACCGAAATGACAAAACAAGGGTATCCGCCTAAGCATGAATCTATTTTTGAATTAGACCAAGACGGAGACATAAAAATTTATACAGCTAACTCACCATTAACTATGGTTGAGCTGGAAAAAGTAAAACATAAAAAGAAGCATGCCTATAATTGTATTGATCAACCAAAATCATCATATGATAATGCCGTTTGGTGGATTTTTAGTAACATTACAAACGAGGTGAAATATGGATTTAATGGAGGTGGAACTGTCAGCTTTGGAACGGCTATTGTGAATTTACCCCAGGCCTATGAAAAAATTGATAACACCATACCATTAGCATCCTCAGGATATTTTGTCAAGCATAAATTAAAAGCCCTATTGCATGAGTTAGGGCATGCTTTACAGCTTCCGCACAATGGCCCTGCTCCCGGATTTATAGAAAAAGACCCAAACGGAAATACGCTTATGGGGCCTACAAATAAGGCTTTCAAACAACATTATAATACAGAAGATAACCGGGTATATTTATCTAAATTATCAGCAGCTATACTATGGAAGCACCCTGTGTTTAATCATACAAACTATAAACCTTTTAAGACTATTGATTTTGTATTAACCGATATAAAAATAAACCGTGATAGTATAAAGAATACTGCAAAATTAACTGGCAGAATTAATACAAAGTTACCTTATCATAGTGTTGTTTTAATTGATGCCCCTAAAAATAAGAGAAGACACTTAAAAGGAAATAAATCTATTCGCCCCTTATATAGAGATAGAGGTTATGTTGCTAAGATTGATGAAAACGGTATTTTTGAATTTAATATTGATAAAATGACTTCAAAATCCGGGCATTTTTTAATAGCGGTGTGCTTCAATAATGGTTTGACTTGTGGTGCGTTTAAAAAACCATCGACTACCCGATTAAAGTGGATGCCATTGGAATATCAGTTTCAATAATAATCAGCCTGTTGTCAAAATAATAAACAAACCGGTGAAGGAACTTTAAGATCCTGTAAAAAAGTGAGCTTGCCGGTAGCGTTATCTATACTAAAAACAGAAATGTTTTCACTTATTTGATTAGCGGCAAGTAAAAATTTCCCAGTTGGATCTAAAGTGAAATTTCGTGGCCAGTTGCCATGAACACTCATATTCTGAATTTTATCCAGTTTCCCCGTCTTTACATTTCTTTTAAAAACTACTATTGAGTTTTCACCCCGATTAGAGCCATACAGGAAACGTTCATCTTTTGACAGATGAATATCTGCGCAATTGTTCTCTCCATTATAGTCGTCAGACATAGTGCTATCATGGTCAATCTGCTTAAAGCGCTTAGCTGTTCTTTTAATTGAGGTTACAGAACTGCCATGCTCATTGATGACATAAATGTGCTTGCCGTTTTGACTTAGAACAAAATGACGCGGCCCCGGATTTCCTGTTGTTTTAACTATGGCATCAGATGCTAGCTCATAGCTATTATTGTTCAGTTTATATTGATAAACAGCATTTCTTCCCAAGTCAGCTACAAACAAATCATCTTTAAAAAATTGTGCAGAATGTGCATGTGATTTTTCATTTTCGGTATTGTGGTCAAAAACCTGTGAGGCCTCTTCCAGACTTCCGTTTTTGTTTATTTGATAAAGCGATATTGTACCTCCGGTATAATTTGAAACTACTGCCTTATTGCCGGATGTGTTTATAAAGATATGGCAAGGCGCTTTGCCATTACTGCTCACCGTATTTAAAAAATCTAAAGCACCGTCCTTTTTTAATTTAAAAGCGCTTACGGCACTGGTTTCACCTTCACCAACAGCATATAAAAAGTTTTTTTCAGGAGAAAAAGCAATAAAGGAAGGGTTTTGAGTGGCAACGGCCAGTTGTAAATTGGAAAGCGCTCCGGTGCGTGTATTAAAATCCAGTTTATAAATGCCTTCGCTTTCACCATTGGTATAAGTCCCAACATACATTGGAATGGTTTGGGCTTTGAGGTTAAAACAGACAGATACTAATACTAAGAGCAGAAGTTTGAATTTCATTGAAATCGATTTTTTATGATTTCAAAAATAGAGCTTTTTAATTAAACATTTTTTGTTTACAACTCTTTATAACTTCAATAAAAAAAAGCATAAATTCTACCTATTTTTATATGCTCTTTATTCTTGAGATAATGAATACGCAGATCAACCTATAAACTTATTGAATGTACTTAATTTTTGATACTGAAACCACGGGTTTACCAAAGCGATGGGATGCACCTATTACTGATACTGACAACTGGCCAAGGTGTATACAAATAGCATGGCAATTGCATGATGCCATGGGGAACTGTATAGACAGCCAGGATTATTTGGTGCAACCGGAAGGCTTTAATATTCCCTATGATGCAGAAAAAATTCATGGTATTTCTACGGAATTGGCTCAAGAGCAGGGTGTGCCATTAGCTGAGGTTTTAGAGAAATTCAATAGCGTTTTAAGTAAAACTAAATTTGTTGTAGGACAAAATGTAAAGTTTGATTTAAACATTATGGGTGCGGAATTTGTGAGGGGCCGTGTTGAAAATTCCTTGCAGGAATTACCTGTTTTAGATACCTGTACAGAGCACACCGCAAGTTTATGCCGGATACCCGGAGGAAGAGGAGGGAAATTTAAATTACCTACACTTACCGAATTGCATGAATTTTTATTTAATGCACCCTTTGCTGAAGCCCATAACGCCACTGCCGATGTAGAAGCTACAACCCGCTGTTTTTTGGAATTGGTACGTTTGGGCGAATACACTCAGGAACAGTTAGATGTAGCACCGGATTATTTTGAGAATTTCAAAAGAGAAAACCCGGAACCGGTTCAACTTATAGGGTTAAAACATATTAACCTTAAAAAGGAAAGTGCAAAAATCAGCGCACGCTTAGAGAAAGCCGAATCTGAGATCTCTACTGAAACTATTCAACAGAATGTCTCTGATTTAGCCGATGCAGATTATGTGCATTTACATAACCATTCTCAGTTTTCGGTATTGCAATCTACTATGAGTGTGGCAGACTTGGTTTCGGCAGCGGCCAAATACAATATGCCGGCTGTAGCTTTAACAGACCATGCCAATATGATGGGGGCATTCCATTTTGTAAATGCCGTGTATAAACATAATAGTGGAGTTAAAGCTCAAGTTGAAGCAGCCCTGGCCTCAGGAGAAGCCGTTACCGCAAAAGAGATCAAACCCATAGTGGGCTGCGAATTTTTTGTTTGCGAAGATCATCTGGATAAGTCAAGAAAAGATAATGGTTACCAAATAGTTTTATTGGCCAAAAATAAAAACGGTTATCACAATTTGGCAAAACTATCCTCGCATGCGTTTGTTGATGGGTTTTATTACCTGCCGAGAATTGACAAAAAGCTAATTCAACAGTATAAAGAAGATATTATTGTATTGACCGGAAACCTGTATGGGGAAGTGCCGAGTAAAGTGTTGAATATTGGTGAAAACCAGGCTGAGGAAGCTTTGCTCTGGTGGAAAAATGAGTTTGGTGATGATCTGTATGTAGAGCTTATGCGCCATAATCAGGAGGATGAAAACCGTGTAAATCCCACTTTGATAAAACTGGCTAAAAAACATAATGTTAAACTGGTTGCCTCCAATAATACCTATTATCAGGATAAAGAAGACGCTAATGCACATGATATTTTATTATGTGTAAAAGATGGTGAAAAACAAGCCACACCAATAGGTAGAGGACGAGGTTACCGTTATGGATTGCCAAATCAGGAGTATTATTTTAAGTCTTCAGATGAAATGAAAGACTTGTTTAAAGATGTTCCGGAAGCCATATTAAATGTACAGGATATTGTAGATAAGGTAGAAGCTTTCCAGTTGGCCCGTGACGTTTTATTACCGGCTTTTGATATTCCGGAGCGGTTCAGGCATGACGAAGATTTGGTTGATGGCGGCAAGCGTGGAGAAAATGCGTATTTAAAGCATTTGGTATATGAAGGTGCCAAAAAAAGGTATGGCGACCCCCTTTCAGAAGACGTTACAGAACGTCTTGATTTTGAGTTAAGCGTTATAGAAAATACAGGCTATCCGGGATACTTCTTAATTGTTGAGGATTTTATTCGGGAAGCAAGAAATATGGATGTGTCTGTAGGCCCCGGGCGGGGTTCGGCAGCAGGGTCTGTTGCTGCTTATTGCCTTTGGATTACCAATATAGATCCCTTAAAGTACGATTTACTTTTTGAGCGTTTTTTAAACCCTGACCGTATTAGTATGCCCGATATTGATATTGATTTTGATGATGAAGGCAGAAGTCGTGTTATGGATTATGTCATCGAAAAATATGGTGCCAATCAGGTGGCTCAGATCATTACCTATGGGACAATGGCTGCAAAATCGTCTATTAGAGATACAGCCCGTGTATTGGATCTTCCTTTATTTGATGCCGACAGAATTGCCAAGCTGATCCCTAATATGTCTAAGCTGAATAAGATTTTTGGTTTGGATGAAAAAGCACTGGGGCAAAAGTTTAGAGCAGAAGAATTAGAAAAGGTCAATGAACTTTTAAATATAGCCGACGGATCAGATTTGCAAGCCGAAACTGTAAATCTGGCCAAAACTTTAGAAGGCTCTGTGCGTAATACCGGAATACATGCTTGTGGTGTGATTATTACCCCTGATGATATTACCAAATTTGTTCCCGTGTCTACAGCAAAAGATTCTGATTTATATGTCACACAGTTTGATAATTCGGTGGTAGAGTCTGCAGGATTATTAAAAATGGACTTTTTAGGGTTAAAAACGCTGACTTTAATTAAGGATACGGTTAAAATTGTAAAGGCAAAACACGATATCCAGCTTGATCCGGAAAACTTCCCATTAGATGATGAGGAAACCTATGCTTTATTCCAACGGGGAGAAACAGTAGGGGTATTCCAATACGAATCTCCCGGAATGCAAAAGCACCTCAGGGATTTAAAGCCAACGGTATTTGAAGATTTAATAGCTATGAATGCGTTGTATCGTCCCGGGCCAATGGAATATATTCCAAGTTTTGTTAGAAGAAAACACGGGGATGAAGAGATTGAGTATGACCTGCCTGCCATGGAGGAGTACCTCAAAGAAACCTATGGTATTACAGTGTATCAGGAGCAGGTGATGTTATTATCTCAGAGTCTTGCTGATTTTACAAAAGGTGAGGCCGATGTACTGCGTAAGGCCATGGGGAAAAAGCAGATTGCGGTACTTGATAAAATGAAACCTAAGTTTATTGAGCAAGCCAGTGCCAATGGTCATGATGCTAAAATTCTGGAGAAAGTTTGGAAAGACTGGGAAGCTTTTGCAAGTTACGCCTTCAATAAATCGCATTCTACATGTTATGCGTGGATTGCTTACCAAACGGCCTATTTAAAAGCACATTATCCTGCGGAGTATATGGCTGCTGTACTGTCTAATAATATGAACGACATTAAGCAGGTCACCTTTTTTATGGAGGAATGTAAGCGTATGAAGCTGGATGTACTGGGGCCTGATGTAAACGAAAGTTATTATAAGTTTTCAGTAAATAAAGATGGGGCGGTACGTTTTGGTATGGGCGCTATAAAAGGAGTAGGCCATGGAGCGGTAATGACTATTGTTGAGCATAGAAAAAAAGACGGTGCCTATAAATCTATTTTTGATCTGGCAAAACGTATTGATTTACGGGCTGCCAACAAAAAAGCTTTTGAAAATTTAGCTTTGGCAGGAGGGTTTGATGGTTTTGGAGACACACATAGAGCACAGTATTTTCATGATGATGGGGATGGCATTACTTTTTTAGAGAAAGCGATTAAGTACGCTCATAAACATAAAGAAAATGAAAACTCTGCTCAGGTAAGCTTATTTGGAGAGGCCAGTGAAGTACAGATAGCAGAACCTCAGGTGCCGCCATGTGAAGAGTGGGGGACTATGGAAAAGTTAAGTAAAGAGCGTGAAGTGGTAGGCGTTTATATTTCAGGACATCCGTTGGATGATTTTAAAACCGAAATGAAGACATTCTGTAATGCAACGGTTGGTATGTTCAATACCTTGGAGCCTTACGTAAACAGAGAATTGGTATTTGGTGGCGTGGTCACTGATGTGCAACACCGTGTAAGTAAGCAGGGAAAAGGTTGGGCGTTATTTACTATTGAAGATTATTTTGACAGTTATGAGTTTAGGATCTTTGGGGAAGAGTATTTAAAATTCAGGCACTTTTTAATGAAAAACAACTTTGTGTTTGTTAAGACCTTTGTGCGTGAAGGATGGGTGAATAAAGATACCGGAAAACGAAGCGATCCAAGATTACAGTTTAATAGTTTTCAATTGCTCCATGATGTTATGGAACAATATGCCAAAAAATTATCCATCCAGGTTGATATCAATGATTTAAGTGAACAGAACATTGTTGAGCTTAAGGCGTTAATTCATTTACATCCGGGAAATCAGGCACTCAATTTTGTGGTCTATGATACCAAGGAAAAAGTGAAGCTTACCATGCCCAGCAGGAGACAAAAAGTAAAAGTATGTCAAGAGCTTATAGGTGAACTAGAATCCAGAAATGTTAGATTTAAGCTAAATTAAGGGCTAAGGTAGAAATGATTTGATTTATAGCTGATTGTACGCAATTAAGTAGTTCTATTTTTAGTGTTTAGCGTAAGTAATGTTCTTTTGTAAACACAGTCCTGTCCTGTTCAATTGATATCGGCAAACTCTGGGCAATCAATACGTATATCGCTGTCCAATAACTCCTGTTCCAGTAAATTACAGAAATGTTGATTGTTCTTCTTTTGGTAGAACTTACAGGCATAACAAGTGCGTTGTACTGTTAAGATACCTATTTTGTTGAGTTTGTGAATTAATTGGCTTAGTGTTTTAAAGGTTTGTTCCAAATCGTCATTATGAATGCCTGTTAACTGGTTTTTTAAAGGTTGCGCAAAGTTTTCGGTTTCAGAAACAATGCGTTTTCCAGAGTCAGATAATTGGATGGTATAGCGTCTGCTGTCTGAAGAGGAGTAGACTTTTTTTATCATCCCCTTTTTATTTAAAATACGAACAGCATCGCTAATAGTAGGCTTGGTGACATTAAACTCTTTAGCCAAATGACTGACATTACAAAATGCAATCTTATGGTAATTTATAAAAATGAGTATTTGTATTTGGATGGGGCTGAGCCCAAGTAATTTTGCCTTTTCCCAAAGCAGTACCTTAAAGGTTTCTGAAATGCGTTCCAGTCCGGCAACAATTTTGCCAGATAGGTCGGTTTCCTGGTTTTTAGGATTGAAGATACTGTCACTCATAGAAAAAGTCCCGCATTAAGCGGGACAAAGTTAGTCATCCTAATTAAATTAATTGCAGTTTTCCATTTCAATAATTGAAAAACCTGTGTTTTCAATTTGACGTTTAACCACATCTGTTGCCTCTTCAATATGGCAAAAATTACATATTTTAGTGTTAAGGCGTTCGGTTTCAAACGGTTTACCTTTTAAGTAGGTTTCGCCATATTCTAAGATGGTTTTTTCATCATTGATCGCATTAGGTACTAAAATATCAAAGTGCATCAACTTACTGTCTTTTCGCCTTACGTATGTATCCCAAACTGAAACTTTCATAGATTTTAGTTTTAATTATTATATAAGGATTCCTAACAATTTTAAATAAAATTAAGCTTTTACCTCTTCCATTGAAGCACCATAATTGATGTGTAATACATGGCCGTTTGGTGTTACTAAAGCCGGTACGGATTTTACGCCTGCATTTTCGGCTTCCGGAATCCTGGATTGGTCTTCACCAATGTGAACAACCTCAACCTGATCTAGTCCTATTAAGTCTACAATGTCGTGCTCTGCACTTACACATACCGGACATCCTGCGTGATAAAAAATGGATTTGCTCATAATGTTATTTTTTTGATTATTAATGATACAAATATAGTAAGGAATCCTAACTAAAAAAATATTTCGCTATTCTTTTTATAAAAAAGCAAAATTTAACATAATCAGGAGTAGGAGTTTTTAGCAGTAACTTGTTATATCTATATAAATTAATAAAAAAAGTTGTTATGAGAAAGATTAATAGTTTAGTGCTTTTAATAGCCATTACGTTTTTTGCCTGTGAGACAGAACGTACAGATACCGATGAATTAAACCTCCTTGAAAGTGATCCCGTTGCTGTTGATGCTGTAATAGAAGAGGTAGAAGGTGTGTTAGATGATATTGTTGTGTATTCAGATAGTACTTTTGGTATTGAAGCGATCAGTTCAAGTGGCTCTACATCAAAAGTATCGTCTACAGCCAAAGACTCTGGTCATGGAAAGCGCGGGCGTTCTGAATTTTTTAAGGCATGTGCTACTATAGAATCTGAAGAATTAGATGGCGTTATAACAACTACAATAACATTCTCGGGAGATTGTGAAGACTGGTTTGGAAATGTTATTTCTGGTACAATTACTAAGGTAAGGGCTGTATCTGATACTGGAAAAGAAAAAACAGTAACTATTGAAAACCTAACTATTAATGGCTATGTGATTAATGGAACCAAAACCTATACGTTTGTTTTAAGTAATGATAATGGTAATCCTGAAATGACAGGATCTGTTAATATTACGGTTGAAACTGAAAATGGAACCAGAACAAAAGAGGGAACCAGAACTGTAGAAATCACTGCCGGAGGAGATACTGATACTTGTAGAGATGATGAAAAAACCATAACCGGCTCTTCGGTTTATACCAATGCAGAAGGTGCCAGTAGATCAGTAACTATAACAACACCATTGGTAAAACCTGCCGAGTGTAGATTTATAGCTTCCGGAGTCAAAGAATATACCAGAGAAGAAGGTACTACGGTATTAGATTATGGAGATGGTACTTGTGATAATGTAGCTACTAAAACATCTGAGGATGGTACGGTTACCGAAATAAGATTAGGTAAAAGAAGAAAGCACCACTAATAAGATAAGCATATAAAAGAAAAGTGCCATCAAATATTTGATGGCGTTTTTGTTTTAAACGTGTAGCTCATGAAGCCACTTATTTATGAGTCTTTGGTATCCAGATAGTTTCCTAATTGGCCAAGTTTATCATCCCAGAATTGTTCATAGAATTTTAGCCATTTATTGACCTCCTTTAATGCTTTAGGATTGGCATTACAAAACCGTTCACGTCCTTGTGTATTGATATGTACCAAACCGGCATCTTCCAGTGTTTTGATATGCTTTGTTACTCCCTGCCTGGTCATTTCAAATTGATTGGAAATTTGAGTGATAGATAAGGCTGAGGTAGCAATGACCAGGGCGTGAAAAATATCACGCCTGGTAGGATCTGCTATAGCTTTAAATAGCTTTGTGATTTTATCCTGCATTCACTTCTGCTTTTAAATAACTGGTCAATCCTGAAATACAATTGTCCCAACCGCCATTAAAGCTTTCAAACATGGCAATAGCCGTTTCTCCTGCATAATTTGAGATACCCGAATGTTCTAAAATGAGTTTAGTGCCCTCTTGTGTAGATTCTAATTCCCATTTTACTGTGGTTTCGGTTTTGGTATCTCCTACTACCCATGTATAGACCAAAAGGTATGGACTGGCATTCTTTACCTCTCCGCTAATTATGGTACATCCTTTTTCATTAGGTTCAGCAGTAAAGGTATAGTTATATCCTTTTTCAGCTTTAAAATCTGCTTGAATAAACCATGCTGATATTTCTTCTGCTTTTGAAATGGCATTCCATACGGTGTCTATGGTATGATTAAACAGAACTTCTTTTTTGATTACATCTTTCATAGTGATATGTTTTTAATTAATACGCAACTTTATGGTTGCTAAAATAAAACAAATATTTTTATTACGCAACATTTTGGTTGCGTAAGATGTATTTTAATGATTATTCTATGTTTTACATATGATTATTGGCCTGCCTTTGCGCAAAGGATAGAAGCGACATCCTTTTTTGTGCATGTTGTAATAATGTATTAAGCATAGACTGAATTTAGTAGTATGACAATACCTGAAGAGGTATTTAACTTGTTGGACACAAAAAAGATATAGCGGATAGCCTGGTTTATGCGCTATAAAAATTAAAGGATAATCCTTAGTAATGTTACTATAAGGAAAACAAATTGCAGGATTGTAAGCTTTAGAAAATATTTTGACTAATTTTGTGTAATTAAAATAAATTAAGAACAGATTAAAAGATAAATATTATGGCATTAGAGATTACAGATGCAACGTTTGAGGAAACGGTATTAAAAAGTGACAAACCGGTATTGGTTGATTTTTGGGCAGCATGGTGTGGACCATGTAGAATGGTTGGACCTATCATTGAACAAATTAGTAATGAATATGATGGTAAGGCTGTAGTTGGAAAGGTTGATGTTGATGCTAATCAGGAATTTGCAGCTAAATACGGGGTACGTAACATCCCTACTGTTTTGGTATTTCAAAACGGAGAGGTTGTTGGCAGACAGGTAGGTGTAGCACCTAAGAATGCTTATACTGATGCTATTGACGGTCTTTTATAAGCAATAAAATATAGAAAAAGAAAAATGAAAAGGTTTGCTGTTATGGCAAACCTTTTTTTATTTTAGACGAAGCGAAAATGAATTTGATTTAATATGAGTATAGCCTGAGCGGTTAATACTCTATTTTAGTATTAATTTGTTGCAACCATAAACGCGCTAAAAATTATAAGATCATGAGTAAATTAAAAATACAGGATGCTATTGATAGCAAATTAATTGAAGCACGTAAAGTGTTTTTATGGGGACAGGTAGATGATAAGTCTGCAAAGCATGTCATTGACAGGTTATTGTACTTAGATGCCCTTGAGACCAAGGATATTCATTTATACATTAACAGTCCCGGTGGTTATGTTACATCTGGTTTTGCTATGTATGATTGTATCAAGTCCTTAAAGAGTGATGTGTCTACAATTTGTACAGGATTGGCTGCATCTATGGGGTCTATTTTACTCTCTGTAGGTACAAAAGGGAAGCGTTTTATTCAACCTCACGCTAGAGTTATGATCCATCAGCCCAGTGGTGGAGCACGAGGCCAGGCCAGTGATATTGAGATTACAGCTAAGGAGATTTTGAAAACCAAAGAATTGAGTGCTAAGATTCTAGCTGATAATTGTGGTCAGAGTTTTGAAAAAGTAATGAAAGACTTTAATCGTGATCATTGGATGGGTGCTGAAGAATCTGTGGCTTATGGTATTGTTGATAAAATAATCCTTTAACATGTAAAGGAGCATATTTCTTATTGTCAAGCATTAAGCCTCTCCATAAAGGAGGTCATTTAACTTTAACTTATGAACTTACAGAACGAGCTTAATAAAACAGAAGGCTTTAAAAACCTTGAACTTCTTGCAAAACAGGTGGTTGAAGGTTTTATTGCCGGGATGCATAAGAGTCCGTTTCACGGATTTTCTGCTGAGTTTGCCGAACATAAAATTTATAATCAGGGTGAGAGTACCCGTCATATAGACTGGAAATTATTTGCAAAAACAGATAAGCTGTATACCAAACGCTATGATGATGAGACCAATTTACGCTGCCATATTATTTTAGATAATAGTAGTTCCATGCATTACCCGGAACAAAATTCGTTTTCCATTGATAGCTTAAATAAGGTTGGGTTTTCAGTATTGGCAGCGGCATCTTTAATGCAAATCTTAAAAAAACAGCGTGATGCTGTTGGACTTAGTATTTATAGTGATAATTACGACTATTATGCGCCGGAAAAAGGAAGTGAACGCCATCATCAAATGCTATTGAACCGTTTAAGTGAGGCTGCGGTTTCTAAACCTGAAAGTAAACAAACCGAAACCTATAAATACCTGCATGAGATTGCTGAAAAGATTCACCGCCGGTCCATGATCTTTTTATTTACAGATATGTTTCAGGTTTCAGAAGAAGCCGTAAAATTATTTGAAGCACTCAGACACCTAAAATATAATAAGCATGAGGTGGTGTTATTTCATGTGTTTGACCGGGCCAGAGAGCTAAATTTTGATTTTGATAATACGCCCAAACGATTTGTTGATGTGGAGACCGGAGCATATATGAATTTGTATGCAGACTCCATTAAGGAGGGTTATAATAAGGCGGTTGAGGATTATTTTAATGCATTGCGCTTAAAATGTGCACAGTATAAAATAAAATATGTAGAGGCTGATATCAATAAGGATTTTAACAGCATCCTGACCACCTATCTGATAGAGCGCCAAAAATTTGCTTAATTAAAATAATATATAAAAAACTTAAAAAAAGGTTTGAGATATTAAAAAAGGCGTGTATATTTGCAACCGCAATAAAGCAACGGTCTGGTAGTTCAGTTGGTTAGAATGTCGCCCTGTCACGGCGAAGGTCGCGGGTTCGAGTCCCGTCCAGACCGCAAAAATTGCAAAAGAAAAGCTCTAAGGAATTGGAGCTTTTTTTGGCAATAGCAAGATGTTGTGTTGTTCACGCCTTAGGCGTGATGTAGTTATGCTAAATTTTGTTTAGCATTTCCAATGGAAAGCTTTCCTTTTTTCTGTGAAGAAAATTGGGATGCTTTTTTGTTTTAGTCAGCATTTAGATTTGTTTATGGCCTCGGATAGAAAATCATTTGACAATGAAGAATTATTTATTTCAGCCAATATCAAAGTCTTTTTTGGTAAAAGTTAAAAATGATAAATTAATTAAGGTAATAGTAAATATTGTTTTTTTTCATTAATCAATAACTTTGATTCGTATCAAACTTAACAAGTTACTAATTTACTTAATATTTTATCTGTTTTTATTGAGTTTAAAGCATTTTATATGAAAAAATTAATTTTACTATTTGTTAGCCTATCTTTTATTATTAGCACTTTTGGGCAAACAAAAATGAAGATTACATTAAATGATGGAAGTGTTAAACAAGGAGAGTATTGGGTGAAAATGCAACATTTGGGAGTCCCTATTAAACCTAGAATAAAGTCATCAAACTCAAAAGAGAAATATAAGCTAGAGGAAATTGAAAATGTCATTATGTATGATGGCATTGATTCAATAAAATTTAAAGTTATTGACGCTAAAAAATACTTGAATTCAAAAAAGATTGAAAAGAAACTGGGTAGAATAGATTATATAGGAGATAAAATTCAGCTTTATAATGTTTATGAACTTCTTTATCAAGGAGGAGCCATAGGTTTAAGCACTACTGTTGATTCATATGGAGAAAAATATGTGAAAAGAACAGAAGATAATATTGCTTATAACATGGGTTATATTTATGGGGCAGGACAGAGGGGTATTAAGAAGAGAGTTAGAGACTATTTTATTGATTGTCCAGAATTAATAGAGAAGGTTAATAATAATGAAATTCCTAAACATGAAACAAAGAAAATTGTGTTGTTTTATGAAGAGAGTTGTGGAAAATAAAAAGGTTAATTGATAATTTTTAGATGAAAATTGAATTAAGGAGTTGTTTGTATAATGAGTTATGTGTAAAACGAGATGCCGTCCAGACCGCAAAAATTGCAAAAGAAAAGCTCTAAGGAATTGGAGCTTTTTTTGGCAATAGCAAGATGTTGTGTTGTTCACGCCTTAGGCGTGATGTAGTTATGCTAAATTTTGTTTAGCATTTCCAATGGAAAGCTTTCCTTTTTTCTGTGAAGAAAATTGGGATGCTTTTTTGTTTTAGGGAGGTTTTGTTCTTCTATAATATGTGACTTTTTTTATTCCTTGTGTCTTATTGTTATACTTAATTTTTAAAACCCTTTCAAGATGGCAAAATTTGAAATTTACAAAGACAAAAGAGAAGAATTTAGATTTAGATTAAAAGCAGGTAATGGACAGACAATCCTAGCAAGTGAAGGCTATGCGGCTAAATCTGGCTGTAATAATGGTATTGAATCTGTTAGAAAAAACTCAGGAGATGATTCAAGGTATGAGCGTTTGGAATCTAAAGGAGGAAGCCCATATTTTAACCTAAAAGCAGGCAATAATCAAGTAATAGGAACTAGTGAAATGTATTCATCTACTAGTGCAATGGAGAATGGAATTGCCTCTGTAAAAACTAATGCTCCCAAAGCTACTATTGAAGACTTATCATAGAATTATTAGCGTTTATTCACTCATAATAATTAATTAGGGTCACAAGAAATTGTGACTCTTTTTTTTGCCATTAACTCAAATGTTAAATTTGTCAGCATTAACAATTTTTACGGATCAAGACTAATTGTTGTGTTTAGACAAAAAATGTAGTTAGTCTAAAGAGATACTATCTTTCAATCCAAAACATTATTGGAATCGGTTTAATATCACCGGGTTATATAAATTAAGCGAGTTTTACTTTGTTCATATAATACAAAAAATATCCTTTTTGAAAATTATTATTATCATAAAATAGTATTACAAAGGCTAATAAATTTGTGGTTAGCAATGTATACATCCTTATATCTTTAACAATCAATATTATTTATATACAAGATAATATGATAAAAATTTAAAAATAACATTAAATTTGTGTTCGAGCACACTAATATTTTATTCAATTTTAATCTTAAAAACATGCAAGCAATTTATCGTTTAATCTTTGTCGTTATTTTATTAAGTAGTTGTAATGAAAAAAATAAGACATTCTCAGAGTCAGAAATAACAATACTTCCTCAACCAACTTCAGTAGCTTTAGGTAAATTTTCATTTTTATTAGAGGATGATATGACTGTATATGGTGACACTAAAGAAGCTAAAAAGGGAAGCGATTATTTTATCACATCTATTAAAGATTCAATAAAAATAAATCTTCAGAAAACCGATAAAGAAGCTGCAGATATTGTATTTAAATTAGACACTTCTCTTAATGATGAAGCGTATGATTTAAATATTGTTCCAAAACAAATAACAGTTAGTGCTAATGGGTATGGAGGTTTCTTCTATGGTGTCCAAACGATAAAGCAACTACTTTCAAAAGAAATTTCAGAAGAAAAAAATGAAACGAAATACTTAATACCTACAGCTAATATTAAAGATAAGCCTCGTTTTAAATGGAGAGCATATATGTTGGATGAGTCGCGATATTTTCACGGAGAAAAATTTGTAAAGCAAATGTTGGACCAAATGGCAATGTTAAAAATGAATGTATTTCATTGGCATTTAACAGATGATGCCGGATGGCGTATGGAAATAAAGAAATATCCTTTATTAACTAAAGTTGGTGCATTTCGAACAGATAGTGAAATTGAAACCTGGAAAAGCGGTAAAACTTCAGGTAAGGCACATGGCGGTTTTTATACCCAAGAACAAATAAAAAATATTGTGGCATATGCAGAAGAAAGGAATATTACTATAGTTCCAGAATTTGAAATGCCAGGGCATTCTAGTGCGGCAATAGCTTCTTATACTTGGTTGGGAACTGCAGGAAAAGATATTGATGTTCCTGTTAAATTTGGTAGACATTATGATAATTATGATGTAACTAAACCAGAAGTTGTTCAATTTATTAAAGATGTTTTAACCGAGATATTTGAGTTGTTTCCTTCTAAAGTTATTCATATAGGTGGAGACGAAGTGAGTTATAAATCGTGGGAAGATGCAAAGCATGTTCAAAAATACATGAAAGAGCACGGTATTAAAACACCTGCCGATTTACAAATTGCTTTTACAAATGATATCTCAAAATTTATAGAAGCTAATGGCAGGCGTATGATGGGATGGAATGAAATTATGGGAATTAACATTCATAAAGGTGTTGAAGAAAAAAAACATGACCAGGAAGCTGAAACAGAGTTGGCTAAAAATGTAGTTGTACATTTTTGGAAAGGAAATTTAGATTTAGCAACTCAAGCAGCTGAAAAAGGTTACGGTATTGTAAATTCATTACATAGTAATACATATCTAGATTATGGGTATAAGAATATTAGTTTAGAAAAGGCTTATGGTTTTAATCCAATTCCAAAAGGCCTGGAGAAGAAATATCACAACAATATTTATGGTTTAGGTTGCCAAATGTGGAGCGAATGGACACCTACAAGCAAAGATGTTGAAAGGCAAACATTTCCTAGGATTGCGGCATTTGCAGAAGTTGGATGGACAACATTAGAAAATAAAGATTATAAAAGCTTTAAACAAGCTCTTAAAAAAATACAGAAGTATTGGGACACCTTAGGGATTAACTATGCAAAAGTTTTAGAATAATCAAAAAAACATGAAACATACATTTTTATGCAAACTAGCATTTTTATTGATTATTGTTAGTTGTACACAAAAAACAAAAACATTTACAGAAGCAGAGGTTTCAGTGGTTCCAAAACCTATGGAATTGGCCTTAAAGCATCAAAGTTTTGCTTTTAAATCAAGCACCATCATTTCAGTACAGGATAGCTCACAACTTAAATCGGCTCAATTTTTAATCGATTTGTTTAATAAAGCTACTGGCTACGAATTTAAAATAGCTGAAAAAGGAGTCAAAGCACAAATAGAATTTGTTTTAGATACTGAATTAGAAGCTGAAGCTTACCTGCTTAATATAACGCCTAATAAAATCGTTATAAAATCTCGTGAAGGTGCAGGAGCTTTTTATGGAGTACAAACACTGAGACAATTATTGCCTTCAGGAATAGAAACGTCAACAAGTAACATTAAAGAATGGATGGTGCCTTGTACTATAATCAAGGATAGTCCTAGATTCTCATGGAGAGGCATGCATATGGATTTTAGCCGACATTTTTTCAGTCTAGAAGAAGTTAAGACTTTTTTAGATTATATGGCACTCTATAAGCTTAACAAGTTTCACATGCATCTTACCGACGACCAAGGTTGGCGCATAGAAATTAAAAAATACCCGTTACTTACTGAAAAAGGAGCATGGAGAACGGAAAGTAGCCACGATAAAGAATGTAATCGTTTGGCTAAGATTAACCCCATGTATACTATAGATAAACAACATTTTCATCAACGCGATGGTAAGAAAATGTATGGCGGGTTCTTTACTCAAGAGCAAATAAAAGATATTGTTAATTATGCTGCTAACTTGCATATAGAGGTAATCCCTGAAATAGATATGCCAGGGCATTTTAAATCGGCTATCGATAATTACCCGTTCTTATCATGTACTGGTGAATCCGGATGGGGCGATCACTTTTCACAACCTGCCTGTTTAGGAAAACAGACTTCTTATGAATTTGCTAAAGATATTTTAGCAGAAGTTGTAAATTTATTTCCTTCAGATTACATTCATATTGGTGGAGACGAAGTAAACATTGCCTCTTGGAAAGTATGCTCTCATTGCCAAAAAGCGATAAAAGACAATAATTTAAAAGATGAGCATGAACTACAGTCCTTTTTTAATAAAAACATTGAAAAGTTCTTAAACTCTAAAGGAAAGCGTCTTTTAGGGTGGGATGAAATTGTTGAAGGCGGATTAACAAAAGACGCCACAGTCATGTGGTGGCGAAACTGGGCTCCTAAAGCACGCTATATAGCGGCCGATAATGGTTCAGACATTATTATAACACCCGATTTTGAATATTATTTCGATTTTAAGAACGAAGCAACACCTCTTGAAAAAGTATATAAATACGAACCCGTTCCCGAAGACTTTACAGAAGCTCAAACTAAACAAATACTTGGCGTACAAGCCAATTTATGGTCAGAGTACATTCCTAATTTTCAACGTCTACAATATCAGGCATTTCCTAGAATGTTAGCTTTAGCGGAATCTGGTTGGACTGGCAAAACAAATAAGGGTTACGATAATTTTTTGCAACGCATGGAGATGCAATATCAGCGTTTAGATAGTTTAAATATCACATACTATATTCCTTCTGTAAATGGATTACCGAACAAAATTGGTTTTATAGACGAAGCAGTAATAACTTTGGAAGCTCCTTTAGAGGATATGAGTATTCATTACACATTAGATGGAAGTACACCATCCAAAACGTCTCCTAAATATACTGGTCCCATTCACGTTAAAGAAAATGCAACCATTAAAACAATTGCATACAGAGGTAATGTATCAAGTGAAATAAAGGCTGCGACCATAGAAAAACAAATCTTTATTACAGCTTTAGACGTATCTCCCAAAATAGGTAAAATAAATAGATGGTTAGACTTAGATGCTTTTAAAATTGTAGAAGATATTAAACTTCCTAAAAACCCGAAATGGGAAGCCGTTAGTAATATAGATTTAAAAGGATTTGAAGATAAAGACCAGCTTTCTATGGTTTTTAAAGGGTACTTTTTAGCGGCAGAAGATGGTTTATATGAGTTTACAACCAAATCAGACGATGGGAGTTTACTTTATATTGGTGATAAGTTAGTTGTTGATAATGGTGGAAATCATGCAGCAATCTTAAGAGATGGTATGGTTGCATTAAAAAAGGGGTGGCACCCCATAACTATAAAATTTCATGAAGCATCAGGCGGTAGTGAGTTGAGTGTTTGGTATAAATCACCAAATAGTGAAAAACAACTTTTAAAAGATAAGGTCTTAGGGTACTAAATACATGATTATTAAAATTATACAATATGAAAT
The DNA here is from genome assembly GCF_035818475.1 of Alterotamlana spongicola. Taxonomy (NCBI): domain Bacteria; kingdom Pseudomonadati; phylum Bacteroidota; class Flavobacteriia; order Flavobacteriales; family Flavobacteriaceae; genus Alterotamlana; species Alterotamlana spongicola. The sequence goes on from NZ_JAYMGV010000001.1 coordinate 1,491,122, forward strand.
CTATTCTTTATATTCTTTGCTTTAGTTTAGTATTAAATTGCCAACAAAAAAAAGAGATTGTTGTTGCCCAAACATATCAAGAACCCAACGACCCCTCTCCTGATACTGATCAAAACTGGACAGAAATTACTAAGGGCATGCACGCCTCTTTGGTGTCAACAAATATTCGATTTGTAAAAAGTAAGATTCCAGAGGTCAATCAAAGCAATTCATGGAAAGGTGAAGCATGGAAGGGCGAACGCATTTCTACCCAACTCGTACTATGGTCTAACGATTCTATCACGAACACGAGTATAGAGGTTGTCGATTTTGTTTCAAACTCAGGAAGTAAACTTCCTGCAAGCATTGCTCGAACCCACTTTGTAAAATATGTAATCACTGATGAATTTGCGGGTGGATGTGGATACAGAAAACCAGAGGATTTTGCATCTTCTTTAGCTGCAGACGCTTTTGACCCAATAAGTTCTTATGCAGTAAAAGCAAAAGAAACAAGACCAGTTTGGATTACTATTGATGTGCCTCATAATGCTGAATCTGGTACTTATAAAAGTATTGTCTCTTTAGATATTGAAAATCAAAAGACTCAACAATTTGAATTGATACTTCATGTCTTACCTAAAGAGTTACCAAAAGCAACGGATTGGAAATTTCATTTAGACCTATGGCAAAACCCTTATGCAGTAGCGCGTTTTCATAATGTAAAGGCATGGTCTCAAGAGCATTGGGGCTTATTAAAACCGCTGATGAAACGATTGGCTAATGCAGGCCAAAAGGTAATTACAGTGTCTTTGAATAAGCGCCCTTGGGGAGGTCAAACATTCGACCAATTTGAAGCTATGATTGATTGGAAAAAGAAAACCGATGGGTCTTGGGAATATGATTTCACAAATTTTGATAATTGGGTGCAATTCATGATGGATCTTGGAGTTAAAAAGCAAATAAGTTGTTACTCAATGGTACCGTGGGGAAATGAATTCTACTATTTTGATGAAGGTGAGAATAAAGAAGTGAAAATAAAAGCGCCTCCAGGAACAAAACCTTATGAAGACCTATGGGTTCCTTTTTTAACAGCATTTAAAAAACATTTAGTAGAAAAAGGCTGGAATAACATTACCAGAATTGCTATGGATGAGCGTGGCCCAAAAGAAATGAAGGCCATGTTAGAATTACTTAATGAATATGCACCAGAATTTGGAGTGTCTTTTGCAGATAATCATAAAAGCTACAAACTATATCCTAATGAATTAAAGGACATGTCAGTTGCTTTTGGTCATCCGGTTGACAATGAAGATCTAGTAATAAGACGTGAAAATGGCTATGTAAGCACACATTATGTATGCTGTTCCGATGGTTTTCCAAATACTTTTACGTTTTCAGCTCCAGCTGAAGGGTTTTTCATTGGTTGGTATACTATGGCTGCAGATTTTGACGGGTTTTTACGATGGGCTTATAATAGTTGGGTGGAAAATCCATTACAAGATTCACGATTTAGAGCGTGGCCTGCCGGAGATACTTATATAGTGTATCCAGATAACCGTAGTTCTATTCGATTTGAAACTTTACGAGATGGTATTGAAGATGCTGAAAAAATAAGAATTCTAAGAGAAGAACTAAAAACCAATAATATGTTGGATGAACTAGATTATTTGAATGGAGTTGTTGCTAAATTTAATATAACAACAAAACCTGATGATCTAGAAGGAATGCTTAAAGATGCTAAAAATACACTGAATGTTTTGGCTAAAAAATTAACAATTGATTAATGTTAACTATAGTTTTAATACTGTTGGTTTAACTATTCTATTAATCTAAATATCGCTGAAAACGCACATTTTATTATGGAGAAACTATTATAGTTATAATTTGAAATTATATAAATATATTACATCTTCTGTATTTGCTTGTATCAAAGGAATTTTAAAAGTATCGTGATTCTGTGTGTTTCGCGATATTTCATAATTAACGTCCCGCCCAGACCGCAAAAATTGTAAAAGAAAAGCGCTGAGAAATTAGAGCTTTTTTGTTTTGAGGAGGTTTTTAAGGATCAAGGGCAATAGTTGTGTTTAGGTAAAAATTGTAGTTAGTCTAACGAGATATTATTCTGAATATTTTAGTTATAAGGTATCCCAAAATGAATAAGTTAAATTTAAACATGTTATTTTACTTTAATAAAAATCAAAGAATAAATTTGATAAATCTGTCCTCATGTTTAGGCTTACTTATTTAAAAATGTATCGGTGTTTTTTGATTAAGACAAACTGAAAAACATAGTGTTGATTGAATATTAATGCTTTAAGGGCTATACAACGACTTTTAATAAGTAGCATTAAAGATTTAATCAAAAAATATTATGTTTGCAGGAGTAAAAGTGAACAGATTGAGTGATGATTATCAAATACTACCCTCCACTAATTTAAGGAGTGTTTTTAAAACATATTATAAAGCGCTGACTTCTTATGCTCATAATTATATTGACTCAAGTAGCGAATGCCAAGATATTGTACAAGAGGTTTTTATTTCGATCTGGGAGAAAAAGACAACATTCTCTAACGAAGTTAGTTTAAAAGTGTATCTCTACAAATCTGTAAGAAACAAATGTTATGATAGCATTAAGCACAAAAAAGTAAAAGAAACCTATGCAAAAAGAGTTCTGCAAGAGCTTAAAGATGACAATATTTTTGTAAAACACGTACTGGAAGAAGAAATGACATTAAAGCTTTATAAAGCAATTGAAACGCTTCCTAAAAGAAAAAAAGAAATTATTAAGTTAAGTCTTGGTAATTTAAATAATAAAGATATTGCTGATAGATTAAATATTAAACTTCAAACAGTAAAAACGCTTAAATCTCAGGCATATAAAGCTCTTCGGAAACTTTTTAACGAAAAAGCCCCCATAATAAACTGCCTTATATTTATAGCTGAAAACATAAAATTTTAAAAAAAAATACGTTCTAAATAGTACTCTTTTAAATCTTAGTCGTTCTTAAATACATAAACTACTTTATTGATGAACGATATATTTGAAGTTGCTAAGTTACTTGTCAAGAAAAAAATGAAGGCTTTGACAAGTCATGAGAAGCAAAGCTTGAAGAAGTTAGAAGAGAAATTTCCATTTGCCAAAAAAATAAGTTATGGCAAAATTTTAAATAAAATAAGTTATTATGATACTCTTAGTAATAAAAAGGGTTGGAAATCAATAAAGGCCAAACAATCTGAATCTAGTCGTTCAGCTTCCATTTCCTTAGTAACTAAGAGTTGGTTAAAATATGCGGCCATAATTATAGTACTGCTTGGACTTGGAAGTTTTATATATACCATTTCTATTAATTCTTCTTTTTTCAATAATCAAATATCAAATGATCTTCCGAAAGTTGTATTGAAATTGGAAAATGGGTCTTTTGAGGAAATAGATACCAACAAAAAACGAAAAATCTTAGACGCCCAGGGCAAAATTATCGGTACCCAAAAAGGTGAAAAATTAATTTACGGAGAAACAATTGGAAAGGATAATGGTGTGTTGATTTACAATGAACTGATTGTTCCTAACGGAAGGAAGATGGAATTATTGCTTTCTGATGGAACCTATATATACGTTAATTCAGGCAGTACTATTAAGTATCCCGTTAGATTTATAGATGGCCAGGAACGCCAAATTTTTTTAAAGGGAGAAGCCTTTTTCGATGTGGCAAAAGACACGACTCATTCTTTTATAGTAAATGCGAAAGATATAGATGTTCAGGTTTTAGGTACAAAATTTAATATGTCCGCTTATGAGGACGATGATCTTATTAATACGGTTCTGGTAGAAGGTTCAGTTAATGTGAATTCAATAGCCAACAAAGCACTTTTATCAAAGTTAGAACCAGGATATATGGCTTCTTGGAATAAAGATAAGGAAACCTTAAACATTGAGTCGGTTAATACAGAGATTCATACAAGTTGGATAGACGGCAAACTTATTTTTGAAGATGTGCCCTTTAAAGAAATTACTAAAAAACTAGAAAGACATTACAACGTCATTATTAATTATGATAATAAAGAACTCGAATCTGAAAGATTTGATGCTAAGTTTGATATTGAAACCATAGAAGAAGTATTTGAAACCTTCGCTAAAAAGGACTCTTTACAATTTACCATTGAGGATAACCTGATAACTATTTATTAAATAACCCTTTAAACTTTTAAAATGCCTATGATATAAACTATACTAAAAACAAAGATCTATTTATTAGAAAAATCGGAAAATGCGGCTACATTTCCCGATTGGAATAAAAATGATTTAATACAAAATTAAACCAAATAATATCGCATTAAATATATGAAAAAAATAACCAACCCATGGGTCACGTTTGACTACAAATTTAAATTTGACTTAAAAATGAAACTAACTACACTTTTCTTAATGGTTTCTCTTTGTTATGTAAACGCAAATTCCTATTCTCAAAATGCTAGGATTACACTTAATCTTCAAGGTGTTAGCGTAAACCAAGTGTTAGATAATATTGAATCACTTTCAGAATTTAAATTCTTGTTTAAAAGAAAGGAAATAGATGTTAAAAGAATAGTATCAATTAAAGTTAAAAAACAACCTATTTCATCTATTCTGAAAAATTTATTTGAGGGTGAACAGGTAGATTATAAAGTGTTTAACAAACAGATTATACTAAACCAAGCTTCTAATATACCGAATGCTGGATATAAAACTGTAAAAAAAGATCAGCAACCAAGTGTTACAGGTAGTGTTACAGACCAAAATGGGCAGCCATTACCAGGTGCTACCATACAGGTTAAAGGCACACGCATAGGAGTTGCTACAGATTTTGATGGAAAATATAGTCTGGAGCTCCCGGACAACTCAAAGTATCTTGTGTTTTCTTATGTAGGAATGTCAACTCAAGAGATTGAGATAGGCACACAATCAGTTATCGATGTCATAATGAAAGAAGATGCCAGTACCTTAAATGAAGTAGTAGTTACCGCTTTAGGTTTAAAAAGGCAAAGTAGAGAATTAGGATATGCTACTCAAGGAGTAAGCGGAGAGTCTCTTGTACAAGCTTCTTCTCCAGACATTATTACAGCTCTAAGTGGTCAAATTGCAGGTGTAAATATTTCTGTGCCAGATGGTGTTGAAGGCTCTAGCTCCAGAATAATAATTAGAGGAAATAATAGTATTAAGGGAGATAATCAGCCCCTTATTATTATTGACGGTGTACAACAATCTAACGACTTTATTGAGCGCGATAATTTTTCTGGATATACAGATTGGGGAACAGCATTGAATAATGTAAATTCATTCGATATAGAGAATCTGGAAGTGCTTAAAGGTCCAGCAGCAGCAGCTTTGTATGGAGCAAGGGGCTCAAATGGTGTTGTGCTTATTACAACAAAAAAAGGAAGTAAAAGAGAGGGGCTAGGAATTAATTACTCCACACGTTTCAGAATTACTAGTGCAACCAGATACAGAGATATTCAAAATGTTTTCGGTTCAGGAGGCCCTATTACACCTAATGATAGTGCTAACCCGTCACTTCCTGTTAACGGCGATGGAGAATTTATTTTACCCGGGGTTTGGGGGACAACTTCACCTCAGCACTCAGGTGGTTTAGGTCTTGGAGGCAGAGCTACTTGGGCAGACTTTAGTTGGTATGCTTCTGGAGTGTCTTGGGGACCCAGAATGGAAGGCCAGTTAGTACGTTGGTGGGATGGTGAATTACGATCATTTTCGCCACAGCCCAATAACATAAAGGAATATTTTAGAACAGGAACAAATGCAGAACACAATATATCTTTCTCAGATGCAGGGAGTTTTGGATCTGTACGAGTATCCTTAACCCATCTGGACCATCAATCAGTTACACCTAATAGTGATTTTAAGCAAAATACAATAAACATTGGGTCTGCTCTAAATATTTCTGACAGATTAAAAGCAGATGTCGCTTTAACATATTTTGATTATTCAAGGAAAAATTCTCCAATATTGGGCGATGCTAACGATAGTTGGGGAAAAGCAACATTATATTATTATCCAAGGAACTACAAGGTTTTGGATAAGGGAATTTACGAAAACGAAGATGGATCAAGAAACGACTTGGCGGGTTATGGAAATAATTATTGGGGGAATTCCCAATATTTATGGTGGAATACTTACCATGATAACCGCTATTTAGATAGAAAAAAATTACTTGGTTCTCTTACTCTAAATTATGAAGCGACTAATTGGCTGTCTCTAATGGGAAGAATTGGTATTGAAGATACCAGAGAGAATTTTTCGAGACAAAGAGATCCAGTGGATGTTTTTGGTTTATTAGATGCAGCATATACACGATCATTAACGAACAAGTCGGTTATAAATACAGATTTTCTAGCAACTTTAAGGAAAGACAATATACTACCTAATTTTAATGCCAGTTTGTCTTTAGGAGGCGCTTCTCTTGCTATTAGTAATTATGGAATAAATGCTGCCAGAGGAGAAATAGATAAAGGTGAAGCACAAGTTGCTTATCCTTTCCAGTTTTCTTTTAATAACGTAGAAGATGGTTCTCAAATAGATGCGGAAGAGATTTTTTACGATAAAAAGATAAATTCATTGTTCTCATTTTTGGATCTATCATATAAAGACTATTTATTCTTGCAGGTAACAGGTAGAAATGATTGGTCGTCAACCTTACCTAGCAGTAATAATTCTTATTTTTATCCATCAGCGAATCTAAGTTTTATCGCTACAGATGCCTTTGATTTAACAAATATAAAATGGCTAAGCTTTGCTAAACTTCGTCTTGCTGTTGCTCGTACAGCAATAGATACAGACCCTTTTAGTACAGCTGCGATTTATGATCCTGGGAATTTTGCAGGCAATCCTACAGTATCATTACCGGACGTAATACCTCCAATTAATTTAAAACCTCAAATTTCAGATTCTTATGAAGCTGGACTTTCTTTGGGAATTGATAATAACAGGTTTAATGTTGATTTTACATACTATAAAACAAAGTCCTTTAATCAAATATTAGAATCACCAGTTCCTATTTCAAGTGGAGCCTCATCATATATGTTTAATACAGGGGAACTAGAAAATAAAGGTGTTGAAATTCAATTTAATGGTAGAATTATAGATAATCCTAATTTTAGATGGAATATGTCCATTAATTATGCCAGGAACAAAAACTTTGTTGTAGCACTAGATGAACAAGCTGAATTTCTCGAACTTGCAAATCTATGGGGGGTTTATGGACCTTCAGTGCGGGTTAAGCCTGGAGATCAATATGGAACAATTTATGGTTATGATTACCAGTTGAATGAAAATGGAGAAAGATTGGTGAGCGATGATGGTCATCACTACCTTACCACCGATGAGAAAGTACCATTAGGCAATGCCACTCCAAGTTTTGTTGGAGGAATAAATAATACCTTAAGCTATAAGAATTTCTCACTTGGAATTAATATTGATACTAAATGGGGAGCAGATGTATTTGCAGGGACTTATGCCAATTCAATTTATAATGGGCAAGCACCAATTACAGTAAATGAACGCTTAGGTGGAGGCTTGCCTTTTACATCAACCGATGGTTCTACAAGTAATATTGGTGTAATTTTAGATGGTGTACATGCTAATGGACAACCAAATACTACAGTGGTTCACCCTATTTGGAAATATGTTGGGAACTATGGTAGTGCCTGGGGGGATAGAACGGCATTAGTTAACGGAGAATATGAGAATCAAAAATTTTTACATCGCGAAGTGGTTATAGATAATTCTTGGGTAAAGTTAAGACAGGTTTCATTAAATTATACTGTACCTAAAGAGCTGCTTGCAAAAACAAAGATTTTTCAAAGTTTGAATTTTTCGCTTGTAGGTAGAGATCTACTATACCTCTACCAAAATATGCCTGATAATATAAACCCTGAAGGACTTACCAATGTTGGTAATGGGCAAGGCGTTGAGTGGGGTGCATTACCCGGGTTTAGCTCATTTACCATAGGGTTAAATGCATCATTCTAATAACTTTTTAATTTTAAAATTATGAAAAACAAAATATACGCATTACTCGTTTTATTCGGATTGTTATTGGCTGGTTGTGATAAGGGTTTTGAAGAATTAAATGAATCGCCAGACAGGCCCGTTACAGCAGATTTATCCGCTGTTTATAATAAGATATCAAATAGCTTTAGGAATATAGGAACAGAACAAACATTTCTTAGGAACGAATTACTTTTACCAAGTACACAATTAACTGGTTTGTCTCGTAGAATTGGTGTTGATCCGATTTCACGAACTCAAGGTAGTCTTTGGGAAAATTATTATAAAGCTTTAAAGAATATTGTATTTTTAGAAAGAGAAATAGCAGCTTCTGAAGGTTTAAATACCTTTTCTGCAGAGGCAATGCTTAAAATTGCAAAAGCTTTTTTAACTTTAAAAATTACCGATCTCTATGGAGATATACCATTTACCGAAGCTGCACATGGATTTGTTGTAGGTGAAGATCAGGTTCTTCGACCTGTCTACGATGACTCAAAAAGTATCTATTTAGCTTGTTTGGAAGATTTGAAATGGGCAAGTGATAATATTAATACAACTGGAGATGGTACACTTCTTAGTTTTGCAGGAGTAGACTCTTACTATGGTGGCGATTTGCTTAAATGGGAAAAATTAGCAAACACTTTGCGTTTGCGTTATGCATTAAGAATAAGTGAAAAGGAGGCAGCAATAGCTGATGAAATAATTTCTGAAATTCTTGGTGGTGGTAAACCTGTTATAGAAGGAACTTCCTCTACATCCGAGGATTTTTATTATAATAGAATTAGTGCAGATGATCGCTCATGGTTACAACCAGCTTTTCGTGCAGCAGGGTCTAATGGTGTGCGATTAGGAGAGAATATATGGAACTTTATGTCCGATAGCGATGCACAAGATGGTTCGGGAATTTTTGATCCAAGGCTGTATATCTACTTCGAACCTAATAAGGATGACTTATGGATTCCTGTAACTCAAGATTTTGATGCGGTTGATCCTGTCGATGACGCCGATATTTATCATGGGTCAAGAGCAAACGATTATCATAATGAAAGACATTTGAATCATTATGCTGCAATAAATACCAATTTTGTCTTTTCGAGAACCAATAGAGTACCTGTCGTAACATCATCTGAAGCCTACTTTTTGAAAGCTGAAGCCTATGCTAGAGGTATTGGTGTTGCAAAAGATATGACCTTGGCAGAAGAAAACTATTATAATGGTATAAGAGCATCTGTAAATTATTGGTATGAGGTTGTTGATGATTTAGAGAAGTGGCAATATCCTATAACTATTAGTATGCCTCCAACGGAAACTGAAATGAACAATTTCCTGAGTCATGCACAGGTTGCTTTTACAGGAACAGACGATGAAAAATTGAATAAAATTTATGGTCAGCGCTGGGCATCCTTATTTTGGCTACCAGAAGAAGCTCATTTTCTGCAATCCAGGACAGAACGCACACCTTTAATTGGTAGTAGAGGGGACTTTTATAGAATGCCATATCCTGAGACCGAAGAAGCGAATAATAAGCAAAACTTTGATGCGGCGGTCACAAAGATGGGCGGCAACGGATTTGACATAAAGTTATGGTGGATGAAGTGAAAGCATTTAATAAATTAGAGTTATAGTTAGTTTATTATAATTAGTTTTTTATTTGATTTAAAGGAGGGTATATGCCCTCCTTTTTATTTGACCTGCTTTGTCTCGCCCTGAAATAGCGTTACACAAAAATGTAACATTATGAAAGTCCGATGTATCGGAATTAGGATGCTTTTTTGTTTTCATAAGAACGGAACGTATAATTGCTCGGTATCCAAACATAGAGCAATTTTAATATTCAGGAAACTTAATACTATCCTGGGAACCGATATCGATATGGTATGCCATGGGAAAAAGTACTATAAAACAACTCAGAAACAGGGACTGAAGTAGATTTGACATTGTTCTATGGTTTGTTGCGCTATAAATTAATATAACATTTTTCTTATATTTGATTCGTATTTAAGCTACTCCCAACGAAGTATTTTTTGATAGCACTCCATATGAATGTTATGAGATACTTGTGTTTTCTTTTCTTATTCTTTTACAAACAGAAGGTTATCTTATATAAAAACCAACAACGATGAAAGATACAAAGAAAAGCACAGTGCCGTACGGACCAAAACAAGAACCCTGGGATCAACAAACCCCTGACTGGTCTGGAGTTACCGGACCTCTTGAAAATCCAATTCCAATTTATGATGCAGTACCTCCAAGAGATGTACATGGGGATTTCCCTAAGATCGATTACAGCAAGTTTGAAATTCCCCCGGAAGGCTTATCTGCAACTGAATATAATGCGGCGATGTCTGAATTTGAAAGCTTTATTAAGACACAGCATAAACGGTTTACCGGGTATCAAACCAATGAGTATATTGAAGGAAATGATGAATTGTCATGGTTGTTGAATATACACACCAATAATGTTGGAGATCCGTTTACTACGGGTATTTTTTCATTAAACACAAAATTTGTGGAGCGCGCTGTTCTGGATTATTTTGCAGCATTATGGCGCGCTGACTGGCCTTATAATGAGACATCCGGCGATATAGACAGATATTGGGGCTATGTCATGTCTATGGGGTCTACCGAAGGTAATATTTATGCTCTGTATAATGGCAGGGAATATCTTAGCGGTGGTAAATTAATTATTGACCCTGAGAGCGAACAAAAGACCCGGGAAAAATTAAAACGCGGTAAATTTGCTTTGGAAAAAACATATAAACTGATACGGCCTGTTGACTATTATGAGAACCCAAACAAATACAAACCTATTGCGTTTTATTCAGAAGATACGCATTACTCCGTTATAAAGGGGGTAAGTGTATGCGGTGTGGTTAACTTTTCTGAAGCAGGTAACACCCATTACCCTAAAGAATGCCCAATAACCAAAGATGGTGTTTGGCCGGACGAAGTGCCTTCTCATAATTTTAACCATGATGATCCAAAATCCGGAACTATAGATGTAGACGCTTTAAAAGCATTAGTGAACTTTTTTGCCAAAAAGGGACATCCTGTTTTAATTGTACTCAATGAAGGTTCCACATGGAAAGGCGCTTATGATAATGTACCTGAAGTAGATGCTATGCTTAAAGAGCTGGGGCAAACCTATCCCTGGCTATGGGAACGTGAGGTTAACTATAAGATAGGCAATGATACGCATACTGATATAAGACGGGGGTTCTGGTTGCATATTGACGGTGCTTTGGGTTCTACATATTTACCTTTTTTAAGAATGGCCAAAGCACAGGGTAAATTACCTGATGATAAGCCTGTTCCTGAATTTGATTTTAGTATAGATTCAGTGATGAGCATTGTTTCGTCCCTGCATAAGTGGATTGGAGCTCCGTGGCCGGGAGGAATCTATATGACCAAAAGAAAATTTCAATTGAGTCCACCGGACACAGCCGGTTATATTGGATCGCCGGACACTACGCTTGGCGGATCAAGAAACGGGTTTTCACCTATGCTCTATTGGAAGTATTTTGCAAAAAAAAGCTATTCAGAAAACATTACCAGGGCTTTAAAAACAGAAGCAGTAGCTGTTGAATTTGAAACTAAAATAAAACTATTGGAAAAAGAGCTGCAAGTTCAGTTCCCAGAGGATAATGTTGATCTTTGGATCCATCGTTCCGCTTTATCGTTAGCGGTTCTGTTTAGAAAGGTCAATAATGATATTACCTATAAGTATACGGTGGACTCAGAACGTATCTGTGTGCCTTATGAAGATGATGGCGTACTGTATGCCGAAGAGCGAACCTATTCTCATGTGTACTCTATGACTTCCCTGGGAGAATACGGACTGGTTGATAAATTGATCAATGACATCAGAGAGGCCTGTAAGGACGGGTGGAAAAATGCATTCCCGGGCCATTGGATAGAAGATGGAAAAGAAGTACATAATCCCGGGAAACGGCATGAAATTCATGGCGCATTACAAGCGTTATAGTATAAAGGAAAAAGAGAAAACCAAAACAGATAGGCTGGTATTTGATAGGGCCTAAAACAAAAAAGCACATGTACAAACTGGTATGTGTGCTTTATTTATTGGTTTTTATTTTGGAACGCGATACAATTGCGCATCAGCAGAGAGCATTATAAGAGTTATAGTATAATATTAATAAGAGAGTCAGGATATATCAATTTATGACAGGTTTGCTTTTCAGAACCAGGTGGTTTATGTTCTGTTAATATAGTATTATTCATGACTGATGTATACTTTAAAAGCTTGATTTGAATTTTAGGATGTTTAGGCCACTGTTTTTATTTAGTATGATGATATGTAGCTGATTTTGAATTTTAATTTTCTTGACGGTTTTGGCTTCTTTATTATTAAAATAGCTCATATCGTTATAATGTTTAAGGCCTACATCTTTATTTCCTAATAATACATAGCCGGTTGAAGCATCATATCTAATGGTTTCTACCTCGGCATCATAAACGTTTCCAACCCCAAAAACATCTGAATAACCATCGCCGTTAATATCCAGGATTTCAAAACCTAGAGTTGGACTAAACTGCGCTTGAACAGGAAGAGCTTTTATGTCAAAAGTGCCATCTTCTCCCTGTTTTAAAAGGATTGAACTAAAATGCTCTGCTTTATAATGAAGTGCTTTCTTTAAGTTGTTTGCGCCATAGATATCAGGTAGGGTAGATGTGGCAAAGGCCTTATAGGTTTTTAGTTTTTCATTAATGAATGGAGTTTGTTGAGAGGAACATTCTTTGCCTCGGACTGGGAGTAAATCACCAGTTTTTGATACCTTACTAAGTACAACATCAAAGGTTTTATTGTCATCAAAATAATCCGCATAAATATGTAACGGTTTATCTTTAGTAGGGTGAAACTTGTTATTGTTTCCCCAATTACCAATAAGATAGTCCGGAAGCCCGTCATTATCAATGTCGGTTTGTGCTATGGTCTGATACCAGCCGTTTAGGTCACTTAAGCCCTGAACCTCTTTTTGTTTAAATATATTGGTATTGTTTTCAAAAAACACAATACCCATCCATTCGCCAACAGCAATTAGGTCTAAATCCCCATCGGTGTCAAAATCTGTAAAAACAGCATCATTAACCATTCTTAGACCTGATGTCTCCGGCAATAGTTCTGTGGTAACATCCTTTAAAATTCCTTTTTGGTTCTCAAATAATTTAGAGTTTGAGGCTAAGGGATATTTGCCGTGTATAACGGCCCCGGCAATAAAGAGGTCCTGATCACCATCTTGATCCCAGTCAGCAAAGATTACCTTTTTTGTCCCGTAAAGGTGCTCGGGTAATACTTCCTTTTTGAAGTGGCCTTTCCCATCATTTTTATATAACCGGTCTTGTAATAACCTGCTGTTTTCAGGGATTTCATAACCTCCGGAGGCTATATATAAATCTAAATCTCCATCATTATCAATATCAACAAATACAGCATCAGTATCTTCAAAAACCTGGTCAGCATCAAATACATTTTTATTGGATTGGGCAAATGTTCCGTTTGCTTTTTGAATGTACAGTGCTCCTGATTCTCCTTTTGCATTGCCAACAAAAAAGTCATCTAAACCATCATTATTAATATCACCAACAGCCAATGGGGTGCTTTTTTCTGATTGCTTTTGCGGTAGTAATAACTGTAACTTATAATCATCAAACAGGTTTTCCTTTTGAGTATAATGTATTCCGATTTCTGAGGGGGTAATGCTTTCAAACAGGGTGTTGTCCTGCAATTCTGAATTTAGATTTTTGTGACTGTCAGAATATTTTAATGTGACGGTTTGGTTTGCGTCAATAGCTGTAATAAATTGCTGGTTGTTATCAGGCCATGTTACCAAAATACTATCAATTTTATTCTGGTTGCCAATACCAAAATGCAATTTGTTAGTCACTGAAGATTGGTAGCCCCTGCTTACAAAGAGTGTTTTAGATTGTTGCAAACCCTGTGTGTAGACAGTTACGGAACTCCCAATACCGTTTGGGTTTTTGTGTGCGCCTTCTAACCGGAAATTGATGAAGTTGCCATTTATATTATTTCTGTAAATTGAAGCTGCTTCCCCTTGATTATTTAAAACGATATCTAAGTCGCCGTCATTATCTAAATCGGCATATACAGCACCACAGGAATTTATTTTTTTGTCAAGCCCCCAATGTTGTGTTTTATTGTTAAACCCTAAGTTTTTATTGTTTTGAAAGATGTAATTACTCAGCTTAGCAGAAGGCATCATGTTTATAGCCTCATCTAATGATACTTTTTTCCGGTTTTGAATATTAGTTCTCATTTGATTCCTGAAATCCTGATTTGAAAGATCGTTTTCAATACCGTTGGTAATCAATAAATCGTTATAACCATCATGATCAAAATCTGCTATTAACGGAGCCCAGCTCCAATCTGTTTTTGCAATTCCGGTTAGTTGTCCTATTTCACTAAAATAACCATTCCCGTTATTGAGCTGAAGCATGTTTGACATGTACTGATGATGGTAGTTGTTATTGACTAGAAAATTAAATTGATCGGTACTCATAGTGGCCATATTCTCCTTACCCCGAATATGGTCTTCAGCCAACATATCCAAAACCACTAAATCCGGTTTTAGGTCGTTGTTGATATCGGCATAATCTGAGCCCATGCTATTGGCAGAAATGTGTTTGAATCTGGTAAGGACCTCATCTTTAAACGTACCATTACCTTGATTTATATATAAAAAATCAGGTTCCAGAAAATCATTTGCTACAAAAATGTCCTGAAGATTATCGTTATTAAAATCACCAATGCTGGCACTTAATCCCCAGGCTTTATTTTCTATACCGACTTCTTTAGTGACGTTTGAAAATATTTTGCCATCATTTCTAAATAGCTGATCAGAATGAAAGGCTTCTTTGGTTGCCAGTACTGCAGGATTAACAGTTATATTATTTCTGAAATCGGCCCGGTGATTCACCAAATACATATCCAGATCGGAATCATTATCATAATCAAAAAAATAGGCTTGAACTGAGAAGCCAAAATGATCTAATCCGTATTGGGCAGCTTCTTCTTTAAAGGTATTGTCCTTTTGATTTATAAACAGTTTATTTTTTCTGAGTTGGTGGCTTTTTAAGGATCCCGACTTGCATACATAAATATCCAACCAACCATCATTGTTTATATCAATCATAGAAACTCCGGTTGTCCAGCCCTCACTATCTTCAACTAAAGCCTTAGTGGTGATGTCTTTGAATTTAAGATCGCCGGTATTTAGATATAGTTTATTGGATTCTTGATTTGAGCTAAAATAGAGATCATCCAGCCCGTCATTATTAATATCCCCTACGGCTACTCCCGCACCGTTGTATATATACGCATAATTTAGAAAGTTGAAATACAGATCTTCAGTTACCGTATTTTTGAAATCAATACTGGTGTGTTCGGCATCAATTAAGCTAAAAAGGGTACGCTTTTTTACGTTTTCATTTTCTTTTTCACAAGCAAAGCTTATAAAAAGTAAGATAAACAGAGCACATTTAAGAACCACGGATAGTTTATATGAATATTGTTTTATTTCCATAAGTTTAAATTCCGGATGCTTTGGTATTATTGTACTTTAATTTGCTGCTTTATAGAATAGCCAGCCACATTTTGTTGATCCACTACCTACTATTAAGATCATTTTAGTTATTGTTTTTATAAAAATGTGTTTGACAAAAGGTAACTAACTTATTCAAAGCGTTAATTATTGCTACTTCAACATCAGCCACGGGAGAATTTAAGATAGTAATTAAATTTTTAATAGCAGCTATATTTTCTTTAGAAATATGTTTACTCTGAATAGCTTTTAAGAGGCGATTAGAGCCTTCAGAAATATTTTCAGATAAGGTGTTTAACGGAGTTATTTTCGGATTTTTTTGAAGCTGTGAAAAGCGGTCATGGTTTTTTGACCATAAACGTAAATAGGATATGATTTGATCCTCATGATTAGAACCTTCAACATAACTTGAAACAGCATGGTTAAATTCTAAAGCGTCCTTAGCGTCTACCACACAGGCATCGGCAAATAAATTAAAAGGAGAATACGTTTTGTATTCTATACCGCCTTTGTTGCGTTGATATACCTTTAAAGGCTCACAAATATTGGCTAGAGTAATAAGCGATGCTATGTCTTGATTATTTGTCATACCTCTTAAAATAACAGCTCTGTTTTTAATATGGGTTAAGCCTAGTTCTTCCAGGTTAAAAGATACTGTTCTTAGGCGTTTTTTCATATTTTCAATATCATTTACTGTTTTAGCAGACCAAAAACGTTCTGAAATAGCAGCGGTTCGCGGCCAGATTCTGGAATCTATAGTTTGTGGTGTTACCAGTTCACTCCACATAGTGGCCTCACCGCCTAAAATTCTTGAGCGTTCTTTGTTTGTTAATTGAATATCTCCAATAGGGTCTACAGTATAATGATGTTCTACAGACAGCATTCGGTCTATATAATAGCCATTTGATAAAACGGTTTGATAACCTTTTTTTGCAGCTGTGATTAATGAACCTCCATCTGGTAATCCTTCATTTTTGCCACGCCAGGAATGAATGACAGCTGTTGTTGGCATATCGGGAGTCATGATCTCATCCCAACCCATTAATTTTTTTCCAAGAGCATTAAGAATCTTTTCCAACTTAATATTAAAGTAGGTTTGCAGATCATGATTGGTTTTTAGTTTATGCTTTTGTTTGAAGGTTTGAATGTCCTGATTTTCATTCCAGTGTTTACCTTCATTTTCGTCGCCTCCAATATGGAAGTATTCATCAGGAAATAACCGTGTTACTTCTTTAAATAAATTTTCAAGAAATTCATAGGTAATATCTTTAGTGGGATTCAAAGTGGGGTCAAAAATACCTGAATAGCGTTCAATGGTATAGTTGTAACCTGTTTTGCTCCCCAGTTCAGGGTATGCTGTTAAAATTGCAGAAGCGTGACCGGGAACATCAATTTCGGGGATAACACGAATTCCTAAATGGTTAGCATAGTCCACAACATCTTTAATCTGTTCTTGAGTATAATACAGGCCATCTGAGGCTAATTCCTGTAACTTGGGATACACCTTTGATTCAATTCTAAATCCTTGGTCGTCTGTTAAGTGCCAATGGAAAACATTCATTTTAACAGAAGCCATAGCGTCCAGGTTGCGTTTAATAACGTTTACCGGTTGGAAATGCCTGGAAGCATCAATCATTAAACCCCGCCAAACAAATCGGGGAGTATCTGTAATAGTCACACCAGGGAAAAAGTATTCTGAGGCATTGTGTTTTGTTAATTGCAATAAGGTTTGCAGGCCCCTGATGGCTCCTATATCTGTTTTGGCACTAATTTCAATTATGGAATCTTCAATTTTTAAAGTATAAGATTCATCGGTTTTTATATTAAGATCTGAAATACTATCAAAGGCAATATGTATTGATCCTTTTTTATTTTTTAAAGGAAAGCCTTCTTTTAAAAATACACCGGTCCGGTTACTTAGGCGTCTCAGAAAACTAATGGCAGCATTACGAACTCGTTTTGAATTTTCAGTATTTGTTGAGATCGTAATGTCGCTATTAATAATAAACTTAGCAGAGTTTTCCTTTATTTCTTTTGGCCAGGGCATCAAATCATATTTGCTGGATAAGGACGATTGAGTATAGCTCCATTTACTCAACATTCCGGTGAATACAATAAGTAATATGATTTTTTTCATTATTTCTTTTTAATGGATTCGGATATATTTTTCTGTTATTTCTCTATTAATTCCAGCTTCTTTAACGTGTTCTAATCCGGTTTGGATCAGGCTGTCTTCTTTAATGTGTATTTTGAATGAAAACTCATGGTCTTTCATGCTTTCTACAGATGTGAAGTTTAAAGTCTCTGTATAATTGCTTCCATCAAAAGTGTAGGTTCCGCCACCGCCGTAAAATTTTTCATTCCCGTTATTCTGCTGATTAAAAAAAGCAAAATGTGTGTCATTAATAATTTTAATAAATCGGGTTTGACTCAAATCTTTTATTTTTAATGAATCATTTTCAAGAACTTCGGCGTGGACCATTTTCCAGGTGCCAATAATTTTGTCAGGTTGTTTTTTACAATTCAAGAGTATCAGGGGTAAAAAAATAAGAGCATATATTTTCATTTGGGTTTTAAAAATAGTAGCGTTTAAAAGCTTCAATGGCTGCGTAATCTGCTAAGCCCAAATCATTATATTTTTTAGCTGTTAACCGGTTTCTATCCTCTGCACGAACCCAAAATTCTCTTGAATCTCCGCCTTGAAACATCACCCCGTCTTTTTGTGACTGGTGGTAGAAAATAGCATGCCGTTTTCTTAGCACCTGATCGGGGCTCATTGGAACGGCCATTTCAATTTCATAAGATTCCCATTCATGCCACGCGCCTCTATATAGCCAAACCCAACAGTCACTCATATAATCATTTTGCTTTAATACGTTGAGAGATTGAAATAATGCATCTAAGCAAACTTTATGAGTGCCGTGTGGGTCAGCTAAATCTCCTGCTGCATATATTTGATGTGGTTTAACAGATGCAATCAGGTCACACATAATATCTATGTCATTTTGTGAAATATTGTTTTTCTTGATTGTTCCGGTTTCATAAAAAGGTAAATCCAAAAAATGAACATGTTTATCATTAAGTCCTAAATATCTGGTAGCAGCCAGTGATTCGCCTCGCCTGATCAGCCCCTTTAATTGGCGTACTTCAACAGAATCAATATCATTATCTGTTTTGATTTTTAAAAAATTGATAATGCTTTGTGTGTCTTCACAGTCCGGACAAAGGGATTGTGTGATTTCAGCAAATTTCATAGCTTCCTCATCAGAAACAGCAATATTTCCTGAAGTTTGATAGGCTATATGTACCTCATGCCCCTGTTCTACCAGCCTGTCAAAAGTGCCGCCCATTGAAATAACATCATCATCTGGATGCGGACTAAAAATGATAACGCGTTTTTTAGGGATACTTGCGCGTTCAGGTCTGTTGGAATCATCAGCATTTGGTTTACCTCCAGGCCAACCGGTAATGGTGTGCTGAAGTTTATTAAACATTTTTATGTTTAGGTCATAGGCAGTACCTTCTTCTGTAAGAAGTCCGGACATGCCGTTATTGTTGTAGTCTGTGTCGGTGAGCTTTAATATAGATTTATTGGTTAATTCGCTCAACCAAACCACGGCCTTAAGCTTTAAAGCGTCATTCCAAACACAATTGGTAACCAGCCATGGCGTTTTTACCCGTGTTAACCTTGATGATGCTGCCTCATCAATGATAAAGGTGGTATTATTATGATTTTGCAGGTAGGTTGCAGGGACTTCAGAATTTATTTCGCCTTCGATGGTCTTTTTGAGAATTTCAGCCTTATTGCCTCCCCATCCTAAAAGGATAATTCGTTTAGCCCCTAACACGGTACCTATACCCATGGTAATGGCTTTTCTTGGGACGTTTTCAATTCCTAAAAATGCGGGGGCGGCATCCACTCTGGTAATATGGTCTAAAGTAATACTCCTGGTTCCTGAATTGAAATGAGATCCCGGTTCGTTAAAACCTATATGCCCGGTTCTGCCAATGCCTAGTAGCTGAAAGTCCAGGCCTCCAATAGCTTTTATTTTCATTTCATAATCTATGCAGTACTGGTAAAGATTTTCAGTGTTAACAATGCCATTAGGAATGTTAATATTCTCGGGTAAAATGTCTATATGATTAAACAGGTGTTCATGCATGAAATAAAAGTAACTTTGTATGTTACCTTTGTCCATGGGGTAGTATTCATCAAGATTAAAGGTAATGACATTTGCAAAGCTTAATCCCTCTTCGTTATGCATACGAACCAATTCTTCATAAACTTTTATGGGAGAAGAACCGGTTGCTAAACCTAAAACACAGGGCCTGTTTTGCTGCTCCTTTTCTCTAATCAATGTGGCTATTTCTTGCGCTACAAGAATGGAAGCTTCTGTAGAGTTTTTGAAAATAATATTATGTATTTTTTCAAAACGAGCTTCTTCAAACTGACCAGCTTTAGAATATGCTATATTTTTATGATCTGCAATTTTCACAGTAAAGGTGTTTTCTGTTAATGATATTTTAGTTAAAGCAAACGGAAAACCTAGGCTCTCCGTTTGCTTAATTAATTACAAACTAAACTATTGACTAAATCAACTTAAATTAAAAATTAGGTCCTCCGGTATCCCACCATAAACGTGTACCACCATTGTCTGGGCCTCCAAGTTTTGTTACTGCATCAGCTACACCATCAGGGTTTGTTGATAACTCACTATCAACAAATGGAATTCTTCTTATTTGGATATCCGTATCTACTAATCCCCCACTTTGGTTGCTTACCACCGGAAAGATTTTTGGATATCCGGTACGTCTATATTCACTCCAGGCTTCCTGGCCTTCAGGGAACATGGCAATCCATTTTTGTGTAATAATTCGTTCCAGCTTTTCTTCGTCAGTTGCACCTGCATCCCAAGCAATAGTTATAGTGCTTAATGCTGTTGCGCTGTTGCCTGCATTAACCGGATCTATATAATCTGCAGGTGTTGATGTGTTGTCATTTATATAATCTGAAGAACCACTTGCACCATGTTGATCAAATGATAATTCTATGCCGGTTTCATAATTTGTTTGCGCATCACCGGCGCCAGCCCATCCTCTTAAAGCGGCTTCTGCTTTTAAGAAGGCTACTTCTGCAGCAGTCATTAACTGAACGGTTGAAGTGTGTATGTCATCGTTGATTACTGCAAAAGTGATATAATCTGCTTTCTGTTCTAGCTCACCAGCATATCCAGGTAATAAAGGTAATCCTGATCTAATTCCTTTTAATTCACCTGGAACTACAGGGATTGTAATATTGTCATTTGGATTTACTTCCTGGAAAAATGCATCAGCTCTAGAGTCATCATATCCAGTCAATATAGATTCCATTGAAGCATTCATTCTAATATCTCCCCATGAATTATCTATGATAGACAACGGATGGTCTAATGAGCTGTTTACAAAAAAGCTGTCAGGATTTGATTCCATTACTCCTAAGGATTGGCTAAGTGCTTTTTCACCTTCGGTTTTTGCTTTTGCAGGGTCTATTTTTGAGATACGAATTGCTAAGCGCAGACGTAATGAATTAGCCAATTTCACCCAATTGGTGTAATTGCCATCATAGGACAAATCAAAAGCTGTAAACCTGGGGCTATCAATATCAGCCATAAGATTTGAAACTGCTGTATCCAAGTCAGTAAAAAAGGCGTTATAAACTTCTTGTTGTGAGTCATAAACACCGGCATTTTCCAGATCTCCAAAATTAGAATATACAATCGGGCCAAAAACATCCGTAACACGATGCATGGCTGCCACCTTTAAAATAAGAGTCACGGCATATAATGTAGGAAACTCGCTTTCAGTTAATTCACTTATGGCATCTACATTATTCATGACATTAGAATAAGGGACACTCCAGATAAAATTATTCCAACCGCTAATTAAACTGTATGTGGTATTATTAGCTCCGGCTACAAAAGGCCTGGGATTTGTTAAGTATCCTGAGTATACATCGGCATTTAGGTTTTGTTGTAATTGATAAGACCAGGCCGGGGTATATTGATAAATATTCTCAAAAATGGGTTTGTATTTAGAGCCAACATGCTGAAAATCTACTTCCAGCTGTTCTTGTGTTATATTTCTTTCGTTTACATTGAATTGTTCTAAATCGCTACAAGATGTGCTAACCAGACCCAATACAACTAAACATACTAGTATGTTACTTATTTTTTTCATCATCATTTTAATTTTTTAGAAGGTTAAATTAAGATTTAGTCCAATGCTTCTTGTTGAAGGAAGTGCCAAAGCATCTACACCTTGTAGTGCATTTCCTGTACTTAAGGAAAGATTCGGGTCATGTGGTGCATCTTTATAAAAGAAGAACAGGTTGGTGCCAATTAAAGAAGCTTTTACTCTTGAAAAGAATGAGTTTTCCGAAAGGTTAAAATTATAACCGATAGCAAACTCTGCTAATCTAACATTGGTAGCACTATATATATATTCTCCTGTAAAACCATTTCTCCCTCCTACTTTACCATAGTATTCCTGAGCTGTCAGTGT
This sequence comes from Alterotamlana spongicola, assembly GCF_035818475.1. Lineage (NCBI taxonomy): Bacteria > Pseudomonadati > Bacteroidota > Flavobacteriia > Flavobacteriales > Flavobacteriaceae > Alterotamlana > Alterotamlana spongicola. The sequence goes on from NZ_JAYMGV010000001.1 coordinate 1,513,259, forward strand.
TGACGGCGATCCGTCTATCTGTACATCAACCGGTGCATTGGCGGTCTCTCTGGCAGAATTGTTACTGAACCCTTCAACAATAGCTTCGGTCATACTCATGGTTTCTCCTCCAAACTTGCCGTCAATTAAAAAATCTACTGAAAAGTTATTAAACTGAAAGGAGTTGTTCCATCCTAATGTGAAGTCCGGATTGGCATTTCCTACTTTGGTTAACCCGTCTACTGGATTATCTTCATCAGCAATTACGGCATCGCCTTCTATAATGGGTAACCCATCTGCATTTCTTTTTACCACTTGTGCATAAATATCTCCAAAAGAACCTCCTTCAACCAGATAAGATCCAAAGGTGTTTACACCTTTGCCGGAAAGTGTAAAGAACTCAGGCTCAATTAGACCTTCTAATACCTGGCCATTATAAATTCTTTCAATTCTATTTTTGTTTGATGCAAAGTTTACTGTCGTTGTCCATTCAAAATTATCTTTTTGAATAGGAATGGCAAAGATTGATGCTTCAACACCTTTGTTAGAAATTTCTCCTGAATTCAAATACGCCTGAGGGGCTCCAATAATAGAGACTGATGTTGAAAACGGATAATATTGATTTATTGTTTTAGTATTATAGTATCCTATATCAAATCCCAATCTGTTATTATTAAATCGCCATTCGGTACCAAATTCAAAAGATTTTTGTCTTTCCGGTTTTGGTGTTGAACCAGGAAATGGCCTGATAGGGTCAGCAGGGTTTACACCTCCACCGCCAAAGATTATTGAGCGTTGTGGATTAATTTGATCTGCTGCAAATCCGTTACCTACTTCGGCATAAGATGCCCGGAACTTTGCAAAAGAAATATTTTCGGGGAGTTCAAATAATTCATTTAATACTCCGGTAACCCCAACAGATGGGTAGAAGAATGAATTGTCGCTTTTAGGTAATGTTGAGGTCCAATCATTACGGGCTGTTAAATCCACATATACCTTGTCACTAAACCCTATTGTAGCACTAGAAAATACTGAGTTTACTCGAGTTTCTAATGAATTTTGATTAAAATTTACTGCGGGGTTCCCGTTAAAATTCTGGAAAGAAAATACATTTGCAAATTGTAACCCTCCGTTAGTTCCGGAATCACCGGTAAAAGATTCTGTTGTTGTCCGGGTTGTACTTGCCCCTACAATAGCCGTAATGGAAATACTTTCACTAATCTGTGTGTTAATATTTGCGATAACATCTCCGTAATATTGCGTGTAATCATTTTCAGATACAATATATCGTCCAGTTAGTGGAGCTAAAGTAGCTTCTGTTGTTGCGTAAATTCGTCTTTCAAATTCAAACATTGACTTATCATAGGTCCCCCTGGTTTGGAGTGATAACCAATCATTGATCTTAAAATCTAAGTTTAAAGATGCTACTAATTTTTTACTATTATCTTCAGAAGCATTTCTATTAATTACCCAATATGGATTTTGTTCAATATCTGAAGTTAGTCTAAACCATCTTTGAGCCATGATATTTCTATTAGGGTCTAAAGCTTCAAAAACAGCATAATCAGATAATTTTTCAGAATCAGATTCAAAGGCATAAACACCCACTAAAGGATTAAAATATAAACCGGAAATGGGCCTGTTCTTTATGTTTTGAGTGGTTGCCATTACACTGGCATTAATATTAAATCTTCCATCAAAAAGTTGTGCCGTTTCCCTTACGTTAAACGTATGCTGTTTTAACTTGTTTGTAGGTAATACACCATTAGCAAACGTATTACTATAAGAGAAGTATGTTTGTGCTTTCTCTGTTCCACCGGAAACTGATAACGAGTTAATATTAGTCACACCCGAATCTAGAAAGTCATCAATGTTGCCTTGCGCTTCATCATTGAAATCCATGGCATATGCGGCACTATCTATAGTTAAGTTTGAAGAAAAGTCAACTTTAAAACTTCCAGAACGCCCTTTCTTAGTTGTAATTAAAATAACACCATTTAAACCTGCACTACCATATAATGCAGAAGCAGATGCTCCTTTTAATACGGTTAAAGATTCAATATCATCCGGATTCATTAAGGCAAGCGCATCACCCCCATCTCTATTACCACCATTTATATCACCAAAAGTATCTTCGGGTTGACTGGAAGACGGGTTAGACAAAGGAATACCATCTATTACATATAAAGGCTGGTTGTTGCCAATAGAAGAGTTACCCCTTAAGGTTACTTTAACAGATCCACCCACACCAGAAGAACTACGGGTTATTGAAACCCCGGAAACCTTACCTGATAAACTGTTAATTGGGTTAGTCTGTTTAGCCTTGTTTAACTCATTAGCATTAATGTCTTGTGCTGCATAGGTTAGCGACTTTCGGGTTTTCTTAATACCCAGTGCAGTTACCACAACTTCATTGAGTTGTTCTGCGTCTTCCTCTAATTGTACGTTAATAATGTTTGAATCACCAACTGTAATTTGAGCATTAGTCATTCCCAGATATGAAAAAATTAAAATATCACCTACATTGGCGGTAAGTGTATAATTTCCATCAAAATCTGTTTGAGCTCCAATTGTAGTCCCTTGAACTAGTACATTAACTCCAGGAAGCGGGATACCATCTTCTTTTGAAGTTACTGTTCCCTCAATTTCTTTCTCCTGTCCAAAAGAAAACTGAACAGTCAATAATAAAAAAGAAAACAAGAAAAATGTTTGTAAGTTTTGTTTCATAATTTGTTTATTTTGTTTTTTTAGTTAAGCCAAACTATTTATTCTAAAAATTGTTTAAAAAAAAAATATATAAACAACATTGTTTAACACACAGACAACATTTTATGCTCGATAAGTGATTTTGATAAAATAAACTATTAGTGATTTTATTGATAAATAATTAATATATTGCTAAAATTGTTGAATATTAATAAGGTTTTAGCGGTGAAATCTTTTAAAACATTAAAAAACATTTTTCCTTTTAGTAAAAAACTTCCTTTAACTATTCCGGTCAAGTATCATGTTATATTTTGGTTGGGGTATTTCTTATTTAATTTTGTGAGATGGGGTAGTTATTTTGATGATTATTGGTATTCATTAAAATCCAATCTGGTTGAATTTCCTATTCACATTATAATAGTTTATATTAATATCTATTATTTAATACCAAAGTTTGTTTTAAAGAAAAAGTACCTGTACTATGTGTTATCATTAGCTTTTATGTTAGCCATGGTTTATTTGGTAAGAACCGGTCTTAACTATTTGTTGGTGACTGAGGAGATTTGGCCTGAGGCAGAAGATTCTGCAAAGTTTTTGGAACTCAATCATTTTATAGCTGTTATTTTAGGTGAGCTATATGTTATAGCTTTTGCAACATCAATAAAGCTGCTTATTGACTGGTCTGTTGAAAAAAGGAGAAATGAAGATTTGGCAAAATTACAAATGAGTACAGAACTCAAATATTTACGAACTCAAATCCAGCCTCATTTTTTCTTTAATACATTAAATAACCTTTATGCTTTAACGCTACAAAAATCTGATAATGCTTCACTATTGGTGATTAAGTTGTCAGATATGATGCAATATATATTATATGAAATAAAAAGTTCAAAGGCTAACTTACTGGAAGAGATTAATCATATAAACAATTTTATTGATATTGAGCGTTTGCGTTTTGAGAATAGGGTTGAAGCCGAAGTGAATATTACCGGTAATATTGAAGATATAAGTGTACCGCCACTACTACTATTATCATTTGTGGAGAATTGTTTTAAACACGGAATGAAGGGCAATGATAAATTGGAGATAAATATGAGTTTTGAAATTCAAAATAATGAGTATCTTGAGTTTACTATAACCAATAATTTTAACCCTGATGTTGTAAAGGAAAAGAGTAGAGGTATTGGTAATGACAATGCTAAACGAAGACTGAAGTTATTGTTTTTCAATAACTTTATTTTAGACTCTAAAATTGAAGGAGAGACCTATAAATTATTCCTAAAAATCCCAGTTTGATGAAAATTAAATGCATTATAATTGACGATGAGCCCCTTGCTATTTCTGTGATTGAGAATCATTTAAAGAATTTTGATCATGTTGAGATTGTAGAAACATTCAATAACCCTTTAAAAGCATATCGTGTTCTGGAACAAGAAAAGATTGATGTTATTTTTCTGGATATTAATATGCCACAAATGACCGGATTCACTTTTATTGAGAATCTTGGGTATAAGCCATTAATTGTTATAACAACGGCATATAGAGAATATGCTGTAAAGAGTTTTGAGTTAAATATTTTAGATTATTTGGTTAAACCCATTCCGTTTAATCGGTTTTTAAAGACCATTAATAAAATATATCAACAGGTTTATGTAAATAGCAATACATCCGCTGATACTAGCTTACAGCAAGAACCACATATATTTTTAAAGGTAAATAAGAAACTTGTGAAAATAAATCTGAACGATATTTTGTATATAGAGAGCCTCAAGGATTATATAAAAGTTATTACGGCATTAGGTGATTATGTGGTACATAAAACGCTTTCAGCGATAACTGAAGAATTGCCTCAATCCAATTTTATACGAGTCCATAGATCGTATACAGTTTCAATTAATAAGATTAATGCTTTAGAGGGAAATACTATAGAAATATCAAATAGAAAAATACCAATTGGACGGAATTATACAAAACAGGCCAAAGTGCGAATTTTTAATATAAGCGACGATAAAGAAAAATAGTTTACTAACAACATTTAAATTATAACCATGTCAAATAATCAAGAAATGTCACCACAACCTAAAAACAATACCCTAGTCCCAATACTCATTATTGCAGGGCTATTTTTTATTTTTGGATTTGTTACATGGATAAACGGGGCGCTCATCCCTTTTATGAAAACTATTAATGAGCTTACAGATGCACAATCTTATTTGGTAGCTTCAGCATCCTATATTTCATTTGTTGTAATGGCCTTACCTGCATCTTATATAATCAATAAGGTTGGTTATAAAAAGGGTATGTCATTGGGTTTAATCATTATGGCATTGGGCGCTTTGGTTTTTATTCCTGCTGCTGGAGCCAGAACATACTGGATGTTTTTAACCGCAATTTTTATTCAAGGTGCTGGTATGACCTTGTTGCAAACAGCATCAAATCCATATATCACTATTTTGGGGCCTATGGAATCAGCTGCAAAGCGTATAGCTATTATGGGAATTGCCAATAAAGTGGCTGGTGCGTTAGGTTCCGTGATTTTTGGAGCCCTCCTGTTATCTGGTATTGATGACATTAAAGAAAAGTTAACCTTTGTTGATGACACTGAAAAGGCTGATTTATTAAATACTATGGCAGACAGTGTTGTTACACCTTATATAGCCATGGCAGTTGTTCTGTTCATATTAGGAGGCTTAATTAGAAAAGCACCCTTACCCCATGTTGAGGCTAAGCCTATTAAAGCATCAGAAACCGGAGGGAAAACCAAATCCAGTATTTTTCAATTTCCACATTTATGGCTGGGGGTATTAGCCCTGTTTGTATATGTTGGTGTTGAAGTAATTGCAGGAGATACTATTATTGCCTATGGGATTTCATTGGATATCCCGGTAAGCCAGGCTAAGTTTTTTACATTATTTACACTTATGGCCATGGTAGCAACTTATGCCTTGGGTGTCTTTTTAATCCCTAAATATATAAGTCAGGCTTTTGCATTAAAGGCTAGTGCTATTCTGGGTATTATATTGTCATTTTGTATAGTAAATACAAGTGGTTTTGCTTCAGTACTTTTTGTGGCATCATTAGGTATTGCTAATGCTTTGGTTTGGCCGGCTGTTTGGCCTTTAGCTCTAAATGGTCTTGGTAAATTCACTAAAACGGCTTCGGCCTTACTTATTATGGCCATTTCTGGGGGAGCTATACTACCACCATTATATGGAAAGCTGGTAGACATTAAAAAAGAACAATTAATAGAAACCGGTATGGATAGCGTTATAGCAACAGCTGATTCTGCATCATTTGGTTATTGGGTTTTACTGCCTTGCTATTGTATAATCTTATATTACGCATTCTGGGGGCATAAAGTAGGCTTAAAACAAGATTGATTAATACTATTATGAATGAAAAAAGGCGAATAGAATCTGTTGATGTTTTAAGAGGTTTTACAATTATTGCCATGATTTTGGTGAATACTCCAGGGAGTTGGAGTCATGTCTATGCCCCTTTATTACATGCCGAATGGCATGGGCTTACACCAACAGATTTAATATTTCCCTTCTTTTTATTTATTGTTGGGATCTCCATTTATTTTGCCTATAAGAATAAAATACCTTCTAAAACGGTTTATAAAAAGATTCTGGTAAGAAGCGTAAAGTTAATTGGCTTAGGTTTGTTTTTAAATCTGTTTGTGCCTTATTTTCCGTTTATAACGGATTTAGAAACCGTGCGTTTTCCCGGAGTTTTACAAAGAATAGGTGTAGTATTTTTAATAGCTTCTGTACTTTATCTTAATTGCAATTGGAAAGCTTTATTAGGGTTAAGTATAGTGGTCCTGGTTGGGTATTGGTTGTTTCTTGGGTTTTTTCCCTTTCCAAATGAACATGGAATGTTACCAACATTTGATAGAGCTCCAAATAATTGGGCAAATTACATAGATTTAAAAATTTTAGGAGCACATATGTGGCAACCGGATTATGATCCTGAAGGTGTATTGAGTACTTTACCAGCTGTTGTAACTTGTATTTCGGGAATTTTAATAGGGAAGTTGTTAGATGGGCTTACCCGGGTAAAACCGTTGTTTCTGATTGCTTTGGTATTACTAATTTCCGGCTATGCTTTTGATTACTATTTTCCTATTAACAAAGCCATTTGGAGCAGTAGTTTTGTTTTGGTAACCACCGGTTGGGGTGTCTTTTTATTGGGGGTTATCTATTATCTTATAGATATTAAGCAGTATACATTAGGACGTATTTTTAAGTACATAGGTGTTAATGCTATTACTGTTTATTTTCTGTCCAGCTTTATATCTAAATGCATGTATATGATTAAGATTGAAGCGGGTAAAAGTGTGCATGCCTGGCTTTATGAAACTGTGTTTACCTATGATTTTTTAAGCCCAAAGTTTTCTTCCCTTTTATATGCTTTGGTAGTTGCTACAGTTTATTCGTTACTGGCTTATTATATGTTTAAGAAAAAGATCTTTATCAAGGTTTGATATTAATTACTTTAAGCTTAAAATAGGGTTTTCAAATAGCTTTTTTTAATGTATTTGTAATTTGATTTTGAATATTTTTTGATTGCATTATATGTAACATTTGTTACATATAAATTTTGCTTTTAATTGTATCTATGCGGTTCTTAATTCTTACTTGGAATTTAGAAAATTAATAGCTAATGAGGCGTTTACAATATTGTAGACGCCTTTTTAGTTTGTAATGTTTTGATTTTCAGGAATTTGTATGAGGTGTAAGTGTGGCAAGTTTACCAATGAAAAAAGGGAAGCTGATCAGCTTCCCTTTTTGTAATTATAAAGTGTTTATATTATTTAAAATGTTTATTACCCTCAAATTCTTTTTCTTTTTTCTTCTTGCCATTCATATTTAAGGTATAGCTTACTCCCAATTCTACTATTGGGCCATTACGGGTGTATTCCGTTTCCTGATAGAAGATCTGCTCATTAGAACTGTTAAAAGCATTCGTGTCCAGTCCTTCCAGATTTGAACTGAAAATATCTAATCCTCTAAGCGAAAAATCCCAGCCTTCTAATGATTTTGGTTTATAATTTATAGCTGCATTGGCCATGGCAAACCTGGCATTTGCTCCTTGAGAAGTCACTGTATTAGATTTGATATTATAATCAAAACTAAATTTTAAGGGATCTGAAATATTTAGGTTTAAGTTTCCTTTTAATGTCCAGTTGGTGCTGGAGGTATTTACAGCATATCCAAAAACATCACCTTTAATTTTGAAATGGTATAATGATCCGCCAAGAAATATTTTACCAAATGATCCGGTTACAATATTGGCATTTAATTCAGCTCCTAAAGAGGTTGAATTTCCGGCATTGGTATAACTTCGTATTAATACATTTTCCTGAAGTATATCATGAACATCAGAATTTTCAATGCTTGTAGTGGTTGTATTTACTCTAAATACGGCATTGTCTGTTCCTCTGTAAAACCCGGTTAAACTCAATGTATGACTATTGCCTATCTTAGTGTCATAGGTCAGTTCAGCATTGTTTAAATATTCAGCTTCAAGATTTGGATCTCCCAATACATAGACCTCAAAATGGCGACGGTATAAAAATGGCGCTAAGTTTGTAACTGACGGACGGTTAACACGTCTGCTGGCTGCCAGAATTAATTTGTCATTTTCAGATATTGGATAACTTAAATGAGCAGAAGGGAAAACGTCTAATTTTCTATCTTTATAGTTAGGCTGCCCTGCATTATCAAATAATGTTAAATAATCCGTGTTGCTTACATCCATGCTTTGATCACCATATTCAGTTCTTAATCCCAAAATGTAATCCAGTTTACCTGTTTTTCCTGTGTAATCTACATAGGCAGCATAGACCGTACGTGTTAAATCAATGGAATTATCCAGATCTTTGGTAACTAAAGTGTTATTAAACTTAAAATCTCCGGCAATGTTGGCATAGTTGGTTTGTGCACCAAAGCTTAAAACGTCAGTCTCATTAATGTCTTTTGAATAGTCTATAGCGAATCTAAATCCTTTAAGCGGTGTACTATCTGACAATGAATACTCTTGTTCTACAACAGATCCGGCTTCATCGGTATCAGGATCATAACTGTAGTTTTCGTTTACAAGTGCTCTGCTTAAATCTGAAGTCTCATAGGTAGCAGCAATTTTTAAATTTGAGGTGTCATTAAAATCGATAGAATAATCGGCATTAAGGGTATGGTATTTTCCATACCTGTTATCTATGTTAGGGTTGTAAATCCAGGTTTCAGAAGCATCATCTTTATTTGACTTATCGGCGTCAGCAAAAAAGTTGTTATATACATAATAAGCAGCTCTTCCTGCAGTTCTGTTTCCATAAAAATAAGATAATGCAAGGGCGTCTCTTTCGCCAAGATCAAAATCTATACCGGCATTTGCTGAATAATATTCATACCATTCCGGGCGTTCTCCTGCTGCAACCATGTGGAAATATTCGCCTTCAGGCTCTTTTACCAACACACGGGCATCTCCGGATCTTTTGCCGTTTACATTCTTTTTATTATAATTAAATCCCCCATATAAAGACACTTTTTTTGTATTGTAAACCAGGTTTAAGCCGCCTCCATATCTGTCATCATTCATTCCGTAACCACTGTATTTATCTGTTTTATTAGCCCACGGAGCACCTCCAATCAAACCATTAGCCGAAATTGATAAACCTTCAACACCTTTTGTTTTAGTGCTAATATTTATAATTCCTCCTTTACCCTGAGCATCAAAGCGCGCTGTTGGTACAGTAATAACATCAACTTTATTTATAGAATTAGCAGCAATTTGATTTAATAAGGTATTGGCATCCATTTGGGTTGGCTTGCCATTTAAATACACCATAAAATCTGATGTGCCTCTTACAGAAACATTCCCACTTGGGTCTACAGAAACTGATGGAAGCCTGTTTAATACATCGGCAGCATTACCACCTTTTGCAGTTTCAAAATCATTAGTGCTATATGTTTTTCTGTCTATACCTGTTGAAGCTGTTTTTTTAACGGCTTTTACAGTAACTTCATTAAGTGCTTCTAATTGTGGTTTTAAATTAACCACGCCCACATTTACATCAGGGGTGTTTTTGGTGAGCAATATGTTATCTAAGTTAATGGTTTGATAACCAATAAAAGAAATTTGAACACTGTAGGTGCCTAGTTTTAAGTTTTCAATTTCAAATGTTCCATCGTCAGATGATATCCCTCCCTTTACGGTTTCTGATGAATCATCAAGAATAACAACGGTTGCAAAAGGTACCGGCTCATTGGACTCATCATCAATTATGGAACCGCTAATATCTCCTCTTTGGGCAAAAACAAGATGTGTAAATAAAAAAAGGAGTGTTAATAAAGAAAATTTAGTATTCATACTTATGTATTTAATTTAGCCTTTAGGCGTGCAAATTAATGCTATTATGTTTGATTTTGCGCAAAACTATACCCTTAATACTTGAGAAATTGGTCTTTTTGAAAAGTTTATGGTCTTTAATTAAGGTTTTCATTTTTAAAGTTACTGGGGGTGTGCCCAACATGCCTTTTAAAATACTTGGTAAAATGAGAATTATCTTTGAAGGATAAAGAGTATGCTATTTCTGAAATGTTTTTGTTGGTATACAATAATAGACGCTTGGCTTCTCTTAAAATAAATTCTGAAATGACCTCAGAAGCTGATTTACTACATTCGTTTCTGCAATTTATATTTAAATTCTGAGGGCTTGTATTTAATAGTTTGGCATAGTACTCAACATTATTAGAAAGGTTGTCCTGGCTGGAAAGCAATTCGGTAAATTGTTGATATATGGATTGGTTAGGATTTTTTTCCTTTGGTTGAAATTGAAGTATTTTACTTAATAAGGCTTTGAGCAATCCTTCAATAATAGTATTAGATTGCTTTGCGTTTTGATATTCATTAACCAGTAAATGAAACAGTTGTTCAACCGTATTACTGTCTTTAGGTGTTAAATGAGTAAACGAAGTTATTTTAATAAGTAGTTGCTTGATCTCAATATCTAAACAGTTTTCTATAAAAGACTTTTTAATGATAATAACAAAACCTTTTGGTTCTGAAGTAATATCCCAAAAATGAACCTGCTCTTTTCTAACAACAAAAAAGATTGGAACATCTTTTTTTATTTCAATTTTTGAATTATCTATAACATGATATCCGCTTGCTTGAGTAAAATACACAAATTCAAGATATTTGTTGTGTTTATGAGGAGCCGTTTTTCTAATACTCTTTTTAAAAGGTTCAATTTTAATAGTATCGTATGAGGCGGTTTTGTCTTTTGTTTTGAACTCCATTATGTCTTAATATACTGTGTAAATTAAATCCTGAAAAACACATAAATCATTTGAAGGATTACTAAATGACTCCATAAATAATAAAAGGTTTAATTTAAGTATAAAATAGATTGAATTTTAAAGAAAGTTTATTTTTAAATAAAATTGCCTGGAATTTTTGTAATAACTTATTTTAGACACAAACATTTTGCAAAAGTTATTTTGTAAATTGCGTTACTTTATATTTTATGCATTTACCTGTATGGTTACTTTAAAACAATTAGCAAAAGAATTAAACGTTTCAATTTCTACAGTCTCTAAGGCCTTAAATAATAGTGATGAGATTGGAGAAGAAACGGTTAGGCGTGTTAAGGAGTTAGCTGAATTATATAATTATAAACCAAACAAGGTTGCATTAAGTTTAAAACAAAATCAAACCAAGACCATAGGAGTTATTATACCCAATATACTAAACCGGTTTTTAGCTAAGGTGTTATTTGGTATAGAAAGAGAAGCTAATAAGCATGGGTATAATATTATTACCTGTATATCAAATGAGTCTTTAGATAAAGAAAAAGAAAGCCTTCAGTTGTTGGCAAATGGGAGTGTAGATGGTTTTATTTTATCTGTAGCTCAGGAATCTCAGGTAAAAAATGAAATAGAGCATTTTAAAAGAACCATTAGTCAGGGTTTACCAATAGTTATGTTTGATAGGGTAGCTCATGATGTGTTATGTGATAAAGTTATAGTTGATGATTTTGAATCAACATATAATGCTACCAAAAGCTTAATAGCAGAAAAGCGAAAAAGAATTGCTTTTATTAGCAATATTAATGATATCAGTGTTGGTAAATTAAGAGAGCATGGTTATAATAAGGCTATTTTAGAGGAAGGTCAGGAGCCTTTGGTTTTAAAAATTAAAAAGAAGGACGATCATCAAAAAAAGATAAAATCGTTCTTCAAAAAGAATAAACAAATTGATGGTGTTATTGCTGCTGATAGTTCTTCCGGGGTTATTGCACTTAATGTAGCTATTGATTTTGGGAAGAAAGTACCTAAGGACATATCAGTGGTTGGTTTTGCCAGTAAATCAGATTCAAATCATACCATTCCTAAGTTAACAACAATCAGGCAGCATGCTAAGATTATAGGCTCAAAAGCAGCAGAATTACTTATTGAAAGAATACAAAATGTGTCTCCAGGAGAGGATGTTAAAACTAAAATTGTTAAAACAAGCCTGGTGAAAAACAAGTCTACTTTATAAGTTTTTTCATCCAAAACAACACTTAATCGATAAAATAATACATTTAATCGATATTTTTATTATATTTTGTTGTATCTAACATATTTTAGCAGTTCTTAGTAAGCGCCCCAATAATTCCCTAAGTTTATTTAAGAAAAATTAATCCATTTTTGACCATAAGGTCATATTCCCTCAAGTATATAAAATTGATGCAGGTTTGTGTGTTCAATTTTTAAGTTAATTATCCATTTTTTCCCTCGTTTGAGATTTTGAATTTCAAAGTCTTTAACAATTTTGAGTATTTATTTTTTTAAAAATAATAAGAGAAAAACTGTTTAACCTTAAAAATTGAATAATATGAAACCCCTAAAAATTACATTAATTTTAGCAGTACTTTTTGCAACATTAAGTTCATGTACAAAACAAGATTTAACTGAAGATGACGTTTTAACTGATCCAACAGAGGTAGTAGTTCCTTTTACTGGAGGACAAGTGAACGACTAATTCTTTTGAAAAGATATGATGTAAGGTCTGCCGTGGTATAACGGTAGACCTTATTTTGTTGATATAAATTAAAAAATTATAAATACATTTGAGGAATAAGCCTTAATTGTTTTTTTTTGAGATTTTTATTAGTAGTCTTTTTTTTAGTTTCTATTCTATCCTTTGGTCAAGGGTTGTCAAAAAGTGTATTTAATGATATTGACTCCATTCAACGTGATTTTTTGAGTCAAAAAATTACAGATTCCTCTAAAGTGGGTTTTGCTCATTATCAGTTAGGTGAAATTTTTAGGAAAAGAACACCTTATACAGATAGCGCATATTTTTATTATCACAAAGCTGAAAAAATCTTCCGTGATATTCAGGATAATCTTAACATAGCAAAAACGTTATATGGTATTGCTGTTGTCCAACAACTTGAAAAGGATTATACTGGTAGTGAAGTAACTTCTATTGAAGCCATTTCTTTATTAGGAAATATAAGAGAAACCAATGAAGTTAAGCAATATAGATCTTTTATATTTAATAATTTAGGGATTGTTTTTAATGAATTGGAACAATATAACGAATCTTTAAAATATCATAAGCAATCGCTGGAATTGAGGAAAGATTTAAAGGACCAAAATAGAATAGATAATTCATTAAACAATATTGGTTTTGTTTACAAGAATTTAAGGCAGTATGATTTAGCTATTCAATGTTATGAACAAATATTGAATAATAATAACCTCCTCAAAAACCGTCCAAGCTTTTATGCCCTTGTTTTAGATAATTTTGGACAAACGCTGTATTTGTCTGGAGATACTCAACGGCTTCCTGATTTGTACCAAAGAGCTTTAAATATTAGTGATAGTATTGATTATAGAGGGTATAATTCAATAATTATTAGCCAGCATTTAGCAGAATATTATCATGATCAAGGAAACAGGGATTCAGCACTTTATTATGCATATAGAGCAAAACAGGTCTCAGAACAGTATCATAATGATGATTTATTAAAGTCTCTGCTATTACTCTCAAAAATTGAAGAGGATAGTAAAGCAACAAAGCATTTAAAAACTTATGTAAAGCTTAGTGACAGCCTTCAAAAAAACGAACGGGCCATTAGAAATAAATTTGCCAGAATTCGTTTTGAAACCAAACAAATAGAGCAGGAAAACATCCAGATAGCCAAAGAACGGATGTGGCTTTTAATTATCTCTGTAGTAGTTGTCATAGCTTCCTTTTTGTTGTATTTGGTTATCACCCAAAGAAACAAGAACAAAGAGCTGCAGTTTATTCAACAGCAACAGGAAACCAATGAAGAGATCTATAACCTGATGCTGTCACAAAATGAAAGTATTGAGGAAGCCAGAACTTTAGAGAAAAAACGTATTTCAGAAGAACTACATGATGGTGTTTTAGGGAGGTTGTTCGGGACGCGTTTAAGTCTGGACAGCTTAAATATGAATAACAGCGAAGAGGCCATAAAAACTAGGAGTCAGTATATTGATGAGCTTAAAACTATAGAGCAGGATATTAGAAAGGTATCTCATGAATTGAATACCGATTTTGTTTCCGGTTCCGGATTTATTGATATTATTAAAACTCTGGTAGAAACCCAAACATTGGCCTATGACCTGGTGTATAAATTAGACCGCGATGATGATATAAACTGGGATAATATATCAAATAAAACAAAGATCCATATCTATAGAATTATTCAGGAAACCTTACATAACATCTATAAGCATGCTAATGCTACTGAAGTAAAAATTAGTTTTAAATTGAAAAAAAATGTAATTTGCTTATCCATAACAGATAATGGTTCCGGGTTTGATGTAAACAAGGCCAAGTCTGGGATTGGCTTAAAAAATATGAATTCAAGAATTAATGAGATTAATGGAACCATAGCTATTAAATCTGAAAAGGACATGGGAACAACAGTAATGATAAATGTCCCGATATCCTAACCTCTAATTTATGACCGAAAAAATAAAAATACTTATGATTGATGACCACCCAATGATTATTGAGGGGTATCAAAACACATTACTTTTTACAAAAAAAGACAATCAGGAATTATTTATTGATATTGCAAACAATTGCGATGAAGCCATTAATTACATGGATAAATCTATCCAAAATGAACGGCCTTATGACATTTTATTTGTAGATATTAGCTTACCACCATCTACTGATGGTACGATGAGTTCCGGTGAGGATTTGGCTGAATATGCCAGAAAAAGTTTACCTGATGCGAAAATTATAATTCTAACCATGTTTAATGAGTCATTTAGAATTCATAATATAATTAAAACTATAAATCCTGAAGGGTTCCTCATAAAAAGTGATTTAACTTCAAGTGAATTAGCTAGCGCGTTTCAGGCGGTACTGAATAATCCACCATTTTATAGCGGTACAGTAAATAGTCATATAAGGAAAACAATTACCAGCGATATTATAATAGATGATAAAAATAGAAAAATACTCCATTTATTATCTCAAGGTGTAAAAACAAAAAACCTGGCTACGCATTTAGATATTTCTTTAAGTGCCATTGAAAAGAGGAAAAAACACCTCAGGGAGATTTTTGAAGTAAGTGACGGACAAGATGAAACTTTACTTGAACATGCGAGAAAAGAGGGGTTTGTGTAGGTAAAATAAGATAACATTAAAAGTAATAGTAACTATTTTATGTTTTTTTTTATTTTTTGACCTCGCAAACCCCTTGTTATTGCTGATTTCTACAACTTACCCGTAAAGGTGTTACGGGTTTCCCGCAGTTTAAAGAGAAATCTTATAGTTATATTTGAGTATCAACACTTCAAAAAATTAATTAATCCCTCAATTTTTTTGTTGATAATAGCAATTTACAATACCCTGTGGAGGTGAGAGACCCACAGGGTTTCTTTTGTTAAAATTGAAAGATAAGATCTTTATGATCCCAAAGTATCCCAATAAATAGGCCTAAATAAATAACCGCAACAACAAACTTTATAAATGTTGAGGTTATAAATCCAATAAAAGATCCGAATGCAGCTTTAGTGGCCGCTTTAGTGTCACTTTTGTTAATAAGTTCCCCAATAAGAGCGCCTAAAAAGGGCCCGATAATAATGCCTCCAGGTATAGGAGCAATCAGTCCAATTATAAGCCCTATGGAGGTGCCAATCATGCCGTATTTTGTACCACCAAAACGTTTGGTGCCCAATGCCGGAATAATATAATCCAGTACCCAGATCAACAGAGCTATTATTAAGGTAATGATCAGGAATGTCTTATCCATGGGAATGGCTTTTGTAAAATGCACTACCAAAAGCCCAATCCAACTGGTTAGTGGTCCCGGTAAAACAGGTAAAAAACTTCCTAAAATACCTAAAACCATAATTAGACTAGCTATAATAATTAAAATGATGTCCATAAATAATCAGGTTTTTTGGTATGACGTTATACTTAAGGGATTGTTACAAATAGTTACTTTTCAAAGGTTAAACTATTAGAATAAAATCGTATTTTTCGGTTTCAGTCAAAATCCATGAAACAACGTTGTGTTTTTATATTAGTTTTAATGCTTGTGTCCTGCGAGTATTTTAATGTAAAGAAAACATCCTCTGAAGCTATTCTAAATGAAGAATTGCAAACTTTTAATTGGAATGATGTGGATGAATATCCAAGTTTTTCGCTATGTGATTCTTTAAATACAAAAGCCGAAAGAATATCCTGTTTTCAAAGCACTATTGTAAATCATATAACCAGTCATTTAGAAAAGGAGGTTATTATTGTCACACAAGATATTAATGATACTATTGTATTACAATTACAAGTGTCCAAGGAAGGTGATTTGGTACTGATGAATACAAAGATAGACTCTCTGACCATTCAGGAAATCCCCAACATAAAAACCTTGCTTATTAAAAGTTTAGATACACTGCCAAAAATTTTCCCGGCTAATAAAAAAGGGCAACTGGTAACTACTAATTTTAGCTTACCAATAATCATTAATGTGAATTGATTTATTTACTAAACCGCCTGCCTTTCCATTTATAACTTGAAAAAACAGAAATAAAAGCCACGTAAACACTAAAAAAAGGATAAATAATAAAGCCGGACAGGTAATTTCTCAGCGCTGATTTTTGCCTGAAAAAGGCAGCAGATTTGTAAATAAGTAATACGTCTATATTAAACTTCATAAAGAACAGGTAAAACAGCAGTTTAAGTTTAAAGAGGCCCATTACAGAAAGTACTAATGCTATAATTAGTAAAGCATTCATCAATAGTACTATTAATCCGGTAAATTTTCCAAACCAATGGTTATAGGCTGATGTTTTTGCAGCCCAACGTATGCGTTGCGTACACAGGTCTTTCCATGTGGGTTGAGGTTTTGTTATAACTATAGCTTGATCAGATTTCAGGTAGTAAAGCGCTTCAGGTAGTGTTTGAACTACTTTTTCAAGCATAAAAATGTCATCACCGCTTGAGATGTTACTATTGCCTTCAAATCCTTTTAATTTTGAAAACAGCGCTTTTTTATAAGCAAAATTAGCACCATTACATAAAAAAGGCTTTCCTATACCAAAGCCGCCAATAGTAGCGCCTTGTAAGCTTAACATGTCTAAAATTTGGAACCTGTGAAGCAAGTGGTTTCCTTCCTGATATAACACAGGAGCTACAACGCATGATGCCTTTGTTTTTTGAATGAATTCATCAAAACTATTCAGCCAGTATTTGGGTAAAATACAATCGGCGTCGGTAGTAACAATCCAATCATTTTTAGAGGTGCTTATAGCCGTAGTAATAGCATCTTTTTTTGGAGAGCCTGTTAGTCTTTTATTTGAAATTAAGTTAAATGATGTTTTTGACATCTTAATAAAAGTCTTGACAATTTCAGCGGAGGAGTCATCAGAAGCGTCATCAACTAAAATAACCTCAAATAAGTGTTTTGGGTATTTTAGAGCCTCTATTGATTTTAATAGCCCAGGTAAATGTTCAGCTTCATTTCTAAAAGGTATAACAACAGAAAACTTAGTTTTAGCGGGAATATTTGATAACTCAAAAACCTTAACTTTATCAAAACCATGGGTGAAACGCCCTATGAAAATAATATATATTATAATTATGATTAAACTGAATATTATCATACAAAGCGCTTAGTTTTTGGGTAAGAATAATTAAGTACATAATAGCTTCCAAAAAGGCTAGGTAAAGCAAAATTAAATAGCCACATTATGGTAACCACACTAAGTGATGTGAATTGATCAACACCAGCTATTGAAAACAAGTAAACACCAATGCTCCCTTTGATAACAACATCAAAAAGTAATATTGATGGTAAAACGGATGCCATAAGATACATAGACGAAACCACAACCATGGTGTTAAAATATCCCATGTCTACATAGAAAAGTTTTAATAGGTAATAAAACTGAAAAGAAAAAATAAAATATCTGATTAAAGCATATATAAACCCTTTAATAAGTAGATGCTTTGGGTAACTTGTTAAAAAACGTTTTATTTTTTCTAAAGAAACCCCTTTTACTGAAATGTTTTTTCTAGGAGCTAAAATTCCGATACCCCCTATAGTTATGAGCAGAATTAGTAAAAAATGAAAATGCTTGAACAAATTGATATTCAACTTGTATTCTAAGATAAAAAAATATAAGCCAATGATACCGAGAATTGTTGTTATTGCCATTTGCAATAAGTTATTAATCAAATTTATAAATACAATGCGTTTTCTTAAATTAACAGCATAGTACATAGCTTTTACTCCATATTCACCAATTCTGTTTGGTGTAAACAAAGATGCTGTTAAAGAACTTAAGCTTTGCTCTAATGCATTTTTGAAGCTTATTGTTTTTATAAAACCGACCAAAGTTTTCCATTTTAAAATTTCAAAAAACCAATTAAAACTAGTTAAGAATACTAAAAAAACAAGGTTTGCAATTGTGAAAATGTTGTTCTTAGCAATAAAATCTATAAAATCAGTATATTTTAATTCCGTACTATCAACTAATTTGTAGTATATAAAATAAAATGCACCGGTAACTATACTTAGTTTAATAAGCACAAAAAAGAATTGTTTAGATTTGTATTGAATCCAATGCATAGAATTGTTGCAAATTAAATCAATAAAATATTAATGCGCCCTATACTTAAACGGAATAAGAATTATTTGCTGGCGTTGTTGTGTAGTTCAATGAGTTGGGTTGGTATATGTCAGGGAGATGCCAGTACGGTAAAAGCGCAATTTGCCTTAGGGCTAAATACCCCGTCATCTAATGGTTTTGTTGGGAGTTTTGAAGGGAATGCTATTAATTTTCCCAGTATTAATCTGGGATTACAGTATATGTTTATGCCAAAATTAGGAGCTAAACTGGATTTTGGATATAATAGTTTTTCAAATGCAGAGCGTTCACCGGAATTTAAATTAAACTATACCCGTATCAATTTGCAACTGGTTTATGATGCTTCAAAGTTGTTGAGTTTTAGCAACAAATTGGGCCTATTTTTACACGCTGGTCCCGGAAGTACTACCATAAAGCCCTTAGGTAATTATGGTGATAATAAAACCACGTTTTTAAATACCGTCACAGGCTTGGAAATTCATTATGGGGTGTCTGATAAACTATCTGTATATTTGGACACTTCTTATATATTGGGGTTTGGAAAAGAATTTAACCCTATATCAAGTGGTTTTGGATCATTTAATGGGCATTTGTTAACCGTAACCATTGGTGCATCCATATCACTAAGTGGTTGTTATTATTGTGGAGATTAATGCAGGAAAAAATTATTTTAGGAATTGACCCGGGGACAACAATTATGGGCTTTGGACTCATAAAAGTAGTTGGTAAGACCATGCAGTTTTTACAGCTTAATGAGTTGGATTTAAAAAAGTATGACGACCATTATTTAAAGTTAAAACTCATTTTTGAACGCACTATTGAGCTTATTGATACCCATAATCCAGATGAAATTGCTATTGAAGCCCCGTTTTTTGGAAAGAATGTACAAAGTATGTTAAAGCTGGGAAGAGCACAAGGGGTGGCTATGGCAGCAGGTTTAAGCAGAGAAATACCTATAACCGAATATCTTCCAAAAAAAATAAAGATGGCTATTACCGGAAATGGAAATGCCAGTAAAGAACAGGTAGCGAAGATGTTACAAAGTCTTTTAGGACTCAAAACCTTACCTAAGAATCTGGATGCAACAGATGGCTTAGCGGCCGCTGTTTGTCATTTTTATAACTCAGGGAGAGTAAGTATTGGTAAAAGCTATTCCGGTTGGAATGCTTTTGTAAAACAGAACCCTGATAAGATAAGGTAATTTGCCTATTCTTTTATTTTTTGGGAAGTCAATAAAAGAAAATTTAATCCTAAATTTAGCTCACATAATTCATAGATTCAAAACTCTAAATTATCGCAGGGATATACATTCACATACCGTTTTGTAAACAAGCATGTTTTTATTGTGATTTTCATTTTTCTACCTCTTTAAAAAAGAAGGAAGCGCTCATTCAGGCACTTGTAAAAGAAATAGAACTTCGCAAAGAGGAGCTTTCAAATCAGAGTATTGATACCATTTATTTTGGTGGTGGTACCCCTTCTTTATTGGCGGTTGATGAATTACAATTGTTGATAGATACCGTTTATAAAAATTTTAGAGTAACAGATGATCCCGAAATAACTCTTGAGGCAAACCCGGACGATTTATCTATAAAACAAATAAGCGGTTTGGCAGATGCGCCAATAAACCGTCTGAGTATAGGCATTCAATCTTTTTTCGAAGAAGATTTAAAGGCGATGAATCGGGCTCACAATGCTCAAGAAGCCAAGGCTTGTTTAAAACATGCTTCAAAGTATTTTGATAATATAACTATAGACCTCATTTATGGCATTCCCAATATGGGCCTGGAAAAATGGGATGACAACTTAAATATGGCTTTTGATTTTGGGATTAACCACATTTCAAGTTATGCTTTAACGGTTGAACCTAAAACAGCTCTTGATTCTTTTGTAAAGAAAGGAACATACCCTCCAATAGATGAAAATTTGGCTTTGAGTCACTTTAATCATTTGATCGATAGAACACAGGCTGAAGGTTTTGTGCATTATGAAACATCAAATTTTGGTAAACCGGATTATTTTTCAAGACATAATACCAGTTATTGGCAAGGGAAATCTTATTTAGGGATAGGGCCTTCGGCACACTCGTTTTATGGCAATCAAAGACGTTGGAACATATCTAATAATCCAAAATATATAAAAGCTATTCAAAAAAGTAAGTTGCCAAATACTGTTGAAATACTATCTTTAAAAGATCAGTATAATGAATATGTCATGACCGGTTTACGTACCATATGGGGTGTATCCTTAGATAAGGTTAAAAATGAATATGGAGAAAAAAGGTTTCAGTATTTAAAAACAGGAGCTGAGAAGTTTATCAGTCAGGGGTTACTCGCTGTTTCAAGTGAAGCTAAAGACGATGGAAATTATACAGACACGCTAATAACCACACAAAAAGGAAAATTTTTAGTAGACGGAATTGCTTCCGAACTATTTATGATTTGATTATATTTGGGTATGATCGCAACAATCCAATATAATTCCAGAAAACTTCAGATAGATTTAACACAGCCTATTGATATTTCTATACCAATCAGGGCTTCAAAAGACAATGTAAATGCATGGTATATAGGGCCACCTGAAATAAAACCGGTTAAGGACGGTGAATGGATAGCCAGTGTTAAGGATGGTGCTTGTATAAATTTCAATACTATTCATTTTAATCCGCATGCACATGGTACCCATACAGAGTGTGTAGGACATATTACTGAGGAACTTCATTCCATAAACAAAAACTTAAAACGGTTTTTCTTTTTGGCAGAGGTCATTACAGTTGCTCCGGAACGATTAAATGGAGATTCGGTAATTTCAAAGAAACAGATTCAGTTTGCCTTAGGTAACAAAAAAAGAGATGCTGTAGTTATTAGAACCATTCCTAATACCAGAAAGGAAAAGTTTACAAAACAGTATTCTAATACCAACCCAACTTATTTATTAGAGGATGCAGCGGTGTATTTAAGAGAAAAGGGTGTAAAACACCTGTTAATAGATTTGCCGAGTGTAGATAAGGAGAAAGATGAGTGTCAGCTCTTGGCACATAATGCATTTTGGAATACCAAAGGGAAATTAAGAATGGACGCTACTATAACAGAATTTATTTATGTGTCAAACAAAGTAAAGGATGGCACGTATTTTTTGAATTTACAAATAGCATCTTTTGAAAATGATGCATCACCAAGTAAACCTGTTTTATATAAAATATTAGATTAGATGGATGCCATTTTAGGAGTTTTAATAGGAGTATTGGTGGGCTGGGCTTTAGTTACTTATTTTCAAAGTATTAAACAACGGCAATTGGTTGATTCGCAATCTACAATACTGTTAGACAAAATTAAAACCGTTTGTAAATTGATAACCGTAGAAGGTGACTTTGCTGAGATCTATCAGTATCAAGATGTGAAACAACGTTTACTAAAGCTTATTTCAAGTAAAAAGAAAGCCCTGGTAGTAATAAAAGCTAAGGCTTATGTGGGCTTTGATTTGTCAAAGATTGTATTGAGAGCAGATAATAACAAGAAGACAATTATACTTGAACAATTTCCGCAACCGGAAGTACTGTCTATTGAAACCAATTTAAATTATTATGATAAGTCTGACGGCATATTCAATAAGTTTGACGCCGCAGATTTAACGGGTTTACATGATGAAGCTAAAAAGCAAATTCAGAATAAAATCCCTGAGAGCGGACTTATTCAGGCAGCGCAAAAGGAAGCTTTAGAAACTGTTTTGTTAGTAAAAACCATAGTAGAAACTATTGGATGGACATTAGATTATTCTGATTTAAATATTGAAGAGCATAAACTCCTTAAGCTCAAAAAATGATTGAAATTTTTACGCCTAAAACATAAATAGTGGACATAGAACAAATCAGAACCTATTGTTTAAGTAAAAAAGGAACTACCGAAAATTTTCCTTTTGATGAAGATACCTTAGTATTTAAGGTTCTTGGAAAAATGTTTGCTTTGGCTTCGTTAAAATGGTGGGAGCGTGGTGAAGCAGCTATAAATTTAAAAGCAGATCCGGATTACTCTGAAGAACTTCGTGCAACGTACAATAGTATCCGTCCGGGATACCATATGAGCAAGAAACATTGGAATACACTTTACCTTCACGAAGGTGAATTACAGGCACAACTTATTAAAGCACTTATAGATCATTCCTATGATATGGTTGTAAAAGGACTGACTAAAAAAATGAGAGATAGCCTAAATCTTTTATGAAAATGAATGATTTTGTTGTATATTTATAAACTATTGTCTCTCAATTACTTATTTGTAGCATAATCACTTAGGCCTTAAATCTTAAAGTAGTATTTAATTAACTGATATATTAACTTTAATTTTTAACAGATTATGAAAACAACCAGCCAATTAATTTCAGCAATTGCTATGATGCTTTTGCTATGCTTCACTACAACTGTTTTAGCTCAGGAAGAAGAGCAAAAAGGGTCCCAGTACATAACGGTTACTACTTTACACTGGAATATGGATTATGAGGATTTTGATATGGATACCTGGAAAGCGGTAGAAAAAGAATATTTAGACAAAGTCACGGCAAAGAATGACCATGTTATGGGGTCCTCTTTTTATTTACATCAAATGACTCCTGATAATAGGGAACTGGTTTATGTACGTGTTTACGGAAGCTGGGATGCTATTGAAAAAGCAGGATCAAGAGACTCAGAACTGGAAAAGGAAGGATGGCCTGATGAAGAAGAAAGAAAGGCGTTTATGAAAAAACGTAACGCCTATTATTCAAACTTTCATTCCGATGAAATTTATGTCACATTACCTTTGGTGAAGCCATTAGAAGATGTTTCAAAAGATTTGATATGCTATGTGCGTACAAGTCATATGGATTTTCCAGAGGATGGAAAAACGGATGAAATAAAGATGCTAATGAATGAGAATTTTGAAAAACTAATTAAAAATAACCCATTGATCAAAGCGTATTATTCGCACCGGCATGCCTGGGGTAAAGATGCTACAGAAATGATTGAAGCCTTCTTTTTAGACTCTATGACAGATCTAGATAAATTGTTTGAAGGTTTGCCTGCTCTAATTGAAGAATCATGGCCGGATGAAGAAGAAAGAAAAGCAAGGTGGAAAACACTTAACAGTTATTTTACCGGTGTTCATGGAGATGCTGTTTTTAAATTTGTAGCAGGACTATCTAAATAAGAGGTTCTTAAACGTTTATTAGAGGCTGTCTAGAAAATGTCATTCTGAATGATGATGAAGAATCTCCTAAGGTTTTAATGTGTTAATTTTTAAATAAATAAGATTCTTGTCTGCTTCGCAGGGTGCCCTCTTGAAAGTATACTTTCATTCAAGCAATGCTCTGAATGACAAAATAAATCACTTTCCAGACAGCCTCTTTTAGTTTGCCCCCTAACTTGTAGAAGCTTTTATTTAAACGTATTATTGCAAAATAAAAGTCACGGATATGAGCGTACTACAAATATTAAAGGATAGAAGCAATAGCACTTGCGAATTGTGCGCATCAACCAATACGTTGAAACAATATACTATTCCACCATCATTAAATGAAAATGTGGACAATGATGTTCTGGTTTGTAAGACCTGTTTAGATCAAATAGAAGGCCATGAAACTATGAGCCCTAACCATTGGCGTTGTTTGAATGAGAGCATGTGGAGCGAGCATGTGGCTGTACAGATTATGGCCTGGAGGATGTTACAAAGACTCAGAAATGAAGGCTGGCCCAAAGA
Organism: Alterotamlana spongicola; assembly: GCF_035818475.1. Lineage (NCBI taxonomy): Bacteria > Pseudomonadati > Bacteroidota > Flavobacteriia > Flavobacteriales > Flavobacteriaceae > Alterotamlana > Alterotamlana spongicola. The sequence goes on from NZ_JAYMGV010000001.1 coordinate 1,537,806, forward strand.
TTTACTGGATATGATGTACCTTGATGATGAGGCTATGTCATTAGCAAGAGCAACCGGAGAAGATCAGGACGAAAGCGAAAAAATTATACATAGAGATATTAACGGTGTTATTTTAAAAAACGGAGATGCAGTAGTGCTTGTAAAGGATCTAAAAGTAAAAGGGTCCAGCATGGTTGCTAAACAGGGAACTGCGGTTAGAAATATTAGAGTAGACCGTGAAAATGATAAATATATTGAAGGGAAAGTGGGGGCTCAGCAAATAGTTATTGTTACAGAGTATGTTAAGAAAATATAAAAAGTAGGTTTAAGCCAAATGTTCCGATTTGTATTTTAGTGGGGACGTTTTTTTTAACTGTTTAAATTGGCGATTAAAATTTGAGATATTTTTAAAACCGGATTTATAGGCAATCTCTGCAATGGTTAAATCTGAATTTTGATTTAATAATTTACAAGCATTTTCAATACGCATTTTTGTTAAAAACTGAAAATAAGTTGTATTAGTACGCTGTTTAAAATACCTGCAAAATGCATTACTGGTCATATTAGCTACATCAGCAATTTTATCTAAACTGATATCCTGATTAAAATTGTTCATGGTGTATTCAAAAACAGCACTCATTCTTTTACCTTCATTGTCACTGTAATTTTTTTCATATAGAAAAGATGACAATTGTTCAATTTTTGAATCACAAATAAGATGTAAAATTTCAAATAATATAATGAAGCGTTCTAACTTATCTGCGTTTTTAAGTTTTAAAAACTTAGTTTTTACAGTGTCTTTATTAGAGTTTAGTTTAATACCATACAAACTTTTGTTGAAAAAAGAATTTAAAGAATTAAATTCTTTCAGTTTAAAGAAGTTGTCTCCAAAAGAATCTTTATTAAAAAACAAAGAGAGCATTTGACTGTTATTAGTACTGTAAATATCGCTTTTAAAGACATGAGGAAGATTACTGCCGATTACAAAAATATCATTCGATTTAAAATGAGTAACAGAATCCCCCAAAACAAATGTACCTTCACCTTCAAGAATCAAACTAATTTGAACTTCTTGATGCTGATGTAGTTTGTCATAAAAATAGGGCTCTATATCTTCTTGATATACAAGAGCCTCGTTTTTTTGTTTTGGAATTTTAAAAGGAAATACTTTCATAAATGGTTTAATCTATTAGGGATTGGTTATCTCAAATAACTAAATTTTTAAGATCATTAACATCACAAAAATATCCTCAGTTTTAAAGTTAAAATTTACCATATGATAAGTATCGATGAAATACAGTAATGATTGATAAAGATATTTCAGAATTTGGGCGAAACATAAAACTTAATATAAATAACTTATTTATAACGCAGTAAAGTTGGCTAAAAAATATCTAAGTTTAAGTAAATAAATCAAGACCTTGCTTTATAATTTGTTAAATTTTATCCAAAATTTAACAAATTATAAATATATTATGATAATATAGTATCAAAACAGAATAATAAACGAATAAAATGAGAATGTGCAAATAATTACATTTGTTAAGTATTTAATAAAAAACTAGAAATGGGTATTCAATGGAAAGGCGTTATGCCAGCAGTTACAACACAATTTACAGCTAATGATGAGTTGGATTTAGAGTTATTTAAAATTAATATTAAAGCACAATTAGATGCAGGTGTTCATGGTATTGTTTTAGGAGGAACACTTGGAGAAGCAAGTACGTTAACAGATGAAGAACGTCGTGTTTTAACAAGAGAAACAGTTGCACTGGTAGAAGGGAAAGTTCCGGTTTTAATGAATATTGCCGAACAAACTACCAAAGCTGCCATAGCCTTAGCTAAAACAGCTGAAGAAGACGGAGCAAAAGGTTTGATGATGTTGCCTCCAATGCGATATAAGGCTAGTGATGCTGAAGTTGTAGAATATTTTAAAGCCGTTTCTAATAGTACAGCTTTGCCAATTATGATTTATAATAACCCGGTTGATTATAAAATTGAAGTGACCTTAGATATGTTTGCTGAACTTTTAGAAGCGTGCCCTAACGTTCAGGCGGTAAAAGAGTCTACAAGAGACACTACTAATATTACAAGAATTAAAAATAGATTTGGAGATAGATTAGCAATTATGACAGGAGTAGATACATTGGCTTTAGAGAGTTTACTGCTTGGAGCTGATGGTTGGGTAGCTGGTTTAGTAGATGCATTTCCGGCAGAAACGGTTGCTATTTATGAACTTCAAAAAGCAGGAAGAATTAAAGAAGCTATTGCTATTTATAGATGGTTTATGCCATTGCTGGAGTTGGATATAAGCCCTAAATTAGTTCAGTATATAAAACTAGCTTCAGTATATACTAAAATTGGCTCAGAATATGTAAGAGCACCAAGGTTAGTGTTGCAAGGCAAAGAACGAGAGGAAATAGTGACAATAATAGAGGATGGGCTAAAAACCCTACCAACCCTACCAGACTATAAAAATTTAAGTGTTTTAGTATAGACAACTTGAGGTTTAAGGTTGAGGAATATGTTAGGGTTTTAGTCATGCACTTCTTTATAAAAGATATAATATTTAATATAGGGAGATGTTAGAAATCAGACCAACATGTGAGCATTGTAACAAATCGTTGCCATATGATTCAAAAGAGGCAATGATCTGTACGTTTGAATGTACCTTTTGTTCAACCTGTGTTGAAACCATTTTGCAGCATGTCTGCCCTAATTGTGGTGGCAATTTTGAAAAACGCCCAATACGTCCTCAAAATTTGTTGAAAAAATATCCTACTTCAGATAAAGTAATTTACAAACCTGTAGATGTAGAAGCGCATTTACAACGAATACAAAAGAAATGATTACAGGAAAAAATTATATAGGGAATCAATTGTCAGCCAATGGGAATAAGGTGTTTAAAACGTTTAACCCTTTATTGAATATTGAAAACCAATGGGAAATTACAGAAGCGTCAACAGACGAAGTAAATCAGGCTGTAGAATTAGCAGCAGAAGCTTTTAAAACGTATTCTAAAATTTCAGGAGTAAAAAAGGCGGAATTTCTGAGAGCTATTGCAGAAGAAATAGAAACTTTAGGAGATGAATTGTTAGAAGTGTACTCTTCTGAGAGTGGTTTACCTAAAGGAAGAGCTGTGGGAGAAAGAGGAAGGACTTTAGGGCAATTACGTGCTTTTGCAGATCATATAGAGGAAGGAAACTGGGTAGCTGCTTCAATAGATACAGCACAACCGGAACGAAAACCATTACCTAAAGTAGATTTAAGGAAAATGAATGTGGCTTTAGGGCCTGTTGTTGTTTTTGGAGCATCAAATTTTCCTTTTGCGTTTTCAACAGCAGGAGGAGACACAGCTGCAGCATTAGCTGCCGGGTGTCCGGTTATTGTAAAATCCCACCCCATGCATGCAGCAACAGGGGAAATGGTTAGTAGCGCAATTATTAAGGCTGCTGAAAAAACAGGTATGCCAAATGGTGTGTTTTCTAATCTTAATAGTAGTGGTATTGAAATCGGGCAGGCTTTAGTGCAACATTCAAAAGTAAAAGCAGTAGGATTTACAGGGAGTATTCGTGGTGGTCGTGCTTTGTTTGATCTGGCAGCAAAACGTAAAGAACCAATTCCTGTGTTTGCAGAAATGGGAAGTGTTAATCCAGTAGTCATTTTGCCTGAAGCATTACAAAAAAAATATAAAACTTTAGCTAAAACATATTCAAATTCAATAACAATGGGAGCAGGACAATTTTGTACTAATCCTGGATTAATAATAGGTGTAAAATCAGAAGGGTTGACAAATTTTGTGAATGCTCTGGCTGAAGACATTATAAAAGAAGAACCTTCATGCATGTTACATCCTAATATAATAGGTGCTTATGAAACGAATAAAACTGCTGCACTTTCACAAAAGGGACTTAAAGTACTAGCAGGCTATGAAGATGACGTAAAAGTTAATCATGCAAAACAAGTAGTAACAGCTGTTGAGGGAGACATATTTTTAAATAATCCAACCTTACATCATGAAGTATTCGGACCATTTTCTTTAGTCGTTCAATGCGATAATATAAATCAATTGGAACAAATAATTTCAAATTTGGAAGGGCAGCTTACCGGAACTATCATTTCTGATGGTAATGAAATTGGTAAATACACTACAGTAGTTAATGCATTGCAAAGTAGGGTGGGACGGATTATTTTTAATGGCGTTCCTACAGGAGTAGAAGTATGCCCTTCAATGTTACATGGCGGACCATACCCGGCTTCAACAGATAGTAGGTTTACAGCAGTTGGTGTAGACTCTATTAAACGATTTGTGAGACCTTTTAGTTTTCAAGATTGGCCAAACGAATTGTTACCGGAAGAACTGAAAAATGAAAACCCTTTAGGGATTTCAAGATTAGTTAATGGAAAGAATAGCAAAGACAAAATATAAACTACAAGAATAATAAAGAGGTGACTAACTCTAAAACTTATTGGGTGTAATTAAAAAAGCACCCTTTAGGTTTTTTAACTATTAATGACAGATAAAAATATAAAATGAATTATTTGAAACCATTTTTTGGATGCATACTATTTTTAATTATGGGCTGCACACAGGTTGCAACAAATAATTCGTCACTGGAACTCGAAGAAATAATTAATAATTATCAAGACCGAGAAGGCTATGACAAAGAAGCCTATCCTTTAGGACTTTTTACAAGAGTATATTATAAAGCTGAAGCCGAATATGCCGAAACGGTTTTACAAAAATTATCAACTATTAATTTTGATGATTTAAATGAAACCGAGCAAATTTCCTTTGAACTTTTAAAGTTTGTATTACAAGATCAAATCGATTATTATGAATTTGAACGTTTTCTAAATCCATTGTTGTCAGATTCAGGATTTCATAGTAACCTGAATTACATCATCAGGCCTTTACAAAATTATGATAAGGTAAAAGAATATTTAAATAAGCTTAACGCCATTCCGGAATTTGTAGATCAGCATTTTATCAACCTCAAAGAAGGTTTAAAAAAAGGAATATCGCAGCCTGGAATAATTTTTAAAGGTTACGAGTCAACATATAACAATCATATTGTTGACAATTTTGAAGCATCTTATTTTTATTCACCATTTAAAAGCTTACCGGAAAGCTTAACAATGAAGCAAAAAGATTCTGTACTGGTTGCAGCTAAAAAAGCTATAGAGGCAACTGTTGTACCCCAATTTAAACGTATAAAGACATTTTTTGAAACGGAGTATTTACCAAGAACGCGACATTCACTTGGAGTTTCAAATATTCCAAACGGAAAGGCATATTACCAAAACAGAATTAATTATTATACCACAAGCACACAATACACTGCTGAAGCGATACATCAAATAGGGTTAAAAGAGGTTGCCCGTATTAAAGCGGAAATGCAACAAATAATTGATGGCTTAGGTTTTAAGGGGAGTTTTGCAGATTTTTTACAATTTTTAAGAACAGATGAACAGTTTTATGCAAAAACACCAAAGGAGCTATTAATGATAGCACGTGATATAGCTAAACGTGCCGACGAACAGCTCCCTCGTTTTTTCAAAATATTACCCCGGAAACCCTATGGAGTAGCTCCGGTACCTGATGCTATAGCTCCCAAGTATACGGGAGGCCGATATATAGGTACAAGTGCAAACAGTACAGACCCTGGGTATTATTGGGTAAATACTTATGATTTATCAAGTAGAACATTGTATACTTTACCATCATTAACAGTACATGAAGCAGTTCCCGGACACCATCTTCAGGGTGCTTTAAATAGCGAGTTGGGAGATAGTATTCCTAAATTCAGAAAAGATTTGTATTTATCGGCTTATGGTGAAGGCTGGGGGCTTTACACAGAATTTTTAGCAGATGATATGGGGATGTATACGACTCCATATGAACATTTTGGAAAATTTACATATGAAATGTGGCGCGCATGTAGATTGGTAGTAGATACGGGGATTCATGCCAAAGGATGGACACGTGAACAAGTTGTTGATTTTATGACCTCCAATACGGCATTATCGTTACACGAAGTAAATACGGAAACAGACAGATACATTTCATGGCCGGGACAAGCCCTGTCTTATAAAATAGGAGAGCTAAAAATCAGGGAATTAAGGACCCGTGCTAAAGATAAGCTGGGAACAGAATTTGATATTAGAGAATTTCATGAGATCATTCTTGAACAAGGTACAGTAACCTTATCAATCCTTGAAAGACGAGTGGATAACTATATAGCAAAAAAATTAAATGAGTAGAACAAAATTTGTTTGTATTGATGCACATACCTGCGGAAACCCTGTTAGGGTAGTTACTCAAGGTCATCCTAATTTAATTGGTAAAACCATGAGTGAAAAACGCCAGCATTTTTTACAGGAATTTGACTGGATTCGCAAAGGCTTAATGTTTGAACCCAGGGGGCATGATATGATGAGCGGGAGTTTTTTATACCCACCTCATAACCCTGAAAATGATTTTGCGATACTATTTATTGAAACATCCGGATGTTTACCCATGTGCGGGCATGGTACTATAGGTACGGTAACTATTGCAATAGAAGAAGGTTTGGTTGCACCAAAGGTTCCGGGAAGAATTAAAATGGAAACGCCGGCAGGGCTAGTGGATATTGAATATCAGCAAACAGGAAATAAAGTAGATTGGGTTAAACTAACTAATGTCAAAAGTTTTTTGGCCGCCGAAAACTTGACTATAGAGCTCAATGACTTAGGAAAGATAACTTTTGATGTTTCCTATGGAGGGAATTATTATGCTATAGTAGATCCCCAGGAAAATTTTAGTGGAGTTCATAATTATACAGCATCAGATATTATCCGTTTCTCGCAGGAAGCCAGAGAAAAAATAAATAAAAAATACCCTAATATGTTTGTGCATTCTGAGAATAATACCATTAGAGATGTATCGCACATGTTATGGACAGGAAGCCCCATAGATAAAAATTCTTCGGGAAGAAATGCTGTTTTTTATGGAGATAAAGCTATTGATAGAAGCCCTTGTGGAACCGGAACATCGGCACGTTTAGCACAATTATATACCAAAGGACAATTAAGTTTAGAAGAAGATTATATCCACGAAAGCTTTATTGGAAGTAAATTTATTGGACGTGTAGAAAAGGAAACCTGGATAGATGGTAAATTAGCTATTATTCCAAGCATAAAAGGGTGGGCAAAAATATACGGATACAATACTATAATTATTGATGATGAAGATGATCCCTATGCACACGGATTTCAGGTCATTTAAAAAAATAAATATGAAACATTATATCAGAGTATTAGCCGTTTGCTATTTATATATGTTACCAATACAAGCACAACACCAGGTAACAAAAGACGACTATAAACGAGCAGTAAGTTTTATGTATGATAACTATAATAATAAAACAGCTTTTAACCTTAATACCTCTGTAAATTGGTTTGAAGATGGATCTGGATTCTGGTTTGTTGATTATTCAAAAGATAATAAAACTTATAAGACTGTTGATTTAAAAAAAGGAAAAGTAAAGGCGCTATTTGATCATGATAAATTAGCTAAGGCACTCACTAAATTAAATGGTAAAGAAGTGAAATCAAATGATTTATCATTATCGGATTTTGAAAACTTAAAAGGAAAACTATCATTCAAAACTAATAATAAAACAGTTATAGTTGATCTAAAGTCCTATAAATTGGAAGAAAAAAAAGCCAATAAGGAAAAGGAAGAGAATCCATTTGAAGCTGAATCTCCGGATGGGAAGTGGGTGGCGTATACAAAGGATTATAATTTGTTTATTAAATCGGTCAAAACCAAAGAGGAATACCAATTAAGTATTGACGGAGATAAGGGGTATGAGTACGCCTCCTGGTATGGCTGGTATGACAAAATGGAAGGCGAAAACGGAGAAAGGCCAAAACGCTTTTATGTGAATTGGTCTGAAGACTCCAAATGGATTGCAACAACCCTTGTGGATACGCGTACTGCTGAGAAGATGTATCTTTTGGACCATAGTATTGATTCATTGTATAAGCCTAAATTAATGGCCTACTATAGGGGTTCTCCGGGAGACAGCACTATGGTGAAAATTACTCCTGTTTTTTACAATATAGAAACTAAAAAGGAAGTTAAAACTAATTTGCCTACAGGAACCCATATTAATGCAGTATCTGCTAACTGGATGAAAGATTCAGGAGCATTAATTGCCAGTTACTCCAAAAGAGGGTTTTTAAAACAATATGTGAAATTAGTTAATTTAAACACCAATACAGAACAAGTTTTAATAGAAGAAACCAGTAACACCGGAATTGATAATTTTGAATATCGCATATTAGAAGATAAACAAAAAATCATCTTTTTATCAGAACGAACAGGCTGGAGACAACTTCATATACTTGATATAAATACTGGTCAAATAAAATTATTGACCAGTGGTGATTATTATATAAATAGCATAAAATATATAGATGAAGAAAACGGTATTATCTATTATTTAGCATCAGGAAAAATACCTGAAAATAACCCTTATCACCAACAACTTTATAAAGTGGACTTTAAAGGTAATGAAACCTTATTGACTCCCGATGATAAACATCATAGTGTTAGCTTTTCAGAAGATGGGAGTTATTTTGTAGATGCGTCTTCAACAATTACCATTCCAACTAAAACTGTGCTAAGAGCTTCAAAAACAGGAGCGCTAATAACCGAATTAACCAGTGCAGATGTGTCACAAGCTGAAGCTATAGGGTGGATGCCGCCAAGCCCTTTTTCCTTAATGGCAAAAGATGGCAAAACAACCATATATGGTGCATTATGGAAACCAACTCATTTTAATTCAAATACATCGTATCCAAATATTGATGCTACTTATACAGGGCCACACACCCAACGTTTTCCAAAATCGTTTAATCGTGGATTTGATAATCAGTCTTTGGCAGAATTAGGGTTCATAGTAGTGCAAATTGACGGATTGGGAACCTCAGGGCGTTCAAAAGAATTTCATGATCATTCTTATAAGAACATGGAAAATAATTTAGAAGATCATGTGTTAGCCATTAAGCATTTAAGTGAAAAATATTCATGGATAGATATTAATAAAGTTGGGATTTTTGGACATTCAGCAGGCGGATATGATACAGGAAGAGCACTGTTGGGGTTTCCGGATTTTTACAAAGTAGGCGTAGCAAGCTCAGCAGATCATGATTTTAGAATGGAAAAAGCCTGGTGGCCGGAAATGTATCAGGGTTGGCCTGTAGATGAGACCTATGAAAAAGTATCAAACATAACTAATGCCGAAAAATTAAAAGGAAAGTTATTACTAACACATGGAGGAATAGATGATAATGTAAACCCCTCAGCAACCTTTAAACTGGCAGAGGCTTTAATTAAAGCAGATAAAGATTTTGATTTGTTAATCTTACCAAGCCAGAGACATGGTTATCGTGGAAAACACAGAAGATATTTTATAAAAAAACGCTGGAATTATTTTGTTGAACACCTTTTAGGAGCAGAACCACTTTGGGACTTTAAATGGAATTAATCAATGAGTAAGAATGTTGTAATTATTGGTGGTGGAATTATTGGACTGTGTTCTGCATATTATCTTCAAAAGGAAGGACACCAGGTTACTATTGTTGATCAATCAAATTTAAATACGGGAGCATCTTATGTTAATGCCGGTTATTTGTCGCCAAGCCATATTATACCATTATCTGCTCCCGGAGTAATGAAAAAAGGGCTTAAGTGGATGTTTGATAAATCAAGTCCGCTTTATATAAAACCACGTTTAAACCTTGATTTTTTAAGATGGGCCTGGGCTTTTAATAAATCATGTACTCAAAGCCATGTTGATAAGGTGGCTCCGGTAATTAGGGATATTTCAGTATTAAGCCAGGAACTGTATTCAGATATTAAAGCAGAAGAAAAGTTTAGGTTTCATTATGAGAAGAAAGGCTTATTAATGTTGTGCCAGACGGAGAAAGTACTGGAAGAAGAAGTGTGCACTGCAAACCTAGCATCAGCACTGGGATTGTCTGCCAAGGAGGTTAGTTTGGACGATATTAAAAAAGTAGAACCCAACTGTCATATTGATGCAATAGGAGCTGCTTATTTTGAATGTGATCAGCATACAACACCTCATGAATTTATGGAGGAGATGAAAACCTATTTAAAGCATGCAGGTGTCCTGTTTTATACCAATGAAAAGGTTGTAGATCTAAAAGTATCAGGTGGTCATATTGTATCAATAAAAACAGATAAACAAGACTTAAAAGCTGATGAATTTGTTTTAGCTGCCGGATCCTGGAGTGATAAGCTTAGTAAAAAACTTGGAATAAAACTATTATTACAGGCAGGGAAAGGATACAGAATTAATACTACAAAAGATACAGGAATTTCTATTCCTGCTATTTTGTGTGAAGCAAAAGTAGCAGTAACACCTATGAATGGGTTTACCCGATTTGCAGGAACTATGGAAATAGCAGGTATAAATCACCATATAAACAAAACCAGGGTTGAAGCTATAGCAAGAGCAACAAAACGGTATTATCCAAATATAGAATTGACCCGGGAAGAAAAAAATGAAGCTGAATGTGGTTTGCGGCCAGTTTCTCCAGATGGATTACCATATTTAGGAAGATCTCAAAAATGCGACAATTTAATTATTGCAGCAGGTCATGCCATGATGGGGTGGAGTATGGGAACGGCAACCGGGAAATTAGTTTCAGAACTGATTTCTGAACAAAAACCATCATTAGACTTAACATATTATCATCCGGATAGAACATTTTAATTATGCGTTATCAACAAATACCCAATACCCTTTTTATAGAGAATAGAAATAGATTCATTGCTAAAATGAAGCCAAACACCATAGCTATTCTAACGTCTAACGATATAAAGCATAACAATGCAGATGATGTTATGGACTTTGCTCAAAATAACGACTTGTTTTATTTGTCAGGAATAAACCAGGAGGAGACCATTTTGGTATTGTACCCTGAGGCTTATAAAGAAGAAAATCGAGCTATTTTGTTTGTTAAAGAAACCAATGAACATATAAAAATCTGGGATGGAGAGAAATTAACAAAGGAGGAGGCTGCAAATATTTCTGGTATCAAACGTGTGGAGTGGGTAAATGATTTCGAAACACTCTTACAGTATATGGCTTTTGAGGCAGATGGATTTTATTTAGGTCACAACGAACATATAAAGCGTGTAACCAAAGATCAGGAAACGCGACAAGACAGAATGATTACATGGTGTAAGCAAAAATATCCGTTGCATCACTATTATAGAGCCGCAAAAATAACCAGAGAATTACGCCCGGTTAAAAGCCAGGAAGAAATAGACTTAATACAAAAAGCTGCAGCCATTAGTGTAGAAAGCTTTTACAGTATATTAAAGGCTGTAAAGCCAAATATGAAGGAGTATGAATTAGAAGCTGAATTAATCTATAATTTAGTGAAATCGGGGGCAAAACGACATGCTTTTAAACCTATAGTGGCTTCCGGAAAGAATGCTTGTGCACTACATTACAATACCAATGATGCTATTTGTAAAGACGGCGATATGATTCTTATGGATTTTGGTGTTTGTTATGCGAATTATAACAGTGATACTACACGTTGTTTTCCGGTAAACGGAACGTTTTCCAAGCGGCAAAAAGAAGTCTATAGCTCTGTTTTACATTGCTTAAAAGAAGGGAGTAAGTTATTAAAGCCTGGGATAACACATATAGATTATGAAAAGAATATGGCGACTTTGGTGGAAGCCGAACTCATAAAATTAGGAGTGTTGCATGCTGATGAGGTAGCGAACCAAGACCCGGAAAGGCCTTTATACAAAAAATATTTTATGCATGGAACCGCACATTATATAGGATTGGATGTCCATGATGTTGGTTTATATAGGACAATAGAACCGGGAATGGTATTTACATGCGAACCGGGAATATATATACCGGAAGAGGGCATTGGTTGCCGTTTGGAAAATGATTATCTGATTACAGAAAAGGGACATATTAATTTAACAGAAGACATGCCAATAGAAATTGAAGCTATTGAAGCTTTAATGAATAATAAAAAAGAACAATAGTTATATGAGAACAGTAGGAATTGGAGGATCGACTATTGAAGCTGAATTAAGCAGAATAATACCTACGGCACATTTAGTAAAACCTATTCCAAAAGCCGAATTTCAAAGCCGAATTGAGAAGGCTTGTAGCCTTATGAAAACCAAGGGTGTTCAGGTATTGTATTTGCATTCGGGTACCAATCTGTATTATTTCACCGGAATGCGTTGGAATCCCAGTGAAAGACTGGTTGGTGCTTTAGTATTCCCCAATGGAAAACTTCATTATATAGCACCTAAATTTGAAGAAGGCACTATTTTGGATTTTATGTCTGTTGAAGGCCAGGTACATTGTTGGGAAGAACATGAGAGCCCTTATGAATTATTAACAGAGATTCTTAAAAATAATCATATAACTGAAGGGGAAATTTTTATTGATGAAACTGCGCCTTTTTTTATTTCTGATGGTATTTTAAAGGCCCCATCAGCATATACATTAAGTAATGCAAGGCCTGTAATTTCGGTTTGTAGAATGATTAAGTCGGATACAGAAATTGCCATCATTAAGCATGTCATGAACATTACCTTAGACGTTCAAAAAGCTGCAGCCAGAATTTTAAGAGTAGGAATAAGTGCCAGGGAAGTGATCGATTTTATTAATGAAGCTCATAAACGCTATGGTATTACATCCGACTCTTATTTTTGTATTGTGTTATTTGGGGTAGACTCTTCATTTCCACATGGGGTAAGCAAGCCTAAGAATTTAGAGATGAATGATATGGTATTGATAGATACCGGATGTGTGCTTTATGATTATATATCAGATATTACAAGAACCTATGTTTTTGGTGAAGCAAACAATTTGCAGCGCAGTATTTGGAATATAGAAAAAGAAACCCAACAAGCCGCTTTTAATGCTGCACAAGTAGGGAACACTTGTGCTTCAGTTGATTTAGCTTCAAGAAAAGTATTAGAATCTAATGGTCTTGGGCCGGATTATAAACTTCCGGGCTTACCGCATAGAACAGGTCATGGTATTGGATTAGATATTCACGAGTATCCTTATATGGTTAAAGGCAATGACACGGTTTTAAAACCCGGTATGTGCTTTAGTAATGAACCCATGATCTGTGTGCCAAATAAATTTGGTGTCCGGTTAGAAGATCATATTTATATAACCGCTGAAGGTCCAAAATGGTTTACTGAGTCTTCAAATACTATTGAAAACCCGTTTGGGGTATTCCTTAAGTCCTGAATTCTCTAGCATATTAAATTTTTAACTGATCTATATACAAAAAGAATTATCTTAAAATAAAACCATTTTTCATGGGGTCTTTGGGGTCAATAACAAAAGTTTGCATGCCGGTAATATGTGCGGTGCCTTCTACCTGGGGGATGACAGCTTTAAAAGCACCATAATCTTCTTCAGAAATTACAGAACCTTTAAATACTGATCCTGTAATACTTTCTATGGTCATGACTTCTCCAAAATGTATTTCTTTTCTGGCTTTATGAATTGCCATTCTTCCGGAAACCCCTGAACCTGTTGGACAACGATCTACTTCTCCCTCGGCAAAAATGCATACATTTCGGCTTTCAGCCTCGGATGATTGTATTGTGTTATCAATAAAAATGGTGCCATATAAAAAGCTCAGATCATCTTCATAGGGGTGTCTAATTTCTTTATTGGTGTTCATAACAGCATGTTTTATTTCCATGCCTTTATCTATCAGTGCTCTGTATGAATTCTGACTCAAATCAAAATCAAAATTGTTTTTAGCCATATCAACATAAGCATAAAAAGCACCTCCATACGCCAGGTCATAAGTGACTTTCCCAAGTGTTTTTGTGTCTGCGGTATTATCTAAACTAACTACAAAGCTAGGCACACAATGAAACCTTACCCCGGTAACATAACCATTAATAACATTGACATAGGACGTAATTCTTCCACAAGGCGCATCAATCTTTATTATATTATCACCTTCCTTAGCATCAATCCATTTCATTTCAACAGCAAGTGTTGAGATAGCAATAATAGCATGTCCGCACATGGTAGAATAGCCTTCATTGTGTAAAAATAGAATACCAAAATCTCCCTCATCATCATTTGGAGGCAATAAAATGCACCCGTACATATCAGCATGACCACGGGGTTCAAACATCAATGCCGTTCGTAAATGGTCAAAATGTTCTTTGCAATATCTGCGATAATCCAGTACTGAATGTCCTTTCAATTCAGGAAAGCCATCAACAATGACCCGTAAAGGTTCCCCTCCGGTATGCATATCAATGGTTTTAATTTGAAGCCAATCTTTATTAGGCTTAAACTCCGTTTTGTTTAATATGTTTTGATAGGTGCTATTCATTTTTTGAATTTATTATAGTAATAAGTTGCTGCGGCTAAATCTTCCAGGGCATGACCAACAGATTTAAAAACAGTAATTTCGTTTTGGTTTTGCCTTCCCGAAGATGTCTTTGAAGTTAAATCAAATAAATCTGCTTTAATATCCTCTTTTTTAAGAATTCCTTGTGTTAGTGGAATGACAATGTCTCCGCTTTCTTTTAACCCACCTTGAAAAGTATCTACAAAAAGAGACGCTTTTGCAACAGTATCATTATCTGCCTCACGCATATCTTTTTTATAGGCGCCAACCAGATCAACATGCTGGCCGGCTTTTAAATATTTTCCCAAAACTAATGGTGTTTTGGATAAAGTTGCACAAGAGATTATATCAACTTCAGATATTATTTCTTCGATGGTTAAAACAGGTTCAATATTGAAGTTTTCGCCTTTCAATTCTGAAGCAATAATTTGCGCTTTTTTAAAATGCCGCCCCCAAATAAATACATTTTTAATGGGTCTTACAGCAGCATGTGCTTTTATAAGATTAGAGGACAATGCACCGGTACCTATCATTAACATTGATGTGGAATCTTTTCGGGATAAATATGTTGAAGCTAAAGCAGAAGCAGCGGCTGTTCGTTTTACGGTTAAACTTTTAGCTTCCAGAATAGCTTTAATGGTGCCTTTTACAGAATCAAAATAAATGTATGTTCCATGTATTGATGGTAAGTTAAATTTACTGTTTTCCGGGCTTACTGTTACTATCTTTATACCGGCATCTAAACCAGGATTCCATGCGGGCATTAGTAGTAATGTGGAGTCTGTATTGACTTTTGGATTAGGAAAATCATGATGATGCCTAAGCGGAACTATAGTATTGTTGTTAAAGAAACTATGTTTTAACTCATTAATCAATTCAGAAAACACGGTATGTTCTTCAATAAAATTGCTGTCTATTTGTAAAATGTGTTTCATAAGTTAAATGTAACGAAATCCTATTTTGTGATTTAATACTATCTGTTAAATAGCTAAAATGCTATTAAATATAGATAATATAGTATCATATATGGGGTTGGAGAAATTTTATCTTTAAAATTTAAATACAACGAAATGAATTTTTTTAAAAAAATAGTACTTCTATTTCTAATCGCTGTTAGCAGTTTTTCATGTAGAAGTTCAGAAGTTGTTTTAGATGGCTTAACTTTTGAAGAACAATTAAACGTATTATTTCCTAATGCGGAAATTAGCTCCGTTAAAGTTGATGATCATTTTTTGGAAGCGTATCAGGTGATCTTGAAACAACCTTTAGATCATAATAATTTGAAAGCCGGTACTTTTAATCATTATGTGTATGTATCTCATGCCAATTATTCTAAACCCACGGTATTGATTACAGAAGGTTATAGTGCTAAGCATAAAACCTATGAATTAAGTAAGCTTTTACAAGCTAATCAAGTCATGGTAGAATACCGGTTTTATGGTAAGTCCAGGCCTGAGCCAATACCTTGGGAATATCTAACCAATGATCAGGCTGTAGAAGATTATCACATCCTAATTGAGAAATTAAAAAAACTTTATAAAGGAAAGTGGATTTCTACAGGAATAAGTAAAGGCGGAGAAACAACATTAATTTATAAATCTAAATACCCTAAAGATGTTGATGTAGCGGTGCCTTATGTAGCGCCTTTAATTAATACCCAGGAAGATATTAGAACAAATCATTTAATTAATTCAGTAGGAACCGAAGCCTGTAGGGATAGAATAAAACAATTTCAACGAACTATTTTGAAACACAGAGATGAGATTTTAATAGCATTAAACGCATATGCCGAAAAGAAAAATATGAAGTTTACTGAAGTTACTATTGAGGAGGCTCTGGAATATTCGGTTTTAGAATTTCCTTTTTCATTTTGGCAATGGGGAGGGCATTGTGAAGACATTCCGGAAGATGGTGCCACTGAAGATGTGCTTTTCAACTATTTAATTAAAATTTCCGGAGTAGGCTTATATAATGATAAAGGGATTGACTATTATTTGCCATCCTTTTATCAGCATATGAAAGAACTGGGGTATTACGGGTTTGAACTAGAACCGGTAAAAGATTTGCTTAAAGTGGTTAACTCAACATCTAATAAACGTTTTGCACCAAAAGATGTAGACTTGACTTATAATCCGGATTATATTAAACGTGTTAGGGATTATGCTGAAAATAAAGGAGATCATATTTTGTATATCTATGGAGCTAATGATCCCTGGGGAGCCTGTGCACCAATGCCAAAACCAAATGTAGATGCATTAAAAATGGTTTTAAAAGGGGGGCACCATGGGACAAGAATTAAAGATTTTTCTAATAGTGACAGGCAAAAAATATACAGCAAGCTGCAAGAGTGGTTAGGAGATGATGTAGAGCTATATCCGTTAAAGAACTAAAGCTTAATTATTCGGATTCTCAATGTTCAGGCGCATATTGACCATATGCTTTTTAAAGCCCATCTTTTCATAGGCTTTAATAGCAGGGATATTATCCTGATAAACATCTAATCTGATTTCAAATATATGATGAGCTTTGCACCATTCTAAAAGGGCATTAATGATAAGTTGATTTAGCTGTTTTCCTCTGTGATTTTCTTTTACAAACATAAACCCTAAATACCCTTGTTTAGTATGTTTAAGATAATGCCGGTCTGGTTTTATTTTGACATAGCCGGAAGCAACAATCTCCTTATTAATTTCTATAACAAAGACTTCAGAGTCTTCATTTGTAATTAGGTCAGAAATATCATAATAGTTAATGCTGCCATCCTTTATTGTAGGGTCAAAAGGACGTTCAGCTTTTATGACACCCTGTTCAAATAGCAGTAAAACCGGTAAATCCTTTAATGTTGCTTTTCTAACAATTGGAGTCACAATTTAACTGGATGTATCAGCAATAATTTTCCATTCACCATTAATCTTTTTAAATACTAACATAAAGATTCCGTCGGCATTTCCAACTTCGCGTTTTAAATGATACTCACCTAAAACATAATAGGCCCCTTCACTTATTTTAGTAATATCATTAATTCTAAAACTAAGCTTTCCTGTATGATCTTTTGTAGGGTATGCCTTTTGATACCGCTCTAAAGTATTTTCCCAACCATAGGTAACACCATTACTACCATAAAATTTAAGCGAATCACTTTTCCAATACCCTTCCATAAATCCTTCCAGATTATTATCAGACCAGGCAAGCCTTTGTTTTTTTAAAACCTTCTGAATGGCTTTCTTATCTGTATCCTCGTTGGTTTGAGAAAAAGCACTAAGCGCGCATACCATACAAAATAAAATAACAAACTTTTTCATAAATAAACAGGTATATTTTTAATTAAGGATTTATTTAGGTAAAAGTAATAAAATCTAAGGTTTAATAGGTTACTCATCGATGAAATTGGCATAGAGATTGCTTTTGTCTGTAGTTGAATTGTATTGGTCGATTAAATACCAATAATCGTCTATTTTTTTTTATTTTCAATTCATAATCAGTTGATTATATCCCTAAGATTAATAGCTTAACCGTTAAAAACATTTTTGTTATGGAATTAAAAATTACGAATTGCAACAATTTTTTCAAGATTAAAGGCATTCTTAACAAGGGTAATGTTGAACTTTTTCAAGAGGAGTTCAATAATATTTTTGAAAAAATAAACGAGCTTACTATTAGCATTAAAGAGGTTAAGAGCATGGATAAATATGGCGTAAATGCCATTGCTAAACTTCATGAAGAGGCTTTAATGAAAAACAAAAGATTTTCTATTATTGGTTATGGTTGTAAAGAGCTTTATGATCATTTTAAAACTGATACTGCAGCTTAAAATTATAACACGTTTTTTTGTTGTTTGTAGAAGGCGTCTGCTTGTAACTGCATGAGCTCTCTGGCTTTTTTGCGTTTGTAAGCATATAGTTCTTCTTCGTCCTTTATATCATTATAGATTTTGTCATTAATGGCATAATCTGTTTGTAACATAGCTTCACGTTGGTTTACATTTTGAAGCACATTTGTTTTCACCGCTGTTTCCTGATCTTCCAGCTTAAAATCATAAGCGCCTTTAGGAGATAATAGTTTTGCTAAAATAGGAGCGGTCTCAATAGCCAAGAACAATAGAAATATAAAGAATGAAGGAAGCCAGGGTAATTTTCCCAGCGCATTTACTCTGGCCATTAAACCATCAAAATTGTTTATTACAGGTTGTGTGCTAGTAATTTGGCCTTCATAATCACTTTTTAATTGAGCTATTTCAGTTTCAATAGTGGCAATTTTTGCCTTGTTTTCAGCTTTTAGACCATTTAGTTCTGCCAACAGGGCATCGTGCTTTTCCCGCTTTTCTTTATATACCGGACCTTTGCCTAAAAGTTTTGTGCCTGCTGTTCCTTCTGCTTCAGCAATATAGGTGTCATATAATTGATTGACTTCAGCTTCTTTAGTATCTATTTGTTGTTGCAGTTGAAGTATGTCATTATTTAATTCATCAATGGTCGGTGTAAATTGTTGAGCTATTTGGTTTTTGTTAGCCAGAGTTAATTCATTTTTTTGCTCTAATAATACCTGATTAATCTCTTTTTCAAAAATTTTTAATTCCAAAGGCTTTGAAATAACCACGGCAATAATAATAGCCAGTATAATTCTTGGTAAAGCTTGAATAAGTTCATCTATAATATTGCCTGTTTTTTTAATGGTAGAAACAATATATCTGTCTAAATTAAAAATGAGTAAGCCCCATATTAATCCGAAAAAAATAGCGGTGTAAAGATTATCAAAAACGGTATAGAGAGCATAGCTGGCAGCAATGCTTGCCATAACTGCGGTAAAGAATACGGTAGCTCCAATACCAGCATATTTGTTTTGCTCTCCAATGGAACAGTGGTCTAAAATATGTGTATCTGCACCAGAGCAGATAATGAAAAAACGCTTTAACATACTATAGGTTTTGATTGATGATTGACTATTAGAACGTTAAAGATGATAAATTGTTACATTAAACAGTAAAAAATACTCAAGAGGCCTTGGACCTTATACTTTCAATAATGACAGTAATTAGTATTAAAAACCCTCCAATATAGGTGTTAAGTGCTGGTACTTCATTTAGGAAAAAAAACGCAATAATAATTCCAAAAACGGGTTGAGCACTTGCAATAATACTGGCCGTGCTTACCGAAAAATGCTTAAAGCTTCCAATAAACAGTGAATGACCTATAGCGGTTGTAACTAAAGCCAGAGTAATTATGTAAGGATATTGTGTTTTTATATTGCCGGAGTCCATTAAGAACATTACGGGTAATAAAATTATACTGACTATAAAGGCTTGTTGCATCATCAACACAGTCCCATTATAAGTGTGTACGTGTCGTTTTAAAATCAAATTTCTCAGTGCATAACATAGCGCTGAAAAAACACCAAATAATATCCCTTTGAGATGTGTGTTTTCAAAATTAAAATCTGGTGCCAGAATATAGATACCTATTAAAACCATTAGCGCCAAAACAATGTGAATAGGGTTAAGTTTTGTTTTGGTAAAAAAAGGCTCTAAAAAAGCGGTAATTACAGGAAAGGTGAACAGAGATAACATGCCTAATGCTACGTTTGATAGTTTTAAAGCATAAAAATAAGTAATCCAGTGTACGGCTAATAGTATGGCACTTAGGACTATTGAAGGCAAATCCTTTTTTGATTTAATACCAACACTTAGTTTTTTATGTTTTGAATAAATAAAAAGAAATAAGGCTCCCAATATACTACGCCACCATATGATTACAGGTACGGGGAGGTCTATAAACCTACCTAAAGCACCAGAGGTGCTAATAAGTAATGTAGCTAATGTGAGTAGTAAAAGTTGAGTACTGTGTTGGTTTTTCATGATTTGCAGCTTATATACGCTAGCTTTGAGACAGGCAATGTTATCTCCTATTGTTTCTGTAAATAAAAGATAACATTCTTAAAAAACTATTTTGAAAGTTCTGTAAAATACTTGTAAAATAACGGGATGGTTTCTATACCTTTTAAGTAGTTCCATACGCCAAAGTGTTCATTAGGAGAATGGATAGCATCACTATCTAAACCAAAGCCCATTAAAATAGTTTTGCTTTTCAGTTCCTGTTCAAAAAGCGAAACAATAGGAATACTACCTCCACTACGTTGGGGTATGGGGGTTTTTCCAAAAGTGTCCTGATAAGCTTGACTGGCAGCCTGATAACCTATACTGTTTATTGGAGTTACGTAGCCTTGCCCACCATGATGTGGTGTAACCTTAACTTTAACACCTTGGGGTGCAATACTTTCAAAATGGGCTTTAAAGAGCGTGGTGATTTCCTCCCAGTCCTGATGTGGTACAAGGCGCATGGAAATTTTAGCATAGGCCTTGCTTGCTATAACCGTTTTTGCGCCTTCGCCGGTATAGCCGCCCCAGATTCCATTAACATCCAAAGTGGGTCTTATTGAATTTCTTTCATTGGTACTAAAGCCGGTTTCTCCATAAACCGCTTCAATATCTAAAGCTTTTTTATAGTTTTCCAGATTGAAAGGCGCCTTTGCCATTTCAGCACGCTCTTCTTTGGAAAGCTCCTCAACGTTATCGTAAAACCCCGGAATGGTAATATGGTTATTCTCATCATGTAATGAGGCTATCATTTTAGTTAAGACATTGATTGGGTTGGCTACCGCACCTCCATATAAGCCTGAATGTAAGTCTCTGTTAGGCCCGGTTACTTCAACTTCAACATAGCTTAATCCGCGTAAACCGGTGGTGATTGACGGGGCATCATTGGCTATCATTCCCGTATCTGAAATAAGAATGACATCATTCTTTAATTTCTCATGATTATTTTTTACAAAAACAGCTAGATTTGAGCTGCCCACTTCTTCCTCGCCTTCAATCATAAATTTAACATTACAGGGTAACTGGTTTGTAGCGGTCATAAACTCCATAGCTTTAACATGCATATATAGTTGTCCTTTGTCATCGCAGGCACCACGTGCAAAAATGGCCCCTTCCGGGTGTTTTTCCGTGTTTTTGATAACCGGTTCAAATGGTGGAGCATCCCATAAATCTATAGGATCTGGAGGTTGTACATCATAATGTCCGTAAACCAAAACTGTTGGCAGGGTTTTATCAATTATTTTTTCTCCAAACACAATGGGGTAACCATCTGTTTCACAAATTTCTACGGTGTCACAGCCTGCTTTTTCTAAGCTATTTTTAATGGCTTCGGCTGTTTTGAAAACCTCATTTTTATATGCAGAATCTGCACTTATGGATGGGATTTTCAGGAGTTCTATCAACTCTGTTAAAAACCGATTTTTGTGTTCTGAAATATAGGATTGAATCTGATTCATAAAAAATTATAAGAATGTATTCAAAAGTATAAAAAAGAAAGTTTTTTAATACTATAAAGTTTGCAATTTAAAAATCTTGTTTATATTTGCAGTCCTTTTGCGGGCGTGGTGGAATTGGTAGACACGCTAGACTTAGGATCTAGTGCCGCGAGGTGTGAGAGTTCGAGTCTCTCCGCCCGCACAATTACAAATCGTTAATTAGCTACAAATAAGCTTTTTAGCGATTTTTTATTTTTGTATCCCCCTAATATTCCCCCTTTTAATTGATTTTAAAGGGAAAATCCATAATACTACAAGTACATTTATAAGAAGATATGAAACATCAAATAGTTGTTTGTGTTTTGGTTTAGACTTGTGATTAAGTTGGGATTTAATATTGTACTAAGGAGGTTATTATAAACTCTGTATAGCCTAGTGATTTTAATCATCTGATTTTATACTGAAGCTGTTTGATTAGAAAGGGTAAGTAAAAGTCGAAAAATCCTAGCGAAAAATGTTAAAATGTTGAGGGTTGGTAATGAAATAATGCGTTTCGGAACAGGAGGGCTAACTCTCACGCGGGGGTAGAACCCAAATAATATAATTTTCTAACTATTTTTTAAAAGTTCTGAAAACCCCAGTAAACTCCAGTATGTTCAAAACGTACAATCTAGTATGTTCAAAACGTACAATCTAGTTTGTTCAAAACGTACAACTAATAAGAATAAATATAATAAGAATAAATATAATATATAGTATGATTTTTAATTCTTAGAGCTGTTATCTGTTTAAATAAATGGCTACATATAACAGCTAAATCAGTATGAATCATATAAGGCGAATTTGAAAAATGTTAATTTAAGCTGTATACTATTACATAGGTGCGTAGCTTACGTTAACATTTTGTTAGAAAAGGAGGTGTTGTTAGAGGGTGATTTGAGGCTCTTTTAAGAGGTTTTTTTAGGTTTTAATAAGTTGGCATGAATGAGTGGGTTTTCGTTTGCTATAAGTCTTTAAATGATTTTTTAAAGTATTTGTTGATTAGCTATTAACCGTGCTTTTTTATAAATGATTAAAACTATAATTAAAGGGAATGTTGAATATTAATTTACTGTAATGTTTTTTTGTTTAAAAAAATTCCTACCAAAAATGAGCTATAAGGCAGAAATTTCCTTAATTTGGTTTTCTTAAAAATTATATATGCAAACAGGTTTTTTTGCTTATGGTTCCCAAATACCGTCAAGCGGCGAAAGCATAGAAGAAGCTATAAAAATTATAAATGATTCAGTGGATAACGTGAACATTGAATCATGGACTAATTTACAGATTTCAGGGTCATTAATTATATCAAATATATTAAATGCAATTGATAATTGCGATTTCTTTTGTGCCGATTTAACTGGTATCAACGATAATGTTTTATTCGAAATCGGTTATGCGTTGGCAAAGAAGAAGCCCATCTATTTAATTAATGACGTATCGCATGCGGATTCTCTAAGGAAATTCAATGAGCTTGGTTTGTTGTCAACCGTTGGATATTATCCTTATACCAATACGAATCAAATTGTTGAAGGATTCCATAAAATGTCTCCTCATGACCCGATAGATAGGTATTGGGATAATTTAACAGCAACTTTGCCTAGTTCTTTTGACAGAAAAGCATTATTGGTGTTGAATAGCCAAGTCGAAACAAATTATAATCTAGAAATCACCAATCTAATAGATTTTTATAAACTACCAAGTGTAATTGATGATGCTAGTGAGAATATTGTACAACCTATAAGCTGGTATTTAGAGCAATTGCATTCAGTGCCCGCCGTACTTGTTCAATTTTCATCCCAAGCTAGAAAGGGGTTTGAAACTCATAATTCAAAGTGTTCTTTAATTTCTGGAATAGCGTTAGGATTGGAGTTGAAACTTCAGATTATTGCGGAAAAACCATATAGTATTCCATTAGATTTTAAGGATTTGTTGAAGAAGTTCAGTAATCGAAAGGAGTGTTCCTCATTTGTCAATGATTTTTTGGAAAGCTTGCATGAGGAAATTGCAGAATTACTTATTAACCGTGACATAAAGGTTAAGGACAGAAGAAAAAGGACTGAATTACAGAATGTTAATTTTGGTGAAGCAATTGCGGAACATGAAAGTAATAACATATATGATTATTATGTAGATACTAATCATACTCAACAACTTGTAAAAAATGAGTATAATATTGTTGTTGGAAGGAAAGGTTCTGGAAAGACAGCTACCTTGTATTATTTGAGTGAAGATTTATCTCAAGATGTAAGGAATAATGTAGTTTTGATTAAACCCGTGAATTTTGAGGTTGATGGTTTAATTTCATTAATGGAGGAATCTAATAGTGAATTTGAGAAGGGGTTTTTAATAGAAACCATTTGGAAATTCTTGATTTATACTGAAATAGCTAAATACTTATATTATAAAACTAAGAAAAAAGCTTTATATGCTCTAAGAGAGGTTGAGAACGAGTTTTTAGAATATGTTGATTCTGTTAAAGGAGTTTATTTGACCGATTTTTCAACAAGATTGGAAGAGCAAATAAAGGTTCTTAAGGAAAACAATATAAAAGATATAGGTGCAGGAAATAATAAAGAATTTAGGTTAAAGGTTTCAGAACTCTTACATGAAGGTTCGATTTACAAGATGAAGGAGTTTTTTAGTGAGTTGATACCAAAAAACCATAAGCTAATTGTTCTTATTGATAATTTAGATAAGTCTTGGAGAAACGATTCAAAGATTAATATTTTGAGCAAGTATATTTTAGGGCTGCTTGGTGTTTCTGGACGAATTTTTAAGGAACTGTCGTATGTCAAATCTAAAGATAAGAAAATCGATTTCCATTTAACAATATTCTTAAGGAGTGATATCTTTAAACAAGTTATCTCCTTTGCTAGAGAACCTGATAAAATTGAAGTTTCGCGTTTAAAATGGGAAGATCCCGAGATACTTTTTAGGATTATTGAAGATAGGTTTGTAGCATTAAGTCAAGGTGAATATTCTACTAAAGAATTATGGGATAGGTTTTTTGAGCCGAAAGTTGAGGGAGTACTGACTAAAGATTTCATCATTAAGAATATATTTCCAAGACCTCGAGATATTATTTATTTTTTTAAAACATGTAAAGATACAGCAATATCTCGAGGTCATGAGATAATAATGGAAAGAGATGTTATTGATTCATTGAAAGATTATTCTAGTTGGGTTTTTAAATCTGTGTTGGTTGAAAACGGAATTACATATAAGCAAATGGAGGAATTTATGTATGAATTAATGGCTGGTAACCGTATTGTGTCTAAAATAGAAATATCTTCAAAGATGTCTGCCGCAGGTATATACAATGAAGGTGATTCTGATGTAGAAAAGTTTATTGACCATTTAGTCAGTTTAACAATCTTTGGAAGAGAGACAGCTAAGGGGGTTTTTACTTACGAGTACGACGTTAATAATGCAAAAAAGATAAAAGTCCTAGCTCAAAAATTTAATTCAAACCTGTTTAAAATTCATAACGCCTTAATCTCTTACCTAGAATGCGTATAGTGATTCTTATATTGCTAATTAATAGGTGACTTATGATGTTATTTAAGCTGTATATTATTATTTAGGTGCGTACTTGCGTTAACATTTTTGCTGCACAAATAGTTTTCTTTATCATTTGCAAGTTCACATAAGAATATTGAAAATTAAAGGTGTCTAAATTAGACATCTTTAACTATTTTAGTTTACTCGTTGAAACTCTGTATAATAATAACCTCTATTATAAAATTCGTTATCTAATTGCCCTGTCCTTAATGGGGTGTCAGATAATTTGAAAAAGCTAATTTCTTCTAAGACTCCTTCATCACTAATGAATAGTTTAAATGTTTCATAAAAAGGGTTTTGTTGATTATTTAAATAGTTTATTAAAAAGAAGTATGAAACGATAATAGCTTTGTCTGCTCATTAGCAAAGATTTTATGAATGCATAAAAAGTGTATAATATAATACTCCACTTAATTATGTTTATCTCATTAATAAATTCTTTTATTGCTAAAAAATAATTGGTTATATCATCATATAACGCTTCCATGAAAGTATAGGATAAGATGTAAACTGCTAATGCAATAATCCAGAAGTAGATATCAAAATTAAGTTCTTTTCGTATGTTGAGGTAATCTTCAGAATACTCATTAAACTTATGCTTTGCTTTTAAATGAGAATATGTATGAGCGGAAACAAGGTTAAAGAGCATGAGGAATCCTGAAATAACAGCTAAAATCAGGACAGATTCACTAACTTCTTCATTGTGAAAAAACACAACAAAGCTACTTAAAAGAGAAAAGAAGGCTACCCCCAATCCTTTTAAGATTCTTAGTCCAATGTTTTTAAGTTTAAGAAAGTAAAAAATCAATTTTAAAGGAAGAATTAAGATTTGAGACCAAATAAGATTAAATAAAGTTTGAGTAATAAGTAGGTCAATTAGAAAGTCAATCATATTATTTTAATTGAAGAAAGATAGTCATCAATTGTTGACATAAATGTTTACAGTTGAGGTAAAGATATGAACTAATATTGACTCAATGTCAATAAATGAAAAGAAAATTAATTCTTACAAGATGCTTTTTGGTGATAACTTAAAAAAACTTAGGGAGTCAAAAGGTTTGTCTCAATTTGAATTAGCATCTACTATGAATGATATTGCTTCTAACTCAAAAATTGATAAGACTACGATTTCTAGGATAGAAAATGGCAGGACAAATGTTACTCTTTCAACAATTATTAAATTAGCCTTAGCATTAGAAGTAGAGTTGAATGAATTATTTAGTTTCAACCTTGAAAATAGTTAGTTTCTGATATGGCGAAACTTCATTTAAAAGGATTTTTAGAGAGTTTAGATTTTTATTGTTATGAGAAATTAATGTATGAAATATTATGTGACTTTAATTCAAGTAGGGGGATTGAGCTTAAGCTTCCTGAAAATGACGATGTATTTAACAAGTCTGTTTATGATAAATTAAAGATATTCAAAACATACTTTAATTCTCGTATCAAAATTGTGAATACAGAAAAAGGAATTGTTTATAAGAGCAGGATAATAGGGTATAAAAATGAAAATCGTTCAATATTAAAGGCTATTGAAGAAATTAAAAGCGGATTTTCTCAAATTTCATTGTGGAAGTATAAAGTAGACGAAGGTAACTATCAGGTGTTGAAAAGTGATAATAAGGAACATAACACCTTTTTTCTTTTAAGGTACGAGCTGTATTTTGATTATCTTAAACTAAATAAGGCTGTTTTGATTGATTTGGAGGGATTTCTGAATAAGAGTTATGCTGAACAGCTAGGAATATTGAAATCTGAGAATGTTGACAGTAAAGTTTATTTAAGGGATGTTGAAACGGAAGCAAACAAGGATGAAAAGTCTAATTTACTTACTATTAATGATGCGTGTGATTTATTGGGTAAATCTAGGTCAACACTTCATGTTTGGACTGAAAAAGGGTATTTAAAAAAGCACATTATAGGTGGTTCTGTCTATTACTTTAGGGATGAATTGTTAAAAAAAATAAATGGAGCCTAAACAGCCATTAAGGTTGCTTCGTGTTCTCTAATTTTTTTCATTTTTAAGTGGTACTCTTTTAATCTTATCGCGTATTCTCTAGAAGGGATTTTGATGTAGTCAATGAATTGCTTTTCAGTTGTATGTCCAGTGATTTTCATTATAGTTAATGTGTCAATTTTACCATAGTGCAAGGTTGCAAATGTTCTTCTGCAAGTATGACTTGTAACTAGTTGCCATTTGGGGAATTTACCAAATTCTTTTCTTCTGGTTTTTTTATTCATTTTTCCTCCTTCAACAAGGTCATTTATTTCCGCTTTTTTACATACTTTCTTAATATATTTATTGAAGTTTTGGTCGCTGATTTTACGAGGCAATTCGCCTTTTCTTTTGTTAAGTGTTTGTTCTACTTGTTCGAGTATGGGGATGATTACAGGGATGTTTGTTTTCTCATTAGTTAGCTCAATAAAACCATCGTTGAATTTCTTTTTGTCCAGTGTCAATAGATCTGAAATTCTTAAGCCTGTCCAAACCCCTATAATTAACCAATCTCGTGCGTTGTCTAGATAGCTATCAAGCTCAAATTCTTTGTCGAATATTTTATTTATGTCTTTTTCGGTAAGTGCGATGTCTTTTGTTTTGTTTTTTGGTGTAAAAAAGTCAGGGTCTCTAAAGCTTTGGTTAACTTTAAAGCCTTGTCTTTCCGCATAGCGCATAAAAGTTTTAATATCGTCAATATATCCGCCAATAGTGTTCGGGTTAAGTTTGTGTGTGTCTCTTAAGTATTCTGTAAATTTTGTGTGAAATGGAACGTCTATGTCGGTTAGTTTTATATTTAAATTATGCTTTTCTTGAAATGAATTAATTTTGGTTAAAGTAGTTCTGTAATGTTGTATTGTTCTTGGTGCTATTGGTTCGCCTGTTTTTCTGTTAGTTCTTAAAAGTGATTTTTCTATAAAAAACTTTATAAACGATGTCAGGAAATATTTTGAATCATTATTCGTATCTGTATTTCTATTGAAGTAATTGTTGATAATAGTTTTAAGCCACTTTTTTGAGATTGGAACCCCATTGCTATTGTCAAGGGTGTATCTTTCAATAATGAATGGTTTAAGTTTATTTAGGGCGTTGTTTACTTTATTGCGATATTCTGCTTCTGCTAGGTTTCTAACTCGCTGTTTTGTCGTGCTCCAATGTTTTCTGTCTACATATAGGTCTAAAGGTGCTTCGTGGTCAAATTTTCCGCCTTGTTTGAACCTTAGATAAACGGAAGTTGGATTATTTTTGCCATGTAGTCTATAGTTAATCGTTGCCATTTTATATATTTTGTAATTGCAAAATAATAAAAATCCCCTAATATCCCCCTTATTAATAAAACAATTCTATACATATCAAGACAGATTAAAATTGTGCTTATTTTAAATGTATTGTGATTACTAGTATTTATTGGTGTTTTTGTTTTTTTGTGTTTGTGTGTGTTTTAAAGATTTGACTATCTCCGCCCGCACTGAAAAGGTAAGGCTTCTTGGAAACAAGAAGCCTTTTTTGTTTGGGTACAGAATAGACATAATATTTTGCCAATCTAGTGTCTTTAATTTATTTTCTGAAGCTTTTTTATTTGATAGGATTCAAGACTATTATTTTAAGATAAGAATTATACTTTGAAAGA
Source organism: Alterotamlana spongicola (assembly GCF_035818475.1). Taxonomy (NCBI): domain Bacteria; kingdom Pseudomonadati; phylum Bacteroidota; class Flavobacteriia; order Flavobacteriales; family Flavobacteriaceae; genus Alterotamlana; species Alterotamlana spongicola. Next base: position 1,566,773 of record NZ_JAYMGV010000001.1, read on the forward strand.
ATAAAATGGACAATGCGAAACTTAAAAATGGCGAAAAAAGATTAAGTTTGGTATTTTATGAGCCAAAGGCCTCAAACAAAATCCAATACAGTAATGACATACTACCGTTTTTATTTCCCTTTAATACTTTTTTTTATAAGCTTATCTATAGCAAGTTGTCAGAAGAAAAATAAAACAACTTCTCCGCCTAATATTGTTTTGTTTTTAGTAGATGACATGGGATGGCAGGATACTTCCGTTCCTTTTTGGAATAAAACAACTGCTTTTAATAAACGATATCATACTCCAAATATGAAAAGGTTGGCGGCTCAGGGGATGAAATTTACCCAGGCCTATGCTACTCCTGTGTGCTCTCCAACCAGGGTGAGCCTTTTAACAGGTATGAATACCGCACGTCATCGGGTTACTAACTGGACCTTACGCAAAGATGCTTTGCAGCCTATGGAGCGCGATCATAAAACGCTCAATTTTCCTAAGTGGAACGTTAATGGGTTAAGCCCTAATGCCGGTTTAAACGGGGCTGTTCATGCAGACCCATTACCCGCTTTACTTAAAAAGGCTGGGTATTTTACCATTCATTCCGGTAAAGCCCATTTTGGAGCTATAGGCACTCCGGGAGAAAACCCGCTGAACTTAGGTTTTGATATCAATATAGCCGGACATGCAGCGGGGGCACCGGCCAGTTATTTTGGAGAAGACAATTTTGGGAATACTGAAAAAAATAAAGGTAAACCATGGGGAGTACCTGGACTGGAAAAGTATCACGGTAAAGATCTTTTTCTTACCGAAGCACTCACAATTGAAGCTAAAGCAGCTATGGATAGTGCCTTAGATAAAGAAAAACCTTTTTTCCTTTACATGTCCCATTATGCTGTACATACACCAATTATGGGTGATAAGCGTTTTTTGCAAAAATATTTGGATGCAGGGTTAGACCCGCGAGAAGCCAAATATGCAAGTCTTATTGAAGGCATGGATAAAAGCCTTGGGGATATTATGGACTATTTAAAAGAGAAAAATATAGATGATAATACCATTGTCCTGTTCATGTCAGATAATGGTGGGCTAAGTGCGCATGCCGCACGTGGTGGAGAGTTGCATACGCATAACAAGCCCCTGGCAAGTGGTAAAGGGTCTATTTACGAGGGTGGTATCCGGGAACCTATGATTGTAAAGTGGCCTGGAGTGGTTGCACCAGCCAGTGTAAATGACAACTATCTGATCATTGAAGATTTTTACCCTACTATTCTGGAAATGGCAGGAACAAAAACATACCATACTGTACAGTATATAGATGGGAAAAGTTTTATACCGTTACTTGCAAATAACAAATCAGGGCAAACAGATAGCAGGCCTTTGTTTTGGCATTATCCAAATGAATGGGGGCCTAGTGGTCCGGGTATAGGAGCTTTTAGTGCAGTGCGTTTAGGGGCATGGAAACTCATTTACTATCACAATAGTGAAAGCTATGAGTTGTTTAATATTGTTGAAGACATTGAAGAAAAAGACAATAGAGCAGTTACAGAAAGCGACAAAGTTAAAGCGTTAGCATCAGTACTTACCACTTATCTTAAAGACGTTGATGCACAAATGCCCAGTCATAAAGCTACAGGAGAAAAAGTGGCATACCCTTAAGATGTTTACAGACATTACTGCTTTATGAAATAGTACTTATTTAAGTGTATTAGTTTTCAATTTTTAACAATAACCTTAAAAGCCGGAGATTTAGTGAAAATAGTACTAAGATGAATCTTGTTTTTCAAGCTATAACTGATTCAGAGTGCTTTAAAGAAATGACACTATTGAAATACCCAAAAAAGTATCATTAAAAATTATACTTTAATAGCATATGTAAGTTTAACCTTAAGGTTAAGAATGGTTTAAGCAAAAATAGTATCAAAATAGGTTTAAGAACAGGTGGCATAATAAGCATAACATGAATAATTTTATTTTCGAAATTAGAGTTTCATTAAAGTTTTTTGTTTTAGTTGGAAAAAGTTGGTGTTAGACACCAACTTTTTTCATGATTTACTAAGTTTTAAAAACGAATTTCTACAAGATCATATGCTTATAAAGCAACACAGTGTTTTTACCATTATTTTAAGATAAATCGTTAAAGTTTTATTAAAACTACAATAGCTTATTAAACTTTTTTTGGAAACAATCGTCCTACTCGGAAATCATCGGTCAATCAATAAAATTCAATGAAGAACTATCTTTTTGGTTTAATGTTGTTGTGTACAATGTTTTCCTTCTCCCAATCTAAACAATTTACAATTTCCGGCACTTTAATTTCTGATGATAATAATGCGCCTTTAGAATCTGCAACAGCCTATTTAGAGCGTGTAAAGGATAGCTCATTGGTAAGTTATACCATTACGGATAAAGATGGAAGTTTTGAACTGACCGATAAAACTTCAGATTCAGAATTAAAATTGCTAATCTCCTATGTAGGATATGAAGCGTATACTAAAACTATAAAAATTGATAAGCCTGTTGTTAATTTAGGTACAGTTAATTTAAAGGTTGACAGTAATGCATTAGATGCTGTAATTATTGAATCCAGTCCACCAATTATTGTTAAAAAGGATACTCTGGAGTTTAATGTAAAATCATTTAAAACAAAAAAGGATGCTAATGTAGAAGATGTTTTAAGATTGCTACCGGGAGTAGAGGTTGACGAAGAAGGAAATATCACAATAAACGGGCAATCTGTAAGCAGGATACTTGTTAACGGAAAACCATTTTTTGGAAATGACCCTACTATAACAACCAGAAATTTGACCAAAGATGTTATTGAAAAGATACAGGTTGTTGATACTAAAACAAAGGCACAGGCCTTTGCAGGAGAAGCAAGTGATTCAGAAAACAAAACCATAAACCTTACTATAAAGAAGGAAAATAATAAAGGTGTATTTGGGAGGCTTGCGGCCGGAGCAGGTACTGATGAAACATATGAATATGCAGGGATGTTCAACAGGTTTGATAATGATCAAAGATTAAGTGTTTTGGCTGGTGGAAACAATATCAATTCTCCCGGATTTAGCTTTGGAGAAATCAGGAAAATGTTTGGAGGAGGTGGTAATTCTAATATTGGCAGCCGTGCTTTTGGCGGTGGTCAGGGTATAGTAACTTCAAATAATATAGGTCTTAACTATGCAGATGAACTGGGTAAAAAAGTAGATCTAAGTACAGACTATTTTTATTCGGGAAGTAGCTCGGAAAATGAAACATCAACCCAGCGCGAAAATATTTTACCGGATTCAAGGTTTTTTACAAATACCAATTCAATATCTTTTAGTGATAGCAATAACCATAGTGTTAATACAGAGTTTGACATTGAAGTAGACTCTACACTTTTAATAAATATTGAACCTTCATTTAGGCGTACTAAGAATAAAACAGTTTTTTCACGTGATTCAGAATCTTTAGATGAATTTAATGTATTAACCAACCAATCTACTACAGAATCAGTCGTTGAAACGTTTGGTAACAATTTTAGTAATGATTTAGACATTACTAAAAGATTTGGATCAAAGGGCGCTTATTTAAGGTTAAGTGTTGAAAATGAAATTAGTACCAGAGAGCGTGAAGATTTCTTGTATTCAGAAACCAATATTTATGGTGATAACCCCAATGACATCATTAGAGATCAGTTTACTGAAGGCGATAACAATTCAAATAATTTTGATACGGAATTAAGCTATAATTTACCGTTAACAAATGGTCTTTCAGTAGATTTTAGTTACAACTACAGAAGAAATAAGACCGAAGACAAGCAGAGTACTTTTGATAAAGATATAAATGGGGATTACTCCATTTTTAATGAGGATCTTAGTACGGACTTCGAATATATTAATGAACAAAATTCACCGGAAATCTCATTGAGATACAGAACGGATAAAACCTATGCGAGGTTCAGAACAAATTATATTTTCAGAACTTTGGAAAACAGAGACCTGTTAAGAACTCAGTATAGTATTAAAAGGAATTTTGAAGCGGTAGAGTTAAGTTCTTATTTCAGGCATAGATTTAGCTCAAAGTCTTCAGTCTATTTGGGGTATAGGTTAAATAATGATCCGCCACAATTATCCCAGTTACAGCCATTTCAAAATGTTTCAGATCCATTAAATACTATAATAGGAAATCCTAACCTGGAGCCTACAAATAATCACGGTTTTCGTTTAGGATATAATGCGTTTAACCCACAGGGAGGAGCCGAATTCAATCTGAATATTAATGGTAATATTGTTAATAATGAAATTGTTTCCAAGACTGTAGTAGATGAAAATTTTGTAAGAGAAACAACCTTTGCTAATGTGAATGGGAATTATAATTTTGGAAGCAGTGTGGAGGTTGGAAAGAAAGTGAAACTGGACACTATTAGAACCTTAAGATACGATATTGGAGTGCGTGCCAATATAAGCCGAAGGATAAATTTTAATAATGGTATTCAATACGCCGGTGATGTGAATTCTATTTCTCCAAACATCAATTTTATATTTACCTGGAAAGATGTTATGGAGATTCGTCCACGCTACGACATTACATTGACTAAAAACAGGTATGATATTGATTCTTTTGATAATAGGGAGTTTTTATTACATACTTTGAATATTAATACAGCTACGTTTTTACCTAAAAATTTGGAATGGAGAAACAATATTATTTATACCTATAATTCTAATATAGCTGATGGGTTTCAAAAAAGCGCATGGTTTTGGAATTCTACATTAGCCTATTCAGTACTTAAAAATAAAGGTATTGTAACGCTTAAGGCCTATGACCTGTTAAACCAAAACACTAATGCCAGGAGGATTGCTGCGCAAGATTATATTCAAGACTCACAAAGTACAGTGTTGCAACAATATTTTATGCTAAGTTTCAGTTGGAAGTTTAATAGCTTAGGAAAACTTGGTGAAATTGATAATAATGACTCAGGATATAGAGGGCGCCGGCATTATAGAAGGCGTTAAAATCATCGATCTATATTTAAAGTTCGAAAATTAATTATTTCTTTTTAGAATCTTAACTTGTTTATAATTAGCAGAGTATCTCATTTAAAAAAGTTGTAACGAAAAGTTAGAAAGGAGATAGAGTATCTGTTATTTTTATATTGTAGAGCTTACTAGCTTAATCTTATTTTATCTCTTTAATAACAGGATAAATTAGTTTTCACGAATTTAAGTTATAATGGTAAAATAATTTTCTGATTATATTTACACTCTTAAAAGTCTTTATGTGGATTTTAAAAAAATAAGCATACTATCAAAATATATTAAAAAAGGATCTGAGAAACATTTTAAACTTTTTTTTCAGATTACTCATGGGGTTGTTTTTGGGGTGTGTGTCAAAATGGGGCTTAGTCAAGAAGATGCGGAAGAAATAGTTCAAGACACCTATATTCAATTTTGGAAACAACGAGATTCCATAGATGAGAATAATGGAGTTATTGGTTTACTAAAATTGATAGCGAAGCGGTTAGTTATAAAAAAAATAAATAAGAAAGAATTGACAGTTTTAAATAATTTAGATGAAATACATAAGATTTCAGATAATTCAGATTTAAAAGGAACTGTAAACTCTAATTTAATTAAAGAAAATATTAAGAAATTGCCGCCAACTCAAAAAGAAATAATAACCTTATTTTATTTGGAGGGGTTGACTACAATTGAAATTTCTAATTATTTAAAAGTTTCGGTAAGAACGGTTGAGAATAATCTGTATAGGGCAAAAAAGAAGCTAAAGCAAATCCTTGATTTTCAAAACTTAAACACCAATTCATTTTATGATTTTTTTAATGAGTAGTTAATTAATATGATAGCAATACATAAACAAAAAAGAGAATATAGTTTTTAATGTCGAAAAAGAGTAAAAATACAGATTTAGAAAGCAAGTTTAACCAGTATTGGGATGAGTCTATGATTGATTCGTTGAATATGGATAATTCTGAGGCAGTTTTTGATGCTATTTCACAAGAGTTAGATTTTCAGGATAATTCAATAAGCTTAGTTTCGAGATATGGAAAATTATTGAAATATGCTGCCATATTTGTTGTTTTAATTTCTATAGGAGCTTACTTTACATTTACTAATAATAGCACCATTGATATAGATAAAGATAGCATATTAAAAATTGCTTTAAATCAACAAAAAATCAGGCTTGATGATAATTCAGAAGTAGAATTATTTCCTAATAGCAAGCTTACATATCCAACAGTATTTAATGATAGTATTAGAAAGGTTGAATTAGAAGGGTCAGCTTTATTCAATATAACTAAAGATGATAAAAAACCATTTTTGGTTCATCAAGGCGATTTAATTACAAAAGTTTTAGGGACAAAGTTCTTAATAGAAGAAGACTCAATGTCACAGCTTACCAAAATATACCTTCATACAGGCAAGATAGCAGTAACAAATAAAGGGAATACTTTTAATCGTGTTTTGCTACCGGGAGATTCATTAATATATAATCAGCAAACCAATAAAGAGTTAATAGAAAAAGTCAAGCCAAAAGAAGATAAGTTTATAGCAGCAAACAAAGCAATCAAAAACAAGATTTCAATTGAGTTTGTAAATGTTAAGCTCAAAGATGCTTATAAAAGAATTCAGGAACAAACAGGAATTCAAATTGATTATTCTGACGTAGGCATAGACGGAGAACTTATACTGAGTTTAGATTATAAAGATAAAACAATTGAAAAGGTTATAGAAGATCTTAACTCTTTCAATGCGTTTACTTATAGGATAGAAAATAATACCATAATCATAAAAAAGTAATAGAAGAATAGTATCTCTACAACTATATCTCAATAGGATTAAAACATAAATAACAGTTTTTATACTATATAATAACTATGTATAATATTTTATAAAATATGTTGTGTTTCTGATTGAAATTTAAGAAAGGTTTTAAGAAATATTGAATTTTATTTAAGGTTTTGTGAGTAGTTGAAGTTAATTAAGTCAATATAATAAAAACTTAAAACCATTCTAAAACTATGAAACAAACGTACATCATTATTTTTTTATTCTTAGTGTTGCCGGTCTCGCTGTTAGCACAGGGAGAGACAACCGCATCAATTTCAGGAACTGTAATTGATGATAAATCAGAAAAGGTATTTGGCGCCAATGTCATTGCAGAACATACTCCTTCCGGGACCAAGTATGGAACTATTACAAATGACGCGGGGCAATTTAGATTGCCAAACTTACGTGTTGGTGGGCCATATACTATAGCGATTTCTTATTTAGGCTATGAAACCAAAACAGAAACCGATATTAATTTGAGTTTGGGTCAAGATTTTCATTTAAATGTTGTTATGGGAGAAGAAGCAACAGCATTAAATGCAGTGCAATTAATTGCGAGAAAAAGCTCAATTTTAAATAGTAATAAAACAGGATCAGGAAGGAATATAAGCCAAAGAGCTATCAATAGCGTACCTCAAATAAATAGAAGTATAAATGATTTTTCTAAATTATTGCCTCAATCCAATAGTGCTGATTTTGCTGGTTTTTCTGGTGGAGCGCTACGTTCAAGTAGTGTTACGGTAGATGGAACATCATTTAATAATGCTTATGGGTTAGGAGGCGCCGGGGCTCTTGTAATTGGAAATGCTGCCGGTTCAGAACCCATTAGCTTGGATGCCTTAAGTGAAATACAAATAAGCCTTTCTCCTTACGATGTAAGGCAAGGAGGGTTTACAGGAGCAAATGTAAATGCAGTAACTAGAAGTGGAGATAATGAGTTTAGAGGATCTATATATAGTTTTTTTCAAAATGAAAGTTTGTTAGGAACTAAAGTAAAAGATGTAGAAGTTGAAAACTCTAAGTTTAATTCTACGCAATTTGGATTTAGGATTGGCGGACCAATAATTAAAAACAAATTATTTTTCTTTGCTAATTATGAACGTGTGACAGGAACTACTCCAGCATCAAATTTTATTGCATCTGATGGCGGAAATACTGGAGATAATGTTACTAGAGTGTTGGCTTCAGACTTAACAGACTTAAGTCAGTTCTTGTTGACAGAGTATGACTATGCTACGGGGCCATATCAGGGCTTTTCTCTTGAAAGTGTAAGTGATAAGTTTTTAATAAAGCTTGATTATAATATAAGTGATAAGCATAAATTGAGTATGCGTTATAATCAATTAGAAGCAACATCAGATCAGGCGCCTAGTAATTCTACTTTTTTTGGAGCAGGAAATAGATTTAATAATCCTAATGGTATGAGTTATTCAAATTCTGGTTGGGAACGTAATACTAATGTGTATTCATTTGTAACAGAATTAAATAGTAATTTTAATAGTAAGTTTTCGAACAAGTTCAAAGTTGGCTATTCATCTTTTCCAGAAAATAGAAGAGTAAGAGGAACACTTTTTCCTAGTGTAGATGTTTTACAAAATGGAACAACTTATATGTCTTTTGGTTCTGATTTATTTTCAAATAATAATAAAGTAAATCAACAGATCTTACAAATTCAAAATGATTTTTCTATTTTCCTGAACAATCATGCCATAACTTTAGGCTTTAACTATCAACATTATAAATTTAAGAATGGATTTACTCCAGCTTGGCAAGGGTCATTTGTTTTTAGCTCATTACAAGACTTTTATAATAGTACTCCTTTAGGGACACAAACGCCAATTGGGGTTAGTGACGGGACAGGAAGGCCATCAACTTATGCAAGAAGATATTCTGGATTAGAAAATAGAGAGGTTGTTTTTGCAGAACCTAAATTTTCTCAGTCAAGTTTTTATGTACAAGATAAATTTGATGTAAGTGATAACTTTAGAGTAGTAGGTGGATTACGTTTAGATATTACATCATTTTTAAATGAGCCGAGGAAAAATCCGGAATTGGAAGGGCTTACATTTCAAAACCCAAATGGAGATCCTCTATCGTTAGATAATAGCCTTCTACCTGGTACCCAAGTGGTTCTTTCCCCTAGGCTTGGTTTCAATTGGGATGTAAGAGGTGATAAAACATTTCAAGTAAGAGGAGGAACAGGTATTTTTAATGGTATTGTGCCATTTGTAGCTATTGGTGATGCCTTTCTAAATAATGGTATAAACCAAGGGGAGATTAGAGACTTTTCTTTTAATGGAGGAACAAATGATAAGCCATTTACGTCAGATGTTAATGCCTATATCCCTCCATTTACAGGGGTAAGATCTCAAGGAGATATTAATTTTGTAGATCCGGATTTTAAAATGCCTAGGGTTTTAAAAACTACTCTTGGAGTAGATTATCAATTGCCTCTTGGTCTTGTAGGTAGTCTTGAGTTGTTATACGGAAAAACAATTTATGATGTATTACCAATTAATGCTAATCTTGACCATACTGATGGAAGTATTGATGGTGTAGATGACCGATTCAGGTTTTCAAATTCACGTCTTAATTTTCCAACCGCTAGCACAGCATTTGTTTTAAGGAATTCTACACAAGGAAGCCAATTTAATTTTACTGCCCAATTAGAAAAACCATTTAGTGATAACTGGTCTGCTTTGGTAGCTTATACTTATGGTAAAGCAAAAGATAGAACATCATTTTCAGGTTCAGGCTCAAGAGCAGCATGGAGGGCTTTACCAGTAGTAGGTAACACAAATAACCCACCATTGGCATTGAGTGATGGAGATCAAAAGCATAGAGTTGTTGGAGCGGCCTCATATAAAATTAATTATAAGAAATTTGGTTCTTCTACGTTTTCTATCTTTCTTGAAGGTGCACAAAATAGAAGATTTTCATATCAATACAGCGGATTGGTCTTTCAAGATGCCAACGGAGATTTTGTTACCAATGATTTAATATTTGTACCAGCAGATGCCTCTCAAATTAACTTAGCGGATTATACAAGAAGTGATGGGTCTGTTGTTACAGCTGCTGAGCAATGGACTGCTTTAGATCAATTTATCTCCAATTCAGATTACTTGAAAACACGAAGAGGGCAGTTTGCAGAGCGTAATGGTAGTATATCTCCAATGTTCTTTAAAATGGATTTGAGATTTGTTCAAGACATAAATATTAACATAGGGAAGAAAAAGAACTCATTTCAATTTACAGCAGATATTTTAAATTTCACAAACTTACTCAATAAAAATTGGGGTGTTAGAGAAATAGCTGCTAATACAAGACCAATTCAGGTTATAAGAACTCCGGGAGGAACAACACATAGAGTTGAGCCTAATAATTTAGATAAGGAGTTTATCTCAGATCTTAGTTTAAATTCACGTTGGAGGATGCAGTTAGGAATACGCTACAGTTTCAACTAGGAATTATTGAATTAGTTTAGTTTTTAATACTTTATTAAAAGAGAGGGGAGTCACACTTTAAGCAGCCACTCCCCTTTTTTATTACACGTAATAACAATGGGAAAATTACTAAGGCAATTATTGTTGCTTCATTTGTTTTTTTCAATATGTTCCTGTAACCATGAAAATGTTAGGTTTAAAACAAATGTTACATCAATATATTATAACGATGCGTTAAAACCTTTTTATCATGGCGTAGCATCAGGAGACCCAACTCAAAATGAGGTTGTTTTATGGACCAGAATCACTCCCGATTTTGTAAAAGAGCACGAAGTAAAGTGGATGGTTTCTAGTGATTCACTTCAAAAAAGTATACTTCAGGAAGGCATTGTTAAGATAGATAGTGTAAATGATTATACAGTTAAAGTCTTAGTGTCTGGGCTTAAACCTGACACCTATTATTGGTATAGTTTTGAATATAAAAATGACAGATCAATAGTTGGAAGAACCAAAACACTTACTGATAAAGACACAAATTCACAAGTTAATTTAATTGGAGTAAGTTGTAATGCTTATGAAGGAGGATATTTTAATGCATTTAGACGTATTGCGGAAAGAAAGGAGAGAATAGATGCTGTTGTGCACCTCGGAGATTATATTTATGAAAGCTTTATTCCAAAATATATTAAAAAGAAAGATAGAGTTCCATTACCTAAGAAAGAGCTTATTTCTTTAGAAGATTATAGAACAAGATATGCACAGTATCATTTAGATTCTAATTTAATGCTGGCGCATCAAATGCATCCATTTATCAATATTTGGGATGACCATGAAATTGCGAATGATTCCTATGCAGATGGGGCTGGCGGACATAATAAAGAAGATGGTAGTTATAAAGATAGAATGTATAATGCTAAAAAAGCATTTTATGAGTGGTTACCAATTAAAGAGGATAAAAAACTTTATAGAAGTTTTAATTTAGGAGGAGTAGCCAATTTATTTATGATAGATGGGAGGCTTGAAGGTAGAACAAAACAAGGTAAACCAACAGATTCATTATATAATTCCTCAAAAAGAAAAATGTTGGGAGATAGACAAATGAAATGGTTAGTAAATGGCTTAAATCAATCAAAATCTACATGGAAAATTATAGGAAACCCTGTTCTGTTTTCAAAATTTGATTTTTCTCCTGTAATGTCTGATATAAATGAAAAAGAAAATGATAGTTGGTCCGGATATCCTTTTGAACGGTCAAAGTTTATATCATTAATAGATTCATGTGCTATAGATAATCTGATTTTTTTGTCCGGAGATTCTCATAGTTCATGGGTAATTGAAGTTCAGAATCTTGAAAATAATGAAAAAAACCCAATAGCTATTGAATTCGGTGTGCCATCAATTTCATCAGAAAATTGGGACACAAGCAATCCGGTAGATTCTGTAATAAAATGGGAAAACAGAATAAAAGAGCTAAAAGAAAATCGTCATATTAAGTATGTTAATTTAAGAGAGCATGGATATACTTTACTAACACTTTCTGATGATATGGCCATGTGTACATGGTATTTTATTGATAAAGATCATAAAACGCTTTTAGAAGAAAAGGGTGTGAGTTATAGGATTAAAAAAGACGACTATAAGTTAAATAGACTCAAGTAAATTTAGAGTTTATAATTCTCGTTTAATTATAAAAATCAAACAAATGAAAGAAGAAAATCCAAGACGACTAATGAAAATAATAGTCATAATATTTATTTCTTTATTTGTGTTGGGATGTGAAAATGACACAAAAAATCAAAATTCTTATATGCCTCAAAGGGATGATTTGATAGGGGTTGATAAGAAAAGATCATTTGATTCCAGTTTAATATTGTCACAAGAAGAAGTGAAATTGGAATCTAAACTGATAGCATTAAGAGATTTATTTGAAAAGAATATCAAGCTTAATCACCAGACGTTTTATATAGAACCATTCAGTAACGTCAAGGGATTTATAGAAGCAACAACATTGTTTGAGGTGTTTAAGGCCATGCCCAAAGGGGCATTGTTGCATACCCACAGTGGAGGGGTAACTGATATAAAATGGGTTATTGAAAAAGCTAAAACCCTGCCAAATTGCTATGTGTATGCTGAGTTTAACAACAAAAATATATTATACGGACAATTAGGTGTTTTTCAAAAAAACAAAGTACCCTCAGGTTATGTGTCTTTAAAAGAAAGTATAGAAACAGACCCTGATTTTGAATCAGAGTTGTATAATTTATTGGTGCTAAAAAGAAGTACCTTAAAAAAAGAAGATGACTATTGGTTGGAATTTGAAAAACGGTTTATGAGAATAATGCCATTGATCAACTATCGCCCTTTTTTTAAAGCCTACTATAAAAAGGCATTTTTAGATTTGATAGAAGACCACATAAACCATGTTGAAATACGATTCATCTTTGGAAACCTATATGATGAAAGAAATACTAGCTATCCAATTGACACGATGGTTGAAGATTTAAAAGAAGTTGTACTAGAAATAGGAAAAACAAATCCGTCTTTTTCATTAAACCTGATATACACAAGCTTTAAATTTTTAAGTGTTGATAAAATCAATAATCAAATAAAAGAAGCCTTTCGGTTAAAAAAGAAGTTCCCCAATTTAATAACCGGATTTGATTTGGTGGCCGAAGAAGACAGGGGAAATAGCATAGAATTTTATGAAGATTGTTGGAAGACATTAGATTCGCTGGAGCAAGAAACAGGTTACCAGCTGCCTTTGTTTTTACATGCCGGAGAAAGCCATTCAGTAAAAAATAAAAACCTTTACGATGCTGTTTTGTTAAACTCAAAACGTATAGGTCATGGCTTAAACTTGGTGCTATACCCAAGCCTGATTGAGGCAGTAAAGAAAAGAGATGTCCTTATAGAGGTTAATCCGTTAAGCAATAAAATATTAGGCTACTTTACAGATTTAAGAAATCATCCGGCAAGGATACTCCTTAATAAAGGAGTACAATGTGCCATTAGTAGTGACGATCCTGGGGTTTTTGGCTATGAAGGATTGAGTTACGATTTTTTTATAGCATTTGTCGCTTGGGAATTAGATTTGAAAGCCATAAAAAAACTAGTATTCAATTCTGTTGAATACTCAACACACCAACAAAAACAAAGCGCTTTAGATCAACTAAAAAAAGAATGGGAGGCTTTTGTATTTCATTCCATCATGCTATTGGAAAGTAAGAATTTAAACTAGCCTTTTTTGAAAATTAAAGATAAATGGATATACAAAAGATAAAAGACTCTGCAAAAACATGGTTGACACCTAGCTTTGATACTGAAACCCAAAAAGCAGTACAACATCTGATAGATAAAGATTCCCAAGAACTGATAGAAAGTTTTTACAAAGACTTAGAATTTGGAACAGGAGGCATGCGCGGCATCATGGGAGCAGGAATAAACCGTATAAATAAATATACCTTAGGAAGAGTTAGTCAAGGCTTAATAAATTATTTACAAAAAAAACATCCAAATAAGCAATGTAGAATAGTTATAGCCTATGATTGTAGAAAAAACAGTGATACACTTGCCAAAACAGTAGCAGATGTATTTACGGCAAACGGCGTTAAAGTATTTCTGTTTGAAAATATGCGCCCAACACCAGAATTGTCATTTGCAGTAAGCCACTTGAACTGTGAAGCAGGTATAGTACTAACAGCTTCCCATAATCCACCGGAATACAATGGTTATAAGGTTTATGGAAGTGATGGAGCACAGGTAGTAACCCCAGAAGATGGACTTATTATAGAAGAAGTAAACAAACTGGATTTTTCAGAAATAAAGTTTGATGCCAAACCTGACTTGTTGGAATATATCGGAAAAGATATAGATAAGGCCTTTATAAAAACATCAGTAACAAACACTTGTTTAAAGTTAAAAAACAGGAACGATTTAACCATTGTGTTTACCTCACTGCATGGTACATCCATTACCGTAATGCCTCAGGTTTTTGAGCAGGCAGGCTATAAAAATGTCCATTATGTAGAAGAACAACGGCAACCAGACGGAAACTTTCCTACGGTAGAGTCTCCAAACCCGGAAGAGCCAGCCGCTTTAAAAATGGCATTAGAACTGGCAGAGAAAGTCAACGCAGATATCCTAATAGGGACCGATCCGGATAGTGATCGCTTAGGAATAGCTGTTAGAGATTTAGAAGGTCATATGAGATTACTAAATGGCAATCAAACCATGTCAATTATGACCAGTTTTTTAATCAAAAAATGGAAAAAACAAGGTAAATTAAACGGCAATCAATTTGTAGCTTCAACAATTGTTTCCACAGATATGATCTCTGAAATAGCGAATAGTTATGGTGTAGAGAACAAAATATGCTTAACCGGATTTAAATGGATAGCAAAACTTATTAAAGATAATACAAATCAAGAGTTCATAGGCGGGGGTGAAGAAAGCTTTGGTTATATGGTAGGCGATTATGTAAGAGATAAAGACGCTATTTCAGCCACCTTATTAGCTTGTGAAATAGCTTCTTATGCAAAGCAGAAAGGGAGTACTTTTTACAAAGAATTATTAGGCCTATACGTAAAACATGATTTTTACAAAGAACATTTAGTAGCCGTTGTAAAAAAAGGAATGGATGGTGCTGCGCAGATTAAGCAAATAATGATTGATTTGCGTAAAAAGCCCTTAGCAGAAATAGATGGTGAAAAGGTAAAATATGTTTATGATTATGAATCTTCTACAAAAAGAGATTTAATAACAGGCAAAGAAACACAGATTGACATCCCTAAGTCAAACGTATTGGTTTTCCTAACAGAAAAGGGGACTAAAGTAGCAGCCAGGCCTAGTGGAACAGAGCCTAAGATTAAATTTTACTTCAGTGTAAATACACCATTGGAAAGTGTTGAAAGAGCAGGAGCTGTTGAACAACATTTAGATGAAAAGAACCAAAGGATTGCAAAGATATTTGATTATTAAAAAGCTACTTATTTGTACTAACACATGTCTTTACAATGAGTAGTTAAAAATATTAAGATCAATTAGATTATAGATAATTAAAAAAATAAAAAGATAATGGGGATTAAACAGCGCCTTATAATATTCAATTTTTTAGAGTTCTTCGTTTGGGGTACATGGTTAATCTCTGCCGGAGCCTACATGTCTGTAACATTAAAATTTACAGGAATACAAATAGGTTCTGTGTATGCAACACTAGGCCTAGCTTCTTTATTTATGCCGGCAATAATGGGAGCTATTGCAGATAAATGGTTGAGTGCAGAAAAACTGTTTGGAATGAGCCACCTTATTTTAGTAGTCTTTTTTATAGGAGTGACTCAGGTTGCTAGTTTTAGTTTATTTTATGTTCTAATGTTGTTCGTTTCTATGTTTTATATGCCAACCATAGGACTTAACAACGCCATATCGTATCATATTTTAGAAGATTATAAATATGACATTATAAAAGCTTTTCCTCCAATTCGAGTATGGGGAACTATTGGTTTTATTATTGCAGCCTGGTGTATAGATCTATTACAGTGGCAGGTAGGCAAAGAACAATTTTATTTAGCAGCGATAGCGTCAGGGGTCTTAGGAATATATTCATTTACGCTTCCAAAAATTCCAACTTCAAATACTAGTAATCAAACCTTGATACAGCGTTTAGGATTAGATGCTTTTGTGCTGTTTAAGAAAAAAAACATAGCAGTTTTTTTAATATTCTCAGTGCTTTTAGGAGCTGCTTTACAAATTACAAATATTTGGGGAGTACCTTTTTTAACAGATTTTGAAGTTGATTATAAAGATTCTTTTGCCGTGAAGCACTCCGTTTTTTTAATGTCATTATCGCAAATATCAGAAGTAATCTTTATCCTTTTTATTCCATTTTGCCTGAAAAAATTTGGAATAAAAAAAGTTATGTTGATGAGTTTGTTTGCATGGATATTTCGTTTTGGTTTTTTTGGTATTGGAAGCCCATCAGGACTGGGAGTGATGTTTTTAATATTGTCCATGATAATTTACGGTCTGGCCTTCGATTTCTTTAATATTTCTGGGTCTTTGTTTATAGATAAAGAGGTGTCTCCAAAAATACGTTCCAGCGCACAAGGTTTGTTTATGATGATGGTAAATGGTGTTGGAGCATTTCTCGGAGGATATGCAAGTGGTTTGGTTGTAGATTGTTTTACAGAAAAGAATATTAAAGATTGGTCAAGCATATGGTTTGTCTTTGCAGGGTATGCATTGGTTATAGGTATTGCGTTTGCGCTTCTCTTTAAATACAAACACAATTCAGAAGAAAATTTTAATCAAATAAAACATTAGCTATGAGTGTACATAATAATGCCAGGAAAGGAGATATAGCAGACTTTATTTTGTTACCCGGAGATCCGCGACGTGCAAAATTAATTGCAGAAACATTTTTAACGGATGCAAAATGTTACAATGAGGTTAGAGGGATGTTGGGGTATACGGGTTTTTTCAATGGAAAGAGAATTAGTGTACAGGGAACAGGAATGGGGATGCCATCAATATCAATTTATGCTACAGAGCTAATAGAGGAGTATGGCGTGGAGAAATTGGTAAGAATAGGTTCATGTGGTTCAATTCAGGAACATGTAAACATCATGGATATAGTGCTGGCAATGAGTGCTTGTACAGATTCGGGGATGAATAAATTTCGGTTTAATGGAAAGGATTTTGCACCGACAGCAAATTTTGAATTATTAAAAAAGGCCTATGAAGTAGCCGAAAAGAATAAGCTAAGTGCCCATACAGGATCTATTTTAACATCCGATTTTTTCTATGGAGAGAGTCATATAGCAGATCCATTTTTAAGCTGGAAGACCTATAATGTATTAGGTGTGGATATGGAAGCCGCTGCATTATACTCCATTGCGGCTAAATACAAAAAAAAGGCATTGGCCATATTAACGGTTTCAGATCATTTGTTGAAGAAGCAAGCCATTTCTGCCAGTGATAGGCAAAACTCATTTAAAGAGATGATTAATCTAGCATTGCAGTTGGCTTAACTATAAAATATAAAGAGATGAAAGAATTAAACTGGATTGAAATATTGGGCTATATCGCTTCAATATAGAATCAGGGAAACCAATAGTTGATATTATAAGTTTAAAAAAAGCCTTAATAAAAAAATTGACTAATTGGCTTCTAAAAGTAGAGTAATAGCAATAAAATCTGGAATTATACCTTTCTTAAAAGTTATAAATAGAAGATATGCTTTGTAACGAATAAAGGAATTAAAAAAAGATTATAAAATAGTGGTCAAAACGTACTATAATTCTGAGTATTCCTTATAATATTCTTTAAATATCTCCCAAAAAACTACCGATAATAAGTTCAAAAATGGAATTCATTGATAATTTTTCAGTGTTTTTTATTTAAAACAAAAAATAATCATTAATGATTTTGTTTTTAAAATGTTAGAAAACAGTCTGTTAGTGTTTGTTTTACTTTTGTTAAGAGAGTTTTAACATCCTTTCTTTAGGGGTAAAGCACTAAATCTTCGACATAGTAAGTAACAGACAACATTTTAAGATACAAAATTAAAAAATGAAAAAACTCTTATTATCAGTACTCATCTTGGTTGCGCTGGTATTCACCGGTATAGCACAAAATGTAGATTTAAAGACATCAATACCAATTGATGAGACCATTAAAAAAGGTGTTTTGCCTAATGGATTAACCTACTATATAAAAAGTACTGATGTAGTAAAAAATGCTGCCAGTTATTATATTATTCAAAATGTGGGATCTGTTTTAGAAAATGACGACCAGCAGGGATTGGCCCATTTTTTAGAACACATGGCATTTAATGGCACAAAGAATTTTGAAGGAAAATCCATGCTGGAGACCTTTCAAAAACAAGGCTTGCTTTTTGGTAGAGATATCAATGCCTATACAAGTTTTGATGAAACCGTTTATAATATTAATAATGTACCAACCAAACCAGAACTGATAGATAAAGGATTATTAGTATTACATGACTGGTGTAATTATTTATTACTCACAGATGAAGAAATAGACGCAGAGCGTGGTGTGATAAAAGAAGAATGGCGTACGCGTCAAAACGGACAAATGCGTTTGTTTCAGACTTCTTTACCTATAACCTTTAATCATTCAGCTTATTCAAAGCGTTTGCCTATTGGGTTAATGCATATTGTAGAGAATTTTGAATATAAGGCATTGCGTGATTTTTACCATGATTGGTATCGCACAGATTTACAAGCTATAGCTGTGATAGGAGACGTTAATGTTGATGAAATTGAAGCAAAGATCAAAGCGTTGTTTTCTAAAATCCCGGCAGTTGAAAATGCAAGAGAACGTTTTATAGTAGAAATTCCTGAAAATGAAAAGTTGCTATATAGTTTAGGTATGGATAAGGAGATTTCAACAGCAGGCATTGTATTTGGAATTCGTCATAAAAAATCATTAAAAGATCAAACGGTTAATGATTTAAAAGTATCACTGTTAGAATCAATGGCTACCGGAATGATATCTTCAAGAATTTCTGAAAAAGCTCAAAACCCTGACGCTCCATTTTTAGGAGCAAGGTTTGGTTATAGATCCATCTCAAGGGCTAATAACGGGTTAAGTCTGAGCATGTCTCCAAAACCGGGAATGCAACAAGAGGCTTTTGCAGCAGTATTAACCGAAGTTGTAAGAGCTGTTAAATTTGGGTATACCGCATCAGAAGTTGAAAGAAGCATTAAGAGATTCTCGAATAATTACGAAACACAAATTGCTAAAAAAGATGATCAGCCCCATGGTAGAATCATCAATGGTATAAAAGATAACTACCTTAATAATGTTACCATAGCTGATATTGAAAAAGAATACAATTTAGTTAAGCAGATTTTTGGATCACTTACGCCTGAAGATGTTCATAACACAATTAAAAGACTGTATTCAAAGCAGAATAGATACGTCAATGTAACAGGGGTTGAAGGTAAGAATAATTTAACGGAAGAGCAGGCAAACAAAATAATACATGCTGTAGAAAACGACCCACGTATAACAGCATATACTGAAGAATTTGCTGGGAAAACCCTGGTTTCCGGATTAGATATTAAGGCTGGGAGTATAACAAATACCAAGAACAATAACGACCTTGGATCTACAACATATATTTTAAGTAACGGAATCAAAGTACATTATAAGTTTGCTAATAAGCAAAAAAATACGGTTAGTTTAAACGCCATTAGCTATGGCGGAAAATCATTATTAAAACCGGAAGATTTACCATCAGCTGATTTAATGGGTAATTTAGTTAAAATGTCCGGTTTAGGAGATTATTCTGCAACGGAGCTACCAAAAGTATTAGCAGGTAAAACAGCCAGTGCCTCTCCAAAATTAGGAGAAACTACCGAAAATATCACCGGATCTTCTTCAACAAAAGATGTAGAAACCATGTTGCAGTTAGTATATTTGTACTTTGAAAAGCCACGTTTTGATGAGCAGGCCTATAAGGTGCTTCACGGTAATATTAGTAATTACCTGGTAAGAAGAAGTAAAGATATTGGAGAGCAAATGAAAGATGGTATGACCACTACGTTGTATGGAGAGAGCCACCCAAGAAAACGTGTGTTCGATCAAGCATTTGTAAATGATGCTTCTTTTGAAACTATGAAGGCTGTATATTTAGATCGCTTTGATAACCCGGCAGATTTTGAATTTTATATTGTAGGTGATGTTAAAGCAGAACAATTAGAGCCATTGTTAACTAAGTATGTGGCAAGCTTAGCTACAAGTGCTGACAAAGAAAGTTTTAAGGACAATCACGTGAATTGGAAGTCTGATAACGTTGATGAAGATATATTCCTGAAAATGGAAGACCCCAAAACAAGTATCAACATGGCTTTAAAAGCAACAAATGCATATACTGTAAAAAATAAGTTTGTTACAAGTGCTTTGGGAGATATTATGCAATTAAGACTTACTGAGACTTTAAGAGAAGAGGAGGGCGGAGTGTATAGTCCAAGAGCTTCCGCGTTTTTAGTTAAGTATCCTAAAACACAGTCTTATGTATCTATAAGATTTGATTGTAATCCGGATCTGGCTGAAAAATTAGTACAAATAGTTCAAGATGAGTTATCAAAGCTGGCTAAAGGGGATATAAGAACTGATGACCTGCAAAAAACGTTAACCAACTATAAAAAAGTGCGCGAACAGGCCAAAAATAGAAATAGTTACGACATGAGCTTGCTAACTACGTTTTATAGAGATGGTTACAATATGAATGACACTGAAAATTTTGAAGACGTTATAAACAGTATTACAAAAAAAGATATACAATCCCTGGCACAGGATTTGCAACAAAAAGGAAAATCATTTAAAATAGTATTTAAACCCAAAAAATAACACTACATCTTAGTTAAACTTTATTTACAATTATTTGAGTTAGTCACTCTACATTAACAAAGGATGTTATAAAAGGGTTGTTTTTTCAACAACCCTTTTTTTAAAAAGCAAAAATTATGAAAAACACATTTTTAATCTTAGTATTAGCATTTAGTTTAAACAGTTTCGGACAAATACTTAAACCCGTAAAATGGGCAACAAGTGTAAATAAAGTTTCAGATACTGAAGCCGAATTAATTGTAACGGCAACCATAGAAGATGGCTGGCACCTTTATTCGCAGTCGGTTCCGGAAGATGGGCCAAAACCAACAAGTTTTGTTTTTGAAGGTAATGGTAATTATCTTAAAAAAGGAAATACTAAAGAAGAAGAGGGGCATACCGTTAATGACCCGATATTTGAAATGGAAATCAAATATTTTGATAAAAAAGCAACGTTTAAGCAACGTATAAAACTTAAAAATCAAAATGCGTTTAAGGTTAATGCTGAAGTTGAATTTATGGTATGCGATGATACAAGATGTTTACCACCAACACAAGTAGACCTTGTTTTTGATGTTAAATAAAATTAATTAGATACTACCAGCCATTATGAGAAAAGCAATTATAGTCCTCATTTGTTTATTAGTAGGACAGTTTTATGCTACAGCACAGGTTCATGAACCTGTAAAGTGGTCTACCCAGGCACAAAAAATATCAGATACGGAATACAAATTAATAGCTAAAGCATCTATTGAGCCCGGCTGGCACTTATATGCACAAGATGTTCCGGCTGATGGCCCCATACCAACCTCTTTTATTTATGATGATGCCAATGGTGCTTTTAAAATAGTAGGAAATACTACCGAAGAAGAAGGGCATACAGTTGATGATCCTGTTTTTGAAATGAAAATTAAGTTTTTTGAAAACAGTGCCACTTTTACACAACTCATTGAGGTAACAGGAGATAAAACGGTAGTAAATGGCTTTGTAGAATTTATGGTATGTGATGATACCAAATGTTTGCCACCAACAGAAGTAGATTTAGTATTTAATCTGCCTGTAGCCAATGGTGCCGTTGATGAATCCTCTGAAATTGTTGAAGCTGATTCGGAAGCCAATAGCGATCCAGTTAAGTCCAAACCTAAAAAAGGACTATGGGGGATATTTTTTATTGCATTCTTTTCAGGTTTTGCAGCATTGTTAACGCCTTGTGTATTTCCAATGATTCCTATGACCGTGAGTTTCTTTACCAAGCAAAGTAAAACAAGAGCCATAGGTATAAAAAATGCCATTATTTATGGTATTTCAATTATTGTTATATATGTGCTTTTAGGAACTTTGGTAAGTCTTTTATTTGGCGCAGATGCCTTGAATGCTCTATCAACCAATGTGTGGTTTAATATAGCATTCTTCTTGCTGTTACTAATTTTTGCAGCGTCTTTCTTAGGGGCATTTGAAATCATGTTACCCAATTCGTGGGCCAATAAAGTAGACTCGCAGGCAGGTAGAGGCGGGTTAATAGGTATATTTTTTATGGCATTAGCCCTGGCTATAGTATCTTTTTCATGTACAGGCCCTATAGTTGGTACTTTGCTTGTAGAAGCGGCATCAGGAGGAAGCCAGGTAGGACCAGTTGTTGGTATGTTAGGCTTTTCATTAGCTATTGCCTTACCATTTGCGTTATTTGCAGCATTTCCCGGCTGGTTAAACTCATTACCAAAGTCAGGAGGCTGGTTAAATACAGTAAAAGTTGTACTAGGGTTTTTAGAATTGGCACTAGCCTTTAAATTCTTATCAAATGCAGATCTGGTATTACAATTACATTGGCTGGAGCGCGAAATGTTTGTAGCCATTTGGATAGCCATATTTGGAGCATTGGCTTTTTATCTTTTTGGAAAAATACAACTACCTCATGATTCGCCGTTAACCCATATTTCAGTTGGAAGGTTGAGTTTAGGTTTACTGGTATTGGCATTTACTATTTATATGATCCCCGGATTATGGGGAGCGCCTTTAAATTTAATAAGTGCTTTCCCTCCACCACAACATTATAGTGAATCTCCATATGGAGTGGGGTATACTGAATTAGGTTATGGCAGTGTTCCCGGAGGTGATCATAATGAGGTTCCGGACGGAGCTCACCTAATGCCTCCACACAATATCCTGGCATTTAATGATTATGATAAAGGCCTAGCCTATGCTAAAAAGGTTGGCAAGCCGGTAATGATTGATTTCACCGGGCATGCTTGTGTGAATTGTAGAAAAATGGAGCAAAATGTATGGGTGAAACCTAATGTTCTGCACATTCTTAAAAATGATGTGGTATTGATCTCATTGTATGTAGATGATAAGCGAAAGTTAGAAGCCGACGAAATTGTAGAGTCTCAATTAAAACCGGGTAAAATGCTTAAATATATAGGGCAGAAATGGAGTGAGTTACAAACGGTTAAATACAAAACCAATTCACAACCATTTTATGTACTCATGGATCATAATGAGGAAAACCTGATAGATCCTGTAGCCTATACACCTGATGCTGAAGAATACCTTGCCTGGTTAAAAGCAGGGATCTCAAAGTTTAAATAATTAGATTATTTGATAATCAGTTAACGCTTTATTTAAATAAAAAGACAAATAATGAGTGTGCTTTCAAAAACGATGAAAAGCTTATTTAAGCCAAAACATGATCCCTCCAATTTAGAGGACTATTTCAAGCCCTTTAGAGATAATATTGTTGGAGCAGATCAATATTTTGAATCGCCTTACGGACGGAAGAAAATAATCTATGCCGATTGGACCGCAAGCGGAAGGCTTTACAGGCCTATTGAGGATAAATTACTGAATGAGATAGGGCCTTATGTAGCCAATACCCATACGGAAACTTCCATTACGGGGTCAGCTATGACCCATGCTTATCATGATGCCAGAACCGTTATAAAGAAGCATGTCAATGCTTCTGAGGATGATATACTGATAACGGTAGGAACAGGTATGACAGGGGCAATTAACAAGTTTCAGCGTATTCTGGGGCTTAAGGTCAATGAAAATTTAAAAGACCATACTGAAGTTCCTGAAGAGAAGCGGCCCATTATCTTTGTGTCGCATATGGAGCATCATTCTAACCAAACGTCATGGTTAGAGACCATTGCCAGAGTTAAGGTGATTCCATCTAACAAAGAAGGACTGCCATGCATTGAAAAGTTAAAAGAACTAGTTGAAGCCCATAAGAGCTGCCCTATTAAAATAGCGGCTATTACCGGGTGTTCAAATGTTACCGGTATTAGAACCAACTATCATGATGTGGCTAAGGTCATGCATCAAAACAATGGCTTGTGCTTTGTTGATTTTGCCTGCTCGGCACCTTATGTAGATATTAATATGCATCCAGAAGACGCTGAAGAATATCTGGATGCCATAACATTTTCACCTCATAAATTTTTAGGAGGACCGGGATCTTCAGGGGTGTTGGTTTTCAATAAGAAATTATATAAAAACTTAGTGCCCGATAATCCTGGTGGCGGTACGGTATCTTATACTAATCCTTGGGGAGATCATGATTACATAGATGATATTGAAACCCGTGAAGATGGTGGTACTCCCGGTTTTTTACAGGCTATTAAAATAGCGCTTTGTATCAAACTTAAAGATACTATGGGCGTTCAGCATATGTTGGACAGGGAACATGAACTCATTGATATTGTTTTTAAGAGACTGTCTAAAATAGATAACCTGCAAATTTTGGCCCCTAAGCATAAAGACAGGCTTGGAGTGTTTTCATTTTATATAGACGATGCACATTACAATTTAATTGTAAAACTTCTTAATGACAGATTTGGAGTGCAGACCAGAGGCGGTTGTTCCTGTGCTGGAACTTACGGGCATTATTTATTAAATGTAGATCAGCCAACTTCCAAAGCTATAGAACAAAAAATACTGGAAGGCTGTTTGGTGGAGCGCCCGGGTTGGATTAGAATGTCTATACACCCTACAACAACCAATCAGGAAATTGAATTTATTTGTGAAGCTATTAAAGACGTAGCAAAGCATTATAAAACCTGGGGAGAAGATTATGAATACAATACTGCTAAAAACGAGTTTATTCATAAAAGTAACGTCTCTATAGAAAACGAGATTACACAAAATTGGTTTAAACTTTAGATCAAAATATAGTTATGTCAACAGAAATAGAAAAAGTAAAATGCTTAATAATAGGTTCTGGCCCGGCAGGGTATACGGCAGCAATTTATGCCGCCAGAGCAAATATGAACCCCGTATTGTATCAGGGGACTCAACCGGGAGGACAATTAACAACCACCAATGAGGTTGAAAATTTCCCGGGCTATCCCGAAGGTGTAACCGGACCTGAGATGATGATTCAATTACAAAGCCAGGCACAGCGTTTTGATGCCGATGTTAGAGATGGTTGGGTAACCAGGGTGGATTTTTCAGGTGATGTTCATAAAGTATGGGTTAATGATACCAAAGAGATCCATTGTGAGACGGTTATAATATCTACAGGGGCATCAGCCAAATATTTAGGACTGGAGTCTGAACAGAAATACCTGAAGTTAGGCGGGGGTGTATCTGCTTGTGCTGTATGTGACGGATTTTTTTATAAAGGACAGGAGGTGGTCATAGTAGGAGCTGGAGATTCAGCTTGTGAAGAAGCGCATTATTTGTCAAAACTATGTAAAAAGGTTACCATGTTAGTAAGACGGGATAAGTTCAGAGCCTCCCGAATCATGGAAGCCAGAGTAAGAAATACAGATAATATTGAAATACTGTTAAATACGCAAACCGTAGAAGTATTGGGCGATGGGCAGGTAGTAACAGGTGTGCGGGTTAAGCACAATGATACTAAGGAAGAAAAAGATATTCCGGCTACCGGCTTTTTTGCGGCTATTGGTCATAAGCCTAACACAGATATATTTAAAGATTACCTGAGCTTAGATGAGACCGGATACATTATCAATGAGCCGGGAACATCAAAAACAAATGTAGCTGGGGTGTTTGTTAGCGGTGATGCTGCAGATCATGTCTATAGACAGGCAGTAACAGCTGCAGGAACCGGTTGTATGGCGGCTCTTGATGCGGAACGTTATTTGGCCGCTAAAGAATAAATCATTTATTACATATGTGATAAAAAGAAAAGGCCGGGGTTTTAGCTAAAACCCCGGCCTTTTTTTATTGGATTAATACCCATTCCTTTAAATGATTTTGCCTCCTTTAAAACGGTTTGAGCAATGTCAGGTTTAGCCTGTTCAAAAATACATTTAAGTTCCCGGTAGTTCTTAGAATAGGTTTTTATTCTTTTTTAGTGCTAAGGTAGGCAGTATATAAGGGCAGATAGTTGTCTGAAAAGCGTTTACAAATTAATAGGAGGTAGTATGAATATATAAAAAAACCGGAAGCTTAGCTTTCCGGTTTTTGTTTAGGAGATCTATTTATCTGATCCCTAATTATTGTTAAATAGCATATTAAAAGAATAAACTCAAACTCAAACTTTCTCTACTTAACAGGTGATTTTAGAATGAAGGAAATCCACCGGGAACACCACGCTTTTCTCTATTAAACGACGCTTCATTACTACACATTTCTTTTAATAATTCTATTGGAATAATTTCCTTTACAACCATTTGAGTATTACCACTGGATGAGTATTTAATGGTTCGGGTTGATGATACAACACCTATAACTTCTTCTTTATCATTAAAAATGGGAGCTCCGCTTGATCCCTTAGCAAAGTCAGCCGAAATACTGTGTCTTGGTGATTTGGTTGTTCCATTTAAATAAGAACGGGTTATATAGCCTTTGGTATAGGTATAGTACATTCTGTCCGGATGACTAAGTAAATGAATGTTGGAACCAACTTCAGCTCGTTCCCCTAATGTTAAAGGTGTTAATGGCTTATCCGTCTCAATTTTAAAAACGGCAAGATCATGGTCCTTATTTGCAGCCAATACCTCTTTTATAGGATACACATTGCCTTCATGATCCATTGCAAAAACCGAGAGGTAGTAGGTAGGGTTGTCTTTACTAAATTCGTTAAAAACATGATTATTGGTAACACAGGTACCATCGGCATTAATAACAAAGCCTGTAGCTGTAGTTAAGTGAAGGTTTGGGCATTGGCCACACAAATATAACTTACCTAAAATTAAGTTTCCGGCTTTTAAGTTTTCAATGTCTATCCCCCCTTTTCTTTTTCGGCTTCCTTCTTTATAGTCTACTAAAGTTGTTTTTTTAAACTTCTTATATTCAACCATGTCATACATGCCCTTATAATTATCAGCTTCGTATAATGCTATGGCTTTCTTTGTAAAATCATCTAAAACAGTTTGATCATTTGTAAAACCAGGAACAACCACAGTTATGCTGTCATTTTGACTAAAAGCAGACGACCCAAACACTAATAAAATTAATAATAAAATTAAATTCTTCATTTTTGTAATTATTTATATCACAACAAAAGATCGAGTAATTTAGAGTATCTTTTTGCTTTTGATAAAAGAACAGATTCTTTTGTTATGAGACTATTGATATTATTTTATTTTTTCTTTTTTTGGTCCTAATAATTCTTCATGAAGTAATCTTAAGTTTTCTTTAGATTTTTCACTTATAGTTTTCTGGTCCATAGCAATTTGACACCATTTTGAAGCTACTTTTCTTACTTTCATGTCATCACAAACCGAATTAATTTTCATGGCATAGTTCCAAAGAAGTGTACTAATGGCTCTGGATTTGCTTTCATTTTCTTTAATAATGTCATTAACGGCCTGTAAATACACCTCCCAGTTTTTAGTAGCTAAGGCATACTGCATATCAGCAGTTCTCTTTATTTTAGGGATATCTTTAACTTGCATCTCTTTCAACATATTCAAGTAGGCCTCATATTGTTCAAAATCAACAATTGTTTTATCTCCTTCTTTAGTTGAAAATGATTTTGCAGTAGCTGAAAACGCTCTGTAAAGTTTTAATTCAACCGGCCTTGTACCATAAATAGCATTAAACACTTTTGGGTTATTGTGAATATACTTTATGACCTCTGAGTTGCCATCATTAATATATGCTCTAATAGCACTCCAATACTGTATTTTATAATAGTCTTCAGGGGCTATAGTTTTCAGGAATTCTTCTACAACGGCTCCAGCTTCATCCAATTTTCCTGCCGATCCCAAATTCTTCAAATATTCGTAAATAAACTCTATACTTCTTTCACCTTCAGCATATTTGTTTTTGTAATAGCCATAGTTTTTACCACTTTGAGATTTTTTAGCCTCTTCAATTAACCTTTCAGGAGATTTAAAGCCCACAATTCTATGTGTTTCTAATCCGTTGCTATCAAAGAATAATAAAGTAGGGAATGCAGATACGCTAAAATCCTCTTTTAATTGTATGCCTTCTCCCTTTTCCATATCTACTTTTACAGATATAAATTTTTCATTGAAATAGTCACCAACTTCTTTAACCGGAAACACTTTTTTTGATAGCTTTTTACATGGGCCGCACCAGGTTGTATAGCAGTCCATAAAAATAGATTTTTGCTCTTTTTGTGCCAGTTCTATAATTTCGGCCCAACTCCCTTTACTAAATTGTATCCCTTCCTGGGCATAGGTTAGGGTTCCTACTAATATTGCAAGAACTGTTAATAATTTACTTTTCATATGTTTTTATGTTTTGTTTTTATCCTGATCAAAGGGTGTAGAAGCAATCCGTTATGAACTATAGCGGATTGCTTCATGTTATACCCTGATTAGTGCTACTAATCTATTTTTATTTAAAGCACATCACTACTCTATTCCGTCAGGCCATTGTTTCTCCCTGGGCAGTTCTCAATAGCATAACGTACTCTTTCAGCCTGATCTAT
Source organism: Alterotamlana spongicola (assembly GCF_035818475.1). Lineage (NCBI taxonomy): Bacteria > Pseudomonadati > Bacteroidota > Flavobacteriia > Flavobacteriales > Flavobacteriaceae > Alterotamlana > Alterotamlana spongicola. Next base: position 1,595,245 of record NZ_JAYMGV010000001.1, read on the forward strand.
GGTTACATGGTTACGGAAACTAGGGAAATTCAAGCCCAGATCATCCATTAGGTTCTCTGAGAAGAACTTGTCGCCGTTAACATCGGTTTTTAATAATAGATTGGACTGATTGCCTTCTCCGGCATCAAGGAAAAAGTTTTGGGTGTCCGTACAATAATCATTTCTGTAAGGCGGAACAAACGGCGGTATACCATTGGTGAACCTGGTTCCAAAAAGTCCATAAAATTTACCAACATACCCGGAAACTATTAACCTGGCATCTTCTCCCGGGAACATCAATGCACGCGGTACTGCTGCACAGGTGTTTCTATAGTTTTTAGTTATAGAACTGCCCGGTGCAACCGGGGTTCCCATTCCCGGTAATGAAGGGTCTCCGCTAGTTACAAACTGATTTCTGGGTGTAGAAGTACGCACTGAGTTTGCAGAACCTCCCGGAATAACCACAATATTTAAAAACTTGGTAGGAGTCCAGATATTTCTGCCGTTATTTGCATCCATTACTGCAATAAAATCAGTTGTACTAATAGAAGAACGGGCGGCTATACTTTGGTCATAATCCCTTCTCTTATACCCTGGTCTTGACATTACCCTATTGAAATTGTCTTTTGCTGCCAAACGAAATTCAATATTTGTGCTTCCTGCATTAGGGCCGTTACCAAGTTGATTGTTAAATACCATATTTAAATCTTCTACGGCACGCTCCAAATGAGATTGCTCAATTTCCCGGTGTGTTAAGGGGTCATACGAAGGGTCACTTGACTTAAGCTCAAACACATGGAAAATAACATCCACGTATAGCTTCTCATAGGCTGGAGGTGCTTGTCTTAGGGTTACAGATTTGATCTCAGAAACTACATCTCCTATAGAGGCTTTAAATTCTTTGGTTCCCGTACCTAAATCTGTTGTACTGAATTCCTGTCCAAGCGTATTATCGGCTTCATCTGTTATTTTAATGGCGCCTTCAGGTAAATGTCTTAGATTTACCTGAACAATACTGTCAAATTGTTGTCCGTCTGCATTGGTAAATTGAGCTGTTCTATAGGCCTCAACAACAAATTTAAGAGCGGCTTTACCATCAGCAACCAATGTTTTTGCTCCTGTAGAAAAATAAAGCGAGTCTATTTCACTCACTGAAGGAGTGTACGGTTGGTAATCAAATGTATCTTCCTCACAGGCACTGAAAACTACTGCAAGTACTGTAATATATAATAATATCTTTTTCATGATTGTGTCCTTTTTAGTTCCAAGTTTTTATAGTCCATCCCGGGTTCTGATTTAAATCCGGGTTCACATCTAATTCCTCTACAGGAATTGGCAAGGCGTATTGATAACCGTTTGGTTCAACGGTTTCAGTCCATTCTTGTTGAAAGAATGTAATAGTTCTGGTTATGGTTTTATCGCCATATCTTTTTAAATCCAGCCACCTGTGGTCACCGGCACCGATAAACTCTTTTCTTCGTTCGTTCTTAATTTCCTGTAAAAGCACATCGCCGGTTAAACCAGTTGCATCACCGGCATTTCTAAAGCTTTTAAACTCATTAAGTATCGAAACAGCTTCTGCTTCTTCTCCCAATCTGTAATGCGCCTCGGCTAGGATTAAATAGGCTTCTTCCGGTTCAAAAAGATAGAAATTTCCTCTTTTTTGGGCCAAAGGACCAAAAGCAACACCATCAGGCCATTCCCTGGTATTAAGTACGCCGTTACTAATTATTGCACCATATCTGATATCAGCAGGATCAAGAATATCCATGAAATCCTGTGTAAGGCCCATACGTTGTGGTTGCCTTCCAAAAACGTCTCCAAAAATTGGGGAAGTTGCACGGGGTGTTGCTGTTGACCATTGGAATATTCCCGGGTAATCACCAAATGTTCCCTGAAGTTTTAGTTTAAAATTTGCTACAGATTGAGGAATCAGGCCGGCTGTTCCTTCAATAGCTATTAAAGCCGATTCCTTTGCGTTTGCATAATCATCATTAGCTTTTGCAGGGCTTTCTGCCTTAAACCAGTATACCTGTGCCAGTAGGTTATTTAGATACTGCGTATTGTACATCACATTAAAGGATTCTCTTGGAGGGGTTCTTTCAAGCATGGCTTTGACCTGTCCCAAATCTTCAAGAATGATGTTATATACTTCTGTATGCGTTCTTCTGGGTACCGGAACACCTACAACCTCTCCACCGGAATGTAAATACACGGGAATACCCATGGCATCATCAGTATATGTAGCAAAATGCTGTAGCAGTTTGAAAATAAAGAATGCACGGTGTATCTTCATTTCACCTTCCAATTGGTCGCGTTCTTCCTGTGTGCCACCGCTTACCTCAGGAAGTTCATCTATTAATGCATTGATAAAACCAATACCCTGATAATAGTCGTTCCAAAAGTCTTCAGGGGCTGAGAACTCATTATAAAGAAAATGATTGGCATAAAATAATTCCTTGTCTGTTGCTACAACTGAGCTATTAGATGAAGAAAGGTAAATGTCTATAGAATTTTCAAAGTCTATATTGTCAGAATAAGATTCAAACATCATGATCATTTCCGGTGAAAATACTCTGTTAGGTCCTGTACCGGCTGCAACCGGAGTGGCATTACCGGTGTAGTGGTACAGGTAGCCGGAAAAGGCTTGTTTAACATCATCAAACCCCGCTATAGCCCTTACATTTGCTGGGTCAATTTCCAAATAGTCTGAGCAGGCATGAAACAGTGGACTCAATGCCAGTAATGCCCATATTAATTTATATTTTATTTTTTTCATGTTACTCATTTTTAAAGTCCAAGGTTTAATGATAAAGTGTAGGAAGCTGTGTTAGGATATCCAAAAGCACGTCTTGTTTCCGGGTCTGGCCCTGAGAATTTTGTCAAGGTGAACACATTATTAGCCAAAAGTCTAAGCGATAGGTTAGTAAACGGTAATTGTTTAATGATGTTTTCAGAGGCTCTCCAACCTAAGGAAAGGCTTGAGCACTTAAAATATGATCCGTCTTCTAGGTCGCTATCCAATAAAGACCGTGCGGTTTGTGTTAAAGTTCTTGTATGTGCCGGAACATTAGTAATATCACCTGGTTGGGTCCAACGGTATAAGTTATCTACAGTACGGTTAGTACGTGCCGCTGTTATATCATCAGTACCTCCATCCGGTCCAAATCTTCTGTCTTTAAAGCCTACTAATTTGTTTCCGCCGGCAAATACAAAGTTGGCGTTAATATCAAAGCCTTTGTAAAATACCCTAGTGTTTAATCCACCATAAAATTTAGGGGGATTCTGGCCTAAGTTATAGGTGACGTAATCCTCATCCAATTCGTTTTGAGTCAGAGCATCCAGATCAATTAGTTCATCTGTAAATGTGGTTATTGTCTCACCGTTTATGATCTCTTCGTTTCTACGTTGTGCAAAAACCATGGTTCTACCGTTGTCGGGATCTACATGAGAGAACTTATACCCATAAAAACTGCTTGTAGGATACCCTTCAATGTTTTGAGTGGAGAAACTTGGTCTATTAGGATAAACTTTTTCAAATACCTGGTCAAGTTGGTTATCTACTGTGGTAAGGTTACCCCCAACTTCCCAGATCAAATCCTTTTTGTTGATCACCTCAAATCTTCCGGATATTTCCAAACCGGTATTACTTAGTTGACCAACATTGGCAAATGCAGATGCTCTTCCTATAGATATTGGTAAACTTTGATTGTCCAGAAGGTCTGTTATTTGCTCATCAAAATAATTAGCCTCTATATTTACGCGCCCTCTGAACATTGATAATTCAAAACCAAGGTTCAAGTCGCGTTTTTTCTCCCATTTAAGTACCGGGTTTCCAAAGGTAAACGATCCTAAGCTTGGTAATCCGTCATAAAACCTGGTAGATACACTGTATGAATGAAATGGTAAGGCTTCGCGGTTAATACTTCCCCTAAATCCATAACCGGCTGATAAAACCAACCTGTTTATAAGGCCTTGGTTGTTAATGAAGTTTTCATTGTGGATGTTCCATTTTGCACCGGCAGACCATAAAGGCTGGAACTGATTGTCACTTCCTAAAATGTCCACACCGTCATACCTAACATTAAAGTTAGCTACATATCTGTTGTCGTAAGAGTAAACACCTGACCCGATATAACTTACGCTGCGGCTTTCTCCAAAAAAGCTGCTTCCAAAAAAGCTTAAATTAAGTGCGTCATAGTTATCAGGACTAATGTTATTCCATACAGGGTAGCCCCCTAAACGGTAATCTGTTAAATATATTGGAAGCATACTACCAAATCTGTAGTTAGTAGTGGCTCCAAATTCATTAGCAGCAAAGACCTGAACAAAGTGTTTGTTGATATTTTTGTTAAATTCTATACTGTTTCGAATAGTATAGTTTAAAGAGCGCCCCATATTTTCTCTCAGGTTCCCCTGATTAAATTCTGGTAAAAGCCCTGCTCTGTTTGTAGCTGCATTTCTAAGCCAGTTTCTTTGATAAGATGTATAGGTGCCGGGGCTTACTTCTTCCATAGAGTGAGCCGTATTATAGTCTACCACAGCTCTTCCTACATATCTGAAATCCTCAAGAAAGCTGTATTCAATACCTAACTGGCCACGCACCTGAGCAATGTCATCTGTTTTTGTATTTTGAGTCAGCTCTCTGATGATATTAAATTCATTGTAATTCAAATCAACTGCCCGACTAAGATCTTGAGATGTATCCAGGTAAGAACGGTCTATGGAATAATTTCCCTGGTCATCATATGGTCTTTCATAAGGGTTTGCGAAAACCGCATATCTGAATGGGTCTTCAGAAGATAAACCTCTGGTATTTTTCTTTAATGTAGAGTATAAGTTTACTTTTATCAGCAGGTCATCAGAAACAAACTTGTTTAACTTTACATTTAAACCTCCCCTGTGATTTTGATTTTCAATCAATGTTCCTTCGGCGTTAATATAATTGGCAGAAACATGATATTGTAATTTATTTGTTCCACCGCTCATGGTCAGGATATGAGATTGTGTAAAGGCATCTCTGTATAACTCATCTACCCAATTGGTGTTAATATTAGCCAGCTGTGCTATTTGAGCTTCAGCTTCGGCAGCAGTAATATTTCCAACTCTTACATTGTTAAGCAAACCAACTACGCGACCACCCTGTTGCGGTATAAAATCATCAAAAACTCCTCTTTCATACTCAATTTTCTGTTGAGAATTCATAAAATCCCATCTGTTCTCAGGTCTCATGGTTACACCAAACTTGCCTGAATAACTAATGTAGTCTTTACCGGACTGTCCTTGTTTTGTAGTAATAACAACTACCCCGTTAGCAGCTCTGGCTCCATATATGGATGCCGCAGTGGCATCTTTTAAAATGGTAATATTTTCAATATCCTCAGGAGGAATATTACCCAAACCATGGGTTAATAATTGATTTACACTTCCTGATATTTCTCCGGTTTGCAAAGGCATACCATCTAAAATGTATAGTGGCGATGTTGAACCAGATAGGGTGTTGATCCCTCTGATCTGGATCTGTCCCACTTCACCGGGATTTCCAGAATCACTTCTAACATATAAACCAGGCATTTGTCCTTTTAAGGCTTCATCAACAGTAGTGGCTCCAATAAACTCCATAGCTTCAGAACTCACCGAACTCACCGAACCGATCATTTTAGATTTTTCTCGAGTTTGCATACCGGTTATAACAATGGTATCTAACTCACTGGCACTCTCTTTTAAATATATGGTAAAATTGGTTTGGTTATAAACCGTAAATTCAAAAGATTCAAAGCCAATATATGACACCAATAAGGTAGCATTTGGGCTATCTACGGTAATTGAAAAGTTACCTGATATATCTGTTGTTGTTCCCTTTATACCATTTTTTACAACTATAGTGGCACCGGGAAGCGGTTCATTGGTTCCATGAATGAGAACCTGTCCCTGGATTCTACGCTCTTGCTTATTTTCTGATTCTTTTTTTTTAGAAATTACAATAACATTATCAACTATTTTATATCCTAAATTCTTTCCGTTTAAAAGTGTATTTAGGATTTCTGATAATTTTGCCTCTTTCACATTAATGGAAACCAGTTCCTTTTCATTTAATTCTTCGGTACTGTAAACAAATGTAAAACCGGTTTTGGTTTTGATCTCATCAAACACCTCTACTAAAGCCTTATCCTTTGCCTGTAAAGATAATTTGGCATTTTGACCAAAACCAATTGCAGCTACCTGCAATGTGGTACATAGCATAATTATACTAAATAGTTTCATAATCCTACTAATTTCACGAATCCTGCTTCGAGCAGCAGAATTGCCGATTAAAAAATTTTTTTTCATACTTTTGAGTTGTTAATTAAATTTATTTTCGTGGATATCCACGAAGATTAGAAAGCGGTGGATGCAGCAACATTCACCGTTTTATTTTATATCATTAAATTTATTTTGTGTTTTGTTGGACTGTTATAACGCGTCCATCTACTTTAAAATCAATCGTACCTGTAAGTTCAAGGATCTGTTTTATCTTATTAAATGATTCATATTTTCTTATATCCAGTGAAAAACTGATTTGTTTTGCCTCCGGGTCAGAATACGACACTTCAATATCATACCATTTTTCTATCATAGCCATGATGTTAGATAGTTTTTCGTTTCTAAAAACAAAACGACCATCTTTCCAGGCTGTATACAAATAGGTGTCCACCTTGTTAACTTCTGTTTCCCTATCTTCAATTGAAACCACTCCTTGCATTCCCGGCTCAAGGAAAACAGCATTACCTTCCTGACCTTCAAGGTGAAACTTCACTTGTCCTTCCACTAAAGTGGTATATATATGACTTTCGTCTTTATAGGCTTTTACATTAAATTCTGTACCCAAAACTTCAAGTTCCTGTATCCCAGTAAGTACTTTAAATTTAGAGCCATCATGATTTGTACTAGACGATACATCAAAATAAGCTTCTCCGTATATTAACTCAACCTTACGTTCTTCGCCATTTGCAAAAGATGTTGGATATTTAAGCTTGGATTCTGAATTTAACCAAACTTCTGTACCGTCTGATAAGGTTATATGATATTGCCCGCCTCTTGGAATGGTTAAATAGTTGAATTTTATTTCAGGTTCAGCAGTATTAGTTGCTGTATACACTAATTTTTCGCCGTTACTCTCTAAATTCCCGGAGATATACTGTTCTCCTTTTTCTAAGGTGACTTCTGAGCCGTCCTCTAAAGTTAAGGTGGCTTTGTCTGTACCTGCTTTTATATTGTCTACTATTATTGGAGTTTCATCTTCAACTGAATTGGTGTTAATCAGAAAGAAATAACCGGCAGAAAGAAATATTAAAATAGCAGCAACATATCTAAAGATAGTTCTTCTGTAAAATGGAATTACTTTGGTTTCAGTTTCAATTTTAGCCCATACTTTATTAAGTGCTTCATCTGCATTTACATTATTGTAAAGCATATTTAAAGCATGAGACTCTCTGATGTAGGTTTCAAAGCGCTCTTTATTTTTAGGATGCTTTAACCAATCCTTTAATTTCTTTGTCTCGGCGTCAGAAATTGTATCAAATAAATATTTATGAATTAAGTCTTTCAATTTGTTTTATTTTGGGTGTCATGTGATAGTGACGTGATGTTATTGAAAAAACCCTTAAACATTTTTAATATTTTTATAAAAATTTTGTTTTTCATCCAGATATTTACACATTTGTTTATAATATTGGCAAGTTTATGGACGACTTATTATTAATAACGGAGATTCAGAATAATGATAAGGCTGCCTTTGAGAAATTATTTCAGAGGTACTATAGTCCATTGGTTGGTTATATTACTACTTTTACTAATGATTCTCATTTGTCTGAAGATATCATTCAACAAACGTTTATTATCATTTGGACTAAAAGAAAGAAGTTGAAAATTACAAAGTCAACTAAGAGCTATTTATATTCTGTAGCCTATAATACTTATGTTGATCATTACCGTAAAAAGAAAAGCCGAGATGCCTTTTTTGATGAGTTGCGGGAAAAAACATTACGGAATTCTATTACCGAGGACAAGGAATTTATGGAAAAGCGGTTAGCTAAACTGAAAAATATTGTTGATGCTTTACCTCCCAAATGCAAGGAAATATTGGAGCTTAATAAATTGAACGGTTTAAAGTATAAGGAGATTGCGCTTAAGTTAGATATTTCTCAAAAAACAGTTGAGGCACAAATGCGTATAGCCTTTCAAAAAATCAGACAGGGGTTTGAAGAGGATAAACAGTTTCTTTTCATTTTATTTTAAAAATGGATAGGATACTAAGGTAAGCCTGATATGTTTCAAACACAAACTAATTAGTAGATCAGTTTTAAGTTCTAAAGATTGATAATTTCAGGATTTGCAGTAATTCAATACCTGTAGGTTGTAAAACACTAAAAACAAGATGTTATGGATAAAATTAAATTAACGGCACTATCTCGTACAACAGTTGAGAGAAATCATGCTTTAGTTACCGGAGATGGCTTTGTTAATAGTGTTGTGCCAGGGTGGACAGGTTGTGAGGTTAATGTTGTAATTAGTAAAGCTATGGGTGCTGGTTTTAGCCAGTTAATTACAACCATGACTTCCAATGGTGTTTTAGAAGGAGAAACCGGAGCATCGCAACTGTTTTTTTATGTGTTGGAAGGTGCTTGTACGGTGATTACAAGCAGCCAAAAGAATAGGGTTGAAAAAGGCAGTTATGTTTATATACCGGTGCATGAGGCTTATAAGGTTTTTAATTCTGAAGAGGGTACAACATTACTTTCTTTTCATAAGGAATATGAGGTTTTAAAAGGAGTTTCTAAGCCAGGAATTATAATCAATACACAGGCCAGCATAGAAAAGACGATATATTGCGGAGATCCTAATTTATTAATGCAAAACCTGTTGCCGGATGAAAACAATCTTAGTTTTGATATGGCGGTGAATATTTTCACATACAATCCGGGGGCTAACCTTCCGTTTGTTGAAACCCACATAATGGAACACGGATTACTGTATTTACAAGGACAGGGTATTTACAGGTTGGATGACAAATGGTATCCGGTTAAAAAAGGCGATTGTATTTGGATGGCACCCTATTGTCCACAGTGGTTTGGGGCTTTAGGTGTTGAGCCTGCTGTTTATATTTATTATAAAAATGTAAACAGGTTGCCTGAGATTATGTAAAACATTTTGCTGCAAAATTTAGCGATGTTTTGTTATGACATTATATGTATACTTTGTTTACAGATAATTTTGAAACAGACTACTTAAACGGTTTCGCTAATTTTCATTATTTTTTCGGTTTTTTTAACGGCAACCGCTTAAAGATTATATATTTGCAAAATATATATTTTTAATGAGTAGTTAAGAATATTAACGTCAATTTAGATTATAGATAATTAAAAAAAATGAACAAACAAATAGATCAGCAGTCAGCAGATAATATCAGGTCATTAGCTGTAGCGATGGTAGAGAAGGCAAAATCGGGTCACCCTGGAGGTCCCATGGGTGGTGCAGATTTCATGCATATACTATATTCGGAATTTTTTAATTATGATCCAACAGATATGGAATGGCCTTTTAGAGACCGTTTTTTCATGGATGCGGGTCATTTATCAACGTTGATGTATGCGCAGTATTACCTGTTAGGGAATTATTCTAAAGAAGATATAGCAAATTTCAGGCAATGGGGGTCTATTACCCCAGGGCACCCAGAAGTAGATGTAGCCAGAGGGATAGAAAATACCTCAGGGCCATTAGGTCAAGGGCATACTATGGGAGTAGGAGCTGCTATAGCAGCAAAGTTTTTGCAGGCTCGTTTTGGAGATTGGATGAACCATAAGATCTATGGCTTTATATCCGATGGTGGTATCCAGGAAGAGGTATCACAAGGTGCAGGGCGAATAGCAGGGCACCTAGGACTGAGTAATTTTATCATGTTCTTTGATTCCAATGATATCCAGTTATCAACATCAACCGATGAAGTAACTACTGAAGATACAGCCATGAAATATGAATCCTGGGGCTGGAAGGTAGTGACTATTGATGGGCATGATCATGATCAAATCAGAAAGGCCCTGACCGATGCTAATAATGAAACAGAAAAGCCTACCCTGATTATAGGTAAGACCATTATGGGTAAAGGATGTGTGACAGCCGATGGCAGTATGTTTGAAGGCTATTGTGAATTACACGGTCAACCTATAGGAAATACAGGAGCAGATTACAAAAAGACCTTATTAAACCTGGGAGCTAATCCGGAATCACCATTTGATATCTATGGAGATGTACAGGAATTCTATAAGGATTTAATAGCAGAAAAAACAGCTAAGGCAACTGAAAAGAAGGCTCAGATCAATGCCTGGAGAAAAGAAAATGGCGCGTTGGCTGATAAATTAGATTTCTTCTTATCAGGAAAACTTCCGGAACTGGATTTTGAAACCATAGAACATAAAGCAGGATTAGCAACACGAGGCGCATCGTCAAACGTCTTAGGTTATTTAGCTGATCATGTAGAAAACATGATTGTCTCATCTGCAGATCTATCAAACAGTGATAAGACCGATGGATTCTTAAAAAAATCGTCAGCTTTACAAAAAGGAGATTTTAGCGGATCCTTCCTGCAGGCAGGAGTAGCAGAGTTGACTATGGCCTGTATAGCCAATGGAATAGCATTACACGGAGGGGTCATTCCTGTGGTAGCTACCTTCTTTGTATTTTCAGATTATATGAAACCGGCTATTAGATTAAGTGGAATACAAGAGTTACCAGTAAAGTATGTTTGGACACATGATGCCTTTAGAGTAGGAGAGGATGGGCCAACCCACCAGCCTATAGAACAAGAGGCGCAAATCAGGTTATTGGAAAAACTAAAGAACCACAGTGGAAAGAACAGTTTTCTGGCCATGCGTCCGGCAGATTCGGCAGAGACCAGTGTAGCCTGGAAAATGGCTTTGGAAAATACAGATACTCCATCAGGTTTAATATTATCCAGACAGGGGATCAAGGATGTACCGGCCCAAGGCGTATCAAGATACCAGGAGGCTCTAGCAGCAGAACAAGGTGGATATTTGGTAAAAGAAGTAGAAAATCCGGATGTGGTATTGATAGCTAACGGATCAGAAGTATCAACTTTAGTAGAAGCGGCAGCAATATTAGAAGAGCAGGAAAACCTAAAAGTAAATATAGCATCTATTATTTCAGAAGGGGTGTTCAGGCAACAATCTAAAGATTACCAAAACAGCGTGATACCAAAAAACAAGCCTTTATTTGGATTAACGGCAGGATTGCCTGTGAATTTGGAGAGCCTGGTAGGAGAGCACGGCAAGGTGTTTGGAGTAGATCATTTTGGGTATTCAGCACCGGCCAAGGTACTGGATGATAAATTTGGATTTACAGGAGAAAAAGTAAGTAAAGAAGTATTAGCTTATTTAAGCGAAACCGTTTTAATAAAATAAAAGAAAAGACAAAGAGATGAAGTTTTTTATAGATACAGCAAACCTTGATGATATAGCAGAAGCACAGGCATTAGGAGTTTTAGACGGGGTGACTACCAATCCGTCATTAATGGCAAAGGAAGGCATAACCGGAGAAGCTAATATTATAGCACATTACAAGAAAATATGTGATATAGTAGATGGTCATGTGAGTGCCGAGGTCATTTCAACAGATTTTGAAGGCATGGTAAAAGAAGGCGAAGCATTAGCAGCTTTAAACCCTCAAATAGTAGTAAAATTACCATTGATAGCCGATGGAATCAAAGCCTGTAAATATTTTTCAGATAAAGGAATAAAAACCAATGTAACGCTGGTATTTTCAGCAGGCCAGGCCTTATTGGCAGCAAAAGCAGGTGCTACTTATGTATCGCCATTTTTAGGAAGATTGGATGATATCTCAACAGACGGATTGAATCTGATAGCTGAAATCAGACAGATTTATGATAACTATGCTTTTGATACGCAAATACTGGCAGCCTCTATTCGTCACACCATGCACGTTATAGATTGTGCAAAATTAGGTAGTGATGTTATGACCGGGCCATTATCATCAATCAAAGGGCTTTTAAAACATCCTTTAACTGATATTGGTTTGGCAAAATTCTTAGAAGATTATAAGAAAGGGAATAGTTAAAATACCTTTTATCAATACAATAAAAAGCTTCTCTTTTTCAAGCATACTAACTTGAATGGGAGAAGCTTTTTCAATTAACTACAAACTAAACTAACAAAATTGATTATTCTATATTAAATTTAAATATTTGAGACTCGGAGGTGTTATTCTGATCGTCAACAGATATAACACGCCAGTAATATGAGTTTCCTGAACTTACATTGACGTCTAATGTACTACTGGCAGTAATACCTTGCTCATTAGTTGGAGTTGATGCCGTTCCAAACAACACTTTATATTCTTTGATATCATCATCAACATCTTCACCGGTCCATTCTAAGGTTACGCTTGTTGTTGATGCCGAAAATGTTTTGTCATAAATAGGGCTAATTAGATCTGCTGGAAACGGCGCATACGATGAAACCGCTTCGCCCGCATTATAAAATTTCCAGGTAGCACTTTGAGCCGTTTTTGATCCTGAATTCTTTGAAACAACATACCATGAATATGGCGTGCCTCTTAAAATGGTTACGCTTTTTTCTGATACGGTTGAGGTGTAATTAGTAACAGCCTGAGTTTCTAAATTCTTTACAACCAATTGATAGGTATCGGTATTATTAGCATCATTCCAGTTAAATACAATAGTACTTTGTGTACTTGTTAGATTTGATCCTTCTGTACACTCTGAGTTTTCATTGGGAAAAACCAAAGCTGCTGCTCCAGGTGGATCTGTACCCGCCGGCGGTTTAGGCTCAGGAGCATCATCACCTCCACCGCTACTGCTGCAATTAAAGAGATAAAGGCTTAAAACTAAACTTGCAATTATATATTTAATAGATGTTTTCATTTTTATGTCTGTTATTATTGTCATTATTGATCACATATAACCTAAGCTTAGGTTATCAATTCTTAATTATTTTAAAATTTCTTTGAACAGTGTTTGTATTTATTTTTAAAATGTAAACACCCTTTGAGAAATCTGATGTATTAATTATAAGCTTACTGTTTCTGGTAGTGTGACTATAAACACGTTTGCCCAGTACTGAGAAAACTTCAATATATGCCGGTTCATTATTTAATGCTCCTAAATACACATTAAGTACATTATTGTGATCAACAGGGTTTGGATAGGCCAGCATTTCACCGCCATAGAATATGGTTTCTTCATATTTCCCCTGGCAATTTTTATCAGTTTCAACACTGATCTTATTTTCACCTGGTTGTAACTGTAAATCAATAGTTGAGTTTGAAGTTTCAGTAGTTATTCCATTTAATGTGACTTTATAACTGCTACTTCCATACATACTCAAAGAAACCTGATCTTTTGTATTGCTTACTTTTGAGAAAACTGATAGATTTTCCGGCTGAGTAACAGTAACGTTAAAACACATTTCAAAATCGGGTTCATTGTCTACGGTAATGCAAACCTCATAATCTCCAGCTTCTAAATTTTCTTTAATCAATGTTGTTGTAAAGTTATCTTCACTACTAAATGCGTTTCCGGTAATCTTTACAGTGTAATTTAAGACCTCAATGGCAGTAATATCAATAATCCCGTTATTACTGCTTCTACAGGTTTCTCCTGAAATTTGAATTTTAAAGTTGTTTTTTGGAAGGCTGAATATTTCACAACCATTGGCATCTACAATGGCCCCTATTGGTGTATTTGGACATTGGTCATTTGCATTTAAAACCCCGTCACTATCTAAATCTTCAGGGTTTATAAATGGCTTATCGCCATAGATAATGAAAGTTCCCGGTTCTAAGCTTATTAATGTATTAACATTGTTAACTTCCAGTGGTGTATTTCTATTTAATAGATTGTACCAGGTTCCGGTTTGCTGAAACTCCGGGTCAATATTTTGAGCAGCTAGTCCGAAATTCCCAATAATGGTAATGTGTTTTATTTCATCTCCGGTAGCGCTATCTAAAGAGAGGTGAATGGATTTAAGGCCGTTTGATTTACCCGCATCAATCTCAAAATTTGTTGTGTTGAAAATAGGCTGTTCCAGTTTTAAACGTATCAATTCAGACCAGGTGTTGTAAATGGCTTTCCTGTTGGCATCATCAAAATACTCCCATCTTATGGGTTTATTTCCGGTTCGTCCACCCTGATCAATAGAAACATCATAGCCTAATTCTCCAAATTGCCAGATCATTTTTGGCCCCGGAACTGTAAAGAAAAATGCACCTGCAGTTTCTGTACGCTGCAATCCTGTGTTTAGATCTTTTACGCTGTATGAACCATTAGATTTATCTGAATTTAAGTTCCTGTACATCATACGTTCTTCGTCATGACTTTCCATATAGCCAATTGCTGACGAAGCCTGAGCAAATCCTTTTTTCTTATAAGATATTCTATCAAAGTTAGATGACGCATTACCTTCCGTAGCCGAGCTGTAATCATGGTTTAGATTATTCCATAGCATAATACCTTTGCCTTCATTAACACGGTAATCCGCCCATTCTTTTTCTTCGGTAATACCTCCTAAATGCTCAAAAATAACGTAGAAATCTTCATTGATTTCCCATTGGTCATCGGCATATAGTTTTAGTACATCCACACGGTCTTGTTGATAGGAACCGGTGCAACCCTCATCACTGGCTGTACAGTTTTGTGTAAATCCTTTAGTTAAATCCCAACGGAAGCCGTCAACATTATATTCATTGATCCAAAACTGGGATACACGTTTCACATAATCTCTTGTTGCTTGAGTGCTATGATTGAAGTCGTTAAAAACACTATAGGCATGTTTTGCCGTTTGATTAAAAAACGGACTGTTGGCAGAGGCTGTTCCTCCATAGTTTCCGTTATCGGTATTCCAAAGTCTATAGTATGGATGTTGTCCTGAAGCATGATTGAACACCACATCAACAATTATGGCAATGCCTCTTTTATGGCATTCGTCAATCAAAGCTTTAAAAGCATTTTGGGTGCCATAATATTTGTCTAATGCCATATGGAAGGATGGGTTATATCCCCAACTTTCATTACCATCAAATTCATTTAAAGGCATAAATTCTATGGCGTTAACCCCTAAGTTTTCTAAATAATCTAACCTGTCTTTAACGGCATCAAAACTGTGTAATGCATCAAAATCACGGATGAGAAACTCATAAATCACCAAATCTGTTTTTTCAGGAGCATTAAAATCCGGGACTTCCCAGTTATAAGGTGTATCACCGGTTCTTAACAAAGTTACAGAATGATTGGTCTCTCCGGTTGGGTAAGCCGGTAAATCAGGGTAGGTTGTACTATTTATAAATTGATCATTAGATTCTGTTAAAATTACGGGGGAGTAAGGGTCAGCAACTCTAATGGTAGCATCAACCAAATATTGATACGTATGATTTGATTGAGGCGTTAAGCCTGTTAATTCAATCCAGAACCGGTCTTTTGAACTGTCTTTTTTCATCAGGTAGGTGTCATCTACAGTCCAGTTATTGAAATCTCCAATAACATGTACAAAATCTTTTTCTGGAGCGTAAAGTACTAAGGTAGCTTTAGTGGCATCTAAGGTATTATAATTAATACCATCTAAGAGATTAGCTGGCAAAGGTGATTCTGTAACCGTTGGTTTAACAATAACTTGAAACGTTTTTGAATCTGTATCTGTGCCATTGGTAATCTGTAACTTAAAATTAGTGGTCTCGTTAACCGTATAAGTGTTTGTATAGGTAGTAGTTTGTGTGTCTGTGTCAACAATAACATTGTTGGCTAATAAGGTGAAATCTGCAGTAAGGCTGGATGTAGCATTAATTAAAATGGTTTCTCCGGCATTTAATATGGTTGTGGTATGGGTTGGACTATCCAGAAATAGCTGAAAAGCTCCTAAATCAAAAAAGAAATCACTACACCCCGAAGCTTTAAATTCCTGGCTTCCGGATTCATTTCTAAAAACCATACCTAATTGTGTGGCTGTATTTTGTTGTTCTGTAGTTATGTTGTAGTATGTTGAAGGTGTAATAGTAATACTGTATGTACCATTACCATTATCAGTCATTTGTCCAACACCATCATCTTGCCCCCAGTTCCCAATAACGTCAAAACCAAAAGCATTGGCGTCATCTCCAATTCCGGAGTGCATATAAACTTTATTGGGTGCATTAAAGCTGCTACAATCTGTAGCTGTACTGTTTATATCTACTGTTATGGTTATTTCATCAGTTACCTCAAATGCATTTGGAGTTATTGTGACTTGAGCTGTCGCTGAGAATCCAATTAAGATAAAAGCAAGACGTATTAATTTTTTCATTACTATTTTATTTAAACATGAGGTAAATACAAGTAGGGGTTTGAGGTTTAAGGAAAAAAAGGCTGATATATACATCAGCCTTTTTTTATTTGTGCTATTAATTTTAATTAGGAATTATATTATAGCTTCCATCCAGATCATTAAACCAGATGTCATAGCTTCCGGTAGGCGCATTAAATGGTATGTTGTCACCGCCACCAGCTAATATTGCTGTACCGTATAGTTCATTTGAACCAGTATATCTCCATACATCATCCCAAGCGTCATTAGCTCTAATTAACATGCTTCCACCATTAGTTAACGTCACGCCATTTACGAACCATAAATGTGGGTTGTTAGGATCTTGAGTAAAGTCTGTATCAGAACCCCATCCACCTGGTGTAGCATCACCAATAATACCTATAGTTGGATAAACAGGCGCGGCAGAGGCATCATAAGCCACAACAGTAAAGCTTCCGGCATCTCCAACCGTAGTGAAGTTATATGTATAATATCCGGCAGTAGCAACATTAAAGGTGCCAGGGTCTGAACCTCCTCCGCGATTTACCGCTAAAGTAGAACCATCATTGGTTCCCCATTGTGGTTGCCATGCAGTAGTTTCCAACATTTTAAAGGCTCCGGCTCCAAAATACCCCGTAAATACATAAGCATTAGGAACATCTTGATTTCTAAAAACAACAGTGTTGTTGTTATCAGGGTTCCATCCCGGAGTTGTTGCATCACCAACTAAGTAAAGGTTAGGGAAAGATACATTATAAGGCGTAACAGAAATTGTTATAGTTTCTGATGTTCTTACAAGTTCATTCCCATTTTTATTGGTGTATGAGGCTACTACTCTAATGTCCATGTCGCCAGCAATATCAGCTGTTAATCCAATTCCAATAGCAACTGCATTTAAATCTGAGTGTGTTGAGGTAATTGAGGTAATGTTTGTACCAGACCCAATTGAAACTGGGTTAGTAAAATCAGTTCCGGCTGCTGCAGCTTCAATACTATATGTAATCTCTAACTCTTGGGGTGAGGACAAAGCTTCATCTGACCATGTAACTGTCATTGCTATTTCATCTGCAGAATCTAAAGATAAGACAAAAGCATCATTATTAATAGGGCTTGAGATTTTAGGTAATTCAATAGGATAAGTGGTCACTAAATATTGAATGTTGTTACTTAGTGTTCCTTCTCCATTTATTCTAAAATATGTAGTAATATCAACATAGTCTGTAACTCCTGTAGACCTAATGGCTTCGTTTAATCCTTTTACGTTTATAGTAAAAGAGTTTCCTTCGACTGAACCTAAATTTATTGGTAAGCCAAACTCTGGTTCTAGTGCCATTTCAACATCATAGGATGAGCTGTTTGTTAAGTTGTCATTCCATGAAAGGGTAATGGCTGCGTTATCTGGTGTTCCAAAATTTAAAAACACACTATTAATACTAGGTTGTTGTAAAACGAAAGAAGGTGCAGGATTAGTAAGCACAAATGTTTCTTCATTTTCACAACTCGTAAAAATAAGGGCTATTGCAAATAAAAGAATGGTTGTTTTTTTTATATATATATTCATGTCTATTTTTTTTTGATTATAAATTCAAAGGAATCATGATATAACGCCCGGTTAGGTCATTAAACCAAACCTCATAATCATCTAAAACCACAACAGGGATTTTGCCTCCGTTTTCAGAAGCTTGTCCAGAAAACACAGTTGTGCTTCCCCAAGTAGAGCCTGTATTGGTTACAAATTGTAAATCTCCAGCGACCAAACGGGTACTGGTTAAATACCAGATGTGACTATCAAAATCAGATTGAGTCATTTCAATAGTAGGGGTTGCTGTGCCTTGAATACTCATACTGGTATAATTATCTGCGCCTGATGAGTCGTAGGGAACAGTGGTATAGGTTTTTTTTGCAAAATCAATTGTGAATTCGTAATAACCACTTGTAGTTACTCCAAACCTACCAGGGTCTGTATCTTGTGTACCTGGATTTCCTGCAATTTCTCCACTTTCTTTAGGGTCATCACTCCCCTCATTTTCTATCACACCCCATTGAGGTTGCCATAGACCTCTAGTTTCTAAAATTTTCCACCTCCCATTGTTAAAGTCACCATCATCATTTTTATAATAACCGGTATAGTAGTATAGGTTTTCATTACCGCTATCTCTAAATAATGGAGGGTTGTTGGCGTTATTATTCCAGTCAGGTGCTGTACCATTACCCACAAAGTAATAATCGTCAAAAGTATAATTGAAATAAGGAAATACATTAAAAGTAATACTGTTTGAATTTACAGGCAACCCTGATTGAGTTCCTAAAGAAGATATAACCCTAGCATATAAACTATTCCATGTAAACGGAGGTAAACCAACTGCTCTTGCTGCAGAGTTCAATTCCTTAATTGATAATGTAGCTTTATTTTTTCCATTTATAACTATAGCTACAGTTGAATTAGTAAAGGCTTCATCAGCGGCTATTTCTATACTATAATTTGCTGAAGCAGGTTGGTTATAGTCTGCGAATGTCCATGTGAATGTAACTGCGGGATTATTAATGTTTACTGGGTCTAATTCTATATTTGTAATTTCTAAATCAGAAAGTGTTACTGGTGTAGTTTCAGAAACGACAAAGGTGTCTAATTTGTCTTCGCAAGCGTTAACCAAAATGAATAAACATGTGGTTAACATTATAATTGATTTTTTTTTCAAATGTTTCATTATGATTAGATTTTATTAGTACCCTGGATTTTGGGTTAAATTAGGGTTGGCTTGTAATGCCGATAATGGTACAGGAAATAAACTATATGTACTAGGGATTGAAGTACCATCTACAGTATTACCTTTCCATGGCCATAAATAGTTTCCTCCTGTAAACATCCCAAAACGAATTAAATCACTTCGTCTATGCCCTTCTAAGTTTAATTCCCTTCCTCGTTCATCAATTATGAATGATAAGGTTAATTGAGATGTTGTGATTTCACTTGCATTAGATCTTGTTCTTACGTCATTTACATATTGTAATGCAGTATTCATATCTCCCCCTGAGGCACCTCTAAGTACACATTCAGCATACATTAAATAAGTATCTGCTAATCTGAACAAAGGAAAGTCTGTACTTGAGAAAGAAGTTGCAATAGAGTTGCCACTAAAATTAGTGTTTCTAAATTTCACTGAAGGGTAACCATTGGTCCATTCACGATAGTCAGTCATTTCATAAGTATGGCCATCAGTCCAAAATAAACTGGCTCTAATATCAGTTGAAGTTCCTAGGTCTCCAAATAAACCATACCAGCCCTTTGAAGCTCTGTGTCCGGCCCATCCTTCTGTAGCTCCAAAGTCAGCAAGAGTTAGTGTTTCTGAACTTAAACTGCCATTTACAATGTAAGTTGTATTTCCAAAACTTTGACTAGTATTTGCATCAGCTATTAAAGGAAATATGATTTCTGATGAAGTACTATTATCTGCCGAGAAAAGTTGAATAAAATTTGGGTCTAAGCTATAGCTACTTTCGTTGATTACTTTTTTAATATATATTAAAGCATCATCATACCGAGCAGTTCCAGTATATACTTCGGCATTCATATATAGTTTTGCCAATAGCATTTGTCCAGCAGCTTTTGAAGCTCGACCGTAGGTGTTTGTAGCTGGTAATGCCGCCTCTGCTGCGATCAGC
The DNA here is from genome assembly GCF_035818475.1 of Alterotamlana spongicola. Lineage (NCBI taxonomy): Bacteria > Pseudomonadati > Bacteroidota > Flavobacteriia > Flavobacteriales > Flavobacteriaceae > Alterotamlana > Alterotamlana spongicola. The sequence goes on from NZ_JAYMGV010000001.1 coordinate 1,615,251, forward strand.
TCACTTTCAATATATGCGAAAATTTCTGATCTTGAAGATTCAGGTAATGGTGTAGAATTACCAAAATTATCTTCTGTTGCTAAAACACCTTTACCAAATGTATCTATTAAGTAATAATAAGCTAAGGCTCTTAAAAACCGGACTTCAGCAATAACAGACTCTTTGTTTTCAACATCAATATTATCAATTATGGCAAGGAGGTTGTTACATTGCGGTGCAGTAAAATAGATTCTGTTAAATAAATATCTGAAAAACTTATTGTTTTCATCCCAGTTAGAGGTCGTTGTTAATTGGTCAAGACCATCATCACCCCAGCGGTTTTTCATAGCATCTGCAGTGAAATCCTGAAGATTTATTATTCCTCTTAAAAAAGGAGATTCTCCAGCATCATCACTTATATCTGAATTGCCTGGACCATTAACACCTGATAAAGCAAATGATGCATATAGTCTAGAAACAATACCTTCAATAGCATTAGGATCTTGCTTAAGTAATTCTTCAAGAGATAGTTCTACTAATGGCGTGGTTTCTAAATCGTCTGTACATCCAACGTTGGAAATAAGTACTAGACATATAAAAAAGTTTAAAATTTTATTTTTCATGTTCGTTTTTTTAAAAATCAACATTTATTCCAAAAGAATATACTCTTGGCCTTGGATAAAAATTAGTATCAATAGCATTAAAGTTTTCAGGGTCTTGTCCTGAATACTTAGTAATTAAAAATGCATTGTTGACAGCAGCGTAAAATTTCCAATTAGAACCTTTTACTAACTCATTAAAGGTATAACCCAAAACAATATTTTCACATCTTAAGAAAGCTGCATCTTCTAAGTAATAATCAGAAAATGGAATATTTCCTCTTATGTCTACAATATTATCATCAGCAGCACCAGAATAGAAATTTAACGTGTTGTTTAAACTTTGCGTGTTATTTGGTAATGCTGCTTCGGTATATCCTCTAGTTAATAAGGGAGCATTGTAAATTAAACCGTCGAATTGGCCTCTGAAACTAGAACTAATATCCCAGTTTTTATAATTAAATGAGAAACCAAAACCGAAAGTCCAATTTGGTCTTAAAGGCTGATAATATCTGTCATCATTATTAATGACACCATCTCCGTTTTTGTCAACAAATGCTCCAGGAATTGGTCTGCCATTTACGTCATAAATTTGTTTAAACACCCATGCTGAGTATGCTTCTAACCCTACAACGTGTCTTGCTAAATTCACACCTGTACCTGTTGGTAATCCTGAGCCAGGAGCGTTAATTGAAGTTACATCTTTAAGGCTTACTACTTCTGTTCTATTATAGGATACATTACCATTAATAGAGAAATTAGTGTTTTCATTTCTTATTGGGTTTATATTTAAGTTGAGTTCAAAACCTTCACTTTTTGTTTCTCCAATATTTTGTGGAAAAACATCAGTTAGTCCTTGGCCAGGTCCAACAGGAGCATCTACTAATAAGTCTCTAGTATCTCTTCTAAAAACATCAAATGCTCCAGATAATAATCCATTTTTAAATAAATCAAAATCAATACCAGCATTATAAGTAGTCGTTTTTTCCCAAGTTAAATTACTATTAAAAGGTTTTGCGTTGTAAATAGGAACACCAGGTAAATATTGACTTGTGCCAGAACCTGCTTCAAACAAAGGGATTGAAGGATAGAAACCAGCAATCCCTGTAATGTCTTGCTGTCCAGTTTCTCCCCAACCAATTCTTAGTTTTATGTCATTAACAAGTTCAGAGTTTTGAAGGAACGATTCCTCTTTAAGTTTCCATGCTAAGGCTACAGCTGGAAAATACCCCCATCTCTCTTCTTTTCTAAAAAGGGAGGAGCCGTCTGCTCTTAATGATAAGGTTATTAAATATTTGTTATAGATATTTATGTTTGACCTTGTAAAGAATGACTGCAAATTCAAAGTGTTATAATATCTGTTATTTGGATTTGATTCATTTGGTTCAATTTCTCTTAACCCCGTTTCAGTATTATACCTATAAATAACCTTATTACCGTCATTTTTAAAATTTTGATATCCATAACCTGCTTGAATATCAAAATTATTAATGAAGAAGTTTTCAAACTCCTTTCTATAAGCCAAATATGATTCGATAGTAGTATTCGTTATATTTTGATTTTCTCTATAATTTTCTCCGGGGTTGAATACATAATTATATATATCATTACCAGGGTCTGAGTTAGTGTTGTCTAACCTATAAGTAGCTAGGGCGTTGTCACTAAAAGTTTCAACTATTTTAGCTTCTGAAGCTTCAATCCCTAAATTTACTACAGCTCTTAATTCAGGAAGGAAGTGCATTTTGTAATCAAACTCAATATTACCAAGAATTTTACTGACTTTTTCTGGTCTTTTACGTTGAAGCAATAGTGCCACTGGGTTACTAGCGCCATCAATATTATCTTGATCATTTAAGTTGGTGTAATATCCACCAAATGGAGATGAGTTATCAAAAATGGGTTTAGTCGGGTCAAATGAAAGTGCTCCACCTAAAGCCCCGCCTTCATCAACACTGTTTTTATCAACAAATATTGATTTCGCATTTAAGTCAATTTTTAAATGATCATCAAATAATTTTGGTGTTAATTTTATAGAAGCAGTAATACGTTCATAATCGTTGGTTTTTACAATACCTTCTGTATTGTTGTACCCAATAGAGCCTCTAAAAGGAATTTTATCAAATAAATTAGCTCTTGCACTAAAATTGTGATCAGAAGAGAAACTTGTTCTGTAAATGGCATCTTGCCATTCAGAATTATAAATGGCGCGTCCATTTATAATTTGAGAAATAGGTTCAGAAGTATCTACTGACCCAACAGGAACACCTAAACGTCCAGATTCTTGCGGGAAAGTTGAGTTAATGAAATCTACATATTGATCGCCGTCAAATACATCTATTTTTTTACTTACTGAAGATGATGAAATTGATGATGAAAAGTTAAATTTAACTTCTCCTGAAGTACCCTTCTTAGTAGTGATTATAATTACACCGTTTGATGCTCTAGAACCATAAATAGCAGTTGCAGATGCGTCTTTTAAAATACTGAAACTTTCAATGTCATTTGGGTTTACTAGTGTCAATGGATTACTTACACCAGCAGGGTTAGTATTGTCAACAGCGATTCCATCAATTACAATTAACGGATTACTATTTGCTGATAAAGAAGCTCCACCTCTAATTCTAATATTTGGAGCAGCATCGGGTTGTCCACCTGCCGTAGTTATTTTAACTCCAGGAGCTTTTCCGTTTAAGAGTTGGTCTGCTGAAATAACAGCCCCTTTATTAAACTCTTTTGAAGAAACTACATCAACAGACCCAGTTAAATCTTCTTTTCTAACACTACCATAACCAATAATAACTACCTCATCAAGCTGGGCAGTGTCCTCGGCTAATTGTACATCTAGTGTGCTTTGTCCGTTATAGGTAATTTCTATTTGTTGGTAGCCAACATAAGAAAATACTAAAACATCACCATCGTTGACTTCAATAGCAAAGCCTCCATCAAAATCTGTAGCAGTACCGTTTGTTGTTCCTTGTACTATCACATTAACACCAGGCAACGGTATGGATGTTCCTTGTTCTGTAACTGTTCCGGTTAAAGCTGTTTGTCCAAACATAAAAACAGGAAAAATGAGCATCAAGAACAGAAAACGTTTAGTCGTTGTTTTCATATAATTTGTTTAATTTAAAAGTTTAATTTAGTCTATTATATTTTCACTCCTCAAACCAAAACTATGTAAAGAAATTGTAAACAAACAATTATGAGTTACGAAATTCTTAGCGAAAACGTTTTCGTGTTGACAACTTTTCAATAATATGATGATTTTTTGAGAAAACCTCACTAACGGATTGGTAATGAATAGAGTAATTTCTTTTAATCTCTTGTATTTGATATTGTGATTATTTGAAGTAAATTACCATCAGTGAAAATGTAGTAAAAACAGGTAATTCGTTAGAACTTTAAAGAATTGCTGATTATGTTATGTTTTGAGTATTAAAAAACATCAAATTAAATGAAAAGAAAAATAACTTTAAAGCAAATAGCCAGAGAGCTGGACGTATCAATTTCTACGGTATCTAAGGCTTTGAGCAATAGTAAAGAGATTAGTGAAGATACCACTCAAAAAATACAGGCATTTGCTAAATTATACAATTACCGTCCTAATAATATAGCGCTTAGTTTAAAGAACAGAAAAACAAAGACTATTGGTATTTTAATTCCTGAAATTGTACATCATTTTTTCTCAACGGTTATTAGAGGGATTGAATTAATTGCCAATAGGCGTGGGTATAACGTTATTGTTGGGCTCTCTAATGAATCTTTTACCAAAGAGATTATCAATATGGAATTGCTGGCAAACGGTAGTATTGACGGATTTATTTTGTCTATTTCAAAAGAAACTTTGCTTAAGCAAGATTATCATCACTTTAATGCTACCATAAATCAGGGTATACCTATTGTCATGTTTGATAGAGTAGTTAATGAAGTGGATTGTGATAAGGTGATTGTAGATGATTTTAACGGCGCGGTAAAAGCAGTAAAAAAGTTGGTGGAGAATGGTTGTAAAAATATTGCTCTGCTTACTACAATGGACTATGTTAGTGTGGGCAGGCTAAGGACTCAAGGTTATTTAGAAGCCCTTGAACACAGTGGTATAGAGGCTGATCCTAATTTAATATTGAAGATTGATGACAGCCTGGATGTTGAGAATCATTTAGACGTTTTGGAAACCGAAATAGCACAGTTTTTTCAAACCAATCCAAACATTGATGCGGTTTTTGCTGTTAACGAACTGTATGCTGTTACGGCTATGAAGGTGGCGCGAAAACTAGGCTTAAGTATACCTAATGATATTCAGGTTATTGGTTTTACAGATGGTGTGCTTTCAAAACACGCTACACCAAGCTTGACCACAGTAAGTCAACATGGACAAAAAATTGGCGAACAGGCTGCAAATTTATTGATAGATAGGTTGGAAGCAGAAGACGCAGAAATGGATCAATACCTTAGCAATAATGAACGGAAATCTGACTATATTAAGATGGTTATTGAAACGGAAATTATTGAAAGAGAATCAACTAAATAAGAAAAAATATTAGGAAAAATTAAAATCTTTCCTATCTTTGTTGCGAAATCAAAACTTATATTTTCACTTCTCACATAAGTTTTGATAAGTAATATCGCTTATCAAATAGTATTAATTTAATATACTATTTAATGGAAAAGCGTAAATTAAGTTTTCTGCAAATCTGGAACATGAGTTTTGGATTTCTGGGAATTCAAATGGGGTTCGCCCTTCAAAATGCCAACGCAAGTAGAATACTTCAAATTTTCGGAGCCGATGTTCACGAGTTGTCGTGGTTTTGGATAATAGCACCTTTAATGGGCTTAATTGTTCAGCCAATAATTGGCCACTATAGTGATAAAACATGGAGTCGATTTGGCAGACGTAAGCCTTACTTTCTGGTTGGAGCTATTTTGGCATCTATAGGATTGGTGCTTATGCCTCAGGCGGATATGTTCATTGCCTTTTTGCCGGCCTTATGGGTTGGTGCGGGTATGCTCATGATTATGGATGCTTCGTTTAACATCGCAATGGAGCCTTTTAGAGCTTTAGTTGGAGATAATTTAAGAACTGATCAACGTACCTTAGGCTTTAGTGTGCAAACGGCACTTATTGGTTTTGGAGCGGTTATAGGGTCTTGGTTGCCCTATGCTTTAGCTAATTGGTTTGGTATGTCCAATGAAATTTCAGAAGGCGTAGTACCGGCTAATTTAGTGTTGTCATTTATTATTGGAGCGATTATCTTAATTATTTCAATTTTAGTTACTGTAACAACAACTAAGGAGTATTCACCCGAAGAATTGGCAAGTTTTGAAGATGAACAGGCACATTCTGACGCTATGGAAAAAGATGACCCGGACCAAAAATCCAGTTTATTGGACATCTTTGACGACTTTAAAAAAATGCCGACAACCATGCGCCAATTGAGCTGGGTACAATTCTTTTCCTGGTTTGGACTTTTTGGAATGTGGGTATTTGCAACGCCGGCTATTGCACAACATACCTTTGGACTGTCATACACAGATAGTAGCAGTGCTATGTATCAGGATGCCGGTGATTGGGTAGGGATACTTTTTGGAGTTTATAATTTAATTTCTGCTTTTTATGCATTTGCACTTCCATACATAGCTAAAAGATTAGGGCGAAAAAAAACACATGCCGTGTCTTTGGTTATAGGAGGTTTAGGCCTGCTATCTATTTACATTATGCCGGATAAAAACTGGCTTATCGTTTCTATGATAGGAGTGGGTATAGCATGGGCTAGTATTTTAGCTATGCCTTACGCTATATTGGCGGGTTCAATTTCACCAAAAAAGATGGGTGTTTATATGGGGATCTTCAATTTCTTTATTGTTATCCCTCAGATAATTAATGCTTTAATTGGTGGGCCGCTTGTGAAATATGCCTATGATAACCATGCTGTATATGCTTTGGTTATGAGTGGTGTTAGTTTTTTAATCGCAGCAGCATTAGTGTTTAAGGTAAAAGATGTTGATGATGTTGTTCAATAGTAATCAATGAATAAAATAGGAGTAATATTTGATTTGGACGGTGTTATAGTGGATACCGCAAAGTATCATTTTTTAGCATGGAAAGACCTTGCTGATGAATTAGGTTTTGAGTTTACCGAAAAGCATAATGAGTTACTTAAAGGAGTAAGCAGGGTAAGGTCATTGGAAATTTTATTGGATATAGGAAATGTAGAGTTATCTGAAACTAAAAAACAAGACTATTTGATTAGCAAAAATGAAGTGTATCTGGGATATATTACAAAAATGGGACCAGATGAAATCCTTCCGGGAGCTAATGCGCTTCTAAATACTTTAGATGCATTAGGGATTCAATATGTACTAGGATCGGCCAGTAAAAATGCACCGTTAATATTGAAGCAGGTGGGGTTGTATGAAAGATTTACAGGTATTGTAGATGGTAATAGTGTATCTCAGGCTAAGCCAGACCCGGAAGTCTTTTTAATTGGTGCTGAAAAACTGGGATTGGCACCGGAAAACTGTATTGTTTTTGAAGATGCTATAGCAGGAGTAGAAGCAGCTAACAGCGCTAATATGACATCTGTTGGAATTGGGGATGAGGACATACTCCATGAAGCAGATTTTAATTTTAACAATTTAACTGAAATACCTAGTGATTTTTTCTTAAAGGTCATTTCAGAAAAAATATTGAAGAACGATGAACCAGGATTATATAAAACCAAATAATTGGTCAATCATTGAAGAAGGATTTGATACAAGTCGTGTTAAGGCCTCAGAAAGTTTGTTTAGTATCGGTAATGGAGCCATGGGGCAACGTGCCAATTTTGAAGAACAATATACAGGACAAACCTTTCAGGGGAACTATATTGCCGGAGTGTATTATCCGGATAAAACACGTGTGGGTTGGTGGAAAAACGGTTACCCCGAATATTTTGCAAAAGTACTTAATGCCCCTAATTGGATAGGAATAAATGTATTGATTAACGGAGAGCATTTAGATTTAAATACCTGTACCAGTGTAGATGATTTTAGAAGGGAGCTTAATATGAAAGCTGGTTGGTTATCAAGAAGCTTTAAAGCAACCCTGGCCAGTGGTATACAGGTTGAGGTTAAAATAGTACGTTTTTTAAGCCTGGATTTAGATGAAGTTGGAGCGATAAATTATGAAATTACACCGTTAAATCAGGATGCAGAAATTACCTTCGAACCATACCTGGACGCAGCTATTACTAACGAAGACTCTAATTGGGATGATAAGTTTTGGAACACTACAGGTGTAAGTTATGAAGGTCATCAGGCTTTTATTGAGGCGCATACCATGAAAACCGAATTCCATACCTGTTCGTTTATGGAATCCAAGGTATTTATAGAAGGGAACTCCGTTTTAATAAAACCAAATGTTAAAAAAGAAGACCTTTATATTGGTTTAAGTTACTCATATAATGTAAAGCAAAATCAAACATATGCCATTCATAAATATGGGGGGTATACGGTAGACAGATATCATGATAAGACTAAATTGATTGAAGCTGCAAAAGGGGTATTGAAAATTGCTACTCAAAAGGGATTTAATACGTTATTGAAAGGACAGGCAAAAGCCTGGGGCAAAATCTGGAAGATGGCAGATATTACTATTGATGGTGATGTAAAAGCACAGCAAGGCATCCGCTTTAATATTTTCCAGTTAAATCAAACATATTTAGGTAGAGATTCCAGATTAAATATTGGGCCAAAAGGGTTTACAGGTGAGAAATATGGAGGAAGTACCTATTGGGATACTGAGGCGTATTGCATACCATTTTATATGGCAACCAAAGATCAAAAGGTAGCAAGAACCCTTTTGGAATATCGCTATAATCACTTAGGGAAAGCCATAGAAAATGCTGAAAAATTAGGATTTAATAATGGCGCAGCACTATACCCAATGGTTACCATGAATGGTGAAGAGTGCCATAACGAATGGGAAATTACTTTTGAAGAAATTCACCGTAACGGAGCCATTGCATTTGCTATATACAATTACTGCCGTTATACAGGAGATTATAGTTATATACCGGAAAAAGGCTTAGAAGTTTTAATAGGAATAGCACGTTTTTGGCAGCAGCGGGCAACATTTTCTAAAGATAAAAGTAAATATGTTATTCTAGGGGTAACAGGGCCTAACGAATACGAAAACAATGTAAATAATAATTGGTATACTAATTATTTAGCACAGTGGTGTATTGATTATACCTTAGAACTTATTGAAAAAATTGAATCAGAGTTTCCTGAGGACTTTTCAAGAATTGTAAAGAAAGTGAAGTTATCAAAAGCAGAGTTGGCCCTATGGAAAGCCGTTGCTGATAACATGTATTTCCCATATTCACAAAAGCATCATGTGTTTTTACAGCAGGATGGCTTTTTAGATAAAGAACTTATAACCGTTAAAGACTTACCAAAGTCAGCAAGGCCCATAAATCAAAAATGGAGCTGGGACAGGATCTTGCGCTCCCCGTATATCAAACAAGCAGATATTTTACAGGGGTTTTATTTCTTTGAAGATGATTTTACAGATGATGAGTTAAAACGTCATTTTGATTTCTACGAACCATTTACCGTGCATGAAAGTTCATTGTCTCCCTGTGTACATAGTATACAGGCCGCTAAACTTGACAGAATGGAGCAGGCGTATACCTTTTATTTACGAACCTCAAGATTAGACCTGGATGATTATAATCATGAAGTGCATGAAGGATTGCATATTACCTCAATGGCAGGTACCTGGATGAGTATAGTTGAAGGGTTTGGAGGGATGCGCATAAAAAAAGGTAAACTCTCATTTACGCCTAAGATACCAAAACAGTGGCAAGCCTATTCGTTTAAAATAAATTTTAGAGATCATATTATAAAAGTAAATGTTGCTCAAAATCAAACAAATTTTGAACTGGTAAAAGGAGATGATTTAGAAATACTCGTGAATGATGAACCTGTATTGCTTAAACAAAAGCAATTGCAAAAAGCAAACTAGTTTAGTTTCATAAATATTAATACTTAACAAAGATGAAGTCCATATATATATTAACCTTAGCCGTTTTATTTTCAACTTTAAATTTAGCGCATTCACAAGAATTAAAATCACCTAATGGTGAATTAATAATGCAATTTTCTTTAAGAAAAGATGGCACACCAACATATCAGCTATCTTATAAAAGTAACGCTATTATTAAAACCAGTAGTTTAGGTCTTGAATTGAAGGATGATGAAAAATCATTACATAATGATTTTTCTATTCTAAAAACCGAAGAATCAACTTTCGATGAGACCTGGGAACCGGTTTGGGGCGAGGTACAAAGCATTCGCAATCATTATAATGAATTAATGGTTAGCTTAAAACAAAATGAAACGGATAGAATTATCAATATTCGCTTTAGAATGTTTAACGAAGGATTAGGTTTTCGATATGAATTTCCAGAACAAAAAAACCTGGTGTATTTTGTAATTAAAGAAGAAAAGACACAGTTTGCCATGACAGGCGATCATACGGCATTTTGGATTCCTGGAGATTATGATACACAAGAATATGATTATACCGAATCTAAACTATCAGAGATCAAAGGGCTTTCAACAAAAGCGATGACTGAAAACTTATCTCAAAAATCGTTTTCACCCACTGGAGTTCAAACCTCATTAATGATGAAAACAGCTGATGATATATATATCAATTTACATGAAGCTGCATTGATCAATTATTCCTGTATGCATTTAAATTTGGATGATGAAAATATGATTTTTGAATCGTGGTTAACTCCAGATGCAAACGGATATAAAGGGTATATGCAAGCCCCAGCAAATTCACCGTGGAGAACTATTATGGTAAGTGATGATGCACGTGATATTTTAGCTTCAAAAATGACCTTGAATTTAAATGACCCATGTGAAATTGAAGATACCTCATGGATCAAACCGGTTAAATATATTGGTGTTTGGTGGGAAATGATCACAGGTAAAAGTTCATGGTCTTATACCAATGAAGTATCTGCTGTACAATTAGGTGTAACAGATTATTCTAAATTAAAACCCAACGGAACACATGCTGCAAATAATACCAAGGTAAAACGATATATAGACTTTGCTTCAGAACATGGGTTTGATGCTGTTTTAGTTGAAGGCTGGAATGAAGGTTGGGAAGATTGGTATGGACAACATAAAGATTATGTTTTTGATTTTGTAACACCATACCCAGATTTTGATGTAGACGAAATTCACGCTTATGCAAAATCTAAGGGTGTAAAAATGATGATGCATCATGAAAGCTCAGCTTCAGTACGTAATTATGAACGTCATATGGACAAAGCGTACCAGTTTATGAAAGACAATGGATATGATGCTGTTAAAAGTGGTTATGTTGGTGATATATTACCACGAGGTGAGAACCATTATAATCAGTGGATAGTCAATCATTATCAATATGCCATAGAAAAAGCGGCTGACTATAAAATAATGGTTAATGCACATGAAGCGGTACGCCCTACGGGAATCTGTAGAACTTATCCTAACTTAATAGGAAACGAGTCAGCAAGAGGAACAGAATATCAGGCATTTGGAGGCTCAAAACCCAATCATGTTACCGTTTTACCATTTACAAGGTTAATAGGAGGGCCTATGGATTATACGCCAGGTATTTTTGAAATGGATATCAGCAAGCTTAATCCGGATAATAATTCTCATGTAAATAGTACTATAGCAAATCAATTGGCTTTATATGTTACTATGTATAGCCCATTGCAAATGGCGGCCGATTTACCAGAACACTACGAGCAATTTATGGATGCGTTTCAATTTATAAAAGATGTAGCCATAGATTGGGATGAGAGTATATATTTAGAAGCCGAACCAGGATATTATATTACTGTGGCACGTAAAGAAAAAGGAACTGATAATTGGTTTATTGGTAATGTTAATGGTAATGAAGCAAGAACATCAAATATCAAATTAGATTTCTTGGAAAAGGGCAAAAAATATGTGGCAACAATTTATGCAGATGCCAAAGATGCCCATTATAAAACTAACCCACAGGCCTATACAATTAAAACTAAAAAGGTGACCAGTAAATCTAAATTGTCACAACTATCTGTACCAGGCGGAGGATATGCCATAAGTATCAAGGAAGCTAAATAAAAGAGAACTGCTTAAAGCTTTTTTGTGCTGTAATAAATTTAAAAAATAGAGTTATGAATTATCATTTTAAAAGACAAACTAAAAGTAATCCGTTGTTTTTAATTGGACTACTATGTGTATTAGCTTTAAATTTATCTTGTAAAAAACAGCAAGAAATGGCATCAGAAGAAGTAGAAGCTCAATCTTCAATAGCTGAAAAGCATGACATTTTACGTGTGGAACCACCAAATTGGTGGGTAGGTTTTAAAAATTCTACACTACAACTTTTGGTAAATCATCTTGAGATTTCAAAAACAACTCCTGAAATCTCATATCCGGGAATTACTGTAGAAAAAGTACATCAGGCAGATAGTCCAAACTACTTGTTTATAGACCTTAATATTGATGAAACAGCAAAAGCCGGTAAATTCAATATTGTTTTTAAGCAAGAAGGTAAGGAGGATTTGGTTTATACCTATGAGTTAAAATCAAGAGAAAAACCAGCTGAAGATTACATAGGTTTTGATAGTAGCGACGCTATTTATCTAATAACACCTGATAGGTTTGCTAACGCAAACCCGGAAAATGATATTGTAGAAACCCTTAATGAAAAAACAATTGATAGAACAGATGGCTACGCACGCCATGGAGGGGATATTAGGGGTATTACAAATCATTTGGACTATATTGAAGATTTAGGTTTTACCGCAATTTGGCCTTGTCCGTTATTAACTAATGATATGCCAAAAGGGTCCTATCATGGTTATGCTATGACAGATTTTTATGAAATAGACCCGCGTTTCGGAACCCTGGAAGATTACAATCAATTGTCCTCTAAACTATCCGAAAAAGGGATGAAACTCATTATGGACCAGGTAGCAAATCATTGTGGTTTAGAACATTGGTGGATGAAAGATTTACCATTTAAGGATTGGGTAAACCTTCAGGATAATTATGTGAAGCATAAAGCAAATTGGAATAATTCTACAAATATCAATACCAATCACAGAAGGACAACCAATCAAGATGCATATGCTTCTGAAATAGATAAAAATAGTATGACGCAAGGGTGGTTTGTTTCAGGAATGCCAGACTTAAACCAGCGTAATCCTTTTATGGCTAAATATTTAATTCAAAATAGTATTTGGTGGATTGAAACATCACAATTGGGAGGGATTCGTCAGGATACGTATCCATATCCGGATAAAGATTTTATGAGCCGTTGGGCAGGTGAAATTATGAACGAATACCCTAACTTCAATATTGTTGGCGAAGAGTGGTCTACTAATCCATTGTTAATTGCATATTGGCAGCAGGGACATCCAAACAAAGATGGTTATAATTCCAATTTAAAATCACCAATGGATTTTGCAATGCAAGATAAAATTGTGAAAGGTTTAAATGAAGAAGAGGACTGGAGTACAGGGTTGATTGAAATTTATAGAAGTTTAGCTAATGATTTTGCTTACGTGAGTCCAAAAGATATTATGATTTTTCCGGATAATCATGATATGAGTCGCATTTTTACGCAGCTACACGGAGATATAGCTAATACAAAAATGGCATTAAGCTATATCTTGTTGTTACCACGTATTCCGCAAATATACTATGGTACAGAAATATTAATGCACGATTTTGATAAACCGGGTGATCATGGAGTAATTCGCACCGATTTTCCCGGTGGATGGGCAGGGGATAAAGTCAATGCATTTAAAGGAGAAGGCTTAACAGCTGATCAAAAGGATATGCAGTCTTTTCTTAAGAAGGTTCTGAACTATAGAAAAACCAGTAAAGCCATCCATGAAGGTAAAACAATTCATTTTGCTCCGGAAAATGGTATTTATGTGCTATTTAGAATACTTGAAGATGAAACGGTAGTTCATATAATGAATAAAAATGAAGCCCCGGTTAAATTAGATTTAGACCGATTTGAAGAGGTAGGCTTAACAGGTAAAACATTAAAGAATCTTATTACTTCATCTGAATTAGTTTGGGGAGAAGCTTTAGAATTATCTAAAAAAGGAAGTTTGGTTCTAACAACAAAATTAGATTGATAAACCGCTTTGATAACATACAAAAATGGCTTGCATTATGGGCTATTCCTTTGCTTTGCTTTTCATGTTTAGATAAAAAGAAGGATAATGATAATCCGGTGTTAGGTGATGAAGTCGTAACATTTATTGTTAATAAATTACCTGAAGGACATGATTTTGATGACGATGTGTTTATATCAGGAGATTTTGAGGGCTGGTCAGGCGGACGTTCACAATTCAAACTAAAAAAAGAAGATGGACACTACCGTATTTCTATCCCAAAATATCGAGAGGCCATAAGCTTTAAATTTACCAAAGGCGATTGGGGTTCTGTAGAATGTGCTTTAAACAATAACCCGATTGAAAACAGAACCTATACTTTTGAAAGCCAAAGTGAAACGGTTGAGGTTAATATTGTAAAATGGAATACAGATAATGATGCTGATAAGCCATCAACAGCTTCAAAACAGGTTAAGGTGTATGCAACAGATTTTGCCATTCCTCAATTAGGCAGAACCCGAAAGATAAGTGTCTATTTACCGCCTGATTACGAAGCGTCTTCAAAAACTTATCCCGTTCTATACATTCAGGATGGACAAAATGTATTTGATGCTAAAACATCTTATAGTGGCGAATGGGAAGTTGACGAAACTTTGGATGAATTGTATGAGGAGTCCGGATTCGGACTTATAGTTGTGGCTATTGATCATGGAGCTGAAAAACGTATACATGAATATTCTGCCTGGGATTCTGAAAAACATGGTAAAGGCGAGGCCAAATTATATTTGGATTTTATAGTAAATACACTTAAGCCTGAAATTGATAAAAATTTCAGAACAAAGACCAATCCCGAAAGCACGGCAGTAATGGGATCCTCTATGGGAGGGTTATTTGCGCATTATGCTGCTTTTGAAAGACCAGATGTGTTTGGTTTGTCAGGGGTGTTTTCTCCCTCTTTTTGGTATTCCAAAGCTATTTTTACGTTCACTGAAAACCGTTTGTCAAATGCAAACGGTTTAAGAGTCTATTTTTTAGCAGGAGAAAAAGAAGGCAGCGATATGGTTCAAAATGTTGAAACTATGATAACCCTTCTAGCGAACAATGGATTTAGTAAAGCACAATTCAAAAAAAGATTGGTTCCCGGAGGCACCCATAGTGAAGTGTTCTGGAAAAATGAATTTAAAACCTCCATTAAATGGTTGTTCGGTTTAGAAACATCAAACACATTTCAACCCTATCCAAAAGCTAAACTTTCCAGTGGAACCTTAATGCGGTTAGAAGCTTATCCTTCAAAATATATTCAGTCTCGGCCAGTTGATGTTTGGTTGCCCGAAGATTATTCAGAAGAAAAAAAGTATGCCGTTTTATATATGCATGACGGGCAAATGCTATTTGATGCAACCTCTACATGGAATAAGCAAGAATGGAAAGTTGACGAATGGGCTTCCAAATTAATAAATGAAGGAAAGACTAAAGATTTTATTGTGGTAGGTATTCATAATATCTCTGAAATAAGGTGGCAGGATTTATTTCCGCAAAAAGCATTTGACAACCTGGAAAAAAAAGAAAAAGATAGATTAAGGGCATTAGCTGTTGAAACTAATAAAAATATTGAGTTTTATGGTGATAACTATCTTAAATTTTTAGTAGAAGAATTAATGCCCATGGTGAACTCTGAGTTCTCTGTGTATAGGAACAAAGCTAATACTTATGTTATGGGGTCAAGTATGGGAGGGCTTATGAGCATGTACGCTATTTGCGAATACCCAAACGTTTTTAGTGGCGCTGCATGTATTTCCACGCATTGGCCGGGCGCTACACCAATAGAAAATAATCCATTTCCGGATGCCATTTTTAAGTATATGAAAACACATTTGCCGGATTCAAATACACATAAGATGTACTTTGACTATGGTACAGAAACCTTGGATGCACATTACCCGCAATATGCACCTAAAGTAGATGAGATATTAAAGGAGAAAGGCTATACAGAGGCTAATTTTAAAAATTTAAAGTTTGAAGGAACGGATCATTCTGAAAATGCCTGGAACCAGCGATTAGATATCCCCTTAATGTTTTTATTAAGAAAATAATAATATGTCAAATTCAGTTTTATAACCCATTAGTTAATACGTAAAATGAAGTTAATAAAATATATCATCATAGTATGCTTATTATTTGGTTTTAGTTGCAATCAAAAAAAAGAACAGGTTAGAAACCCAGTTGAAGAAGTTAAACCCATAAAGAAAAAGGAAGTAATTTATCAAGTGTTTACACGCTTGTTTGGTAACACAAATACAACTAATAAGCCTTGGGGAACTATTGAGGAGAATGGTGTTGGTAAATTCAATGACTTTACAGAAAAAGCTTTAAAAGAAATCAAAGACCTGGGAGTTACACATATTTGGTATACCGGTGTGCCGCATCATGATGTCATAAGAGATTATACAAAATATGGCATTTCTAATGATGATCCGGAAGTGGTAAAAGGCCGTGCAGGGTCACCTTATGCGGTTAAAGATTATTACAATGTAAATCCGGATTTAGCAGTAAATGTTGAAAAACGTTTGGAAGAATTTCAGGCTTTAATAAAGCGTACTCATGATGCCGGATTAAAAGTGATCATAGATATAGTTCCTAATCATGTAGCGCGTAATTACACAAGTATTTCAAAACCAAAAGGACTGCATGATTTTGGTGAAGATGATAATACTTCAGTGGCCTATCATGTAAATAATAATTTTTATTATAATCCTAACGAATCTTTTAAACTACCAGACTGGGAAGGGGGCTATTTCCCTCTAGGAGGTGAAAAACATCCGTTAATTGATGGCAAGTTTGACGAAACCCCGGCAAAGTGGACTGGAAATGGGTCACGGAAATCAAAACCAAATATGGGAGACTGGTATGAAACAGTTAAAGTAAATTATGGTATTTCACCGGAAGGAAAAAAAGAATTTAATGAATTGCCTGAGGGCTTTGAAAATAAAGCGCATAAAGCACATTTTGAGTTTTGGAAAGGAAAGACGGTACCAAACTCATGGGTAAAATTTAGAGATATTACGCTGTATTGGTTAGATATGGGCGTTGATGGATTTCGTTATGATATGGCTGAAATGGTTCCGGTGGAGTTTTGGAGCTACATGAACTCTTCTATAAAAACAACAAACCCGGAAGCCTTTTTATTGGCTGAAGTATATAATCCAAGCCTGTATAGAGATTATATTAAAAAAGGGAAAATGGATTACCTGTATGATAAGGTCCAACTATATGATACTATAAAACATGTCATGCAGGGACATGGAAAAACAGATCATATTCCACCTATTCTTGATGACTTGAAAGATATTGAGCATCATATGTTACATTTTCTGGAAAATCATGATGAACAGCGTATAGCAAGTCCGGAGTTTGCCGGAAGCGCTCAAAAAGGAAAGCCGGCAATGGTAGTTTCGGCAACATCAACTACAGCGCCAACTATGATTTATTTTGGGCAGGAAGTAGGTGAAGACGGTTCGGACGAACCAGGTTTTGGGTCGCCATCTAGAACCTCCATTTTTGATTATGTTGGTGTACCTGCACATCAACGTTGGGTAAATAATAAACAGTTTGATGGCGGGCAATTAACAAATGAAGAAAAGCACTTAAGAGATTTCTATAGTCGCCTGTTAAACTTTACCATTAGCAGTACTGCCTTAGCAGGAAGCTATGCTGATATACATTTGTATAATAGACAGCATACTGAAAATTATACAGATAAACTACTGTCGTTTGTACGCTGGAGTGAAAATGAGAAACTGATTGTTGTTTCAAATTTTGAGACAGAAAAAGGATTTGAATTTGAATTGCAAGTTCCAGAGAAGGCGATCCGTGCTTTGGGTTTAAAAGATGGTAGTTATAAAGTTCAAGACCAATTGTACAAACAATTTAAATCAGAGTTAATTGTTGAAAACGGGGTGGGGAAAGCAAATATTAAGATAGAACCTTTAGAGTCATTTATATTAAACATTCAATAAAGTATGAAACAAATCTTAGTTTTAATATTAGTAGTTGTAACACTAACGGGTTGCAAAAAAGAAACTCAGGTATTAAATAAAAACATAGAGGTTCCTTTTATTTGGGAAGCGGCAAATGTATACTTTTTATTGACAGATCGGTTTAATAACGGAGACACATCAAATGACATTAATTTTAACAGAAACCTGGAAACCGGAAAGCTTCGGGGGTTTGAAGGTGGAGATATAAAAGGTATAACCCAAAAAATCAAAGCAGGTTATTTTACGGAGCTGGGAATCAATGCCATTTGGATGACTCCTATAGTGGAACAAATTCATGGAGGAACAGATGAAGGAACCGGTTTAACTTATGGGTTTCATGGATATTGGACCAGTGATTGGACAAATTTAGACCCTAATTTTGGAACAAAAGCAGATCTGAAAGAATTGGTCGAGCAAGCACATAAAAAAGGCATACGTATTTTATTGGATGCTGTTATCAATCATACGGGGCCGGTTACTGAACAGGATGCATTATGGCCTGAAGAATGGGTGCGCACAGCACCTCAATGTGACTACAAGTCTTATGAAAATACCATTACCTGCACATTGGTTAAGAACCTCCCGGATATAAAAACAGAAAGCAATGAAGCTGTTCAATTACCACCACAATTGGTTGAAAAATGGAAGCGTGAAGGTCGATATGAGCAGGAAGTTTCAGAGTTAAACGCCTTTTTTGAACGAACAGGCCACCCAAGAGCGCCGCGTTTCTATATCATGAAATGGCTTAGCGATTATATTTTAGAATTCGGAATTGACGGTTACCGGGTAGATACGGTTAAGCATGTAGAAGAATCAGTGTGGCAGGAGTTTAGAAAGGAGTGTGACTACACGTTTTCAGAATTTAAAAAGAATAACCCTAATAAGGTTTTAGATGATAATGACTTTTATCTGGTTGGAGAGGTATATAACTATGGAATAAGCGCTAAAAAAGCATTTGACTTTGGCGATAAAAAGGTGAATTATTTTGATAATGCTTTTAATAGTCTTATAAATTTTGAGTCTAAATGGAATGCAGCTCAACAGACTAAAGAAGTCATGTTTAAACGGTATTCAGATATCTTGAATTCAGATTTAAAAGGCTATGGTGTGATGAACTATTTGAGCTCTCATGACGATGGTCAACCCTTTGATGCAGAAAGAGAAAAACCTTTTGAAACAGCTACAAAACTATTGTTATGTCCGGGAACCTCACAAGTATTTTATGGTGATGAGTCTGCACGTTCTTTAGTTATTGAAGATACACAGGGAGATGCCACATTACGTTCATTTATGAATTGGGATGCTATTAAAAACAATACAAAAACAAAAAATATTTTAGAGCATTGGCAAAAATTAGGGCAATTTAGAATAAACCACCCTGCAGTAGGAGCCGGAACGCACCAAATGCTAACAGCAGACCCTTATGTGTTTTGCAGGCGTTTTTCCAAAGAAAATTATAAAGATCAGGTCATTATAGGTTTGGATTTACCAATAGGAAAAAAAGTACTTAACGTTTCTGAAGTATTTAAAAACGGAGATCAGTTATATGACACATACTCTAGTACTCCTGTTAAAGTTAAAAACGGAAAAGTGACTTTAAACTCTGAGTTTAACATCGTATTGCTGGAGAAACAACAGTAAGATGACGTCATATGAATTGTTAGTTTGTTTAAAACAGATTAATAGCGCTGAAAGCTTCTCGAGATCAGGGAAGCTTTCTTTATTTTACGGGCGCTTGGAAAGCAGAAGGTTTAATGAAATTAAAACGTTTTTAATGTAACATTTTAGTTGTCAAGAAGTCTAGTTAATAACGACTAAACCAATTATTTGTAAATTTGTATGGTAAGCGCATAATATTATGGATATCAATGATAATATAGAATCACCTTTGCAGCTCAAAATAAGTTTTAATAAACTTTTTGAGGAATACGAAACCCTGGCAAAGAGTAAAGACCAGTTTATTGCAGCAAAAGCTAAAAGCATTTTAAAAATAGCAAGTGATTATCCAGAACTACGAGACGGTTTTGAGGATGTTTCAGTATTTAAGAAAAGAGAACAGGAAATAAGTGTTATTCTTCAGGATACTTTTACACCACTTTTAACAAAGAATGAAATCAAGACAGCTTCGGTTCCATTTCACAATCTGACTTTCAATACATCAGAACGTTTTAAAAATATTATTAAAAATGCAGGAGATGACTTTGAGCTTCAAATTAAAAATATGCCCGAAGATGACACCTATATTATAGCGTGTACAATTATTTTAGGGTTTTGTTATGGTTACAGTTTAAATTTTAAAAGGCCATTTTATTACGAGATACCGGATGCAAATGGAATACTCCGCTATTATAAAATATTATATAATGCCGATTTTTGTGAAATTACACCAACTGAAAAAGCAAAAAAGATAACTCAGGCAGATTATGATGAGTTATTGGATAGCTTTGATAATATAGACCTGTGGAAAGAAAAGTTTCCACCAAATAGTTATGTGTTTAATGGTTTTGTGATTTCAAATATGTTTGATGTTACAGATGATCAATCCATATCTAATATCAAGTCCAGTCTTATAGGAGAAAGCACTAAAAAGGGTGCTGAATTTATGGAAGATTTTCATAAAGTTTTCAGGTCGTTATTGGGTATAAATGATATAAAAGTAGGAGTTTCTATATACAACGAAGAAGAGAATACCTTTAACCGTTTTTATGGAGAAGGGGTGGAAAGTTTTCTTTTGGGAGACCATGAAAGTAATAATTGCTCAACAGCATTATGTGATTGGTCTTATAACAAGTTATTAAAAGAGCATAAGTATTTGTCTATATCAGATGTAGATAAGGTACTGGAAAAGGCCAAATCCTGTGCGCCACAAATTGCAAGCTTGCATAAACAGGGTATTAAAAGTGCCATACTTGCTCCCATAGCAAATGAAGATGGCTTGATGGGAATTCTTGAAATTGTATCACAAAAACCTCAGGTGCTAAACAGTATCAATGCTAATAAATTGGGTGATATAATGCCGTTTATAGTATCGACAATTAAGCGTTCAAAAACCGAAGAAGAGAATTTAATTGAAGCTATTATTCAAAAAGAGTGTACCTCCATTCACCCTAGTGTAAAATGGCGTTTTGCTAAAGAAGCCGAAAGGTTTATTAAAGCAAAAATGAAAGGATTGGAGCCTAGTTTCAAGACCATAACTTTTGATAATGTGTATCCGTTATTCGGGCAAATTGATATTAAAGGATCTTCTGAAGCAAGAAACAGAGCCACTTTTCAAGACTTAACACTACAGCTTAAAGCAGCTAAAAACATTTTTGAAAAGGCACTTCAAATTAATACGCTTCCCATATATGAGCAGTTTATACATCAAATAGATGATTATCAAAAGGGCTTGGAAGAACAATTTCAAGTGGATAGTGAGCAGCAGATTTCAGAGTTTTTTAAACAGGATATTGAACCGGCACTATCACATCTTAATACTATAGAAGCTTTAAAAGAAACTATTGAAGCGTATTATGATATCATAGATGATAAGGTAAATATGTTATACCGTTATAGAAAAGATTATGATGATACCATTACCATGATCAATAAAGAAATGGCTTCACTTTTAGATAAAAAACAAACAGATGCGCAAGCTATGTACCCTCATTATTTTGAGCGTTTTAAAACTGATGGTGTTGAGCATAATATGTATATAGGAGAATCTATAACAAAAGAGAATAGTTTTAACCCTATTTATCTATACAATTTAAGATTATGGCAATTACAGATCATGTGTGAAATGGAAAATGCCTATTATCAAATGCAGTCAGATTTCCCCGTGGCACTTGATGTAGCCTCAATGGTCTTGGTTTTTAATCAGCCACTTTCTATAAGTTTTAGAATGGATGAAAAACAATTTGATGTTGATGGAACTTATAACGCACGTTATGAAATTGTAAAAAAGCGTGTAGATAAGGCGTTTATAAAAGGAACCAATCAAAGGATTACACAAAAAGGAAAAATAAGTATAGTGTATTCACAAAAACAAGATGAACTAGAATATCTGCGTTATATTAAATTCTTACAGTCTAAACATTATTTAGATACCGATGTGGAAATAGTAGAATTACAGGATTTACAAGCAGTAACAGGGTTAAAAGCAATTCGTGTAAGCGTGCTCTATCATAAGAATGAAGATGACAAATCCTTTTATACTTATGATGATTTAATGAAAGAGCTTAAAGCTTAGTAAACGCCGGAATACTGAAAGGCAATTGCAAAAGCAATAACGCTTATAATAATACCTATCATAAAAACAGAATAGGTAATTCTGAGGATTTTGTATTTTTTATCCAGGACCAGCCCCAGGAAATATAGGTCTTTTTTCATAGAAGAATACAGGTAATCCCTGTCTTGCATCATTTCCCCCATAGCCCATTCAAAATCATTAAGGCTCATTTTATGGAAATTACCAAAGAACAATAAATTTACTTTTTTATTAGCTACATCAGCTTTGGTAAATTTCCCACTGGTAACATTTGGACGCGTTGCCAAAACAGATAAAATAATAGAGGCAACCGTTACCAAAACAAAAATAACGGTAGGAACTATAAGGTAGCGATTGGAAGGATTATCCAGCTTAGGGATCAGGTTTGCCAAAACCAATGACACAATAATAGCATTTACAGATAATAGGATATTGGCTTTTGTGTCCGCTATATTACTGAGAACAATATGATTTTTTAAGGTCACCCTAAACATGGTTTCAATACCGCGTTCAGGAACAGCGATCTTATTTTTTTTAAAACTTAACTCGTCCTTTTTTTGCCTGAGTTTTTTGTTTTCAGTATCAAGCTTTTTTTTAGCCTTTAATAGTTCTGAAATATTTTTACTCTTGCGTTTGTCCCAATTTAAAGCTGCTTCCGTAGTATGAAAACGATGCTTGGTGGATAGAAAGTTTATATTTTCATCTAACCATTCAGATTCGGTAAGGTGCTTGTCACAGGTTAATTCCCATTCTTTTTTAAGGAGTTCGGAAACTTCAATATAAGTTTTACTGCCTATATGGGAGCAATCAGCATCCCTTATTATTTTTTCTAATTGATTTTGAGGAGTGTGCTCCATTTTAGTAGCCATGATCAAATTACAAATGGCCTCAATGTCAGATACACTACATTTTTTATCACTCAAAAAGGACTTGGCAATACTAACGCTTTCTTCTTCGTGATTTTTTATACCTTTAGTATAGCCGGTATCATGAAGCCATGTGGCTAAGGTCAGGATGCTTTTGTCTGAATCACTTAAACCGGATTGCTCAGCCAATAATATAGCTTTTTCTACAACACGTTGTGTGTGCGTCAGGTTATGGTATAGAAAAGAAGCATCTAATTTTTCATTTAATAAATTAGTTGTAAATTTTTCAGTTTCAACAATAAGTTTGTCCATAAGTTGATTCAGTTTATATGAGTAAAAGTACTAAACTTTAAGAAAATAGATTTTAGATATAAGAACGGTATAATTTGTCATAAATTTTATCATTCCTGTCATAAAGGCTTAAAACGGTGTTCAAGTAAGCTTTTCAATAAAATTTCGACTACCTTTAGGTTGAAAAAAGCATATTATAATAACTAAAAAAAGAAAGGGAACCCTATTATGCTAACATGGAAAGACGTAATCAACTTTTCAGTAAAAGGAAATCCAATACCGGATAAACGTGTTGAAAAAACGGAAGCAGACTGGAAAGCACAATTAACCCCGGAGCAGTTTAGAATTACAAGGTTAAAAGGTACAGAACGTCCGCATAGCGGACAACTTTGCAGTACTTATGATGAAGGTAAGTACAATTGTGTATGCTGCAATACACCATTGTTTGATTCTACTATAAAATTCAGCTCAGGTACAGGGTGGCCCAGTTTTACACAGCCTATTCATGAAAATGCCATTAAATACGAAAAAGATACCGCATTTGGTATGGTGCGCGTAGAGGTGATGTGTAATACCTGTGATGCACATTTAGGACATGTGTTCCCGGATGGACCAGAACCTAGCGGGCTACGTTATTGCATCAATTCAGAAGCTATGGTATTAGAAAAGGAGGCTGCTCATGACAACTAAAAAAATAGAAATAGCCACATTTGGAGGTGGTTGTTTTTGGTGTACCGAAGCTATATTTCAGGAAATAAAAGGTATTGAAAATGTGGTGTCCGGATATTCCGGAGGTAATGCTCCGGGTAAACCAACCTATAGAGAGGTCTGTTCCGGATTAACCGGACATGCCGAAGTCATACAGGTTACTTATGATGCAAATACCGTATCTTATAAAGATCTGTTAGTCATTTTTATGACCACTCATGATCCAACAACCTTAAACAGGCAGGGAGCAGATAGAGGTACCCAATACCGTTCGGTTGTGTATTATCATAATGAGACACAAAAGGAAATAGCTGAATCGGTGTTAAAAGAAGTAGCACCATATTATGAAAATCCTATAGTTACTGAAATCACTGCATTACATGTGTTTTATGAGGCAGAAGATTATCATCAGGATTATTACCGAAATAATCAAACGCAAGGCTATTGTAATTTTGTGATTTCTCCGAAGCTGGCAAAACTTAGAAAGCTCCATGCAGATAAGTTAAAGTAAGATGAAGATTAAATTTAAAGAAAGGGACAATTATATGTCTGATCAATTAAAACATCCAAATGTATTTAAAGCGCCCGAATTTGAAGTTAAAGATTGGATTGACGCTCATGGAGCTAAGACAAAACCGATAAAACTTTCAGATTTTAAAGGCCAATTTAAAGTGGTGTATTGTTTTCAAAGTTGGTGTCCAGGTTGCCATAAGAAAGGCTTGCCCGATCTTAAAAAAATGGTAGATGCTTTAAAAGAGAATAAGCATGTCGTTTTTTTAGCTGTTCAGACTGTTTTTGAAGGTCATCATGAGAATACGTATGATAAGCTTTTTAAGACCCAAAAGCAATATGGATTACACATTCCCTTTGGACATGATGCGGGAGATGATGGAAAATCCATTTCTAACATCATGAAGAACTACCAAACAGGTGGGACACCCTGGTTCCTGTTTATAGATAAGCATGACAATGTGGTATTTTCAGATTTTCATTTAAATCCTGATGCCGCAATTGATTTGCTTAAAACCATGTAAACTATGGAAACTAATATTAAGGTTTATGGGGCAGAAAGGTGCCACAAGACACAGTACTATAAAAGGATTTTAGACGATTTGAACTTAAAATATACATTTTTAGATGTTGAGACTAGTAAGGCCAATGCCGAGGCATTGCGAAATCTTTACGAAAGCAGAAAGCTTAATTTTCCAACCATAACCATTGGAGAGAGAAGATTAAGAAATCCATCGGAAAGCGATTTAAAAAAATGGATTGAAAAATTAGTATGAAGCTTAAGATAAAAGACATATTTAATAAAGAATTACCGGCCGACCCTGTGACCTTGAATACAAGGCGGCAGGTTTCAGAAGCCTGCTTTTCTTTTGTTACGCCTAAAAAAACAACAAAGCCTGAACTTATTCATGTTTCTGACGATATGCTTGAAAATTTAGGCTTGACCAAAGCAGATGGTGAAAGTGATGTTTTTTTAAAGGCCTTTACAGGTAATGTGGTGTTACCTGGAACAAAACCTTATGCCATGTGTTATGGCGGGCATCAATTTGGTAACTGGGCAGGTCAATTAGGTGATGGACGTGCTATTAATTTATGCGAAGTAGAACACAATGGTAAACGTTGGACACTACAATTAAAAGGAGCCGGTGAAACTCCTTACTCACGTACGGCAGATGGTTTAGCGGTACTACGTTCTTCTATTCGCGAATATTTGTGTAGTGAAGCTATGCATCATTTAGGAGTGCCAACCACAAGAGCATTGTCGTTGGCTTTATCCGGAGACCAGGTATTGAGAGACGTTATGTATGACGGAAATGCAGCCTATGAAAAAGGTGCTATTGTTTGCAGGGTATCACCGTCTTTTTTACGTTTTGGTAATTATCAAATATTAGCTGCCCGACAGGATATTGAAACCTTAAAAATATTGGTGGATTTTACCATAAAACATCATTTTTCACATTTAGGGATACCTTCAAAAGATACATACATACGGTTTTTTAAAGAAGTTACGGAACGTACTTTAGACATGATCATTCATTGGCAGCGTGTTGGTTTTGTACATGGGGTTATGAATACAGATAATATGTCCATTCTAGGTCTAACTATAGATTATGGGCCTTATGGCTGGTTAGAAGGATATGATTTTGGCTGGACTCCCAATACTACTGATAGGCAACATAAAAGATACCGTTATGAAAATCAACCTAATATTGGTTTATGGAATTTGTTTCAATTAGCAAACGCTATTTACCCATTAATTGAAGATGCCCCAGCTTTAGAAGCTATTTTAAATCAATATAAAACAGATTTTGACACACGCTCATTAAGTATGATGTGCTCTAAATTAGGATTACAAATAGAAAGAGAAGATGATAAATCACTAATTCAAAATTTAGAAGACCTCTTACATGTATCAGAAACAGATATGACCATATTCTTTAGAAACCTAAGCCATTTTAAAACGGAAAAAGCTTCAGAAGGATTACAGGTTGTCAATGAAGCTTTCTATAAACCGGATGATATAACAGGAAATAATAAAGAGAGATGGATACAATGGTTTAAAAGTTATGCTGCCCGATTAGAGCAAGAGGCTTTTTCAGATTCTCAGCGAAGGGAAAGTATGAATAAGGTGAATCCAAAATACGTATTGCGAAACTATATGGCGCAATTGGCTATTGCTGATGCAGAAAAAGGAGATTATAAACTAATAGACGAGTTATTTCAGCTTTTAAAGCAGCCTTATAAAGAACAACCGGAATATCAAAAATGGTTCGCTAAGCGTCCGGAATGGGCAAGACATAAGGTAGGCTGTTCCATGTTGTCATGTAGTTCGTAGATGGATTTAGAACAAAAAATAGCACTAGGAGGCGGTTGTCATTGGTGTACAGAGGCTGTCTTTCAATCTTTGAAAGGCGTAACAAAAGTGGAGCAGGGTTTTGTAGCTTCAACAAAAAACTACAGCACATTTTCTGAAGCCGTAATTGTCCATTTCAATCCGGAAGATATGGCTTTGAAAACTTTGATCGAAATTCATTTATATACCCACAAAAGTACTTCAGATCATTCCATGCGGACCAAATATCGCTCTGCAGTGTATGTCTTTTTAAAAGAACAAAAACAAAACGTTGAATGTATTATAGAAGGTCTTCAAAATAAATTTGAGAATAAATTGATAACACAGGTATTACCGTTTAAAGCCTTTAAAGCTTCACGGGAACAAATTACCAATTACTATTATAGCAATCCTGAAAAGCCTTTTTGTGAACGTTTTATTAACCCGAAACTAGAATTTTTACTAGAGCACTTTTCAAGTTATACAGACCAAAGTAAATTAAATCATTTAAACCATGAAAAGCACAAAACTTAATATTCAAAATAAAAAGGGATATAAATTACAAGCGTATTTAGAATTACCCGCTAATGAAAAGCCTCATTATTACGCGATTTTTGCACATTGTTTTACGTGTAATAGTACTTTAGGAGCTGTAAAGCACATAAGTAGGTCGCTTACATCTCATGGTTTTGGAGTGGTTCGTTTTGACTTTACAGGATTAGGGAGAAGTGAAGGTGAATTTTCAGAGAGTTATTTTTCAGCAAATGTAGAGGATTTAATAGCAGTTAATGATTATTTGAAACAGCATTATGAAGCACCAGGCTTGCTTGTAGGACATTCATTAGGCGGAGCAGCAGTAATTGTTGCCGCATCTCAATTAGAAAATATAAAAGCCATAGCCACTATTGGTGCACCTGCAGCAGTGAGTCATGTCACTCATTTGTTTTCACACGGTATTGAAGAAGTTAAAGAGAAAGGAGAGGTAGAAGTTAATATTGGTGGCAGGCCGTTTAAAATCAATCAGGAATTTGTAGCAGATTTTGGTAGCACCAACCTGCCGGAAATCACCAAAAACCTAAGAAAACCGTTATTGATTATGCATGCCCCATTTGATACAATTGTTGGCATTGACAATGCGCAAAAGTTATATCATAATGCACATCACCCTAAAAGTTTTGTAAGTTTAGATGATGCAGATCATTTATTGTCAAATTCAAAAGACAGTATCTATGTAGGCAATATAATTGGTGCCTGGGTACAGCGTTATTTTACACCAAAAGACAATATTGTTTTAGAGACTAAAGGTGAACAGTTAGTAGCGCATTTAAATCTACTAGAAGATAACTTTACAACAACCATTCAAACACAGAAACATCATTTAATTGCGGATGAACCAGATAGTATAGGGGGAGATGATTTTGGTGCTTCTCCCTATGATTTTTTAAGTGCCGGATTGGCAGCTTGTACGGTTATGACACTTAAAATGTATGCTGAACGTAAACAATGGGATTTACAGGAAGTTTTTGCTTATATCACCTATTCTAAAAAACATAGTGATGACTTAATGTTAGAGTCAGATACGCCAAAACGTATAGATCATCTGCAAAAACGACTTAAATTTGTTGGAGATTTAGATGAGGTGCAAAAAGAAAAACTTAAAGAAATAGCTTCAAAATGTCCGGTGCACAGAACCTTGCAAAGTGAAGTGGTTATTGAAACCGAATTGATAGGATAATTACTGAAAGATCAGTAACAAAGAAAAAAGAGAATCGCTAGGCCTTAAAACATGATGTTATATTGATGCTATGCTGCGTTAATCAGTACATTTCTTGCTGATTTAGTATTATATTTGTTTTACTGAGGCACTTTTAAACGGTTTTACTTCTTATTTTTATAAATAGAAACAAACACACAATGAAGTTTTTAAAATACACTTTTATAATAGTATTCCTGACACTTATCAATGCTTGTGCTACATATGAAGCTCAATATACAAATGAAAAACATCAGGAAACTACGTTTCCCAATAAAGATATAGTACACTCATTTTATCTCGTTGGAGATGGCGGTAACTCTCCAATAGGAACGTCAACTGAAGCTATAAAAGCATTTAAACAAGAACTAAGTAAAGCTTCAAAGCACAGTACCGCTATTTTTTTAGGAGATAATATTTATCCAAAAGGGATGCCCGAAAAGGATAAAGAAGGCAGGGCATTTGCCGAACATCAATTAAATGTTCAAATAGAGTCTGTAAAAGATTATAAAGGAAAAGTGATCTTCATTCCGGGAAATCATGATTGGTATAGTAATGGTTTAAAAGGCCTGAAAAGACAAGAAAAATATGTAGAAGATGCTTTGGGTAAAAACACATTTTTACCAGAAAACGGATGCCCAATTGAAAAAGTAGATCTGGCAAAGAATGTTGTTTTGATCATTATAGATTCAGAATGGTATATGACCAATTGGGATACCCATCCAACAATCAATGATGACTGTGAAATTAAAACCAGAGCAAAGTTTTTTGATGAACTGGAAGGGGAAATAAAAAAAGCACGAGGAAAAACTACAGTAATTGCTATACATCATCCTATGTTTACCAATGGCTCTCACGGCGGGCAATATTCTTTTGGGAACCATATGTCTCCTCTTCCAGTGTTGGGAAGTCTAAAAAACCTGATAAGAAAAACAGGTGGTGTTATTACGGTTGATGATCAAAATAAGCGTTATAATGAATTTAGAAAGCGTATTATTACACTGTCTCAGGAAAACGATAAAACTATTTTTGTTTCAGGTCATGATCATAATTTGCAATACCTTGTAGAAGATAACTTGCCGCAAATTGTAAGCGGGTCAGGTTCAAAAACAAATGCTACACGTAATGTGGGCGGTGGGCAATTTTCGTTTGGAGCTCAGGGGTATGCCAGGTTGGATGTGTTCAAAGACGGGTCATCCTATGTGCGTTTTTATTCAGGTGATACTATTGTTTTTCAAACACAGGTGCTTCCGGAGGATAAGAAAAAAGTGTTTACTACTTATCCGTCATCTTACCCTGCTAAAAAAGTAGCTTCAGTGTATTCAGAAGAAGAAACAACAAAAGGAGGATTATATAAATTCTTTTGGGGAAACCGATACCGTGAAGACTTCAGTACAAAAGTTATGGCTCCTACAGTAGATCTGGACACTTTATTAGGAGGTTTAACAGTTATTAGAAAAGGCGGAGGCCATCAATCCAAATCCTTACGTTTAAAAGACAAACAAGGCAGGGAGTATGTTATGCGCGCGCTTAGAAAAAATGCTGTACAATATTTACAGGCTGTGGCATTTAAAGATCAGTATATAAAAGGTCAATTTAATAATACCTATACAGAAGGCTTATTGTTGGATGTCTTTACCGGTTCCCATCCATATGCACCGTTCACCATAGGGAAGTTGTCTGATGCCGTAGGCATATATCATACTAATCCGGTACTGTATTATGTTCCGAAACAAAATGCTTTGGGGCACTTTGCAAGTGAATTTGGAGACGAGCTTTATATGATAGAAGAGCGTACAGATTCCGGACACGGTGATAAGGCCAGTTTTGGGTTTTCCAATGAGCTTATAAGCACCGATGATGTGTTAAAGAAACTGGTAAAGGATGAAGATTATGTATTAGATGAAGAGGCTTACGTAAGGGCACGTTTATTTGATATGCTTATTGGCGATTGGGATAGGCACGAAGACCAATGGCGTTGGGCAGAATTTAAAGAAAACGGAAAAACCATATACCGTCCGGTTCCCAGAGATAGGGATCAGGCGTTTTCAATTATGGCAGATGGGGCTTTATTAAGTGCAGCAACTAAAATTGTACCCGCATTGCGTTTAATGCAGAGTTATGACACTGAATTAAAAAGTGCTAAATGGTTTAATTTAGAACCCTACCCTCTGGATATGGCTTTAATAAATCAATCTGATAAAACTGTTTGGGATACTCAGGTAAGGTATATTATGGATCATTTAACGGATGAGGTTATTGATGAGGCCTTTAATGATTTTCCACCGGAAGTTAATCAAAATACGATTGCAGACATAAGGAAAAAGCTTATTGGCAGACGTGCTAATCTTCAAAAAATATCCGATTCCTATTATACGCATATAAATAAATATGCTGTTGTAAAAGGCACCCATAAGGATGATTGGTTTGATATTGAAAGGTTACAAAACGGACAAACCAAAGTTTCGGCATACAGAATAAAAAAAGACAAAAAAGCAGATTTGTTTCATGAGCGCACCTATACCTCGGCAGAAACCAGAGAAATCTGGGTTTATGGTTTGGATGATGATGACAGGTTTGAAGTATATGGAACAGGTGATGACCTTATTAAAGTACGGCTAATAGGTGGTCAAAATAAAGATAGATATAATATAATCAATGGTAAAAAGCTTAAGATTTACGATCAGAAGAGTAAAGAAAATGAGTTTATCACCAATAATGGAAGCATAAGATTGACGGACGATTACGAAACCAATATTTATGATTATAAAAAGTTAAAAAACAGTTCCAATAGTTTTGTGCCAACTTTAGGAGCAAATCCTGATGATGGTTTTAAAATTGGTTTTGTTAATACCCTGACTTATTATGGTTTTGAGCGTAATCCTTTTAGTTCGCAGCATACTTTTTCCGGGGCATATTATTTTGCCACTAACGGTTTTGATTTGGCATACAACGGAGAAATAGCAAAAGTTATTGGTAATTTAAACTTGGGGTTCAATGCAAACTTTACAAGCCCCAATTATGCCATAAACTTTTTTGGATATGGTAACCAAACTCCAAATCCGGAAGCTGATGATGATGACGGATTGGATGTTGATCTTGATTATAATCGCGTAAAATTAAAAACGTTAAGGTTTGAACCGGCTTTAATATGGAGAGGGCAATTAGGTGCGAGTTTTAAGCTAGGGGTTACTTATGAATCCATTGGCGTTCAAAAAACCGAAGGACGCTTTATTAATGATGCTTTTGTAGGTGATAATGTAGCTTTTAATGATGATTTCTATGGGATTAACGCTAAGTATCAATTTGAAAATTCAGATAATGAGGCCTTTCCAACATTAGGGATGCTCTTTGCTGTAAAAACAGGTTACACCAATAATATGAGTAAGTCTAAAGGATTTGGGTATATAATTCCGGAACTTGGTTTTGACTATAAGTTAATTCCAAGCGGACAATTGGTTTTAGCCACAAAGCTTAAGGGGCATGTTAACTTTGGAGATGATTTTGAGTTTTATCAGGCCGCCAATATAGGCGCAAATAATGGTTTAAGGGGATATAGAAACGAGCGTTTTACAGGAAAAAGTGCCTTTGTTCAAAGTACGGATTTACGCTTGAGTTTAAGGCAGTTAAAAACAGGTTTAATGCCGTTATATATAGGGTTTTATGGGGGATTTGATTATGGTAGAGTGTGGGTTGATGATGCCTTGTTATTAGACCCCAGTCACCATTCTGATAATTGGAACACTTCAATAGGCGGAGGATTTTTTGCTAATGCAGCAAATATGATGACATTAAATTTATCAGCCTTTCATAGTGATGATGGTTTAAGGCTGGCATTTAAATTAGGATTTGGCTTTTAATCTTTTTTTTTTTTCGATAAAAAATAGTTTGCCCCGTCCTAAAAATATTTTAGCCCAAAATATACCATGAGATTCTTATTTAATGTTGTAAATTAGTATGGCTACATTTTAAACCCTTAATATGAGAAAAAAACATCTTTTTTTTTTAATTCTTTTATGTAATAATTTTTTGTTTGCACAAAACAAAGATCAGATAAATATCGGATTTCTTTTAGATAATTATTCAGCTGAGGTAGCCCCCATTTTAAAGGATCTTAAAAGTGAAATAAAAGCAGTAGTTGGAGAAGATGCTTTGGTGGAGTTCTTACCATATGATATAGCTCCAAATAATTATAATATTGATAAAGTAACGGCTAACTATGAAGCATTAAATACAGGTGATGCAGACATTATCATAGCGTTTGGGCCTGTTAGTAATTTAGTGCTGGGGAAGCAAACTGTTCATGAAAAGCCAACCATATTGTTTGGTACTGTTAACAGTGATTTGGTGACTTTAGATGAAACACAAACAAGCTCAAGGGTACACAATTTCAATTACCTTATAACATCAGAGTCTTACAAGAAAGATATTGAAACCTTTAAGAGCCTGTACGATTTTAAAAATATAGCAGTTCTGGTTGAAAGTTTTTTACCTGATTTAATATCTATGAATGAGACGTTTGATGAACTCATGGCAGATTTAGGAGCTTCCTATACGTTGGTGCCTTACCAAACTGTAGAAGATATAAAGGGAAAATTGAATGGCGTTGATGCGGTTTATTTAACGGGAGGTTTCTTTTTTAGAGATTCTGAAATCAAAGATTTGGCTCAATTTTTTATAGATAATAAATTACCGTCATTTACACAAACTACTATAGAAGATGTACAGCTGGGTTTAATGGCTACCAATCAGGCCAAAGAGAATTTAAACCAGTTTTATAGAAGAATAGCACTTAATGTGGAACGGATTGTAAATGGTGTGGATGCCTCTGATCTACCCACCTTTATTGATAATAATGATGTGTTAACAGTTAATTATAATACCGCAGAACGTTTAAATGTACCCATAAAATACAGCTTAATAGCACAAACGAATTTTGTGGGAAACTTTGGTGAAATATCAGCTAAAAGAAAATATAACCTTTTAGATGTAATGAATGAAACCGTAAAGAATAACTTATCATTACAATCAAAGAAAAAGAATATAGACCTTAAAGCACAAGATGTTAATACGGCTAAAAGTAATTACTTTCCTGATGTTTCAGCATCGGCGCAGGGAAC
This sequence comes from Alterotamlana spongicola, assembly GCF_035818475.1. Lineage (NCBI taxonomy): Bacteria > Pseudomonadati > Bacteroidota > Flavobacteriia > Flavobacteriales > Flavobacteriaceae > Alterotamlana > Alterotamlana spongicola. The sequence goes on from NZ_JAYMGV010000001.1 coordinate 1,648,861, forward strand.
TCATATAGACCCTAATTTGGCAAAAGCGTCCGGAGGGTTAAATCCGGAATATAGTACCAGCGGAAATATCACCTTGAGACAGAACCTGTTTTCAGAACAGGCAAATGCTAATATTACGGTAGAAAAGCAATTAGAAAAAGCAGAGCGTGAAAATTATAATACCGCAGAATTAGATGCTATTTTTGATGCCTCAACAGCATATTTTAATGCTTTAATTCTTAAAGCTAATACAAGAATACAATCTCAAAATTTAGAGTTAACCAAGAGGAACTTAGAAATAGCCAAGCAAAATTTTGAAGCAGGGCAAACGGGAAAAACAGATGTCTTGCGTTTTAAAAGTGAATTGGCTCAAAATACTCAAACTTTTGTTGAAGCTCTAAATCAATTAGAACAGTCGTTTTTAGCACTTAATTTGATCTTAAATAATGACATGGATTCTAAAATAGATGTTGAAGATGTAGAACTGACCAAAGGCATTTTTGAAGATTATAACTATAAACAGTTAGGAGAATTTATTGACGACCCTACAGCTCGAAATTATTTTGTGAAATTTTTAATTCAGGAAGCCAAAACTAATGCTCCGGAGCTTGCATCACTTAATTATAATATCAAAGCTAATGAACGCGTATTAAGACTCAATAGTTCAGGTCGTTTTGTGCCAACATTGGCTTTACAAGCACAATACAATAAGCATTTTAACAGGTGGGGAGAGGGTAGTACACCAGGTTTGGGCTTTGATAGTGATTATAACGTGGGCTTAAGCTTATCGCTTCCTATTTTTCAACAGAACCGCCAAAACATAAATAAGCAAATAGCTCATATACAACAAGACCAGTTAAATTTAAACAAAAGCAATGTAGAGTTAAGTATAGACCGAAATATTAATGAGGCCGTTTTAGAACTTGTTAATGAAATTACTAATATAGAACTATCAAGAATTTCAGAGGAAGCCGCTAAAGAAAGTTTAGAATTGGTGCAAACCTCTTATTCTAACGGTGCGGTTAATATTATCCAGCTATTAGATGCACAACGTAATTTTTTAAATGCACAATTGTCACAAGCCAATGCCATTTATAATTATTTATTGGGCTCTATGAAGCTAGAACGCTATTTGGGTAGTTATTTTTTATTGAACACCGAAGCTGAAAATGAAGCATTTATTCAGCGATTTAATGCCTTTTTATTGAATCAAAACTAAAATACTGTCAAAAAGATGAAGTATAGAATTAAATTATTACTATTAGTGGTTGTAATCTTAGTTGCATCCTGTGGAAAAAAGAAAGAAGAAGAAATAAAAGTCATCAAACCAATAAGCTATCAAGAAGTAGGGTATTTAGGTGGTGAAAAATCAAGAACTTTTAGCGGAACTTCAAGAACAGATAAAGTGGTTAACTTAAGCTTTAGAAGTGCCGGGATTGTTACTGTTTTTGATATAAAAATAGGACAACTGGTTGAAAAAGGGCAGCTTTTAGGCAAGCTGGATAATGTGCAGGCACGATTAAATTATGAAAATGCGGTTTCTTCCTTAAATAGTGCTGAATCAGAAATGAATACCAGCAAGTTAAATTTAGATAGAACAAGATCCTTGTATGAAAAAGGAAGTTCCTCCCTGAGTGATTATGAGTCTGCAAAAAACATATTTAGAACAGCTTCGGCAAGTCATCAATCAGCAAAAAGGACAGTGGCTATACAACAAGACCAAATTACCTATGGCTATTTGTATGCGCCGGAAGATGGAACCATTGCATCCATATCAGCAGAAGTTAACGAAAATGTTAATGCCGGATATGTAGTAGCTGTACTTAATGTTAGCGGCGATATGGAAATTAGCCTGGGATTACCTGAAAGTGTTATTAATAATGTAAAACAAGGTATGAATGTAGCTATTTCGTTTTCTTCTATAGGCTCAGGCGATTTTAAAGGCCAGGTATCAGAAGTAGCCCCTTCAATTGATGCCAGCACCTCCACCTATCCGGTTAGGGTAAAAGTACTAAACCCCACATCAGAGATAAGATCAGGTATGGCAGCAAGTGTGACATTTAATTTTGGAAAAGATGTCAATAATGAAAACGTACTGGTAATACCGGCAAAATCTGTGGGAGAAGATGATAAAGGAAATTTTGTGTTTCTGATAAATGATAAAGATGGATTAGGAACCGTAAAAAAGCAACATGTAAAAATAGGAACGCTAACCTCAGAAGGCTTTCAAATCCTAGAAGGTTTATCTCATGGTGAAAAAATTGCCACAGCAGGTTTGCAAACCTTATTGGATGGCCAGGAAGTAAAATTATAGTCTATAGTAATTTAATTAGATATTAATGAATTTAACACAGTTTTCAATAGAGAAAAATAGGATTACAATTACTGTACTAACTACTATAATTATCATGGGCTTGGTGTTATATCAATCTTTGCCCAGAGATAGTATGCCTCCCTATACGGTTAGAGTGGCTACAATAGTTTCTCAGTTTCCCGGAGCCAGTCCCATGCGGGTAGAGCAATTGGTTACTGATAAAATTGAAAAAACCTCACAGGAATTACCAGAATTAAAGAAGGTGACCAGTACATCCAGAACAGGGCTGTCTGTAGTTACGGTAACCTTAAAAGATGAGGTGAAACCACAAGACCTACAGGATGTTTGGGATAGATTACGAAGAAAATTAAGTGCTATTCAAGGGCTTCCTCAAAATGTAAATCCGGATTTACAAGATGATGGTATAGGTGAAGTATATGGAATTGCAATAGGGCTAACATCAGATGGGTTTTCTTATGCGGAAATGAAAGACTATGCAGATGATATTAGAGACGACTTAATCAAACTTGAAGATGCTGCAAAAGTGGAGTTGGGCGGTTTTCAGGAGGAACGCATTTTTGTTGAGTTTGACAATGCCAAATTAAAGGAGTATGACCTATCTGCAAGTAAATTGCAAAGTATCATCACCTCGACAAATATTTTGAGCTCAGGGGGCGAAATTAATGTAGAAGATGAGCGGATTATATTAGAGCCAACAGGTAATTTTAATTCGGTAGAAGATATTAGAGATATGCTTATTCCTGTGGGAGATGGTAGTCAATTGGTGTATTTAAGTGATATAACCAAAGTGAATCACGGGTATAAAGAACCATCTACACAAAGCGTAAGGATTAATAGTAAAGAAGCTATTTCTTTGCATGTCAATTTAAAGCAGGGAGCAAATATTATCAAATTAGGAGAAGGTGTTGACTTGGTAATGGATAAGTGGGAGACAAAACTTCCGGTTGGATTAGAGCTCACCAGGCTGGCTTCAATGGATACTTATATTGATTTTAAAATTGAAAACTTTATAGGTAATTTATTGCAATCCATAGTAATTGTTCTTGTGGTTATGTTGGTCTTTTTGGGTATCAGGTCCGGGTTGGTCATTGCCAGTTTAATTCCAATAGTTGTTATAATGACTTTAATGATTATGGGGGTTATGGGCATTGGTTTAAATCAGGTAACCTTAGCGGCATTAATAATGGCACTTGGTATGATGGTAGATAATGCCATTGTAGTAGCCGAAACCGTCATGGTAAAAATGGATCAGGGGATAAGTGCAAAACAAGCAGCCATAGAATCCTGTAGCGAGCTGCTTACCCCATTATTAATTTCAACCTTAACAACTTCAGCAGCTTTTCTTGCTTTTTATCTTGCTGAATCAATAATGGGAGACATTGTAGGTCCAATATTTGTGGTGATTTCAATAGCGTTGTTGTCGTCATGGATCATGGCTTTAACAGTAATTACATTATTTTGTTTCCTATTCTTAAAAGTTAAGCCTAAAGCTGAAGTTAAACCAAGTTTTATTGATAGAACCATTAGTGCATTAAAAGTGTATTATAAAGATATTATTCTTTGGGCATTGGCGAATAATTGGAAAGTGATCATTGGTATTTTTGCTATGTTTTTTCTGTCTGTATATGGATTTACTAAAATAGAATTTGTGTTCTTTCCGGATAGTGATAGAAATTTAATCACAGTAGATATTAATTTGCCACAGGGAACCAAAATAGAGCGTACTTCTGATATTGTACTTGATATTGAAAATTATATGCGGGATTCCCTGCAGATTTCAGAGTCCAGAGTTAACGGAATTATAGATTGGTCTTCCTATGTAGGAAAAGGTCCTGAATCATATGACCAGGGGTATACACCGGATGAGGCAAATTCAAGTTATGCTCACCTATTGGTTAATGTATCTGATGCTATTTATAACAATGCTATGATTAATAAGCTGGACGCATTTTGTTTCAATCAATTTCCTGATGCTGAAGTTAAAGTTGGTGCCTTAGGCTCAGGAGGAGGAGGAACTCCTATTGAGATAAAGGTTTCAGGGCCAAACCCTGACGAGTTGTCCAAGATCTCCGAATCTATTAAGTTGAAACTATCAAATATCTCCGGAACAAAAAATGTAAAAGATGATTGGGGGCCAAAAAGTAAAAAGTTTGTTATTGATATAGATCAAAACAGAGCTCAGGTAGCAGGAGTAACAAGTCAGGACATAGCAACATCCCTGCAAACGGTATTAGATGGTTTTGTAACCGGAGAATACAGAGAAAATGATAAGTCTATACCCATTGTAATGCGAAGTGAGCTTAGCCAGCAACAAACATTAGAATCGTTAGAAACACTAAATATTTTTGCTCAAAATTCTGGAAAAAGTGTGCCTTTATTACAGGTCGCAACTATTGTTCCGCAATGGCAATATTCAAAAATCAGAAGGCTGGATTTAAATAGGACCATAAACGTTTCCAGTGAATTGAAAGAAGGAGGTAATGCATCCAGTATTACCGGTGAAATTAAACCGTGGTTAGATGAACAGGTTAATACATGGCCGGAAGAATACACCTATCAACTAGGGGGAGATGCAGAGAATACCGCAGAAAACATGGGAGCCGTTTTAAAATATTTACCGCTTTCAGGTTTTATAATCTTGCTATTGCTTATTATTCAATTTAACTCTTTTAGGAAAATGGCTATGGTAACTTTAACCATTCCGTTAGGTATTATTGGAGTGGTTATAGGCTTACTTACCTTTCAGGAACCTTTTGGCTTTATGCCCTTTTTAGGGGTGATCTCATTAGCCGGGATAGTAATTAATAATGCCATTGTCCTGATTGATAGAATAGAAGTAGAGCAGACCACTTTAAAACGCTCCGTTCAAGATTCTGTAATTGCAGCTTGCCTACAACGGTTTAGGCCTATCTTGTTAGCTACCTTTACTACGGTTTTAGGGCTGATACCCTTATACCTTAGTGGCGGAGAAATGTGGGAAGGAATGGCTGTTAGTATTATGGTTGGCCTGTTGTTTGGTACAGTGATCACACTGCTTTTTATTCCATCATTCTATAGTATTTTATTTAAGGTTAATTATAAAGCGTATAATTTTAATAACGAGTTGTTAGAAGATTAATATGACGTCCAAACTATATAAAAATAGATTTGAATTATTTTTTATTAGCCAATTATTAATTCTTTTTGGGTCATTAATTATTCCAATTGAATTTTTTCGGGAAACCTTAATGCCTATATTGTTCTTATTTAATATAGCTTCAGGAATTATCCTGATTTCAAAAAAGAAAATACATACCTGGGGGCTGATTATTTTATTTTGTGTGTCACTACTACTACTGGCAATTAATATTGTTCAGCAGAAGGATGATGATGCATTATCGTTTATAGGATTCGGTGTTTATTTTCTTTTCTATGCTACCGTTACTGTAGAGATTATAAGGCAGGTGTGGAATGCTAAAGAGGTTAATAAAAATGTAATAGTAGGCTTAATGAGTGGTTATGTATCATTAGGCTTGATTGCTTTTTTTGTTTTTTCCAGTATTGAGTTGTCTGACCCCGGTGCTTTTAAAGGTTTACTATTTCAGGGAACAGACTTTTCAGGAAAACTAGATAGCTTATTATACTATAGTTATATAACTGTGCTGACTATAGGGTACGGAGATATTGTTCCGGTGACTTCCATCGCACAAAAGGCGGCCATGTTTGTGGGCTTATGCGGGCAGTTTTATATTGTAATTATTACAGCGGTGGTAGTACAGAAGTTTTTGGCATTTAATGATTCAAGAGAAAAAAAGGATTAAGACTAGTGTTATTTTGATTGCAACGTCATAATTTTTCCTTCACGTAAAATAGTGATTTCAAATGTGGAGTCCACATTCAAACTGTTAGCAAAGTCGGCTATCTTAACTAAAGCTTCATCTGTTGTATCATATTTAATACCATTAAAGCTCAAAATAATATCACCACCCAGAATAAGTTTTTGACGTCCTATAGTGACTTCAGTATCACCTTCTCTAACACCCATTTTTCCAAAAATAGAAGTGGTAACAACACGTTGTACCAGTAAACCGCTTCGTTGAGGTAGATTGAATATTTTTGCCTGTTTACCTGTTAAAGAATATAATTCTGCACCAAACCAGGGCATTTTATTGTTTAATAATAACCTGGTGGCCAGATTAGAACTGGAAGCAAAACCAATGCCGTCCGAACCACCTGATTTAGTGGTTATATGGCTTACAATGCCAACAACCTCTCCATTAAGGTTGAACATTGGTCCTCCCGAATTCCCTTGGTTAATAGCAGCATCAGTTTGAATGAATTCAGTATTCAAAAAAGGGTTTTTTCCAATGGTTTGCTTTCTAAAACCGCTAACATAACCTGAAGACAATGAAAAGCCAACACCCAAAGGAACGCCAACAACAAATACCTGTTGTCCTATTTTCATCTTATCAGAATCACCAAATTTAACTATTGTGGCATTTTCTTTAGGCCTGGATAATCCCAATAAAGCAATATCAGCACTCTTATATGATGTTAAAACCTGAGCGGCTATAACATCTCCATCCGCAAACTGTACCATTAAGCTTTGAGGAGCTTGTACAACATGTGCAGCAGTAATAACTAATTGATTGCTTACCATAAACCCTGAACCTAAACCATTGCTTGATACTCTTTCGGAGGTATTACTTGCGGTGGTAACAATAGTATTCTCTTTAGTTATAATAGCCACCACTGCAGGACTTACCTTTTCATAAATTTTAGAAATGTCCTGAGCGTTTAAGGCAAAAGAAGATATTAAGAATAATATAAGGGCTTGAAAAGACGTGTTCATTTTAGTAAAAAATTATAGAAAGTAAAGTTAGTGCTTTTATATCTTAAAAAAGGAAGTTTTGAATGATTTGGGCTCATTTTTAGTTGAGCTGCTATTGTTTAGTTTAGTTCCGGAATAACACATCTTATGACCTTATTTGGTTAGTTCAATTAAGTTTTTGCCATTTTAAACAGGCTTCAGAAATAGTTTTGCTCCCAACTTAGACAGTATTGTTTAAGGCGAAATTAAAACAAAAAAAATGAAACGATCAATTAAATTAATGCTAACTGCAATAGCTTTCAGTATTGCGGTTAGTGCACAAAATGTAAAAGAAGGCGTTCAGAATACCAAACAAATTTTGGAAGGTAAACAGGATCTAGAACGCGATATTGGGGAACTTCAGGCTTTAATGACAAGTCTGGATTTATTTAAAAGTGCCTATGAGTCTAAAGACCTGAACAAAGTAAATACTTTAAAGAAAAGTATAGAAAATGATATGGTGCGCGAGGTCCGGCAAAGTGGAGAGAAAGCCAAAAAAGCAAGGATGGAAATCGCACAGAGTTCGTCTGAGATCAGGTCAGATCGCAGAGAGATTCGTAATAATAGAGATGATTCAAAAAGAGAGATATATGACAGACATGATGATAAACGGGATATGGCAAGGGACCAGGCAAATAAGAGCGATGATAAGCGTGACAGGCGTGATGATATAGCCGATTTTGAACAACAAATAGCCCGGGCAGAAAAACAGGCATCAATATTAAAATCAATAAAAGGCCTTAATTTTAGTTCTTCCGACGCGGAGGCCTCATTAACCAATAAGAAGTTGTTGGTAGAATTTATAGAAACCATGAAGCAAGATATCGCAGCTACAAAAAAAGAACTGGCAGAGGATAATAGAGAGTTAAGGGAAGATAGTAGGGAACGACGCGATGATAGAAATGAACGACACGAAATTGAAATCAGGAGGCCTAGATTTTCATAGTTAAAAAACCAAAATGGTTAAGCCCTTTATAATTATAAAGGGTTTTTTTATGTCCTGAGGTTAGGGCTGTAAAAGATATGTTTAATTCGCTTGGGGTTTAAGCCGTTTTACCTTTAAAATTGGGCGTTTCGGGCATGTAAGTCAATTTTTATGTACATGTTGGAGGTATATTTGAGTAGGAAATAAAAGTAATAACAACAATTATAAAATCATTAAAACAATAAAGCCATGAAAACAATTAAAGATATATTAAGAAAGCAATTCATTGTAGATTGGAAAAACATTAAAGATATAGCCTTAGATGAGTCTAAACGAGTTTATTCATTACATGATTATAATGAAGATTCCATTTTATTTATCTAAAGGAAACCAGGAAGTTTAACAATTAAAAATAAAGATTATGAAAAAGGTGTTCAAAAAAATAGGAGTACTGGCCTTTGTTCTAGTGTTATTTAACTGTTCAACAGTACAAGTGGTAAACTCATGGAAAGGTGATGAAACTCATGGGGTTAATGGAAAAGATGTACTTGTAATTACAAAAGCTGATGACCATGTTGCAAGAGTGAGGTTTGAAACCGATTTGGTACAAAATCTTAATGAGAATGGGATTAATGCATCAGAAAGCTTTAAACTTTTTCCAGAAATGAGTTTGTCCAGGGAATTAAGTCAAAAAGAATTAAAGGCAATTAAAAAGAATATAAAGTCAAATGGTATAGATGTGGTTGTATTAACCGCTCTAAAAAGCATAGAAGAATATACAAAAACAGATACTACAGGTCCTGATTATTATATGCACATGCACCCCATGTATTACGGTAGAGGTTTTGGTAGAGGGTTTTACGGATATTATAATTCATTTTATATAAACTCAACTCCAATAACCAGTGTGACATCAAAAGGGAAAAAGTATATTTTGGAAACATTGACCTATGATTTAACAAAACCCGCGGACAATCAATTATTATCTGTTATTACCACAGAAATTGATAACCCGGAAACCCTTGGAGTAACGTCAAAAGATTTTTCAAAGAAGATAGCGAAAGAGTTAGTAAAATAGTTTTTTTGATTGGTTAGTTTGGTTAACTGCCGGAGTGATATTCATTACTTCGGCAGTTTTTTTGAAACCTCTAAGGCAGTTGAAATGATGAATGAAATTTAGCTTTTTAAGTAAAAGGAAATGGAAGGAGGTATAACATATCTGTTGTTCAAAAAGCTTCACTTGACTTAAAAGTTGTTTTACTTAAGCTTTTGGGCGGTTCACTTAAAATATCCCAAATAATAAGAGGTTTGTAAGTAAATTTGAATAAGAAATTAAAAAATAAAGCAAGAATTCTTATAAGAAGCATATGATATAGAAGATAGTTTTTTTGATTGGTTAGTTTGGTTAATTGCCGGAGTGATATTTATCACTTCGGCAATTTTTATTAACCCCTATTTAAACATTATCTGTTGAAAGTTTACAAAGCAGAATTCAGGTGTCAATTTAGGTTGATGTACTATTATGTATAGGGTTTAATGGCTTCACTGTATTCAGAAGTAGTTTCACTTATGCTTATAGTTACTTCACTTAAAAAGCACCATTAAATACAGGTTTCTAAGGTATTTTTGCTTGAGAAATAATAACTAAAAAATAGTAAAATAAGAATTATGAAAACGGGATTTATAACAATGATAGGAGGCGTATCAATTTTGGTTTTAACATCTGTTGGAATAAAAAAGGATGGTGAATTATTACACAAAAACTTTGAAATAGAAGGGCAGTATACTCTTGAAAATAATGAAATGGAAAAAGCAAGATATACTACTGAGTTCAGAGATATAGATGAGGAAGACAGTATTCTGGAAGTAGAAGATATTAAGCTATATCAAATAGAGGAAGAAGTGAATTTTGGATTTGATACAACGCAACATTTACCCATGGATTTTAATCCATATCAAGGCTTAAACTCTAAAGAAGAAATTGATTTTGAGGAAAAACTAGTGTTTGAAATGGTGTTTAATGATGGCACAGAAGAAGAGATTGTTGAGATTGAAGAGGTTATTGTTTATGAAATAGACAACACTATTTAAAAAATCTTTTTAACCCCGTGATGATTAATAGCAATTCTCTGAATTGAGACTGCCTTTGGGGTTAGGCAGTCTCTTTTCTCGTTTAAAAGAAATCATAATTAAATATCTTAACTTTGTTTATATCTTATGTCATAAATAATAAAACTATCTTGGAATTTAAAAAAACCAAACCTTCTATTCTTCTTGGTATCGCTCTATTGATATCATTTTTAATTAATTTACCCAGAATATTAAAACTATATGAAGTTGTTGAACGTTTATCAGACACCTTCCCCGACGTATCTGTAAAAGATATTCTATTAAGAATGCTTATTCTGTTTGTGTATTCCTGGGGGCTACTTCAAATTAATACCAATTGGAAATTATTGTATTCAAGAATAAGTATTTGGTCAAAAAGTGTTATTAGGCTATTGGCTAACCTTTTGGTTTATTTCTCTATAGTTTCTTTATTCGTTTATGTTCGCGAGCAGTTAACAGGAGAAGTGATGAGTGATTTTGATAGCTCAATTTTATATATTGTTTATGGTGTTGTGCTGCTTATTATAGTTTTTATATCAAGAATTATAAGATTTCAAATGGCACATCAGGTAAACCTGGCTGAAAAGGAGTTATTAAAACAACAAAGTTTAAGAAATGAATTGGAAGCTTTAAAAAACCAGATTAATCCTCATTTTTTATTCAATTCATTAAACTCACTAAACTCATTAATAAGAGATAATAAGCAGGCTACTACGTTTGTAAACAAACTGTCATTTATGTATAGGTATATTTTACAAAGTGGAAGCGAAGATTTAGTATCACTTAAAGAAGAATTGCAGTTTTTAGAAAGTTATGTATATTTAATAAAAACTAGGTATAGGGATCGTTTTAAAATAGAAATTAATATTGAAGATGATTTATTGAATGAAAAATTACCAACACTGGCATTGCAATTATTGGTGGAAAATGCGGTAAAGCATAGCGAAATATCAGAAACCAATCCACTATTGGTAAAAGTATATTCAAAAGATAGTTATGTAATAGTTGAAAATGTTATCAGGCCAAGAACCACTTTTGTTGATAGTACAGGTAATGGCTTGATAAATTTAGATAAACGTTATCAAATACTGGTTAAGAAAAGTATTGTTATAAGTGATACAGACCAAGTGTTTAAAGTTAAACTACCTTTAAAGTAAACCCTATGAAAGTTGTCATTGTAGAAGACGAAATAGCAGCAAGCGAAAATCTTACGTATTTAATCAATACTATTGATCCTAATATTGAAATATTGACAGTTTTAGATTCGGTTAAATCATCTGTTGATTATTTTTCAAAAGGAACTGAAGCTGATTTAATCTTTATGGATATTCATTTGGCTGACGGTATTTCATTTGAAATTTTTGAACAGGTGTCTTTAAGTACCCCTGTAATATTTACAACGGCTTACGATCAATATGCTATAAAGGCTTTTAAAGTAAATAGTATTGATTATTTGCTTAAGCCCATTAATGAGGAGGAGTTAGAAGAGGCTATAAACAAGTTTAAAAGTCAATCTAAATCAGAACAGCCCGTTGATAATCAAATAGAAGGTTTGATGCAATTGTTACAAACAAAAAATAAGGCTTACAAAACCACTTATTTGGTACATCATAGAGATGAACTTCTTCCAATAAAAACAGAAGATATTGCCTATTTCTATATTGAAACAGGTATTGTTAAAGGGGTGACATTCACTAATAAATCTTATATTATAGATAAAAAACTAGAAGATATTGAAAGTGAATTGAACCCGGAATTATTTTATAGGATCAATAGGCAATTTATAATCAATAGAAATGCTGTAGCCAATATTAAGTTTTACTTTAATGGCAAGCTTATTGTTAATGTAAACCCACCGTTTTCAGAGCGTATTGTTGTAAGTAAAGCCAAAGCTTCAGATGTTAAGAATTGGATGAATTTATAAGTGTTCGGTTTAATTTTAACAATTGTTTTTTTAGGCTCAGGTTTCAAATAGGCCGTTTTACTTAGCATTTTTACTGCTTAATATTGTTTTTAATTTAGATCAGGATACTGCAAAGTATTTTTGACTATAATTAAAAAACAAAAATCATGAAAACAATCAAATTAGTATCGACAATTACATTACTTCTGGTAGCTTTAAATGTAAGTGCTCAAACGTTAAGTAAAAAGCAACAGGAAAGAGAAAATAATGAAGTTACATTATTAACCCAGGCAGAAAAAGAGGAGATACAATTGTGGTTCTACCAGGAAGTTCAGGATATGAACATGGATGAAGAGACGCTTGCTGCATATGAATCCAACCTATTGGTATATACTTCAAGAATGATGCGTCTGGACGATAAAGATCTAGGTTATACCCAAGATGAAATTGTATCAAAGTTTGATGACCTTATAAAAGAGTTAAACAAAAAGATGGAAGATATTTTACCTGAAGAACAATATAATATTCATGAGTTTAATTTCAAAGTGCTATCAGGTTATGTGAAATTAAGAATGAATATTGAAACTCCAACTGTCAATGGTTAATGTGGATAGGAATTAAAATTAAAGGTTAAATAATGTCTATTTTACGGAGGAAGAAATCATATGTTTAAAGCTTAAATTCATATAGATTTCCTCCTTCACTTTTATTCCTTTCGTCCGTGATATAAACCGTATTATTATTTTTAAAACAGATACCTTCTTTTTGAGAGGAATGATCAAACGTTAATACTTCAATAGTGCCTTTAAAAAAAATGTCGGATTCAAAATTGGTGATTTTCCATAGCCTGTCATGAGTTAGAAGTACTACAGTTTTACCATCATTACTAATATCGGCTGAAGTTATTTTTTTGCGTTTACTTTTTAAATTAAATTGAGTTACCAATTTAGCAGTATGTTTTCCTGTTTTATTTGGTACTTTTAAAAGTGTACTGGATTTATTCTCTTTACTAAAAATATAGAAATGATCATCAAATAGAAAAAAGGCTTCGAAATCTTTCGGCTTTACTTTTTTCGGAAGCACAAAATGGATGATTTCAGCTGTTGTTTTATTTGATTTTAAGTCGGTGATTTTATAAATAGTAAAGGCATCACGGTTTTTGCTATTATTTCCAAAATCACCGATGTATAAGTTTCCTGAAGGGTCTGAAGTTAAATCTTCCCAATCAATATTGCTGGCGTTATTAATATCAATATCTTTTACAATCTTTCCATTTAAATCCAGTCCGTAAATATGGTTTTTGTTGCCGGAATCTTCAATAGTCCAGAGCAAGTCAGAATGGGCTACTTTTTCAATGGCAGAAGCTTCTTTTAAACTATTTGGTAAATTAGCAATAAGTTTTAATTTCCCTGTATGACATGAGGTTAAGACCAGTGATAATAGAAATAGTTTATGAATAGAATAACACATTGTTTTTAGAATTTTCATCAAAATTAAGGCTTAATAAACCAATCAGAAATTTTAAATCTTAAACTATTTATAAAAAGATGTAAAAACCTTCTATAATTTAATAGATTTATAGAGAAAAAGTAATTGACTTATGACTACTGTAAATGATTTATTAAATCTCTTGATATTAGAAAAAATAAATGATTCTGTGTATAATGGTATAAGCAAAACTGTGGGTAGTCCGGTGGTGTTTGGAGGCCAGGTTTTAGCTCAAGCTATAAATGCAGCAAGTAGAACAATTACTAATCAAAGAGTATTACATTCATTGCATGCTTATTTTTTAGAGGCAGGAGATTTAAGCTGCCCAATAACCTATAATGTGAGTATTATTAGAGATGGAGGTAGTTTTTCTGTAAGGCGGGTTACTGCAAGCCAGAATGATACTATTATATTTATTTTAGCAGCTTCATTTCATAAAAAAGAAGAGGGGTATAATCATCAAATAGAAATGAAATCGGGATTAAAACAACCAGAAGACCTATTGAGTTGGACCGATATTTTAAATCAGTTTGGTGATTTTTTACCAAAAAGCTTAAAAGCCTTTTTTGAAATTGAACGTCCTATAGAGTTTAAACCCACAGAGATTGTAAACCCTATGGATAAAAAAGATTTGCCACCTTTTATTGATGTCTGGTTTAAGTTAAAAGGAGATATAAAGGATTTAGATCTGGCTACAAAGCAGCAAATTTTAACCTATATTTCTGATTACAATATTTTAGTTTCAGCACTAAATCCTCATGCAAGTAAAGCACATTGGGGAAATACTCAAACGGCGAGTTTAGATCATTCTATGTGGTTTTTCAGGGATTTTGATTTTTCAGATTGGATGCTTTTTTCTATGGAATCACCAAGTACGTCAGGAGCCAGAGGTTTTGCCAGAGGTCATGTTTTTACAAGAGAAGGAAAGCTAATTGCTTCTGTGGCACAGGAAGGATTGATGCGTCCAATTGTAAAAAACAAAACTTAAAATGTTGAAAACTGACGATAAAGGAATTAAGGCATAGTTAGCGAAAAAACTTTAGAACCTTTGCAAAAGGCCATAGATTTTAGTGTTGATAATTTAATCCCTGATCTTTTAGGTAGTATATGATAAAGAAAAATGTAATTATTGTTGGAGGGGGAGCGGCAGGCTTTTTTGCTGCTGTAAATATAGCAGAACAAAACCCTGATTTGAAGGTTACTATTTTAGAACGTGCTAAAGAAGGTTTAGCTAAGGTGAAAGTGTCAGGCGGGGGGCGCTGTAATGTAACTCATGCTGAGTTTATTCCCTCGGAATTGGTTCAGAATTATCCTAGGGGAGAAAAAGAACTATTGGGGCCTTTTCATCAATTTATGACCGGAGATACCATTGAGTGGTTTGAAAAACGTGGTGTAGAACTAAAAATTGAAGAAGATGGTAGAATGTTTCCGGTTTCCAATACCTCTCAAACCATTATTGATTGTTTTTTGGATGAAGCTAAAAAACATAAGGTAGAGGTTTTATATAATCATATTGTAAAGTCTATTGATAAGGACAAAGCACATTTTATTATTGAAACTTCACAAGGCGAATTTTTATCTGATTGTATATTAATAGCTACCGGAAGTAATCCTAAAATCTGGAAGTTATTAGAACATTTAGGACATACTGTCCTGAACCCTGTGCCGTCATTGTTTACATTTAATATAACTGATGAACGCATACAGGATATTCCCGGAGTTGTTGCTCAAAATGTTGAGATTAATGTGTTAGAAACCAATTTATATAGTGAGGGGCCTTTGTTGATAACACATTGGGGAATGAGCGCCCCGTCTATTTTAAAGCTTTCAGCTTTTGGGGCACTGGAATTAGCAAAACGAGATTATAAATTTAAGATACAAATCAATTTTATACGGGAATCGTTTGAAAGTTGTTTAAATGCACTTAAAGTATGGAAACAAGAATTACCTAAAAAGACTATATATAAATCAACACAGTTTGGTTTGCCTAAACGTTTATGGCATAAATTGGTTTTAGCATCAAACATCAGTCAGGAGACCCGTTGGGCAGACTTAAACAAATCACAGTTAGAACATTTGGCAGCTCAATTAACACAAGCCGTTTTTAGCGTGAATGGAAAAAGCACTTTTAAAGAAGAGTTTGTTACAGCAGGTGGTGTAAACCTAAAGGAGGTTAATTTTAAAACCTTTGAAAGCAGACTCATCAAAAACCTCTATTTTGCAGGAGAAGTTTTAAATATTGATGCCGTTACCGGAGGGTTTAATTTCCAAAATGCCTGGACCGGAGCTTATATTGCAGCTCAAAATATTTCTAAATAAATGAAGACTTATATAGCATTGCTTAGAGGGATAAATGTTAGCGGACAAAAGAAAATCCTCATGGCAGAACTCAGGGAAGTCCTTTTGGCAATTGGTTTGAAGCACGTTCAAACATACATTCAAAGTGGTAACGTAATTTTTCAAACTTTAATGACAAATAATCATAATCTTGAATTAAAAATTCATGAAGCAATTCAAAAACATTTTGGTTTTCAGGTTCCTGTGTTAATTAAAACCCCAACAGAGTTACAGCAAATTTTTGACGATTGCCCTTTTGAAGAAGCAGAAAAGATAAATAGTTATTTTATGCTGTTATATACAGTTCCGGATAAAACTATTGTTAAAGAGGTTTCTAAGATATCATATCCCAATGAGAAATTTTTTATTACAGATAACTGTGTATACTTTCATTGTGCAACAGGCTATGGAAAAGCAAAGTGCAGCAATAATTTTTTTGAACGCAAATTAAAAGTAACTGCTACCGCCAGAAATTATAAAACCATGGTAAAGTTATTATCTTTGTCGGCATAAATATTACAAATGTCAGAACAAGATTTTATTCCTAAGTCATATACAAACAGTATTGAAAAAGGCAGTTTTGCTTGGTCATCTCCAAGTAATATTGCTTTAGTGAAATATTGGGGTAAAAAGAATGATCAAATTCCTGAGAATCCATCTATTAGTTTTACACTAAACAATTGTAAAACCATTACTAAATTAAGTTTTTCTAAAAAGGAACATAATGATGATTTTTCTTTTGAGGTATTTTTAGATAATGAACAAAAGGATGATTTCAAACCAAAAATTCAAACATTTTTTAAGCGTATTGAACGCTATTTGTCTTTTTTAAAAGCGTATCATTTTAAAATTGAAACTTCAAATACCTTTCCGCATAGTTCGGGCATCGCCTCTTCAGCCTCTGGGATGAGTGCTTTAGCATTGTGTTTAATGAGTCTTGAAAAAGAATTAGTTAATATTGATAGTACATTGAATGCAGACGAAAAGTCTTTGGATGAGGAGTATTTCATTCAAAAAGCATCATTTTTAGCACGTTTAGGCTCAGGAAGTGCCTGTAGAAGTTTAGAAGGAGATTTGGTTGTTTGGGGAAAGCACGATTCTATTGAAGGAAGTACAGATTTATATGGTGTAAAATACCCGTACAAAGTACATGAAAACTTTAAGAATTACCAAGATACTATTTTGTTAGTTGATAAGGGCGAAAAGCAAGTAAGTAGTACGGTTGGACACAATTTAATGCATGATCACCCTTTTGCTCAAGAACGCTTTAAACAAGCTCATAATAACTTATCTAAACTCTCATCAATATTAAAAAAAGGCGATTTAGATGCGTTTATTGCTTTGGTAGAAAGTGAAGCTTTAACACTCCATGCTATGATGATGACAAGCATGCCATATTTTATTTTGATGAAACCAAATACTTTGGAAATTATTAATAAAATATGGAATTATAGAAAAGCAACTGACTCAAAAATATGTTTTACTTTAGATGCAGGAGCTAATGTTCATGTGCTGTATCCTGAAAATGAGATGAAAAATATATTAGAATTCATTAATAATGAATTGGTTGAGTTTTGTCAAAAAGGTCAGTATATTAACGATAAAATTGGATTTGGAGCCAAACAATTGTAATTTTGCATATCCCAATCAAAAATCATTTATGAAAGGACCACTCTTTTATTCAAAAATTCTACTCTTTGGAGAATATGGAATTATTAAAGATTCCAAAGGACTGTCCATTCCATATAATTTCTACAACGGTGCTTTAAAAAAAGATGAAAGTCCTACAGATGAAGCTATAAAATCAAATAATAGCTTAAAGGAGTTTACAGCCTATATTGAAAGTATAGATAATAATATTGTAAGCTTTGATATTAAACGGTTATTAGAGGATGTTCATTCCGGGATGTATTTTGATTCTTCAATACCTCAGGGCTATGGTGTTGGTAGCAGTGGTGCTTTAGTGGCTGCTATTTATGACAAATATGCCTTCGATAAGATTACTATTCTGGAAAATTTAACTCGGGAAAAGCTTTTAAAGTTAAAAACCATATTTTCTGCAATGGAATCGTTTTTTCATGGAAAGTCTTCAGGTTTAGATCCTTTGAACAGTTATTTAAGCATCCCAATTCTTATCAATTCAAAAGATAATATTGAAGCCACTGGTATTCCAGCTCAACAAAGCCAGGGAAAAGGCGCTGTGTTTTTAATTGACAGTGGTATAATAGGAGAAACGGCACCTATGGTAAGTATTTTTATGGAAAACATGAAGCAAGAAGGATTCCGGAATATGCTTAAAACACAATTTATAAAGCATACTGATGCTTGTGTTGATGATTTCTTAAAAGGAGACATTAAATCGCTTTTTAGAAATACCAAACAATTATCAAAAATCGTTTTGAATAATTTTAAACCAATGATTCCACAGCAGTTTCATGACCTTTGGAAAAAAGGCATTGAAACCAATGAGTATTTCCTGAAACTTTGTGGTTCAGGCGGCGGTGGTTATATCCTTGGATTCACTGAAGATATTGAAAAAGCAAAACAGTCTCTTGCAGATTATAAATTAGAAGTGGTTTATAATTTCTAAAATTCTTTATTCTTATATTTATGCTCCCTCTGGATTGTATCCTGAATGTGTTTTCAGTATTATAGAGGGCCATAAAATATTTATATGTTATCCAGAAGACAAAAACACATCTTACTTAAATTTTTTAGTATGTTTTCTGTGGTTAGAGGTTACAATATTTTAATTGTTGTAATTGCTCAATACCTTACTTCCATCTATATTTTAGCTTATAATAAGCCTTTAAAAGAAGTTGTTTTTGACCTTAATCTACTGATATTGGTATTAGCTTCAGCTTCTGCTATTGCCGGGGGCTATATTATTAATAATTTTTATGATTCAGAAAAAGATTTAATCAACCGTCCCTTTAAATCAAAATTAGACAGGCTGGTAAGTCAAAATACAAAACTCTCTTTTTATTTCGTTTTAAATTTTATAGCTGTAATTATGGCAAGCTATGTGTCTTTTAAAGCAGTTGTATTTTTTTCACTTTATATTTTTGGGATTTGGCTTTATTCCCATAAACTAAAAAGATTACCTTTTATTGGTAATTTAACATCAGCTATATTAACCATAATCCCTTTTTTCGCCATTTTCATGTATTACAAAAATTTTGAGACGGTAATTTTTGTTCATGCTGTCTTCTTGTTTTTAATGATTTCCATGCGTGAATTAACAAAAGACCTGGAAAATATTAAAGGCGATATCGCTCAAAATTATGTGACAATTCCCGTTGCATATGGTGAAAAAGCCTCAAAAATCGTGCTTAGCATATTAACAGTTTTAACACTTATACCAGCTTATCTTCTGCTTTACAAGTTTGAAGTAGGGTATATGTATGTTTTCTTTTATTTAAGTATATTATTATTAGGAGTATTTTTAATGCTATTATGGAAATCTAATAAAAAAATACATTATCTAATACTTCATAATATCTTAAAGTTTATAATTCTTACCGGGGTACTTAGTATTTTACTTATTGATGTGAGTGTTATTTTAAATCGTATTTAGTAATTCTAAAATAAGGTTAATCGTTAATAATAGCTATATCTTTGCATAAAATTTTAAGTCATGAGTAAAAAACAGGGAGGTAAAGGAAAACAATCTGAACGAAGTAATGGGAATAAGCGTTTTTCAAGTAATTCCAGGAAAAATACACCTGTTAAAAAAGCAAATGCAACGCCCAAAAAGACAGGCAATTCAGATGAAATTAGACTAAACAAATATGTTGCTAATTCAGGAATGTGTTCTAGGAGAGAAGCAGATGTACATATTGCAACCGGTTTAGTTTCTGTAAACGGAAAAGTAATTACAGAAATGGGCTATAAAGTAAAGCCCGGTGATGAGGTACGATATGATGGGGCTAGAATTAGCCCTGAAAAGAAAGCATATGTATTGCTGAATAAGCCTAAAGGATTTGCGACTACTACCAGTGAAGGCAAAGGGCGGACAGTCATGGATTTAGTTGCTAATGCTACCAACTCAAAAATAAAACCTATAGGCCGTTTAGGGCGAAATTCTAAAGGGTTATTGTTATTTACTAATGACGATGCCATTGCAAAAAAATTCACAAACTCTAAAAAAGGCGTAGTACGTTTATTTCATATAGAATTAGATAAAAACTTAAAACTTGAAGACCTGAAAAAGATTCAAAATGGTTTTAAGGTAGAAGGAAAGCTTATAGAGGTTGAAGAAATTAGTTATATAGATGGCGCTTCTAAAAAGGAAGTAGGTTTGAAAATTAAGAATACAGGCAATACCATTATTCGTACTATTTTTGAGCATTTTAGGTATGACATTTTAAGCTTAGACTGTGCTGCCATTGGACATTTAACAAAAAAAGATATTCCGCGTGGGCATTGGAAACACCTAACAGAACAGGAATTGAATAATTTAAGAATGCTTTAAAATATTAAAATTAAGACAAGCTAAATTTAGATTCCGAAATACGTTTAGTACTTGATATAATTAATAATCCGCTCCCTAAGCGATACCCAATGGTCTATAAAACTCAACCATTATAGACATTTAATATTGTTTATTTTTTGTTTGCTTAACATATAGTTAAACTATAAACTACATCTTTATTTTTTTAATAACCCCCTTTATTAACAAGGTTGGTGTTGTTGTTTTTTTAATTTTTGCGTATCTTTTGAGTATGTAAAATGATGAGGCAATCAAATTTTAAAATATCACCAAATGAAAAATAAAAATGATAACTTAAAACGTGTCATTGTAGATTTTAAAAAATTGACACCTGAGATTTTAGCGTTATTGGTAGAACGATATCCTGATGGATATGATGAGAGCCAAATAATATCTTTTAGAAATCATCATGATGAAATTATTGAAGCCGTTGAGGTAACCACTCATGATACCAAGTATTTAGTTAAGGTGAGTTCTAAATTAGCCTTGACCATGGAGAATTTTGATATTGATGATTTTGCAGGAGATATCCCTAAAGCTGTGAAAGATTCAGATATTACTAATGAAGATAAACAATACAATTAACAATACTTTTTTATTATGAGAGCTGCTGTTTTTAAGTCCTACAAAAACGGTTATTACAATTTTTGGTTTGAAAATGGAGAAGAACTTGCCTTTGAAGAAGTTCACCCGCGTGTTTTAAAACAATATGATTTAAGACATGATGAAAGTTTAATTGACCTAGACTTTAGACTGACGTTTGTTGAAGATGGAGATGAAGATAATCCTATTTACAGAATAGAAAGTTTAAAACCAATTTAAGTTGTAAATGTGTTCGGTTAAGTGAATTTAAAAGGCTGAAAATTTTTGTGCAAAAGTTTGTATAACGTCATCTGAGATATAAGAATAAAACGTATATTTAAACGATTGAATACTAATTATTTTTATTATGGTATGGTTTTTGGCTGTACCATTATAAAATAATTTCATATAAACTTAAATTTCAATAATAATGAACACTAAAAAAATAATTGTATTGAGTGCTTTAGCGATAGGCCTTTTTATGTTTTCAGGTTTTAAAACTGAAACAATTCATGATAATACAGTTGATGTATATGACCTACAGGATGGACTTATTGTATATGCTTCGTATAATGGTTATGCAGAAGGTGGCTATAATTTTGTAACCAAAGGAAAGGATGGTAAACCCCATGTATTAACCTTCCAGGAAGCTAAGCCTAACGTATTGAAATCATTTGATTTAAAATCTGATAAGTTGGTTGGAACATTCTTTAAAATTACGTTTCACAAAGATGATAAGTTCTCAAAAGAGAAACATGACGATGTTAATACCATTACAGCGTTAGAAAAGCATTAAAAAACACTATTTATTGTTTTATTGAAGCTCCCTTTCTGGGAGCTTTTTTTTTTGAACACTTCCCAGAAAAACACCCCATAAACAAAAATGTATTCCAAAGCTATAATCCAAAGGTTTTCGGATTTATCGGCTTTGTTTAAATTGATATAGGCTAAATAACTAAGTATAATTACAAAGCTCCAAATTAATGGGAATTTATATTTAGTAAATACAGATAAAATTAATAAGGTAGCAATGTACCAGGGGTGAATTGTTGTTGCTGTAAAGTAGTAAAATGATAATACTATTAACATAGCAGTAATAAGTTGAACCGGAGTTTTGTTTTTTCTGAAAAATGTTATGGACAAAACAAAGAGGATAACAACAATTGGAATTATTTTTCCAATAACTTCAATTTCATTATAACCTCTAAAGAGATAGCCTATTTCTCTGGCTATGTAATAAAGACTGGCATTGAATTCAAAATTTTGGAACCATAAGGCTACTGTTTTGGAGTAGTTGTTTATAAACTCAGATGAGTAGAATGGTGAGAAAAGTAATAGTGAGGTGAAACCAATAATAGCATAAAAGCCTATTAGTTTCATAAAACCTTTGCTAGCCCTGTTTTGGATACCGTTGACATTGTGGTGAGGTAGTCCATCACTTTTTTTCTGTGATTGTTTATCACTACGGTTTTTTATAAACCATTGAAAAAACAAGGGTAGAAAAATAAGCGGAATTAATTTTACCGAAACGGATAAAGCCAAAACCACTGCTGCCCATGGCCATTTGCCAATATAAAGCCAATATAAACTCCAAATTAGAAAGCATATCATAACGCCTTCAAAATGTAAATTTCCGGTAAGTTCAATGATGATAAAAGGGTTTAACAAATACCAGAAAATAATATAGGTTGGAAGGCCCAATTTTTCAAGAAGTTTTTTACCAAAGTGAAGCGTGCCAAAATCTGCAGCTATAATAAGTAGGCGCATTATCATTACAGATCCCAGAATACTCTTTCCAGCAAATACTCCAGCTATAACAAAGCACAATTGATTTATTGGTGGGTAGTTGGTGAAATGACTGGCATTTAAAGCACCCATGCCGTTATACAGCTCTTGAGTTTGAGTGACAGGAGAATGGCCTTGATCAATAAAAGATTCAACGGTATATAAATACGGATTATACCCTTCAAGAATCATTCTGCCATCCCAAATAAACCGATAAAAATCTTGTGACAAGTTGGGTATGGCCAGAATAAAGACGGCTCTAAATATAAATGCTAAATAACTTAGTGTTTTTACATCATGCTTTAAAAGGTGGATTAGCTTATAAAAGAAAAAGAATAATGCAGTATAAAGTGTTACAAGCTTAATGTAATCTGTTCTAATTAAATCATAGGCAAATACCCAATAAAACAATAGACTCAATGCTGCCATGAGTATTGGTGTTTTATTAAGTTTTATAAAGCCAAGGTTTATAAGCATGCATCAAATATAATGTTATTTGTTTGTTGCCTTTTTTAACCCCTATCGGAGTATAAAAAATAAGGAGTTACAAAGTCTCACCTTTAAACTTTTGAGGCCAATGATTTAAAAAAGACATATCCAAAGCCAGCAAAAAGCATAAGATGAAAAGGAAAAAGCCCAAAATCACCGCCCTGATTACCAACAATAAAGGCGCTGTACATTCCAAAACCAAAATACAGCATTAGCAAACCTTCAAAAATAACATGGACAGATAATGTTTTTTTAATGTATTTGTTATTTTTCCAATCGTTCTTATACTTACTCAGGTTAAATTTAGGCGTGCGGATAAATTCAGATTTTTTACCCCAATGACCTTCCAGAACAGCAATGGAATTATGTAGTGAAAAGCCCATAGCAATTGAGAAAAATACAAAAAACATGCCTATATATCTAATGAAATTCTTAAACCCGCTTCCGTATATTTTTTTATACATAAACCAGTAGCAGACAAAGAATATTATAGTACTTAATACAAAGAAGCTCATAACATAAAAGTAAGCTCTTAAATGGGCATATTCGTTTTTAATATATAGCATTGGTATACTAAGAACACCAACAATAAGTATGTTTAAGAACATGGTGCTATTCAGTAAATGGAGCAGGCCATGTATTTTGGTTTTAACAGAAATATTTTGGTTTTTTATAACCCGTCTAAGCATTTTTCTGAAATTTTCAGCCCCTCCTTTATTCCATCTAAATTGTTGAGAACGTGCAGCACTAATTACCACTGGTAGTTCTGCCGGTGTTTCCACATCTTCAAGATATTTAAATTTCCAATTGTTTAATTGCGCCCGGTAACTTAAATCCAGATCTTCAGTAAGGGTATCTCCTTCCCAGTTACCGGCATCTATGATACAGGTTTTACGCCATAAACCGGCTGTACCGTTAAAATTGATAAAATGCCCTTTGCTGTTTCTGCCTGTTTGTTCTAAAGTAAAGTGAGCATCTAATGCAAAAGCCTGTATTTTTGTAAGTATGGAATAATCTCTGTTTATATGGCCCCAACGGGTTTGAACCACTCCAATGGCTTCATCTTTAAAATAAGGAACAGTACGTTTTAACCAATCTTTTTTAGGAAGAAAGTCGGAATCAAAAATAGCTATAATTTCGCCTTTAGCTACTTCCAATCCTTCCTTTAAGGCTCCTGCTTTAAATCCGGTTCTAATGGCTCTTGTAATATGTTTTATATCAAGGCCTGTTGCCTGAAGCTTTTCAATATGTTTGCGCGTACTAGAAATAGTCTCATCGGTTGAATCATCAAGAACCTGAATTTCAAGTTTATCCTTTGGATAATCTATTTGCGCCATATTATCTAATAAACGCTCCATAACATACATCTCATTATATACCGGAAGTTGTATGGTAACATAAGGAATTTCATCTGGATTTGACAGGTCAAATTTAGGGCAATGGCTTTCTGATCTTTTTGATGATAGGTAGTTAAATAACAGATTCAATTGCGCCAAAGCATATAGGAAAATAAGCAAAAGCGAAATACTATAAATAACAATAATTATTATTTCTGGAATCATTTTTTAATGCTGTATTTAAAAATCCAACCTAAAATTTTAACGCCCGCAAATATAGCGCCTTTTATTGTACCGGATACTTTTGAAACACCAATTCTATTTCTGTAATTTACCGGTATCTCAGTATAACTGAGTTTTTGTTTTAGTGCTTTGAGCTGCATTTCTACAGTCCAGCCATAGGTTTTGTCTTCCATGTTAAGCGCCAATAATTTTTGATATTTAATGGCTCTAAACGGACCCAGATCAGTAAATTTAGCACCAAAAAATAAGGTCATTAATGTTGTGGCTAACCAGTTTCCAAAAACCTGTGGAATAGTCATAGAACCTACTTCTCTAAGTCGTTTTACACGTGCTCCAATTACAAAATCTATATCATCATTGATTATAGGAGCAATAATTTTAGTCAATTCTTCAGGGTAATCACTGTAATCACCATCAAGAAATACAATAATATCAGGCTTTTCTATTTGACGGGCAACATAGTGCAAACCCTTTAAACAGGCATATCCATAGCCTTTATTAGCTTCTTTTAAAACAGTTGCTCCCGCATTTTTAGCATTGATTTCCGTATTGTCAGTAGAATTGTTACTGACCACAATAACTTCATCAACTAATTTTGGAATATCGTTAATAACATGGGCAATGGAGTCTGCTTCATTATAGGCAGGAATGATAACTTTTACTTTAATCATTGCAGGTCACTAAGTTTGTTGTCTTTTTTAAAAGAAGCAAAGGTAGTCCATTCTTTTAATTTTTTACCTGCTCTATATTTAGAAGCCGAGATTAGTTCATCATTTTTGTACATTAAGCAATACCCGTTTTTTTGATTATTTTTTAATTGACATTTATGATCTATTTTTTCCATAGTATCATAAAACAGCCACCAGTCATTCATTTTTCCGTCTTTAAAATGTCCTTTCTTTTCTAAAAGCCCATCCATAGAATAAAATTTCCAATACTTTGTTTTTATGTTTTTTGAAAAATGGCCTTCTTTTTTAAGAGTTCCATTAGGATAGTAAAAATACCAGTATTGTGTTTTTTGATTGTTTTCTATCCAACCTTCAGAAATTAAATTATGATTGTCATCATAATTTTTCTGATAGACTTTTTGAGCGTTAAGGCCAATTGTGAAAAACAAAAAGAAGCTGAAAACTAAGAGAGAACGATCCAAACTTTATTTTTTATTAACTAAATCCATTAGGTTTACATCATTTCCTAATAAGATTTCTGTTGGATTAATACGTCCTTCCATAGCATCGTTTTCTAATTTTAAAACACCCCTGGGACAAACTGCTGAGCAGATACCACAGCCTACACAACTGGATCTGACTATGTTTTCTCCTTTTTGAGCGTAGGCTCTAACATCAATGCCCATCTCACAGCTATTGGAGCAGTTTCCGCATGAAATACATTGACCACCATTGGTAGTAATTCTGAATTTAGAGAACAGGCGTTGCTGAAACCCTAGAATAGCAGCCATTGGACACCCAAATCTACACCAGGCTCTACTTCCTAAAATGGGATAAAACCCGGTACCAATCACACCTGAAAATATAGAGCCTATATAAATACCATAAGCAGATCTGAGGCTTCCGGCATTAATGTAAAACACATGGTCTGTAGTTCCTGAAAAGTGCATCATAATTAATAAGGCTATCACCGTAAAAAAACCAATGGCTCCGTATTTTGCATCTTTACCAAGTTCTTTGCGTTTAAATATCATTACAGCAGCAAATAGCAGAGATAAAAACCCTATGACTAACGTAATAAAAAGTTCTCTGGTTAACCAAAACGTATTACTGTCATATCCTAAATAGGTGTAGACCATAGCCGTTGTCATAACTACTGAAAAGACCAAAACGACATGAATTAGCCAGCGTTCTATTTTCCAGGCATACATTTTTTTTGATGATAATTGTCTAAACGGATCTCCTGCAGTTTCCGCTAATCCACCACAACCACAAACCCAGGAACAATACCAACGCTTTCCAAATTTATAGGTCAGTATTGGCGTAATGATAAAAATAGATATAATACCAAATAAGATTAGGGCAAGTCCAATATTTCCGTTAGAAAGAAACCCTTTTACAGACCATTCGTCAAAAATATAATAGTTAAGGGGCCATATGCTTTTCAGATCGTAATAAGGTAAATCATTATTCATGACATACATGAATTCAGGAATCAAAAAAGCAAAACCAAGCTGAAAGAACATCACTGATACTGTTCGCAATTGCTGATAACGATTATGTCTGTATTTTAGAATAAATTTATAACCAAAGGCCAAAATGGCTACGGTATAAAGAGTACCATAAACAAACCATTGACTTGCCGGCCTTCCGCTTAATAATTTACTTAAGGGGTCAAATAAACTTATGAGGCCGGTATTAGCATGTCCGTCTGCTCCTAATCCTAAATACTTAGGGAAAAAGTAAAGAATAACATAAAATGCAGTAAGAATGACTCCTAATATCCATCCCCATAGTCCCCGGGATGAAATGGACTTAAACCAAGAGCCATCGTTTTTAATGCCTTCTAGTTTTGTTAAATACGCTTCTCTGGAATATATAATAGTTCCTGAAATTATTAATCCTAATGCTAATGTTAAAAACAAGCCTTTATTTGGAAATGCTGTATTAAAAAGCGCTAATACCAAAATGAATAATCCAATAACACCTATTGCCAGGGCTATTTTTTGTTTAACTGAAATTCCTATAGCATCTGGTCTTGTCAAAGACATACTGTGATTTATTTTATTGCTCATGATTATGCAGTTTGAAGTTGTTTATTATAAGCTGAGAGTATTTCAGCTTCATAATGACTATAGAATTCCGGGTCAAAATTGGCCTCAGAAAGATGGTTTATAACATAGTCTACGCTTTTTTCCTCAGTAAGCCATTTATCAAAAGTTTCATGACGCATGCGTATCCCGAAAGTATTTATTCCTAAAAATTTGTTTGTAATTGTATTGTAACAAACCGTTATGCATTTTGTGTCGTCTTGGTGTTTCCAATGAAAATGGGATTCATTTTCTCTAGGTTTTGAAAACACCCAACCATAAGTTTGGTACTCTATATCCAGGAATTTGGCGGAGTTGAACCAATGTCCAGGTTTATATTCAATTCTATTTCCGCAAATGCTCTGGGCAACGGTTTCCCCCATCATTCTACCTGTGTACCAAACCGCTTCAATAGGCCTGCGTTGCCCTATAGATTCCTTTTGCTCTGCACAATCGCCAATAGCATATACGTTCGGAATGTTGGTTTCTAAGTAATGATTTACTTTTATACCTCGTCCTGTTTCAATTTCAGACGCTTTAATGAAATCTATATTTGGAGACACACCTGCTGTAAGCCCAACTACGTCACAGGCAATTTCTTCACCGGTCTCCTGAATAATAACTGACCTGACTTTACCATTTTCATCCGATACAATTTCTTTTAAATTAGTGCCTAACCGTAAATCAATATGATGGTTTTTAATATGCCTGTTAATCATAGCACTCTCACCAGTAGGTAAAACACCGTTCCAGAAACTGTCTTCCCTTACTAAAAACGTTACGGGAATACTTCTGGAGCTTAGCATTTCTGCCAATTCAATACCAATAAGCCCGCCACCCACAATAACAGCCCTTTTACAAACTTTATTATTAGGAGCGTATTTTTCCAGGTTTTCTAAATCTTGTTTATGATACATCCCCATAACCCCGTTTAAATCTTGTCCGGGCCATCCAAACTTATTAGGTTTGCTACCTGTTGCAATAATGAGCTTGTCATAGCTGAGCTTATCACCCGAAGTAAAATGAAGTGCTTTGTTTTTAGTATCAACACTCTTTACATAACCCTTTTTTAAGTTAATCTTATTTTGTTCCCAAAACCAATTTTCATAAGGTTGAGTGTGCTCAAACTTCATATGTCCCATATACACATACATTAATGCGGTGCGTGAGAAAAAATAATCTGTTTCTGCAGAAACGATAGTGATTTTTTTATCAGATAGCTTTCTAATGTGCCTGGCAGCAGTTACACCAGAAATGCCATTGCCAATTATAACGATGTGTTCTTCCATAATTTGGTAGTTATTTGATGTTAGGTCGAAGCTAAAGGTAATAACTTATACATAATGATTTAATTTAGAATAAATTTAAATTGAGTAGTATGTGTAAGGATAATGTAGATTGTAAGACGTGAAAATTCTTAATTTTTTTTGAAAGTTTATGAGAAATGTTCAGACTTAGGCATGAGTGAAAAGTCATTTAATAAGGATTAAAATATAAACAGAGATGAAAAAAAACATAATAGTATTTATAGGATTAATTATAGGGTTTTCCATAAATGCACAAGATATAGATGCATTTTTTAGTAAAACAGATGCTTTTTTTCAAGAGCATGTATCCGATGGAAAAGTGGCCTATTCTAAAATCCATAATAACCAGGAAAAGCTTAATGCTATTTTAAAATTGGCTAAAAATATTTCAATCTCCAAAGCAGATAGCAATGCTTATCAAGCCTTTTGGATTAATGCATATAATCTTTCGGTTATAAAAGGAATTATAGATCATTATCCAACTAATTCTCCATTAGATAATGCTGGTTTTTTTGATAAAACAACATATAGCTTAGCCGGTAAGAATATTACTTTAAATGATATAGAGCATAAGCTTTTAAGAGCACAATTTAATGACGCCCGTTTTCATTTTGTTTTAGTATGTGGTGCTTTGGGGTGCCCTCCTTTAATTAGTAAAGCCTATTTGCCTAATACTCTAAATGCTCAAATGGATACTCAAACCAAGTTAGCTTTGAATGGTGCTTTTTTAAGAGTAAATACCAAAAAGAAACGTGTAGAAGCCTCTCAAATTATGGAGTGGTATAAAGGAGATTTTACTATGAAAGGTAAAACAGAAATTGATTTTATAAATACTTATAGGGAAGAAAAAATACCTGATAATTTTAAACTAAGGTACTTTCCTTATGACTGGAAAGTAAATAAGCAATAACTTAAAAACAACAAAAATAAGAAGTATGAAAAAAATAATAACATTACTGGTATTCATAGCAATAGCATATAACGGATTTTCACAAGAAGATTCAGAAAATAAAGATGCTCAAAAAAGTAATATTCAAACGTATACGCCTTCAAAACTCTTGAAGAAAGGGCAGTGGGATATTAAATTCTTTAATAGTATTTATACGCAAACTGAAAGTACCGATGAAGGGAGCACATCTGTAAAAATACCTAGAGAAACCTTTTTTACCAATACTACCGAGATTTATACCGGTGTGAGTGAGAATTCACGAATAAATGTAGGGTTTATTTTTCAGGTACGTTCAAATACTTTTGGTGGAGCTGGTGCATTAGATGTTTTTAAGTTTAAAAATGATTTAGTGAATTCCAGAAGTGGCTTAACCACAATAGCACCGTCTATAAGAGTTCAGCCATTTGTTAGTTTGCCAACATTTTCATTTACAACATCTATTTATTTTCCGGTATTTAAAGACGAAGCTTTTCCGGGGGAATTCAATGACCCTTCTTATTTAGATAAAAGAAGTACGTTTTGGGAAACTAAGTTTTTCTATGATAACACATTTGGAGGAGGAAAATGGCAAATATTTACTGAAGCTGATTTTGGATTTAACTTTGGAGAAAAAAGACCGGAAGCAGACTTTAATACCTCTAATGTAAATGAACGATTTGCTAATAATAGTTTGTTTATGCCATTAAGTGCTTTTTTAAGTTATTTCCCATCATCAAAGTCAACAATATTTATAAATGCTCAACAAGCTTTCTTGATTGATTTAGGTAATGATTTTTCGCAAAATTATACACAACTTGGATTTGGAGGTAAATATCAGGTCACTAAAGTGCTTAACGTTGAAGCTTCATTTGGTAAGTTTGTTAGAGGACATAGCTTTCAGGGACTTGGGCAAACATTTAGTTTAGGCTTACGTGCCCTGTTTTAATGAATAATAGTAAATTAGGAGTCTAAACATCATAATAAATGGTAAAAAGTAGGCTCCTGATTTTTTTATTAATACTCAGCATTCAATCCTGTAAAACCCAAACCAGTAAAATAAATGGTGTAAGTTTTGTAGCATCCAGAGACCAAATCAATGAAACACATATTGAACCTTTGGTTGCACTAAATGCTAATTATGCAGCGGTAATGCCCTTTGGTTTTATAAGGGATTTAGCTCACCCAAATATTGTTTATAATACAAACAGACAGTGGTTTGGAGAAACCAGAGAAGGCGCTAAACAGTATATGGGAAGGCTTCGTGAAAAGCGTATCAAGATCATGCTTAAGCCTCAAATTTGGGTTTGGCGTGGTGAATTTACAGGCTTTATTGAAATGAAGAATGAAGAGGATTGGAGGGTGTTAGAGGAATCATATTCTAAATTCATTTTAGATTATGCGGAGCTGGCTCAGGAGCAGAACGTTGCTGTTTTTTGTATTGGCACTGAACTGGAAAAGTTTATCCATAACAGACCACAATACTGGGAGTTGCTTATAAATGAAATCAAGAAAGTGTATAAAGGTAAATTAACCTATGCAGCCAATTGGGACGAATTTAAACGTACACCGTTTTGGAATACACTGGATTATATTGGTGTTGATGCCTATTTTCCTGTAAGTGAGCGTAAAACTCCAACCATTTTAGAATGCTTAGAAGGATGGAAAATGCATAAAAAAGTAATCTCAGATCTGTCAAAAGAATATAACAAACCTGTGCTATTTACTGAATTTGGTTATAGAAGTGTTGATTATACAGGTAAAGAACCCTGGAAAAGTGATAA
Source organism: Alterotamlana spongicola (assembly GCF_035818475.1). Taxonomy (NCBI): domain Bacteria; kingdom Pseudomonadati; phylum Bacteroidota; class Flavobacteriia; order Flavobacteriales; family Flavobacteriaceae; genus Alterotamlana; species Alterotamlana spongicola. The sequence goes on from NZ_JAYMGV010000001.1 coordinate 1,680,488, forward strand.
AAGCATTGACCAGGTAAATATGGAAGCTCAAACTAATGCATTACAAGCATTATTTGAGACTTTTTGGACAGAAGATTGGTTTGCCGGCGGTTTTATTTGGAAATGGTTTCATGATCATGAACGTGCCGGTGGAGTAAATAATAATAGGTTTACACCACAAAATAAACCGGCAGAAGTTATAATCAAAGCACAATACAGTTCAAAATGAAGTATATAAAACTCTTATTTGTTTTGGGTATTCTAATATCCTGTAGTGAAGATAAAGATGATGAGGTTCAGGCTTCATTAGCAACCTATATTCAGGGGCGAAACATAGAAATGGGGGCAGTTATAGCATGCGCGGCAAGTGATCCTGTTTCAGGTCAGGTGTTAACGTTTTATTATCCGGAATCAGGAGCAACTGATATCAGGTTGTATCAAACAGATCAAATGGATTTAGATGAAAATAATTTATCTCATTATACTCAGGTCTTAATACAGAATATGCCTTTTTTTAACGGGTATTTAGGGAAATATGAGCAAAATCTGAATCATGAAAAGTGGTGTATTGTCACTTTTGAATTAGATGATGAAATCAAAATTTCTAACCCTATCAGGTTTAAACAGATCTTAAAGCCAACGCTTTGGAATGATCTAGTAACAATAGATCAATCACAATCCGGAATGCCTGATTTTACATGGGAAGATAACCCCGTTGGAGATAATGCAATTTATTTTCAGGTCATTTCTGATGCTCAAAACAACTTATTGTCAGGAACCTATACCTATCAAAATCAATTTCAATATTATAAAACAGATAATGTGGTTTTGAATATAACAACTCAAATACCACCGGATTTGATTTTAGGTACGGGATATAACTTTACTTTAATGGATGTAAGTGAGGATAATTGGGTAAATTGGGTGGTTCAAAAACAGTTTATATCTGAATGAAAAAGGCTTTAATTTTTTTTACAATTGCTTTATTGGTGTTGAACGTGTTTTCTCAGGAAGGTATGGTTTATGACCTGAAAGTTCAAGGGAATAAACGGGTAAAGGCTTCATTCATTAAAAGGATATCATCAATTCAGTCTGGGAGTGTATTAGATTCCACAATTTTAGAGCATGATATCATACGATTGAAACGTTTGCCTTCGGTGTCTCATGCATACTATCAGGTATTTTCCGCTGATGGTGGTGGTTATAACGTGTTTTATAATATAGAAGAGAATTTTACGCTTATTCCATCCTTAAATGTTTACACCACTAATGATGATGAGTTTGCCTACAGATTGGGCTTATATGAATTTAATACGCTGGGGCGTGGCATTATCTTTGGCGGCTTTTATCAAAAGGATATTTATAGTTCTTATGCCATTAATTTTCGAGCCCCATATTTGTTTTCCAATAAATTGGGCTTAGCAATCAACCGCCAGGACCTTACAACTTTAGAGCCTGTATTTTTTGATAATACCTCTTCAAATTATAAATATAATAACGATTCCTTTGAAGTATTAGGACTCTACGAAATTAATTTTGATAATAGAATTGAAATAGGGGGTAACTACTTTAAAGAAATCTATCAATATCAATTTGGGGCTACTAACCCAAATGTTCCTCAGGAATTAAATGTCAAGAAGTGGTTATTAAAAATTATTTACGAGTATAATAGGTTAGATTATTTTTATCAATACGTTTCCGGTTTTAAGAGTCAGTTTAATTTTCAATATGTAACCTCTACAGATGATATGCTTCCGGATTTCTTTATCGGGTGGAATGACTTTTTTCTTTTCAAACGTGTAGGAGAAAGGGGGAATTGGGCTAGCAGATTACGTTTTGGATTGTCATCTAATGATAATACGCCTTTTGCACCTTTTTCTGTGGATAATAATGTAAATATTAGGGGGGTAGGTAATGTGATAGACCGGGGGACAGGTTCTGTAGTGTTGAATACAGAGTACAGGCACAGTCTTATTGAAAAAAACTGGTTTGTCTTACAGGGTAATGCGTTTATTGATGCCGGTTCATGGAGAAACCCCGGAGGGCGGCTTTCAGATTTTACTAAAGGTGAGAATATTAAAGTGTATCCGGGTTTAGGCTTGCGGTTTATTCATAAGAAAATTTACAATGCCATTTTTAGAATAGATTACGGTTATGGTATTAGCAAAAATGCCAGTAAAGGATTTGTTTTTGGTATCGGACAATATTTTTAATCTTAAGTTAACTTTCTAACCCGGTAATTTGTCTGGAAACCATTAGTTTTGCCAAAAATGTTTTGAATTTATGCGAGAAATAGCAATTGGTGATATTCATGGAGGTTTAAAGGCTTTAATTCAAGTGTTAAATCAATTAGAGATTAAAGATGAGGATAAACTTATCTTTATGGGTGATTATGTAGATGGCTGGAGTGAATCTGCACAGGTTATACAGTTTTTAATTGAGCTTTCTCAAAAAATAAATTGTGTATTTATCAAAGGGAATCATGATGTTTGGTGTGAAGACTGGTTAAAAACAGGAGATGTTAATATGACCTGGTATATGCATGGTGGAAAAGAAACCATTGAGAGTTACCAAGGGTTTTCAGATGATGACAAAAAGAAGCATTTAGATTTTTTTGAAGCCATGCCTTTATACCATTTAGATGATGAAAACAGGTTATTTCTTCATGCCGGCTTTACTTCCATGCATGGTGTGAAAAAAGAGGTTTATGAGAAGACCTTTTACTTTGACAGAACACTTTGGGAAATGGCATTGACTATGAACAAGGAGCTTTCAGAAGATTCACTGATCTACCCAAACAGACTGAAACATTATAAAGAAATTTATATTGGACATACACCAACAACCAATTTTGGATATGATACGCCCATGAATGCTGTAAATGTGTGGAATATTGATACTGGAGCAGCGTTTAAAGGGAAATTGTCTGCAGTAGATATTAATACTAAAGCAGTGTTTCAAAGTGATAATCTTCCCGGCTTATATCCAAATGAAAAGGGAAGGAATAAAAACTAACTAATATATTTTTTATAGTACTGATACAAATCTTCGGCATTAGCTCCAAACCATTTTTTTATATAAATACGCCAATAAAAGTATTGTAATTTCCAGATTCCATGTTTTTTGTATAAACGGGCTGAAGTACGAAGTTTTTTATTAATAACGGTATATTGATTCCTGGCATAAAGCTGGTTGATCAAAATGTTATCTTCATATATAATATAATCTTCATCATAACCTCCAATAGCGTTAAATAGCATTTTGGTTATAAATTGGCTTTGATCACCACCTCTACAGGCTCTCCAATCAAATTGAGTGAACCAACTGGCTAAGCGTAACCACCAATGAGAACTGTTAAATTGCATTCTAAAACAACCGGCTTGATTTCCTTTTTGAATTTCACGGATAATAAGTTTGTCAAAATCTTTGGGAGGGAAAGAATCGGCATGTAAAAAATATAAGAGATTGCCATTAGCTGCTTTAGCGCCTGAATTCATTTGTTTTGCACGTCCTTTTTCTGTTTCAAGAAGGACAATGTTGCAATTAGATGTTAAGTTTAGTGGATTTTTATCGGTTGACTTATTATTGATAAAATGAAAAGCTTCAATGTTTTTAATCTTATTGGTATTGGTGAAAGCGTTCACAATATTTGTTGTACGGTCTGAACTACCTCCATCTACCACAATAATTTCAGAAATATTTTCATGCGAAGTATTAGAAATCAGATGCTCCAATAGTTTGCCAATAAGAGCTTCTTCATTTAAAACAGGAATTATAATAGAGATTTTAGTATCCATAATTTTCAATAGGTTGTCCGAATGTGTAAATTTTAAAATACGTTTATCATAAATTGACTATCCTGTTATTCATTTAAATTCCAGTCATAATCCTTAAAGCGCTTTTTAGCTTTATCAGAAATTTTAATATCGGAGTATTGGTTTAAAAAATCTATCAAACTGCCGTTTTGTTTAAAATCTTTAGCAAACCATTGAAAGATCTTTGAAAGTTCTATGCTGTTTTCTGAAATGTTGTTTTTTGAATGATCATTTAAAAACACTTTTGTGGCAAGAGTTAATTGATCTTCCAGATTTGAAGCAACAAAGGCGTAGTTTTGAAGTTTAGGGCAAGAGTATGAGGCGCATACAATTGCAAAATGAATGCGGGGCTCGTCCATTTTACGAAGAATTTGATGTTCAATATCGTTTAGGTTATACCATTTTTCACCTAATTTCCAATAACGCTGACCCCAGGGATCTTTAATGTCTTTGATGCTATTTACCGGATAATGTCTGAGAATAAGATCAACAGTAAATGCATTATATGCATTGATCCAATATGCTAACTGATATGCTTTTGATGAGTTTTTGTTTGGGAATGCAGCATCTAATGCTTTAAAATAATGGTTTAGTTTTATACGGTCACTTTTAAAACCATTATAATTTACAGCTCCATTGTTAGAAACATGCTTTTGCAAGAGTTCTTCCCAAGTTTTGTGAACTTCATTAAATCGTTTAGATAGAACCTGATTAAATGCTTCAGGTGTATTTTTGTTTTCTGCAGTTACTTTTTCTACAGGAGGATTGTCGTTTTTTTCTGTATTATTCAGTTCTGGAGGTGTTTTTTTAGGAGTGTCAATACTAACTTTTAAAGTATCATTTAATAATGCCGTTTGCTTTTCTTTTTTGTGCGTTATTTTTTTTGTGCTACCACAAGACATGATGAGACATAACACAAAAAAGAGCAGTAGGTTTTTCATTTGAAATCTATTTTTCTTTTAAAGGATATAGTTCCTGGCTAATAAAATTCTTAGGAAAAGAGTCATCACCTTCAAAGCCTAATTCTATATCCTTTCCGCTATAGGGAATATAATTTGTTTTAAAAATATAATCCCAAATACTAAGTGTTAGTCCGTAGTTAACACCAAACCTAACGTTTTTTGGTAATGTTTTGGCATGATGCCAAATATGCATTTTAGGATTGTTGAGAATATATTTTAAATACCCATAATCCCAGCCCAGATTGGCATGATTTAAATGCCCAATGGCAATAGTGAAAAAGTATACAATAGCTACATCCTGTGAGCTGTAATTTCCAAAAATAGCCATTGGGATATAGAGCAAAGACTTATAAACTACAGGTTCCATCCAGTGATAGCGTAAATGAGCAGCAAAGCCCATTTCTTTTACTGAATGATGTACTTTATGAAAATTCCATAAAAAGGGAACATGATGTAATAAACGATGCGTATTCCATTGTACAAAATCAGAAACCAGAAAAAACAGCAATAGCCCTAACCATTTTGGTAAAGCACCCATATCAAAAATTTGAAGATCTGAAATTGAAAGTCTAATATAATTTAACAGATCATTTAAGAACTCGGCCGCTGTATTGGATAGTGCGATTAAAACAATAAGGTTAAGCAAAAAGAAATTAAAGAACATATAAAAAGTGTCCAGCCAAAAATCTTTTCGGAAGACGGACTGGCCTTTTCGCCAAGGGAAAAGAATTTCCAGTAGCCAAACCAAAAGCGAAATACCAATCAGACCATAAAAATAGTTGTCCCAGTGATTTTGGAATAATATCTCATTTTTTAGATAATTCCAATAATCAGCATAAGCGTTTTTTATAATATCTGAATATTTCTCCAATAAGAATATTACATTATGGATTAACAACAACCTCCACCATCATAATGATAAGTAGATTCGCTAATAAAAATATCATCTCTACCAAGATTAGCTATTGTATCTGCTGTTTTATCACAAATTGCCAGGGGCTGATTTTTAAGTAATACATGTCCTTTCTTGTCATCAAAAAAATCTTCTTCACCATAATAAATAGCTGCTTTTCCTGTAAAAATACATGGTCCATCCTCTGGCATAGGATCTTTAATGGCTGCCACTTCAATAGATTCAATAAATATCAGCTCATCCGTTGGGTAGTTTTTAGGGTCTAAAATCCTGTAAGGTTTTCTTGCCCGAATTTCAATGGTTCCAAAACCAGCATCAGTCAAAGCTTTTACATACTCAGCAATGGGGAGGCTTCCGCTTAGGCATAGGGCACGCAAGCGCTCATCATTACGCAAGGTGTCATTCATAGGTTGCTCACAAGTGGGATCGCTCATGACTAACCGCCCGTGTGGTTTTAAAACACGGTACATTTCGGCAATGGCCTTTTTTAGATCATCGGCTTTAAAAATATTGAACAGGCAATTTTGTGCGGCTACATCTATACTGTTGTCTTCCACTGGTAAATTCATAGCGTCTCCTTTTTTAAGGGCTACAAAGTCACTTTTAAACCAGGGATTTTCATTTTCAGCTTCTTTAAAATTCTTTCTGGAAGCTTCTAACATTTCATCAACTACATCTATTCCAATAACACCATCTTTTTGACGATTGAAATAAGCAAATTGTAATAACTCCATACCTCCGCCAACACCAACATAAAGCATTTTGGGGTTATTAGTTAAATCACGGGCATGCACTGTAGAACCACAACCATAATTCATCTCCTGCATGATTTTTGGAATTTTTAACCCCGGTAATTCCCAAATAGGATTTGTGGTACAGCAAAGTCCAATATCAGGAGTTAATGCGGCTTCTTTATATACATCGTGTGTGGTTTCTAAATAACTGTTCATGGTTTACTTTTTAGGCATTACGAAAGCTGTTTAAGGGTAAAGCAATCTTTTGAATGGATCACTATATGCTAATCGTAATGTATTATAATGTTTTTATTAATTCTTTAAATAGTGTAATCATGTTGGGTTCAGCTTTTACTGCACTGGCAATAATATCTGAAATATCAACAGGCTTTAAGTTATCTGGGTCGCATTCATCTGTTAAAACTGACACTGCTGCGACTTTTAATTTTAAATGATTGGCTACAATAATCTCCGGGACAGTACTCATACCTACGGCATCAGCCCCAATAATTTTGAGCATTCTGTATTCTGCTCTGGTTTCTAATTGCGGGCCAACCACACTAACATAAACCCCTTTATGCAAAGTGATGTTGTTAGCTTTTGCTATAGAAAGAAATTTTGAATTTATCTCCTGATCATAAGGTGCGCTCATATCTGTAAAACGTTCACCTAATTGTTCTACTCCCTGAAATGCCAGTGGCGAACTTCCTTGAAGGTTGATGTGGTCATCAATAAGCATAAGCTCGCCTTTTTTAAAGTTGAGGTTTATAGCTCCTGCTGCATTTGAAACCAATAATGTTTTTATGCCCAGTTTTTCCATAATCCGAACCGGAAAGGTAACATCTTGTGGTGTGTAGCCCTCATATATATGAAAGCGCCCTTGCATGACCACTACTTTTTTGCCTTCTAATTCCCCATAAATGAGTTTACCCTTATGGAATTCAACTGTTGCTGTTGGGAAGTTTGGTATATGGTTATAACTAACTTCTTTAATAATGTTTATTTCGTTAATAAGCTGTCCTAAGCCTGTACCAAGAATGATACCTATTTCAGGGTTATCAAAGCCTTTACCTTGTAAATAATTTACTGTTTCTTCTATGTATTTAGTCATTGAGTTGATGGATTCTTTGCTGTAATTGTTTATTGGATTTATAGAACATTGAGGCTTTTAGATCTTCAAAAGTATCAATGTCATTTAGTGTAGCCAATGTAGCAAAATTTATATTCTTTTGTTCTAATTCTTTCAGGGTTTCTTCTAATAAATGGGATTGGCTCCATGGCTTATTGTCAAAAATAAATCCCTGCATTTTATTGAGTCCAATCAAGTAATAACCACCATCTTCTGCGGGTCCGAAAACGACTTCTTTTTCTTTTAGTTTTTCTAAGCCCTGGTTAATATGAGTAGCATTAATTTCTGGTAAATCTGAACCGATTAAAACAATGTGATTATAACCATCTTCAAAGCCTTCATGAAAAGCATTTTTCATGCGTTCTCCAAGGTTTGAACCTTGCTGTACTCTTTTATATGCATGTTGCCATTTGGTTTCTATTATAGCATCAGAAAAATAAATGCGCAGATCTGCTGAGAGGTTTTTTGTAGCGTTTTCAGTAACTTTAACAAGTTCACTATAAACTTCAAACGCCGCTTGATTACCAATAGTTTTAGCAAGCCTGGTTTTTACTTTACCCAGTTTTATATTTTTTACAAAAACGATAACTAATTCCTTATTCATATACTTTTATACCTTTTTTTAACCATTTGCTCCAGGCTTTTGAAAATGTATGGATTGAATCTGTTGATTTCTCCTGTAAATTTAACACTTCTAAGCCATTGTTTTTCCATTCAAAAATACCACCATATAAATTATATACATTGGTATAACCTGCTTCTTTAAGTTTTTCAGAAATATCTTCAGATCGAATACCTAAAGAGCAATACACTACTATTTTTGACTTTTTATCAGGTAATTTTTCTTTTACATCATCTAAATTAAAAGAATTGTAACCTACACAAATAGCATTTTTTAAATGACTGATATCAAATTCTTTCTGTTCTCTGGAATCCAGAAGAATAACGTCTGTTTTTACTTGTTTTAACTCACTTACAGTAATGTACGGAATACTTTCATTATTATATTGGTCTAATAGTTTTGAAAATTTCTTTTGAGAAAACCCGTAGAGTGTGGTCAATACAGTCAGGCATATAGCTAAATGTTTCATTGTTTTAAAAGTTAAGGGTTACTCCAAATTGCATTTTCCATCTCGAATTTTGATTGTCTACAACCCAGGGGGTATCATCTGTAGTACTATATTGATATAGGGGCTGGTTATTTTCAATACCTTTAAAACGCAATAAGCTAAAGTTTGAATTTACAACATTTGGCACAAAAACTAATCGTCCCCATTTTCGATTTAAAAAGTTAGGAATATTAAAAATATCCATTGAAAAATCAATACTTTTTTTACCCCCTAATTTCTTATTAAAATTTATTTTTCCATCTATACGATGATTCCAGGGGGTTTTAGATCCATTTCGTTCTGCGTATTTACCTCTATTGTCATTTAGATAATCATTGTTTTCTATAAAAGAATTCAATCTGTCCCATTGTTGAGAAGCGGTTTGAATAACATGTCCGTTACTATCAGTAATATCTACCAAGTTTATCTCGGATGCATCTCTTGGGATATAAATTAAATCGTTTCTTGAAGATCCGTCTTGGTTTACATCACCTTGGTAAACAAAAGAGTAGGGGCTTCCTGATGTGCCGTTATATAATAGGGAGATCCCCAGATTATCATTCTTGTTTATAGTAAAGTTATAGGATTGTGTACTGACAATTTTGTGTCTTAAATCAAAGTTTGAAAAAGATAAATCCGGGTTGTTGGAGTTTATAGCCTGGTTCCATTCAAAATTTGCCGCAGGTGAACTTCTAACGGTACTGGAAACATCTTTACTTTGGCCATAAGTATAGCCCAGATACCCGGAATAGTTTATAGAGGATTTAGATAAACCTAAGGTCAAGTTATACCTGTAGCCTTTATCAGAATTGCTCAATAAGAACACGTTGGTAAAGTTTGGGTTGATTTTTATAGCATCACCGGTTTCAAGAAAATAACTTCTGTTATCCGCACCATCAAAATAGCCAATATTGTTTTTTCTGTTGATGGATTTAAAAAAGATACCTTTTATGACTTTGGTATATGAAGCGTCAAAAGCCAAGTTTAGGTTTTTGGGGAGTTTTAGATTGACACCTATATTGGATTTCCATTCTCGCGGTAATTGAAAACCGGTATCTACTAAGTTTATTTCGGCAATAGGGTTTTCTGAGGCCAAATCCTTTATGTTTTTTACAATAGGCTGTTCGCCTTCGGGCCTGAGGTCCACATTGAAATATTCAGTGCCGGAGATATATTCTGCATAAGCAAACCATAAATACGGAAGGCGTCCTGTAAATAACCCGGAGCCCCCTCTAAATTTTAATAGATTGTTATTTGGAAGGCTGTATTCAAAACTAATTCTTGGATTAAAATGAGGTGCTGTTTTTATTTCATTTTTATAACTGGAAAACTCTGGTGTGTTAGCTACTTCGTCACTCAGAGGCAATTTGTCTAACAAAAATTGAGAATCTAATCTCAGGCCAAAACTCAGCGTTAAGTTATCTTGAACTCTAAAGCGATCTTGGGCGTAAAGTCCGGTGACTAAAACATCAACGGTTGCCGATGGTGTTGTTCGAACAAAATCAAAATCGTTATTATCCAGACGATAAACGCCTCTTACCCTTGAAGGACTATCTGCCAGAAAATTATCAACAGAGCTGTATTCCCAACGCCCGTTCCAGGCTGATAAAAATCCATAATCAATATCATTATATTGTGCAATGCCACCAAGAGTAAATGTATGCCTGTTTTTTGTAATGGTGTATCTATTATTAATCTGTAATGTAGATAAGTTTGTATTATAAACAGAAGCTTCTCTGTAAGTACCGGCAAATATTCGGTTTGAAGCATCAGAGACCTGGATATGCGGAAATACCTCGCCGTTAAACTCCCTGTCTTCTTTTCCAATATTATAACCTATACTTAATAAGTTTGTTGCATTATTGTTGAATTTAGAGTTTATTTCTGCAGTTAAGCTATTAGCTATACTATTATGTCTGAATCCTTGATTTCCAAAGTTGAAAATGGACTCGTTCCATTCTAAATTATCAGCATAACTACTTACAAAGTTATTGCGTAAGGTTAATTTTGTTTGGTCTGAAACATTATAGTCTAATCTAAAAAACAGTTTCGTGCTATTTGTTTTCAAAGTAGCATTATTAAAACTACCAGGATTATAATTATAGTCAGAAATTAATTTGTCAGATATGGCAGTTACGGTTTCAAGAGTGATATTTGAAGACGACGAACCGGGTGCATTTAATACCGGATTATTGGAACGTGCTTGTTCAAAATTTATAAAATAGAATAACTTGTCTTTTTTAAAGACGCCACCGGTTGCAGCTCCAAACTGGAAATCATAAAAATTTTCTATATCTTGTTTTTTTCCATCAGCATAGCGCCCCACTAGCCATTCATTATTTCCAAAAAAGTATATTTGGGAGTTCTGCGTATTGGTTCCATTTTTGGTAACTACATCAATATTTGCACCTGTAAAGTTTCCTATGCTCACATCAAAAGGTGTGGTTTTAACAGATAATTGTTTAATACTGCCAAAAGCTATTGGCTGTGTACGAGCCAAGCTACCCGGACTTCCATTTGCTAAAGACCCCGCAGCGCCACTTGATGGTTCTTGAAAACCAATAACATCATTATTGGCAACACCATCAATATTTAAATTATTGAATCTGTTACTGGCTCCTGCAAAAGAGTTCAGATTAGATTCAGGAAGGTTTCTGGTTAAATCCTGTATGCCCCGTGTTATGGTTGGTGTATTTTTTATACGTTGGGATGAAATTATATTGCCTTGGTTTTTAATGTTGTTTTTGGTTGAAGTTACAATAACTTCTTCAAGTATATTATCATCTTGTTTTAAGGCAACATTTAATCTGGTTATTTGTCCTAAATTAATATGTATATTTTCAATGATCTCGGTCTTATAACCAATATAGCTTACCTCAATTTTATATGCATTTCCCGGAGGAATACCATTTACTATGTAATATCCGGATTCTTGAGATACAGATCCAAACCTAAAATTAGTTTCCGTATCTGTAACAATAATGTTGGCAAGCTCTATAGCATCGTTGTTAAACGATATTTTTCCTTCTAGTTTCCCTGTTGTTTCCTGTGAACTTGCAGAAAGTATTGTTAATAGTGTAAATAATAACAGAAGTAATATTCTCATGAAATGTCTTTATAATACTAGCGTTCAAGAATAGTCTTAAGCATTATTAAAATGTATAGACAGCCTCTAAAAATGTTAGATTTTTATGATTTTGGTGATATTGGGTAAACCTTATAAGTTTAATCTTAAATGATTAAAGCGGCTACAGGAGATCCTTTGTTAGGAGGTTGGTTTAATATGAAGTTTTCAATAGAAATATTAAGATTTGAAATGATCTTTTTTTCAATTGAAGTGGTTGAAATCAGAAGCTGCTTTATGGTATTTGAAATACCTCTGAAACTGTGGATTATAGTATTTATATCTGAAGCAGAATCAATATCAGATAATACTTCTAAATAATAAGCTTTTAATTTTTTTGAAGTATGTAATTGAGAGATACTTCTATTTAATTGAGATGTTTGCCAGGGTAACTCTAAAAAAGTTTTGGTATTAAATTGCGACTTCTTAAGCCCCATGATATAAAACCCACCATCAATTGACGGGCCTAATACCATATCATGATTTTGTAAATGATGAGCTGTTTTAAGAATATGATTTGTTGTTAAATGTGGCGTATCATTTCCTATAGTTATAACAGTATCATACCCTTTATTATAAACAGACTGGATTGCATGAGTAAAGCGTTCTCCAAAAGAATTTCCTTTTTGTTGTTTTTCTGAAAACACAACATAAGGAAAGCCAGATTTTTTTGCTATATCCTGTGTTTGCACATTAAGGGCATCAAAGACACGTTTTGAATGTTGAAAAGGCTTTAGGGTAGCTTCTTTTTCAGCAGAATAAGCAAAGATTAATATGGCGGTTTTACAATGCTTCATCTTTTTAGGCTACGACTCCCTGACAACTACTACCTGCGCCTGCAGTGCAGCCATAACAGTGCTGAGAAATAACAATATGTCTTCCTTCTAACAGGTCTTCATTATATTCTGAAATATGCTTTACTTTACTGTTTACAGGTAATTCAAGCATTTGATTAAAGTCACAATCAAATAAATAACCGTCCCAGCTTACAGACAGTGTGTTGGTACACATCACATTTTGTACAGCTGCAGGATTATAGGCTTCAACTAAACTGTACATATAATCTTCATAATTTTCGGAAGCAATCAGGTAATCCAGAAACCTAGAGATTGGTAAATTGGTAATGGCGAATAAGCTATGAAAATGAATGTTGAAGTCCTCTTTTAAAGCGTTTTTAAAATCTTTTTCCATAGCAACCTGATCTCCGGGTAAAAAAGCTCCAGACGGGTTATAGACCAGATCCAGCCTTAAATTGCTATCCGGCATGCCGTAACCTACTGCGTTAAGCATTTTTAGCGCTTCAATTGAGGCGTCAAAAACCCCGTCTCCACGTTGTTTATCTGTTTTGCCTCTGGTCCAATGAGGCATAGAGCTTACCACATGAACATTATGTTTTTTGAAAAACTCCGGTAAATCGTTGTACTTTTTGTTGGCTTTTATAATGGTTAGGTTAGACCGCACAATAAAATCTTTTATACCGGCTTTGGCGGCTTCTTCTACAAACCATCTGAAATTTGGATTCATTTCAGGTGCGCCTCCTGTTAAATCTAAGGTATGAGCTCCGGTATTTTTTATCACCTCCAGGCATTGTTGCATGGTTTCCCGGGTCATAATTTCTTTTCGGTCCGGACCGGCATCTACATGGCAGTGCTCACAAACCTGATTACACATATATCCTACATTTATTTGTAAGATTTCAAGTTTTTTAGCTTTTAAGGGGTATAGGTTTGTTTCAGCAATTTTGCTTTTAAAAGTTGGTAATTCTCCATTTTGGAATATACCATTGGATAGAATTTCAAGCTGCTTGTTGCTATTTGCTAAATCACTTTCTCGTTTATGTAGAGATTTTGTTGCCATTAATAAATTATTGTTCGTTTTTAGATTTTGGATAAATAAGGGACTAAAGTCCGGCCTGATTGCTGAACTTATTTTAGGGTTAAGGTAACCTACCAATAGCTAGGTGGTAGGTGCTCTAATATATTACCCGTCTAGCTTATTTACTTTATTCATCATTTGCACACCATGCACCAGAGTTGCACCACTTTTAATAGCTGCACCAACATGGATAGCTTCCATCATTTCTTCTTTAGTGACACCTCTTTGTAAAGTATCTTTAGTATAAGCATCAATACAATATGGGCATTGTTCAGTATGAGAAACTGCTAAGGCTATAAGTGCTTTTTCGCGTGCGGTTAGGGCGCCTTCTTCAAAAACTTTTCCGTAGTATTCAAAAAATTTATCTCCTAATTCCTGGTTCCACTCACTAATTTTTCCAAACTTTTTTAAGTCGGCCGGATCATAATATGTTTTCTGCATAAAAATATTTTTGTCTAAAGATATAAATCTAAATTATTAAGTCGTGATGTTTAAACAGACTTAACAAAAAATGACAATAATTATTTTTAAAGTATTAGCCGCTCAGAATACTCCGTCTAGATTATCAAAATAGGTTTTAATCTCTAAGGATACTCCTTGAGATCACTATTTTTTGGATTTCGGAAGTACCTTCATAGATCTGAGTGATTTTTGCATCACGCATCAAACGTTCTACATGGTACTCTTTAACAAAACCATTACCGCCATGAATTTGAACAGCTTCAACAGTATGTTTCATGGCTACTTTTGAAGCTTGTAATTTGGCCATGGCGCTTGAAAAATCATAGTTGTTGCCCTGATCTTTATCCCATGCGGCTTTCATCACTAAATGTCTTGCAGTTTCAATATCTGTAGCCATGTCTGCTAATTTAAAAGCAATGGCTTGATGGTTACAGATTTCAGTGCCAAATGCTTTGCGTTCTTTTGAGTATTTTAAAGCCAGTTCATAAGCTCCGGATGCTATACCTAATGCCTGAGCAGCTATACCAATACGTCCGCCGGAAAGTGTTTTCATAGCAAATCTAAAGCCGGAACCATTAACACCTATTCGGTTTTCTTTAGGGATTTTTACGTCATTAAACTGAAGGGTGTGGGTGTCACTACCACGGATACCTAATTTGTCTTCTTTTGGCCCAACATGAAACCCTTCTGCGCCTTTTTCAACAATAAAAGCATTAATACCATGAGAGCCTTTATCTTTATCTGTTTGGGCTATAACTATATAAACATCAGCACGCCCTCCACTAGTAATCCAGTTTTTGGTACCATTTATTATATAGTGATCTCCTTTATCAATAGCTGTTGTTCTTTGAGATGTTGCATCACTTCCTGCTTCGGGTTCACTTAAACAAAAAGCTCCGATGAATTCGCCTGTAGCCAATTTGGTTAAATATTTTTCTTTTTGCTCTTCTGTCCCATAGGTTTCCAACCCATAACAAACCAGAGAATTATTTACTGAGACAATTACAGACGCTGAAGCATCAATTTTTGATAGCTCTTCCATGATAAGAACATATGAAATAGCATCCATCCCACTTCCACCATACTTGGGATCAACCATAATACCCATAAAGCCAAGGTCTCCCATTTTTTTTACAAGGTCATTGGGGAATTGTTGTTTTTCATCACGTTCAATAACTCCAGGTAATAATTCGGTTCTTGCAAAATCGCGAGCTGCATCGCGAATCATGATATGTTCTTCTGAAAGGCTAAAATCCATAATTCGTAATTATAATGTTGATTTGATAAAAAATATTCACAAATATAGCTTTTTAGTGTGAATTTTTCAATAATGATTGTTATTTTTACGACTCTATGGAGAAAAATGAATATCATGTTATTGGGGTGATGTCCGGAACATCTTTAGATGGAATTGACTTGGTACAAGCCAGGTTTACGTATCATGGCCATTGGCATTTTGAGATTCTGAATGCAGAAACAGTTGACTATAACGAGGATTGGCGTAATACTCTGGGGCATTTGCTGTCTTATGAGCCTGAAGTGCTTAAAGAAATTGATGAAGATTATACTAAGTACCTTGCCGGAGTCATCAACCAGTTTATTAAAACGTATAACATTAAAAATATTGATATGGTATGCTCTCATGGGCATACAGCATTACATCAACCGGAAAACAACGTAACCTACCAAATTGGAAATTTACCTGCCCTTTCAAAGTTATTAAACAAAAAAGTGATATGTGATTTTAGAAAACAGGATGTAGAGCTTGGCGGTCAGGGCGCTCCCTTAGTGCCTGTTGGTGATAAGCTGTTGTTTTCTGAATATGATTACTGTGTGAATTTGGGAGGCTTCGCAAACATTTCAATGGATGTTAATGATGTCAGAGTCGCTTATGACATTTGCCCGGTAAATATTGTTTTGAATCATTATGTAAAGCAACTGGGGCTTAATTTTGATGATAAAGGACAAATAGCGAGTACAGGAGTTATTCATACAGACATGCTTAACGCACTAAACGATCTTGATTTTTATAGAGCTAAATATCCAAAATCCTTGGGCCTGGAATGGGTCAAAAACCATGTTCTCCCATTGATAGATACTTATAAACTAGAAGTCAGTGATATTTTAAGAACTTTTATAGAACACATGGCCATTCAAATAGCATCAGAAATAAAAGAAAAAATCAACGCATTAGTTTTAATTACCGGTGGTGGGGTTTATAATACCTTTTTAATAGAGCAATTAAAGCGGCATTCAAATCAAACTATTGTAATACCTTCCAATGAAGTAATTGAGTTTAAAGAAGCTCTTATTTTTGGTTTTTTAGGGGTTCTTAAATTAAGAAATGAAGCTAATTGTTTACAAAGTGTTACAGGGGCGTTAAAAAATCACAGTTCAGGCACAATATTTCTTCCATAAAAACATTCAAAATTAATCTGATAAGATTTTTAGTTTTTTATATTTGTTACTTTAATAATTTAAACCTCTTTTTATTATGACTCAGCTTTAGCTACGCTTAATTACAACATCAAAACATTTAATAGGCTAGGTAAGAATCAATTTTAAAATAGAAATGAAAGAATTATTAAAAAAGTATGAAAATAAAACCCCGGAAATTGTCTTTAATTGGAAAGATTCTGAAACAGAGGCAGAAGGTTGGGTAGTTATAAATTCATTACGTGGAGGTGCTTCAGGTGGTGGAACAAGAATGAGAAAAGGTCTTGATATGAATGAAGTTTTGTCATTAGCCAAAACTATGGAAATAAAATTTACTGTATCTGGCCCCTCAATTGGAGGTGCTAAGTCAGGAATTAATTTTGACCCTAAAGACCTCAGGAAAGAAGGTGTTTTGAAACGCTGGTATGCAGCCGTATCTCCATTGCTAAAAAGCTATTATGGGACCGGTGGTGATATGAATGTAGATGAAACCAATGAGGTTATTCCCATTACAGAACAAAGTGGTGTGTGGCACCCCCAGGAAGGTGTTTTTAACGGACACTTTAAGCCTACTGAAGCAGATAAAATCAATAGAATTGGACAGCTGCGACAAGGCGTTATCAAAGTGATTGAAAATCCGGATTATTCTCCTAATGTTTTAAAAAAATATACTGTAGCAGATATGATTACCGGTTTTGGTGTTGCTGAAGCTGTAAGGCAGTATTATAATATTTACAACGGATCAATTAAAGGAAAGCGAGCTGTAGTACAAGGATTTGGAAATGTTGGTGCTGCCGCAGCGTTTTATTTGGCTCAGATGGGAGCCAAAATAGTGGGAATCATTGATATTTCCGGAGGATTGATCAATGAAAATGGATTTACTTTTGAGGAGATCACCCAATTATTTCTTTCTAAAACAGGAAATACTTTGGTGGCTGATAATTTGGTTCCATTTGAAGACATCAATAAAACAATCTGGTCTTTAAATACAGAAATCTTTGCACCCTGTGCAGCTTCCAGATTGGTTACAATACATCAAATTGATGAAATGATTAGTAATGGGTTGGAAGTTATATCATGTGGTGCTAATGTGCCGTTTGCTGATAAAGAAATTTTCTTTGGCCCCATTATGGAACATACTGACTCCAGGGTGAGTTTAATACCTGATTTTATATCAAATTGCGGAATGGCACGTGTATTTGCTTATTTTATGGAGCGTAAGGTACAAATGACAGACGAAGCTATTTTTAATGACACCTCAAACAGAATCAGGCAGGCTATAGAAAAAGTTTATAATAAAAATAAATCTAAAACGGGAATTAGTGCTACCGCTTATGAAATAGCACTGGAACAACTCATTTAACTCATATGAATTTATGGAAGCAGCAATTATCTTAGTATTCGTTATAGGCTATCTGGCCATAACCTTAGAGCATAGTTTAAAAATTGATAAATTAATACCGGCACTGGTTATGATGGCCATTTGTTGGGCGTTGATTGCTTTTGGACTGGAAACTTTTCCGCAATGGTTTGATTCCGGTAAACATGCTTTAGTAGATGGTTTTGGGTTGTTAGGGCATGACGATAAGATGCATCTTATGGAAGAAACCCTACTGCATCATTTGGGTAAAACTGCTGAAATACTCGTTTTTCTTTTAGGAGCTATGACCATTGTTGAGATCATTGATTATTTTGATGGTTTTGCAACTATTAAAGGCTTTATAAAAACTAAAAAGAAAAGTAAAATACTATGGATTTTTGCTATTCTGGCTTTTATTTTATCAGCCATCATTGATAATCTTACAGCTACAATTGTACTTATTTCTATATTACAGAAAATAGTGAAAGAAAGAAATGTACGTATTTGGTATGCAGGTTTAATAATTATAGCGGCCAATGCAGGAGGTGCATGGTCTCCTATTGGAGATGTTACCACAACAATGCTTTGGATTGGAAATAAAGTTTCTACAGGTAATTTATTTGTGTATTTATTTTTACCATCACTATTGTGTATGATCGTGCCCACTTTAATAGCCACTTTTTTACCGATTTTTAAAGGAGAATTGGATGTTGAAGTAGAAGAAGACAAGCCTAAAAGTAGATTTAGTGCCACCATGTTGTATTTAGGTTTGGGGGCTATAGTATTTGTTCCAATATTTAAAGTAGTGACACATTTACCTCCCTATGTTGGGATGATGCTATCTTTAGGGGTTGTGGCTACGTTTGCCGAAATTTATAGTAGTGCAAAATTTAGTATGACTGAGTATGATTCTGCTGAAAGTGATGCTCATGCACATCATAGTCCGGTACACTATTCGCTATCAAAAATAGAGCTGCCAAGTATACTGTTTTTCTTAGGAATTTTAATGGCAGTTGCAGCTTTAGAATCTTTAGGAACATTATATGGTTTTGCCTTATCGTTAAAAGAAGGTGTTCCAATGATTGGAACCGAATTGGACGGTACCAAAGTATCAGATTTAGTGGTTTTACTACTAGGTGTTGGGTCGGCTGTTATTGACAATGTACCTTTAGTTGCGGCAAGTTTAGGGATGTTTAGCGCCGGCTTAGATGATCAGCTTTGGCATTTTATAGCGTATTCAGCCGGAACCGGTGGTAGTATGTTAATCATAGGTTCAGCGGCCGGGGTTGTAGCTATGGGTATGGAGAAGATTGATTTTTTCTGGTATTTAAAAAAGATTTCCTGGTTGGCGTTAGCCGGGTTTTTAGCCGGTGCCATAGTATTTTTATTTACAAGAGGATTGTTTTAATTATACGTAAACAAAAATAATAGCGTTATACTGTTGCAATAAATTTATAATATTATATGTTAAGTACATTAATACAAGATGCCCAGGAGGGAGCAGAAGTGGTCACAGATGGAGAATCCGTTGAAAAGACACTTTCAATTATTGAGTTGATTAGTAGTGGAGGTTTTGCAGGACAAGTTATTATTGCTGTTCTTTTTTTACTACTGATTGGAGCCATTTATATTTATTTTGAACGCATATTTGCCATAAAGGCTGCATCTAGTGTTGATGCTAATTTTATGAATCAAATTAAGGACTATGTGAGCAACGGTAAAATTGATTCAGCACAAATGTTATGTGCTCAGGTGAATTCACCGGTTTCAAGACTGATAGGAAAGGGAATATCAAGAATAGGTAAGCCCTTGGCCGATATAAATACAGCTATAGAGAACGCCGGGCGTTTAGAAATTTACGGCCTGGAGAAAAACGTAAGTATTTTGGCAACCATTTCCGGTGCAGCACCTATGATAGGGTTTTTAGGAACCGTAATTGGTATGATCTTGGCTATATTTGAGTTGGCTAATGCAGGAGGAACTATTCAAATGGATGTTTTGGCAAGTGGATTATATACCGCAATGACTACTACTGTTGCTGGTTTAATTGTTGGTATTGTAGCGTATATAGCCTATAATCATCTGGTTGTAAAAACAGATAAGGTAGTGTATAAAATGGAAGCCAATTCATTAGAGTTTTTAGACCATTTAAACGAGCCAACTTAAGGCTTAAAATTTAAAAAAGATGAATTTTAGAGGAAGAAATAAGGTGTCACCGGAATTTAATATGTCATCCATGACAGATATTGTGTTCCTGCTCCTTATATTTTTTATGATCGCTTCTACATTGGTTACCACGAGTGCTATAGATATATTGTTGCCAAAAGCCAGTGGTAAGACCGAAAATAAAAAATCTGTAGCGGTTAGTATTAAAAAGAACCTAACTTACTATGTAGATGAAAAACGTGTAGGGGAAAGTGTTTTAGAAAATGAACTGTTAGCAGCCTTATCATCACAAGAAAAACCGACTATAGTATTAAGGGCAGAGAAATCTGTGCCTGTTGAAAATGTAGTTAAGGTCATGGATATAGCTAATAGAAATAAGTTTAAGGTCATATTAGCAGTAAAACCAAAATAATTATCATTTCAAGCCATTCTGAATGGCCCGGATCAAAATTGTTTTAAGGATTATATAAGATGAAATATTTCAAGACCAAGCATGAAAGAAACTCTGCTAAGCTAACAGCTTTAATAACTGTTATTTTGGTACTGTTGTTGTTTGTGGTTGGAACAACTTATATGGATCCGCCGGAGGAATATGGCGTTGCTGTAAATTTTGGTAATTCAGATTTCGGAAGAGGTAAGGTACAACCTTTAAAACCTGTAAAATCAGAACCTCGAAAGATAGAAGAGCCTCCACAACCTGATGTGTCAAAATCAGAACCTACTAAGTCTTCTGAAACCAAAGAAGAAGTATTGACTGAAGATAACTCTGAAGCTATAGCGATTAAAAAGCAAAAAGAAGCGGAAGCTAAAGCTAAGGCTATTGCAGATGCCAAGGCAAAAGCAGAAGCCGATAGAATAGCCAAAGAAAAACGTGAGCAGGAAGAAAAGAAGAGAAAGTTAGATGCTTTGATTGGAGGAGTAAGCAAATCCGAAGGAACAGAATCCGGAAGTGAAGGCAATGATAACAGGGCAGGCGATAAGGGGCAATTAGATGGAAACCCCTATGCACCCAGTTATTTTGGCGGAAAAGGCTCAGGTAGCGGTGGTGTAGGTTATGGGTTGAATGGCAGGGGAGGAGCCTCGTTTAAAAGATTGGCTCAGGATTGTAATGAATCAGGTATGGTTATAGTGCGTATTGTGGTTAATCAAAGCGGGAATGTTATTGAAGCGGTTCCCGGCGTAAAAGGCACAACAAATACTGCCAAATGCCTGCTGGATCCCGCAAAGAAAATAGCCTTATCTCATAAATGGCCGGCAGATTCCAAAGCACCTTCCCGTCAAATAGGATTTGTGAGTGTTAATTTCAAATTAAGTCAATAGTACATGACATATCAAGATACACTTGATTGGTTGTTTTCACAACTTCCAATGTATCAAAGACAAGGTAAATCAGCTTATAAGGCAGATCTATCCAATACCATAATATTAGCAAAACATTTAAATAACCCGGAGCTCCATTTTAAATCGGTTCATGTTGCCGGAACTAATGGAAAAGGCTCTAGCAGTCATATGTTGGCCTCGGTGTTACAGGAGGCCGGATATAAGGTTGGCCTTTATACCTCACCACATTTAAAGGATTTCAGGGAGCGTATTAAAATCAATGGAAAGTCCATTAGTAAACAATTTGTAATTGGTTTTATTAAGCGTCATAAGTCTTTTTTTGAGGAACATCAGCTGTCTTTTTTTGAAATGACTGTAGGTATGGCTTTTGAATATTTTTCAAAGCAGCATGTGGATATAGCTAT
This sequence comes from Alterotamlana spongicola, assembly GCF_035818475.1. Lineage (NCBI taxonomy): Bacteria > Pseudomonadati > Bacteroidota > Flavobacteriia > Flavobacteriales > Flavobacteriaceae > Alterotamlana > Alterotamlana spongicola. Next base: position 1,702,297 of record NZ_JAYMGV010000001.1, read on the forward strand.
TATTGAAGTAGGGCTAGGAGGGCGGTTGGATTCTACAAATATTATAAGCCCGGAAGTATCGGTGATTACCAATATAGGTTTGGATCATACCCAGTTTTTAGGAGATACATTAAAAGCCATAGCCTATGAGAAAGGTGGGATTATTAAGCCTCATGTGCCTGTAGTTATTGGAGAAACTCAAAAAGAGACTAAAGTAGTTTTTACTAGTTTGGCAAAAAAAAGTGAATCAAAGCTTGTTTTTGCAGACCAGGAAGTCAATCAGGCTTACGAGTCCGATTTGGCAGGGAGCTATCAATCCAAGAATGTAAAAACAGTTATTCAAACCGTTAAGGAACTTAAAGCAAAGGGGTTTAAGATTTCTGAGCAGCAGTTAAGAACAGGATTGCTGCATGTGGTAAAAAACACTGGGTTATTGGGGCGTTGGCAAGTTTTAAATACGCAGCCTAAAGTAGTTTGTGATACAGGGCATAACCGGGAAGGACTAACCTATGTTATGAAACAGTTGTCCAATGAGACATATAATGAACTACATATTGTATTTGGGGTTGTTAATGATAAAGATTTAGATTCCATTGTCGACCTGTTGCCTAAGGAAGCTATATACTATTTCTGTAAACCCAATATTTCAAGGGGACTGGAGGCTGATAAATTAAAAAAAGTATTTGGTGTCCATAATTTGTGTGGAGCGTCCTATGGTTCTGTTAATGAAGCTTATAATGCGGCATTAAAAAACGCAAATTCAAACGATCTTATTTTTATAGGCGGAAGTACCTTTGTTGTAGCAGAAATAATTTAAATTTTTTTCAAAAAAGTTTTTGCAATATTAAAAACTAGGTTATATTTGCACCTCCTAATAATTAGGGCGCGTAGCTCAGTTGGTTCAGAGCACTTGGTTTACACCCAAGGGGTCAGGGGTTCGAATCCCTTCGCGCCCACAAGGCTTCCAGAAACGGAAGCCTTTTTTTGTATGTCTAAGTTTTACATCTACATATTGTTTTCAAAAGCATTGGACAAATAAAAAAAATCTCAGAGGTGAATTTTATGTTTCCATATAATCCTGCTATTGAATTAAAACATATTTTTTAGTATTATTTTCTGTTCGTTTTAAAAACCCTTTAGACTTGTAAGTATTATTGTATATTTGAGTGTATATATAGTAAGAATAAACACACTAGTGTGTTTATTCTATTGTTAGCCATAATTCGTAAAACTAAATGAGGATAAAAAATACAGATATAACTATAAAAACAATAGGTTGGTTACAAATAATTGGTGGGGTAACTGGTATAGGACTGATGGCGTATTTAATGTTAAATACTGGAGAAATTAATGGAGCTATACTTTTCATTTTATTGACAGGACTCACTTTATTTATATTTTCTGTATATGCTGGAAAAAATATATTGGGTAAAAAGACTAAAAAAACTGGAATTATATTATCTATTGTAAATCAAATTCTACAGATAATACAGTTTGATATTGATGGAAATGGAATTAGCTATAGCTCTGGAATCAGATTCCTTTTAGGACTTAAAAATGATAGTTTGAATTTTGATTTTGGTATAATTACATCTAATTTCAATATGTCAATTAATACTGATTCAACCGACTTTGAGCTTATGATAAATATTGTAGCTTTAATTTTAGCTGTTATACTTATTGATATTTTAAAAGAAGTTAAAAATAAAAAAACTATGGCTAACAATGTGTCATAGTTCATGCTCCATCTTTGTTGTGACTCGAATTAAATAGCTGATTTGGATATCGGCAATACATTTTTTGTTAAGTTTAGGCTTGAAATAAAACAAAACGCACAAAAAAGTATTACCTCGTGCCAGCTTGAAGGTTGTTGATCTTCTTCACGCACGAAACCATACACGAGACGTTGTGCAACATTTGAACAAACCACCCAAACCATCCTAAAATATATGTTTACACCAATTTTAAGAGTAATTCTCGTCATGTTTAGCTTAATAACAGCTGCATACTTTTACTCAAAAGAGGATTTTGCAAATATGTCAATGATGCTAATTGCTGGTGGGCTTTTCATTTATGGATATTTCAAATACGGAACTGTTTATGCTGCTTTTCAGCAAATGAAAAAGGATAATATAAAAAAAAGCTGAAGAACTAATTTCTAAAATTAAAAATCCTGACAAACTGACTAAAGGACACAAAAGCTATTATTATTTCACAACTGGAATTATTGCTTTAGAGAAAAAAGAATATGAAAAAAGTCATTCTGATTTAACTCAAGCTTTGAGGATAGGTTTAAGAACTGAAAATGACAAATCAATTGTGTTATTGAATTTGGCCAATATTGAGCTCTTAAAAAAGAACTATAATGAAGCGAATAAATATATTAAAAAAGTTAGAAGACTTGATTTAAAACCATTAGTTGAATCAGAGGCTAATCGTATTGAAAATGAAATAAACGTTGCACAACACAATGTATAATTCATTGCTAGTACTCACCTACTTACGAAAATTCTCGTGGATTTTCTATTCGGTTTGTATTTGCTAAATTAGTTGCTGAAACACGCAACGAAATAATACACACACACATGTTGGCAGTAATTAAAACAATCTAAGAAATGAAAAACCTCGTAATTAAATTCTCAGTATTGCTGTCTGTAATATTTTTAAGTGCTTGTAAAACTGTAAATTCCAATGCAAAAGAAAATGATTCTTTGACAATAGAAAACCCATATCTTGGTCAAAAACCACCAGGATTAACTCCTATACCATTTGCTCCAGGTCTTGTGTCTACAGAAATTTATGAATACGATGGTGCATTTACCCCAGATATGAAGGCATTTTATTTTATTAGAAGAGGAGAAGAAAATAAAACATCAGCTTTTTACGAATACAAATACAATGAAGTTAATGGGATGTGGGAAAAATCAGAAGTAGCATCTCCATGGATAGGGCGACCAGTAATATCTCCAGACGGAGAAACCATGCATTTAGGTGATAGATATCTAAAAAGAACAGAATCTGGATGGTCCGAATTACAGAATCTTGAACCTCCTACTGTAAGTAATGATTCTATGTATATTATGCGGCTTTCATCATCAGTAAATGGCACCTATTATTTTGACACCTATAAAGAGAATGATTCAACTTTTCCAATTCGCTATTCACGTTTGATAGATGGAAAGTATGAAGAACCTATAGCTTTGCCCAAAGCAATAAACACAGGATCTTTTTTAAGCCATCCTTTTATAGCTCCAGATGAATCGTATTTGTTATTTGATGCTGAAAGAGAAGATGGTTTTGGCGAATCTGATATTTATATCAGTTTTAAACAAAAAGATGGCACTTGGGGTAATGGAATTAATTTGGGAGATAAAATAAACACTAACGCTTGGGAAGCTTCTGCAAGTATAACGCCAGATGGTAAATACCTTTTCTTTAGTAGAAATGTAGGTTCAGACGATTTTGAAAATGTAGATATTTTTTGGGTAAGTACAAAGCTTTTAGAAAAACTAAGGCAATAAAACAAAAACTACTGCCAACTACGGGTCTTATGAAAAGCACTAGCCCAGTTCCTCAAAGTTAATATCTTTATTTTTTTAGTGAACTTTAAAGATATTCGACTTACTGCTTTTTCATCGATGCTAAAGATAATTGCTTGGTTTTTGCCTACTAGGAGAATCCTGCGGATTTTCCTATGGTTCGTTCTATTTTTATTAAGTTAGTTTCTTAATCACGCAACTATCCTTACACTAACCGTTAGGCAACATACTGAAAATATGACGAATTTTAAATATAAGAAAAGCAAAAGACCATTTCAACCTATTGGGATAATATTGTTTTTTATATTATTGAATTCTTGTGCGTGTATTGAACCAAACAGTAAAAAAGGACAAGAACAAGCGCGAGTATGGATTTCAAAGAACCCAAAAAAGTATAAAATGGTTAATCCAGAAAACCGAAATATAAGGACAGATGTATTTTATAAAAGTTTAGGTTATGCCTATAATGAAAATGATAACTCATATACATATAATAAGGAAATTCCGAAATATATGAAACCAGAAGATTATCAACAATTTACACATTATTATAGATTCTATAATTCTGGAACTGCTTTTACGTTTTCAAAAAAAATCAATGATACCATTTTTGTTAAGTTAGTGGCTTAACCACGCAACTATCCTTACACAAACCGTTAGCAACAAGACTATAAAGCTACTGCTCTATTCAAAAAACATTCACCTTTAAATTATATTCTGTAAAATGACTTCACATTCCTGTAAAATGACTTCATCAAATAATATCATCGAATATAATTTTGTGTAATAAATTAAAAACAAAAGAAAGTTATGACAGAATTTGAGAAATCAGCAATCATTACAGGTGGTGGTACAGGAATGGGAGCAGCCACAGCCAAAAGATTAGTACAAGATGGTTGGAACGTAACCATTTTTGGACGTAGGGAAGCTAAACTTGAAGAAGTGGTAGCAGAGATATCTAAACCTGATAAAACACTTGCGGTACAAGGAGACGTTACCAATCGTGATGATGTTCAAAAACTAATTGATGCTCACATGACCAAGTTTGGTCGTTTAGATGGGCTTGTTAATAATGCGGCAATAGTTGCAGGTGGTCCCATTGGAGATGTAACTATTGAAACTTGGAAACAGGTAATGGCTATCAACGTGGAAGGTGTGTTTAATACGATAAATATGTCTATTGAGCATTTGAAAAAAGTAGGTGGATCAATTGTTAATGTATCCTCTGTGTCTGGTGTGCGTGGCGATTGGAACTTTAGTCCATACTGTGCCTCTAAGGGAGCGGTAACTAATTTTACTCACTCCTTAGCTCTTGAATTAGGAGCGCAAGGTGTACGTATTAATGCTGTAGCTCCTAGTTTAACAGATACAGATATGGCTACATTTGTAACCGAAAGCGAAGAAATGATGGCAAAGGTTAGAAATCGTTTGCCATTAGGTAGAGCAGCTAGACCAGAAGAAATTGCTGCTCCAATCGCGTTTCTAATGAGTGATGATGCCAGTTTTATTAATGGAGCAATTTTACCTGTTGATGGAGGTGTAATGGCTTCAAACGGACAACCAAATTTTATAGGATAGAAAAATCACTATTTATCTAAAAAACTCACAGTCTTAACATGAAAATTAAGGCTGTGAGGCTATTAAAAATATACTTTATCAAATAGTAATTATCTTAAGTTAAATTAAGGATACTTAATACTTCTTATTTTGAATATATTTAAAGGGTTAAAGAAAAGCATTAACTTAGAATGTTAAAAGATGTATATGAGCGAGACAGTTAAAATAAATTCTATAAGTAAACTTCATGATTTTTTTGGCTATCCTGATAAACCTACACATCCACTGATTACATTGATAGATTTTTCAAAAATAGATCTAAATACTATTAAAAGTGGTACACGAAAAATTTTCAATTTTTATTCTATTGCTCTAAAAAAAGTTAAAGGAGCAGGAGTTATCTATGGGCGAAAAGATTATGATTTTTCCGAAGCCTCTCTTTTATGTATGGCTCCTGAACAGTTGAGTATTGTAACAGATATTGAAAAAGATGCCTTTATGGAAGGTTGGGGATTGTATTTTCATCCAGAATTAATTCGCTCCAATCCGCTAAATAATAAAATGAAGGACTATACTTTTTTTTCATACAATACGAACGAGGCTCTACATTTATCCGGTAAAGAAAAAAACACCTTGCACTCAGTTCTTCAAACAATTCAAGAGGAATTTAGTGACAAGCTAGATTTTTATAGTCATGATTTAATAGTTTCAAATATTGAAGTTTTACTTAATTACTGCAATCGTTACTATGGCAGGCAATTTATAACACGTAGTCATCATAGTAAAGGAATTGTATCTCAGTTTGAAAAAGTACTATTCAATTATTTTGAGTCGAATCAGGCAAAAATGAATGGGTTGCCATCAGTTAAATATTGTGCTGAACAGTTACACTTATCTCCGAATTATCTTGGAGACTTATTAAAACAGGAAACAGGTAAAAATGCTATTGATCATATTCATTACTACCTCATTGAAAAAGCAAAAAATTTATTATTGAATTCATCCGATTCGATAAGTGAAATCGCCTATGATTTAGGGTTTGAACAGCGTCAAAGCTTTAGTAAACTCTTTAAAAAAAAAACAGGAATGAGTCCAAAAGCATATATTAATTCTATGTGAAAAAACGAATTTGTAAATTCATTATCAACACCCTACAAATAAATCCTAGACTTAATACTAAGACAAGTTTAAATTAGCTGTAGTAATTAACATATAGAAAATGAATGTCCAGTTGCTAACAACGTATCCTATGAAAAGCACTAGCTCAGTTCCTCAAATTTAATATTTTTACTTAAACCACTTTTCTCTTTTTTGATATAACTTGCTCGACATCCTATTTGTGATCGATTCTTGTTCGTCACCAGCATCTGTATGATTATAAGTTATAATAACCTGGTCACTTGCTAAAAAATGTGATACTAAGAATTTAGTTCACCCACGTTGTTTTGTGATACAGGTTTGTCTACTTTTATTGTGAGCTTTGTTACCTGTTATTATCTATTCCAATACACCAATGACATTTCCAACTTCGCTTGTGTATGTCAATTCCTATGTATAATTTAGAGGGGGCAGTAATTTGAGTGTTTATATCTTTATTTTTTTAGTGAACTTTAAAGATACTCGACTTACTGCTTTTTCATCGATGCTATAATTAATACGGGTTTTGGTGCTTAACCCAAAGTATCGTAATTGTTAACCAAGTCCGCCAAATCTTTTGATTTGGCTTTAAAAATGAAAAAATAAAACAAAATAAAAAGTTTTGGCTAAGTGCTTAATCGGAAATTAATCTCTTATTTAAGTCCCGCACTAATCATAGCAGAGACATTAGCAAACATTTGAATGGACATTGATAATCTAATTAAACTAACAGAAAACGATTTAAAAACCGAATTCCTTTTTGATGAATTGGGAATGACTTGGCAAATTAGTTTCATTCGAATGGTTGGAGGCTCAAAATTCTCTTTTGATTCTGTCGAACAATTTTATTTAAGTCTAATCAGAGTTGTCGAAATGCACACCGATTTAACTTATGGGTTATCACTTTGGCAATTCCAAGTTGATTTAAACGAATGGATCAACGGTTTAAAAATTGAAAAAATTGACATCTCTAGTTTTGAAAACAATTTAAAAGGAGCTTTAGATGAAATTGAGGGATATAAGAATGATTGGACTGAAGGAGATGACCCAAAGTTTAACAAGGAAAACATAATTAAACCTGAACAAATAATAAATTATTGGAAAATTGAAGAGACAGTTAATCCTCGATTGCCTGTTGGACCGACAGACGGATTTATAGCTGAATCTAATGAATTATATTTTTATATAGAATATCACTATGAATCATAAAAAATGTTTGCTAACACTGCGTATAATTCATTGCTAGTACTTTCCTACTTACGAAAACCCTCGCGGATTTTCAGTTTGGTGTGTACTTGCAAAGTTAAATGCTAACCCACGCAACTACTCATAGCCGAGACCGTAGTCAATAATTTGAAAATGATTCGATTTTGGTGTATATTTGCATCAAATAATAAAGTTATGGCTAGACAAAGCATATCATTTACAAAGCCAAATGATGAATGGTTAAAGACCCAAGTTGACAATAAAGAGTATTCGAGCAAAAGTGAATTAGTAAATGACTTGATAAGACAAGCTCGAAAACAGCAGGTTCAAATTGACTGGATTCGTGCTAAACTTGAGAAAGCTGAAAAAAGCGGATTTACAAATGACAGTAAAAGTGAGATTTTAGCTCAATCAAAGTCTTTGCTGAATGGCTAAATACAAATTAAGCAAAGAAGCGAAAAATGACTTGATTCGGATTCACCATTATGGAATTAAAAAATTCGGAATGAGACAAGCGGATAAATATTTTGACTCTTTTTTTGAATATTTTGACATTATTGCGGAACGCCCTTACTCATTTGAATTGGTTGACTATATAAAAAAGGGTTATAGACGTTGTGTTTGTGGAGTAGATAGTGTTTTCTTTAAAGTCAATGAAAATATTGTAGAAATAATGGCAATTGTCGGAAGACAAGACTTGGATGAAAAACTATAAATTAATAAAAACTGTTACCAACAGTGGCTCCTATGAAAAGCACTAGCTCAGTTCCTCAAAGTTAATATTTTAATTTTTACTTAAGCCACTTTTTTCTATTTTGATATAACTTGATCGGCATCCTATTTGTGATCGATTCTTGATCGTCACCAGCATCTGTATGATTATAAGTTATAATAACCTGGTCACTTGCTAAAAAATGTGATACTAAGAATTTAGTTCACCCACGTTGTTTTGTGATACAGGTTTGTCTACTTTTATTGTGAGCTTTGTTACCTGTTAGTATCTATTCCAATACACCAATGACATTTCCAACTTCGCTTGTGTATGTCAATTCCTATGCATAATTTAGAGGAGGCAGTAATTTGAGTGTTTATATCTTTATTTTTTTAGTGAACTTTAAAGATACTCGACTTACTGCTTTTTCATCGATGCTATAATTAATTGCTCGGTAAGTGCTTACTTGGAAAATTCCTGCGGAGTTTTCCAGCTAGTGTTTATTTACTTATTTTAGTGCTTATACACGCAGCTAATTTTATACTAACCGTTACTTGCAAGCTGAAAACTGAACTCTTTGAATAGAAAATGAATAATATTAAAGACTTAAACATAGAAAATGAAATTTTACCATTATTCGACTATTCTCTGAATATGTTTTCAAAAAACAAAATTTTTGAAATTCTCGGAAAACCATTGCTATCGACTACAGAGATAATCCAACGTCAAAATATATTAAAAGGATTCTCTGAAAATGAGAAAATATTAAAAGGCTATTCATACACAGTTTTATATTTAAACGAAGTTCATTTTTTCCTTAATGATGAAAAAATTGAAGATTTTTCAAAGAAAAAACTGAAATACAAATTATTTGCTTCAAAACAAGAGAAAACAAGATATATAAGTAAGTTTAATCAATTGATTTTGTTTTTCCATCGCTTAGAATCCAAGTATTTTACAAGGTTAAAACTAAACCTTTTTCCAAAAGAATACGCTTCAAGTATTAAAAGAATTTTGCAGTTTTTATCAAATTTTGAACTTCATAAACATGAACATATAATCAGAGAAAAAAGGCTAAGAGATAAGCATGTAATTGAGTTGACAGAAAAAATTAATAACCTTAAGAAAAAGGGATTAATAAGATTATTTTGGGATGATTTTTTTCTGTTTGAAGCATATCTATCAATTAGTTTCGGAATAACAAAAAACAACTTCTCATATCCAAGTTTTACCAAAGACCAAATTAAACTAAGTGATTTTTATCATCCATTATTAGAAAATCCTATCAAAAATGACCTCGAAACCAATAGTAATGTAATCGTCTTAAACGGACCAAATATGTCTGGAAAATCAACTTTTCTTAGGGCTGTTGGACTTTGTATATATTTTGGCCATTTAGGAATTGGAATACCTGCATCAAACGGAGAAATTCCGTTTTGTGATTATTTTTCAATTGAAATAAACAGAACAGATGATATTTTAAATGGCTATAGCCATTTTATGACTGAAGTAATGAACCTTAAAAGGGTAGTTCAACAAGCAAATAGTGGGAAAAAATGTTTTGCTGTTTTTGATGAGCTTTTTAGCGGCACGAATGTGGAGGATGGTTTTGAAATTTGTAAAACAACAATAAATGGATTGAGTAAATTCGACAACTCATATTTTTTTATTTCTACTCACATTCAAGAGCTAAAAAAAGTTTCAAACGGACAAATAGCAAACTATTATATCGATTGTGAATTAATTGAAAATAAACCGACTTTCACCTATCAACTAAAAAAAGGTTGGTCAAACATAAAAGTTGGTCGAATTCTATTTGAAAAAGAAGGATTAAACAAATTATTAGACTAAAAAAAGCCAGCAGGTAACAAAGTGTAAGAATAATTACTTGGTTCTTGCCTACTAACGCCAAAAGGCGTCACAAGTCGGAAAATCCTCGGACACAAAACCGCACTATTCTTACACGTAACCGTTGTCACAAATTGAGAAAATGAGATACATATCAATAATTTTAACTCTTATTTTGACTTTTTCCTGTAAAGTCAAAGCTCAAGAAACAGACTTAAAAATAGTCTGTAATGAATCGATTAAAAATGACCATGAATATTCGGAACCTATAATTATAAAAACTTGTGAATTTAAAAATCACTTATTCAAATCAATTGGAACAGCTGATTATAAAGGCCGATATTCTTACAAATATGAACTATTTCAGATTGACAAAAAGGATACGATAAAAGTAAAAAACTCTGACTTTTTTAATGAAAAAGTAATCGGATTGGAAGAATTGATAAACGACAAAATTAAAAGTGAATACGAATCGAACTCTAAAATCCCCGAAATCAGTGACTGTATGAAATGTATTGATTTTAGGCTCTATAAATTAAATGAATTCGGAATTTCATTTAGAGATAAAAACCGAATCGAATTTAATATTGATAACGGAATTGGAAGTGTGTGTTTTAATGTAAGCTCAAGTTCAATCGTTTTGGAACTTTCAGAATTAGAGAAATATTTAAAATAAAAAAAGTGCAAACACTGGTGACCGTTGCACAAGTCAATAATTTTATAAAAATAGACTAATTATCTGGCTGTTTAAGCAATTTTGTTAAGTAAACTATTGTATTAAAGTTCTAAAACCGAAAGCTCTTACAGAGAAGATAAATGCTTTGTACCTGGCCTAAACAGCCAATTGGCCGTTTAGGTTTAGTACTATCATCACTTGAGAGAAGAGTGATGAACTATTAATAATTAGTTTTCATTTTATGTGCTAGTAGTAGGAGTATGTAGGTCATAAAATAAAGAGGGAGAGCATTATTGAAGGTTGGCCTTTAAGTTGTTTGATATGGTCTTGAACTCATTGGCAACTTCAATTATGGCGTTAAATACCAGAATATTTTTGCAAATACCACTTTTAATGTTTCTAACAGTTTGAGAATCTACTTCAATATTATTAGCACGTAATTTATCTATTACTTTGCCGGTATACTCTTTAGGAAGGTGATTAACAAGCAGGTCTCTTAAAGCTTCTTTTTCTTTTGGAGTACTAATATCATAAAAAGTATATAATTTGTTTAAATTTGTCATAATATGTTTAAGTTTGTTTTGATTTGAGTGAATTTATATACAAATATATTATAAATAATTAAATATTAAAATAAAAATTTACTCATAAGTGTAATTTTAATAATTCCTAACTATGGAGTTTGAAGAGAAATTGAAGCAGTTAATAAAGAGTAAGTACAGCAAATTGGGAGATTTAGCCAAGAAACTGGATATGAATTATTCCCAGCTTTCTCAGTATGTGAACGGTAAAAAAGTTTCAATTGATTTTTTGCATAAAATAATTCAAGAATTCCCGGAAGCCGATCTTAATTGGTTGTTGAGAGATGATCCCGAGGATGTTGTTAATGAAGGGGAGCCACGCTATAAACCTGTTTTGAATAATACGCAGATTATTAGCAAGATTGAAGTGTTATTGGACGATCTGAAAAATCAAATGCCTCAAAAATAAAAATCAGATAAACTCTAAAGTTCGTTCTAATGCCATGCCTCTTGATCCTTTTATAAGTAGAGAGGCGTTTTTTACGGTAGAAAAATCAAAGTTGTTTTTAAAATCTTCAAAAGATTGATACTGTTCTGCTTTGTGGTCTTTAACTTCAGCTTTAAAAAAATGTGTTCCAACAAATAGGATTTTATCAATATGCAGAGAAAGCGCTAAATCCAGAATGTTTTGATGTTCTTCTTTAGCATTCTTGCCAAGTTCAAACATATCACCCAGAACAGCTATTTTATATCCATTCTGTTTTTCAAAATTCAATAAGGCTGCACGCATACTGGTTGGATTAGCATTATAAGCATCCAGTATAATGTGATTAGAGCCTTTCTGAATGATTTGAGAGCGGTTATTTGACGGGATATAAGTCTCAATAGCCTTTTTAATGTCTTCATCTTTTACTTTAAAGTAGTTCCCAATAGCAATGGCGGCTGCAATATTATTAAAATTATAATCGCCTATAAGCCGGCTTTGTATTTCTATATTATTATAGATGCATTTTACAAAAGGTTGTGCAGCCATAAGGTTAATAAGAACATGAGCTTCATGGTCTGTGCTTCCAAAAGAAAATGTATTAGCGGTTTTGGTTTTTTCAATTTGAACAGGATCGGTACTATTCACAAAAATGGTCTTATTGTTAGAGATCAGGTGATGATACATTTCACTTTTACCTTTTATCACGCCCTCAATACCTCCAAAACCTTCTAAGTGGGCTTTCCCAAAGTTTGTAATATAGCCGTAATCCGGTTGGGCTATAGCACATAGAAATTCTATTTCCTTTTGATGATTGGCGCCCATTTCTACAATGCCAATTTCTGTAGTATCATGCATGGATAGCAGAGTTAAGGGTACTCCTATATGATTGTTTAAATTACCTATTGTGGCTGTAGTGTTAAACTTTTGAGCTAATACAACGTTGATCAGTTCTTTTGTTGTGGTTTTGCCATTGCTTCCTGTTAGGGCTATGATAGGAATATTTAAAAATTTGCGATGAAATGTAGACAGTTTTTGAAGTGTGGTCAACACATTATCTACCAATATGGTTTTATTTGAAATGCAGCACTCAGGATCATCAATAATAGCAAATTTTGCTCCTGATTTCAAGGCTTCTTCAGCATAAGTATTTCCATTAAAATTATCGCCTTTTAAAGCGAAGAACATATCGTCTTTTTGAATCTTTCTGGTATCCGTACATGCTGTGTTGCATTCTAAGAAATGGCTGTGTATTTGTGCTATTTTCAAGTCTTGAAATTTTTGAAATAAAAGTATAAAAAAAGTCCTAACTCTGGAGTTAGGACTTTAATATATTATTAAGAACGATTAATTTTTCTTTTTGTTCTTTGTTTTGCTTTTAGAGCCTACTCTAGACATAGCACATCTAAATCCAATATAATCTGTTGCCATATCTTGTGGGAAGTAACGTCTTTGAGCTGGATCTAACCAATACTCTCTATCTTTCCAAGAACCACCCTTATAAACTCTTACTTCGTCATTAATTAAAGATGTTCTGTTATTACCTCTGTCATACTCTCTAATAATATTTCCTAAAGAATCTCTGGTAATATTGTGTTTTGGAGAATTGTACATCTTTCTGGTTTCTGCTTCAGCATTACTCTCCTCATTTTCGTCATCGTTAAAGCTTTCAAAATAACGAGACGAACGTTTATCACCATCTCTAAAGTTTATATGGTTACTTCTGTCAAAGTTAGTTCTTAAGTAAGTGTCATTTTCATCAATTGGAACCTGAGCGATCTCACCCGGTAAATTTCTGGCAATTACCTTTCCGTTAGATAGCGTATCATAAACAATATCATCAATGCTAACTACTTTTACAGAGCCGTCTTCGTTCAATGCATTTTTGGTATAGACATTTCCACGGTAGTAGTTAAAGTCGTTAAACTCATCATCAACTATGGGTCTGTATACATCAGCCACCCATTCAGCAACGTTACCAGCCATATCATATAATCCAAAATCATTAGGTTCGTAAGATTTAACAGCATTGGTGATGTCTGCACCATCGTCAGACCATCCTGCTATCCCACCATAGTCACCTTTTCCTTGCTTAAAGTTAGCTAATTGATCACCACGAACCTTACGTTTTCCAGAACGTGTATATTGTCCATCCCATGGGTATTTTTTTCTTCCACGGTAAAGATTATAACTTCTTAATTCACTTAACCCTAAAGCGGCATACTCCCACTCGGTTTCAGTTGGTAATCTGTATTTAGGTGAAATAATACCGGTTTCGCGTGTAGCATATAATCCAGTTTCATTGCCATCAGCATCAACTCTTACATTTCTTCTACCTCTGCCTTCAGGATTTGTAACCTCTGTATTTCCTCCATAAGCCTGCTCCGGTGCATTGATATAAGTATCAGTACTAAACGTTTGCTCAGCATTAACATCCGTAATCTTAGCATCACGTTTTAAATAGCCTGCCTTTTCCAGATTGTATTCGTTAACACGGTCTGAACGCCAGTTAGCAAATTCAACGGCCTGAATCCAACTTACACCAACAACAGGATATTCACCATATCCCGGGTGACGCAAATAGTTTTCAGTCATTACTTCATTAAAACCTAAACGATTTCTCCAAACTAAAGTATCTGGTAAAGCACCATGATATATAGCTCTGAAGTTTTCATCAGAAGGTGGGTAAACACGTTTGATCCAATCCAGATATTCCATATACATGGCATTGGTAACCTCGGTTTCATCCATATAGAAAGACTGTACGTGTTGCTGATTTGGACTATTATTCCAATCATGCATAACATCATCCTGTACACGCCCTTTTGTAAAAGTACCACCTTCTATAAATACCAATCCTGGAGATGTTTCCTGTTCTTTAAAATTTGTGTTGTATTGAAAACCTCCTTCACGGGAGTTAATTTGCCATCCTGTAGCTCTGGAGCTGTTTTTTGAACTTGAGGATTTTTTACAACTGGTTGAAGCTACTGTTAGCGCTAAAACCAATAAAACCTTTAGTGATACTACTTTTTTCATATCCATACTTTTAAGTAAGCTAATAATATTTTTGGTGCTGCAATATAAGAATTAAACCCAATAACGCAAGCTATTTTTTACATTTTAACCAAAAAAATGTGTATTTCATCTTATTTTTTATGCATTACAACGATGTTTTTGCAGTTTTTGGCCTTTTGTTTGTTGAGTTATAACGTCCGCTTTACTAATTTATTATTGTATTTTTGATACAGTTTTTAAAAATGTTATTTTTTAGTAAATAATAACAAGAGGTTAATGACGTTATTTTAGCAATGAAAAAGAATATTTTAGTGATGTTACTGGTGACTTCAGTAACATTATTTGCTCAGCAAAAAAAATACAACCTTGTTTGGGAGGAATCTCAAAAACTATCAGGAGGAACATTTTCTCTTGAAGTACCATCATTCAATAGTGACTATTTTACTTTTAACCCAGAAGACGGTTTGCTGTTTGTTGATCAATGGGAAAGCACTGGAGGAGTAAACGAAAATTCAGTATCAATAAGCCAGGTGGTCTATGAAACTATAACCAAAGAGGCTTTAAAAGATTTGGATGTTGCTAAAATACCAAACAAGTTAGAGTTTAGTATAAAAAATGCTATATCCAGAGATAAGCGCTATGTTTATTTTCAACTAACACCAATAATCAAAGATTCAAATACCAGCTTTAAGAAAGTTATTTCATTCCAGGTAAATTATAAGAATGGATCAAGTGTAAATAGGGCTATTTCTGCAAGTGGAAAGTTTAATGCTTCAAAAGCTATTTCAAATTCAATCTTGAGTGCCGGAGAATGGTTTCGCTTTTATGTAGATACCACAGGGGTATTTAAATTATCCAAAGATTTTTTACAACGTTTGGGGGTAAACGTGAATAACATTGATCCAAGGCAAATTAAACTGTTTGGGTATGGGGGTGGTATGATTCCCTATCAAAATTCAGTACCATATCCTTATGATGTTCCGGAAAATGCTATAAAATTTGTAGGAGAGTCAGATGGTGTTTTTAATAATGAAGATTATATTTTGTTTTACGCTCAGGGTCCGAAAGGCTATGATGCGGAGAAAAGAACTCATATTAATTGTTATACAGATAAAACCTATTATTATATAAATGTTAGTGCCGGAAATGGTAAGCGCATTCAGTCATTCCAGGAACCTGACGGAACCCCGGATTTGATTATAGATACCTTTGAAGATTATAAATTTCATGAGATGGATGTATATAATTTAATATCTCTTGGAAGGCGATGGTTTGGAGATAAATTTGACATTGATAATCAAAAAACCTTTGAATTTGAGTTTCCCGATTTGGTTACTTCCAGTCCTATACAATTGAATGTTGTGGTTGCGGGGGTGTCTACAACCAATAGCGCAATGGATTTGAGTATCAATGGTTCAGGAATTACAACCTTAAATTTGTTTGGAGTTTCAAGCCCAACATTGGCCAGTGGAGCTTCTTATACCGGAAGTATTAATGTGAACTCATCTAAGATTACCGTAGGACTTGACTATAATAATCAAGGAAACCCCAGTGCTGCAGGGTATTTGGATTATATTTCAATTGAAGCTTTAAGGGCTTTAAAGTTTACCAATAAGCAATTTCAATTTAAAAATAGTATAGTGGCCTCTGCTTCAGGTATCGGTCAATATAATATTGCTAATACTTCGGGACTTTCAGAAATATGGGATGTCACAGATGTTTATAATGTCACAAATTTTGTAAATAATGATGACAGTAATCCGGTTTTAAGCTTTAAATCTACATTAGGAAGTCTTAAGACCTATGTAGCAGTTAGTACTTCAGATTATTTTACTCCGGAGATTGATGAGTCAAAAACTATTATAAACAACCAAAACATTAAAGGTGCCATTTTTAATAATTCTCAGGGGGAATTTCAAGATGTTGATTATATTATTGTGTCTCCAAATCATATGATAAATCAGGCAGAGCGTTTGGCGCAGATTAACAGGAATCAATATGGATTAAATGTTAAGGTTTTGGGGTTGAATGAAATATACAATGAGTTTAGTACAGGAAATCAGGATGTTGGGGCTATAAGGAATATGGTTAAATACGTATACGACAATGCCAGTACACCGGAAAAGAAACTGAAATATTTATGTCTGTTTGGAGACGGTTCTTTTGATTATAAAGACAGAACTCCAAATAACACCAATATTGTGCCTTCATGGTATTCTTATAATAGCTTTAGTTTAACAGGATCTTTTGTTTCTGATGATTTTTATGGTATGATGGACAACAATGAAGGGGCAATGGCAAGCAGTGATAAACTGGATATTGCGGTGGGAAGAATTTTAGCAGATACCCCGCAGCGCGCCAAAGAAATGGTAGATAAGATTGAGTCCTATTATGTTAAAGAAGCTTTTGGGAGCTGGCGAAATAATTTTGTAGTTGTGTCTGATGATGTAGATCAGGATTGGGAAGGGATTTTGCAGGAGACTACTGATAATGTTGGAAACCTTGTAACCCAAAATAAACCTTTTATGAATGTTGTTAAAATTCATTCAGATGCATTCAAGCAGGAATCCTCTGCAGGAGGAGATTGGTATCCAACGGTTACTACACAAATTGCAAATGCTGTTGATAATGGTGCTTTGGTAGTGAATTATTTTGGACATGGTGGGGAAGATGGCCTAGCATCAGAACGTATTTTGTTAAAACCAGATATTAACAATTTTCGTAATTTTTGCAAGCTTAACTGTTTTGTAACAGTGACCTGTGAGTATACCCGGTTTGATAATCCATATAGAGAAACCGCAGGCGAGTTTACCTATTGGAATAAAAAAGCAGGAGCTATAGGTTTAATTACTACAACACGTCAAATATTTGTAAGCTTTGCCATTGCATTTAATAATGTATTGGGGCAATATTTGTTCTCATATAGTGATGATGACGATTTTGATGATAACGAATATCCTACTATGGCCGAGGCATTACGATTGGCAAAAGGCAATTCTGCAGTCTCAGGAAATGGGCAAAGACGATTGATCTTTTTTATAGGTGATCCGGCCATGAAGCTGGCCTTTGCTAAGCCAAGTGTTAGGTTATCTAAGATCAATGATGTGCCTTTGGCCCAGGCAACAGATACCTTAAAAGCATTAAGTTATGTAAAACTGGCCGGGGAGGTAACTGATGCTTCGGGCAATATATTGACAGATTATAACGGAACATTGTCAACAACTATTTATGACAAGAGTATTGACCGAAGAACACTGGCAAATGATGGAACAAGATTAAACGGGGAGTTGGTTTTGTTGGACTTTACAACCCTAGGCGAAATTATTTTTAGAGGACAAGCTTCAGTGAAAAACGGGTTGTTTGAGTTTGATTTTGTGGTTCCAAAAGATATAGGTATTCCGGTAGGTTTAGGTAAGGTTAGTTTTTATACAAAAAATGAAACGTCAACGTTAGATCAAACAGGAGCCAGTGTTAACACTATAAAAATAGGAGGGATAAATGAAAATGCTGCCGAAGATAATATAGGGCCAGTAGTGGCTCTTTTTATGAATGATGAGAATTTTGTTTCAGGAGGTATAACCAATCAATCCCCAACATTATTGGCAAAATTAGAAGATACAAACGGGATTAATACTTCCAGTGGGATTGGACATGATATAATTGCCATTATTGATGGTGATGAAAAAAATCCAATTGTCCTTAATGATTATTATCAAACAGAAGTTGATGATTATACCAAGGGAACCGTTAGCTTTCCGTTAAGAGACCTGGAACCCGGCCTTCATACTTTAACATTGAAAGCTTGGGATGTTTACAATAATTCGTCCACTTCCGAAATCCAGTTTATAGTGCATAACGAAAATCAGGAATTAGTTATCAATAATGTACTTAATTATCCAAATCCGTTTGTAAATTATACAGAATTTTGGTTTAACCACAATAGTTCTGAACCTTTAGACGTTTCTATACAAATATTCACTGTTTCAGGAAAATTAGTACGGACCTTAAACGCTAAAACCACAGGAGGTTTTAAAACAACAAGTTCATTGTCCAGAGAAGTGGTGTGGGATGGAAGAGATGATTTTGGTGATAAAATAGGTAAGGGGGTATATGTTTATAAGCTTAAGGTACATTCAAACCTATTAAATAAAACAGTGGAAAAAATAGAGAAACTTGTTATCCTCTAATAAAAAACTATATTTGTTAATTAAAAATTACTTCATGAAGAATCTAACCCTGCTATTATTAGCCTTAGCTTTTATTCCTAATACTGAAGCTCAAAATACAATTGTTCCAAACCCTAATGACTTAAGAATAGTTACAACTGGAGTCCCCTTTTTAGCGATAGCTTCGGATGCACGTGCTGCTAGTATGGCAGATATGGGAGTGGCGACATCTGTTGATGCTTTTTCACAACAATGGAATGCATCAAAGTATGTGTTTTCAGAAGCAAAATTAGGTATAGGGGTAAGTTATACTCCTTATTTAAGTAAATTGGTAAATGATATTTTTTTAGGAAATATAACCTATTATAATAGGCTTGATCAACGTAGTGCTTTTGCAGTAAGTTTGAGATATTTTTCTTTAGGGGATATTGAATTTGTAGATGGGCCGGATGATACACCTAGAATACAGAGACCTAATGAGTTTTCACTTGATGCATCGTATGTGTTAAGGCTTTCAGATCAATTTGGAATGGCTGTAGGAATGCGCTACTGGAGATCAGATTTGCGATTACAGGAGCTTCCAGGTGATGCTTCGGCAGCGGGTACATTTGGGGTAGATATTTCAGGGTATTACCAAGGAGAAGAACAAGCGTATGCTGATTTTAATGGACGTTGGAGAGTTGGGTTTGCTATTCAAAATATAGGGCCTAAGTTTAAATATGATGATGGTGGATTAGATAGTTTTCAACCTACAAATCTACGATTAGGAGGTGGTTTTGATTTTATATTTGACGATTATAACAAAATTGCTGTAACCACTGAATTTACCAAATTACTGGTGCCTACACCTCCAATTTTAGGAACAGAAGTTGATGAAGATGGTAATACAGTGCAGGAAGATGTGATATATAAAGGAAAGCCAGATGATGTAGGGTTCTTAAAAGGGATGTTTCAGTCGTTTGGTGATGCCCCAGGAGGTTTTAGTGAAGAAATAAAAGAGATTACCTGGGCTTTGGGAGCTGAATATTTATATCAGGACTCTTTTGCTTTTAGAGCCGGCTATTTTAACGAAAGTGAAGAAAAAGGGGCTAGGAAATTTTTAGCTCTTGGTGCCGGATTTAAGGCCAATGTGGTTAATATTGATTTATCATATTTGTTCTCTACGTCTAAGGTTCAAAGTCCTTTAGAAAATACACTTCGTTTTTCTTTGACATTTAATATTGGAGAAGGCGAGTATATTGAGTATTAAAACAAGAGTATTAAATAAATCTCATAAAAAACTGTTGTCATTGACAATAGTTTTTTTGTTTCTGATAGTTTTTTAACTTTACTAAAAACATAGGTATGAAAGAAATAAAGATAGAAACTATTTTGCATGTTTTTGATAGTTTTGAAGCACTTCCAAAAGAAGCATTAACATTAATGAATCATGCCATTGAAGCAAGAAAAAGAGCCTATGCACCATATTCAAATTTTTTAGTTGGTGCGGCAATACTATTAGATAATAACGAGATAATTACAGGGAATAATCAGGAAAACGCATCCTACCCGTCAGGACTCTGTGCAGAGCGAACAGCTATATATTATGCCGGATCTCAGTTTCCAAATGTAGCAATAGTTAGTATGGCTATTTCTGCCAGTTCAACTAAAAATAAAACAGCTAAGCCTATTCCACCATGTGGTGCTTGCAGACAAGCAATAGCCGAGTACGAAATCAAACAAAATTCACCAATTGAAATATATTTTATGGGCGAAACAGGAGCTATAGCTAAATCTAAATCATTATCAGATTTATTGCCTTTTGCCTTTGATAAAAAAGTACTTTAAATGAGTGTGATACACTAAATTATTTAAGATATTGAAGTATTCAATACTAAAATTGACAAAAAAATAATCTAATCCATTTAGCGTTCCAATTTTCACATTTTTTCTACTTTAATCACATTGGGTTTTTCCAATAACTCGCAAAGTATTACTTTTGTATTTCGCTTATTAATAATACAATATTATTCGATGCAAAAAATCACAAAAGAGGTTTACCTCAAATGGTATGAAGATATGTTATTCTGGAGAAAGTTTGAGGATAAACTTGCTGCAGTTTATATTCAACAAAAAGTAAGAGGTTTTCTTCATTTATATAACGGTCAGGAAGCTGTTTTAGCAGGGGCATTACATGCAATGGATTTGACAAAAGATAAAATGATTACAGCTTATCGTAATCACGTGCAACCCATAGGTATGGGAGTGGATCCTAAGCGTGTTATGGCTGAATTATTTGGGAAAGCTACAGGGACCTCTCACGGTATGGGAGGCTCTATGCATATTTTTTCAAAGGAATTTCGTTTTTACGGAGGCCATGGTATTGTTGGAGGTCAGATTCCATTAGGAGCGGGAATTGCTTTTGGAGATAAGTATCATGGAAGCGATGCAGTAACGTTATGTTGCTTTGGAGATGGTGCAGCAAGACAAGGGTCATTACATGAAACTTTTAACCTAGCTATGCTTTGGAATTTACCGGTGATATTTGTTTGTGAGAATAATGGATATGCAATGGGAACTTCAGTAGAAAGAACGGCAAATCATGAAGATATCTATAAATTAGGTTTAGGTTACGATATGCCTTGTGCCCCTGTTGATGGTATGAATCCTATTAAAGTAGCCGAGGCTTTTGATGAAGCTATACAACGCGCAAGAAAAGGAGGAGGACCTACGTTCTTAGAACTAAAAACATACAGATATAGAGGACACTCAATGAGTGATGCTCAGCACTATAGAACAAAAGCCGAAGTAGAAGAGTATAAAAAAATTGACCCAATCACACAGGTTAAAGATGTTATTCTGGAAAAGAAATATGCCACTGAAGATGATATTAAAGTCATTGATAAACGTGTAAAAGATAAAGTTGCAGAATGTGAGAAATTTGCAGACGAATCGCCATATCCGGAGAAACAACAGCTTTATGATATGGTTTACGAACAAGAAGATTATCCATTTATACAACACAAATTATAAACTATGGCTATAGTAGTAAATATGCCGCGCTTAAGTGATACCATGGAAGAAGGTACTGTTGCGGCTTGGTTAAAAAAGGTAGGCGATAAGATTGAAGAAGGTGATATTTTAGCTGAAATAGAAACAGATAAAGCCACTATGGAGTTTGAATCTTTCAATGAAGGAACTTTACTTCACATTGGTGTTCAGGAAGGAGAAACCACTAAAGTAGATGAGCTTTTAGCAATTATAGGTGAAGCAGGTGAAGATATTTCTGCATTATTAAGTGGAGGAGTACAAGAAGCTGACTCAAGTGAGGAAAAAGTTGAAGCAGTGGCTGAAACCAATTCTGAAGCAACACCAAAGGCGGAAGCACCAGAATTACCCGAAGGTGTTATAGTTGTAACCATGCCACGTTTGAGTGATACCATGGAAGAAGGAACAGTAGCCACTTGGTTAAAAAAGGTAGGAGATACGGTTGAAGAAGGTGATATCTTGGCAGAGATTGAAACTGATAAGGCTACTATGGAATTTGAATCATTCCAATCAGGTACTTTATTAGAAATAGGGTTAGAGGAAGGCGAGTCTGCCAAAGTAGATGAACTATTGGCTATTATTGGACCGGCAGGAACAGATGTTTCAGGAGTTGCGGCTAATTTTTCGGTAGGGGCTCCCGCTCAAAAAGAGGAAGCACCTAAAGCAGAAGTTAAAAAAGAAACACCAAAGGCGGCACCAGCTACAAATACCACAGTTAAAACCAGTGCTCCGGCACCAACTCCGGTTACAGCAAATGGAAGAGTTTATGTATCTCCATTAGCAAAAAGATTAGCGGAAGAGAAAGGTATAAACCTAACTAAAGTACAAGGTACCGGAGAAAACGGACGTATAGTAAAACGTGATATTGAAAATTATGAACCGGCAACATCTGCAGCTTCAGTAGGTAAATTTGTACCAACAGGGCAAGAGGATTTTGATGATATACCTAATTCTCAAATGCGTAAAGCCATAGCACGATCATTAACAAAGTCCAAATTTTCTGCACCGCATTATTATCTGGCTGTAGAATTTGATATGGATAATGCTATAGCCTTCCGTAAACAGTTTAATTCAATTCCGGATACTAAAATATCATTTAATGATATGGTTGTTAAGGCCTGTGCTTTAGCCTTAAAAGAACATCCGCAAGTAAATTCACAGTGGTTTGATGATAAAATGCGTTTGAATAACCATGTGCATATAGGTGTGGCGGTAGCAGTTCCGGACGGATTGGTAGTTCCGGTGGTGCGTTTTGCAAATGAACAATCCTTACCTCAAATAGGAGCCGAAGTCAAAGACCTGGCAGGAAAAGCCAGAAATAAAAAATTAACACCGGATGAAATGTCCGGTAGTACATTTACGGTGTCTAACTTAGGAATGTTTGGTATAGACTATTTTACATCTATTATCAATCAGCCTAATTCAGCTATATTATCGGTGGGTGCTATTGTACAAAAACCGGTAGTTAAAGAAGGCGAGATAGTAGTGGGTAACACTATGAAATTAACCTTAGCTTGTGACCATAGAACTGTTGATGGTGCTACAGGGGCCCAATTCCTGCAAACCTTAAAGGGATATATTGAAAATCCGGTAACCATGTTAGTGTAATGTTTATTCTGAGCTTGGCGAAGAATCTCATATAAATTATAAACCTGTTTCAATTTGAAGCAGGTTTTTTTATCTTCAAAACTTAAAATTTATAAATATGAAATTTGTAAAAAAGAATATAGTTTGTATTCTATTAGTCTTTATTTGCGCTGCTTGTAGTAATGATGGTGATGAAACACCAACAGATAAAAACATAATGCTAACGTTTGGTTGGTTTGCAGATTCAAAATGTTCGGGAGGATGCGGACAAATATATAAAATTGAAGCCGGTAAAATCTTTAAAGATATAGATTATAACTACCCTGAAGGCGATGTATTTGAAGGAAACTTTCAAGAGGTCAAGGATGTGGACTACCAGGATTATAAAGCATTGTTAAACTTGCCTAAAGAGATTTTTAACCAGCCCAATGGTTATTTGGAATGTACAGGTTGCTTAGAGGTGGATTCTGGAGGTTTTTACATAGAATATCAATCAGAAAGCATGCATAAATCATGGCGTATTCGTAATGCCCAATATCCGCCGTATATGGAAAGCTATAGAGCTTTAATATTGAATAAACTGGAAAAACTCAATAGTTTATAATGCAATTGTTTTATATTTCATCTATTTCTCACAGAATAAAATAGGTTTTTTATCTTTAAGCTTTAAACACTACACTATGAAAAAAATATTCTGCCTTTTATTATTATCCATTATAGTAAGTTGTGGGGCAAAGAAATCCGTTACTTCGGGCAGTGCCGAATTGAAAAACACTACTAAACCAGAACCTCAAGCCACAAAACCAGAAAAAAAACATGCAAAGTTAGAGGACGTACAATCCAGTCTGGAGTATTTGGCATCCGATGAGCTTGAAGGAAGGAATACCGGTAGCAAGGGTATTGAAAAGGCGGCTGTATATATGGAGAAACTATTCAAACAGCATAATATAAAACCTTATTTTAAAACCTATAGAGATTCTTTTAATGTAAAAGATGTTGTTGGGTATAATGTGGTTGGTCTTGTAGAGGGGAATGATTCGAAATTAAAAAATGAGTTTGTAATTTTGGGAGCACACTATGATCATATAGGAACCGCTAAAGCCGTTAATGGAGATACTATAGCTAATGGAGCCAATGATGACGCCTCCGGTACCGTTGCTGTTTTGGAATGGGCTAAATATTTTGCCAGATCAAAATCTAATAAGCGAAGTGTTTTGTTTACACTCTATTCAGCTGAGGAAATGGGACTTAAAGGTTCCGGGCATCTGGCTAAACGATTAAAAGATTCAAAATTAGATCTATACACCATGATTAACTTTGAGATGATAGGTGTCCCAAGAGCAGAAAGCGAGATTATGGCCTATATAACAGGGTATAAATTATCAAATATGGCAGAAAAACTAAATGCGTATGCCGGTAATGATGTGGTAGGGTTTTTACCGCAGGCAAAGGCTTATAATTTGTTTAAGCGTTCAGATAACTATCCATTTTATCAGGCGTTTAAAATGCCAGCCCAAGCTATTTCAACTTTTGATTTTACCAATTTTGACTACTACCATCATGTAGATGACGAGGCAGATAAAATGGATTTTAATCATATGACCAACTTTATAAATAAAATGATTCCCGCTTTAGAAGGAATGATTAATGCTTCAACAAGGGAAATTAAAATGAATAATGAGTAAAAACATAATTATAACAGGTACAAGCAGAGGCATTGGTTTTGAGCTGGTACAATTATTTTCAAAAGCAGGGCATAATGTTCTGGCACTTTCACGTAATGAACACCCCATTCAAGATTTAAAACTGGCAAATGTTGCTTGCTTTTCGTTTGACCTGAGTAATCATGAAGCCTATAAAATGGTGGAAGATTTTATAAATAAAAACTGGACACAGGTAGATGTTTTGATTAATAACGCAGGTGCTCTTTTGAATAAACCGTTTTCTGAAACTTCAATACAGGATTTTGAACAAGTGTATAAAACCAATGTGTATGGTGTGTCAGAATTAACACGGGTGGTTCTGCCATTTATGAAAAATAAAAGCCATGTGGTTACCATAAGTTCTATGGGAGGTGTACAAGGAAGCATGAAGTTCCCCGGTTTAGCAGCTTACAGTTCTAGTAAAGCAGCTGTTATAACCTTAACGGAATTATTGGCAGAAGAATATAAAGACTCAGGGATTTCATTTAATGTATTAGCTTTGGGAGCTGTACAGACTGAGATGTTGGAAGAAGCTTTTCCAGGGTACCAGGCACCTACATCAGCTATAGAAATGGCACAGTATATTCTTGATTTTTCACTTCATGGAAACACATACTATAACGGGAAGTTACTTCAGGTTTCAAACTCTACACCTTAAAATAGAATGAATCTTATTAAGCGCGTAATTGGTTGCTTATGTGTGGTTTATGTCAAGAGTTTTGAGCTTTTTTTATAGTTGGGAATTAAATTTTGGTAATTCTATTTTCTTCATGAAATCGTAATAATTATCTTGCATTTAATTTAATCTATATCCCTCTTGAAGACCAATCAGTTTATAGTTTATTTAGTTTTAGTATTTTTTTCTTTTTTTAACGTTCAAGCCCAATGTAATATAGTAGATACTATTACGGTTTGTGACATGACTACCATTGATAAAGATGGAGATGGAATCTTTGACGGAATAATTAATTTATACGATGAGTATAATGCGCTTCCGGGAACAATTGCTCCAATTTCATTGTCTTCAGGTACATGGTATGATCCCAATTTTAATTTTGCTCTAGATGAAGCTACAGGAGATTTATATTTGTGGGATTTAGATAATGCGTCAAGAAGTGTAAATGATTATGAGTTTCAGTTTATTGATACAAGCTCATCCTGTCCTAATGGTGTAGTATTAACAGTTAATTTAATTTTAGGGCCTTTTGAAGGGAAGCCTTTGCCTCCGGTTGGAGTGAATGATGCCAATATTACTGTTTGCGAAGCCGTATTGTCAAGTTTTGATTTATTTCAGGTGTTTGAATCACAACCATCACCTCATGAAAATGGGATATGGACATTTATTGGTAATTTAGGTGATCCGTCAAACTTTATTAGCCTATCACAAGATGGAACCTTTGAAGCAAAAATACCCTATGTTCCGGGAGGTGATTTAATAGAATTTGATGTTTTTGAGTTTACTTATACAGTTCCGGGTATTCTGCCATGTAGTCCTCAAAAAGTTTCAAACTTTAAAGTAGAAGTTATAAGGGATGTTTTTTCGGGGTCTCCTTCGACTTTTGAAATTTGTGAAACTGATGTTCTGGACGGATTATGGGACGGAGATATTGATCTAAGAGATGATAGGTTTTTGGCTGGTGAAGATATAGAAGGTACATGGTCTGCATCAGGTGATGTAACAAATCAAATATCCGGACCTTTAGATTCTACCATTAACTTGAGAGAAGTTTTTGATTACTTAAAATTAAACACACCTAAATATGGTTGTAGGGAATTTAAGTATAAATATAAGGTAGAAGCAAGGTCTACACTAACAGACTGTTCAGATAGAGAATCAGAAGTCATATTTCGGTTCTACGAACCAATTAAACCATTTCAACAAAGTCAACCTTTAGATATTTGTTTAGATGGAACTCAACCTGCGGGAATTAATTTATATAATCAAATAACATTTACTACGGAAAACGGAGAGTTATATGATTATCCGGAAAATATAAGCTGTACAGATTGGAGTTTTGTTTCAGGCCCAAATGATAATGATATTAGGGTGGCCGTAGACTCTGGAATAATTGATCTTACTAATTTAACAAGAGCAGATGCAGGCTCTTATGTATTTAGATATACGGTCTCCAGTTCATGCAATAATTGCTTGAGCGGAGGAACTTCTGCCTGTAGGGGGCAATCGGCTAACATTATTGTTAATATTAATACAAATTTGTACGCAGGAGAAGATACTTTAGGGTTGCAATTTTGTGAGACAGACCCTGTAGTTGCTGCACCCTTGGATTTATTCTCATTATTGACTACCAATGGTGTTGATGGACCAGTTTATAATGGCCCGATGGGCGCATGGACAGATTCTAATACAGGAATGATTATTGCTAACCCAATAGCTTATTCCATTCCAACTATAAATGATCAGCAGTATTTTGATTTCACCTACACTACAATAACATCAAGCGGTTGCCTGGATAGAGCAAACTTAACGTTTACTGTGTTTGAAGCCTATCAATCAGGAACAAGTAATACTATTGATGTTTGTGATAATAGTTCACCTTTTAGTTTGATTAGTCAATTAACAGGTACACCAAATACAAATGGTATATGGTCAGGGCCAAACGGATTTAGTTCTTTGGAAGCAAATGTTGTTTTTGATCCGATGACATCAGAAGCAGGAGTGTATACCTATACTGTTCCTGATAATATTAATGCCAGTGGAACTACTATGTGTTCAGGAAATCAAGCTACACTAACCGTTACATTGCACCAAAGTCCTAATGCAGGAGTAGGAGGTAGTTATGCTGTATGTCAATCAGATTTGCAAATAAATTTGATTGATTATTTAGATCAATCAGCAGATCTTGGAGGAACTTTTAGTGATTTAAATGCTACAGGAGCTCTTACAAATAATAGTTTGGCAGTTTCTCAATTAAGCCAGGGAACCTATAATTTTCAATATGAAATACAAGGACATACCTCTTGCGCTTTGTCAACATCAGTACTTTCCATAACCATTGAAGAGGTTGATGTACCAACTACAACTAATCAAACATTTTGTGCAATTGACGGAGCAATCATTAATGACCTGGTAGCTATGGGTGGAGTAGATTTTAACTGGTACGATACGGCAACGTCAACCATACCATTGTCGCATGGAACCAAACTGATTGATGGAGAAGATTATTACGTTTCAGCTTTAAATCATAATAATTGTGAATCACCAAGAGTTTCAATGGCAGTGACTATCTTACCGGCAGACCATGTGGATTGTAACAGTTGTTTTAAAGACGGTGTTTCAGCAAATGGTGATAATGAAAATGATGAATTTGATTTATGCGGTTTACCTATTACATTTCCAAACTTTGAGATCAGTATCTTTAATAGGTATGGTGTTGTTGTTTATAAAGGAAATAAAAACACGCCACTTTTTAAAGGTGATTCTAACGTTTCATTAACGCTTGGAAAAAAGCTGCCATCAGGCATATACTTTTATGTTTTTGATCCCCGAGACGGCGTAACAAAATCACTTCAGGGAAATTTTTATTTAAGCAGATAACAAGATTATATAATGAAAGTCAAAATATTTATAGTTCTTATTTTATGTGGTTTATCTGTTTGTGCTCAGCAAGAAACTCAGTATACACAATACATGTATAATATGAGTATGGTAAATCCCGGTTATGTGATTAACGAACCTGGAGTTGTGCAAGTTGGTAGTTTATATAGAACACAATGGGTTGGTATTGAAGGCGCTCCAAAAACAGCCAATGCTTTTGCCCATATTCCCTTAAATGATAAAATAGAACTAAGCGTAAATTACCTCAATGATAATATAGGCGGAAACATTAACATAAGTGAAAATATGTTTAACATTGATGCAGCTTATAAAATAAGCCTAAATAATAGGCTTAATGTGTCATTTGGGCTAAAACTTGGAATTGATCATTTAAATTTTAGCGCTATTGGAAGTAATGTAGCCTCAGATCCATTGTTTGGAAATACCAATAAAACAGTGTTTAATGTTGGGGCTGGTGTATTTTTATTCAAAGACAATTATTATGTGGGGCTGTCATCACCAAACCTAATACCCAGTAATCTAAATATTAATAGTGAAATATTGTATAATGAAAAACCTCATGTGTTTTTAATAGGAGGCTATGTCTTTGATATTAATGATAAATTTAAGGTAAAACCATCTACTGTTTTAAAGTATGTTGGCGGAGTACCTTTATCTTTTGATGTGTCAACTAATGTACTATATCTGGAAAAATTTGAATTAGGAATTTCTTATAGATATCAGGATGCCATATCAGGTTTGGCAGGGTTTAATATCACGTCAAATTTAAAATTAGGTTATGCCTATGATTTTAATACCAGTAAATTAAAAACATTTAATAATGGCAGTCATGAGTTTATTTTACTTTATAAATTTGATCTGTTGGGATTAAATAAAAACTATTCATCTCCAAGATTCTATTAATTATGACAAAACAAATCTTCTTTATTATAATGGCCTTGTTTATGTTACAAATGTCTTTTGGACAAAAGACCAGAGGAGATCGTTTTTTTGAAAAGGGAGATTATATAAATGCGGCTAAATATTATGAGGAAGAATTAAAAAAAGGGCGTCATAAAAAAATTGTAGAAAATATAGCCGTTTGTTACTATAACACCTTTCAATACAAAAAAGCATCCCTGTACTTAAAGCAGTTAGTTAAAGGAAGGTTTGGTGAAAAAGATAAGACTTATGATAATCAGTATAATTTTAAACTATATCAAGTATTATCTGCTTTAGGAGATTATGAAAGTAGCTTGGAATATTTTAAGCGTTATAAGGAAAATTTATCAATGGCCGTAAATACGTCCGAGTCTATTGAGATTATTGAAACGTTCAAATTAAAAAACCCGGACTATCAAATAGAAAAGGCCCGATTTAATTCTGATGCTTCAGATTTTGGGGCAGTAAAATATGGGGATAGCGTTTTTTTTGTTTCGGATAGAAACACCAAACGATTATTAGAAAAAACTTATAAATGGACACATCAGCCTTTTTTGGACATTTATGCCGTAAAAGTTAATGATATAAATGATACTATTGGTCCGGTAATATCATTGCCAAAAAGTATTAATTCAAAATTACATGAAGGTAATTTTTGTTTTAGTAAAGATGGCAATACCTTATATGTTTCCAGAAGCAATTTTACTAATGGAAAGAAAGAGTTTAATGACCAATCAGGAAACAATATTCATTTATATAAAACAACAAGGGTTGATGGTAAATGGAGCCCTTTAGAAAAATTACCATTTAATAAAAATGGATACTCTTATCAACATCCGGCTTTGAGTCCTGATGAAAAAAAGCTTTATTTTTCTTCAGATATGGAAGGCGGTTATGGTAGTTTTGATTTGTATTATGTGACTTTAGCTGTTGACGGCGAAACCGGAGAACCCATTAACATGGGAAATACAATTAATACAGAAAACAGGGAACATTTCCCCTTTATTTCTAAAAAAGGAAATTTATTTTTTGCATCCAATGGTCATTTAGGTTTAGGGATGTTAGATAATTTTGTATCAGAACTTGTTGATGGTAGTTTTAGTAAGCCTATAAATTTAGGAGTGCCTATAAATTCAAGATATGATGATTTTAATTTAAATTATTATAATAAAAACAAAGGATTCTTTTCTTCCAATAGAAATAAAAGAAGCGATAATGTTTTTCAATTTACGCAAACAGGAGAAATCTTTTTAAGGGAATACATTAATACGTTTGAGGTAAGAGATTATGAAACTAAGGCATTTATTCCAAATACAAAGGTTGTTTTGTTTAATAAAAAAGATGAACTTTATTCTAATACCTTAGATTCATTGGCAGCTTTTAACATGAATTTATTGGCTGGTACTTATAGGCTTAAAGCAGAAAATGAAGCTTACTATTCAAAAGATTTAAATGTGAAAGTAGTTGAAGAGCAGGATCAAAAGCATGTTTTATATTTAAGAAAGATACCGCCTCCACCTCCAGTTGTAGTTGATCCGGTTGCTACTGTGATTGCTGAAAAGAATATTGATAAAAACTTGAAGGAAGAAGACCCAAAACGTTTTGAAATGTTAACAGATCTAGAAGGCCCTCCAATAGTTGAAAAAAATGGTAAACTGTTTTTTGAATTAGAGCCTATTTATTTTGATTTTGACATGTGGAATATTAGAGCTGATTCAAAAAAAATATTGGATGCTTTGGCAGCTAAATTAGAACGTTACCCTAATATCCATTTAAAAATAAGTTCACATACAGATAGCAGGGGTACCGTACGTTATAATAAAATTTTATCAGAAAGAAGAGCAGAATCTACTAGAAACTATTTAGCATTAGAGGGATTTATTAATGCTAGAAGAATGAAGTTTCAAGGTTTTGGTGAGTTACAGCCCATTGTACCATGCCCTATGTTAGATTGTACAGATGAGGAGCACCAATTAAACAGGCGTAGTGAGTTTGAGATTGTAGAGTATTAGAATAGCATGCAAAACACTTTTATTAATTACTTTTGTAGGCAAAAGGAATATGTTTTTGATCTTTTTATATAGGTTTATTCAGATATGTAGACATTTTGCTCTAAAAAGATAATTTATGAGTAAATACAAGTGTATTATTTTTGATTGCGATGGTGTTCTAATTGATAGCGAAACTATTGCTATTAGTACTTTGGTAGATATGGCCAATAATTTGGGAGCCAATATGATTTTAGAAGATTCTATTATTAGTCTAAAAGGTAAAGCTCTTAATTACTGTATGGATTTAATATCCAAATTAATTGGAAAGCCATTACCCGAAACTTTTGAAAAGGATTATAGAACAAATACATTTAAAGCTTTTAAGGAGGAAATTCAACCTATCAAAGGTATAAAAGGTGTTGTTGAAAATTTAAAAGTTCCATTTTGCGTAGCCTCTAGCGGGCCGGAAAATAAAATTAGACTCAATCTTGAAATTACCGGGCTTTTACCATATTTTGAGAATAAGATTTTTAGCTGTTATGCCATCCAAAAATGGAAGCCGGAACCGGATGTGTTTTTATGGGCTGCCAAAACTATGGGATATAAACCTGAAGAATGTCTTGTAATAGAAGATAGCATTTCTGGGGTGAAGGCCGCTAAGGAGGGAGGCTTTGATGTATTTGGGTATACAGAACACGATTATAAAAATGAATTAAAAGATAAAGCAACTAAAACATTCAAAACAATGTCAAAGTTGCCAGGCATGTTATAGAATTCATGAATTCTATTACTTTTACACCTATGCAAAATATCCTTGAAAAGTATATTCCAAATCAGGCCATCAAACAGGTTTTAAAATTGTTAAACCATGATAACCTTTCAATTAAAGTTAAGCAAGAACGTAAGACCCGCCATGGTGATTACAGGAGCCTGCCAAACGGGAAGCATCAAATAACCATTAATTCAAATTTAAATAAATATCGTTTTCTAATAACACTAATACATGAAATTGCGCATTTTGAAGCGTACCAGCACTATGGAAGGTTTATAAAACCACACGGCTTAGAGTGGAAGCGAACATTTCAACATTTAATGCTACCGTTTTTAAACCCCGAAATATTTCCGGTTGAATTATTATCTCTTTTAGGTAATCATTTTAAAAATCCCAAAGCCAGTAGTGATACTGATGTTAATTTAGCATTAGCTTTAAAACAATTTGACCAACCCAACGATAAAACTTATATTTTTGATATTCCTTTGGGAAGTACATTTAGATTATATAATGGGAAAGTATTTATGATGGGAAATAAACGTGTAAAGCGTTTTGAGTGTATTGAACTAAAAACAGGAAAAATGTATTTATTCAACCCTAATACAGAAGTTGAATTACTAAAATAAAATAGATGCAATTATGAATAAAAATTATTATGCCATTCTTATGGCTGGTGGGGTAGGATCAAGGTTTTGGCCTGTAAGTACTCAAGATTATCCAAAACAATTTCATGATATGCTTGGAACGGGACATACTCTAATTCAAAAAACATTTCATCGTTTATCAAAGTTAATTCCAAAAGAAAATATATTCATTTTAACTAATGAACGCTATAATGATTTAGTTTTGGAGCAATTGCCTGAAGTGACAAAAAAGCAGGTGGTGCTGGAACCGGCTATGCGTAATACGGCGCCATGTATTTTATACGCTTCTTTAAAAATTCAAAAGGAGAACCCTAATGCGGTAATGCTTGTGGCACCAAGTGATCATTGGATAGAAGATGAGCAATCTTTTTCAAATAATGTGCAACAGGCTTTTGAGTTTTGCTCTAAGAATAAGGCATTAATGACTTTGGGTATTCAGCCTACCTTTCCTAATACAGGGTATGGTTATATTGAATATGATAAGGCTTCAACTAAACTGGTAAAACCTGTGAATCAGTTTAGAGAAAAACCAGACTATGAAACGGCCAGGAGTTTTATAGAGCAAGGTAATTTTTTATGGAATGCCGGTATTTTTATGTGGAGCGTAAACACTGTTATAGAAGCTTTTAAAACCAGTAAACCAGA
The DNA here is from genome assembly GCF_035818475.1 of Alterotamlana spongicola. Lineage (NCBI taxonomy): Bacteria > Pseudomonadati > Bacteroidota > Flavobacteriia > Flavobacteriales > Flavobacteriaceae > Alterotamlana > Alterotamlana spongicola. The sequence goes on from NZ_JAYMGV010000001.1 coordinate 1,736,004, forward strand.
ACTTTTTAAATTATTTGAAACAGGAATTCCGGCATATAATACAGAATTGGAAGATGATTTTATAAAGATAAACTATCCAAAGGCAGAAAATGTTTCGGTAGATTATGCGATAATGGAAAAGTCTGATAATGTTTTTGTTATAGTTGCTGAGTTTGACTGGAATGACCTTGGAACTTGGGGCAGTTTATATGATAAGTTGGCAAAAGATAGCCATAACAACGCCATTTTAAATGCAAAAAGCCTGGCAGAAAATGCAGAAGGAAACATAATACGGACCAATAAAGGTAAGTTAGTGGTTATTGATGGTTTAAATGATTATATTATTGTAGATAAAGATGATGTTTTGCTGATCTATCCAAAAAGCAAAGAGCAGGATATAAAGCAAGTACAACAAAGGCTGAAAGCAAAATATGGGAACTGATAAGCTATAAATTAGGATAAAAGTAACTGATAATTAGTCAAACCAGAATTTTAATTTTTATATTAGAACTCATCTTGACTAAAATAGTATACATGGAAGAGAGTAAATTTAATTTTTCAGAAGACGATTCGGAAGTAAAAAAAGCGAAAAATGTTGAAGAGTCAAAAGAGGCAGTAAAGAAGGATGCGCAAGGTCTGTTTCAAAGTGTAAAACATTTTTTAAAGGAGTTACTGGATTTTAGAGAAGATACTGATAGGGATGAGACCGTTAAGGCTATAAAAGGGGATATCCCATTTAAAGGGGCCACAGCCTGGATCTTAGTTTGCTCCATTTTTGTAGCATCCATAGGATTAAATGCTAATTCCACAGCAGTGGTTATAGGAGCCATGTTAATTTCACCGCTTATGGGACCAATTCTGGGCGTTGGACTATCTATAGCTATCAATGATATAGACACTTTAAAGAAATCGTTAATAAACTTAGCCACTATGATTGTTCTGAGTTTATTAACGGCTTTTATGTTCTTTTGGTTATTTCCTTTAAGTGAAGATACTTCAGAACTCTTAGGTAGGGTAAGGCCAGATATACGAGATGTCTTAATAGCGTTTTTTGGTGGTTTGGCCTTAATTATAGCTCGTACCAAAAGAGGAACCATTGCCTCGGTAATTTTTGGTGTTGCTATTGCCACGGCTTTAATGCCACCACTCTGTACAGCAGGATATGGTTTAGCCAAGGGTAACTTTATTTATTTTGGAGGAGCCATGTACCTGTTTACCATTAACACCATCTTTATAGCACTTGCTACGTTTTTGGTACTAAAGCTTTTGAGATTTCCAATGCTAAAATATGCGAATTCCAAAAAGCGCCTTTTTATCTCCAGGATGGCAACACTATTAGCTATTGTAGTTATGGTACCTGCAATATGGACGTTTTTAAATGTTTTAAAGGAAAGTAATTTTAAGAGAGACGCCCGCAATTTTATCAAAAAAGAATTAACAGAATTGCCACATGCAGAATACATGAAAAATAACGCATCATATGCTTATATAGATGATGAAACTTCTGTAATAGAAATCAATACTTTTGGCTTGGATGAAATTCCTGAACCTGCAATTGCTTTATTACGAAGCAGGATGAGAGATTATAGTGCCTTACCTTATACAGAATTAATTATAAATCAAAATAAGTCTGAAAATTTAGAGAATTTAAAATATATGGAAGAATTACGTACTCGTGATTCTTTAGATCTCCTGTCACAGACACAAAAGATAAACTATCTTGAGAATAAAGTCAGTCAATTAGCAAAACTGGAAAGTAACTATTTGGCTTTTGATGAACTGACGCAGGAAGTGAAAATTAATTATGAAACCATTGAGCAAATTTCCTATGCAAATGTGATTAGTACAAATTTCACGAAAAAGGACACCATTTCTGTATTTTCAATAAAATGGATAGATTCCTTAGCAAAGGAACAAACCAGGAAAAAAGATAAGGTAAAGCTAGAGAAGTGGTTAAAACTCAAACTTGATTTGGATACCTTGGTCGTTAAACGATTGAATTAACGAACGAATCCTTTTCAGTAAAACATCTAAATAATACCCTGGGAGTCGCACTTTTTTATCAAGCTTTTGAACCATTAATGAATAAGAGCGGGAGACCTGATAACCGGTTTAAATCCCGAAGATACCGGTAATTTTTTGTCCAAAAACGGATAACGTTTGCCCTGGAAGATATATCATTAAGTGTATTTCTATATTTAAGGCCTAAATTTTGTACAGATAAACCATGACTTTAACGGTTAAATAACATTAAACAATTTTAGTTTGTGTTTTATACTTTTATATTTATTATTTTTGAAAATACAATCGATTGTATTGTATGTTAAATTCAACTGTTTTATGAGACAAACTATATCCTGTTTAGTTATAATTTTTTTGTGCTTTAATTGTAAACCTCAAGAGGAAGTTCTACTGCCACCTAGTCCTAAAGAAGTGAAATCAATTACCGAAAAGGTGGCTAACTGGCAAATTGAAACGTTTGAAGACATGGGGACGTATAGAGCATTACCTTCTCCTGAAAAAAGAAAGAATTGGCATAACAGAAATAAGCATCACGAATTAGACTGGACATGCGCTGCCTTGTATTCAGGGATGTTTGAGCTAACCAAAATATCTCATTACCCTAAATATATTAATTGGTTGGCTAGTATTGGAGAGAAAAATAAGTGGCAGCTTTACAAGCGTATGTATCATGCAGACGATCATGCCGTAGGTCAATTTTATCTAAGTTTAAATCAACATATTCGTTTTAGAAAAAGGGTACCAATACAACCTATTAAAGCCCGTTTTGATTCCATAATAGAAAGTGAAAAAGGTAAAGAATATCATTGGGATTGGTGTGATGCTTTATTTATGGCACCTCCGGTGTGGGCTAGATTGGCTAAAATAACTAAAGACAGTACTTATCTGAATTATATGGACAAACAGTATCGTATGACATATAATGAATTATGGGATGCCAAGGAGCAATTATTCTTTAGAGACAAATCATATTTGGGTAAAACAGAAAAGAATGGTAAAAAAATATTCTGGTCCAGAGGAAACGGATGGGTGTTTGGAGGTCTAGCACTGATGATACCGGATTTTCCTGAAGATTGGAAGGGTAAGCCATTCTATGAGACAATATTTAAACAAATAGCAGAGACCTTAGTCAAAACTCAAAGACCTGATGGTACCTGGTCAGGAGGTGTTTTAGGGGATTTAAAAGACTACCCCGTTATTGAAACCAGCGGTTCGGCATTTTTTACATTTGGAATAGCCTGGGGTATAAATAATGGTTTGCTGGATAAAGAAACCTATGAGCCTGTATTAATTAAGGCATGGAATGCGCTTACCAAATGTGTCAATGAAAATGGCATGCTGGGGTATGTACAGCCCATTGGTGCCGCCCCCGGCGAAAGTTTTAAGGACTACACGGAAGTGTATGGGATAGGAGCGTTTTTGGCAGCCGGTTCTGAAATGTATAAATATACTAATACACATTATCCTTTGACAAAAGATACAGGGCAGACTACCTTTATGAAAGATGGAGGATGGTGCTGGTATCAGGATCCCAGAGCTATCATAAGTAACGGTAAACTAATTATTTCAGGTTTAAGCGGACAAAGCGGAGATGTGAGATTAGGTGTTTTTGATCTAAAATCAGAAAAGCAGGATACCACATTGATCCTTCATAAAAAATTCCAAAAAGATGACCATAATGTTCCGGCATTATATCAACGCCCCGATAAAAGTATTTTAGCTATGTGGGCTAAACATGGTACTGAAAAAATACATCACTATAGTATATCATCTCCAACAGATTATTCACAATGGGAAAAGCCTAAAAAATATGAGCACGAATATGACCATAAGAATGGAGTGACTTATATGAACCTCTATCAGATGAAGAATGAAGGTAAGCTATATAATTTTTTTAGAAGCGGGTTGACTTTTAATCCGTCATTTATAACTTCTGAAGATCATGGTGAATCCTGGGGAAACTCCACACATTTTATAGCCAATGATATAAAAGGATATCAGCGTCCATATGCAAGATATTGTCAGGTAGATGAAAACACTGTTGGTGTTTCTTATACTGACGGACATCCACGGCAGTACGGGAATAATTTGTTCTATGCCGAGTTTAAGGATAATGCGTTTTACAACGTAGATGGTACAAAGATTAAAGATTTGGCAAATGGGCCGTTAAGAGCATCGGAAGGTCAAAAAATATATACAGGTAGTGATACATTTGAGAAATCTATTATAAATGAAAGTGTGCCTAATAGTGCCTGGACCTGTGCTATGGCTACAGATAAAAACCGCAAGCCACACATTGGTTATTCGTTATATTTAAATGACAGTGATCACAGATACAGAATAGCCTCATGGGATGGCAAAGAATGGCATGACAGAGAAATTGCCTATGCCGGCAAATGCTTGTACAAAGTAGAAAGTAGTTATACAGGACTTTTAGCATTTGACCCTAAGAATCCGTCTAGAGTTTATATCTCATCAGATGTAGATCCCTCAACAGGTGAAGATCTGGGAGGAGTTCATGAGATTTATGAAGCTGAAATTGGACCGGATGATGATATAAAGACTATTACATGGAAGGCCATAACGACCAATTCAAATTATAGAAATATTCGTCCAATAGTAGTAGAAAATGAAGGCTATAAGGTGCTATTGTGGCTTAACGGGCCTTGGTATGATTATATGAATTATGATGCAGATATTAAGGGGGTAATCTTAGAGAAACCTGAGCAATGATGAGTGGTTGGTAATAGATTAGAAGCGAAGCAATGTTAGTAACAACCTTTATATTTATGATGAGGTATTTAGTGTTTTAATAAAACAGAATCATAAAGTAGCAATAAAACTCTTTTCGGTCTGAATTTTTATTTTAGTTAGAGTTTGTTTTATATTATTAGATAAATAAAATTAAAGCAAAGTAAAGTATCCCTGAAACAGGTTTTAATCTGTGAGGGTGTTTTTAAATAAACTTTTAAATCAATTTTAGAAGACACTACTCGTTTTCTTCCAGATACATTTGGCGTACTTTTTTAAATAAGTTAGAAGAATACACAAAGTCAGTAACAGATTCATTATCGGTCTTAAAGATGGTTTGATTAGAACCTTCCCAGGCTTTCAACCCGTTTTTAAGAAACACTATTTTTTCACCAATTTCCATTACAGAATTCATGTCATGTGAGTTTATAACCGTAGTTATTTGATATTCTTCAGTAATTTCCTGAATGAGGTTATCAATGACAATTGCTGTTTTAGGGTCTAATCCGGAATTTGGTTCATCACAAAACAAATACTTTGGATTGTTAACAATAGCACGTGCAATGGCAACACGTTTTTGCATTCCTCCGGAAGCTTCACTTGGCATTTTATTATGAGCACCTTCAAGGTTTACACGGTTTAAAACAAAGTTTACTCTATCCTGCATTTCGCTTTTACTCTGTTTGGTAAACATACGCAGAGGGAACATCACATTTTCAGCAATAGTCATAGAGTCAAATAAGGCGCTTCCTTGAAATACCATACCTATTTCTGCACGAATGTTTCTTTTGTCGTCTTCTGAAAGTTGGGAAAATATTTTCCCGTCATAAGCTATTGATCCCTCTTCATAATCAAACAGTCCTAATAAACATTTTAGAAAAACGGTCTTTCCAGAACCACTTTGTCCAATAATTAGGTTGGTTTTTCCTTTTTCAAAAGAGGTACTAATCCCTTTTAGGATTTCTACCTCTCCAAACGACTTATGTAAATTATTAACTTCAATCATTAACTTAATAGCATTTGTGTAAGGAAATAATTCATAACAATAATGACCACACTAGTCCATACAAAAGATGTTGTGCTGGCTTTACCTACTTCCAACGCACCTCCTTTCATGTAATAACCATGAAATGAAGGAATAGTAGCTAAAGCAAAAGCAAAGACAAAAGTTTTTATAAAAGCATAGGTGATATGGAACGTGTCAAAATCATTTTGCAACCCTACTATATAATCCTGTAACGTACTAAACCCTCCATAAACACATGCGGCCATGCCTCCTAAAATTCCTAAAAACATAGAAATAGAAATAACAAAAGGGTATAACAGCAACGCAATAAATTTAGGGAATACCAAATAATTAAGGGAGTTTATTCCCATAACTTCCAGAGCATCAATTTGCTCAGTAACACGCATGGTTCCAATACTGGAGGTGATAAATGATCCAACCTTACCAGCCATGATTATAGACATAAATGTGGGAGCAAACTCTAAGATTATAGATTGCCTAGTGGCAAAGCCAACTAAGTATTTTGGTATCAGTGGATTATCAATATTCAAAGCTGTTTGAATGGTTACTACGCCCCCTACGAAAAAAGAAATGAAAGCTACTATACCTAAAGAACCGATAATTAAGTCGTCAATGTCTTTTAGTATGAGTTGTTTCATTACGCCCCATTTAGTTGGTTTGCGAAACATTTCGGCAAGCATTAAAAAATACGCTCCTATATTATGCAGGTATGTCATATTTAATTTTGTAAATGCTAAAGTAAAAAAAAGTTGGAGGTATTTAATCTTAATTTTAAAATATGATAATTTAATATATGTACTTTTGTTCAAATTAAATAAAATACAGTAGATCGTTATGAAACACCTTTTATCCTTTTTATTAGTTTTTAATTTAATGGTATATGGTTATGCTCAAGTAGACAAACAAAAAAATGAAAACCCAAAACTTGTTCTTGGTATTGTTGTAGATCAAATGCGTTATGATTACTTAACCCGGTTTTATAACAAATATGGGGATGGTGGATTTAAACGTATGATCAATGAAGGTTTTAATTGTAAGAATAACCATTTTAACTACGTGCCAACAAAAACAGCTCCGGGTCATGCCTCTGTATTTACGGGAACCACACCAAAGTATCATGGCATTATAGGAAATGATTTTTATGACAGAGACTCAAAAAAAATGGTATACTGTGCCGGCGATGATACCGTAGAATCGGTTGGAACCAGTACATCATCAGGTAAAATGTCTCCACATAGGATGTTGGTAACAACTTTTGCTGATGAAAATAGATTATTTACACAACTACAGGGAAAAACAATTGGGATCTCCATAAAGGATAGAGGCGCTATTTTACCCGCAGGACATTCAGCTAATGCGGCGTACTGGTTTCATGGTAAGGATGAAGGCGTATGGATTTCAAGCTCTTTTTATATGAATAAATTGCCCAAATGGGTAGAGAAGTTTAATGCTTCTAAAACAGCAAAATCATATTTTAAAGATTGGGATACATACTATGATATTAGTACTTATACAGAAAGCGGATCAGATTTAAATGCTTTTGAAGGAGGGTTTAAAGGAAAAGAAACGGCTACTTTTCCTTATAAACTATCAAAGCTAAAAAAGAAGAATGGAAATTTTGACCTTCTTAAAGGGACTCCATATGGAAATAGTTTAACTACAGATTTTGCAATAGCAGCCATTGAGGGCGAAGCATTAGGGCAAGATAACATTACAGATGTTCTAACGGTTAGTTATTCCAGTACAGACTATGTAGGACATAATTTTGGAGTTAATTCTAAGGAAATTGAAGATACCTATATTAGGTTAGATAAGGATTTAGAGCGATTTTTTAATGTTTTGGATAAAAAAGTAGGCAACGGAAAATATGTTGTGTTCTTAACAGCCGATCATGGAGCGGTTGAGGTTCCAGCATATTTGAAAACTCAAAATATTCCATCCGGGTATTTAAATAACTCAGAAAGAAAACAAAAATTCAAACTGTTTTTAAAAGACCAGTTTGGAACTGAAGATGTGCTGGAAAATATTAGTAATAGTCAAATCTTTTTAAATAGAGAAAAAATAAAGGAACTTGGTTTAAACTTAGGAGATGTTCAGGAGGCCATTGTAAATGAGCAAATGGCCTATAAGCATATTTCTAAAGCCTATACAGCTACTACTATGAGCTCGGTTAATTTTATTGAAGGTATTGAGGCATTATTACAAAAAGGATTTAATCAAAAGCGTTCAGGAGACGTTATTTTAGTAAATGATCCAGCCTATATTTCTTACCCTATAACGGGTTCAACACACGGCAGTGGTTTAAATTATGACACGCACGTTCCGTTACTATTCTTTGGAAAAGGTATTAAGCACGGAGAAACTTTACAGAAAACGGAAATCACAGATATAGCACCAACAGTATCTGCTCTTTTGGGTATTAGCTTTCCAAATGCAGCTATAGGGCAGCCGTTGGAAATTGTTATAGATTAATGAACAAGCGCAAGGTATATTTTATAATTGCTATAGCTATTCTTTTTGGAGTTTATGGCTATGAGTATTTTTTAGAGGAGGAAGAAAAGGCAGAGTTTGTATCTGAAGGTAAAAAAGTTAAGGTTAGTACCAACGCGTATTTTTTGCCGACCAGTACTACGGGGCAGGTGATTCACCATGAAGGTTATTCGCTGTCATATAATGAAGCTCATGAACAGGCAGAATGGGTGGCCTATGAACTCAAAAAATCCCATTTGTCACAGATTAACTATAAACGTCCGTATTTTGAAATTGATAAAGCAGTAAAAACAGGTGCAGCACATTGGCGTAATTATAAAAATTCAGGTTATGACCGTGGGCATCTTTGCCCAGCTGGTGACAAGCGTTATACTAAAGCAGCACATGACGAAACATTTTTAACTAGTAATATAAGTCCGCAGGAACATCAATTCAATTCCGGAATTTGGAACAGATTGGAACAAAAAGTACGATATTGGGCCAATAAATATGATGGAGTGTTTGTAGTGACAGGAGGTATTTTAAAGGGCGATATGAAAACTATTGGAGATGAATATGTTTCGGTACCCAATCAATTTTATAAGGTTATTTTAGACAATAATTCAGGTCATGTAAGAATGATAGCTTTTTTAATGCCCCATAAAGATTCTAAGAAGCCTTTATACAAATTTGTAGTTTCTGTTGATACCGTTGAGACTTTAACCGGGATTGATTTTTTTTCTGAGTTGCCTGATGATATTGAAAATAAATTAGAAGCTTCGAGCAGATATAAAGACTGGAGCTTTGACTAATAATCGATTAAATTCGCCTTTAGCATATTAGATTGTTAAAATGTTGTCTTTTTTTGTAATTTCTTTGTTTATTAATTATAAATCAGGAGGTTATGAGAGAAAATACACGTAGCAGTTACCCAAATCTGATTTTAAAAATAATAAGAGCCAGTGGCTTGACCTACCTACTTTTTTTTATAGGAACCTTGAGTTTTGTAAATGCTCAAAGCCCAAATGCGCATGAGAATGCCACTGTTGACGGTGGTGAAATAACAACGTTAGAAGGTGAAACATATATTGAAGTTTGTGTTGGAGATGGTGTTCCGGATTTTGTAGATGTTATCCTTGAAGGAGCTTCCGGCAGGGTAAAACAATGGATTATAACAGACGACCAAAATAACATCTTGGATTTACCTGAAGAACCACCATTTGATTTTGATGGTGCTCCACCCGGAGATTGTAGGATTTGGCATTTGTCATATAATGGGATAAAGCCCTTGGTTGACCCATCGGGACAAGGTAAATTCACTAAAAATTTAGCTGATATCAGAGGGAAGTTTGATCTGTCAAATTATATTGAAGTAAAAAGAATACAGCAACCCAAAGGAGGAGAAATTTCTCTGGAAGACGGTTCTACAGAAATTGAAATATGTGCCGGAGACGGTGTGTCTGATATGTTTGAAGTTACACTTACAGGAGCTGAGGGGCCAGATATGATTTGGCTTATTACAGATACAGATGCCAATATCTTGGATACTTCAACCGATAATGTTTTTGATTTTGAAGGTGCAGGCTCAGGAACCTGTTTGATATGGCATTTAAGTTATGCTGAGAATGTTAGTTTGGATGGTGTAACCAATGCCGCAGATTTGATGGGATGCTTTGATTTGTCTAACCCAATCACTGTGATTAGAAATGGTGTAAATGCCGGAAGTATAGAAATAGCCAATGACGGCGGAATAGAGATAGAGATTTGTGCAGGTGATGGTGTGAGTGATGCTTTTGATGTGGTTGTAAATGGCGAAACCGATGGGAATTTAGGATGGGTAATTACAGATAATGCGGCAGATCCGGAAATATTGGGATTGCCAGATGGACCTCCATTTGATCTGGAAGGTGCTGGTTCCGGTACCTGTTTGATATGGCATATTAGTTTTAGGGATGGGCTGACAGGTGCTGAAATTGGTAATAAAGTATCCGATTTATCAGACTGTTATGTGCTGTCCAATCCAATTACGGTGATTCGACTTGGTGTAAATGCCGGAAGTATAGAAATAGCCAATGATGGCGGAGCAGAGATAGAGATTTGTGCAGGCGATGGTGTGAGTGATGCTTTTGATATAATTGTAAATGGCGAAACCGACGGGAATTTGGGATGGGTAATTACAGATAATGCGGCAGATCCGGAAATATTGGGATTGCCTGATGGCCCTCCATTTGATTTGGAAGGTGCTGGTTCCGGTACCTGTTTGATATGGCACATTAGTTTTAGGGATGGATTGACAGGTGCTGAAGTTGGTAATAAAGTATCTGATCTGGCAGGGTGTTTTAGTCTTTCAAATGCTATTACGGTAATTAGAAACGGTGTTAACGGCGGAACCATTTCGGGAGGTACAGATAATACCTTTAGTTTTACAGTGGGGGACGGCACAGAAGATAAAATTTCCGAAGGAGATATTACTCTTGAAGGTAATATTGGAGATAAGTTTGCCTGGGTGGTTACCAATTCTGATGGGACAATAATTTTGGACTTGCCTAATTCTTATTCAGATGTTAATTTTGATACTTCACCCGCGGGTACCTGCCTGATATGGCACATGAGCTATAAGGAAGGGTTAAATGGACTTGAGCCCCCGGAAGAAGGAGATCATTTGGTTTCAGGCCTTGAGGGGTGTTTTAGCTTATCTAACTCTATTAAAGTTGAAAGAACAGCAGCATCTACTGGAAAAGTGTTAATATATCCAAATCCGGCTAAAACTATTGCTCATTTAAGTGTTACAGATAATGAAGATGCAGATATAAGTGTAGCAGTTTATAATTTGCAGAATAGGAAAGTATATGATGGAACTTTAAAAGCCGGCTTAACCGGGAATATAATGCCTTCAATTGATGTAAGTCATTATACAAGTGGAATATACTTTGTGGTTATTCAAGATAACTACAGTGGAACTAAAACTATAAAGCGTTTGGTGGTCAAATAAGTTTATTGCCATATGCTATCTTAAATGATAAAAAGGTTCTAATATTTTTAGAACCTTTTTTTTATACCTTTCCATCTTATTTCCCTGATGAATTTACCTTCTTCCTCAGAGACCAGATGGAGTGCCTTTTCTTTTTTAGCTTTGAAATACCCTGCCATGTAATCTTTAAACAAACCGAATTGTTGTTTCTTTATAGCTAGTTTTAGTGCTGAAATAAGTGTAATAACAAAACCATAACGCATTTTATACATGGCTTCACCCTGTAAGTATTTTGAAGCTTTATTATAACCGGACCCGGTTGGTTTTAGGTGTCTTACGTGTAATGACTCATCGGTTAAAATAGACCAACCGTAGTATTTAGCTAATAGCTCATCTACAGTATCCCAACCCATGGACCGCTTAAGTTTTCCAATTTTATGGAAGCATGCCTTTCTATATGCTTTTAAAGCGCCGCGAATATGATCCTTTCGGGTTAGGTTTTCTAAAACCCAATCTCCATTTTTTTCAATATAGCAAAACCCTGAAGCCATACCTAATTGGTCTTCATTATTAAAGTGGAAGGCGAGTTTTTCTAAATAATTATTCGGAAAAATTAAATCCGCATCAAACTTACAAATGACATCATAGTTGTCATCTAAAATGTCATAGCCTTTGTAAAAAGCATTAACAATTTTTGACCCCGGCAAGTGTTCGTTAGAGGACTTTGAGTTTATCAGAGTGATCCAGGGGTGTTTAGCTGAATATGCTTCAACTATGTCTTGAGTTTTATCGGTAGAGTTATCATTTACTACAACAATTTGTTTAGGTAAAAGAGTTTGATTTACCAGAGAATCCAATGTGAGTCCAATGGAAGAGGCTTCATTATGGGCAGGGATAACAATATAAAAATCCAAAACCTTAGTTAGTGTTAGTGGTTAATATTCAAGCTAAATCCTTTCAGCATAAACTATATAGTACCTTGGAGTAAACCACCTCAGGGCAGGTCTAATACCTATTTTTTTTGTTGGATTGGTCCACTTTTGTCTGTCAATTATTTTCCATCCGGCCTTTTCCAATAACCAATCAAACTGCCAATCTTCAAATTCATGATAATGTCTGTCAAGCATATCGATATTGCTTCGGTATGCTGATGAAAACCAAAGCTTTAAAGGTACACTGGCTACTAATTTATCTGCCTTTATAGATTTTAAAACGGTAAATGGAGAAAGTAGGTGCTCAAAAATTTCAAATGCAGTAATAACATCAGCATTTGAATTCAGAATGGTTGATGTGTCAATGTCCAAATCCTCTCCCTTGGTATTTTCAACAGTATAACCATGTTCTTGCATGATTTTAGTAAATGGGTTAACAACACCCAAATCTAAAATGCTTTCTGATGGAGCTACATGTTTTTTAAGAAAGTTAATAGTGTACTTAAAGCGTTTGTTTGGAAAGGTCTTTTCGTACATGGTTACACTTTATAAACAATAGCGTTTAGATGCATTCCTGCACCAACGCTTGCAAAAATAACAACATCACCTTTGGTCAAACTATGATTTTCCAGTTGGTTATTTTTAACCAAGTCATAAAGTGTTGGTACTGTAGCTACAGAACTATTTCCTAACTTTTGAATGCTCATTGGCATAACGTGTTCCGGAATATCTGTTTTGTATAATCTGTAAAAACGTTTTAAAATGGCCTCATCCATTTTCTCATTAGCCTGATGAATAAATATTTTTTTAACGTCTTTAATATCAACACCGCTATTGTCCAAACAGGCCTTCATGGCTTTTGGAACTTCTACTAAGGCAAATTCGTAAATTTTACGACCTTCCATTTTCATATAGCGTGTATCACTTGAAACATCAGTATTATTTGAGTTTCCAAAGTATAGATAATAAGCCTCATCATAGGTGAAACTTGCTGTTTCATGTGCTAAAATGCCTCCGTTGTCATTGGTAGCTTCAATAATGGTAGCACCGGCTCCATCCGAAAAAATCATGGCATCTCTATCATAATGATCAATAACTCTTGACAGGGTTTCAGATCCAATGACCAAACATCGTTTTGCCATACCTGCTTTGATAAACGCATTGGCTTGTATAACACCTTCTACCCAACCCGGGCAGCCAAATAAAATATCATAAGCCACACATTTTGGATTTTTAATGCGTAAACTATGCTTTACTCTTGAGGCTAAAGATGGCAACACATCGCTTTGAATGGTATTATGTTTAACGTCGCCAAAATTATGGGCAACAATAATATAATCTATAGTTTCAGGATCTATTTGAGAATCATCAATAGCTTTTTCAGCAGCAAAGAAAGCCAGATCAGATGATGTAAGATGAGGTTTTGCATACCGACGTTCAGAAATACCGGTAATGGCTTTAAACTTTTCTACAATAACCTCATTTGGGGCATCAATAGCGGTTCCGTCTGAATTTAAAAAAGTGTGATTGTGAAAACTTTCGTTTTTTTCAACTTGTGCAGGAATATAGCTTCCTGTACCGGTAATCTTAATATTCATAAAAGTATTGCTATTAATTTTCTAAAACAACAAATATAATTGTATCTATAAACCAAATCAACCCAGTTTCATTAAATTTTACGATGTCCAACCACCGTTTTTGCTATGCATAGGCTTCAATAGGTACACATGAGCAAATCAAATTTCTATCACCATAAGCATCATCAACACGTCTCACACTTGGCCAAAACTTACTGTCTTTAATATAATTTAAAGGAAAAGCGGCTTCCTCTCTGGTATATGGTAAATGCCATTCGTCTGATGTAATCATTTCCAGAGTATGAGGTGCATTTTTTAAAACATTATTGGTATCTGATTTTGAAACACTGTCAATTTCTTTTCTGATGGAAATCATAGCATTGCAGAATCTGTCAATTTCCGCTTTACTTTCACTTTCAGTTGGTTCTATCATTAATGTTCCGGCAACAGGAAATGATACTGTAGGCGCATGGAAACCATAATCCATTAATCGTTTTGCAATATCTGTTACTTCAATGCCATTAGCTTTAAATGGTCTGCAATCCACAATCATTTCATGAGCTGCTCTACCACGTTCTCCGGAATATAAGGTGTCAAAACTACCTTGCAGGCGATGTTTGATATAGTTGGCGTTTAAAATGGCTATTTTAGTTGATTCTGTTAATCCTTGGGCTCCCAACATTTTGATGTAGCCATAAGAAATTAAACAGGCCAATGCAGAGCCAAAAGGCGCGGCAGAAATAGCTGTAATAGCCTTGTCTCCTCCCGTTTTTACAATGGGGTTTCCTGGTAAAAACGGAACCAATTGCTTTGCAACACAAATGGGACCTACTCCAGGGCCGCCCCCTCCATGGGGTATGGCAAATGTTTTATGTAAGTTCAGGTGACAAACGTCAGCACCAATATTACCGGGATTAGTGAGTCCTACCTGGGCATTCATGTTAGCTCCGTCCATATATACTTGTCCGCCGTTATCATGTACAACTTTTGTAATCTCTTTTATAGCAGATTCATAAACACCGTGGGTAGACGGATAGGTTACCATTAAGGCAGCTAAGTTGTCTTTATGTAATTCTGCTTTTTCACGCAGATCATCTACATCAATATTTCCTTCTGCCGTAGATTTTGTTACAACCACTTTCATACCGGCCATAACTGCACTTGCAGGATTGGTTCCATGTGCAGATGATGGAATCAAACAAATATTTCTATGATGGTCACCACGAGATTCATGATAAGCTTTTATAACCATGAGCCCCGCAAACTCCCCCTGAGCACCAGAATTTGGTTGGAGAGAGGTAGCAGCAAAGCCGGTAATTTCGGTTAATTGGTCTTCTAATTCCCTTAAAACCGTTAAATAACCCTTGGCTTGTTTTAAAGGTGCAAACGGGTGAATATTTCCCCATTTAAACCAACTTAAAGGGAGCATTTCAGAAGCTGCATTTAATTTCATTGTACAGGAACCTAACGAAATCATAGAGTGATTTAATGCCAAATCTTTACGTTCTAAGGTTTTTATATAACGCATCAATTCTGTTTCAGAATGATAGGTGTTGAACACAGGTTCAGTTAAAAAATCTGAAGTTCTCTGTAATGATTCTGAAATATTATTATGGGATTCAACGGTAGAAATAACTATAGTATCTTTCCCGGCGGCTTCTGCAAAAATGGATATTAAGTAGTTAATATCTCTAATTGAGGTTGTTTCATTAATAGAAATAGCTACAGAATTTTTGTCAGGGTAATGTAAGTTAACCTTCTTTTCGGTAGCAATCTTTTTAATTTTTTTAGACTTTGTTTTTATTTGAAGGGTGTCAAAATAAGAGGTGTTTATTTGTTCATACCCTAAGTCTTTTAAAGCATTGGCCAAAGTAGCCGCTTTATTGTGTACTTTGTTGGCAATAAATTTTAAGCCTTTTGGTCCGTGATATACGGCATACATACTGGCCATTACAGCAAGCAATACTTGTGCCGTACAAATATTAGAAGTGGCTTTATCTCGTTTTATATGTTGTTCTCTAGTTTGAAGGGCCATACGCAATGCACGGTTATCATTAGCGTCTTTGGTTACCCCAATGATACGTCCCGGTATATCACGTTTGTAAGCTTCTTTAGTGGCAAAATATGCCGCGTGAGGACCACCATATCCCATAGGGATACCAAAACGTTGTGTAGTGCCTATTACCACATCAGCTCCAAACTTACCCGGAGCCTCAAGTTTTACCAAGCTTAAAATATCAGCAGCTACTGCTACTTTAATCCTGGCATCTTTAGCCTGACTAATGAAAGATTTAATATCAGTAATTTGTCCATCTTTTCCGGGGTATTGCAGTAGAGCACCAAAATAATCAGCAGAAAAGTCAAAGGTGTCTTCGTTTCCTATAATTAATTCTATGCCTATTGGATTGGCCCTTGTTTCAAGTAATGATAATGTTTGTGGTAAAACGTTTTCTGAAACAAAAAACTTATTGATTCCTGCCTTTTTCTGATCACGTTCACGAACAGCAAATAACAAACTCATAGCTTCGGCTGCTGCGGTACTTTCATCAAGAAGAGAAGCGTTGGCTATTTCCATACCGGTAAGGTCAATAACCATGGTTTGAAAATTTAGTAAAGCTTCCAGTCTCCCTTGTGCAATTTCAGCTTGATATGGAGTATATGCTGTGTACCAACCCGGGTTTTCTAAAATATTTCGCTGAATAACAGCTGGCATGACTGTAGGGTGATACCCTAAACCTATATAAGTTTTACGAGCCTTGTTTAACTTTGATAGATCATGAATATGTAGTAAGTATTCATGTTCTGTCATTGGCTCGTCTAAATTCAATGGTTTTTTTAAACGAATATCGTCTGGTACAGTTTCATAAATCAACTGATCTAACGAGTCTAATCCTAAAGTTTCTAACATTAGATTTTGATCCTCTTCTCTGGGACCAATATGACGCAAGGCAAAAGCGTTTGTATTCATTAAAATTAAATTTGAATAAATAATTCGCAAAAATACGGAATATTTAATGTGTTTTATTGCGAAAAAAGGAAAGTTTTTAACCATTTGATATCTTTATGAACACTTTGGTTACTTTTGTTTAATGAAGTTTCTTCAACAACTTTTTAGTTTTTACATTAACAGTAGTATTCATGTGGCCTTATCTGTGTATGCATTAACATGGATAACACTGATGGAATTGAACTTAAATTACAATACACCAGTCTTGTATTTTGTGTTTTACGCCGCTATTACCGGGTATAATTTTGTAAAGTATTTTGGTATAGCAAAGTTTCGTCACAGGCGCCTGGCAAACTGGTTGAAATTAATACAAATGCTTTCACTTGTTTGTTTCTTACTTATGTGTTTCTATGCTATTCAATTGCAAATGATAACACTTATATTAATTGGTCTTTTTGCTGTTTTAACTTTTTTATATGCTATTCCCCTCTTGTCAAAACGTCAGAGAACACTAAGAAGTATTAGCGGGTTGAAAATATATATTATTGCATTGGTATGGACAGGAGTTACTGTTTTTCTTCCTTTGATTGATCAGGGTTTTGATTTTACCACTGACAGTATTTTATTAGGTGTTCAGCGCTTTGTATATATTATTGTTTTGATGCTACCCTTTGAAATTAGAGATTTAAAATATGACAGTTTAAGCCTTATTACTATTCCTCAGAAATTAGGGATACAAAAGACTAAAGGACTTGGAGCTATGCTGCTTGTCATTATCTTTTTTTTAGAATATTTTAAAAATGATATTGAATTAGAAAGGTTAATACCATTTGTAATAACTATGGGGGTGACTATGGTGTTGTTATTTAACTCTAAAATTAACCAAAGTAAATACTATTGTTCTTTTGGTGTTGAAGCCCTACCAATCTTATGGTTGGTTTTACTATTTATATTCGTTTAAAGCTTTATTAAATTCTGTTCTCATGACCTCTTTACTGGTATTGTCAAGGCATTCAACTTCAGATTTTTTAATAGCTTTAGTGAGTTTCGTATTGTTTTTAGTGTATTCTCTACAGGCCCTGCAATAAATTAAGTGTATATTGAGTTTGATTTTTTCCCATAGTGTAGCATCTTTATATTGTGTTTTATCACAAACATGATTTGCTTCATCACAAGGTATTATTACCTTTATTTTTTTACTCATAATTAAAACCAATTTTCTTTTAAGCAATCTGCTAAAGCAGTTCGAGCTCTATGAATAATTACCCAAAGGTTAGACGCTGTAATATTTAATTCATTACAAATAACTTCAGTTTCATGACCAAGAATGGTTTTCATCTTAAAAACATCAGCTTGTTTTTGAGGTAATTTTCCTAAACAGCTATGTATGGCATCACCAAGTTCACTGTTTTGGAGGGTGTCTTCAGCCGTTTTGTCAAATGGATCTGCAACACGTTCTTCTAGCCAATCTCCTTCACTTTCAGCATCATTATAATTTATTCTAACTTCGGCTTTTCCTTTATTAGAATTTATTTTTCTGTAATGATCTATGATCTTTCGCTTTAAAATAGAAATGAGCCAGGTACGTTCACTAGCTTCTCCTTTAAAGTTTTTCATAGATTTTAAACCCGCCAAAAAGGTGTCTTGAACCAAGTCCTGGGCTATTTCCTTGTCACTAATACGCGAAATGGTATAGTTGAATAAGTAATCTGAATATAAATCGATCCACTTATCCGGATTAATTTGATGGTCGGGCATTATTAATATATAATTTTAGATCTCAAAAATAAGCAAAAAAATGTATTCTATATTGTCAAATGCGGTTCTTTAGTATTTATTGCATAATTCCTTTTTCTACTTTAACCGAAGAACCGTCCACCAAAAGAGTACTCCGTAATTTCAAGTTAACAAAATGAGAAGGTAATAGCTTGAGTAACTCTTTGTTAAGGTATGTTTTTTTTAATTGATGTATTTTCCATGGTTTGTGGTATATATTATAACGGAATGTTTGGTGTTTTTTACTTTTAACGAATGCAATATATCTATCTACTATAAAATGTTCGAGCGTATTTTGACTAGGTTTCGTGGTTTGCAGAGAACTACTGACTTCAACTGAAGCATTTTTATATTGATATTTTAAATCTATTCTATTCTGTGTAACTTTTTTTTTGAAAATAATTGGTTTAAAAAAATAAGGTTCATTGTAAAATTTATTGGCTATAAATGCAATTAATGGCTTTGGGGCAAATTCTTTAATAAAAACAACTCCTTTTGAGCCATTAATTTTTGATTTTGCGTAAAAACGAAAATTAATTTGACCAAATAGTTGATGGAAAGGTATTGCAAAGTTGAAGAAGTTTACTTTAGAAAAGGTAAACGCAACCATACTTAATAATGCTTTTCCTTTGTAAAGGTCTATTTCTGTATCTTTAGGAAGATATGGTTTTAAAATGGACTTATCTACTTCAAAAGTTAGCATTATTAAATCTTTCCATTCACCAGTCATAAAAATGTTAATTGGTTTCATTATCTTATATTTTGAACTTTCAGAAAATATTGAAAATATGTTTTAAATTTTTTTATTTAATCAGTTTTAATATAGATTTAGTTAACCAGTTTTGATCTTGATTTGCAATTCTGTTTAACATAGTATCTGCTGTTTCAGCTAAATCGTGTAATGCTTTGGTTTGTTTAATAAGTTCTTTGGTTTTTGCCGTTCCGTCATCCTTGATGGAGCTGACTTCCTTCAAAACTTTTAGAACGGGCTTTATTTCCCTTCGGCTACGTTCTTTGGCAATATGCCTGGCAAGTTCTTCAACGTTCTTTTCTGTAGTAAAATATTCTTTACGTTGCCCTGGAATAATTTCTTTGGTCACAATTCCCCAATCCATAAGCTGCCTTAAATTCATACTGGTATTACCACGAGAAATTTTTAGCGCTTCCATAATGTCTTCCATAGCTAAAGGTTTAGTAGAGATAAAGAGTAGAGACTGTATTTGGGCCATAGCTTTGTTTATACCCCATAATGAACCTAGACTTCCCCAGGTACTGATAAACTTTTCTTTAGCTTCTTTGTATTCCATATGACAAAGATATATAAAATTTCTAAACTTTCAATAATTATTGAAAGTTTATTTGCCGCACTTAAATTTATTTCAAAAGCTTAATCGTTTAGATTTTGAACCTCAAATAGATGCTGAAATAAATAGTGGCTTTAGTTCTTATTTTCCAATTAATCCAGATCTTCTTAATAATGCTTCCGGTTTTGGTTTCTGTCCTCTAAAACGTTTATACAGGGTCATTGGATTTTCTGTTCCTCCTTTTGAAAGGACATTGTTCTTAAATTTGTCGGCCACCATTTTATTAAAAATACCTTTTTCCTTAAAGTATTCAAAAGCATCAGCATCTAAAACTTCGGCCCACTTATAGCTATAATATCCTGATGAATACCCGCCTTGAAAAATATGAGAGAAAGCTGTACTCATACAGGTTTCTTTGGTTTCCGGATACAAGGACACATTTTTGAAGGCCTCAGATTCATGTGCCTTAACAGATGTAATAACTTCTGGTGAACCACCATGCCAACTCATATCAAGAAGTCCAAAACTTAGCTGACGTAAGGTTTGCATGCCTTCATGAAACGTCGCTGACGCTTTAATTTTTTCAACCAGATCCATAGGGATAACTTCGCCGGTTTCATAATGTGTAGCAAATAGCTTTAGGGCTTCCTTTTCATAGCACCAGTTTTCCATAATCTGACTTGGTAACTCTACAAAATCCCAATATACACTGGTTCCTGATAAACTAGGGAATGTGGTATTTGCCAACATACCATGAAGTGCATGTCCAAATTCATGGAATAGGGTGGTAACCTCGTTGAAAGTTAAAAGTGACGGCTTTGTTTTTGTTGGTTTGGTAAAGTTGCAAACTATAGAAATATGAGGTCTGCTATTTTCTCCGTTTTTTATGTATTGTGGTTTAAAAGACGTCATCCACGCACCATTACGTTTTCCTTCTCTGGGAAAGAAATCGGCATAAAAAATAGAAACAAACTCACCTTCTAAATCTGTTACTTTATAAGTTAAAACATCTTCATGATACTTATCTATA
This sequence comes from Alterotamlana spongicola, assembly GCF_035818475.1. Lineage (NCBI taxonomy): Bacteria > Pseudomonadati > Bacteroidota > Flavobacteriia > Flavobacteriales > Flavobacteriaceae > Alterotamlana > Alterotamlana spongicola. Next base: position 1,756,789 of record NZ_JAYMGV010000001.1, read on the forward strand.
TCATGAATTTCTTCAAAATTCAGATCAAATAATTTATGGGCTACTGCAAAAGCACCGTTAATTACATTTTCTAACTTAAAGTAGGGTTTTAGCAATTCATCGTCTAAGCTAAACCGTTTTTGTTTAAGCTTTTCTGAGTAATAGGAGCCATCCCATTTTTCTAATTGGTCAATACCGTCTAATTCCCTTGCAAAATCTTCCAGGTTTTTAAATTCTTGCTGAGCCGCAGGTTTAGCTTTTTCCAATAATTCATCTAAAAAGTCCTGAACATTCGCTGGCGTTTCGGCCATACGTTCTTCCAAAACAAAATGAGCATGTGTTTTATAGCCCAAAAGATTGGCACGTTCATGTCTCAGTTTTACAATATTGAGAACTATATCTTGATTATCTAAATCATCTCCTTTAAAGGATTTGCTTCCTGCTACCAGAGTGATTTTTTTGCGTAGTTCCCTATTATCAGCATAAGTAACAAATGGAATGTAACTGGGGTAATCTAATGTAAATAGCCAGCCTTTTTTATCTTTTGATTCTGCAAGTTGTTTGGCTGCTTCTTTGGCGCCTTCTGGTAAACCGGATAAGTCAGCCTTGTTTGTGATAAACATTTCAAACTTATTTGTTTCGGCTAAAACATTTTCGCCAAACTTAAGTTTTAACTGGCTTAATTTTTTATCTATAGCTCTTAGCTGCGATTTTTTATCATCAGATAAATTGGCACCGTTTCTGGAAAAACTCTTATATTTTTTGTCGAGTAGTGTTTGTTGTTCAGTAGTTAAATTCAGTTCTTTTTTAGAATCATAAACAGCTTTTACTCTTTTAAACAGAGCTTCATTTAAGGTAATGTCATTACTGAACTCTGAAAGCAAAGGCGACACTTCTTGGGCTATTTTTTGAATGGTTTCATTGGTCTCAGCGGAATTCAAATTGAAAAATATGCTTGAGATTCTATCTAATTGCTCTCCTGAAAAATCTAAAGCCACAATGGTATTCTCGAAACTTGGAGTATTGATACTAGTTGCTATATCGTCAATCTCTTTTTTTGCCTGTTTTATAGCCTCTTTAAAAGTAGGAAGGAAATCTTCATTTTTAATTTTTGAAAAAGGAGCCGTGTTATGCTTAGTTTTAAATGGAGTTTTTAGTGATTTTTTTATCATTTTTTCAGATAATATGTTAAAAATTCAAATTGCTATGTATGCATAATAAAATTTTTTATACATTTGTAAGTAACAATTTACAGAGTGACTAACTCAATAAAATTATTTGTTAATAGCTAAAAAGCCCTGAATGTCATTTAGGGCTTTTTATATTATAAGTCTTTTGCAGATTCGTTAACCTTAATTTTCAAACCTTCTTTATAAGCTACTACTTTATCAAGTACACATTTGTCATTGGAACCTATAATTTGTGCAGCAAGAATTCCGGCATTTTTAGCACCGTTAAGTGCAACAGTAGCAACGGGCACACCTCCGGGCATTTGTAAAATGGAAAGTACCGAATCCCATCCATCTATAGAGTTACTGCTTTTTACAGGAACACCTATTACCGGAAGTGGAGAAAGTGAGGCTATCATTCCTGGCAAATGGGCGGCGCCACCTGCACCGGCAATTATAACAGAAAATCCTCTGGTATGGGCATGTTTCCCATAATCAAATAGCTTTTCAGGTGTACGGTGCGCTGAAACAATATCAACGTCTACCTCAATATCAAATCCTTTTAAGATGTCTATGGCATCTTGCATAACCGGGAGGTCACTTTTACTCCCCATAATTACTCCTACTTTACTCATGAATTTTTATTTTGTGTCAGGCCGTATACAGTTGAGGTCTAATTTAAGCTATTTAAAAGGCTTTTCAACTATACTCGGAGAGACATTATTCACTTATAACTTTTATATTTTTCTTAACGTCTTCTGCAACACGTCTGGCTTCATTTAAATCTTCATTAACAATAGTTACATGCCCCATTTTCCTAAATGGTCTGGTTTGTTTTTTTCCGTAAATATGAGGGGTAACACCGTCCATTTTCATAATGCTTTCAATGTTTTTATAAACAACATTGCCTGTATAGCCTTCAGCTCCAACTAAATTTACCATAACTCCACCAACTTTGCTGTCTGTTCTTCCCAGTGGTAAGTCTAAAATAGCTCTAATATGTTGCTCAAATTGTGAGGTATAGCTGGCTTCTATAGTTTGATGTCCTGAATTATGAGGTCTGGGAGCCACCTCATTTATCAAAATATCATCATCTTGAGTTTGAAACATTTCTACTGCTAATAGCCCTACATGGTTGAATGCTTCTGAGGTTTTTAATGCAACTTCTGTAGCTTTTTCAATGACAGTTTCCGGTATTCTTGCCGGACAAATCACATATTCCACCTGATTAGCTTCCGGGTGAAACTCCATTTCTACAACCGGGTAGGTTTTAACCTCTCCTGATACATTTCGGGCAACAATAACAGCCAGTTCATTTTTAAAAGGAACTAAACTTTCCCCAATACATTCTACATTGGGTAGTTCTTTTAAATCTTCAAGGGTTTTTACAATTTTAACACCCTGGCCATCATAACCAAACTGGGCACTTTTCCAAACAAAAGGCAAGCTCAAGCCACCATTGTTAATCGCTTCTTCTATTTGAGAGGTATATGCAAATCTGGAAAAAGGCGCTGTGGGCAAATTGTTATCAACATAAAATAATTTCTGTTTGGCTTTGTTTTGAATGGTTCTTAATGTTTTTGATGCGGGATATACTTTTACACCTTCTTTTTCTAAGGTTTCAAGGGCATCTACATTAACATTTTCAATTTCAATGGTTAAAACATCAACCTGCTTTCCAAAATTGTAAACCGCCTCATAATCCATTAAATCTCCAATATGAAATTCATTACTGGCAATTTTGCAAGGAGCTTCATTGCTGGCATCCAAAACAGCTGTTTGAATATCAAATTTTCTAGTATTGTAAAGTAGCATTTTACCTAATTGACCACCACCAAGGATTCCCAGTTTGAAATTTGAAGAAAAATAATTCATTTAAGTGCGTTTAACTGTAATGATACTTTGAAAGGCAAAAATACACTTAAATCTTAAATTAGTTCCTAAATCATAAATCAAAAAATGGTTATTCGTCAATCTATTGATTATCTTTGCATCTTTAAAATTTTTTTACTCTTTGATAAAGCTACACGATAAATATTTTAAACCTTTTATTTCTGCAAATAAAATTGATGAAGCTATGCAACGATTAGCTATAGAAATTGCAGAAGATACTGGTGATGAGATCCCTGTTTTTGTTGGTATTTTAAATGGATCATTTATGGTAGTAAGTGATTTTGTGAAAAAATACCCTAAGCCCTGCGAAGTAACTTTTATAAAGTTAGCATCTTATGAGGGTGTGAAATCTACTGAAGATATTCAGAGACTAATTGGATTAACACAAGATTTAACAGGAAGAACAGTGATCATTCTTGAAGATATTATTGATTCCGGTAATACGCTTGCTGAAGTTCACAGGATTTTTAAAAATGAAAGAGTGAAATCTTTAAAGATTGCTACCCTTTTTTACAAACCTGAAGCTTATAAAAAAGATTTTAAATTACATTATGTTGGTATTGAGATTCCAAATAAATTTATAGTTGGCTATGGCTTGGATTATGATGGTTTGGGAAGAAATCTACCAGAAGTATATCAAATAAAAGAAACACAACACATGACAAATTTAGTGCTATTTGGCCCTCCGGGTGCAGGTAAAGGAACTCAAGCTGAATTCTTAAAAGAGAAGTACAATTTAGTACATATTTCTACAGGTGATGTTTTTAGATACAATATCAAAAACAAAACGGCTTTAGGGATGTTAGCAAAATCGTATATGGATAAAGGCGAGTTAGTACCTGATCAGGTGACTATTGACATGTTAAATGCCGAGGTTGAAAAAAATGCCGATGCTAATGGATTTATTTTTGATGGTTTTCCAAGAACTAATGCACAGGCAGAGGCCTTAGGGAAGTTAATGGATAGTAAAGATTCTCAAATAAATGCCATGATAGCATTAGAGGTTGATGATGAAGTATTGGTAAAGCGTTTGTTAGAAAGAGGTAAAACCAGTGGAAGAGCTGATGATGCTGATGAGTCTATTATTAGAAACCGGATTGCTGAGTATTATAATAAAACAGCTATTCTTAAAGATTACTATTCAGCTCAGGATAAATATTTTGGTGTAGACGGTGTAGGAAGCATTGAAGATATTACGGTTCGTTTAAGTGCCGTAATTGACAATTTATAAGCCCAGAAACAGAAATCTTAAGGAAAAGACATCTTTTGGTATTTTTCTATTCCAAAAGATGTTTTCTTTTAATAGAATATTATATGCATGAAGGGTAAGAGTAGTAACTTTTTAACTTAATTATGACCGAAGGAAATTTTGTTGACTATGTAAAAATGTATGTAGCTTCCGGAAACGGAGGAAAAGGTTCTGTGCATTTACATCGTGAAAAGTATATAACCAAAGGCGGCCCTGATGGTGGTGATGGTGGTCGTGGAGGTCATGTTATTGTTAGAGGAAAAGCGAATCTTTGGACTCTGCTCCATTTGAAGTTTAAAAAACATATTAGAGCTGGTCATGGTGAACATGGTAGTAGTGGCAGAAGTTTTGGGGCAGATGGTGAGGATGTTTATGTTGATGTGCCTTTAGGGACCGTTATTAGGGATACCGAAACTAATGCCGTTATTTTTGAAATCACTGAAGATGGTGAAGAACAAATCTTGGCGATTGGAGGAAAAGGAGGTTTGGGTAACTGGCATTTTAAATCAGCAACTAATCAAACACCTCGCTATGCGCAACCCGGTTTGCCCATGGAAGAGAAGTACGTAACCATGGAGTTGAAAGTACTTGCTGATGTTGGACTGGTTGGTTTCCCTAATGCAGGAAAGTCTACCTTACTATCGGTAGTAACTTCTGCGAAACCAAAAATTGCGGATTATGAATTTACGACACTTAAACCTAATTTGGGTATTGTAAAATATCGTGATTTTCAAACCTTTGTTATGGCAGATATTCCCGGTATTATTGAAGGAGCTGCTGAAGGTAGAGGGTTAGGGCATTACTTTTTACGTCATATTGAACGCAATTCTATTTTACTGTTTTTAATTCCGGCCGATGCTGAGGATATCAGAAAACAGTATGATATACTTTTAGATGAGCTTCGTCGTTACAATCCGGAAATGCTTGATAAAGAACGTATCATAGCCATTTCAAAATGCGATATGTTAGATGATGAACTAAAATCAGAATTAAAAGAGGAATTAGATAAAGAACTTCCAATTCCGTATATGTTTATTTCTTCTGTAGCACAACAAGGTATTACTGAACTTAAGGATAGATTATGGAAGATGCTTAACGACTAAACTTTTTTAAATTGGAACTTATATTTAAAAAACTTACTAGAAAAAATGTATCACTCGTAGTTTATGTTTTAGTAGGTTTTTTTGTTTTATTAAAAGAGACAGTTTACTATCCAGATAGTTATGCGTTTTTAAAAATGTCGTTTAACAGGTCTCCATTATATAGTTCGTTTTTAAAGGTCATGACAACAATTTTTGGAGATAGTTTTGAACTACCAACAAAAATAATCCAATACGGTTTATTGGTGTTGGCCGTCTACTCGTTCTTGAGATTTATTGAAAGATGTTATAGTTTAAACAGGTTTGGAATGATTATGCTGCAATTAGTTTTGTTGTCTCCTTGTTTGTATTTCTATTACGTTTCAAGCACTTTATTGTCTGAAGCGTTGGCTTATCCACTAGTAATTCTAATAGTGGTAAATTCGATAAAAATGGTAGTTAGCGGTAACTTAAAACTAGTATTTAAACTATTATCACTGCTTTTCATTTGCATACTTGTAAGAGGACAGTTTATAGCGTTTCTTCCTGTAATAGCATTGTTGGTTTTATATATTGTATTGAAAACAAGAATAGGGTTAGAGAAAGTAGTTCTTCCTTTAGTTTGCATATTAATTCTTCCTTTATTAACCGGACAAGTTGAAAGGGGGTATAATAAGCTAGTTCATAGGAATTATGTTAGCAATTCAATGAATTATGTCCATTTTATAAGTTCCATGTTCTATCTAGCAGATGAAAGTGATTTCGAGGCTTTTGAATCTAAAGAAGCCAGAGAATATTTTGTTATTGTACACAAAAGTTTAACCAAAGCTGGCTTGACTAAAAAAGAGTCAGAGCGCGCAAAGGTTTATGATTATTATGATGTTTTTGTTACATCTTTTTCAAGAATATGTAACCGGAGAGTCCATGAGCTAGGACTTAAATATTTTGAAGAGAAAGGACTAAACTACTATGACCAAAACATAGAGTTAAATAAGTTATGCGCAAATATGCTCTTTCCGCTTTGGAAGCGTAATTTTAAAAAATGGATAGGGTTTTATTTTAGAGGATTAAAAGTTTCATTTGGGTCGTTCAAGCAAATGCTGTTATTTCTATTGCTATTAATTTCTGGTTTAATGGGGGCAGCAAAGTCTAAAGTAAATAATGATTTATTTTCTTTGGTGGCGGTTTCAACTCTATTTATGTTTGCCAACAATACCTTAATTACGTTAGTTGTTCATCCAATAAAAAGGTATGTTTTTTACTTTGACTGGGTTATTTTTGCAATAATCATCTTACTTTTGAACGAAGTATTAAAAAAACAGATTAATGGAAATTGAGCTATCCATTGTAATGCCTTGTTTAAACGAGGCTGAAACAATAGAAAAATGTATAAAAAAGGCATCTCAATTTTTAAGTGCATATAATATTTCAGGGGAAATTGTTATAGGAGATAATGGAAGTACAGATGGTTCGCAGGATATTGCAAAAGGTCTTGGGGCAAAGGTCATTCATGTCCCAGTTAAAGGGTACGGAAGTGCGTCACGGTGTGCTATTGAAGCATCAAGGGGTAAGTTTATTATAACAGCAGATACTGATGATAGTCATGATTTGGTTAACCTAGAGCCTTTTTTAGATAAATTAAGAGCTGGGTCTGATCTTGTTGTAGGTAATAGATTCAAAGGAGGAGTTGACAAGGAATCTATGCCATTTTTGCATAGGTATATAGGGAATCCTGTTCTAACATTTTTGGGAAATTTATTTTTTAAGACAAGCATTGGAGATTTTCATTGTGGCTTAAGAGGAATTAGTAGAATAGCTTTTGACAAGTTGAATCTAACCACTTCTGGAATGGAATTTGCCTCAGAAATGATTGTTAAGGCATCATTGGCCAATTTTAGAATTACTGAGGTACCAACCAAAGTTTATCCAGCAGGAAGAAGCCGCAAGTCCCACCTCAGAACTTTCCCTGATGGTTGGAGACACTTGCGATTTTTATTACTTTACAGCCCTAGATGGCTGTTCTTGTTTCCTGGGTTAATCTTATTTTTTGTGGGTATAATTGGCTATATAACGTTGATGCTAAAAAGCAATATTTGGGAACTCAAAAATGCTTTGATTTTTTTGATAATGGTGTTTTTGGGGTTTCAATTTGCCGTTTTTTATGCACTTACCAAAATATTTGCCATTTCAAACGGTTTAATTCCTAAAGGAACCAACTACAAAAAAGTATTTAGATATTTTAATTTGGAACGAGGTCTTTTACTTGGTTTCGGCCTGGCTGCTTTGGGACTTGTATTATATGTTTTTTCTCTTTTTGAAGGTGATAATGTAGCTAATTTTAAACAAACTTTAACTTCAGTTATGTCTTTGGTTTTAGGAATTCAAATAATACTGTTTAGTTTCTTTTTTAGCATTTTAGGTTTAAAGGATAATAATGATTCTTAATTTCAAGAAACTCCAAGTTGTATTATCAGCATTTATACTGACTGTGGAATTAAACAAAGCCAACGGTTAAGAAAAAGATTGCAATTAAAGTTTTGCGGAATAATTTTTGATTAAATTTATCTAAAACTAAAGGCTATGCGATTTTTAAAAATTCCCCTTCTTACATTACTGATTGTGTCATGTGCTCCCATAAGAGTGAATTATGACTTTGATAAAGAAACCAATTTTGACAATTACAAAACATATCAGTATTACGCCGATATGCAAACCGGATTGAGTGAATTAGATACCAACAGGCTATTAGATGCACTAGATGCTAAAATGGCTTCAATGGGATATACTGTTTCAGAAACCCCGGACTTTTTTATTGATATAAAAAGTCAAGCATACCAAGACACACAACGTAGTAGCGTGGGTATTGGGATGGGAGGTTCCGGACGTAATGTGGGCGGTGGTGTTTCTGTTGGAATCCCCATAGGTCAAGGCAGTGTTAAAAGACAGGTTACCATTGATTTTGTTGATCATGGTAAAAAACAATTGTTTTGGCAAGCTGTGGGAGAGTCCAGTTATAACTCAAAGGCTACTCCTGAAGCTAAAGCACAACTCATGAATGATTTGGTAGAAAAAATCCTGTCACAATATCCACCGGAGAAATAACCCATCCTAAATTTTATAATTATCCTAACATTGTAAGTGCTATAGTTATTTTTTCATTTTGTAGTTTTACTTAAAACAAAAACGTAACTATGGGGGTGTTAAAAAATAAAGTAGCATTAATCACAGGAGGTTCAAAAGGTATTGGGTATGGTATTGCTGAGGCATTACTTCATGAAGGTGTTCATGTAGCTATAACCAGTAGAAATGAGTCTTCGGCTAATCAGGCAGCTAAACAATTAAATGCCAAGGCATCAAAAGCAGAAGTCATTGGTGTTAAAGCCGATGTAAGAGATTTTGAGAGTCAGCAAAATGCTGTTAAAAAGGTTTTAGAATATTTTGGTCAGTTGGACATAGTTGTAGCTAATGCCGGTCTGGGCCATTTTGCAAGTATAGAAGATTTATCTATTGAGCAATGGCAAGAGACTATTGATACTAATTTGACCGGTGTTTTTTATTCTATTAAATCCACTGTAGACGCTCTAAAGCAGTCCAAGGGTTATTTTATTACCATATCAAGTTTAGCAGGTACAAACTTTTTTGCAAAAGGTTCGGCATATAATGCGAGTAAATTTGGACTGACAGGGTTTACACAATCCATAATGCTGGATTTAAGGCAATATGGTGTAAAAGTAAGTACTATAATGCCCGGTTCTGTATCAACACACTTTAACGGTAATATTCCAGATGTTAAAGACGCATGGAAAATTCAAATTGAAGATATTGGAGAACTTGTGGTTGATCTGGTAAAAATGAACCCAAGAACTTTACCCAGTAAAATAGAGGTGAGGCCTACAATGCCTCCAGGTAAATAGTTTAGTTTTTGGCTATTTTTTTAGTTGCAATCAGCGTATTTTCCAAATAAAAATGGGCTAAGTAAATTCCTGTACTCAAATCACTAATATCAATTGGGGTATTCACATGGTTTGATATAGTGGTAGATTTGATCTGTTTTCCATCCAGACCACTAATACTTACCCTTAGATTTGCTGTGCTTTGGCTTTCGAATTTTAGATTTATAAAAGTATTTGAAGGATTTGGATATAAAGTTATATCATAACGGGTAACTTCACTATCTATGGTCTTTACACCAAGAGTGGAGTAGTTTATTGTCCAGGTAATTGTATTTACATGAAGGCTGTTATGGTTATCAACTCTTAATGAAACTGTATCATCGTAAACTGTAGCTGTTAAGGTATTGGCACCATTAACCAAATCTGTTTCTAAAACAGATAATTCATCCACATTATTGGCCACGTTTAAAGTATTTAGGGTCCATACTCTAGTCAAAGTGTTAGGATCCGGATTTATAAGGCTGAGTTGAAAGTCGAGGGGAAAACCAGGGTTATTAATAGTATTTGAGTTTGGTGTATAGGAATCAATAGGTGAAACCAAATCATGTATTTTTTCAATAATACCTTCTTTGCAAACCGGACAGAATGATTTATTAATATGTTCCATAATGCAATTTTGGTGCGGTTTATACCAAGTTGCAGCAACCCCGGTATTACCATAAGGGTATATGCCCACATTACTGGTGTTAAGCCAATTTTTCCATTTTACTAAACCGGTATTAGTTTCCTGAGTCATATTAATAGCTTCTCCAACTAAAGCATCACCGGGATAATATTCGTCTTTTAAATCAAATAAAGAATGACCAAGTTCATGAATGGTGACATTTGCACCCCAGAAACCATTATAGGTAATTGGGAATTTACCCCCGGAACCGCCATAAGTTGTTGTATTAACCAATATTATGGCACTATCATAAGCCGGAAAATGATCCATTAAAACATTTTCTATTTTTACTTCCGTATTACCGGCACTTACTCCATCAATACCATAAAACAATAGCCTGTGTATGCCGTAAGCATCAAAAGTTGCGTTAAAATAAGTATCATAAAACTCAGGAGTGGCTCCTGTTTCGTCTGTATCTGTGGCGTTGGCCGGATGATCAGCACCGCTGTCATTTGAAGGTATTTTTATAGCATATACATTAAAATAGTGTTTGTATTCTTTAAACGGACTTGTATTGAACATGGTAGTGGTAAAATTGGAGGCTTCAGTAATAAATTGATCTAATTCACCTGATTGATAACCATCACTTAAAAACACAAGATTTATACGTTTGTCATTGTTTCCGGAGTATTTTATGGTTTCAATGTCAAAAGTCTGTGAATAGCTAAATAGAGTAGTCTCAACAATTATTAAAAAGTATAAAATAAGTTTCATTCTCAATTTATTTTGGTCTTGATGAGGGGCTTCTTATTATCAGCAAATGTACTAATTGTAATGTATTTAGTGTTAATGTTAAGCTGTAGTCTTACTGAAAACATTGTTTTGTCTATGCTAATAGTTTGGGTTTGGAATTGCATGGATTCATTAGTGAATTCCACTATTTTATTAAGAGGGTCTTTGATTAAGGTGCTATTTAGTATATTAGATTTATTATCTAATTGACTACAAATTAAATCACCTTCCTTTCCATTTGTAATAGATTCAGAACTCTTAATTTTTATTTTACCATCAACTGTTTTTTGATTTACATACTCAATAATTCTGTTATCAGTATTGCTTTTTGAAATGCTATAGGTTAAAAAAATAATCTTTGGAGTAGCTTCAATAACAGGTTTTGTTTTAGAAGTCGTTTTTTTTGAAGCACAAGATAATACTGATAGAAGGATGATTACTAAAAGTAGCCATGAAGGTTTTAAGGAAATAATATTTTGGGGCATTATTTTTTTCAAAACCAAAAAAATTAGAAACATGTAAAGTTAATAAATATCCTGACTTTGAAATAATTTAACGCTGCCTTTAAATAAAAAACGAGGCGTGTTTAGCCTCGTTTTGGAACTATAAATGCCTAGCTTAGTAAATCTTTGTATTTGTCTTTATAACCAATTAAAGCTAAAATATTTAAAATGAATAATGCCGCAGCACCACCAATACCGGCAGGATCTAATGTCAGGTGGAATAAAATAGCGTTCACAGAAACACTCATTAAAATCAGAGCTAATAAAGCACCATATTTGTTAAAAATAATGGCTAAACCGGCAACAATTTCAACTATTGCTACAAGTGTCAATACTTTTGCCGAAGTTAAGGCTCCAAAATAAGCTCCTGCTTCTGCAGACATTTCACCAAATGGAATAAAGTGTAAAAATTTGTTTAGTCCGAAAACCAAAATGAATAATCCAAGAACTATTCTAACAATCATAAATACTTTTGAATTCATAATAAAAAAATTAGTTAGTGTTTTGAAAGATAGTAAATTATAAATTAAAATTGAATGGGTTTGTCTGAATATGATTACTAAAACATTGTTTTTAATCTTCTATTTTTATTCGTAAGCCATTACTGTGACTGCTGAATTCCGGGGCATACATGCTTTGTATTGTAGTAATTCCATTACTCATATTACCAGTATTATTTACTCGTAAATCATATTCAAAAACATAAACGCCTTTTGGTAAATAACCAAAAAAGAAATTGGTACTCGCATCTTTTGTGCTTTCGTAATACCCCAGGCCATCCTGCCATTTGTATTTTGATATCACATTTACAGGCTCCAAACCTGATGCTCTCATATCTTTCATATGAAGAAATTCCATATTTCTATCACTTTTTAATTCTATTCTTACTCTTACCAGATCACCAAGACTTAGTTTTGTATCCGGAGTTATTTCAGTAATTTCTTCACCGGTATCGGTATTGGTTTTTAGAAATAGTTTTTTCTTTAGTTTAAGTGGTGTTTCTGCAGAAGTAATATTATCTAAATCCTCAAAATACTGCCAATATAAACTTCCCCAGGCTATGCCATTTCCTTTTTTAGTTAGTTTTACCTCTCCCATTTCCGGTTTAACCTCAGAGGCTGCCCAAGAGGTTTTATAATATCCTGTGCCGGCCTCTACTTTGACATTCTCTAATTTAGTGGGATCTATATTTTTGTTGCCTAAAACTACATCTACCATTTCGGTTACACTTAACCAATCACTACCCTGAAGCAATAATGCATAGACGGCTTCAGACGTTGCCTTTGTAGTTTTCCATTGGCTGGTTTGTTTGTTTTTAAGCAACCATATCTTTAAATCATCTATAGTTTTCAGGTTCTTTGTTTCGTTCTGAATGACATGCCCGGCTTCTGAAAACACGTCAATTAATAAGGCTTGTGTTTCTATAGGAGCCTGATACCAAAACCAAGAGTTAGTGTTAGCTTTCCAATACATACCCAATTCATCAGAAGTGATACTGGTCTCTTTTAATGATTTTAAAATTTTGCTTGTTGTTTCAGAATCATTATCCCTATATGCAATTAACGCCATCAAACCTTTGGAATATAAGGAGCGACTTTGCCAGTATTTCTGAATTTGAGCTTGGTAATAATTTATAACATCATTGACCTCTTTTGATTTTTTAATATCCGGGAAGAAACTTCGCATATATAGATAATGTAGTTGTATATAATTTAGATGATCCTTGCTAAGGTCTATTTTAGCGTCGTATTTTTTGATGTCTTTATAGGCTTTGACAAACTCGATATCAAGATATTTGATGGCTTTATTTATTATAGATTCTTCACTGTCGTTCTGAATGACACCTAATTGTTTTAAATGACCAAATCCGTTGATAATGTGTTGAGTAATATAACGATTTTCGCGGCCTCCATTAAACCAGGACCATCCACCGGAAGCCATTTGATTAGATTTTAGTTTATCTATTGCTGATTGCAATTCACTATTCATTTTATTTAAATCAAATAATAAGGCGATACGCTTTTTTTGTTCGGCTTCACTTTGTGCATCCCGTACCCACGGTGTTTCCTGAATGAGAATTGATTTTAATTCCTGATTCTTTTCAAGGTTAGAGGTCAAAGCATTTTGAGACTTCCATTGGTTAAAAACCTCTTGAATCCTCGGATTGGAATTTGCTATATGACCAGCTAATGCATTAGCATAATATCTTGAAAAGGTCTGTTCATTACATTCATAGGGATACTCCATTAAGTAGGGAAGTGCCTGTACAGCATACCAAGCCGGATTGGAAGTCATTTCAAGCGTTAATTTATGATGTTTTAACGTTGTTGAGGTGTTGTTCTTTAGTTTATCCAGTGTAAAGGTTTTAGTCTCATTACTTTTAATCCACATGGGTAAGGTTTCAGTAACTAACTTCCGGTTGGATAATACCGGTAAGGCATTTTGTTCACCATCACTAAAATCTTCAGATTGGGCAACAATTTTATATTGAATAGCTTGAATACCTTCAGGAATATCCAGATTCCATGATACTTGTGTGTTTCCTTTAGCATCAACAGTAAAGCTTTTACTGTTTAAAGCATTTCCAAGTTTTGAATCCATGCTATTTCCGGAAATGGCATCAGTCAATATTAAAACAGCGTCACCGGAGATAGTTTTTTCAGATAGATTTGCAATTTTTGAACTTATGGTAATTTGATCGCCTTCACGTAAAAAACGAGGTACATTAGGAACAACCATGAGTTCTTTCTGAGTTATGGCGGTTAAAGTTTTAGTAGTACTTTCTAAAGCTTTAGTATGTGCTAATAACTGTAGTTTCCATTGTGTTAAAGCTTCAGGAGTAGTAAAACTAAAACTTATATGACCAGATTCATCTGTTCTTAGGTCAGGGAAGAAGAATGCTGTTTCTTTCAGGTTTTTTCTGATTTTTACCTGGGCTAAAGCATTTAAACCTGATTTTGTTGTAATGATAATAACACCGTTAGCGCCTCTACTGCCATAAATTGCCGTTGTTGCTGCATCTTTTAAAATGGCAATAGATTGGATATTGGTGGTATCCAAATTAATATCACCTTCAATAATTTTACCGTCTACTATATATAAAGGTTTTTTATCACCAGAAACTGATCCTAGACCTCGTATTAGTATATTAGAAGGGGCACCGGGAACTTCTGAAACACTTACTCCGGGTATGACTCCCTCTAAGGATTCTTCTAGATCATTGGCACTAATACTTTTTAATTCTTTTGCACCCACCTTGGCAATTGAACCTGTTAAATCTTGTTTCTTTACGGTACCATATGCAGTAACAACTACCTCATCCAATGTTGCACTATCTTCGGTCAGGGAAATATTTAAACGATTTTTACTGATTTTTAAACTATGTGTGCTATATCCTATAAAACTAATTTCCAGTTCTTCTCCTTTTTTAGCCTTTATAGAGAAATTACCATCAAAATCTGTTGTAGTTCCCCGTGTGGTGCCTTTTATAACAATAGTTACTCCCGGGATAGGATGGCCACTTTCATCAAACACGGTTCCTGAAATAAATCCTTCTTTAATGTTTTCATGAAATTGTGTTGCTCTTTTAATTTTAATGGTATTCAGGTATCTTTGGTTTGCCCATTTGTGGTTAGCAAAGTTAAAGCCAAACCAATTCCATTCATCATAGTATTGTTGCGGAACACTGTACCTCTGATAATTATTATAAACTCTAAAATTATTAATGCCAAAACTGCTATAGGCATAACTCCTGTTTTGAGCATTATAAACTGTATTTTGAATTGGATTAAATGTCCAGGTATGAGGCTTAAATTGGTCTAACGATGCATCATACATATTAGCCAATAATTCTGCACTTACTTTTTCACCATGAGGGCCTTTTATTTTGAATTGCCAGGTTTCATTTACTCCAGGTTGAAGTTTGTCCCTAAAAGTTAAGGTTTCAATGTCCAGTTTCACCTTTGGGTAAGGTACCGAAATGAGCTGTTTACCGGATTGATAGCTATTAAAGGCCGCAAAACTATAGTGTACTACAAACCCGCCTAGATCTTCTTTGGTAACAGGAATACTAATCACTTTTTTATTGGCACTTAGTTTGATAATTTCAGTCTGAATGACTTTTTTATCTTTTTCAACAGAAATGGTTACAGAAATATCTTGGGCCGCAGAGCCTATAGTTACATATGCAGTCTCTCCGATTTTATAAGTTGATTTGTCGGTTGAAATAGTGAAAAGTTCACTGTCAGCAGGTACTTTATCATCATTGCTAAACAGTGTGGTTTTAAGCTGGTCTTTTACAAGTTGCCCGAATCTATCTTTACTTTCAAGTATTATGATGTATTGACCAGACTGCCATTTTTTAATTTTACCCAGCTTAAGTGTTTTGGAAATTTCAGTATCAAACGGTTTTTCAAAAACCAGTGCTCCTTTTTCCCAGTTACTTGAATCATGTTCATTGGTATAAGCATCGTGGGGAAATAAATTTTTAAAGGCTTCTTTAGAGAAATCCTGGAAATCAGGTGTTTCCCACGGTCGGGGCCTTAAAGCTATATCGGGAGCTCTTAATTTATAGATTTTGATATGTCCTTGTGCAGGAGCAAATTCACCGTTTAAATTTTTTGTGTCAATATGTATGGTATGATCTTTTTTAGTTTTGTTTAAAGACTCCCCAATGTTCAGGTTTGCCAACAAAGTATGGTACCCTACATTAATTGTGGAGGTTGCACTTCTGGTTTCGCCATTCAAATCAGTAACATCTGCTGTTACTTCATATTTGAAAACAGGAAGGTTAGATTTATCAATACTATTATCTGGAAGCGCCTTAAAGGTGATTTCAAATTCACCTTTGTTATTTGTAATACTTTCACCATGCGTAATTTCCTGAGGTTCACTAGTAACCCATGGGCGATGCCAGAAATACCATCTGGGATATTGTACTTTTCGATGTACGCGGTAAACTACTTTAGCATCAGTTATATGGCTTCCGGAGTATGCCAAGGCATTACCTTTTACTGTAACGGAATCATTGACCTTAAATGTTTCCTTAATAGGATCAAATGTCGTTTCAAACTTAGGTCGTTTATACTCTTCAACAGAAAAACTATATTCAGTATCAATGTCAATACGATTTGAATCAGAATACAATTCAACAGAATATTCTCCATTTAACCCTGTAGCTGGTAAAATAAATTCCCCTGAAACAGAACCAAATTCATTGGTCTTTAATTCAAGGTCAATAACATCATCACCATTTACATCATAAACTTCCACGTAAAGCAACTCATTAGGAATGACTTCAGATTTACCTTTTTTAGTTTTTATGGCAATGGCTTTAAAATACACGGTTTGCCCGGGGCGGTATATGCTCCTGTCTGTAAATAAAAAGGCCTTATGCCTTACATCTTCTTTATGTGCTCTATAGTATCTGTTTATATAATATTGACCAAAATAAGCCACATCATTTCCGGATCTTACTTTTAAATGGGCATTTCTGTAGTTGCTATTGTCTTTAATTATTTTAAGTTCCCCCAAAGTATTGGTAGTGTGGGTTTCGGTTTTGTTATTTCCAATTTGACTGGAATAATAGGTAAGGTCTATATTGGCATTTGTAATGGGTGTACCGTTAGTTCTATTAATAACCTGAAAGATCTTGTATTGAGGCGTGTCTGTTTCTACCAATGCCGTATTGGTTACCTGAAGGTTGGTAAAGGCAAAGGTGTTTTCATTATCCTTTAAAGTAGCAACAATTAAATACCTACCATTATTTAATTTTGGAATTAAAACTTCAGTAGTATGGTTTTGAAAATCATTTTCATTCCTTAATTGACTTACCCATGATTTACCGGTATCCAGCTTTTCTATAAAAGCAAGCTGCTCTTCCTTCCTGTATTTTTTTTGGAATCTTTTAAACTGGTTTTCAGACAACTTGTACATATTAAATTGCAGGGTGTCTATATTTTTATAGCTGACTAATAGGCGTGCATGTTTTTGAATAGGAAGAAACTGCTCAGTTGTAATATGAAGGATTTGTTGTTCAATCTGTGATTTTAGGGTTTTACACTTTTTGGCACCTTTGCTTTCCGGGAACTTAGAGATGGCGGTATTACAAATATCAATGGCTTCTTTAGCTTTCCAACGATATTCTTCATTAGTTTTTGGCTGGTATTTACCACTTTGCTCATAGTATATTTTAGCGATTTCAAAATCATAGAGTGTAGAAAAGTCATAGGCCTTAGATTGTTCCTTTTCTTTTTTCAAAACTTCCAGTAAAAGCTCCTCCTTATTGTTGAAAATAGCGTGCTGATTTATAAACCTTAAACGCTCTAAATCAGCATCAATCATGGGATAAGGTGATGCATCATGAACATGTGCTTTAATTAGGTTCTGATAAATTTTTAAAGCATTTAATTGTAATGAAGTAGAATCTTTAGATGCTAAATTAACATGAGCAAACTTAAGCTTTTCAGTGAGTAATTCGGGGTTGTCTATCTCAAATTTATAAGCTGGTTTAGTAATATGAGTTTCATTGGTTTTATAAAAATCTAAAGCATTATGACTTAAAAAATCAAATAAGGTAGGCCGGTAAATTTTAGAACCTGTATGCTCCTCTAATAATACGCTATATTTTTTCAACGGTTCTTGTTGAAGCATTAATCCGTTTTGTAACGAATTTTGATAATGCACATGAATCTCATTAAAAAGGGTTTGTAAATCCCAGGTTCTAAAATCAGAGCGATCAACTTTCTCGGAGGTTCTGGTTCTGTTGTAAAATTGCCACCTGTGTTGATTAAAATATTGCCAGTATAAATTAGCAAGTATACTCTCTAAAACATTTTTAATAGGAAATGCGCTTACAGTAATTTGATCTTTAAAATTGTTAATGATCTGCAATTGAGCATCCTCTTCCAATATTAAAGCAAATTTGCTTTTATAAAGCATTGTTTTTATCTGTTGTGCATGATCTTTATCTTTTATAGCTTGATTTTCAATGTTTACAACAGCCTTTAAAGCAGATTGGACCAAACCTTCAATTTCATAATGTTCCACTTTTTTCCAAAGTGTATCATAGGTATTGGTTTGTGCTTTACCTGTGTGAATAAAAAGTATAAGTATTAGTGTAAGTATACAGTGTTTCATACGTTTAAATTTAATAATTCCTTTTATGAATATATGTTTAAAGTGTATTAATGTTCGTTTTATGTGTTTTACTTTGCCTCTAAGTTACTTTCAAAAGCTATTCCAAAAAAAGAAGAATGAGTTAACCCAAGTATTGGATGAGTGAAGTTAATCATTTTAAGAGTATGATAAATAGATTACCTACATTAATACATAATAAATAGAAACCTTAAGGTTGTCTTAATCATAAATCAAACCACAGCAAGAAAGTTTATTTTTGTATTTTCAACTTGTATTATGAGAAAAACGTTGCTTATTGTTCTATTTCCATTAGTAGTATGCTCTCAATCTAATTTAGAAGAGATAGATATTCTGTTTGAAAAAAAGCAATTTCAAAAAGCCGAAGATGTAATTAGTACATATCTGGAAAACCATCCTGGTGACTTAAAAGGTTTAGAATTACTGGGCGATGCATATGGGTATCAAAAAAAATGGGATGAAGCTATTGCCAGTTATAAAAAATTATTGAAGACCAATATAAATTCGGCTAATTACCACTACAAATATGGAGGTGCCTTGGGTATGAGAGCTTTAGAAAATAAATTAAAGGCCATCGGGTCTATAGGAGATATAAAAGCCTCATTTTTAAAGGCAGTTGAACTGGACAAATCCCATATTGGGGCACGTTGGGCACTGGTGGAACTCTATATGCAATTACCCGGTATTTTTGGAGGCAGTAAAAAGAAATCATTGAAATTTGCTCAGGAGCTGGAAGCTTTATCAAAAGTAGACGGCTACTTGGCTAAAGGCTATGTTTATGAGTATGATGATGAGCCGGAATTAGCCGAGAAGTATTATAAAATGGCCATAACAGAAGGTGGTTCATTGACCTGTTTCAATAAGCTCACCCATTTGTATGAACAAGAACAAAGGCCGTATCAGGCTATAAAAAATATTGAAGATGCTCAACTAAAGCATCGGCGCAATGCATTGCACTATCAAATAGGGAAAGTGGCAGCAGAGTATAATATAGAACTTCAAAAAGGTGAGCAATGCCTGTATACCTATCTTGAAAATTATTCAGCAGCAGATGGTGTGCCAAAAGCATGGGCACATTATAGATTGGCGCAAATTCATACCCACAAAAAAAATAAAGAAAAAGCATTACAATATATTGATCTCGCCATTTCAGAACTCCCTAAAATAAAGCCTTTTAAAACACAAAAGGATAAGATTTTAAAATTATGATTATAGTGTTACCTTTATCCTGAATTTGTTTCAGGATAAAGGTCGGGCTTTTAGCAGTCGCTCTCTTTGAGGAGCTCCAACACATGCTTCAATCCCTAACGCAAAAACTTCCCGTTCAGCCTTCGTCCTTCCAACTTCAATTCATATATTTACCTTTCTGTTATAAGCACTAAAAAAGGTGTTTTATAATTTAAATTTCAGAATACAGATCCAAAATATGAATGTACATTTTATAGCAATAGGCGGGGCTGCCATGCATAATTTAGCTTTAGCATTACATAATAAAGGGTATCAGGTTACCGGAAGTGATGATACTATTTTTGACCCCTCAAAATCCAGATTGGAAGCTAAAGGTCTATTACCGGAATCTTTTGGTTGGTACCCTGAAAAGATCACAACACATTTAGATGCTGTAGTTTTGGGTATGCATGCTAAAGCAGATAACCCTGAGCTGCTGAAAGCCCAGGAACTGGGATTGAAAATTTATAGTTATCCGGAATTTTTATATGAACAATCCAAACATAAAACCCGTGTGGTTATAGGGGGGAGTCATGGAAAGACCACTATAACATCTATGATCTTACACGTTATGCATTACCATGACAGAGAAGTAGACTATATGGTAGGTGCGCAATTGGAAGGTTTTGATGTTATGGTTAAACTCACTGAGGAAAATGATTTTATAGTTTTAGAAGGTGATGAATATTTAAGTTCACCTATAGACAGGCGTCCTAAATTTCACCTCTATAAACCTAATATAGCGTTGTTAAGTGGTATTGCCTGGGATCATATAAATGTATTTCCAACCTATGAAAATTATGTAGAACAGTTTAGCATTTTTGTAGACTCCATAGTAAGTGGGGGAAGTATAAATTATAATCAGGAAGATCCTGAAGTAAAACGTGTGGTTGAAACCAGTGACAATGCCATTAGAAAAATAGCTTACCAAACACCAAAATATACTGTAGAAGATGGGCAAACCTTGTTAGACACCCCGGACGGTCCGTTACCTATAGAAGTCTTTGGAAAACATAATCTCAATAATCTGGCCGGAGCCAAATGGATTTGCCAGCATATGGGTATAGATGAAGACGATTTTTATGAAGCCATTGCTACATTTAAAGGCGCCAGCAAACGTTTGGAAAAAATAGCCGAAGGTAAAACCAGTGTAGCCTATAAAGATTTTGCACATTCCCCCAGTAAAGTAGAGGCAACAACCCGGGCTGTAAAAGAGCAGTATAGCCATAGAACATTGGTAGCCTGTTTGGAATTACATACCTATAGCAGTTTAAATGCCGAATTTTTAAAGGAGTATAAGGGGGCTTTAAATGCTGCAGATGTGGCTGTGGTTTTTTATTCGCCGCATGCTGTTGAAATTAAAAAGTTAGAGGAAGTCACACAGGAGCAAATAGCCCATGCCTTTCAGCGTGATGATCTAATTATTTATACCAATCCGGACGAATTTAAAAACTATCTGTATTCTCAAAACTTTGATGATAAGGCTTTACTGCTTATGAGTTCCGGGAATTATGGCGGATTGGATTTTGATGCGGTGAAAGCGTTAATCACATAGTTGTTTTTAGGGGATAATTTGATTGTCTTGGCTATTTATTTTGAAGATGTTGTTATACTTTTTGACTCATGAAACCAGCTATATTTAAAGTTAATATGTTCAATTTTACGTAGCACCACAATAAATTATAACCATTATTTTGTTGTATACAATTTAATTTTTCTTTTTACACTTGAGGTTTTAAAAACGCTCTTTTGCTTATTTCACCACATTTTACAATGGATTTGGCTGTCAAAGAATAGCACTCTTTTATATAATATTCAGTTTTACCAATTTTATAAGTTTCTTGTAAATAGCCAAACAAGCCAATAAATAGAACTCCTATTAGTATTATTGTTTGTTTTTGATCATAGTTTTATGTTCAAATTATGAGCAGTGCAAAAAATCTATTGCAGAACGCAATTAGTTGAATTTTTCTACAAAACTAAGTCAAAAACTAAAGCTTAGAGTGGTTTTATCCCTTTAAACTAACTTTTATAGCTAAGTATTTTTTTCTTTCAAAAATTTATTATATTTTCGACGAAATGTTTATGTTTGACGATAAAGTGTTAGGTTGAATGCCCAAAATCTTACATTATGAAAGTAAAACAAATATCCTTAACCGAAAATAATTGGAGTGATAGCATAGGAACAATCCATTTAAATGCTAACCTGTTTTTATTATTTATCTCCCCGCAGTTTAACTCAAAAGAAGATGTCTTATCTGCTTTGCAACAAAATTATCCTGATGCTATTATAGTAGGATGTTCTACAGCTGGTGAAATATCAGATGTTACAGTAAAAGACAGTACCATATCATTAACAGCCATACAACTGGAAAAGGTAACTTTAAAAAAGGTAGCCTATGAGATTAAAGATATGCATTGTAGTGAAAAAGCAGGAGAAGCTATTGCAGACCAGCTTTATAGCAAAGATTTAAAGCATGTATTGGTTTTAAGTGATGGTTTAAATGTTAATGGTGCAGATTTGGTTACCGGCTTAAAGTCAAAAATCCCGGATGTGAGTATAACAGGGGGACTAGCAGCCGATGGTGCCGACTTTAATCAAACCTTTGTCATAAATGGTGGAGAAATAGTAGATAAAACTATTATTGGTCTTGGGTTTTATGGAGATAGCTTAAAAGTGGGTTACAGTTCTAAAGGCGGCTGGGATAGTTTTGGAATTGAAAGACTAGTGACAAAATCTGAAAAGAATGTATTATATGAGTTAGATGGATTACCGGCACTGGAAATTTATAAATCCTTTTTAGGAGAAGAGGCCAATAATTTACCAAGTTCCGGGTTGTTGTTTCCATTAAGTATGAGAACCAGTGAAAATGCAATACCGGTGGTTAGAACTATTTTGGCAATAAATGAAGACGATCAGAGCTTAACATTTGCCGGAAATATCCCTCAGAATTCTTATGTGCGTTTAATGAAAGCTAATATAGACCGGTTGATTGATGGAGCAGAAGATTCTGCGGTTTCAGCCAATAAGAACTTGAACGAAACTTCAGAATTGGCTATTCTTATTAGTTGTGTGGGCAGACGCTTGGTTTTAAAACAACTGGTAGAAGAAGAAGTAGAGGTTGTTAGAGGTGTTATAGGTAAAAAAGCAAGTATCACCGGATTTTATTCTTATGGAGAAATAGCACCTTTTGGTGAGTTTTCACCATGTGAGTTGCATAATCAAACCATGACTATTACAACATTGTCTGAATGATAAACCCCGATTTCCATAGATTATTAAAGCGTCAGCTTAAAAAGTCTAACTTAGATATTTTAGACAAGCCAGAGTATGCCAATTTTTTAAATATGGTTAATGAAGCATACAAGAGTTTTGATAAAGATGTAAAGCACATAGAACATATACTGGAAGAAAGCTCTAAAGAATTGTTTGTAGCTAATCAAAAATTAATACTGGAGCGGGATACAACAAGGACTAAACTGGAAAACTTAGTAGATAATGTAGGAGGTGTGATTTTTGAAACAGATTTGGATGGAAATTTCACATTTTTAAATAATGCATGGGAAAAGTATTCAGGGCATAGCCTTAAAAAATCTATAGGAAAGAGTTATAGGCATTTTCTTGCCGGACAATATATTGATGGTAATAAAAAATCGTATGAACTATTTTCAAAAAATAAAAAACACATCAAGTTTATTTTTAAACATAGTAAAGACAATAAATTAAAATGGTTTGAAGTTAAATCTAAACTTGTTAAAGATTCATATGGCTTGCCAAGTGGTTATATTGGGACTATAATAGATGTAACCAATTTAAAAGAAACAGAAATAGAACTACAAAAAGCCAGTGCTTCTAAGGATGAGTTTCTGTCTACAATGTCCCATGAAATACGAACACCGTTAAATGCAGTAACTGGTTTAACAAATATTCTTTTAATGGAAGATTACCTGCCGGAGCAAGCAGAAAACCTTAAGGCTTTAAAGTATTCCGGAGAACACCTGTTAGGCTTAATAAATGATTTACTTGATTTTAATAAAATTAAATCAGGAAAATTAAAAGTAGCAGAGAAAGACTTTAGTTTAAATTATTTCCTGGAAAATATTAAATCCCATTTTGCATTACGAGCTGAGAAAAAAGGCATTCTTTTTTGCGTTAGAAAAGAAAATGATGTGCCAAATAGTATAATAGGGGATAAGCTAAAGCTAACCCAAATAATAAAGAACTTATTAAGTAATTCATTAAAATTCACCGAAAAAGGAAGTATAGTTTTAAGTGTTAAAAACCTGGGTATAGAAAAAAATAAAATCACCTTAAAGTTTAAAGTTACAGATACCGGTATTGGTATTTCAAAAAGCAGGCAGGATACTATATTTGAAAGTTTTATGCAAGCCGATTCAGAAACATCATTGAAATATGGAGGAACAGGTTTAGGCTTATCAATCAGTAAAAAGTTATTAAAACTTCAGGGAAGTGATTTAAAATTAAAAAGTGCCTTGGGTAAAGGCGCTGCTTTTTCTTTTAAAATAACATATAAAGTTAGTAACAGGTTGAATTTATATCAACCGGAAATGATTAAACTGCAGCCGGATTATGCCCCTTTAAATATTGATGTATTGGTGGCAGAAGATAACAAAATGAATGTACTCATTTTAAAAAGGTTTTTTGCAAAATGGAATGTTAATTACAAAATTGCAGAGAATGGACAAGAGGTTCTAAATATCTTGAAAGCATCAAATTTTAGCCTTATTTTAATGGATTTGCAAATGCCTTTATTAAACGGTTATGAAACAGCTCTGGCTATTAGAAACCTTCCTGACCATACAAAAGCAAATATGCCAATAATAGCCTTAACGGCTTTTGCTCAAACAGATATTAAAGAAAAAACCGAACGTTATAAAATGAATGGTTTTATGGGGAAACCTTTTAACCCGGAAAAGCTCTATACCTTATTGAAAACGTATTCTAAGGAGTCTTTAAACGAGCAAGCTATTTAATAAATTTAAGAAGATAAATGAAATATAAGTAAATTAATTGCTTGTAACATACGCAATATTTATCTTTAACCAATGCAAGAAAAATCACAATCTTTCCCTATAAAGGAATGGAATCAAGACGATCAGCCCCGTGAAAAACTATCTCAAAAAGGGAAGACCGCTTTAAGCGACGCAGAACTGATAGCCATTCTTATAGGATCAGGTAATAAAGATGAAAGTGCAGTAGCCTTATGCAAGCGTATTTTGGCAAGTACTAATAATAATTTAAACGAATTGGGAAAGCGTTCCATAAAGCAACTTATGGAATTTAAAGGCATTGGAGAAGCTAAAGCCATTACTATTGTAGCTGCTTTAGAATTAGGAAGGAGGCGCAGAGGAGAGGAAGCTCTAGAGAAAAATAAAATTACATCAAGTACTTCAGTTTTTGAATTGATGCAACCTGTAATAGGTGATCTGCAGCACGAAGAGTTTTGGATTGTATATTTGAACAATGCCAATAAGGTCATTCAAAAAAATCAATTGAGTAAAGGAGGTATAACGGGAACTTTGGTAGATGTTCGTTTAGTATTAAAAACGGCATTAGAAGTTGGGGCTATAGGGTTAATCTTAGTACATAACCATCCTTCAGGGGCTTTAAAACCCAGTGAGGCTGATAAACAAATTACACAAAAATTAAAAAATGCAGCTCAAAACCTAGATATAAAAGTTTTAGATCACCTAATTATTACAGAAAAAGCATATTTTAGTTTTTCAGATGAAAATCTATTATAATGCTTTTAGTTTATACCCATAAAATATCACCGCGTTTAAATTATGTTTTTAAGCATATTTGTACCCGGGTATTAGGAATTAAAATAGGGTTTACTACAAAAATAGAAGAATTCATTGCTCATGACAGTTTAAAAATGTCTTATACCAAACAGCAATTAAGTAATGAGTTTTTTGTTAAAAGCCATGATATTTTATTTGAGCAAGGCTTAAATGATATTGATATAAGTATACAGGATTGGGAAGAAACAAAATGTTTTTTTTATAACGGAGACAAGAGTGCCATACCTTTTGATATTTTTTCTGCATCTTTTTATTTGTTATCCAGATATGAAGAATACTTACCACATGTTAAAGATGAATATGGACGGTTTACTGCTACTGAAAGTTTAGCTTATAAAGAAGGGTTTTTGCATCAACCGGTTGTAGATATTTGGGCTTATAAGTTTAAAACAGCATTGCAAGAGCAATTCCCGGATTTTGAATTTCCTTTAAAGGCGTACAATATAAAGCCCATTATAGATGTACCAAGTGCTTATAATTACAAGTTAAAAGGCTTACTGAGAACTTTAGGAGGTATTTTAAATGATTTAGCCAGGCTAAAGTTTAAAAGTTTGTATTCCAGATTTATGGTACTCCTCGGTTTTAAACACGATCCGTTTGATAATTTTAAATATTTAATTAACAGGCAAAAAAGTTCGAAATTTAAATTTTTATTTTTTTTTCTTATTGGAGATTATTCCACTTATGATAAAGGTATTAACCCAAATAAGAAGAAATTTGTATCCCTTATAAAGCATATTGGAGATTATTGTAGAGTAGGGCTTAAAATTTCCTTTTTAGCTATTGAAAATAAAGCTATTTTAAAAAAAGAGAAGCTAAGGATAGAAGATATACTGAATACCAATTTAAAAGCTTCAAGGCAGTCTTTTTCAAAGTTAAATTTACCCGAATCCTACAGAAACCTTATTGAGTTAGAAATCCAGGAAGATTATACTATGGGGTATGTTAATCAAATAGGGTTTAGGGCAGGGTCTTGCTCACCATTTTTGTTTTATGATTTAGACTATGAGGTGCAAACCCCTTTAAAAATAGTACCGTATCCTTTGATAGATTATGCGCTTTTAAAGTATAAATCATTATTGGATAAAAAGAAAGTTTTAAATGAAGTTATAAATGAGGTGAAAAGAGTAAATGGCGATTTTGTTCCGATATTTCACAACTATACTTTTGGTGATGATATACAATGGAGAGGGTTTAAAGAATTGTTCAATTTAATTTTAAATTCAGCTAATGAAAATTGATGGAATAACTGATGTGTTTTTTGATTTAGATCATACTTTATGGGATTTTGATAAAAATTCGGCTTTAACTTTTAAAAGAATCTTTCAGATGAACGATCTAAATGTAGAGCTTAAAAAATTTCTTTTACACTATGAGCCCATTAACCTTAAATATTGGAAACTATACCGGGAGGAAAAAATAAAAAAGGAAACATTACGTTTTTGTAGATTAAATGAAGCTTTTCAAGCTATAAATTATAACGTAGAAGAAGAATTAATTTATAAATTATCAGATGATTATATAACACATTTAACGTCGTTTAACCATCTTTTTGACTATACTTTTGAGATTTTAGATTATTTAAGCTTTAATTATAATTTGCATATTATTACCAATGGATTTGAAGAGGTACAACATATGAAACTGGCTAAATCTGGAATTGATAAATATTTTAAAACAATTACCAATTCTGAAATGGTTGGTGTAAAAAAGCCAAATTCCAAAATTTTTAATTATGCTCTAAAACAAGCAAATGCACAGACTGATAAAAGTCTTATGATAGGAGATAGTTACGAAGCTGATATCTTAGGAGCAAAAAATGTAGGAATGGAAGTTATTTTTTTTGATATAAAAGGCACAAAAATTGATGACGATATTATTCAAATAAACTCACTTTCAAGATTGAAAAAATATCTATAAACCCCACTCTACAACATATTTTTATGAACTATAAGACTTTTAAAAGGCTATATTTTCAAATACTATTAGTTTTTATAGCAACATCCTGCACCAAGCCTGTTGATTTTGAGCAAGCCAAAGATTTTGAGATTACACCGGTTATTGAATCAAGCCTCATCTTTTTTGATGAACCGGCAAATCAATTTTTAGATAATGGATCAGAAATTAGAGTTGTACAGGATTTTGTTTTGGTGAGTTTTTTTGATGATGAGTTTATTGTAGATAACCTTATTAAAGCAGAATTTTTATTTGAAGTTGAAAACTCAATACACAGGAATTTTGAATTACAGATTGATTTATTTGATGATTCAAACCAATTACAGCATACATTTACGGTTTCAGCTCAAGCCTCTTCTGAAGGGGACTTTATAGAAACATTTGAAGGTACCAAGCTTCAAGCATTAAAAAGTACAACCGCAATAGTATTTACACTAAGAATGCTTCCAGGAGTTCCTATTAACCAGGATACTTTAGGGAACATACAATTACAATCTTCTGCAGTTTTTTATTTTAAAATAGGTGATACCCAATGAAAAGAAAGATAAGTACTTTGGTTATACTGGTATTTTGGGGTGTTGCATTATCTCAAAACAAACAGATTTTATATGGTTTTTCAGAAATACCACAATCTCTATTACTTAATCCGGGAGGAAAAATAAAAAACAAAGGCTATTTTGGGATTCCTTTGTTATCTCATGTACATTTTGATGCCGGAATAACAGGAACCACACTTTACAATATTTTTGCTGATAATAACACAGATTTCAATACAAAATTGAGACATGCGGTTTATGGTATGAATTCAAACGACCTGATAAGTTTTAATCAGCAACTAGAGATATTCTCAGCAGGTTTTGCCTTTGGAAAGCGCTACGAAAAAAATGAGTATCTGAGTTTTGGCCTGTATGAGGAATTAGATATTATTAATTATTTTCCAAAGGATTATGCTGTTTTAGCTTTAGAAGGTAATCGCAATAATATTAACAGAGTATTTGATGCCAGTGATATTAATACTAGTGCTGAAGTGATCTCTGTGTTTCATGTAGGGTATAACAAAAAAGTTAATGATAGGTTTACTTATGGCGTGAGAGGAAAAATTTACTCAAGTATTATAAATGTTAATTCCACAAAAAATAAAGGACGTTTTGTGACCGTAAGAGGCAATGATAATATTTATGATCATATTTTTGATCTGGATCTTGAGTTACGAACATCCGGAATTGCAAGTTTTATAAATGATGAAAACTCAGAATTCAGTAATGATATAAAAGCACTGAGAAAGCGCGTCCTATTTGGTGGTAATCTGGGATTAGGTTTTGATGTTGGCTTTACATATCATATGACCGATCAATGGACCTTTGATGCCAGTTTACTAGACATAGGCTTTATAAGCCATACTAAAGATATAGAAAACTATGCTGTACAAGGCAAGTATACTTTTGAAGGCATTAATCCCATTTTTACAGAATCAGGATCAGGCCAGACAGCTGATGAATACTGGAGCGAAATAGAAGAAGATTTTGAAGATCTTTTTACAGTGGATACTACAACCACTAAATTTACAACATGGCGCCCGGTTAAATTAAATGCTTCATTGAATTATGCGTTTGGAAAAAAGCTGGAAGAAGATTGTAACTGTGTCCAAAATGATGAAGGCTATTTAAATGCAGTAGGTTTACAACTATTTGGGATTAATAGACCTAAACTACCACAATTAGCATTAACAGCATATTATTACAGACGATTGTTTAAAGGATTGCGTATTAAAGGAACTTACACTATAGATTCTTATTCGTTTAATAATGTGGGTTTAGGAATTTCAGCTCATATTGGTAGGGTGAATTTTTATTTTATGGCAGATAATTTTTTAGATTATAAAAACATATATAATGCAGATGGTGTATCTTTACAATTAGGGTTTAACTATATATTTAATAAAAATGAAGACTAAGTTTTTTTCAATATTGATGATGTGTTTTGTTGTGTCATCTATTTTTTCTCAAACAAATTTGAACAAGTATAAATATGTAATAGTTCCTTGGAATTTTGATTTTTTAAAACAGAAAGATCAATATCAATTAAATTCTTTAACTCAATTTTTGTTTAATAAATATGGCTTTAATGCTATAATGGAAGGCGAGGATTACCCTGAAGATTTACAAGTGAACCGGTGTTTGGGCCTAAAATCTGATGTGATAAAAGATTCCGGTATGTTTAAAACTAAACTGAATGTGGTATTTAAGGATTGTAATGATAGGGTGGTTTACACTTCAGAAGTTGGGGAGAGTAGAGAAAAGGACTATAAATCAGCTTATAGTATGGCTTTGAGAGATGCTTTTAAATCTATTGAAGCACTTAATTATAACTATGTGCCGAATGAAAGCGTAACGTCATTGGCTTCACAAACTGTGGCAGCCAAAACAGAAGTGTCTGATGAAATTCAAGCTCTCAAACAGGAAATAGAAACGTTGAAAAAAGAAAAAGCTTCAGAGGCTGTTGTTGAGGTAGCCCCAAATAATAAACCAATCGTTGTACCTGTTACGCTCCCGGAAGAGGTAGAAGGTGATGCATCAACTAAACCTATGGAAGCATCAAAAATGGAAGAAGGTGTTAAAGCTGTTTTAGCCAGTGTACTGTATGCTCAGGAAATTGAAAACGGCTTTCAGCTTGTAGACAGTTCGCCTAAAGTGGTTTATAAAATAAAGAAGACTAATTTGGATAACGTGTTTTTGGTGGAAAATAAAAGCGCTATTGTATTTAAAAAAGGGGATGAATGGATTTTAGAATTTTATGAAAAAAATGTTCTAAAACAGGAAACGTTAAACATTAAATTTTAAAACCTCTGATGCTCAGGATTCGCGTTAGGGATTGAAGCGGCATCCTTTTTTGTGCTGAAAAAAATAATACCTTAATATTATATCGAGCCGTATTGTTGGAGAGTCGTTAAAATGTTTTTAGCTCTCAAAAAAGATATAGCTAAAAGCCCGACCCTGGGGGTAACGCCCAAAGAATTTTAGTAGTTGTATTTATCTTTCCAGCGTTCTTTTAAAAATGCTCTATGTGCATTTTCCCTGGAGTTATTTCCGGGGTCGTAAAGTGTTGTATTTTTGATCTGATCTGGTAAAAATTCCTGGTTAGCAAAATTATTGCTATAGTTATGTGCATATTTATAATTATCACCATACCCTAGTTCTTTCATAAGTTTAGTTGGCGCATTTCTTATTTCAAGAGGAACGCTCAGGTTGCCTGTTTCTTTAACCAGCTGCTGTGCCTTACCAATAGCCATATAGGCGGCGTTACTTTTTGGGGAACAGGCTAAATAGGTGGCACATTGACTTAATATAATTCTGGATTCAGGGTAGCCAATGGTTGAAACGGCCTGAAACGTATTATTGGCAATAACCAGTGCAGTAGGGTTAGCGTTACCTATATCTTCACTGGCGGCAATGAGTAACCTGCGGGCTATAAACTTAACATCTTCACCACCCTCAATCATACGCGCCAGCCAATACACAGCAGCGTTTGGGTCACTCCCCCTAATGGACTTTATAAAGGCCGATATAATATCGTAATGTTGTTCCCCTGTTTTATCATAATGAACCGTATTGTTTTGAATTTTTTGTAATACCGTTTCGTCTGTAATCTCTATAGTGTCCGTATTATAAGAATTCACAATAAGTTCAAAAATATTCAGTAATTTTCTGGCATCACCTCCTGAAAGTCTTAAAAGGGCATTGGTTTCTTTGAGTGTAATGTTCTTTTTAGAAATCTGCTCATCAACTTCAATAGCGCGGTTAAGCAAAGTTTCTAAATCGGTTTTTTCAAAAGCATTCAGTATATAAACCTGACAGCGTGATAACAATGCAGAAATCACTTCAAAACTAGGGTTTTCTGTTGTTGCTCCTATTAATGTAATCCATCCTTTTTCAACAGCTTGAAGAAGCGAATCCTGTTGTGATTTACTAAATCTATGGATCTCATCAATAAACAGAATTGGGTTTTTAGTTGTAAATAAGCCTCCACTTTGTTTGGCCTTATCAATAACATCTCTAATATCTTTAACCCCAGAGTTTATAGCACTTAAGGTATAAAATGGTCTTTTTGATTCTGATGCAATGATGTTTGCTAATGTTGTTTTTCCTGTACCGGGCGGCCCCCAAAAGATCATAGAAGGAATTAAGCCCTGTTTGATATGTTGTGTTAATGCGCCATCTTTTCCAACCAAATGTGATTGACTTACATAGTCATTTAAAGTTTTTGGACGTAACCGTTCAGCTAATGGTTCATTTACATTCATAACTGTAAAATTAAAGTAAATTATTTAAGTTTTGGGTTTGTCCTTATAGAAAAACAGGGTAGTCTTTACTCGTAATTTATATTTTAAAATTCGTGAATTAATTATTTAGCTATCTGATTTTTTTGAAAATCGAAAAGCTTCAAATAAATGAGGAGATCAGTTACCTGCTCCAGTCTGCCAATTTAGCATCAAATCTTAAGTTGGTTAACTATTTGTTATCTTTAATTCTATGGACCATAAAGAGCATTTTAAGTTTTCTACCGGAGTAGTGGCATATCCCATTTTTTTTGTGCTGGTTATTTGGCTGGTGTTTTGGTCTGAAGTTCGTTTTGGGTATAATTTTAGTAAATATGGGATTTATCCGCAAACCTTAAAAGGTTTGAGAGGGGTTTTATTTAGTCCTTTGATTCATGGCGATTTAAAACATATTTATCACAATACTATTCCGTTATTTGTGCTTTCTATGGCGTTGTTTTATTTCTATCGTCATATTGCATGGAAAGTTATACTATTTGGTATCTTATTATCTGGGTTTATAACCTGGTGTATTGCCAGGCCCTCTTATCATATTGGGGCCAGTGGATTGATTTATGTTTTAGTGAGTTTTACCTTTTTTAAAGGGGTTTTTGCTAAGCACTACAGGCTTATAGCTTTGTCTTTATTGGTTGTTTTTCTTTATGGAAGTATGATATGGTATACCTTGCCTATTGAAAAGGGAATCTCATGGGAAGGGCATTTGGCAGGTTTAATTACGGGGTTGTTATTTGCTTTATTTTTTAGAAAAGAAATAGCTAAACCAAAAAAATATGTTTGGGAAGAAGCGCATTATAATGAAGATGATGACCCTTTTTTAAAACATTTTGATGAAAACGGTAATTTTATTGAAAGTACAGATGAAGAAGAGCAAAAGGAGGCTTTTATAAACTATAATTACAAGAAAAAACCTGAGGATTAACGACGTTGTCTTACAACCTCATATAAAAAAGCACCACAGGCTACAGAAACGTTTAAGGATTCAATATCTCCAAGTAAAGGAAGCTTAGCTCTGGCATCAGATACTTTTATTATAGATGGGTTGATGCCACGACCTTCTGACCCCATGACAATAGCACAAGGCTCTTTAAATGATACATCATATAAAGTGTCGTTTGTTTTTTCTGTTGCAGCTATCACTTTTATTCCGGAAGCCTGCATATAAAAAACGGCATCTTTAATATGATCTACTTTACAGATAGGGATTTTAAAAACAGCTCCTGTACTGGTTTTAATAGTATCTCCATTTACCGGAGCTCCGCCTTTTTTTTGAATAATTATACCATCAACACCGGTACATTCCGCTGTTCTGATTATGGCACCAAAGTTTCTTACATCACTCAACTGATCAAGTAATAAAAAAAGAGGTGTTTTCCCGGATTCAATAACATTTAAGACCAGAGTTTCCATATCATAAAACGCAATAGGTGAAATTTGAGCCACTGCCCCTTGATGGTTTTTATTGGTTAGTCTGTTGAGCTTTTCTACCGGAACATAAGATTTATTAACAGATTTTCTGTTTAATAAGGATTCTAATTCAGAAAACAATTCGCCTTTCAACCCCTTTTGAAGGAAGACTTTATCAATAGTTTCATCAGAATTTATAGCTTCAATGATTGCTCTGATACCGAATATTTGTGTTTGGTTTTGCATGGGGTAAAGGTAAAAAAAAACCACCTCTTAAGAGGTGGTTTAAATATGTGAAATTTTATTTATGGATTTTGATCTCCAACACCTATATTAGGATTAGAGTTTAATTCTCCCTGTGGAATTTGCATTCTAAAGAAATCTCCTTCAATTTCAATATCAATAAGTCCAAAACTTTTATGAGTAGAACCAGGGCCAGTACGATCTAAAGGCTTTTTTAATCTTTTAAGATCATACCATGATACTCCTTCTCCCCATAATTCAATTCTACGTTGCAAGTATATTTCTTCAACCAGAGCATCTCCTGTAGAGGTTGATTTAACATAAGCAGGATCCCTGTTACTCACTAATTCAAAAAGAATATCGGCAGCAGTTGCATCGCCCAAACGAGCTTTTGCTTCAGCTTCTACAAGATAAAATTCTGCTGCCCTCATGTATGAGTAGTCTCCTTCAAAAGTTCCAGTTGCATCTATAAATTTTGTGTTTGTATAAGGAGGATAAGGAGATGTAGCATCATTAGGGTCTACCCAAGCTGCTTTCCTTAAATCCGTATCCGGGATTTGATCATAAAGTCTTCCATCCATCATTTTAAAACCATTACCAAAACCAATACCTCCATAACCGCCAGCACTACTGTCAAAATGAGAGAAGAATGAAATAAAAGTAGTAGAAGATTCATTGTCAATATCTGCTCCCCACATCCATTCTACGTTGTTAATATCATCAAAGCCGTCAGTTGCATATGTGTCTCCAGGCATAAGGCTATAACCAGCTCTGGCAGAAGCAGCATTTTCAGCAGCTAATTGCCATTGACCTGTTTCCAAATACACATTTGCTAAAAATCCGTGAACAACATTTTGATCTATTTCCTGTTTGCTACTTCTGTTGAAGCCATTCAATAACCCAACAGCTTCTTCCAGGTCAGGAATAATTGCATCGTAGGTGTCCTGAACAGTTCCTCTTCCTTTACCATCAAAATCAATTCTATCGGGAACGGGAATACCAGGTTCGTTTTCATTACCTATGTATGTATGAGCGTAAACTCTAACAAGGTTAAATAGGCTAAAGCCTCTAATTGCTAGAGCCTGACCAAGTAAAGCATCCTCTTCAGCACTTCTGTCCATATTGGAAGAAAGAGCATTAATGACGCTATTAGCATCAGCAATTGCGGTATAATAGGTATTCCAAACAATATTTGTTCTACTACTAGTTTGGGCTCTACCGTTATAATTATACAAGAATATATACCAGTTAAAATTATTCAACACTATATCTTGCCCCATCATGTCAGTAATAGCCATAATACCTTTTTGGCCATAATCAACATCTACTCTTGCAGGATTTCCTATGCCGAAGCTTCTTAAATTAGCATAAATACCACTTACAATTGCTGCAGTAGCAGCTGGTGTTTCTGCTACTTGTTCAGCAGATATGGATCTTGCTGGTGCTGTATCCAGGAAGTCTTCTTCACAATTGAAGACCGTTCCTAAAATAATAAATAAAAATAAATATTTAAAGTTTTTCATAGTTTTAGAAATTAAGAGTTAAACCAAGAGATGTGGTTCTAGCTAAACCAAACTCATTAATAGCATTACCAGTAATGCTTAATCTAGGGTCGTAACCTTGTCTTGCTTTACTCCACATATGTAGGTTATTCCCAACGGCATAGATTTTTGCACTGCTTAAGCCTAATTTATTTACTAGGCGAGTATCAAATGTATATGCTAAAGTAACATTTTGCAAGTTTAAATATGAGGCATCAACCAAGAAAAAAGAAGATGTTCCTGCTTGATTTACATCAGTAGAATCTAATCTTGGAATTGATGCAGAAGTATTTTCCGGGGTCCAGGAATTAAATACAACATCTTTATGAAAATTATCACCGGCAGATGTAGTTCCTAAAAGATTTTGGTAAACACCATCATAACCATATCCTCCTATTTGGTAAGCAAAATTAACATTAAGGGAGAAGTTTTTATATGAAAAATTAGTAAAGAATCCTCCATATAGATCTGGTATAGCAGATTTACCGATAAAATATTCAGTAGCATTTACTCTATCATTTGTTTGTTCTCTTTCACCTGTAGGGTTGCCATTTGTGTCTAAAACATCTGTCCACCAAAGACCATCACCATTAGTTGGGTCAACACCTGCAAATTCTCTCATAAAATAATCATATCTTGAGTATCCTTCTTGTAATCTAAAATTACCACTATCAATAAACTCTTCAGGTAATCTTGTTATTTCATTTTTATAATGGGTGGCATTTACCCCTAATGACCAACTAAAGTTGTTATTTAGAATAATATCTCCACTCATTTCAATTTCAAACCCTTTGTTTTCCATGTCACCTACGTTCTCTGGTTTAGTACCAACACCGTCAGATTGAGCCAAAGGCTCAAAGAACAGTAAATCATCTACTTTTCTTACAAAGTATTCTCCGTTAAAATTAAATCTATTATTGAAAAGACTGAACTCAATACCTGCGTTAATATTTGAAGAGGTTTCCCAAACAAGGTTTTCATTACCTAATTGAAAAAATGTAATACCAGGTTTATTACCACCCGCATTTACAATATCAAACTGATCAGTATATGCGTAATAATTTCTATTGTCCAAGTCACCAACTATAGTCCTGTTGTCTTCATATAAAATAGCATCATTACCCTGTTGTCCAAAACTAGCTTTAGCTCTTAAAGAATTGATCCAAGATACATTAAAAAAGTTTTCTTTATCAACAGACCATGCGGCACCTAAACCATAGAAGCTACCCCATCTATTGTCAGGGTGAAAAACAGAAGAACCATCTCTTCTAAAACTACCATTAACAAAATACTTATCATCAAAATCATAAGTAACTCTTGATAAGACACCTTGAAGGGTGTAGTCTTTTTCATATCCGGTTAGGAATTGATTATTAACACCATTATCTAAAACAGGCAAACGATCAATTACTGTTTCAGTTACTTGACCAGCAAGTAATCTGAAATTATAGTCATTGCTTTCATGACCAATTAAAGCAGATACACTATGTCTACCAAAATCTCTTTTCCAATTTAATAATTGTTGATGTGCAATTGTAATACCACGATTTGATCTTGTAGTAATTCTACCGTTGAATCGAGCTGCATCACCACCAATAGGAGTTGCAAATTGAGTAATATTTGCATTAGTTAAATCAACGGAGAGGTTATATGTAAATTCAAAATCTTTAAGAAATTTTACAGATGCACTTAATCTTCCAGAGAGGTTATCGGAAATGTTATCATCAATATCTAATAAACTAGTAGCTACTGGATTTGTATTAGATTTAAATGCTGGCCTTGTTCCTATTTTACCTGGTTCTGTTAAACCAAAGTCATACACTCTATTTCCATCACTGTCTAAAATAAATCCACCTTGAGGGTTTCTACTAAAAACCGGATAAACAGGAGCAGTTCCTCTTGACCATCCCGCAATATTACTAACGTTACCAGAGGTAAAACGGTTTAAGGGGTCATCTGACAATGTATGTGCGTAGTTCATGCTACCACTGATTTTTAACCAATCAGTAGGCTTAAACTCAGAAGATAAACGGGCAGTGGTTCTTTCAAAACCAGAATTTATTATAATTCCTTCATCCTTTAAGTTACCAATAGAAAAGAAAGAACTTGATTTATCATTTTGATACCTTAAGCTAAGATAGTTTTCTCTTCTAAAACCATTTCTGTATGATTCATCAATCCAGCTATCCTGATATAATAAGTTAGCACTAGGATTAACTCTACCTGTGCTTGTGTCAATTATTGCATTGTCCGCAACATCATATGCATTATAGCCTATCGATATATCTCCTCCGCTTATTAATGTGTTTGAAGCGGTTTGAGCTGCGTCTTGAGGTGTTGATCCACCGTTGATCAAACCAATTCTAATTCTTTCATAAACAGCCTCATAGTATTGGGCAGAGCTGGTAATAATATCATATTCGGGAACAGCCCTTGAGTTTACCCCTACTTTAGAGTCAAATGTTATTTCTAATTTATCTTTCCCCCCTTTTTTAGTGGTAATTATAATTACACCATTAGCACCTCTGCTACCATATAGCGCATTAGCTGATGCGTCTTTTAAAAAGGTCATAGATTCAATATCCTGAGGGTTTATGGAATTCAGGTTACCATTAAAAACTGTGCCGTCAACTACATATAAAGGAGCACTAGAAGAATTAATGGAGCCTATACCACGAAATCTAACTGTTGGGTCAGCACCAGGAGCCCCAGATTGATTTATAATTTGAACACCAGCCACTTGACCAACTAGACCTTGAACAACTGAAGCAGTAGGGATATCAGCTATAGCTTCTGTTTTTATTGTTGTTACAGATCCTGTAATCTCTTCTTTCTTTTGAGTACCATATGCTACTACTACCACTTCTTCAAGAGAAGTAGCATCCTCTTGTAAAGTAACATTAATGGTGTTTGAAGCACCAACAACAATTTCTTGAGTGGTATACCCAACAAAACTAAACACCAGAGTAGCTCCAGTATTAGCTTCAATTGAATAATTACCATCAAAATCTGTTGAGGTACCCGAAGTTGTACCTTTAACTAAGACTGTTGATCCAGGGAGTGGTAAACCAGATTCATCTGATACCGTACCTGAAATTGTCTTTTCTTGTGCAAAAGTAAGTTGCACAACTAACGCCAGTAATAGCGTTAGAATTCCACTAAACTTTGTTTTCATTTTATAATTATTTGAATTAGTCAACGCCAAAAATCATAATAAAAAGTTAATTATGCAAAGAAAGTAAGTGAAAAAGGTGAAATAAGTGCTAATAATTAACAGTTTTTGGTTTTTAAGTTATCAATTTCATTTGATAATTACTTAAAGTAATAAAAAATGAAATTTATTAAGCTAATAAATAGATAAGTTTTAAGCTAAAAAAACACCAGCAATATTTTACTGGTGTTTTTTTAAATGATTACGGTTTATGGCCTTGAACTAATTTATTAATTAGTTTTTAGGAAATGCCCACATATCATCATCTAATAAATGACCTCCTTGTGCAGAAATAGCTGCATTGTAGTTAGCTTCATTAGTAGTACGCTCTGTAATAGGATATAAAAATCTTCTAGGTATGATTTTAGAAGGATTAACAGAACCTACAGCATCTGGGTTGTCTACAAGGTCAGGGAAACCTGTTCTTCTATAATCAACCCATGATTCAATTGGTGCATTACCGTATAAGGCTTTGTATTTTTCATTGATAATAGTTTCAATTTTATTTGCTTCAGTTCCAGAAAGTGCTAAAGCATCAACATAAGCTGTTGCATCAGCAGCATCTACCCCAATATAAAGCATATTTGCTTCTACAGCATCCTTTAATGCTTCTAAAGCATCAGCATCGGTACCACCTGTTCTAACTATAGCTTCAGCTTCAATAAATTTAACTTCCCAGTATGAAATAAGTGGCGTAGGAGAATTAGCTTGCCCCCAAAATAAACCAGGTGTACCAGCAAAATCTTCTCCGTCAGAAGTATATAAAGGAAGTCTTGGGTCTCCAGCCATCATGGTTTGGATTGTTGCTCCAATACCAAGAGTACCAGGTCTGTCATTGTCAAACAAATAAAAAGGATTAGCATTTTGAGCTGGTGTACTGTAAACAAAATCAGGTTGTTCGGAAGTGCTGCTTAAAGCCTGCAGCGCCTCAGTTAAAGCGCTCTGTGCAGCACTTGGATCAACTGATGTTAAATGCATATAATATCTTGCTTTTAAGGCATGAGCCGTTTTTTCCCAATCAATTTTATCAAGAGCATCGGCAGTGCCTGCACCATTAAAAGCTCCAATTCCGGAAGCTACGCCATCAGAAATAGATTGACTTAGAAGTAACTGAATTTCATTATAAACACTTTGCTGAGTGTCATAAGTTGGTTTTAAAATTCCAGCATCTCCTCTAAAAGCTTCAGAATAAGGAACATCTCCCCAACAACTTGTAGTAATTCCCATATTAGCCGCCATATAAAGTTTAGCTAAGGCACCTACTTCACCTTCAGTATTCTCAATCAATACAAAACAATCTTTAGATGCTCCCGCTCCATACAAACCAAAATCCCAAAGGTCATCAATATCACTTTCTCCAATATTATATTGACCATAAGCTATTTGTTGTGCATCTAAGCCATCAAATTGTTGGGTAATAATACCTGCAATTCGTCCAACAAGAGCCACAGAGTTTCTGTGCGTTTGCGTTATCATCCCAGGATAAACAGCACCAGCATTTATTTTATCTGCCGATGGGTTGTCAGGGTCTACATTAACGTCAGTGATAGTACATGAAGATACCACTGCGCCAAGTAATACGATACTTAATATATATTTTATTGTTTTCATAGTTTTTTTAAAAATTTAATTTCACATCAAAGCCGTAACTTCTAGTATTTGGGTTATTAAAGTAATCTAAACCAATACCATTACTGTCTCCTGTTAAGTTTGTTTCTGGATCTACACCAGGGTAATCCGTACTTAAATATAAATTTCTTCCATATGCTGATACTGAAATTCCTTCAATAAATGTGCCTTTTAATAATCTACTTGGGAGTGTATAAGTTAAAGTAACTTCTCTTAATCTAAACCAAGAAGCATCATAAACATTACCTTCATCTACATCACCAAAACCATATCGTCTCCAGTAGTTATTACTTTCGCTAATTGTAGGATCTGAATAAGGAACAACCTGATTATTAGGAGCTCCGGTGGATTGAACAATACCTGGGAAAGTAGTTGTTTGGTCTCTTAATAAAGTCTCTGATGAAACTCCAAAATAATCAAGAATACCACAAGTACCACACCATATATCTCCACCTTCTCTGATATCTAATAAAACTGATAAGCTTAAGTTTTTGTAGGAGAACGTATTATTGATACCCATTAAGAAATCTGGAATTGGGTCCCCTATAACGCCGTCTGTGGTTGCTAGAAGCGGGTAGCCAGCATCATCAATTAACATGGTGCCTTCATCATTTCTTGCATATCTGGCACCATAAATAGCACCATAAGATTCACCTTCTACGGCACGTGAACTCGTTCCTGAGAAACCATTTAAAACATAACTTTCAAGGCCTTCAGCAAGTTCTTCAACAACATTTTCATAAGTCGTAAAGTTTACATCAATATCCCAGTTAAAATCATCAGTTCTTACTGGTGTACCACCAAGAGTTAATTCGACACCTTTATTTGATACACGCCCAATGTTAGAAAACACTTCAACAAAACCAGAGGAAGGTGTAGCATCAATAGGAACAATTTGATCTGTAGTTTCTCTATCGTAATAAGTAGCATCAAATTTTAATCTATTATCTAACATAGATAATTGAATACCTACTTCAAATTCTTTTGTAGTCTCTGGAACTAAATCAGGGTTTCCTGCACGGCCTGATCTTTCAAATGAAGTTGCTCCATAAGCGGGGAAAGTCACACTTTGAATAAAACCGTCACCACTAGCAACCGTACCACCAAAATTAGTAAGTGTTCCATATACTGGTGCATCATTTCCTGATTTACCCCAAGATCCTCTAAGTTTCCCGTAATTAATGAAATTACTATCTAAAATCTCACTAAAGATAAAACTACCACCAATAGAATAAGTTTGAAATGTATTTTCATCTACAGGTAATGTAGATGTCCAGTCATTTCTAAATGATGGTGTAATAAATAACATGTTATTGTAGCTTAAGGTTGCTGTTACAAATGCACCAATCAATTTTTTCCTATTAGTTAATTCTTGTGCTTGCGTTGTACTTACGTTAGATAAGTTAAAGAACCCGGGAATGGTCATGCCATCTCCTATAACAGTTTGTCTATTATTTTTGGTGTAGAATCCGTCATAACCAATAGTAGCGGTAAGCCCTAAATTTTCATTCAAATCCTTAGTAGCTGTTACTAAAGCATTCCAGTTGACATCTTGATTCTGAATAACGTCATTAATAACACGGCCATTACCAAAACTAGCATCTATAATATCAAAACCTATCTTTCTGGTGTCTGTCCAGTTATCAATAGAGGCAGATGTTTTAAGAGTAATCCAATCATTAAGGTTATAAGTTAGACCCATTTTTCCGATAATACGATTTACATCATCAGTGTTCGAGTTTCTAGAAACGGTAAAATATGGATTATTGTAAATTCCATCACGGTAACTTCTGTGTCCAGGTAATTCAGAACCAGGGATGTCGTAGAAATAAGACGAAGGATCATCAGCAGCAGCTTGCCCTGTTTTACCGTTACCCATATCAAAAGTTGGTGTATTACGTAATAGACCTAACATTACCCCTGAGATATTTGATCCTCTTTGAACTCTAACCCCTCCAGAGTTGGAATATTGAGCGGAAGCATCTAAGGTTAAATCTTCATAAAGTTTAGCTTGTAAATCTATTCTAAATGTTTTTCTTATGAATTCTTCATTAGGAGCAACTCCATTTTGCACCAGTTTTCCCATTGAGGCACGGTAATTAACTTTGTCAGTACCGCCACTAGCAGAAAGGTTTACATCAAACACATCTCCTGTTTTAAAGAAATTATAGTTGTCATAAGATTGCGCTGCTATTCCGTTTCCTGTTCCAGCAGGCACAAGAGCACCATTTCTGTGGAATGGATAAGAAGTGTCTCCATCATATTCTAAGTCTGAAATTAAGGGACCCCATGAGTCGCCCTCAAAAGTTTCAGGGCCTCTGTATTGTAATCCACTGCCATCAGGGTTGTGTCTACCTTGAGCATATGTCCTTTGTAAGTCTGGTCCTTTATTAATTTCAGAAAAACTGGCAGAAGTTCTTAAGGTTACTCTTGTTTTTCCTTGTTTACCCTTTTTTGTAGTTATCAAAACAACACCATTATTTGCACGAATACCATATAATGTTGTAGCGGCAATACCTTTAAGGATATTCACAGATTCAATATCACTTGAGTTCATATCAATAGCTCTGTTGGAAAAATCCGTACCCCCTAAACTAGAGTTGTTGTTAGTTTGTGTTGGGTCTTCACTATAAGAGTCATTATTGATTGGTACACCATCTACTACAAATAAAGGCGAATTGGAACGAGTGATAGAGGTGTTACCACGAATTCTAATGTTTGCTGATGCGCCAACTGAACCAGATGAAGTAGTTACTTGAACACCAGCAGCTTTTGCGCTTAATGCAGATACCACATTGGTTTCTTGTGCTTTAGTAATGTCACCAGAATCAACAGATTGAATAGAATAACTTAAGGCTCTAGGTTTGGCCTTAATACCTTGTGCAGTAATAACTACTTCTTCTAAAGACTCTGCATCTTCTGTTAATGTAACGTTCACAGTATTTGAGGCTCCTACTACAATTTCTTGAGTTGAGTAGCCAACAAAACTAAAAACCAGGGTATCACCGATTTCTGCTTCAATTGAATAGTTTCCGTCAAAATCTGTTGAGGTACCTGAAGAAGTACCTTTTACTAAGACAGTAGTTCCAGGTAACGGTAAACCAGATTCATCTGATACTGCCCCTGAAATTGTCTTCTCTTGTGCAAAAGTAAGTTGCACAACTAACGCCAGTAATAGCGTTAGAATTCCACTAAACTTTGTTTTCATTGTATAATTATTTGAATTAGTCAGTATCAAAAATCACAATAAAAAGTTAATAAAACAACAAATTTTGGTTAAAATTTGGTTCTGTATGTTAATTTGTAGTGAATTATAAGGTAATAACTAAAAATTAGTCATTAGGCTTAAATGGACTTTTGAGTTAGAGAGTTTAAAGGAGGTGTTTTCATTTTTGCCGTTTGCATAGTTGAACTTAAATAGGCCAGCTTTGGTTAAAATACCAAAACCGAAACCATATCCAAAAAGCTTTTGCTCGGTATTTGTAATCTTGTTTTCAAAATAGGCGGCATCAATTATGGAATGTATGTATATAGAATTGCTTAATTGAAGCCTGTATTCTGTGTTTATTAATCCATACAGTGAAGCAAACAAGCTGTTTTCTTCAAAACCGCGAATTGAATTAATACCACCAAACCTTAGTAACTCGTTTTCAAAGTATGAACTGGAAATTAAATATCCCCCATTAACTCTTAAATAGATACTGTTTTTTTGATTAAGATTGAAAATTTTATATGAATCGATTAGAAGCTGTGTTTGTTTTTCTGAAGTTTCAGATGTTGTTCTGTTTCCAAAACCTGCTTCTGTGGATAGTTTTGAATGTATGGGGAATAAAGCATTATAATTTTGATAAGTTATGTATTGGTATGCTAAAGTTAAATATTGTGTTCTGTAATCAGTAATTGGTTGTGTTGTATTCTCTGAAAGTAGACTATTTGATTCCATAGCAGTGATACCTGTAGATATTTTATGCTTAGAATTGATCTGATAATGTAATTTGGCAGATTGATTTGCTGTTGTAAAAGAAGAATCTTTTCTGAAAATACGCAAGAGCAGGTCAACTCCAATTGGTGATTTGAAAAGGTAAGGTAAAGATATGTTAGCTTCAAAAATCTGTTGATCATTTTCATCACTTTTGTATAATAGTTTAAAAGATTCTCCAAAATTTAAATTGTTGGTTAAATTTAAATTCAGATAGCCGTCAAATTGTAATTTATTGGTTTCCTCATTAGTTCCAAAACCTAAAAAACCGTCAAAGGTGTTACTTCTGGACTTTTCTAGGTATAAGAACAGGGCTGTAGAGTCTTTTGAGAATAGAACCTCCGGAGGTTTAATTTCGTTAGCGAAGTTTAAGTTATTTAATTGTGCTGTTTTGTTTTGAATCTTACTTAGGTTAAAAACCTGCTTAGGTTTTAGTTTTAAAAAATGTTTTATATAAGAACGCGGAAACTTTTCATAACCTTTAATAACAATATTATCTATGGTTCTTTTTTGATTTGTTACATCGAGTATTAAATCTGCTTTTAAAGTAGAATGATTTTCTGATCTTATATTGGTCAACTTAAGTTTAGAAAAAGGAAGTCCGTTTTTAGAAATCTCTGAATTAATATAGGATAAAGCTTTTTCAACTTCAGATATATCCAA
Source organism: Alterotamlana spongicola (assembly GCF_035818475.1). Taxonomy (NCBI): domain Bacteria; kingdom Pseudomonadati; phylum Bacteroidota; class Flavobacteriia; order Flavobacteriales; family Flavobacteriaceae; genus Alterotamlana; species Alterotamlana spongicola. The sequence continues at coordinate 1,801,180 of NZ_JAYMGV010000001.1, forward strand.
AATAAAGTAATCGTTAAAAACTTTTCTTGAAATTAGATTTATAACTGATTTGTCAATATCATTTTTATTGTAATGTATATATATAGTGTTGACCTTATTCTTTAGATGAATTTTAGATAAAAAACTGCTGTCGTTAACCTTTAATAGTTCTGTAAGTTTGTTTTCAATATAGCCTATGTTAAAAAGTCTATTTTGAATCGAGTCAACTTCTGATTTAACAGAAAGAAAGTTTAAATGGTTTTTCTGGTATCCTAAAGAATCCAAAACTCTGGTTTCAGCTTCCGTAAAACCATCGATTTTTAACTGTAGTTTTTGGCTAAATCCTTCTAATGAAAAAAGTGTATATATAATAAGGACAAGAAAAGATGTTTTTTGCACGTTCAGAACAGCTGTATTTTTTTTGTAAATCTAACGGAAATTATAGGCTAATAATATAGGAGTTGGGGTAATTTTTACTTTCTATTGAAAATTAATGAATTAGGGTTTGAATTTCAAATTTTAATTTCTACCTTTGCACGCCTCTAAGAAGAGGTTAATAAAATTTATATTAATTATATATGCCAACAATTTCGCAATTAGTAAGAAAAGGAAGAGCCAAAATAACCAAGAAGAGTAAATCGGCTGCTTTAGATTCTTGTCCGCAAAGACGTGGTGTATGTACTCGTGTTTACACAACAACTCCTAAAAAACCTAACTCAGCAATGCGTAAGGTGGCAAGGGTTCGTTTAACAAACGGAAACGAGGTTAATGCATACATCGGTGGTGAAGGACATAATCTACAAGAGCACTCGATAGTATTGGTTAGAGGTGGAAGGGTAAAAGATTTACCAGGAGTTAGATATCACATTGTACGTGGTGCTTTAGACACAGCAGGTGTTTCAGGTAGAACGCAACGTAGATCTAAGTATGGTGCTAAACGCCCTAAAAAGTAATTAAAACTTTAAGAAGAAGACATGAGAAAAAGAGCAGCAAAAAAGAGACCGCTTTTACCGGATCCACGTTTTAACGATCAGTTAGTGACTCGTTTCGTTAACATGATGATGTGGGATGGTAAGAAGTCTGTGGCTTTTAAAGTATTTTATGATGCAATTGACATTGTAGAAGAAAAGAAAACTGACGAAGAAAAAACAGCTTTAGAAATATGGAAAGATGCTTTATCTAACGTTATGCCTCACGTAGAAGTACGTAGTCGTAGAGTTGGTGGTGCTACATTCCAAATTCCAATGCAAATTCGTCCAGACCGTAAAGTTTCAACGGCAATGAAATGGCTTATTAGTTATTCTCGTAAAAGAAACGAAAAATCTATGGCTAACCGTTTATCAGCAGAAATTTTAGCTGCTGCTAAAGAGGAAGGTGCGGCAGTTAAGAAAAGAGTTGATACTCATAAAATGGCTGAAGCAAACAAAGCATTCTCTCACTTTAGATTTTAATACGACATGGCAAGAGATTTAAAATTCACTAGAAATATAGGTATTGCTGCTCATATTGATGCAGGAAAAACTACAACTACAGAGCGTATTCTTTATTATACAGGTGTGTCCCATAAAATTGGAGAAGTGCATGATGGTGCTGCTACAATGGATTGGATGGAGCAAGAGCAGGAAAGAGGTATTACAATTACTTCTGCTGCTACAACTTGTGAGTGGAAGTTCCCTATTGAAAACGGACAACCAACATCTGAAACTAAAGGATATCATTTTAATATAATTGACACACCGGGTCACGTTGATTTTACTGTAGAGGTAAATCGTTCTTTACGTGTACTTGATGGTTTGGTATTCTTGTTTAGTGCAGTTGATGGTGTTGAGCCACAATCTGAAACTAACTGGAGACTAGCTGATAACTATAAGGTGCCTAGAATTGGTTTCGTTAATAAAATGGACCGTCAAGGATCTAACTTTTTAGGTGTTTGTCAACAAGTAAAAGATATGTTAAAGTCTAATGCTGTGCCAATTGTATTGAATATTGGTGATGAAGCAGACTTTAAAGGGATTATCGATTTAGTAAAAAACCGTGCTATTGTATGGCATGATGAAACTCAAGGGGCAACTTTTGATGTGATCGAAATTCCGGAAGATTTAAAAGAAGAAGCTCGTAAGTATCGTGCGCTTTTAATTGAAGAGGTGGCGACTTATGATGAGAACCTTTTAGAAAAATTCATGGAAGATGAAGATTCTATTACAGAAGAAGAAGTGCATGCTGCACTGAGAGCTGCGGTAATGGATATGGCTATCATTCCTATGATTTGTGGTTCAGCTTTCAAAAATAAAGGTGTACAATTCTTATTAGATGCTGTTTGTCGTTACTTACCATCTCCAACAGATAGAGATAATATTGTAGGTACTGATCCAAGAACAGGAGGTGAAGCAGTGCGTAGACCAGATGCAAAAGATCCTTTCTCTGCATTGGCGTTTAAGATTGCTACAGATCCTTTTGTAGGTCGTTTAGCATTTTTTAGAGCATATTCAGGTCGTTTAGATGCTGGTTCTTATATCTTGAATAACCGTTCAGGGAAGAAAGAGCGTATCTCACGTATCTATCAAATGCACTCTAACAAACAAAATGCCATTGACTTTATTGAAGCCGGAGATATTGGAGCAGCTGTAGGATTTAAAGATATCAAGACTGGTGATACGATGTCTGATGAAAAGAATCCTATCGTTTTAGAATCTATGGACTTCCCTGATCCAGTTATTGGTATTGCCGTTGAGCCTAAAACTAAGGCAGATGTTGATAAATTGGGAATGTCTTTAGCAAAATTAGCTGAGGAGGATCCAACATTTACTGCAAGAACAGATGAAGCTTCAGGACAGACTATTATTTCTGGAATGGGTGAGCTTCACTTAGATATTATTGTTGACCGTCTTAAACGTGAGTTTAAGGTTGAAGTTAATCAAGGTCAACCACAAGTTGAATACAAAGAGGCTATTACACAAGCTGCAGATCATAGAGAGGTTTATAAGAAACAATCTGGTGGTCGAGGTAAGTTTGCTGATATTGTATTTACTATTGAACCAGCTGATGAAGGTCAAGTAGGTCTTCAATTTGAATCTATAATTAAAGGTGGTAATGTTCCTAAAGAATTTATCCCTTCAATTGAAAAAGGATTTAAAATGGCGATGGTTAACGGACCATTAGCAGGTTACGAAGTTGATGCCATGAAAGTAACATTAAAGGATGGGTCTTACCACGATGTGGATTCTGACCAATTATCTTTCGAATTGGCTGCAAAACTTGGATTTAAAAATTCTGCAAAAGCTGCAAAAGCGGTAATAATGGAACCTATTATGAAGCTTGAGGTAATTACTCCTGAAGAGAATATGGGGGATATTGTTGGAGATTTAAATAGAAGAAGAGGACAAGTAAGTGATATGGGCGATAGAGCTGGTGCAAAAACTGTAAAAGCTACTGTACCATTATCAGAAATGTTTGGATATGTAACAACATTAAGAACATTATCGTCTGGTCGTGCAACGTCAACAATGGAATTTTCACATTATGCTGAAACACCTTCAAATATTTCAGAAGAGGTTATTAAAGCAGCTAAAGGTGTTGAAGCTTAAAATCTAAGAAAATGAGTCAAAAAATCAGAATAAAATTAAAATCTTACGATCATAACTTGGTAGATAAATCTGCTGATAAGATTGTAAAAACAGTAAAAAGTACTGGTGCTGTTGTAACTGGACCAATTCCATTACCAACACACAAGAAAATTTTCACTGTTTTACGTTCTCCACACGTAAACAAGAAATCAAGAGAACAATTCCAATTAAGCTCTTATAAGAGATTATTAGATATTTACTCTTCGTCATCAAAAACAATTGATGCGTTAATGAAGCTTGAATTACCAAGTGGTGTTGAAGTAGAGATTAAAGTTTAAGTAATAAGCTTACATGTCCCACCGATGCGGTCGCGGGAAAAACGGGAAAATACAATTCAAGGCTGAAATGTATTTCGGCCTTGAATTTTAAATAACAAATAGTAATAAATTAAATAAATAATTATGTCTGGGTTAATTGGAAAGAAAATCGGTATGACCAGCATCTTTGATGAAAACGGGAAAAATATTCCTTGTACAGTAATCGAGGCTGGACCATGTATCGTTACCCAAGTCAGAACTGAAGAAGTTGATGGTTATGAAGCTGTTCAACTAGGTTTCGATGACGCGACAGAAAAAAGCGCTACTAAAGCAGACTTAGGTCATGCTAAAAAAGCGGGTACTTCTGTGAAACGCAAAGTTGTTGAGTTCAAAGGTTTTGATGAGGAGTACAAATTAGGTGATGCTATTACAGTTGAACATTTCACTGAAGGTGAGTTTGTTGACGTGTCTGGTACATCAAAAGGTAAAGGATTTCAAGGTGTTGTAAAGCGTCATGGTTTCGGTGGTGTAGGTCAAGCTACTCACGGTCAGCATAACCGTTTAAGAGCGCCAGGATCTATTGGAGCTGCATCGTATCCTGCAAGAGTTTTCAAAGGAATGAAAATGGCAGGAAGAATGGGTGGAGACACAGTTAAAGTTCAAAATTTAAGAGTTTTAAAAGTAGTTGCTGAAAAGAACTTACTTGTTGTTAAGGGATGTGTGCCTGGACACAAAAACGCTTATGTAACGATTAGAAAATAATGAAAGTAGCAGTTTTAGATATAAACGGAAAAGACACAGGTAGAAAGGCAGACCTTTCTAAAGATGTGTTTGCTATTGAGCCTAATAATCATGCAGTGTATTTGGATGTTAAACAATACTTAGCAAACCAAAGACAAGGAACTCACAAATCTAAAGAAAGAGGAGAGATTTCAGGGTCTACACGTAAGATTAAAAAGCAAAAAGGAACTGGTACAGCAAGAGCAGGTAGTATTAAGTCTGGTGTATTTAAAGGTGGTGGTCGTATGTTCGGTCCAAGACCAAGAAATTACAGCTTTAAACTTAATAAAAACTTAAAGCGTTTAGCACGTAAATCTGCCTTAAGTATCAAAGCAGGAGAAAAATCAATTACAGTTTTAGAAGACTTTAATTTTGATGCTCCAAAAACGAAAAATTTTACAGCGGTTTTAAAGGCTTTAGAGCTTGAAAACAAAAAATCTCTGTTTGTGTTGGGTGGGTCAAATAATAACGTATATTTGTCATCGCGCAATTTAAAAGGCTCTGAGGTTATAACAGCTTCAGAATTAAGTACTTATAAGATTTTAAATGCAAATCAAGTTGTGCTTTTAGAAGGTGCCTTAGAAGGAATTGAAACAAACTTAAGTAAATAAGAAACAGATGAGTATCTTAATTAAACCTATAATCACAGAAAAAGCGACTGCAGATAGCGAGTTAAGAAACTGCTATACTTTCGCAGTGAACACAAAGGCGAACAAGGTAGAAATCAAAAAAGCAGTTGAAGCTGCTTATGGTGTTTCTGTTGAAAAAGTTCGTACTATAAATGTCCGTCCAGATCGTAGTACCAAGTATACAAAAACTGGTATTCAACATGGTAAAACAAATGCTGTTAAAAAGGCAATTGTACAACTGGCGGAAGGTGAAATGATTGATTTATACAGTAACATGTAATTAAAGACTAATGTCAGTAAGAAAATTAAAACCAATCACACCAGGACAGCGATTTAGAGTAGTAAATGGGTATGACGCCATAACTACTGATAAGCCGGAAAAGAGTTTACTCGTTCCGAATAAAAGGTCTGGTGGTAGAAACAGTCAGGGAAAAATGACCATGCGCTATATTGGTGGAGGTCATAAGAAGAAGTATCGTATTATAGATTTTAAAAGAGACAAAGCAGGAATCCCTGCTGAAGTTAAGTCTATTGAATATGATCCAAACAGAACAGCTTTTATTGCTTTATTGAATTATCAAGATGGCGAAAAAAGATACATTATTGCTCAAAACGGTTTACAAGTTGGGCAAAATGTTGTGTCTGGTAAAGAAGGTGTAGCTCCAGAAATTGGAAATGCAATGCCATTAAGTGAAATTCCATTAGGAACTATTATTTCTTGTATAGAGTTACGTCCGGGACAAGGAGCTGTTATGGCTCGTAGTGCTGGTGCTTTTGCTCAGTTGATGGCAAGAGATGGTAAGTTTGCAACAGTTAAATTACCTTCTGGTGAAACAAGATTAATTCTTGCTAACTGTACAGCTACTATAGGGGTTGTTTCTAACTCAGATCATCAATTATTAGTTGGTGGTAAAGCAGGTAGAACAAGATGGTTAGGTAGAAGACCACGTACAAGACCAGTAGTGATGAATCCAGTTGATCATCCAATGGGTGGTGGAGAAGGTAAATCTTCAGGTGGACATCCTCGTTCTAGAAACGGTATTCCAGCTAAAGGTTACAGAACCCGTTCTAAGACTAAAGCAAGTAATAAATATATTGTAGAACGTAGAAAGAAATAAGACATGGCAAGATCATTAAAAAAAGGACCTTACGTTCATTATAAATTAGAAAGAAAAGTAGCTGCAAATGTTGATGCTAATAAAAAAACTGTAATCAAAACTTGGTCAAGAGCCAGTATGATTACTCCGGATTTTGTTGGACAAACTATAGCAGTACACAATGGCCGTCAATTTGTACCAGTATATGTTACTGAAAACATGGTAGGTCATAAATTAGGAGAATTTTCACCAACACGTTCATTCCGTGGACATGCAGGTGCTAAAAATAAAGGTAAAAAGTAGTAAGCTATGGGAAGTCGTAAAAAACAAATGGCAGACGCTATTAAGGAAGCAAAAAAGCAAGTGGCTTTTGCTAAACTTAATAATTGTCCTACATCACCAAGAAAAATGCGCTTAGTAGCCGATTTAGTAAGAGGCGAAAAGGTAGAGAATGCACTTAATATCTTAAAATTCAACCAAAAAGAAGCATCTGGTCGATTAGAGAAGCTATTGTTATCAGCTATCGCTAACTGGCAAGCAAAAAATGAAGATGCTGATGTTGAATCTGCAGAATTATTTGTAAAGGAGATCAGAGTAGACGGAGGATCTATGTTAAAAAGATTACGTCCGGCACCTCAAGGTCGTGCACACAGAATTAGAAAACGTTCTAACCACGTAACATTAGTAGTTGGAGCTAACAATAACACACAAGCTTAAATAGAGTATGGGACAAAAAACAAATCCAATCGGGAATCGCTTAGGAATTATCAGAGGATGGGAGTCTAACTGGTATGGAGGAAACGATTATGGTGATAAACTTGCCGAAGACGATAAGGTTAGAAAATACGTTCACGCGCGTTTATCTAAAGCTAGTGTAAGTAGAGTAATCATTGAGAGAACTTTAAAACTTGTAACCGTTACTATCACTACGGCCAGACCTGGTATCATTATCGGGAAAGGTGGTCAAGAGGTAGACAAGTTAAAAGAAGAGCTTAAGAAAATTACTGGAAAAGAAGTTCAGATTAACATCTTTGAAATTAAAAGACCTGAACTGGATGCATTTTTAGTAGCATCAAGTATTGCTCGTCAAATAGAAAACAGAATTTCATACAGACGTGCAATCAAAATGGCTATTGCTGCTACAATGCGTATGAATGCTGAAGGAATTAAAATCCAGATTAGTGGACGTTTGAATGGTGCTGAAATGGCACGTTCTGAACACTACAAAGAAGGACGTATTCCTTTATCAACTTTTAGAGCCGATATTGATTATGCTTTAGTTGAAGCACACACTACTTATGGTAGATTGGGTGTAAAAGTATGGATCATGAAAGGTGAAGTATATGGTAAAAGAGAGCTTTCTCCGCTTGTTGGTTTATCTAAGAAGCAAGGAAAAGGTGGAGCCGGAAGAGGTGGAAACAAAGGACCTCGTCGTAGAAAGTAATTTTTTATAAAGTAAAGAAAAATGTTACAGCCTAAAAGAACAAAATTTCGTAAACAACAAAAAGGACGTATGAAAGGTCTCTCTGGAAGAGGGCACCAACTTTCAAACGGTACTTTTGGAATAAAAGCATTAGACGCTACGTTTATTACTGCACGTCAAATTGAAGCAGCTCGTATTGCCGCTACACGTTACATGAAAAGAGAAGGTCAACTTTGGATTAAAATATTTCCAGACAAGCCTATCACAAAAAAGCCTCTTGAAGTACGTATGGGTAAAGGTAAAGGTGCCGTGGAATTATGGGTAGCTGTATGTAGACCTGGTCGTGTTTTATTTGAAGTAGGTGGTGTGCCATTAGACGTTGCAAGAGAAGCATTGCGTTTAGCAGCACAAAAGCTACCGGTTAAAACTAAGTTTATAATCGCTAGAGATTACGAAGCATAATTTATTTGATATTATGAAACAATCAGAAATTAAAGAATTATCTGTAGCTGAGTTACAAGAAAAGCTTGGTGAAACAAAAAAGAGTTATTCAGACCTAAAATTGGCTCATGCAATATCTCCTTTAGAAAATCCAATTCAATTACGTACTATTAGACGTACTGTAGCTAGAATTGCGACTGAATTAACTAAAAGAGAATTACAATAATTCTGCTGAAAGATGGAAACAAGAAATTTAAGAAAAGAACGTATAGGAGTTGTTACAAGTAACAAAATGCAGAAATCAATTGTGGTTTCTGAAGTGAAAAAAGTAAAACACCCTATGTATGGTAAGTTCGTGTTAAAAACAAAAAAATATGTTGCGCACGATGAAACAAACGACTGCAATATTGGAGATACTGTAAAGATCATGGAAACAAGACCTTTGAGTAAATCTAAATGTTGGAGATTAGTAGAAATAATTGAAAGAGCTAAATAATTATGGTACAACAAGAATCAAGATTAAAAGTAGCTGACAACACTGGAGCAAAAGAGGTTTTAACCATTCGTGTTCTAGGTGGTACAAAAAGAAGATATGCTTCTGTAGGAGACAAAATTGTTGTTTCTGTAAAAGATGCAACTCCTAATGGAAACATTAAAAAAGGAGCGGTTTCTACAGCAGTAGTTGTTCGTACTAAGAAAGAAGTGCGACGGCCAGATGGATCTTATATAAGATTTGATGATAATGCTTGTGTTTTGTTAAACCCAACGGGTGAAATGAGAGGAACACGTGTATTTGGTCCTGTTGCCAGAGAACTTCGTGATAAACAGTTCATGAAGATTGTATCATTAGCACCAGAGGTGCTTTAATACATTATATGTAAGATGACAAAGCTTAAAATAAAAACTGGAGATACCGTAAAAGTTATTGCTGGAGATCATAAAGGATCTGAAGGTAAAGTACAAAAGGTATTAATAGAGAAGAACAAAGCGATAGTTGAGGGTGTAAACATGGTTAAGAAACATACTAAACCAAGTGCACAAAATCCTCAAGGTGGAATCGTAGAGAAGGAAGCAGCTATTCACATTTCTAACTTATCATTGTTAACTTCAAAAGGAGAAACAACTCGAGTTGGATACAGAATAGAAGGCGATAAAAAAGTAAGATTTTCAACAAAATCTAATGAAGTAATATAGTTATGGCATATTCACCTAGACTTAAAGAAGAGTATAAAAGCAGAGTAATTGCAGCTCTTACAGAAGAATTTGGATATAGTAATGTAATGCAAGTTCCTAAGCTTACTAAGATAGTAATATCTAAAGGTGTTGGAGCAGCAGTAGCAGATAAAAAGTTAATTGACTACGCAGTAGAAGAGTTAACAACTATATCTGGACAAAAAGCGATATCTACATTATCTAAAAAGGATGTTGCATCTTTTAAATTACGTAAAGGTATGCCCATTGGAGCAAAAGTAACTTTACGTGGCGAAAGAATGTATGAGTTCTTAGACCGTTTAGTGACTTCAGCACTTCCACGTGTTAGAGATTTTAACGGAATTAAAGCTACAGGGTTTGACGGTAGAGGTAACTACAATTTAGGAGTTACTGAACAAATCATCTTTCCAGAAATAAACATTGATAAAGTGAATAAAATTTCTGGTATGGATATTACATTTGTAACTACTGCAGATACAGATAAAGAAGCAAAATCATTATTAACTGAATTAGGGTTACCTTTTAAAAAGAACTAAGTTATGGCTAAAGAATCAATGAAAGCCCGTGAGGTAAAAAGAGCTAAAACAGTAGCTAAATATGCAGCAAAACGTAAAGCTTTAAAAGAAGCTGGAGATTATGAAGCATTACAAAAGCTACCAAAGAATGCTTCTCCAATTCGTATGCATAATAGATGTAAGTTAACAGGAAGACCAAAAGGGTATATGAGAACTTTTGGTATTTCTCGTGTAACGTTCAGAGAAATGGCTAATCAAGGTCTTATCCCTGGAGTAAAGAAAGCTAGTTGGTAATATTATTTAAATAATCAGGTTTAAGGTTCGAAATAATTCGAAAACCAAGACCACAAAATCAATTCATTATGTACTCAGATCCAATTGCGGATTATTTGACAAGAATTAGAAACGCAGTGCGTGCCAATCACAGAGTGGTTGAGATACCTGCTTCTAATTTGAAAAAGGACATCACTAAAATATTATTCGAACAAGGATATATTTTAAGTTACAAGTTTGATGATTCAACTGTACAAGGTACTATTAAAATAGCACTCAAGTACAATAAAGAAACAAAAGAACCGGTAATCAAAAAACTTCAAAGAATCAGTACACCAGGTTTACGTCAGTATGCCGGTGCTAATGAATTACCTAGAATCCTTAATGGCCTTGGAATTGCCATTGTTTCAACTTCACATGGAGTTATGACAGGTAAACAGGCTAAAAGAGATAACGTAGGTGGTGAAGTTTTATGTTACGTTTACTAATTTTTAATACCAGAAAGAAATGTCAAGAATAGGAAATAATCCAGTAGCCATTCCAGAAGGTGTAACAGTTGACGTTAAAGATAACGTTGTAACTGTAAAAGGAAAATTAGGAGAACTAACACAAGCGTTTGATACTGTTGAGATAAAAGTAGAGGACGGTAATATTTTAGTTACACGTTCTTCTGATAGTAAAGATCAAAAAGCTAAACATGGTTTATATAGATCTTTAATGAACAATATGATTGAAGGTGTATCTAAAGGGTGGACTAAAGAATTAGAATTGGTTGGTGTAGGTTATAGAGCATCAAACCAAGGACAAAAATTAGATTTGGCCTTAGGATTTTCTCATAACATTGTTTTGAATATAGCTCCAGAAGTAAAAGTGGAGACTATATCAGAAAAAGGAAAGAATCCATTAGTAAAACTAACATCATTCGATAAACAACTTGTTGGTCAAGTAGCTGCGAAGATCCGCGGATTTAGAAAACCTGAACCTTACAAAGGAAAAGGAATCAAGTTTGTTGGTGAAGAAATAAGAAGAAAAGCAGGTAAATCAGCTTAATAATTAAGTTATGGCATTGACAAAGAACGATAGAAGACTAAGAATAAAAAACAGAATCCGTAAGGTTGTTTCTGGTACAGGAGCAAGACCAAGATTAGCTGTTTATAGAAGTAATAAAGAAATTTATGCTCAATTAGTAGATGACGTTACTGGTAATACTATCAGTTCAGCATCTTCAAGAGATAAAGACATTAGTGCTGCAAAAGCAACTAAATCTGAAGTAGCTAAATTAGTAGGTAAATCACTTGCTGAAAAAGCTTTAAAAGCTGGAGTAGAAACTGTCTCTTTTGATAGAGGTGGTTATTTATACCACGGTAGAGTTAAACAATTAGCAGAAGGAGCTAGAGAGGCAGGACTAAAATTCTAAGAAATTATGTTTCAAAAATATAAAAGTGCAGAGTTAGTAAAACCAGGTGGATTAGATCTTAAAGATCGTTTAGTTGGTGTACAAAGAGTTACTAAAGTAACTAAAGGTGGTAGAGCATTTGGTTTTTCAGCAATTGTTGTAGTTGGTGATGAAGCAGGTGTTGTAGGTCAAGGTTTAGGGAAATCTAAAGATGTAGCTAGTGCAATTGCAAAGGCTGTTGAAGACGCTAAGAAGAACTTAGTTAGAATCCCTATCATTAAAGGGACTTTACCACATGAGCAAAAAGGTAAGTACGGTGGAGCCAGAGTAAACATTATCCCTGCTGCTCCTGGTACAGGAGTAATTGCTGGAGGTGCTGTTAGAACGGTTCTTGAGGCTGTAGGTGTACATGATGTATTATCAAAATCTCAGGGATCTTCAAATCCTCATAATGTAGTGAAAGCAACTTTTGATGCTTTGTTACAGTTAAGAGATGCGAACACTATTGCTAGAGAAAGAGGTATTACACTTGAACAAGTTTTTAACGCTTAATATAGACAGAAATGGCAAAGATTAAAGTAACAAAAGTTAAAAGCGCAATCAATCGTACGCAAAGACAAAAAAGAACTTTAGAAGCTCTAGGTCTTAAAAAGATTGGTCAAGTAAAAGAGCACGAGGCTACACCAAATATACTTGGTATGGTTGCTAAAGTTTCACATTTAGTTTCTGTAGAAGAAGCTTAAAAATATAAACTGAAAAATGGATTTAAGTAATTTAAAACCTGCAGAAGGTTCAGTAAAAAGCCAAGGAAAAAGAATAGGTAGAGGACAAGGTTCTGGAAAAGGTGGTACTGCTACACGTGGTCACAAAGGAGCTAAATCTCGTTCTGGTTATTCTAAGAAATTAGGATTTGAAGGAGGGCAAATGCCACTTCAAAGACGTGTTCCTAAGTTTGGTTTTACAAACATTAACCGCGTGGAGTATCAAGGTATCAATTTAGATACGTTACAACAATTGGTTGATGATAAGAAAATTAAGGATACAGTAGATTTTGAAACATTATTTACTAATCGTTTAGCTGGAAAAAATGATCTGGTTAAAATTTTAGGTAGAGGTGAGTTAAAAGCAAAATTAAAAGTATCTGCTCATAAGTTTACTGCTTCAGCAAAAGCTGCTATAGAAGCTGCAGGAGGAGAAGCTGTAACTATATAAGACGCATTACAAGTATGAAAATTATAGAATCAATTAAGAATGTTTGGAAAATAGAAGAACTAAGAAACAGAATCATAGTAACCTTGAGTCTGTTATTGGTTTATCGTTTTGGTGCTCAAGTGGTTTTACCAGGTATTGATGCAGCTCAATTAGGAGGTTTAGCAGATAAAGCAGATGGAGGTCTGTTGGGTTTGCTTAATGCTTTCACAGGAGGTGCGTTTGCTAATGCTTCGGTTTTTGCTCTTGGTATTATGCCTTACATTTCTGCTTCTATTGTTGTACAGTTAATGGGTATTGCTATTCCTTACTTGCAAAAATTGCAAAAAGAGGGTGCTAGTGGACAAAAGAAGATAAATCAGATTACACGTTGGTTAACTATTGCAATCTGTTTATTACAAGCGCCTGGTTATTTAGCAAGTTTACCGGCTTTAGGTATTCCACAAAGTGCATTTTTACTAGGAACAGGATTTTTATTCTATTTCTCTTCAGTAACCATTTTGGTAACAGGGTGTATTTTTGCGATGTGGTTAGGTGAAAAAATCACCGATAAAGGTATAGGTAATGGAATCTCTTTATTAATAATGGTTGGAATCATTGCTACATTACCACAAGCATTTTTACAAAATGCAGCTACTCGATTAGAAGGTGGAGGAAACGGTGGATTAATGATGGTTTTAATTGAGTTTGTTATTTGGTTTGTAATCATCTTAGCATCTATTATGTTAGTAATGGGGGTAAGAAAGATTGCTGTTCAATACGCAAGAAGAACGGCTTCTGGCGGTTATGAGAAAAGCGCAATGGCAGGATCAAGACAATACATACCATTAAAGCTTAATGCCTCAGGAGTTATGCCAATTATATTTGCTCAAGCTATCATGTTTGTACCAAGTTTAATTGGAGGGTCATCTTTCTTAAAGGAAACAACTGTTGGAGCATGGATGCAGACTAACTATTCTGATATGTTTGGATTTTGGTATAACCTTACTTTTGCTTTATTGATTATAGTATTTACTTACTTCTATACAGCAATTACAGTACCTACAAATAAGATGGCAGACGATTTAAAACGTAGTGGTGGTTTTATTCCAGGTATTCGTCCGGGCTCTGAAACATCTGAATATTTAGATAAAATAATGTCTCAAATTACCTTACCAGGTTCTGTGTTTTTAGCACTTATTGCTGTGTTCCCAGCGCTTATTGTTAAGCTAATGGGAGTACAACAAGGTTGGGCATTATTTTTTGGTGGAACCTCATTATTAATTATGGTTGGAGTTGCAATTGATACTATGCAGCAAATAAATTCTTATTTGTTGAATAGACACTATGATGGTTTGATGAAGACAGGTAAAAATAGAAAAGCAGTAGCTTAATTATTATACTATGGCAAAACAAGCAGCAATAGAACAAGACGGAACAATTATAGAAGCATTATCAAATGCTATGTTTCGTGTTGAATTAGAAAATGGTCACATAGTGACGGCACACATTTCTGGTAAAATGCGTATGCATTACATTAAGTTGTTACCAGGAGATAAAGTAAAATTAGAAATGAGTCCTTACGATTTAACTAAGGCTCGAATAACTTATAGATACTAATACGATGAAAGTAAGAGCATCAGTTAAAAAAAGAAGCGCAGATTGTAAGATTGTGCGTAGAAAAGGAAGACTTTACGTAATTAACAAAAAGAATCCTAGATTTAAACAAAGACAAGGGTAATTATGGCAAGAATTGCAGGTGTAGACATACCAAAAAACAAAAGAGGAGTTATCTCTTTAACTTATATCTATGGAATAGGTAGAAGTAGAGCAAAAGAAATTTTAGCAACAGCTAAAGTAGACGAAAGTACTAAAGTTCAAGATTGGACCGATGACCAAATTAGTGGGATTCGTGAAGCTGTTGGAGCTTTTACTATCGAAGGTGAATTACGTTCTGAAACACAATTAAACATTAAGCGTTTAATGGATATTGGATGTTACAGAGGGATTCGTCACAGAGCTGGTTTACCATTAAGAGGTCAACGTACTAAAAACAACTCTAGAACCAGAAAAGGTAGAAGAAAGACTGTTGCTAACAAGAAAAAAGCATAATTAATAAATTAGAAATTTAGTCTTTAGTCTTTTAGACGTTGGAAGGAATCTGTTTGAAATTACGGTTTAGGATTCTAGCGACTATCACTAAAACTAAGCACTAGAAAATATGGCAAAGACAAGCACAAAAAAACGTAAAGTTATAGTTGATTCTGTTGGAGAAGCTCATGTAACAGCTTCGTTCAATAATATCATTATTTCACTTACCAACAAAAAGGGAGACGTAATATCATGGTCATCAGCAGGTAAGATGGGATTTAGAGGTTCAAAGAAAAACACGCCTTACGCTGCTCAATTAGCTGCTGAAGATGCTGCTGGAGTAGCACAAGAAGCTGGATTGAAAAAAGTAAAGGTTTATGTTAAAGGGCCTGGAAATGGTAGAGAATCTGCTATTCGTTCTATCCACAATGCCGGGATTGAAGTAACAGAAATTATTGATGTTACTCCATTACCACATAATGGATGTCGTCCACCAAAAAGAAGAAGAGTTTAATCACGTTTTTACTAACGCGATATAAATAAAGCAAATAGAGAAATTAATATCATCTGGTTTACAGATGGTGTTAATTTTTTGTGTAAATTTGCAAACTGAAAAAAAATAATTAACAAGTATTAACGAGAGATCAACGATTATCGAAGGATAAGATTAAGACCTTAATTCATAATCACTCTCAAAACAAATTTTAAAATGGCAAGATATACTGGTCCTAAAACTAAAATAGCTCGTAAATTTGGCGAAGCTATCTTCGGAGACGATAAGTCATTCGAAAAAAGAAATTACCCTCCAGGTCAACACGGAAACAACAGAAGACGTGGAAAGAAATCTGAGTACGCAATCCAACTTCAAGAAAAGCAAAAAGCTAAGTATACCTATGGTATCTTAGAGCGTCAGTTTAGAGGGTTGTTTAAAAAAGCAAGAGCAGCACAAGGAATTACTGGTGAGGTTTTATTACAACTTTGTGAATCTAGATTAGACAATGTAGTATTCAGAATGGGAATTGCTCCAACTAGAAGTGGTGCAAGACAATTAGTATCTCACAGACACATTACAGTAAATGGAGAGTTAGTAAACATACCTTCTTACCAATTAAAAGCGGGAGATGTTGTTGCTGTAAGAGAAAAATCAAAATCACTTGAGGCTATAGAAAGATCACTTTCTAACTCAAGTAATGTTTATGAGTGGATTACTTGGAACGATGATACAAAACAAGGAACTTATGTTTCTGTTCCTCAAAGAATTCAAATTCCGGAAAACATAAACGAGCAATTCATCGTCGAATTATACTCTAAATAATAAATTAACAACATTGGTATTTAGCCAAAGGGTTTATTTGTACTTCTTCAAACTTATAAACCGCGCAACTAAATAACAATTAAAACGAAGAAATAAAATTATGGCAGTATTTAATTTTCAAAAGCCCGACAAAGTAATCATGATTGACTCTACTGATTTCGAAGGTAAATTCGAATTCAGACCATTAGAGCCTGGTTACGGTTTAACAGTAGGTAATGCATTAAGAAGAGTTTTATTGTCTTCTTTAGAAGGATTTGCAATAACATCGGTTAGAATTGAGGGTGTAGATCATGAATTTTCGGCAATCGCTGGTGTAGTTGAAGATGTAACAGAAATCATCTTAAACTTAAAGCAAGTACGCTTCAAAAGACAAATTGAGGATGTTGATAATGAATCAATCTCTATCTCAATCTCAGGACAGGATAGAATTACAGCCGGAGACTTCCAAAAATTCATTTCAGGATTCCAGGTATTAAATACAGAATTAGTAATCTGTAACTTAGATCCTAAAGTGAACCTAAATATGGAAATCACTATTGAAAAAGGTAGAGGATATGTTCCTGCTGAAGAAAATAAGAAAGCTTCTGCACCAATAGGTACAATTTTTACAGATTCAGTTTATACACCTATAAAAAATGTTAAGTACAGCATTGAAAACTATCGTGTTGAGCAAAAAACGGATTATGAAAAATTAGTTTTTGAAATCATTACAGATGGTTCAATCACACCACAAGATGCTTTAACAGAAGGTGCAAAAACTTTGATTCATCACTTCATGTTATTCTCTGATGAGCGTATCACTTTAGAAGCTGATGAGATTGCACAAACTGAAACTTATGATGAAGAATCACTTCATATGAGACAATTGCTTAAAACAAAGCTAATCGATATGGATTTATCTGTACGTGCGCTTAACTGTTTAAAAGCAGCTGAAGTTGATACTTTAGGAGATTTAGTATCATTCAATAAAAATGATTTAATGAAATTCAGAAACTTTGGTAAAAAATCTTTAACAGAGCTGGAAGAGCTTGTTAATGTTAAAGGTTTAAACTTTGGAATGGATTTAAGCAAATATAAATTAGATAAAGATTAACAAATCATAATTTGCTCCTCAATAGTGAGTTGAAGCAAGATGATTAAATTTAAATGTCATGAGACACGGAAAAAAAGTAAACCACTTAGGTAGAAAGACTGCTCACAGAAAAGCAATGTTGGCAAATATGGCATGTTCATTAATTGAGCATAAACGTATCAATACAACGGTTGCAAAAGCAAAAGCTTTAAAACAATTTGTTGAGCCAATGATTACTAAATCTAAAGTTGATACAACGCATAACAGACGTATTGTTATGGCTAACCTTAGACAAAAAGAAGCCGTTACTGAATTATTCAGAGATGTAGCTGTAAAAGTTGGAGACAGACCAGGAGGTTATACTAGAATTATTAAACTAGGAAATCGTTTAGGTGATAATGCTGATATGGCAATGATAGAACTTGTTGATTATAACGAGATCTACAATGCAGGAAAAGCTAAGAAGAAAACAACAAGAAGAAGTAGAAGAGGTGGTTCTAAACCAGTTGCTGCTGCTCCAGTTGAAACTCAGGCATCAAACGAAGAAGAATAAATGTTGATAAGCATTTAAAATATAAAGGATAAACTATTTTAGTTTATCCTTTTTTTTGTGCAATTTTGTAAAACTTTTCGAAAAAAATGAAATATCAAAAAAGACAAAAAGCCATCGTACTTCTTGCAGATGGCACAATTTTCCATGGTAAGGCAGTAGGTAATAAACAAGGAACATCATTTGGTGAAGTTTGTTTTAACACAGGAATGACAGGTTACCAGGAGATCTTTACAGACCCTTCATACTATGGTCAATTAATGGTAGCTACCAATGCACATATTGGAAACTACGGTACTAATGTTGATGAGGTGGAGTCTGACTCAATTAAAATTGCCGGGCTAATAGTTAAAAATTTTAGTTATGAATATTCCAGAGATGCGGCTGATGATTCTTTAGAAAACTTCTTAGACAAGAATAATCTATTAGCTATATCAGATGTAGATACAAGAGCTTTAGTAAGCTACATTAGAGACCACGGAGCTATGAATGCCGTTATATCAACAGAGGTAGATAATATAGAAGGTTTAAAGAAGCAATTGTCTGAAGTACCCAATATGGAAGGTTTAGAATTAGCTTCAAAAGTGTCCACTAAAGAACCCTACTATTTTGGAGATGAAAATGCAACTTACAAAGTAGCAGCATTAGATATAGGGATTAAAAAGAATATCCTTAGAAATATTGCAAGCAGAGATGTTTATATAAAAGTATTTCCATACAATTCCAAGTTTGAAGATTTAGAAGCATTTAATCCGGATGGATACTTTTTATCAAATGGACCTGGAGACCCGGAACCATTAATTGAAGCTCAGGAAGTTGCTAAAGAGATTATAAAAAGAGATTTACCTTTATTTGGTATTTGTTTAGGACATCAGGTGATTGCCCGGGCAAATGGTGTTTCAACTTATAAAATGCATAATGGGCATAGAGGTATTAATCACCCTGTAAAGAACATGATTACGGGTAAAGGCGAGATCACGTCACAAAATCATGGATTTGCAGTAAATAGGGAAGAAGCAGAAGCAAATCCGGAGTTAGAAGTCACACATGTGCATTTAAATGATAATACAGTAGCAGGATTGGCTATGAAAAATAAGAATGTATTCTCTGTTCAGTACCACCCAGAGGCAAGTCCGGGACCACATGATTCATCTTATCTCTTTGATCAGTTCATAGAAAATATCAAGAAATAGAAAATGTTCAAAACCTCAATAACAGTTGGCTTTTATTGAGGTTTTGTTTTACTAAAACGTTATAGATGATATTTTGTTAATTTCTTCAAAAACATCTCAAAACAAACAAGATTTAGCCGTAAATTTGAGGCGATAAAAAGTATAAAAAACAAAGCAATTATGAGCGCAATAATTAATGTCCATGCGAGACAAATCCTGGATTCAAGAGGAAATCCAACCGTTGAAGTAGATGTAGTAACTGAGAGCCATATATTAGGAAGAGCTGCTGTGCCGTCAGGAGCATCAACTGGAGAACATGAAGCTGTAGAATTAAGAGATGGTGGAGATGCTTATATGGGCAAAGCTGTTTTAAAGGCTGTTGAAAATGTAAATACTGTAATTGCAGAAGAATTATTAGGAGTTTCGGTTTTTGAACAAAACCTTATTGATAAAATAATGATTGATTTAGATGGAACACCAAATAAATCAAAATTAGGGGC
This sequence comes from Alterotamlana spongicola, assembly GCF_035818475.1. Classification (NCBI taxonomy): domain Bacteria; kingdom Pseudomonadati; phylum Bacteroidota; class Flavobacteriia; order Flavobacteriales; family Flavobacteriaceae; genus Alterotamlana; species Alterotamlana spongicola. The sequence continues at coordinate 1,820,693 of NZ_JAYMGV010000001.1, forward strand.
TAATGCCATTTTAGGAGTGTCTTTAGCTGTAGCTAAGGCTGCTGCTAATGAGTTAAATATGCCATTATACAGGTATGTAGGAGGTGTTTCAGCAAATACACTACCTGTACCAATGATGAATATTATTAATGGAGGTTCTCACAGTGATGCTCCAATCGCATTTCAGGAGTTTATGATCATGCCGGTAAAGGCTAAAGATTTTACTCATGCCATGCAAATGGGTACTGAGATTTTCCACAACCTTAAAAAAGTATTACACGACAGAAATTTAAGTACTGCTGTTGGTGATGAAGGAGGGTTTGCTCCAAACTTAGAAGGCGGAACAGAGGATGCTTTAGATACAATTGCTAAAGCTGTTGAAAACGCAGGATACAAATTCGGTGATGAAATTATGATCGCTTTAGATTGTGCTTCAGCTGAATTTTTTGTTGATGGAAAATATGACTATAAGAAATTTGAGGGAGATACTGGTGTTGTAAGAACAAGTAAAGAGCAAGCAGAATATTTAGCCGAACTAACTTCTAAATACCCAATTATTTCTATTGAAGATGGTATGGATGAAAACGACTGGGAAGGTTGGGGTTATTTAACAGAGTTAGTTGGAGATAAAGTGCAATTAGTTGGTGATGATTTATTTGTTACTAATGTAGAGCGTTTATCAAGAGGTATTGAAAATGGTATTGCAAACTCAATCCTAATCAAGGTAAACCAGATAGGGTCTTTAACAGAAACTATAGCAGCTGTAAATATGGCTAAGAATGCAGGTTATACTTCAGTAATGTCTCACCGTTCAGGAGAAACAGAAGATAATACCATTGCAGATTTAGCAGTAGCTTTAAACTGTGGTCAAATTAAAACAGGATCTGCATCTCGTAGTGATCGTATGGCAAAATATAACCAGTTACTTAGAATTGAAGAAGAACTAGGTGATGTTGCTTATTTTCCACAAGAAAAGGCATTCAAGATAAAATAAGAATTACATTGAATTATAAATAAAAAAGCGATTATTTTTTAATAATCGCTTTTTTATTTAGTATCAATTTTGACAATATGTTAATTGATTAAAACATTCGGAATAATCTTTAAAAATAGGGGTATATTTCGTAATTTAGCGTTCCGCAAAAACAAAATTAATTCACAAAAAGCATATGGCAAATACAGCTACGATTGAAATTGATGGAAAAAAGCATGAATTTCCTTTAGTAAAGGGTTCAGAAAATGAAGTTGCAATTGATATTTCAAAACTTAGAGCAACAACTAACGGTGTAATTACTCTTGATTCAGGGTATAAAAATACAGGTTCTTGCGAAAGTGCTATTACATTCTTAGATGGAGAAAAAGGTATTTTAAGATATAGAGGGTATGATATAGCAGAATTAGCTGAAAGAGTTGATTTTTTAGAGGTTGCCTATTTATTGATTTTTGGTGAATTACCAACAAAAGAACAGAACGATAAGTTTCATGATGATATCAAAGCGGAATCAGTTGTAGATGAAGATGTAAAGAAAATTTTAGAGGCTTTTCCTAAGTCTGCACACCCCATGGGAGTAATTTCTTCATTAACAAGTGCATTAACCGCTTTTAACCCCTCTTCTGTAGATGTAAATTCTGAGGAAGATATGTATAAATCGGTAGTTAGAATTCTTGGTAAAATGCCTGTGCTTGTGGCATGGACAATGCGTAAAAAACAAGGGTTACCATTAGATTATGGTGATGATTCTTTAGGTTATGTGGAAAACCTTCTAAAAATGATGTTTGCTAAGCCTAATAAAACTTATGAGCAGAATCAAGTGTTGGTTGATGCTATGGATAAGTTATTGATTCTACATGCAGATCATGAGCAGAATTGTTCTACTTCAACAGTTAGAATTGTGGGCTCATCACATGCGGGATTATTTGCTTCATTATCTGCTGGGATTTCTGCATTATGGGGACCACTTCATGGAGGAGCTAATCAAGCCGTTTTAGAAATGCTTGAGGCAATACAAACTGATGGCGGTGATACTAAAAAGTATATGGCAAAAGCTAAAGATAAGAGCGACCCATTTAGATTGATGGGCTTTGGTCATCGTGTTTATAAAAACTTTGACCCTCGAGCTAAAATTATTAAGAAAGCTGCAGATCAGGTGCTACATGACTTAGGGATTGATGATCCTATTTTAGATATAGCAAAAGGATTAGAAAAAGAGGCTTTAGAAGATCCATATTTTGTAGATAGAAAACTATATCCTAACGTAGATTTTTATTCTGGTATTATTTACAGAGCTATGGGGATTCCTACAGAGATGTTTACAGTAATGTTTGCCATTGGTAGGTTACCGGGTTGGATTTCACAATGGCGAGAAATGCGTTTACGTAAAGAACCAATTGGAAGACCAAGACAAGTTTATATAGGCGAGACCGAAAGAAAATTTGTTCCGGTTGAAGAAAGATAACAACTGAATAAGTTTAAAGAATTGTTAAGTTTCATGATGTTTTCATGAAACTTTTCTTTTTTATGCTAATATTTTTGAAAATAATTTAAAAACTGTGTAATTATTGTTAGTTTTGAACCTTTAATTAGCAAACATTTTTTGATATAAAGTATGTTGAAATTAAATGTGAAAAACGAGACCTCGAGATTACGCTCTGTGGTTCTTGGTACAGCCCAAAGTAATGGCCCCATACCAAATATAGAGGATTGTTATGATCCCAAAAGTATTGAACACATAAAAGCAGGAACATATCCTATGGAAGCGAATATGATTAAAGAACTGGAAGCTGTATTGAACGTCTTCAAAAAATATGATGTAGAGGTTTACAGGCCGGATGTTATTAAAGACTGCAATCAGATTTTTTCAAGAGATATCGCCTTTGTGATTGATGATATCATGATTGAAGCCAATATTTTACCCCATAGAGAAGAAGAGGTTCATGCTATTGATTATATATGGAATCAGGTAGATCCGGATAAACGGATTATATTACCAGAAGCCTGTCATGTAGAGGGTGGTGATGTGATGCCATGGAATGACCATATTTTTATCGGAACTTATTCTGGAGATGATTATGCTAGCTATATAACAGCAAGAACCAATACGGATGCCGTGATAGCTATACAAGAATTGTTTCCTCATAAAACAATAAAATCATTTGAGCTTCGTAAATCAAATACCAACCCTAAAGAAAATGCATTGCATTTAGATTGTTGTTTCAACCCCATAGGAAAAGGCAAGGCCATCATTCATAAAAACGGATTCTTAATTGAAAAAGAATATGAATGGTTAGTCAATTTCTTTGGAAAAGAAAACATCTTTGAAATCACAAAAGATGAAATGTATGATATGAACAGTAATGTGTTTTCAATTTCTGAAGATGTAATTATTTCAGAACAAAACTTTACCAGATTAAACCATTGGCTGAGAGCACAAGGATTTACAGTTGAAGAAGTCCCTTATGCAGAGATTGGTAAGCAGGAAGGTTTATTAAGGTGTACTACAATGCCACTTTTTAGAGATTAGCTTTAGAGTCATAAAGTATTTTAACGCTTTGCTCCTAAAGTCAAAGAAGGTATCTCAATTTTGCAGATAAATTAAGTGAGCACCAGAAAGATAATGACCATTTATTACAAGAAATAGTTATACTTTTATCATAAATTTTTAAGACTATGCAACAAACTACAAATACCATTTTAATGGTACGTCCTGTAAGCTTTAGAATGAATGAGCAGACTGCTGTAAATAACTATTATCAAAAGGTTTTAGAAGCCATGATGCCGGAGACGGTTAATGCAAAAGCACAGCAGGAGTTTGATGCTTATGTAGAAAAATTACGAGCTATAGGAGTACGGGTTGTGGTTGTAAATGATACCCATGAGTTTGACACGCCAGACTCCATCTTCCCGAATAACTGGGTGTCATTTCACGAAAATGGTAATGTAGGCTTGTATCCTATGTTTGCTGAAAACAGACGTGTTGAGCGCCGTGAAGATGTTCTAATTGAGTTGGAAAAAGAGGGTTTTGCTATAAATCAAATAGTTGATTATACCAGTGCAGAAGAAGAAAACGTATTTCTTGAGGGAACTGGAAGCGTATTATTAGACCGTGTTAATAGAAAAGCGTATTGTGCATTGTCTCCCCGAGCAGATGAAGATTTGTTTATAGAATTTTGTGAAGATTTTGAATATACTCCTGTTGTTTTCACGGCTAATCAAACCGTAAATGGAGATAGGATGTCCATATATCATACCAATGTTATGATGTGTTTAGGAGAAACTTTTGCTGTTATTTGTTTAGATAGTATTGATAATAAGAAAGAACGCAAAAATGTAATCAAGCACCTTAAAGAAGACGGCAAAGAAATAGTAGCTATAACTGAAGATCAAGTGAATAACTTTGCTGGTAATATGTTACAAGTAAAAGGTAAGAATGATGCGTTGGTTTTGGTTATGAGTCAAGCTGCATATAATTCTTTAACAAAGGTTCAAATTTCTACATTAGAAAAGCATACAAATATATTGTCTAGTTCTTTAGATACTATTGAAGCTTGTGGCGGTGGAAGTGCTCGTTGTATGATGGCCGAAGTGTTTTTACCTAAATCTTAGTTGCTTTTAAATATAATTAAGATGAAGGCCTTGATTTAGGCAATTGTACATAGAATGTACTGCCAACGCCTTGTGTACTTTCTACCCATATTTTACCATTATTTAGTTCAACCAATTCCTTGCAAATAGAAAGCCCTAAACCGGTGCCTTTTTCATTATCGGTTCCCATAGTGGTGAATGAACTGTTTTTAAAGAGCTTATCCATATTCTGTTTTGAAATGCCAATACCTGTATCAGCAACACTTATAATACAACTTCCGTTACTGATATGATTTGAAATTGTAATAGTATCACCGCTTTTACAGAATTTTAAGGCATTAGCAAGCAAGTTTTGAACAACAATTTCAAACATACTTCTATCCGCATATGCAAAATCCCTCAATGAATGATCAACCAAGGTAATTCCTTTATTCTCAATACGTTGTTCAATAAGTTTTACTTTACTTTCAAAAACTTCCTGAATGTCAAATAAACTAGGCTTAGGTTCAAGAGATTGCATTTGTGATTTTGACCAGTTAAGTAAGTTGAATAAAAGTAAGGAGGCATTATTGGCATTCTCACTTAATTCAGGAATTAAATTATCAAATTCTTCTCTGGATAAAGACCCATCTTTTAAAAGATCAATGAAGCCGTTTATGGAAGATAGTGAATCCTTTAGGTCATGAGAAACAATAGAGAATAGTTTGTCTTTAACATTATTCACATTTTCCAGGTGTTTAGTCTGTTCTAAAAACGCTTCATTTTGTAATTCAATTTTAATGTTTTTCTCTTCCAGTTCCTGGGTATACTTAATGTTGTTGTTGCGTTTTAAATAAATTAAGACTAAAAAAGTTGAAACAATGGCTAGTGCAGCTAGTAAGGCGTAAAATATTAACTTGAATTTATCAAACCGTCTACTGGTTTCTAAAGCATTTTCGTCAGTAGTTGTTTGTGCTACTTGTTCAGTATTATTATTTAGTGCAGGAGGATCAAAATCAGTAGATAATTCTAATTCACCCGGGGTCTCTATTTTAGTATTTACAAAAACTTCTTTTTTCTTTAGGCTATTATTCAACTCATAATATTCACGCTGCCAGACAAAAGCTCTGTCAAACCGTTTTCTAATAGAATCTAAAGACTTCATCAACTTATAATGTCTTAACAATTCCGTTTTATTGTCAATATTTTTTGCAATTTCGCCGGCTTGAAGAAGTTGTTTTTCAGCTAAAACCAATCTATTTTGCCGTAAATTTAAATCTCCCAGGTTATTTAAAGCTATGAGTAACCCGGCATCATTTTTACCTTTTATATTGATATTATACCCCTGTACTAAATATTTTGAGGCTTTATCATAATCGTTAAACTTTAGATATTCTCCACCAAGTTTAGGTAATATTAGTCCACGAACAGAGTCATTTTTTGAAACTTCACTTTGTAATACTTTTTCATAGAAGTCAACGGCCCTTCTATGTTCTTTTTTGTTGGAATAAAGCTCAGCTAATTTAATACTGGAATCATTAATACCTTTAACGTCATTCAATTGCTCTTGAATAGATAAGGCTTTTAAATAAAACTCCAGGGCTTTATCATTAGCATGAATGTTATAATATGCTCTTGCTAAATTGCTATAGGCTATATTGAGTTCATTAACCAGTCGCCTTTTTTCAAGCTCTTTTATTGCAGCCAACGAGAATTGTAAGCCCTTATTATAGTTGCCTCTTTTTATTTCTATTAAACCAATGCTGTTGTTTACTTTGGCTACACCTAGAGTATCCTTTAATCTACTGAATAATGATTTTGATTTTTCATAACCACTAACGGCATTGATATAATCATCTTTTTCAGCATAGATCAAAGCTTTGTAGTAAGTGATTTCGGCAATGCCTTGTTCGTAACTTAAGGTGTTGGAAAGTTTTTCACTTTCTATAATATACTTTAAGGCCCTGTCATAATCCTGGATTTCGTATAAGGATTTAATAAGGTTTAAAGACGTGTCAACTTTTGAGGAGTCTTGATTTTGAAAAGCTAACTCCAGCGCAAGACTATCTATATCATTAGTTTGTGAAAAACCAATAGAAATAGTTAACAAGATCACCAAAGTAATTATTCTCCTCATATAACAGTTAAAAAACAACCATAAATAAAGCTATAAAATGTCTTAAATTGAGGGAAAAATAAGATGACTTTATTACGTTGTAATTATTAGTTTGTTAGTTTCCACTTTCATGGATATAATAGCTTTACCTAACAAAAGTTGGAAAAAGGCACTTTAAAATCTAATTTTTAGGATTTAATACCAATAAATTAGACGAAATGAGGCCCCAAAAATCGCATAAAAATCGACGAATAGATGAACGGTAAAAATCATAGAAAAAAAGCACTTTTGTCGATGAAATGCACGTTTAAATTTTAATATTTTTCAGATTTTGCGTAAATAACTGACGGTCAATTTGTTAGTTTAAATTAAGGGGTTTAGGGGGGTATGTGAAAGAAGCCCTGATTTAGCTTTGTTCTAATTACTGGAAAAACGTAAAAATCTTGTTATCTTTGCAGGCTTAAAATACATTGTAAATGAGTCTTCAGGATACCTTATCAAATTATGTAAAACAGGCGGTTAAATCCAGTTTCAATATAGAACTGGAATCTATAGAATTCCAGGCCACCAGAAAAGAGTTTGCCGGAGATATTACGGTTGTTGTTTTTCCTATGTTGCGTTTTATTAAAGGTAACCCGGTTCAAATAGGGGAAACCATAGGACAATATTTGGTTGAAAAAATAGCAGATGTTAAAGCATACAATGTGGTTAAAGGCTTTTTAAATGTTGAGATAAGTGATTCGTATTATATCAACTTTTTTGATGGCATTAAAGATGAGGAGGACTTTGGACTTGTTCAGCCAAATACAGAAGATAAGGCTATCATGGTGGAATATTCATCACCAAACACCAATAAGCCCTTACATTTGGGGCACATTAGAAATAACCTTTTAGGTTATAGTGTGTCTGAAATTTTAAAGGCTTCAGGAAAGAAGGTTTATAAAACCCAGATTATTAATGACCGGGGCATTCATATTTGTAAAAGTATGCTGGCCTGGGAAAAATTTGGAAATGGTAAAACTCCGGAGAATACAGGTTTGAAAGGAGATAAACTGGTTGGAAATTATTATGTAAAATTTGATCAGGAATACAAAAAAGAAATTCAGGATTTAGTGGCCCAGGGCACTGATGAGGAAGTCGCTAAAAAGAGTGCTCCTATTTTATTGGAAGCACAGGAAATGCTTCGCAAATGGGAATCGGGAGATAAAGCCGTTGTGACTCTTTGGGAAAAAATGAATGGTTGGGTTTATGACGGTTTTGATGAAACGTATAAGAACCTGGGAGTAGACTTTGATGTGTTGTATTATGAAAGTAAGACCTATTTGTTAGGAAAAGAGTTTGTTACAGAAGGTTTAAGTTCCGGAGTGTTTCATAAAGAAGACGATGGGTCGGTATGGTGTGATTTAACCGATGAGGGACTGGATAAAAAGATAGTATTACGGGCCGATGGTACCGCTGTATATATGACCCAGGATATTGGTACGGCTATTCAAAGAATTAAGGATCATCCTGATGTTGGTGGTATGGTTTATACGGTTGGTAATGAACAGGATTATCATTTTCAGGTGTTGTTTTTAATTCTAAAAAAGCTTGGTTTTGAGTGGGCTAAAAACTTATATCATTTAAGTTATGGTATGGTAGATCTGCCTAGCGGAAAAATGAAAAGTAGAGAGGGTACTGTAGTTGATGCTGATGATTTGATTACAGATATGGCCAAAACAGCTGAAGTGATCTCAGAAGAATTGGGTAAACTTGATGGATATTCTGAATCTGAGAAAAAAGAGCTTTATAGAACTATTGGTTTAGGGGCTTTAAAATATTATATCTTAAAGGTAGATCCTAAAAAGCGTATTTTGTTTGATCCTAAAGAGTCCATTGACTTTCAAGGGAATACAGGACCTTTTATTCAATATACCTATGCCAGAATCCAATCTATTTTAAGAAAAGCCAATTTAAGTACTCATGTCAAATTGAGTGAGGTTGAATTAACATTACACGAAAAAGAGAAAGAACTGCTAAAGCAACTCCAATTATTCCCGGAGGTTATTCAAAATGCTGCAGAAAACCATAGTCCGGCCTTAATTGCAAACTATACCTATGATTTGGTCAAGGCCTTTAACTCTTTCTATCAAAATGTCTCTATTTTAGGTGCTGACAATGATAATGAGAAAACATTTAGAGTACAACTATCTAACACAGTAGCAAACACCATTAAAAATGCGTTTGGTTTGTTAGGAATTCAGGTTCCTGAACGGATGTAGAGCTGATAATAAGAGGTGCGTTTCGCATTGGGAACTTTGCAAATACGCACATAGCTTTTGGTTTAATACTGACCAATGTTTTTTATGCATTGTTGTATGTAGACTATTTTATACCTCCAAAAGCACCAAAACACATATTCTTATGTAAGATTTCGGTTTTTCTAAACCCTGACTTTTTCATTAATTCTAACTGATAGGTCATTGATCTAGGAGAGTCTTCTTTTTCTACATAGTCTAAGACCTTTTTTCTGTATTCTTTTCCATCTATACTCTCTAAATAATCACCATAACGTTCCCAGGTGTATTTATGTACCGCATGGGTCTCTTGGCTTATTAAATCTGAAATCATCAAGCATCCTCCCGGTTTAAGTAGATTATATAGTTTTTTGAATGTTGTTTCCCAATCTTTATCGTCACGCAAATGATGTAATACTGCTCCAGCCAATATGATGTCAAAACTATTTTCTTTCAAATCCACTTCTCGGATGTCCCCTTGAATGATTTCTACTGAATTACTTGTTTTAGTTGAAACTCTTTCTTTTGCTTTATCTAACATAGGTTTACTCAAATCAACCAAAGTACAATGTAGGTCGGGAATTTTACCTAACATTTTTAAACTGTAATTTCCTGCACCGCAACCAATATCTAATAAACTTTGAGCATTAGGTTTTATTCTTTTAGAAGTTTCGGTTAAAAGCTCAAGAGATATTTGAGCATCAATTGTTGCAACTTGACCAGTATCCAGATTAGAAAATCGTTCAACATCATTATCAAACCGTTCTTTAATTTCTTCTACTGTTGATTTATTCATCGTCTTAAGATTTAAATGATTTTCAAATGTATTTGTTTTTTATTTGCTTTAAAAAGACTTAATTTGTTAATTAATAATACTTTAAAAGTATCATTATGGAATTAAGACACTTAAGATATTTTTTGGCTGTAGCGGAAGAATTAAACTTTACTAAGGCTTCAGAAAAACTTTTTATTTCTCAACCACCTTTAAGTAGACAAATAAAAGAACTTGAAAATGAAATTGGAGCTAAACTATTTGAGAGAAGCAACAAAAAAGTCACACTAACCGAAGCAGGCAGATATTTTAAGAAAGAAATAGTCATTCAATTACAAGACTTAGAGTCAATAGTTTTAAAAACTAAAAAAATCTCAGAAAATGTAAGTGGAGAATACAGAATTGGATATATAAGTTCTACCTTTTCAGGTACTGTTACTAGGCTTGTTCAATTCTTAACAAGTAAATATCCTTATCTGAATATTAAATTATACGAAGTTTCTACTGAAAAACAAATCTTAGCATTAGAACAAAGTAAATTAGATTTAGCGATTATAAGGGGACCTCTGATATCTGAAAAAATCACATCGGTATTGTGGTTTAAGGACTCCTATTCATTAGTTTTTAATAACAAATTAACTAGAATGGAATGCATTGAGGACTTAGCTGATTTGAAAAATGAGATTTTTGTCTTTTTCAATAAAGACTATGCCCCTGCATATTATAATTCTCTTCTTGAAATTTGCTCTCAATATGGATTTATGCCAAATGTTGTTCATGAGTCAAATAATATTAATTCTATAATTCAATTAGTAAAAAATGGTTTAGGAGTTTCTATTGTGCCAAGTAGTTTGAAAAAGAGTCATATTTATCCGGAATTATCATTTTTAGATTTAGATAATAAGTTTTCTACTGATGTTTTATTAGCAACACCTAGAAAGGAAGAATCTCAGGTTACAGATTTGGCTATGTCTTATTTATTAAGGCAATCTTCACATACATAAAACGGTTAAGCTAAAGGTCTGTGCCAATGGTTTTTGTAGGTTGTAAAATGAATTTAATCTAAAATCAAGTGTTAAAAAATGACTTTGTCAGTTTCTTTCCCTATTTCCTCCTCGTTTTTATCAACCTGTTCAATTTTAAATTTAGGTGTGTTATCTTTTCTATAAAATGTGATAGGTACCGGTAATGCGGAGGCTAAGGCTACCATAAGGATTAAAGCTACAAGTCTTAAGGCTTTCTTTAAAGTCTTCATAGATATATGTAATATGAGATGTCATCAAATAGATTGATGGCATATAGAGTTCCTTTTTCAGGAATTCTTTTTAGATTTAAATATTAAATGTGGGTTGACTGCTAAGAGATCGCAGACAAAAAATGATATTACTCTATATTGAAGCCCAGATAATTGCTATGGGTAGTTTTAGCAATAAGATGTTGTTCCTCATGCTGATAATCCAAAAACTGTAATACCGCTTCTTTTTGAGATTTTAGTGTTACTGAAAAATCAAAAGTATGGACGGTTAAAAACCATTTAAAAGTAAAAACGGTGTATTGATTAACCGGTATTTTTAAGGTTTTGCTAAGGGCTTTATAAGGGCTGTCCTCAACGGTAAGTTTTTGGTTATTTTGATGGACAAGCTCGGTTTGCGGCCTTTGGGGTTTAGAAGTCGTTCCAACAAAACCCGAAAATGACACTAAACTTATGAGTAGCAGTAAAACACCGATAAGGCTTTGTATTTTTCTTAAAAACAGCATAGTACAAATATACTACAATTTAAATTTTGATTACTTTATGGATTTCCTTTTTACCGGTAGCTACAATTTCAAAAATATATACACCGTTACTTAAATGGAATAAATTCAAGCTTAGTTTTCCATTAATAATGTTACCAATTGCATTGATTAATAATATTCCGGAACTGTTATAAATCCTATAAGCTATAGATTCATCATCATCTATTCCTGAAATATTAACAGTATCCCTAAACGGATTAGGATAAACTAACCAACGCTTTTCTTCGGTAGTAGGTGCATTGGGAGATAAATTGCCATTAAAGCACTCATTACTAAGTTTAAATTCTGCTTTTAAAATGTCATCCAGTTTCATATTAGTAAAACTGTCATTTAGCGTATGGTTGAAAAATGTTGCGTCAATAACGGCGTTATCGGCTCCTAAAAAGTTTTGAAGCAGGGTAGCAAAGGTTTGCCTGTAGTCATACTGAACCGTTTGTATTTGGTAATTGTTAGAACTTGTGGCTTCTGTTAAGTCGGGATTAGTCCCTGAAACACCTCCGGCTACCGGCTTTCCAAAAACAAACATGGGGGCTATCTCCCCATGGTCTGTGCCAAAATTACCATTTTCCCTGGCCTTTCTTCCAAATTCTGAAAAGGTCACACCAACAATATCATCGGCTATGTTTTGACCATCCAAATCGTTCATAAAGGCTTCAAGGGCTCCGGATAATTCGGTAAGCAAGCTGTGATGCCTCCCTGTAATATCTCCAATCCCTTGTACCTGGGAGTTATGGGTGTCAAAACCTGAAATTCTCACCATATATATTTTTGAACCCAGATCACCACTTATCAAACGCGCCACTGTTTTTAACTGGTTCGATAAATCAGTATCCGGATAAGTGACATCATTTTGACCACCGTTAAAGGCACTGGATATGGATTCGGCATAGGTATTGGATAAGGTATCTGTATTATTAATAAATTCTAATTGTTTTCCATAATCAGAATCAGGGATATTTGTAGGAGGTAACCCTCCTAATCCGCTAAGGACACTATAAAAACCGGCAGGATCTTGTCCTGTAATATTTAAGGATAGGCCATGGGCTTCTTCGGCATGAAACCCCAGTGAGGTTTTATTGGAACCAATTTCAACGGCCAATGGAAAGGTCTCTACTATTAAATCTGCATAATACTGTTCCATAAAGCGTCCCATCCAACCGGTATCTGTACCATTTAAGATACTGTTGCCGTCGTTTCCAGTCAAATATAAATCGGTAGACTTAAAATGGCTTTTATTTTGTGACGGATAGCCAACAGATTGCATAATACGTAACCAACCCTTATCATAAAGTGATTTAAAACCGGTAAGTGCCGGGTTTAGGCCTATTTGTTGATTGTCCTGTAGCGTGGCATCCAGTGTTATATATTTACTTAACCCCGATTCCGGAACTTTTATGGTGGGTCTTAAATTACTATAAGTATCATATTGATTTAATGGAACGATAGTATTTAAGCCGTCATTGGCCCCGGCTAAATTTATAAGTACCAATTTTCTATTTGAAATATCCGGACAAGCCATGTAAGGCACAAAAGACTTTAATGCAGCCTGAAGTTGGATAGGCGTTAAACCTGCCACTGAAGCTGATGCCGAAAGTTTTATAAAATGTCTTCTTTTCATTATAACATCTTTAAGGGTGACCTTTATCAGGTTACATTAATTGAAATTCTGCTGCATTGACCATAGCGGTTATTAGAGCGTCAAGCCGACTTCTTACAGTGGTGTCATCATTATCATTGAGGTATTGACTCCAGGTTCCGACCCAATAATAATCAGGGAAGCCTTCATCAACTAAAAATGTTTTAAAGTAATTAATTCTGTCTGTATCTATAGACTCCGGATAGAGTAAATCTGCAATTTCAGAGATGAGCAGATTGGGGTCTGATGGGGTTGTGGTTTTATTCTTGGCAAAAAGAACAGTATCAATTTGAGCATAAATATTACCTGAGGTAATGGTGTTCTTCCCTAAAATAAAACTTGTTATAAGCTTGTAGCGTCCAATAATGGTATTGGATGAGAACCAAATTCTATCAAAGCTTGGTTCTTGGTAGTATGCCGGATAGCCAGCTACAGAGTCCGGATTGTATAACTCCATACCAGCTGTTTTGAAATAAACATTATGAACGAACTTATGAAAGAAATTTCTATAAAAATTCAAGGCTTCACCAGATGGGTCAGGGTAACTCACCTCAAACATGGTACAGAGTTCACTAAACATTTGAAGCGGACTTTTTATAATACTTCCAATAATTTCATCAGAAGCATCACTATCATCAGCGTCGTAAAAATGCTCGCTGGTTAACAGTTGTGTGACTACTGGTAAAATTTCAAAATTGTTATCAATGAGCGTTTGCGCAAGCGGTTCAATAATATCAGCTTCAACTATATCATCCCAGGTGCTTTTTACAAAATATCGGTACAGTTTCCGGCAGTAAGCCCTTGCTGTTTCTCGTTGTGCAAAAACCATTTCTACAAAATCATCAAGTTCGTCTATCATCCCTGAGGCTGTATCTCTGCCTGTGATTACCTGGTTGTTAAAGGCGCTACTAAAAGTCTTATCATTTTGATCATGTTGTCCAATGTTAGCATAACCTGAAGGGATATTGGTGTCTGAATCAATAGTGCTACGGTCTGATCGTTTTTTAAACCCCGAAAATACCTTAGCAGCCTGTTGTACATCAACTTCGGTATAATTGGTGTAATTGCCTTCTCCTGCTTGTTCTCCTTTTAGGATAGTAAAGAGCTCTAAATACTCTCTGGCATAATTTTCATTAGGGTTGTTTTTATTATTTTGAGTATTATCTAAATAGTCAAGCATGGCATTATCCAGCGTTATTTTTTTAGCCAGGTCTTTAATGTTTCCAAGTGCATAAAAATCTAATAACCTGATATGGTCATAAAAAAAAGTGGCTGCTCCGGTTCCTGAATCTTTTCCTACCGTAAAGCTGGTATGTAGGAAAAACGACAATTTGTGTTTTAGTGTGGTTTGATTTATAGCATTATACCACCACCATGCGGTTACTAGTGCCCGTTTTCTTGATTGCCCGCCAAAAGAGTTTGGTAATTCTGTTGAAGAGGTCCAATACCCATCAGGAGCTCCGTCGGGTAGTGGATCATAGGGTTCCGGTAATATATTAGCTGGATTGCCTGTTAAACTATTTACCGCATCGGTTGCAGACATGCCAACAAAAGTGTCAAGCTGCGCTTTGCTAAAGTTAAAGGTAGCCCGCCTAAGCAAGTGTTTAGCTCGTCTTAAATCAAGAGCAGTACCAAGTGGATTTAATGATGCCATCAATAAATATTTTTGAAAAAATAACTAAAAATTTGAATTTTAATGTTAGAATTTTGAATTATTCGTTGAATATCAGTGGATTATCATATAAATATAGGATGAAATGCATATTTATAAAGCATTTTTTGAAGTCGGCTATTATCAAGACCTTCCTTAGTATAATACGGTTTTGATTAAAAAGAGACCCTGAAACTTACATTAGGTGTAATTCCAAGGGATTCATTCTCAACTTTATTTCTGATGTTGTCACTATCAAGATTATAATAGCTGTTCAGGATGTTTTTTTTGTTTAGCAGGTTCCAAATAGAGGCACCTACGGTAGCGTGTGCATCATCTGAAATATTAAATTCATAAATAGCAGAGCAATCCACCCTTAAATAATCATCTAATCTATTGCTGTTAGGGCTGGCATAGGTTATAGTGTCATCATCAGGGGAGTCATTATCAGCTGGTTCGGTAAAAGGCTTTCCGGTATGATAATTTAAGCCTAAAGCTAATTTTAAGTTATTGTAAGTATAACTTCCCGCAAAAGTTAATATATGCTTAATGTCAACGTTATTAGGAAACGGGTTTCCATCATTTAATTTTTTAAATAAGTAATCGTTAGAGCTGTAAGAATAGGACAACCAACTACTAATAATATCACTGAATTGTTTGTTCAATAAAAAGTCAATACCCTTGATCTCGTAACTGCCTATTTCATTTTCAAATTGATATTGGTTTTGAAAGCCCTGGCTTCTGGTAGTTATTCCATTTACCTTTTTTAAATAAGCTTCAGCACTTATTAACAGCCTGTTTTTATTAAAGTGGATACCTGCAGATAATTGCTTGCTTTTTAGAACAGGAACCGGATATATAGTTTGATTGCCATCCTCAATAACTTCGGTATTATTATTTGCCAGAACCCATCTGCGCTTTTCTATACCTAAAAAATCATTTTGTAAATCAATAATTTGTGAGGTGGTTTGACTTTTGAATTCACCTAAAACCTCAAATCTAAAATGATTTAAAAACCGCTGGCTAAAGCTTAATCTAGGCTCGGCAAGTAACATATTAAATTTGTTTATATAGTTTAATCGTCCACCAAAATTTAAGCGTGTTCCGGCGCTTCTTGATAAAAACCCGGTTTCGGCATAAATAGCATGTGTTCTGATAACCTTTCGTATAAAACTTCTAAACGGAGGATTATTAACATCTTCCAAATTACTTATACCAACTTCAGTGAATTGATAACCTCCATTGATTTTTAACAGATTGTGGGCCGTGTAATTTATATCAAACTTTAGAGAGCCATCATAAACCTCATTCTCCTGTATTAAACGTTGGTTATTAATAATATCAAAATTGGTTGCATCCAGATCATAATTTGAAACATAAGCTTGAGATGTGGTAGAGAGTTTATCTGTCCAATCTTTAATGTAAGTAATGCCTATAGCAGAATTGCGCTGTGATAATTTACTGTTTAAAGCTTCACTTCTTTGATTAATAGTAGATTGCTCATCATAGTTTAAGTTATTGTCAACATGTAAAAAATGAACCCGAAGTTTATCTGCTGGAGTTATATCATAAAGAAACTTTGCTGTAATATCATAGAAATAGAAATTTTCATTTTGTGATATTGAATTATTACCGCTTTTGGACTTCGTAAAATCTGAATCCTGAAAAATACGTTTTGAATATTGTTCAAAAGTTACGGTATTTATTAAATCTGTAATAGAACGCCTTGTTGATAATTGTAGTTCGGTATTTTTTGACAATGGGATTTTAGCATAACCATCAGCGTTTATCAAATTAAACCCAATACCGGCTTTAAACTCATGGTCAATGTCATCAGGTAGCTGCATATCAATAATACTGGAAACACCATCGCCGTATTTAGCACGGGAGCCATTTTTATATACATTTACACGTTTAGTTGTGTAGGGATTAAAAGCAGAAATAAGTCCGAAAAAATGGCCGGATTGATACATTTTAATACCATCCCAAAGCAATAAATTTTGATCATGTGTACCTCCCCGAACGTTAATGTTTGAAACTGTTTCGTCAGTACTTAAAACACCCGGTATGGCTTGAATAGTTTGTAAAACATCAGGTTCAATAAGTCCCGGAAGAATACCAAGTGTTTGAGGTTTAATGGTAATAGAACCATCGTTTAGTTTGGTAATACCTGAGGTTAAATAATTGGTAACAACAACTTCTTCCAGATTTTGTATGCTGAAATTAGCTTTTTCCTTTTTAGGTGCTCTAATGATTATAAAACGGTTATCAATTAGTTCAAAATCTAGTTTAGTGTCTTTTTCAAGTACTTTTAAAACGGCTTCAATAGATGTGTTTTTATCAATAAGAATACGACTCTCTTTATCTTTTACGGTGTCATCAGCAAAGGAGAAGCTTATATTGAATTGTTCTTCAAGTTGTTTTAAAATGATAATAAGGGGTTGCTTCTCTTTTTGAATGTTCTGAGCCATTAGGCTTGTAATATTCAATAAAAAAAGACATAAAATGATAGAAAGAGTCCCTCTTCTATTCACGCTTTAAAGTTATAGCACGGTTGGTCTTACTATAGGTTATATGAAATGGGAGGGTAATGGATTTTAAAGCCAGATCAATATTATCATGAGCAAAACTACCCGTAAATAATTGTTCAGAATCAATACCAATTAAGGTTACATCAACGTCATACTGCCTTTCAAATTCAGCAATAACAGCCTTGAATGGTAAACTTTTAAATGTACTGGCGTTGTTTAACCACGAAGGTATGATGCGATTTTCTTTTTCTTTAGCAATTTTTTCCCCATCAATAATTAAAAAACTGTCTCCAGGTTTTAATTTCGTTTCCTGAGAATTGTGCATTACACCAACAAGTCCTTCGTAGCAAACAACTTCAAAATAATCATGTCTTTGTTTAACATTAAATTGTGTACCATATACTGTAACAGACCCTAATTTTGTCTTTACTGTAAATGATGATCCTTTAGCTACTTTAAAAAAGGCTTCTCCCTGAAGATCTACTTCACGGTCCTGTTTCCAGCCTTTTTTATTGTATGTTAAAAGCGACTTTGCGTTGAGGGAAACACTAGAGGCATCCGGTAGTTCAATAGTAGCTTTTTGAGCAACCTCAGTAGATATAGAAGTATCTAATGTGGTTGAGTAATAATACAAGCTAAAACAAACAGCTAATATAGCAGCTACACGCATAAAAGGTTTAATCCATGGTGTGGATTGCTTTTTAGTACTTTTAATAGCAGACAGCACATGCTCCAATTCCTCAGAGCTGTTGTACTCTTTAGCCTTAAAAGCTTGCAAGTTGTTATCTAACATCACTAATTCATCATAGTCTTCAAGGGTTTTAAAGGCCTCAAATTCCTGATCATTTAGGTTGTTATCTAACCATTTTGATATTAATTCTTCTCTGTTCATAATTACTTATTCATTTATATAACAGCATACTTTAATTTTTTCCTACCCCTAAGGCGAAAAAATATTAAATTTTTTATTTAGAGTGTATTATTCCCTAATAACTATAACTCCTTAATATCTTTTCTCAACTTTTCCAAAGCACCGTAAATACGTTTTTCAACAGCTTTTGTTGAAATATCCAATAATTGCGCAATTTCTTTAAAACGTTTTCCTTCAACACGGTTCATCATAAAGGCCACACGTTGTGCGTCGGTTAAATTACCCAAAGCGCGTTGTAACTTATCATTATATTCAGATTCCTGCATTAAAAACTCCGGGTTCTCATTAGTGGACATTTTAGGCTTGGTTTGCTGATGCTTTAAGACTACTTTTTGATGTGCTACTTCATTTAACATTAAATTATTGGCTGTAGTAAATATAAAACTCTTGGCTTTATCCGGAGAAACTTTTGAGCAATTTTCCCAAAGTTTCACAAAAGCCTCCTGTACTTTATCTTTAGGATTTAGTAATTCGCCAAACTTATAGTATAAAAAGTTATGTAAATCTGTGGCATGTTTATTAAAAATAGACGAAAATATGTGTTCTTCACAAATATTTTCAAATAGTTGCTTCCCCATTCGTGTTGGTAGTTGGTGCCACTAAAATAAGCTTTTTTGAATTTTAGTTTTTTGGTTTTTTTGAATTTTTTCTGATTTAGGGGTAGGAATTTTTAAAGTTGAGCTGTTTTATATTCAAAAAAGCTATGTTTAACCCAAAAACACAAACCATGAAAACTAAATTAAAATTATTATTACTGTTGCCTTTTTTTGCCCTTTTGTTATTTACATCATGCCAAGATGAGGTAGTTGATATAACAGATCCGGAAGAATCTGAAGCCCTTGTTGCAGAGTCAGAGTTAACAAGTTTATTGTATTCTACATCTATTATGGATGGATCTGATGATAATATTATTGATAAAGCCAGTTGTACATCGGTAAAATTACCTATATCAGTAAAAGTTAATGGTCTTGAGATTATTATTGATTCTAAAGAAGATTTTAAAACTATAGAAGCTATATTTAATGAGTTTGAAGATGATGACGATAGACTGGATATCATTTTCCCTATTACTATTATTATTTCAGACCATACAGAAATAACCATTCAAAATAAAGCCGAATTAGAAGAGTTAATTAAAGATTGTAGAGGAGAAAATGAAGAAGATGATGATATCGAATGTATTGATTTTCAGTATCCAATTTCTTTTTCAGTATATAACACAGACTTTCAAATTATTGATGTTGTAAATATTGAAAATGACAGGCAGTTACACCGTTTTATTAAACGTGTCAAATCCAAAGAAGTTTTTGCCAGCTTAAACTTTCCTGTAACTATGGTTTATGCTGATGGATCAACAGTTGAGGTAAACAATAATTTTCAGTTAGCCCGTACTATAAGAGAAGCTAAAAACGACTGTGATGAAGATGACGATAATGATTATGGTGATGACGATTTTACAAAAGAACGTTTAGATGAGTATTTGAAAATCTGTCCATGGGTTGTTCATGAATTCAAAAGAAATAATCAAGATAATACAGAAGCATATAAAGAGTATGCCTTAAACTTCAAAGAAGACGGTGTTGTTGTTATGCGTGCAAGAGGTGGAGATGTATTGACCGGTACATGGAGCACTAGAGTAAGTGACAGAGGCGCTCTTTTAAAAATGAAATTTGAGACTTTAGAAGATTTTACTTTAGAATGGATTGTCTATGATATTGAATACGGTAAGATTAAATTATATGAAGTTGGAGGTAACAGAATCATCATGAAGAAAAACTGTGATGTAGTTATTGACCATACTAAAGAAAGAATACAGAATTATTTACAAGAATGTTTATGGAGAATAGCACGCTTAAATGTTGATGGTGCAGATAATGAAGAAGAGTATATAGGAACACCTTTAAAGTTCTTTGAAAACAACGTTGTTAAAATAAGAGTAAATGGAGAATTAGTTGAAGGTACTTATGAAATTGGAGCTAGAAATGCTGGTTTTATTTTGACAATTAATTTAGAAGGAAGGCCTGATTTAAAGCTGGAATGGTTAATTACTTTCCTAGAGCCGGGATTGATAAAACTTTCTAATGCCAACAATAAAATGGTTTTAAAAAGACATTGTCCTGACGGTGATGAAGACATAAATTATATTGGAGATGTACTTGCCAATGGCGTGTGGGAAGTGGCTAAATATGTAGATCAGGATATTGATGAAACTCAAAACTATGAGGGTTATGTGATTGGATTTGATGATAACGGAATGTTATTTGCTGAAGGTAATGGAAATGATTACAGAGGGTCTTGGTTAGCATACAGAAACGAAGGTTTATTTTTAGGGTTGAATTTTAAAACTCAGGATGAGCCATTCAGTGAGCTAAAACACAGATGGAGAATCAAAGAGATCACGCCAAATAGAGTTGAGTTAAAAGATTATAATGCAACCGGAGAAATTGAAAGAATATTAGTCCTTGAAAAAACATTGTAAGATGTTATTTGGTTAATTAAAGGTGTGCTTATTTTTAGGTTGGTTAGGTTAATTAGTTAAGGCCTCTTTATTAAGGCTGTCAATTTAAATTGGCAGCCTTTTTTATTTATATACTATTGTGTTATGTTTCTTCCTTTATATGCTTCAAATCATTAAATTTGCAATTCTTAAAATTTAGATGAAATTATGTTTAATAATTTAAGCGATAAATTAGATAAAGCCTTACACGTTCTTAAAGGACACGGAAGCATCACAGAAGTTAATGTAGCAGAAACTTTAAAAGAAGTTAGGCGCGCTTTGTTAGATGCCGATGTTAACTTTAAAATAGCTAAACAATTTACCAGTACTGTAAAGGAAAAAGCACTTGGACAAAATGTATTAACTACACTTCAGCCTGGGCAGTTGATGGTAAAGATTGTTAAGGATGAGCTAACCGAACTTATGGGGGGAGATGCAGAAGGGATTAATCTTTCCGGTGCTCCAAGCGTGATTTTAATGTCTGGTTTACAAGGTTCGGGTAAAACAACCTTTTCCGGTAAGCTTGCTAATTATTTAAAAAACAAGAAAACTAAAAAACCGTTATTGGTAGCCTGTGATGTATACCGTCCGGCAGCTATTGATCAATTACATGTTGTAGGAGAACAAATTGGTGTTGAGGTTTTTAGTGATAGAGGTAACAATGACCCTGTAGCCATTGCAAAAGCAGCTTTAGATCATGCCAAAGCCAATGGGTTTAATGTGGTTATTATAGATACCGCAGGTCGTTTGGCGGTAGATGAGGCCATGATGACTGAGATTTCTAACATTCATAAAGCTATTCAGCCTCAAGAAACGCTGTTTGTAGTTGATTCAATGACCGGTCAGGATGCAGTTAACACGGCAAAAGCTTTTAATGATGTCCTGAATTTTGACGGGGTTATCCTTACCAAATTAGATGGTGATACACGTGGTGGTGCAGCAATTTCCATAAAATCTGTAGTCAATAAACCTATTAAGTTCATTGGTACCGGTGAGAAAATGGAAGCTATTGATGTATTCTATCCATCTCGTATGGCAGACCGTATTTTGGGGATGGGAGATGTTGTGTCTTTAGTAGAAAGAGCACAGGAACAGTTTGATGAACAGGAAGCCAGAAAACTTCAAAAGAAAATAGCTAAGAACCAGTTTGGGTTTGATGATTTCTTAAAACAGATTCAGCAAATCAAGAAAATGGGGAATATGAAGGACCTGATGGGAATGATTCCCGGGGCCGGAAAAATGTTGAAGGATGTTGATATTGATGATGATGCTTTTAAAGGTATTGAGGCTATTATACATTCCATGACACCTAAAGAACGCAGTACACCAACAATTTTAAATGCCAGTAGAAAAAAGCGTGTTGCTAAAGGTTCAGGGACTTCAGTACAAGAAGTAAATCAGCTTTTAAAGCAATTTAACCAAATGAGTAAGATGATGAAAATGATGCAAGGAGGTGGCGGCAAAAAGATGATGCAAATGATGAAAAACATGAAGTAGTTTTAATTTAGCAAACAGCAAATATTACAGTATGACCATTTTAGACGGTAAAAAAATAAGTAACGATATTAAAGAAGAGATCACTGAACATGTTAAGTCCATGGTTTCAAAAGGGGAGAAAGTACCGCATTTAGCCGCAATTTTAGTTGGATCTGATGGGGCCAGTATGACTTATGTAAATGCTAAAGTAAAAGCTTGTGAGCGTATTGGTTTTAATTCTACACTTATTGAATTACCCGAATATACTACAGAACAAGAATTACTGGATAAAATCAATGCGCTTAATACAGATTCTAATATTGATGGGTTTATAGTGCAATTGCCTTTACCGGAACAAATTGATGAACAAAAAGTTTTAATGGCTGTAGATCCTGATAAGGATGTTGACGGTTTTCACCCGGTAAACGTGGGTAAAATGGCTTTGGATTTACCAACATTTTTGCCTGCAACACCTTTTGGCATACTTGAACTCTTGGAAAGATATCAGGTTGAGACTTCAGGAAAACATGTTGTTGTTATGGGAAGAAGCCATATTGTTGGTCGCCCCATGAGTATTTTGATGAGTCAGAAGCGTAAAGCGGGAGACGCAACGGTTACCGTGGTTCACAGTAGAACTAAAAACCTGTCAGAAATAACCAAAAGTGCAGACATTATAGTGGCCGCTATAGGTATATCTGAGTTTTTAACAGGGGATATGGTAAAAGAAGATGTGGTTATTATTGATGTTGGAATTACGCGTGTACCGGATGCTACAAAGAAAAATGGGTACAGGCTAGCCGGTGATGTTGAGTTTGAAAGCGTTAGTAAAAAAGCCAGTTATATTACTCCGGTTCCAGGAGGTGTAGGACCAATGACTATTGCCATGCTTCTTAAAAATACACTATTGGCAAGAGAAAGACATAATTAGTAAATTGTACAGTATTTAATTATAAATTGCATTATGGGGCTTTTACGTTTTAATGCAATTTTTTTATGGGATGGAGTTAAAATTGGTACTCCAGAGCATTTGTTTCCAGTAGCTTTTACAGTTTTTTTTGCTATTCTTTTTATTACTTATGCCAATAGAAAGTTTAACAAGAACCAGCAAGACTATGCATTACAGTTTTTTTCGTGTATTATTAGCCTCTCAGTAGTTGTCTTTCATGCTCAAAAAATTAGCTCAGGTAATTATAGCGTCTCTACAGATTTGCCATTGTATTTGTGCAGTTTTTTGGGACTAATTATCCCGTTATTTGCATTTTTTAAAAAATACTGGATGTATGAAATATTGTTGTTTTGGATCATTGGAGGTACGTTGCAAGGTGTCCTAACTCCAGATATTCCTATTGGGTTTCCAAGCTTTGATTACTTCAGGTATTGGATAGTGCATTTAGGGCTTTTGGTAGTTATATTTTATGCCACCTTTGTTTTTAATATGCGCCCCAAATTAAAAAGCGTATTCAAATCTTTTTTTGCCTTACAGCTTTATGTTATCCTTATGATTGGTGTTAACTATCTTTTAAATGCTAATTATTTTTATTTGAATGAAAAACCACAATCAGCCTCGTTATTAGATTATTTTGGAGATTGGCCAATATACATTATAGTCGTTCAAATAATTATAATACCGTACTTTTTGTTGATTTATTTACCGTTTTATCTCTCCGGAAGAAAAAGAAATTTCAGAAATCAAATACATTAAGACTATCTTCTTCTTTTATTTGAAGACGGTGTAAATTCTTTAGAAGAGTTACTGATCAATTGGTTTAGCTTATTCAATTCTTCATTTGTAAGATCACGATATTCACCTACCGGAACATCAAGGTTAATGTTCATAATTCTAACACGCTTTAAGGTCTGGACTTCGTAATTTAAATAGCTGCACATTCTTCGGATTTGCCTATTTAAACCTTGTGTTAGAATAATTTTGAATGTATACGTACTTAGTTTTTCGACTTTACATTTTTTGGTAACCTTGTTTAATTCGGCAAGTGGAATACCACCAGACATGCGGTTTACAAAAGTTTGAGAGATTGGCTTGTCAACGGTAACAATATATTCTTTTTCATGGTCATTACTGGCACGAAGAATCTTATTGACAATATCGCCATCATCCGTTAAAAGAATTAAACCTTCACTGGGCTTGTCAAGTCTGCCAATAGGAAAAATACGTTTTGGGTAATTAATAAAATCAATAATATTATCCTTTTCTACAGAGGTGTCTGTGGTGCAAACAATACCAACAGGTTTATTAAAAGCTAAGTATACAAAAGCCTTTTTATTGTTTTTTATTTCTTGTCCATCTACAGCAACAATATCATGAGGCGCTATTTTGGTTCCCATTTCCGGGACAGTGCCATTTATAGTTACGCGTCCAGCCTCAATAAGCTTGTCTGCTTCCCGTCTTGAGCAGTATCCAACTTCACTCAAATACTTATTTATACGTTTTAGTGCTACATCTGCCATGGCTCAAAAATACAATAAACTTAAGTGTTTAGAAAGTTTAAAATGTATTGGTAAACTTTATCGGATTTAAGTCTATGACCATGACCTATAGTTTTTATTAATTCGGAATTTTTATAAACACGATGAATATCCAGAGCTTCCTTAAATGAAATGATTCTATCTTTTTTATCGTGAACTATAAGGCCTCTTGGTTGAATGTCATTATAGAAGTTTTCAGCGCAGTAATATTCAGGAACCTGATTGAAATGTTTTAAATAATGAGCTCTTATAGCCTTTGAAACCCTATTATTATATCCCATCATTTTAACATAATTATTAACAGAAATACCCAGATTTGAAGGTGCACCCAGTAGGACTAATTTTTCTAAGGAAGAAATATTATGGTTCTTCAGGGCAATAGCGCAAGAGGTGCCACCAATGGAATGCCCAATAACGGCATAAGGCTTAAATTGCTGAATGGCAAGGTTAATGCATTCAGAATATAAAGGTGCATTAAACATCTTACTACCCGAGGCACCATGTGCCGGAGCATCAATGGATATAATGTTGTAGCGGGCTTGCTTTAAAAGCTCAATTAAATCCTTCCACCTAAAAGAATTACTATCCCACCCATGAACAAGCAATATAGTGTCTTTATCTCCTTTCCAATGATAGGTTTTAAAACTAAAGTTATTATAAATTAAATCCTGTTGATTCGCAGTTTTTAAATATTGTATGGCTTCTGCATTTAGTTTCGCTTTACGAGGTACAGAAAAAATAAGTACAGCAAGTCTAGCGGCAAGCCTGGAAGAGATATAACTAATGAGGTTAATTGTTCCTCCAATAATTCTGTGAATATTCATTTAATGTTTGTACAATCTTATCATAAACTACTTTCTATAATGTTAATTAATAGCTTTGGTAAGATTGGATTTATAGCGTTATACGTTATATTAAATATTCCAATGTATAAAAAAGTATTTCACCTTGGCATCATCCGGAATATGCGTGGGTTCAAACTTTAAATCCATATCAAATCTAAGGTTTGCCGGAAGTTCTTTCTTATCAAAGGTAAAACTCGCATTAATAGCATCTACTGCAACAACTACAGAATTAATCAAATTACTAATTCGGGTTATTTTATATTGCTCATGAATGTTTTTAAAAGTACTTATGGTAGATATGTTTTTATCTGTTTTATACCTATTGTCCAGTATTCTTATATTACTAATGACCGAAGTAGAGTCCAGACTGTATTTTGGGGTAAGAGAAAGAAGTTTTTTACCACCTTTTTCATAAATGTCAATGGTATTGGTATTTCCTGTAAACTCATCTCCACTTATAAGTTTAACAACAGAGTCGTTGGGGTAAATGCTTTCTAAATCTTCGACCTGAGTAGAATCTGTTAGTAAACCAATATGTTGTTTTGAAATTTCAAATGGATTTTGTTTTGTATTACAACTTGAAAATAAAACGATCAAGGCAACTAAGCCTAATAAAGAATTGCGCATATAATTGATTAAATTTTTAAATTAATGAATGTTATATAATTGAATTATTTTTTCATCACTTTGGTTAAGATACCAAAAACACTTCGTATAAAAGTTGCACTGGTTAGTACTTTGACAATAGGGTTCATCCTGGTACTTCTTGATCTGGTACTCCTCGCTCTTTTTTTAGATTCCGCTTTTTTCAAAGCTTCTTTTTCTTTTCTGGCTTTTTCTTTGGCTTCTTCAGCTTCAGCCTGTTTTATTTTGTCGTTTAAGAGTTCATAGGCGCTTTCCCTATCAATGTCCTTATTGTATTTTTTTACCAGTTTAGACTCGGATAATAACGTGTTTAATTCGTCATCTGTTAAAACGTCCATTCTACTCATTGGGGCTCGCATCATAGTGGCAGCAAGTGGGGTGGGCCTGCCTTTTTCATCTAAAGCAGAAACCAAAGCTTCACCAATACCTAAGGAAGTCAATACGTCTGTGGTGTTGTAATACTCTGAGTCCGGATAGTTTTGTGCAGTTAGTTTAATAGCTTTTCTATCTCTTGCGGTAAATGCTCTTAACGCATGTTGGATTTTTAAACCAAGTTGCCCTAAAACTGCTTCAGGAACATCGGTGGGGTTTTGAGTTACAAAATAAAGACCAACTCCTTTACTTCTTATTAGCTTTACAATACTTTCTATTTGATTTAAAAGGGCTTTAGAAGCTTCATTAAAAATTAAGTGGGCTTCATCTATAAACATAACAAGTTCTGGTCTGTCACTATCCCCTTGTTCCGGGAAAGTAGAATATATTTCAGCTAATAAGCTTAACATGAATGTTGAAAATAATTTGGGCCTGTCCTGAATATCAGTAAGTCTTATAATGTTAATATAACCCCGGCCATTTTCATCAATTCTTAATAAATCCTGAGTGTCAAATGAAGTTTCTCCAAAAAATAAATCAGCACCCTGTTGTTCCAATTCAATAATCCGTCTTAATATTGCTCCAGTAGAGGCCGTTGAGATTCTGCCATAAGCTTCTGTAAACTCTTTTTTTCCTTCCTGGGTGGCGTATTGGAGTATTTTTTTAAAATCTTTTAAATCTAAAAGCGGTAGTTTGTTGTCATCACAATATTGAAAAATTACAGAAACAATACCGGATTGTGTTTCAGTTAAATCTAATATACGGGATAATAATACCGGACCAAATTCGCTTATTGTTGCTCTAAGTCTTACTCCATTTTGTTCTGAAAGTGTTAAAATTTCAACCGGAAAAGCTTTAGCTTCAAATGGTAATCCTATTTTTTCATGGCGCTCATCAATTTTTGGATGACCGGGGCTAGGTTGTGCCAATCCACTTAAGTCTCCTTTAATATCCATAAGCAAAACAGGAATTCCTTTATCACTTAAGTTTTCAGCTAATACCTGTAACGATTTAGTCTTGCCTGTACCAGTTGCTCCGGCAATTAAACCATGGCGGTTCATAGTCTTTAAAGGTATTTTTACGTGAGCTCCTGTTATTGTTTCACCATCTAGCATAGCCGCTCCAACAGAAATAGCCTCTCCTTTTGTGGTATTACCTTCAGTAATATAATTGAAAAACGTGTCCTTGGTTGTCATTCCTTTCTATTTTGGATAAAAATACAGGAAAAATGAAGAAGGAAAAAATAAGTTTTTACCCTTAAATGGAAAAGAATTTTAGCATAAGCTATTGGCGCCATTTCACCCAAACCGTAAGAATTAAATCCTGAACGGTGTCTGACGTCGGGGTGCTAGCTATCCTTCCAATAATGAAATCGCCCGAGCTAAAATCTATGTTTACAGCGGTGTCAATAAATTCACTTGAACTCAGACTGTACGTGTTTAAGGTGCCAGAAACCAGCGAATTATTATTTCTGATTTCAACAGAGAAGTCTTTGTTGGCCAGTCCGCCTCTGGCCCTGGCAGTAATGTGTACTATTGTACCATCAAAAGGCATTAATGGACTTGAATTCTGACTGCTATAATTACCAGCATATCTTAAAATTTCATTGTTTCTGTTACCCGGTCTTCCAAAGTGTAGTTTAGTGGTTTCAATACTTAACCATTTATTTCTTGTATTGTCATACATATACAGTTTATCACCAATAACAGATAGTTGTCCATCTGCCGTACCTGTTGGAGCCGTTTGAGGATTTAGTTCTAGAGCAGGAATACCACTGGCTGATGTTTGTATTTCTAATTCGGATGAAGGGGTTGTGGTGCCAATTCCAACCTGGGAAAAACCATTATGCATGCATAGTAATAAAATAAGAGCACAGACTATTTTTTTCATTTTAGAGAGAGTTGAAAGAGATGCAATTTACTTTTTAATACAGCACGAAATTAGGCAAATTATTTTGAAATCCAAAAATCAACATATTAATTAAAGTAATATGTATCTTTGCAGGCTATGCAAGAAGAGATAAAAAAACAGGTTGATAAAGGGTTGATGCTACCTTTAATGGAAGAGTTTTATACTATTCAGGGGGAAGGTTTTCATAAAGGAACTGCGGCTTATTTTATAAGAATTGGCGGATGTGATGTGGGGTGTCATTGGTGTGATGTGAAAGAAAGTTGGAATGCAGATTTACATCCTCCTACTGAAACAAAGGCTATAGTAGATAATGCCAAAAAATATAGTGATACTATAGTGGTTACCGGAGGTGAACCTTTAACTTGGGATATGACTTTTTTAACAGAACGTTTAAAAGCGGAAGGTTTACAGGTGCATATTGAAACTTCCGGAGCATACAAATTAACAGGTGTTTGGGATTGGATTTGTTTGTCGCCAAAAAAAATGAAGCTACCCACCAGAGAAGTCTATGAAAGGGCGGATGAATTAAAAATAATAGTTTATAATAAAGACGATTTCCGTTTTGCAGAAGAACAGGCAGCCAAAGTAAGTGAGCATTGTATTTTGTATTTGCAGCCTGAGTGGAGTAAACGTGATAAAGTGGTTCCCGAAATTGTAGATTATGTTATGACTAATCCAAAATGGAAAATATCCTTACAAACGCATAAGTATTTGAATATACCGTAAAGTAAAAAGCCTTGAAAATAACTTCAAGGCTTTTTTTAATCAATAAATAAGCAACTGTTATTTTGTAAACGGAACAGCAACTCTTAAAGTTCCCCAACCCATATACATATCGGTACCATTTGCAGTCTTTTTAAATTTGATGGAAAAATTCTCAACAGATTCATCTCCTGATGTAACAGGAGCATTTACCCTTACTACATCATGAGCTTCCTTATACGAATAGGCGCCCCAAACATTGAGGTCAGAGCTTAATATGATGATCCATTCTTTATCTCCTGGAATGGTGAAAAGAGAATAGGTTCCGGCTTTAACCTTTTTTCCTCCAATTTTCATGTCTTTATAAAGTGTTATCTCAGCAGCTTCGTTGGCTCCGGTTCTCCAAACCTTGCCATTAGGAGCCAATTGACTTAAAGACCTCCCTTTTAAGAAAGGTCTGCTATAAATTACTTTAATTAAAGCAGGGCCATTTTTTTCGGCTCTATAAATAGAGGCGTCTAATGGGCTTTTGTCTAATTTTGGAAACTTTTGAGCCAATGCATTAAATGACAAAAGCATTATAAAAGCGAAGGCAATACTTGAAATTAAGGTTGTTTTTTTCATAAGAAGTTTTTTTAAATTTTGATGCTGTAAGATAAACCTAAATACTCTTAAAGTTTTAATAAAAATAAAGAGGAGTTGTTAAAGTTTATGGCTGAATACTACGGGCTTAAAAAGCCGGTTATTAGTTTTTTATAAATTTTAAGGATTGCCTACCGGTATTGTTATGAAAATTAATTAAATACCCACCGGAAGCTAAATCTTCAACATTAAAACTGTACTTCTTTATGCTTTTGGAGTAGACTCTGTCTCTGGTTAATTGTCTTATAAGTGCGCCATTTACATCATACAGTTCAATTAACAAATTATCATCAGACTCAAACGTAATATCAAATGTTAAAATAGATGAAACAGGATTGTTTTCAAGCCTAACCGCTAAATCAAGCCTGTCTCTTTCTTTTATACTATCTGTATTTAAAGTTTCCTCAGTATACTTGTAAACAGAAGTTCCACTGGCATATGCCAATGTGGAATTGATTATGAATATTCTGTTTAGGTTACTACCAGTGTTCAGGTTTGTCCATGTTTGTCCACCATCCAAGGTTTCATGAAAACCTGTGGTATGCCCTCCCATCCAGCCATGATTTTCAGTAATAAATCCAACGGCTTGAATACTTGTTTCCGGGGCGTTATAGCTAGTCCATGTTGTTCCTCCATCAATAGACTTAACTAATTTTCCCGGATTGGGTGAGACAGATTCAATCGCACCAAAAATAATATTTGGATTACTATCTAAAACTTGCATTTTCCAGACATACTCACCTGAACTATTTGAATTATAAATTTCAGTCCATGACACACCACCATCAGTAGTTTTTAATATGGTAGCTCCGTTGTTACTTCTGCCGGAGGCAAATCCCAAATCTTCTGTTAAGAATAGAATTTCCACTAAAGCATTAGCATAAGCTGACATATCTATAGATTGCCATGTGTTTCCACTATCAGTAGATTTTATAATTTGAGCCGGAGTAAAATAGGCTCCGCAAGCATATACCGTAGATGTTCCAACAGTTTCAATTCCACAGATTGCAGGAGGGTTAGGTGAAATATTTGTTATTTCAGTCCAATTATTTCCGCCATCAATAGTCTTAAAGAATGTATTGTTCAAAGTTCCTAAAAAGCCAATATTTTCATTTAAAAATTCAATATTTCTAAAATAATAGTTACCTCCAAGGTCAGTTTCATTTAATTGTTCAGTCCAGTTCTTACCACCATCTGTAGTTTTATACACCGATGCATAATAACCGTTAGCAGCCCAACCAACATTATCATTAATGAAAAAAACATCATCAAAACGTTGGTTGTTTGGGTTTGCTGAGGTGTTTGTTACTTGCCATGTGGGTTGTGCTAAGGCTTGCAAACAAAAAAAGAAACAGACTAACACTAAGGCTTTCATGGTATGACAACTAAGGTTTGATGAAGTTATTATTTTCTGATCACTTTCACATTCATTTCTTCTACTTTTTTATCAGATAGAGGAGAAGGTGCACCAAACAATAGATCTTCACTGGTTCCTGTTTTAGGAAATGCCATTACTTCTCTAATAGAGGCTTTTTTCTCTAAAATCATCATCAGCCTGTCAACACCCCAGGCAATACCTCCGTGTGGTGGTGCCCCATAATGGAAGGCTTTGTACATGGTGCCAACACTCTTCATCATAGCTTCCTTGTCATAGCCCATGTTTTTATAAGTGGCCTCAAGAATTTCCGGTTTATGTGCACGAATTGACCCCCCGCCAATTTCATAACCGTTTAAGATTAAATCGTATTGTTGAGCAATAATGCTTCCAATTTCTTCTTCCTCACCATTCATATGTTTTTCAATATCATTAATAGAAGGCATAGAGAACGGATTGTGGGTAAAGGTCCAGTGGCCTTCATCTGTTTTTTCAAACATAGGGAAATCTATAACCCATGCAGGCCTTAGTTCTTTAGGGTTTATTAAACGCAGCATTTTCCCCAGTTCCTGTCTTACGGCATCAAGTGCTTTATTAGCCGTGTCATAATCTGCGGCAGAGAAAAACACAATATCACCTACTTGTGCATTTGTGGTTTTAATAATACCTGTAGCAATATCTTCACCTAAAAACTTAATAATTGGTGATTGTAAGTCATTTTCATTTACAATAATGTATGCTAAACCACCTAGCCCATGTTGTTGTGCTATAGCAGTTAGTTTTTCAATTTGTCCTTTTGATAAACGCTTGTTGCCCTGTTCTTTGGCTGAAACTTTAATACATTTAACTATACCACCTTCTTCTATGGGTTTGCTGAATACCTGAAAAGTAGTATCCTTTACATTGTGGGTAATGTCTTTTAATTTTAAACCAAAACGTAAATCCGGTCTGTCGCATCCATAGTCATCCATGGCTTGTTTGTAAGTCAGCACTTCAAATTGGTGTAAAATCCATTTCTTACCATAAATTTTATGAACTATATCATTGAACATTTGCGTGTTCAAATCTATGATTTGTTGCATGCTGGCATAAGCCATTTCTATATCTAGTTGTGTGAATTCCGGTTGACGGTCACCACGAGAATCTTCGTCTCTAAAACAACGTGCAATCTGGAAATACTTTTCATAGCCACTTACCATTAGCATTTGTTTAAATTGCTGAGGTGCTTGTGGTAGGGTGTAGAATGAACCGGCTTGTTTACGTGTTGGTACTATAAACTCGCGCGCACCTTCATCTGTTCCAGCACTTAAAATTGGAGTTTCAATTTCAAGGAACTCCTGCGCATCTAAAATATCACGCATGAGCTTAATGACTTTGTGACGGTTTACTACAACACGGCGAACAGCATCATTTCTGTGATCTAAATATTTATATTGAAAACGAATATTTTCGTTTGTCTTTGTTGCCCGTTTTATTTCAAAAGGCAAGGTTTTAGACAAGTTTAAAATATCCAATGCTATGGCTTCCAATTCTATTTTACCCGTTCTTAATGCCGGGTTATAATCATCTTCTTTTCGCTGTACAATAGTTCCTGAAACCGAAATAACAGATTCCGGCTTTAATTTTACCAACTCATCTAAATTGGCAAAAGATTCTCTGCTTAAACGTACCTGGAATACCTGTGTACTGGAGTCACGTAAGTCAATAAATATTAATTCCCCATGATCACGAACACTTGATACCCAGCCTGAAAGCGTAACCTTTTCATTAATACTATCATCTGAAATTTCAGAAACCACATGAGTTCTGTACTCATCTTTTATAACAATTGGGATCTCCGGCAGGGTTTCCTCTTCCTTTTTTGTTGTGGGGTGTTGGTCATCGACTGTTATCTGATCTTTACCATTATCATTTGGCTTCAGTGCTTCCTTACCATTATCAAGAGCCTTTAAAATACTTTCACGAATAACTTTTCCGGAAGCCCCTTTGCCAATAATGCCAATAACTTTTCCAACCAGGATACCTGCTTTCCCTTGGTTTCCAGCTTTAATATCATTGGCTATAGTTTCATTTTCTGCAATGACCTTAGCGATAGCTTCTTCAATTTGAGATTCAGAAATACTATGGTCTTCAAAATATTTGTTGTAATCAAAATCTCTGTCTTTCAAATACGAGGTTATGGCGTTTTGAACTAAAACCGAGGTTATTTTTTCTTCTTTAAAAAGCTGGAAGATTTCAATAAGATGCTCAACCCTATGAATGCCTGAATACTCATCGGCATTTATATTGTTTACCAATGTTTTTGCTACAAAAGAAGGATCTTTAAGCGCATCATTGATAGTCATAAATGTCTTGGAACGTAGGGCGTCTGCTGTAAAAAACTTGGCGTCCTGAGGTAAAACACCGCCTTTGATCAAGATTGATTCAACAGCAAAAGGTAGTGTGCTGACATCAACATCAATAGATTCAACGACTTCTTTTATATTTACAAAAGGAAGATCCGGTTCGGAAATAAATCGGTAATCTGCTTCAAACTCCTTTTTCCGCATGGTTTTGGTTTGCTTCAATTCTGCATCCCATAGCACAGTGGTTTGGTCTGGCCTGAACTCTTTGTGTTCTATATAATAGTTCAATTGTTTTTCAACCTCTTCCTTTAAGGCTTCAACCATAAACTTAAATGAGTTTAGGTTTTTTATTTCTGTACGCGGGTTTAAATTATAATCACGTTTTTTTCGTAAGGATACTGAAACATCCGATTTAAATTCCCCCTTTTCAAGATTAGCTTCGGAAATCTCTAAATTCTGAACTATACGTTGAATGTACTGTGCGTAAGTTGAGGCATCCTCAATATGACGAATACAAGGTTCTGTAACAATTTCAATAAGCGGTACTCCGGCCTTATTAAAATCTACTAAAGAGATTTTTTTCTCATGCATTAATTTGGCTGCATCCTCTTCAATGTGTACCTGTGTTAAATTAACCGTAAACTGAGAACCGTCATTTCTAAAACAGGATACTTGCCCGTCTGGTATTACAGGATTATGAAACTGCGTTATTTGAATATTCTTAGGATTATCAGGGTATTCATAGTGTTTCCTGTCCCAGGAGATGACCTCATTTTCAAAAGTAGATTTAACTGCTTTTCCAAAGTAAATGGCTTTGGTAATAGCTTCTTTGTTGATTGCAGGTAAAACCCCCATTTGTCCTGTACATACTGAACAAATATTTTGATTTGGCGTTTCTATTTCCTGGTTTGCACAAGAACAAAATAGCTTTGTTTTGGTGTTTAATCTAACATGTGTTTCAAGACCGATTACCAACTCTAACTCGTGAGCTTTAAGTAACTCATTTAATTGCTCTAATTCCATTATATCGTGTCTTTTAAGAAGTTAGCAAACTTCAAAACGAGTTCGTCATTATTTTTTGCTGCCGTAATTTGTAAACCGGTGGCAGTACCTTGTGGTACGGTTAAGGTAGGAAGCTGTCCTAAACTGAATCCAACAGTATAGGCATCTGATAAATACATGGCTAACGGATCTTTTAAACTATCGCCTATTTTAGGAGGAGTACTTGGTGTTACCGGTGAAATAATAATATCAACTTCAGCAAAGTCCTTTTCAAAATTTTCAGAAATTTGATCTCTTAGGTTTAACCCTTTTAAATATATCTCATCCGAAAACCCTTGAGATAACACCTGGTTTCCACCAACAATTCTACGTTTAGTTTCTTCTGAGAAATTTTCAGATCGGGTCACGGCATAAGTTTCCTTTAAATTTTTGGATTCAATACGGTTACCATAATTGGTGCCGTCCAATCTTGAAAGGTTGGATGCCGTTTCTGCCATAGCTAAGGTATAGTATGTAGAAACTAATGTGTTTGATTCGAAGAAATCTAAGGCTTTGACCTCAATCCCTTTTGCCTTTATTAGTTCAATAGCTACCAGGAAATCTGATTTTACCTGAGCATCAATGGCTTCATTTTCAATAAAGTTTTTAAAGTATCCAACTGTTTTTATATTTTCAGAACTTGAAATAGATTCATCTGAAATGGTTTCAGATGGATAAGTGGTCTGATCTTTTGGATCTTGCCCGCTCATTGTATTTAAAACAATACGAATATCTTCAATAGACCTACCTATAGGGCCAACACAATCTGTAGATGATGCATAAGCCATTAAACCATAACGGGAAATACGTCCGTAAGTAGGTTTTAGTCCATAAACGTTGTTATATCCTGCAGGTTGACGTACAGAGCCTCCAGTATCTCCTCCAATAGAGAATACAGTATAGCCTTTAGCAACATTCACAGCCGATCCACCACTTGACCCACCTCCTACTAATTCTGGATTTACAGCATTTTTAACCGCACCAAAAATAGTATTCTCACTGGAAGAACCATGACCAAAGCTATCGCAGTTCTCCTTAACCAAAGGAATAGCTCCGGCATCTAATAACTTCTGGATAGCTGTTGCAGTGTAAGCCGATTTGTAGTTTTTAAGCAAATCAGAACTGGCTGTTGTATAGGTGCCCTGAACCATATAAACATCTTTGATTCCAAAAGGAATGCCTTCTAATAATCCAATAGCTTCTCCATTTGAAATTTTAGCATCTACTTTTGCAGCCAAATCCAAAGCTAAAGTATCTAGCAATGTGTTAACAGTATTATGCGTATTTTGTTTTAAAGCATCTAATTTTTCCTGTACCAGTTGCGTACAGGTTATTTTTTTGTCCACCAATTGTTGATGGATTTTGCGTATTTGAGAGTCCATAACTATTCTTCAATGACTTTAGAAACTACTAAATAGCCGTTTTTTTCTTTAGGAAAGTTTTCAATGATGATTTGCTTTTCAGTTGAGGAACTGTCTATCACCACATCTTCTCTCAAATTATGTATTGAGATAGCATTATTATGATTATTATTAAAAGAATTATTATTTGTTGTATTGGCATTTTTAATGACGTCAAATAATTTACTCACAGTCTCTGAAGGCTGTGCTCCTTTAATACTCGACAATACGTCGACTGTCATAATTTTACTCATCTTTTTTTGTTTAAAATAGTACTCGAAATTAAGCTTGTAAAATTACGAAAGTTTTTATGTAGAATACGCCTTATTGGCTTGAAAGTTAGAAAGGTATTTTTATTACTTTGGATTCTTCACTATAAGAATAGGTTCTTTATTAAATTCGATATAAAAACTCCTATAAATTAATAATATTGAAAGTGGTTTTGAAGAAAAAAATAGTAAAACGTTATTTTGCTGTTTTTTTAATGGATTTTGGTTTAAAAATTCAACCTTATTTCAGGGCTATTTGATACTGTAAAACAGCCATTCCCTTACGGCCTTTTTCAAGTAAAGTATTAATATCAAAAATGGGTCGTAGCTGATATCCCAAGCTTATTTTATTAGCATGTGATCCCTTAAGAAGAAAATTAACATTAAAGTCATAAACAGTCATTTTATCATGTAAAGCATCAAAATTGGAATGTTGAATGGCAATATTGGGCTGTATGACCACAGCGCTATCTAATATTTTAGTTTCATTAAAGGCATATCCAAATTGCGCATACCAGGTTATACCGGTACCCATCATTGGGAATGCTACCCCTGGGCCGTTAAAATCAATTCCCCCTCCGTTAGTTGGATTGTTGGCACCTACATTTCTTATATAGTCTTTCCCATAGTCAAAATTATAATACCCCAGATAGGCAGTAATGGCTTCCTGGTTGCCTAATGGGATATTCAAAAAGGAATCTATGGCCCAGTGCTTCATATTATAAAGTGTGGTTGTGGGAAGTTGGGCATCCCCATCACTAAAGGCTTTTTCCTGAAATTGAAATCCACTACCAATATTAAAAACCTTCTTATTGGCTAAATAGGTTCCGGTATGGTAAGCAGATTTGTTTGATTCGTTTTCAAAGAACTGATATTTTATATATGAAGATGTTTTCCATCTGGGTCTGTTATTAGCAAAGTCCACCTTTTCGTCTGGAATTTTAGTTATTGCCCTGGGTTGGTTAAAGGTTAATCTATAGTCCAGTTTTCCTGCCTGACCTTTAAACCAAAACCCAAATTGACGTCCTAAATCATCATTTCTTTCAACGGTGTTTAAAGAAAATAATGGGGAGTCTAAGCCCATCATGGAAGCGCTGGAACGAATATTCCATCTGCTCAAACCTTGCCAGCCGGATTTTCCCATACCAATTTCCAAATATTTAGAGAAAGTATATTCTGCATAAAAATCTAAAACTTCAATGGGGGATTCCACTTTTTTTAGATTATAGTTATTACCGCCAAACAAAGTATATACAAATAATTTAGGCGTTATTTGGGCAGAAACAGGTATTCTTATTCGTCTTATTGAAATATCAGTAAAACTTGAAGTAGGTTCATTATTAACCAAGGAACCTTCATTTAAATCTGAATATCTCAGCCAAACTTGAGCTCTGGCGTTCCATTTTATTATAGGTTTAAAATCACCTGTGTTTTGGCTTAATAAAAATGTCGGGCTTAATAAAAGCGTAACTATTAAAACACTCAACAGTTGTGTTTTTTTGTCAGTCATGATCAATTATAGTTCAAAATCTAGAGCAAAACTATGATTAACTTAAAGTTTAAAATGTGATATGCATCATATTTCAAGATTATTTTTTTTCAGGTAAAAAACATGAAATGACTCAATGAACTTTGGCGTTTATTGCTTTTAACATAATGTTTTTTAACAAAAGAAGAATTCAAAATGACGCATTAGAACGTTTTTTTATTTTTTAGCATTTTAAAACGGATTAAAAAACAATGAAATCTATTTTAAGGTGGTTTTCAGGCGATTTAAGAAGGTTTTGAGTAATTAACAAATGTTGATAATTTTATTATAGAGTCAATAAAAAGCTTTTTAAAGGGGAAAGAATTTCGTATATTTGTTTGTGTTCACAAAGGATGCTGGTAAGCATCTTTTTTTATGAAATTAAGCTAACCCAAATTAAGAAAAATATAGAATATGAGCGAAGAAAAAGAAGAATTTAACAAGCATAATTATTCAGCTGATAGTATTCAGGCTTTAGAAGGTATGGAGCATGTACGTATGCGCCCGTCAATGTATATTGGTGATGTTGGTGTACGTGGTTTGCACCATTTAGTATATGAAGTTGTAGATAATTCTATTGATGAGGCTTTAGCCGGACATTGTAATAATATTACAGTTACTATTAACGAGGATAATTCTATTACCACTGAAGATGATGGTCGTGGTATTCCAGTAGATTTGCATAAAAAAGAGGGCGTCTCTGCACTAGAGGTAGTTATGACCAAAATTGGTGCAGGGGGGAAGTTTGATAAAGATTCTTATAAGGTTTCCGGTGGTTTGCATGGTGTCGGTGTAAGTTGTGTTAATGCCTTATCCGAACATTTGAAGGCTACTGTTTATAGAAACGGACAGATTTGGGAACAAGAATATGAGCGTGGTAAAGCTTTGTATCCGGTTAAGTCTATTGGTGATACGGAAAGGAGAGGAACTACCGTTACATTTAGACCGGATTCTACCATATTTACACAAACCCTTGAATATAGTTATGATACTTTAGCAAGTAGGTTACGCGAATTGGCCTTTTTAAATAAAGGAATTACAGTTCATTTGATAGATAAAAGGCATAAAAAAGAAGATGGCTCTTTTGAAGGAGAAACATTTCATTCTAATGAAGGGTTAACAGAGTTTGTTAAATATTTAGATGCTACCAGAGAGCCTTTAATGAAAAATGTGATTGCCTTTGAGGGAGATAAAAATGGTATTCCTGTTGAGGTCGCTATGGTTTATAATACCTCCTATGCTGAAAATTTACATTCCTATGTAAATAACATCAATACACATGAAGGAGGGACACATTTATCAGGTTTTCGTCGTGGATTGACTCATACATTAAAGAAATATGCTGACTCTTCCGGATTAACAGATAAATTAAAGTTTGATATATCCGGTGATGATTTCCGTGAAGGTTTAACGGCTATTGTTTCAGTAAAGGTTGCAGAACCTCAATTTGAGGGGCAGACAAAAACCAAATTAGGAAACAGGGAAGTATCGGCTTCAGTAAGTCAGGCTGTTTCAGAAATGCTAACTGATTATTTGGAGGAGCACCCTGATGATGCTAAAATTATTGTACAAAAGGTCATACTTGCAGCCCAGGCGCGTCATGCGGCTCAAAAAGCTCGTGAGATGGTTCAGCGTAAAACGGTCATGAGTATTGGCGGCTTACCAGGGAAATTATCTGACTGTTCAGAACAGGATCCTGCAAAATGTGAAGTGTTTCTGGTTGAGGGAGACTCGGCAGGAGGTACGGCCAAGCAGGGGCGTGATAGAGCTTTTCAAGCCATTCTTCCACTTCGTGGGAAAATATTAAACGTTGAAAAGGCAATGACACATAAGGTGTTTGAAAATGAGGAGATTAAAAATATTTTCACAGCACTTGGTGTTACTATTGGAACAGAAGAGGACAGTAAAGCATTGAACTTATCTAAGTTGCGTTACCATAAAATAGTTATTATGTGTGATGCCGATATTGACGGTAGCCACATTGCTACGTTAATTTTAACGTTCTTTTTCAGGTACATGAAAGAGTTAATTGAAAACGGACATGTATACATTGCAACACCACCATTATATTTGGTGAAAAAAGGTGCGAAAAAGCAATATGCATGGAATGATGCTGAGCGTGATGAAATTATTGCACAATATGGAGATGGTTCTAAAATACAACGTTATAAAGGTTTAGGGGAAATGAATGCTGAGCAACTTTGGGATACCACAATGAATCCTGAGTTTAGAACCATGCGTTTAGTTCAGATAGACAATGGTACCGAAGCAGATAGAATATTTTCTATGTTAATGGGAGATGAGGTTCCACCACGTAGAGATTTTATTGAAAAGAACGCTATTTATGCCAATATTGATGCGTAGATATTATAATTTAAGATTGAAAGCCATGATATTTAATCATGGCTTTTTTGTTTTTTGAGTATTCTAAGTTAATTGAATTTCCAGCCAAACTCACTTGAAAAATAATAATCTGTATCATTGCCAATTATAGCGGGTTGATTGTCATAATTTAAAGTAAACCCTAATTTTAAATAAAAGTCAAAAGGCAAATTGTATTTTAATTTTGTGTCAAAACCTACTCTTGTTCGTCCTTTTTCAGATAAACTGGGAAAGATATTTATATTGGAATCTAACTCAAAATCTTTAAGATCGAACACATTAAAAGTACTGGAAATAACACTTTCAAGTGACGTTTTATTTAAGTTCTTGTCTGTATAGTTCTCAATAGTATAGGCAAATCCTGTACTAAGCCTCCAATAAAGCTTGTTTGTGCTTACTAGAAATTTTCCTGCCCCTAAAATAGGGCTAATTCTTCCATCAAGTGCTTGTTCGGTATTCGCTAAAAATGTTTATTTTGCTTATTTGCCGCCATTAGCTCTTAGGTCGGCTATGCATTGAGCGTCCAGTTGAGGTATTGAGTTCATAGTAGATATAAGGGTAACAGATTCAGAAGTCCAATGCATTAAGCAACTTTCTACATTACAATGTTTAGGATGTTCCAGGTCTTCATGCTCAGATTGCATGGGGGAGCCTAAATTAGTAAGTCCAAGAATATGCCCAAACTCATGGTTTATAACAGAAGATTCAAGTGTGCTTCTGTTAGGCTTAAAAGGACTGTTGCTTAAACTTTGAACGGTGTCTTCATAAATAACAAATGAGGTATTCCAGTATGCCGTTCCTAAAACAACTTTATTGTCAACATCCTTATCAGATTTACCGTCAATAAATAAAGCCCAAACAGCAATTTGGTTAGACGTATTAAATTTTTCTCTTAGGTCTCTTTCAATATCTGCAACGTCTTCAATGGTATAGATATTTTTTCCAGGAGATGGAATAGATCGCTTTTCAATAGTGATACCATTAGGTTTAAAAGTCCTGTTGTCTAAAAATGATAATAAATTATCAATTGCGCTTTGAGTAGGTTCAAAGCCTTCAACATATACTAATTCGATGACCATACTCGTAAAATTATCATCAGATAATAAATCATGTGCAGAGCTTCCTGTAGATTGTCTGTTAAGTATTTTATTTATAGATTGAGGTTGCTCACCTTCAATAGCGTTATCTTTAGAACAGGCACTGATAAAAGTTGTAATTATAAGGAGTATACAAATTCTGCGTCTCATAGTTAAAGTTCTTCTGTTAAAAACAGTTTTGGGATGATTTCTCAGTAAAAAACGAATTAAATACGAATCTAGTATTAATTTTTAGATAGAACAGTTTAACACATTTATTTCCCATCATTTTATAGTATAAATATGATTTTAATCGACAAAAGGTATTTTTAGACGCTAAAATGCGTTTAATTGTGATTTTTTTCCTATGTTTGTTTAAACAAATCTATCAGAAAATGAAAAAATTACCATATGTTATAATGCTTTACCTCATAGCATTTACCTCTAACGCTCAAAATGACCTTGATGCACTGCTTGGAGCCGGTGTAGAAAATGCTGAGCGTTTTGCTAATGATTTTTTAAGACCGGGAGCTAATGGTGCGATGCATAGTATGAATGCCAATTGGTTTAATACAGCAGACGTTAAGCCTCTTGGTGGTTTTGAGATTTCTATCATTGCTAATGCTTCAGTCATAAAAAATGAGCATAAGTCATTTTTAATGAATATTGCCGATTATAATAATCCCAGTGATGATTTTGCGGTAGAATTTGCAGAAGGTGCTGATGCACAAAGGGTTTCAACAGCTTTAGGTGAAAATAATAATGATATTGATATTATAGTCAGCTCAAAGAGTAACCCGCTTTTAACCGATAGAATTACATTACCAAATGGTTTAGGAGATCTGGGCTTTTTACCAACGGCTTTTATACAGGGAGCATTGGGGCTTAGTAAGGGCTTAGAAATTAAAGCACGCTTACTTCCTAAACTTAATGCAGATGACATAGAAGGAAGTATGTTTGGTGTAGGTTTGCAAGCTGAATTTACTAAATGGCTGCCTGCTGATAAAATATTGCCTGTTGCCCTTTCTGGTCTAGTAGCTTATACCAATTTAGATGCCAGATATGATTTGACCAAATCATCTGGTATCAATGGAGACAATCAACGTGTTGAAAATACAACGAAAACATGGTTGTTTCAGTTTATAGCCTCTACAAAATTGCCTATAATCAATTTTTATGGTGGTTTGGGATATATCTCTGGAGATTCAAAATCAAATGTTTTAGGAACTTATGTTGTAACCAATGGCATTATAGATTCAGAACCTATTGTAGACCCGTTTTCAGTGTCAAGTAAAGTATCTTCGGTAAGAGGAACTATTGGTACAAAATTAAAATTAGGTTTTTTTAGACTTAATGCAGAATATCATTTATCTAATTTCAATGCGCTTTCACTTGGGATAAATTTTGGATTTAGATAATCAAAGAAATTCAAGAAATTAATTGTTTAGTTTTAGTTAGTTATATTAACTTTTGTTTGAAAAAGTACAGAATTTTATTCTGTACTTTTTTTATTAAGAGGGTTTTAATTCGTAATTTTGCAGGAGTTTATTTTTAGTGTTTCAACATAAAAAAGTTGATAGAAACTCGCGATTTAAATCATACGATTCATGATTTAATATCCAGACATACATAAAGCAAATAATAAATTAAAATTACTAATAATAAATAATTAAAACATGAAAGTAACAGTAGTAGGAGCAGGAGCAGTAGGTGCAAGTTGTGCAGAGTACATCGCTATTAAAAATTTCGCTTCAGAAGTAGTATTGTTAGATATTAAGGAAGGCTATGCTGAAGGTAAAGCTATGGATTTAATGCAGTGTGCTTCATTAAATGGATTTGATACTAAAATTACAGGTATTACTAACGACTATAGTAAAACGGCCGATAGTGATATTTGCGTAATTACTTCTGGTATTCCTCGTAAACCGGGAATGACTCGTGAGGAACTAATTGGAATTAATGCCGGTATTGTTAAAACTGTATCTTCAAGTTTAATTGAGCACTCGCCTAATACTATTATTATTGTTGTAAGTAATCCAATGGATACTATGACTTATCTGGTGCATAAATCAACAAACTTACCGAAAAATAGAATTATAGGTATGGGAGGTGCTTTAGATTCAGCACGTTTTAAATATAGATTGGCAGAGGCTTTGGAAGCTCCTATTAGTGATGTTGATGGTATGGTAATTGGCGGACACAGTGATGTTGGTATGGTGCCATTAACAAGTCATGCAACCAGAAACAGTATAAAAGTATCTGAATTTTTAAGTGAAGAACGTTTAGAACAGGTTGCAGCAGATACTAAAGTTGGAGGAGCTACATTGACAAAATTACTAGGGACTTCTGCATGGTATGCACCGGGAGCTGCGGTTAGTGGTTTAGTTCAGGCTATTGCTTGCGATCAAAAGAAAATATTTCCATGTTCTACATTGTTAGAAGGTGAATATGGCTTACATGACATTTGTATAGGTGTGCCCGTAGTATTAGGTAAAAATGGAATAGAGAAAATTGTTGATGTGCCATTAAGTGAAGGAGAAAAAGAACATATGAAAGCCAGTGCAGAGGGGGTAACAAAAACTAACGGATTATTAGAATTATAAAATTCAATAGTTTAAAATGATAATTATTTAAAGACTGTAGTAATACAGTCTTTATTTTTTTATATTTGGCGCATGATAGCAAGATGGTGCATTAGTGCTTTTATTTTTTTACTGACTTTGTTT
Organism: Alterotamlana spongicola; assembly: GCF_035818475.1. NCBI lineage: Bacteria > Pseudomonadati > Bacteroidota > Flavobacteriia > Flavobacteriales > Flavobacteriaceae > Alterotamlana > Alterotamlana spongicola. The sequence goes on from NZ_JAYMGV010000001.1 coordinate 1,864,659, forward strand.
GGTGTTGTTTTTCAACAGCAAGTTTCAGTGCCTAATCAGGAAATTGTATTGCAGTTTACAGATGTAGAGTTAACATCTGATGACGCAAAGCATGCCATTGCTATTGTAGCAAAAAAGTTACAAGGTTTAGGTGCTGAGCATATTCAGGTTAAAGCAGGGGATAACAACACCTTAAAAATCAGTTATTTTAGTGAAGTTGATATTTCCAGTATAAAAAGGACCTTTGCAAAAGAGAATCATATAGTTCTTGATTATACGTCTTCAAGTCAAGATAGAGGAGCTTCAAAATTACCTTCTGAAGACAATACCATTAGCTATAATCTTGATGTTTACGAAATTCAAAATACCAGTAATTCCGGAGGGGATTTAAATGGTGCATTTGGTTTAGAAATTGATGCGAAAAGTGATCGGTTTTTAGATCCTAACATTAATTTGTTCTTTAAAAATATTGATGTTAATGCCATTGCAGCTAAAACAAAAGTAGCCTTTAAGGTATGCAGAGATATTTCAATTGAATTAGATAACACACTTCATAGCATACCTGAAGTTAGAGCCGGACCAAATTGCTAATGGGCTTTTCTCAATGCCGTTATAAATGTAAATAAGAGTTTATAACCATCTTGAAACTTAAAACAACCCTATACTTTCACAAAAAACAGTAATCATAGTGTTTACATATGATGCTATTAGATCTTATTAAAACATAAACTATTGTCAATTAGTAGCGCAAATTTTATATTTGTGCGTTCTGAAAATCAGACTAAAAAAATATAACATGCAAAACAAAGGATTAGTAAAGTTATTTGCAATTTTGTTTGGTTTGGTAAGTATTTACCAATTATCATTCACATTTAAAGCAAATCAAATTGAAAAGGAAGCTCAGGAAATAGCCATAAACGCTGTTTCTGATACTGAAGATGATTACCGTTCTAAACGTAGTCAGGAAGAGGCTAATTATTTACAGTCAATAGCAACAGATACTGTTTATAATATAGGAGTCGCTAAATTTACTCATACAGAGGTAAAACAAAAGGCCATGAATCTTGGTCTTGATTTAAAAGGAGGTATCAATGTTATTCTTCAGGTATCTGTAAAAGATATCTTAAAAGGATTGGCAAACAATACAAAAGATCCTGTTTTTAATAAAGCGTTGGATGATGCTTCAGAGCTTCAAAGAAATGGACAAAACACCTATTTAGAAGACTTTTTTACGGCTTTTGATGCTATTAAAGGCGATACAAAATTAGCGTCACCGGATATATTTTATACAAAAGCACTTGATGGTGAAATTGATGGAAGTATGTCTGATGATGAGGTTAAGGTGGTTATTGACAGAAAGATAGATGAGTCTATTGTATCTGCATTTGAAGTATTGCGTAAACGTATTGATGAGTTTGGGGTAACTTCTCCAAATATTCAGCGTTTAGGGACATCCGGACGTATTTTGGTAGAGTTACCGGGAGTTAAAGATGTTGAGAGAGCAACAAGTTTATTACAAAGTACAGCGCAATTAGAATTCTGGGATGCTTATAAAGGCGAGCAATTCTTTCCGTTTTTGGCACAAGCCAACCAGGTTTTACAAGATCTAGTTGATACAAAGAGTGATGTTGGTGAAGCTGAACCTCAAGATGAAGAAGACGCTAAAGATTCTCAAATTGATGATTTATTAGGTGATGCAGAAACAGACTCTACGGCTGTTCAAACTGTAAATCCAATTTTTGAATTAATCAGAGGTCAGGGGTATCCTGGAGGACCAGTAATTGCTAAGTTTGAGAGTAAGGATAAAGCAAAAATCCTTGAGTATTTGAATAAACCGGAAGTAAGATCATTATTACCGGCAGAACAACGTTATGTAAAGTTTGCGTTTGGTAAGCCTGAAAAAAATAGCGAATTAATAGACTTATATGCCTTAGTAGGCAACAGGGAAAACATTCCTCCATTGAGTGGTGATGTGGTAACAGATGCCAGAAACCAATTTAGCCCAATGGGTAAATCTGAAGTATCTATGCAGATGAATGCTAAAGGGGCTAAGATTTGGGAAGAAATGACAGGTAATGCCTATAACCAACAGAGCCAAATCGCTATTGTTTTAGATAATGTGGTGTATTCAGCTCCGGGTGTGACTTCAGGGCCTATTGCCGGAGGGAGTTCTTCTATTTCAGGAGATTTTTCTTTAAATGAAGCTATCGATTTAGCAAACGTTTTACGTGCGGGTAAATTACCTGCTTCGGCCGATATCATTTCAAGTGAGGTAGTTGGACCTTCTTTGGGTAAAGAAGCGATTGAAAGTGGTACCATGTCCTTCTTAATTGCATTGGCATTAGTGCTACTTTGGATGATCTTCTATTACGGAAAAGCAGGCGTATTTTCAGATATTGCCATGTTATTAAATATATTACTGATCTTTGGTATTCTATCGGGGTTAGGCGCAGTATTAACATTACCTGGTATTGCCGGTATTGTATTAACTATTGGTATGTCTGTTGATGCCAACGTACTTATCTTTGAGCGTATCAGAGAAGAGTTGGCTAAAGGTAAAGGTCAGATAGATGCTATTAAAGATGGATTTAGTAATGCTTTATCTTCAATTTTAGATGCTAACATAACTACTGGTTTAACCGCATTAATTTTATTTGTATTTGGTACAGGGCCAATCAAAGGTTTTGCAACAACCTTATTAATAGGTATTGCAACCTCTTTATTTACAGCTATTTTTATTACCAGATTATTAATTGACTGGTATTCTAACAAAGGCGGTAAATTAGATTTCTCTACAGCAATTACTAAAAACCTGTTCAGAAATATAAGCATTGAGTTCTTAAAGAAGCGTAAAGTGGCTTATATCATTTCCGGAGCATTTTTAGCTTTGTCTTTAGGGTCTTTATTTACTAACGGATTAGATCAAGGTGTTGATTTTGTTGGAGGGCGAACGTATCAGGTGCGTTTTGCTCAGGATGTTTCTGCTTCTGAAATCACAGATGTGTTATCAGATGCTGCTGTATTTGGAAGTGCAGACGCTAAAACATTTGGGTCTGCCAATCAGTTAAAGATTACTACCAAATACAAGGTAAACGAATCGGGTACATCAGTTGATGAAGAAATAAGAGAAAAATTATACCAGGCTCTGGTACCGCATTTGGAAGGTATCTCATATGAGGAGTTTATTGATTTAAACGATGAAAATAAACAAGTCGGTTTATTGGAAACCTATAAAGTATCTCCAACTATTGCAGATGATATTAAGCAAGCGTCTTTATGGGCGGTATTAGGATCATTAATTGTAGTATTCTTATATATTTTATTCAGATTTAAGAAATGGCAATATTCATTAGGTGCAGTAGCAGCTGTATTCCATGATGTATTAATTGTATTGGGGGTATTCTCATTAACATATAAGTTTATGCCATTTAACATGGAGATTAATCAAGCTTTTATAGCGGCAATATTAACCGTGATTGGATATTCATTAAATGATACGGTGGTAGTGTTTGATAGAATTAGAGAGTTCTTTAACGAACATACTTCCTGGAAATTTGATCGTGTGGTTAATTCTTCATTAAGCAGTACTTTAAGTAGAACTTTAAATACGTCTTTAACAACATTAGTAGTGTTATTAGCTATTTTTATTTTTGGAGGTGATTCTATCAGAGGCTTCATGTTTGCTTTAATTGTTGGTGTGATAGTAGGTACCTACTCATCATTATTTATAGCAACACCAATTATGTATGAAACGGTAAATAAACTGGAAGAGAAGAAGAAGAAAAGCTAATTTAAAGTTTGTTCTTTATTAACAAATTAAAAAAGCCTATTGACAATTTCAATAGGCTTTTTTGTGTTTTATCTTTTACCGTTGACCGGAAGAGTTTAGAGCTTCACCTATAGCGCTGACTTGAATAGACATGCTTTTTTGACTTGGCGGGTATTCCTGAAAGGACTTCATTAAGCCCCTAGCATTTTAATTAATAAATAAGATTAGTCGATGACTGAAAATACTAGGATTTTTTCAGTCAGTTTAATAATGAATGGGTGTACTAAATTTACAAAAAACTATTGATTAAAAGAGTTACTTTTTAGGAATAAATAAGGCCTGTAGATTTCACTTAATAACCCTCCCTGGTTCAATTAATCTTCTTTATTGATACCCAGACTGTCAATCTTTTTAGAAAGAACAGGAATATCTATTCCAATTACAAATTGCCAGCGGGTGTATTTTATTTGAGAGTCTATATTACTGTTAATATCTGATGCACCAAAATCAATTTGATAAGGACTGATAAAGGAACTTTTACTATTTGCATAGGTAATGCCCGATATTAAACTTAACCATTTTAATTTCCAGTCCACACCAAAGCTCAAATGATAGAAATTTTCACCTATATTAACCTGTTTACTATCGTCAGAAGAGATGTCAAATATGTTTGCGCTATTTTTATTAGCATTAAAATCTGTTGTAAATCCACTATAAGCTTTAAGGCGCTCAGATACTTCAAGTTCGGCACCAATACCAAAATTAAAAACAGCTTTTCGCTCTTCGTCAAAATTAACCGGTCTGAGCTCTTCATCACCGGTGTCAATATTTGGAATATCTAATCTATTATAATTATCTATTCCACTTACATAATCCACATTAAAATAAAGCTTACCCTTTTTAATGGGTACGCCGGCACCAATGGAAATTCCTAAGGGCTCTTGTCTCTTTGAAGATAAATTATCATGGATAGTATCAATATACAGGTCATGTTCAGAAGAAACTCCGGCAATGGTTTTTGAATATTCAAAGTTTCCACTATCAATAATACTCAAATAGGGTAAGTTTATATTTAATCCCAGATCGAATTTTGGAAAGCGATAATTGGCTCCTATCTTAAAAAAGAGACCATAAGATTTTTGTTTAAACCCAATAGTGTTCTGAAAAAATGATATATCGTTTGAAGACGACGCCAGAGTATGACTTATTATAGATTTTCCGGTATAGCTGTAAATAGATGCAAATGCAGAAACACCTATGCTAAATGCATCATCAAACTTGTGCGCCCATGCTAAACCAGCCCAGTCGTCTTTAATATGGGAGTTTAAAGAGATTTTAGAATTGTGTCTAGCAGCTTCAGGAAACAGGTTTAGTATATCGTCTGTGAGGTAATCACTGCTGTAATTTAAATTGGTGTTAAAGTTTGATTTTGTTAAATAGGAATAAGCAAATTTAGTGTCAAACAGATTAAAAACACCTCCGGCCATTGTAGAGGCACTATTAAAGTTGGTGTTGCTTAGTTGATTACCTTGCTGGTCCGGGTTATCCAGTTTAATACTTACCAGTTGATAAGCTTTGGCATTTAATGAAAACCCCACATTTTCAACATCAGTTAAAAAGGAAGGGTTGTAATAGGTAAGCCCTAAATCTGATACACTACCTGTAACATTTCCGGCAAGCAGAATAGAACGGTTACCAAAATTATTGAATTTATAATTACCCTCCTGGGCATTACACATTATTAAGGCACTGCTAAAAAGAAAACATATAAGATATTTGTGAGATATCATGGTTCGTTTGACAAATGAATAGTTAAACTTACTCTTAAATACACAGTTTTCAAAGTTTTAGCCTTACAGTTTTTGAATATGGTTAGTCAAAATAAACTTTTTAGAGCTTCCTCTTTTTAATCAATAAAGCTTATAGAATCTTCAACTTTAATTCCCCATAAGTCCACTAAGCCTGAGTTGATTTCTAAAACATATTTTGCAGGAACATTGGAAGGCAATGATGTTTCATCAAAAGGTTTTGCGTTTTTTTGAAAACTAACTATATTTTTATTGGAATCAATATAAATCAAGTCTAAAGAAAACTTAGTGTTTTTCATATAAAAGAAACGCTCTTTTTCGTCATCAAAAATAAAGAGCATACCTTGATTTTGCTCCATTGAGTTTCTGTACATCAAACCGGTTTGAATATCAAAATCTGTGTCTGCAATTTCTATATCCAGGTTAATTTGAGTGGAGTCTGAAGCTTTATAGATACTAAGTTCTCCTTCTTTTGTAAAATGAACTTCAGTTTGTTTAATTATCTTTTTATCGTCTTTGCAGCTTAGGAGTGCTAAGGTAAAAGAGATTAAGAGTGTTAAAACTTTTAAAGGACGGGAAGACATTTATTTAGTGGTGCTTTTGGGTTTAAAAAAGAACATAAAATACAAACCGGTCATAACAAAAGGAATACTTAGCCATTGCCCTGTATTTAGTCCAAACCAATTAATGTATTCTTCACCCTGGGGTTCTTTGGTGAATTCAATAAAAAACCTAATGGTCCAAAGTAATATTAAAAACAGCCCGAATAAAAATCCAGCCTGGTCTTTCTTAGTGGTTTTAGAATAGAAATACCAGAGTATTAGAAATACAAAAACATAACAGAATGATTCATAAAGTTGAGACGGGTGCCTGTATGGAACAGCCTCTAATAAATTTTGAAATTGTGGATTTTCCGTTACTGCATTATAGGCTTCTTGAACGTCTTTGATGCCTGTACGTTGTACAATTTCACTTTTATAATATTGGTCTTGTATAAACCTGACTCCAAAATTTGAATCGGTTACTTTACCTATGATCTCAGAATTTATAAAATTCCCTATTCTTATAAAAATAGCACCAGATGCTACTGGAATAACAACTCGATCCAGAATCCAAAGTATAGATTTGTAGTTATACTTTCTTCTATATAGATACATGCCTATAATAATACCAATAGCTGCTCCATGACTGGCTAGACCTTGAAAACCTGTAAATTCAAAACCACCTTTAAACTTAAAAGGAAGGAAGATACTAAAGAAGTCTTCAGAAATTAATTCGGATTGATAGAACAATACATGCCCTAATCTGGCTCCAAGCATAGTTGCCAAAACGGTGTAAATAAAAAGAGGATCCAGATAGTCTAAAGCTATTTTTTCTTTTGTGAAAATACGCTTCATGATGTACCAACCCAAAATAAATGCCACAACCCACATAAGACTGTAAAAATGCAATTTGAAATTTCCAAAAATATCAATTCCTGTTATTGGGTTCCAGTCAAATTTTAATGCTTGCATAAGTTTATGTTTTTTACTTTTTCAATTCCAGTATTTCAACTTCAAAAATAATATTTGATTTTCCCGGGATACCTCTGGTACCTGCTTCACCGTAGGCTAAATGGTAGGGAATAAACAAAGTAGCTTTATCACCAACATTAAGTTGTTGTAATCCTTCTTTAAAACCGGGTATCATACGTGCATCAGGGCCAATTTCGGCTGTTATAGGCTGATATTTATTGGCTTTTTTTAGTTTTTGATTTACGGCGTCAAGAGCTTCCGCAATTTCCAGTTTACTGGTTTCAAGTAGTTTTCCGCTCTCAAAATAAACAGCAAAGTGTGTTAAAACCTTGGCTTCTATAGGGAGTTTTTCTCCGGCTCCTTTTTCAGAAATAAAATATTGTAACCCGGATTCTAATGTAACAGCTTCTGCCTTTTGTTTTTCAAATTTTTCCAGTGTGGCTTCTAAAATAGCTTTGGCTTTAGCTGCCTTTTCTTTTTCAAGACGTTCAGCTTCTGCAAAATGATTAATAAAAATGTCATTGGCATTAAACTTTTTAGCTGTTTTTCCTTTTCTAATAATGTTTAACTCTTGAATAATCACATTTTCTATAGGCCTATCTCGCTCATCTGTTTTTACATTTGAGATAGAATCCTGAATATCAATGCCAATAACCAATTCGCCAAAAACACTATGTACATTGTCTAAATGTGGTTTAGGGATTTCTGTAATAAAAAATTGACTTCCGTTACCATTAGGACCTGAGTTTGCCATGGATAAAACACCAGCTTTATCATGTTTTAAATCAGGATGAAATTCGTCCTTAAATTTATACCCGGGGTTACCGCTTCCTGTACCATTGGGGTCTCCTCCCTGAATCATAAATTTATCCATCACTCTATGAAAAATAAGTCCGTTATAAAACTTTTTACCTTTATATTTTTCATTAACCATAGTGTTAGTGCCTTCAGCCAGAGAAACAAAATTTGCAACAGTTATAGGGGTTTTTTGGTATTCTAATTTTGCTACCATAAGTCCTTTTGTTGTAATGATCTCGGCATATATGCCATCTTCAAGTTCGGGATATTGTACTTTACAGGAGCTTAGGTTTATGAGCAGTATCACTAAAATTACCCGGACTGTACTTTTAAGTAGGTTCATTTTGATGTGTTTAATTTTGAATAATAGAATTAATAGTTACTTCGCAAATTAAAGGGGTATTACTTCCTATTTTATTTTCATCACCATAATATCCGAAGGCCTTTTGTGAGGGGAACAAAAAAGTAATGGTTTCACCTGTTTTCATAAGTTTTAAACCCTCTCTTAAACCAGTAAATAACTCTTCCTTATCCATGGTGTAAGTTTGTGTTTTTATGTCTTCTTTTGAGTAGATTAAATGACCGTTTAAGGTCTTGATATTGTAATTATAATTTATAATATCTCCAAAATCAGGGGTCTCCAAAGTATCTGTGTCTATTTTAGTATTGTAGTAATACCAAAAACCGCTCTCAGAAACTATGTAGTTTTTAGCTTCTTTTTTTAAAAGGTTTTCTATAGTGGTGTATTCTTTGGCATTAAGTTTTTTATTACGCTCTACAGATACATCAATAAAGGATCCGGTTTTTACTGAAACGGGACGTCTGGCTTCCGGGGCCTTACAATTAAATAATAGTAAAATTACAGTTAGGGTTAGTAGTTTACTCATTGTTCAGGGCTTTATTATAACTAGGTAATATACTAATAAATTTTTCAACAGTTGCGTTTAATGAAGAATAACTCTTACCTCCGGCAGCATTAGTATGTCCACCGCCGTTAAAATGAGCTCTGGACATTTCATTAACTGAAAAGTCGCCTTTAGAACGTAATGATATTTTTATAATGCCTTCTTGTTTATCCTCAATGAAGATGGCTGCCAATACAATGCCATTGAGTGAAAGTCCATAATTAACAACTCCTTCTGTATCCCCTTTTTTAAAATTGTATGTGTTTAATTCTTTCTGAGAGAGTGTTATGTAAGCTGTACGTAACTCCGGGATTACTTTAAGATTGTTTAAAGCGCAACCTAATAATTGTAAACGTTCGTAACTATTGGTATCATAAACATGATTATGAATGTAAGTATTTTGGGCTCCTTTCTCTATAAGGTCAGCTATAACCCGGTGCGTGGTACTGGTGGTAGAACGAAATCTAAATGATCCGGTATCTGTCATGATTCCAAGATATAAACAAGTGGCTATATTTGAATCAATTAAAGATTTGTCATTTAACATATCAATAAAATGATACACCATCTCGCATGTTGAACTCATATTTACATCACTAAACATATAGGTTGCATAATCATCAGGTGTTTGGTGATGATCTATCATTATTTTTAAGGCCTTACTTTTAGATAATACATCTTCCATATTGCCGGTTCTGTGAAAGGCATTAAAATCTAAAGTAAATATGATATCAGCATCATTTATTAGAGTATCACATGATGAAGTTTGTAAATCGTACTTTAAAATGGTATCATTACCAGGAACCCATTTTAAAAATGATGGATAATCATTCGGTACTATAACTTGCACCTGGTGGTTTCCTTTTAGCAAATAATGGTACAGTCCTAAGGTAGAACCAATGGCATCTCCATCAGGGTTTTTGTGAGGGACAATTACGATCTTTTTTTGAGTAGATAAAAGCTGCTTAATGCCTGTGATGTCTTGTTTGTTCATAGATGGCGAAGATACAATTTTTTTAAAACTAGATTAGTTGCTTTTTGGTTTAAATACATTACTTTTGCACGCAAATAAAACTATATAAATGGCAACGACAAACAGAACATTTACAATGCTTAAACCAGATGCTGTTGAAAAAGGACACATTGGTGCTATATTAGAAAAAATTTCAGCCTCAGGATTTAGAATTGTAGCTATGAAATTAACTCAAATGACTAAAGCTGATGCAGAAACTTTTTATGCTATTCATAATGAGCGTCCGTTTTTTGGTGAGTTAGTAGAATATATGACTCGAGGACCAATAGTAGCTGCAATTTTAGAAAAGGATAATGCTGTAGAAGATTTTAGAACTTTAATTGGAGCAACAAATCCTGCAGAAGCTGCAGAAGGTACTATTAGAAAAATGTACGCAGACTCTATAAGTGAAAATGCTGTACATGGTAGTGATAGTGATGAAAATGCAGCTATTGAAGGTGCGTTTCATTTTTCTGGAAGAGAGCAATTCTAATATTAAGGAATTAACTTAAATTATATTAAAAATCCCGCAATAGCATTGCGGGATTTTTAATTTTAATTTTTTTAAGTTTATTCTACAAAAAAAGCCTATCAAAATGATAGGCCTTTAGTTGTAACTGTTAAAGTATATATATTAGATTACTTTTACGTTTACGGCGTTTAATCCTTTTCTACCTTCTTGTAGATCGAATTCAACATTATCGCCTTCACGAATTTCATCGATTAATCCTGAAATGTGTACGAAATGTTCTTTGTTGTTGTCCTCTTCAATAATAAATCCAAAACCTTTAGAATCATTGAAGAATTTTACGGTACCTTTACTCATTGTATTTGTATTATAAAAAATTAAGTCCCAAAGGTAATGTAAATAATCATAGGTTTTTGATTTTTATTAATTTATTTATAATAATTTTAAAAATGTAATTATCGTAAAATCAATTTCTTAACTATTTCTTTACCTAGCTCTTCATTTATCATGTTAATGATTTTTTGCTTGCCGTAACTCAATTCTTCTCTAAGTACACTGGAGCTTAATTGTATATATAGTGTTTCTCGTTCCAAATGAATACTGGTTGTATAGTTGTTTACGCCATTACCCATGAGCTTACTCCAGGCCTCTGCAACATTTACTTTGTTCAGGCCCTTTTCAAGTTTGTTGGTTTCAACAAATTCTTTTAGTGCGTCAGATATACTGATATGCTCATTATTACGTTTTGCCATTAATTTTAATTGCTATAATTTAAAAATCTCATAAGATTGATGCGCCTGTTTTACGGCTTTTTCAGTCCGTTCAGTGTGTGTGTCGCTTATAAATAATTGTCCAAAATTTTCATTATCTACTAATTTAATAATTTGGGCAACACGTTGTTCGTCTAACTTGTCAAAAATGTCATCTAAAAGTAAAATAGGGTTTACGCCACTTTGAGCTTTTATAAAATCAAACTGAGCCAATTTCAAGGCAATTAAAAATGATTTTTGCTGTCCCTGACTCCCAAACTTTTTAATGAGGTGCTCTTCAATGTTAAAATATAAATCGTCTTTATGAATACCTATACTAGTATATTGAAGTGCTCTGTCCTTATTTATGGATGCTTTTAAAAGTGTGCTTAAATTGTCTTCAAATAAATCACTGTGGTATATTAAATCTACAATTTCATTGTTGTTACTTATGGACTGGTAACGCGATTTAAAAATAGGAATGAATGTTTTCAAAAAAGCATCACGTTTTTTAAAAATTAAAGTCCCATATTCAGCCAGTTGTGTATTGTAAACTTCTAAGGTGTCATTATTAAACGTGTGGTTCAAAGCAAAATATTTTAAAAGTGCATTACGTTGGGCTAGTACTTTATTATAATTGATTAAGTGATTTAAATAGTTTTTGTCACTCTGAGAAATAACACTGTCAATAAACTTTCTTCTGGTATTGCTACCTTCAATAATTAAATCCCTGTCAGCCGGAGATATGATAACCAGAGGCAAGAAACCAATATGTTCACTAAACTTCTCATAGGCTTTTCCGTTACGCTTGATGCTCTTTTTTTGTCCGCGTTTTAAGCTAATCACTACTTTTTCGGTTTTGTTTTCTTTGTGATAATCGCCATTAATCACAAAAAAATCCTGACCATGTTTAATGTTTTGAATAGCAATCGGATTAAAGTAGCTTTTTCCAAAGGATAAATGATAAATGGCATCAAGCACATTTGTTTTTCCAATACCATTGTTTCCAACAATACAATTTATCTTTTCATTGAAAATGAATGATTTACTTTCAAAATTTTTATAATTGAGTAAAGAAAGTGATTTTAAAATCATAAAAGAGCAACTTTGGATGCAATTATACGTGTATACGCTTAAAAGAAGTGCAAATTATCGAAAAATATCAAATAAATACCCTTTTAGTTATGAAGAAAAATTATATTTTTGCGCCACATTAATAAAATGTGTTTAGACAATTTGCTCTAAACCAAATCATATAGAAGAATACATGGCAACTTATAATAAGAGAGGTTATAAACCAAAGACAAAAGTAGAGAAAAAACAGAATATTGAAGAAGGCTCAACTACTGCTGAAGTTTTTAATACACTAGACGAAACAGCTTCAAAAACAGAAGATTTTGTAGCAAAGAATCAAAAATATATTTTCATTATCATTGGTTTGGTTGCTGTTATAGTTTTGGGGTCTTTAGGATATAAAGAGTTTATTGCTCAACCAAAACAAGCGGCAGCAATGAACGATATGTTTCAGGCACAAAAATATTTTGACGAAGCGGTTACAGGTGTTGCTACTGAGAAAGACTCGTTGTATAATTTAGCATTAAATGGAGGAGAAGGTAAATTTGGAATGCTTGATATTATTGAGGAGTACAGTGGAACTGCATCAGCTAATTTAGCCAGTTATTATGCCGGGACAGCTTATCTTAGATTAAAAGATTACAAAAATGCCGTAGAACATTTAAGTAACTTTAAAAGTAATGATGAAATTTTAGCACCTTTAGCAAAAGGGAATATTGGAGATGCGTTTGTGCAGTTAAATCAACCAGAAGATGCATTGGGGTATTATGAAGAAGCTGCAGAAATGCGTGACAATGAATATACAACGCCTATGTATTTATTTAAAGCCGGAGCCATTGCATTGGATTTAGGTCAGGCAGATAAAGCATTAGCATATTTTAAAAGAATAAAGGATAATTATTCCAATTCAACTGAGGCTTCTAAAGTTGAAGTATATATAGGAAAAGCTCAGGTAATGGCAAACAAATAATATGGCTACTGAAAATAAAAACTTATCAGATTATGATAAATCTACAATCCCAAACGCGAGTAAATTTCGGTTTGGGATTGTTGTTTCTGAATGGAATGATACCGTCACTGAAGGCTTGTATAAAGGAGCTTATGATGCTCTGATTGATAATGGTGTATTGCCGGATAATATTGTTCGTTGGAATGTTCCGGGAAGTTTTGAGCTTATTTATGGGAGCAAGAAAATGCAAGAGCAAATGGTAAATGCTGTAATAGCGATTGGAAGCGTAATTAAAGGAGAAACCAAACATTTTGATTTTGTATGTGAAGGTGTGGCACAGGGTATAAAAGATTTGAATGTTATGCGAGAAACCCCTGTGATTTTCTGTGTACTTACTGATAATAATTTGCAACAGGCTGTAGACCGATCTGGGGGAAAGCATGGGAACAAAGGCACAGAAGCAGCGATAGCAGCTATTAAAATGGCAGAACTTCGTAGAAACAGTTAAAAGTAAATTTTCAACTCCTAAAACTCAAGTTCCTGGTTGTAATCTCATTTAGATTACATTGGGATTTGGAATTTTATATTTTAAGCTTACTATAAGCTTATTGTTAACAATTTTTAGCATTCCAACTCCTCATTTCTCTTTATTTTTAAGTACTTTTGAAGGATAAGCAGCACTAGATTTTGTTTAAACAACGTAAGCATAGAACCTTCAATTACCAGCCCAGATTTTCAAAAGAGAATCAAGCAGATTCTAGTTTAAACAACAATTCTGATACCAAAGATTTTGTGTCTAAGTGGCGAAAAGCTAATGGCAATAAAACAAAAATCAGAGGCGCTATGTCTTTGAAGATTTTAATTTTTATTTTGGTATTATTATTGATTTGTATGTATGTATTAGAAAAGAAATACATGTAATCAAAAAAACTAAAAGTCATGGGACTATTAAAAACACGCAAAAATAAGAAGTTCAGTTATACACCACGCTATTATGATAATAAAGGAGCAGAGGGGAGTCCTTTTGAAATAAAACATAAGTTTGATGAATACCGTAAAACAGTTGGAGCAAACAAAGGGCTGAAAGGCAAATTTAATGATGCTTGGGATGATTTTAAAAATAACCCGGACAGAGAAGTAAATAGGCGTATTTTAATTATTATAGCTATTCTTGTTTTGATATTTTTGTTTATTATTGATTTCGATTTATCTATTTTCTTTTCTAAATAATATATGGCAGACATCATACAGCTTTTACCTGATCATGTTGCAAATCAAATTGCCGCCGGAGAAGTTGTACAACGTCCGGCTTCTGTAGTTAAAGAACTTCTTGAAAATGCTATTGATGCAGATGCAGATTCTATAAAACTCATTATAAAAGACGCAGGAAAAACACTTGTCCAGGTTATTGACAACGGAAAAGGGATGAGTCATACAGACGCCAGATTGAGTTTTGAGCGTCATGCTACTTCAAAAATAAAAAATGCTGAAGATTTATTTCAGTTACACACCAAAGGATTTAGGGGAGAAGCTTTAGCCAGTATTGCGGCTATTGCCCATGTTGAGTTAAAAACCAGATTGCATTGTGATGATATTGGTAATGCAATTCTTATTGAAGGAAGTCATGTGGTTTCACAAGATGTTGTAGTGGCTCCAACAGGAACTTCAGTTGCTGTAAAAAACCTCTTTTTTAACATACCTGCAAGACGAAACTTTTTAAAATCTGATACTGTAGAGTTACGTCATGTTATTGATGAATTCCACAGGGTAGCTTTAGCACATCCGGGTATTGCTTTTACTATGTATAATAATGGTAGTGAAGCCTTTAATTTGCCTGTGAGTAATTATAGGCAGCGTATTGTTAATATTTTTGGAAATAAAACTAATGAAAAGTTAGTGCCAGTTGAAGAGGATACTGAAGTTCTTAAAATTTCAGGTTTTGTTGGAAAGCCTGAGTTTGCAAAAAAGACCAGGGGTGAGCAGTATTTTTTTGTAAATAATCGCTTTATTAAAAGCGCCTATTTAAATCATGCCATTGCTTCTGCATTTGATGGTTTATTAAAAAATGGTACGCACGCCAGTTATTTCTTAAACCTAACGGTAGATCCGCAAACTATTGATATTAATATACATCCTACTAAAACAGAGATTAAGTTTGATGATGAGCACACGCTTTATGCTATATTGCGTTCGGCAGTGAAACATAGCTTAGGACAGTTTAATATAGCTCCTGTTCTTGATTTTGAACGAAATCCTAATTTAGATACACCTTATGATTATAAGGGCAATCAGGCAAGTATGCCAAAAGTTGAAGTAGACAGAAGTTTCAACCCGTTTCAAGAAGAACGTAGACCCGGTACAACCTCTACTTCATATAAAAAAGAACCAACTACAAGTTGGGAAAGTTTATATGTTGGTGTGGAGTCTAAAGGGAATGAAGCACAACAGGACTTAAGTGAAGTTCAATTTGAAAGCGAGGAAGGAACAGCTTCAATTTTTAATGAAGACCAACAGGTTGAACAGTCAAATACCACTTATCAACTTCATGGTAAGTATATAGTGAGTACAATTAAGTCCGGCATGTTATTAATAGATCAGCATAGGGCACATCAACGTGTTCTATATGAAGAGTTTTTAAAAAATATGACCACTAAAGAGGGGGTAAGTCAACAACTGTTGTTCCCGCTTCAGCTTCATTTTTCATCACAAGATATTGTTATTGTAAATCAGCTTAAAGCAGATTTAGAACATACAGGCTTTGTGTTTTCAAATATAGAGGAAGAGTTAGTGGAAATTACAGGTGTTCCGGTAGGCGTACCTGAAAGTGAAGTATCAATAATATTAGAGCAATTGATAAGCGATGTTGAAAATGAAGTGCCTGACAGTCATTTTAGTGCAACCGATTTGCTGGCCAAATCCATGGCCAAAAGTTTGGCTATTAAAACCGGACAAGCATTAAAAAAAGATGAACAAGAGCATTTGGTAAATAAACTGTTTGCCTGTAAAGAACCTAACGTATCGCCTACTAATAGAACAACATTTATTACCATGAGTGTTGATGAATTAGATAAAAAGTTTATATAAAATATGATAAGGATTTCAGAAACCGTTAAACATTTATTAATCATTAATGTGATTATGTTTATTGGTACACTAACGGTAGGGCAAGGTGTTTTGTTTTATGATTGGTTTGCTATGCATTTTCCTAAAAGTACAGCTTTTCAACCTTGGCAAATTATAACCCATATGTTTATGCATGGCGGAGGGATGCATATTTTATTTAACATGTTTGCACTTTGGATGTTTGGTACTCCTGTGGAACAAGCTTTAGGTTCAAAACGTTTTTTATTCCTTTATATTTCAGCAGGCTTGGGCGCCGTATTATTACAAGTAGGATACTATTATTTTGATTTTTATAGTGCTTATCAAGGAATTGCCAGTTTGAATATGGATAGTGAATTATTGAGTAAAATAATATCAATTGATGCCAGTGATGGTCAGTATATAAAAGGCGAAATATTAAGTAGGGAAATGGGGCCGATTTTAAGCCAATATGGTTTTGATGCCGGTTTAATTAATGAAACCAACTTTAAATCCTTTTTTGAAATGAATGTGTTAGCAAGAAATACCATGGTTGGAGCTTCCGGTTGTATCATGGGGGTTTTAGCAGCCTTTGGTATGATGAATCCAAATGCAGAATTAATGCTCATATTTTTACCAATACCTATAAAAGCTAAATACTTTATTCCTGGAATCATTATTTTAGATTTAATTTCAGGTTTAACCGGGCAATCGTTTTTTAGTCCTAGCAATACCGCTTATATGGCTCACGTAGGTGGAGCATTAACAGGCTTTTTTATTATGTGGTATTGGAAAAAAAATCAGTTTAACAGAAATCGTTGGTATTAATGACCTCACTCTCTCAAGATATCAAACAAAAACTATCTAACCTTAATGTGTTAGAAAAAATCATAGCGATCAATCTTGTGATTTTTTTGCTGTCATTTGTTTTAAAAACAGTTACAGGCTGGTTGGAATTACCCAGTGATTTTTCTGAGTTTATTGTTAAGCCATGGACCGTTGTTACCTATGCATTTTTGCATTATGATTTTATTCATATTCTGTTTAATATGCTGTGGCTCTATTTCTTAGGGCAGCTGTTTTTGAATTTATTTAGCTCAAAAATGGCACTAAACATTTATTTCATGGGAGCTATTTCCGGGGGACTGTTGTTTATGTTGTGCTACACATTGTTTCCTGATGTATTTGGTAACTATTCAAGGTTACTTGGGGCTTCGGCAGCAGTAAGAGCCTTATTGATTTTTCTATGTGCTTATATGCCTAATCAGGAGATTAGGTTAGTGGTGTTTAATTTAAAACTATGGTATATAGGAGCGGCTATTGTTGTTCTTGATGTTATAGGGCTGTTTGGGGTTAATGCCGGAGGAAATTTAGCGCATTTAGGAGGTGCATTATTAGGATATGCTTATGCCAAGCAGCTAACTAAAGGGAATGATATAGGGAAAGGATTTGAGCGATTTATGAATAGTATTGTAGGCTTTTTTAAGTTTTCAAAGAAAGGGCCGTTAAAAACAGTTCATAAAAATAAAAGTAAAGTAGGCGGCTATACTAAAGCAGATTTTAATGAGTTTAATAATCAAAAGAAAATTGACGTTATCTTAGATAAGATTAGTAAAAGCGGTTATGATAGCTTAACTGCAGAAGAAAAAGAATTCTTGTTTAGGGCCGGAAAATGATTTTTGTTACCATTAGAATAGGGTATGAAAAAACTAAGCTTCATAAATAAAATCATATATTTTATAAATGTTGTATTTGCTGTAGTATTATTATTGTCCTATATACTTCCTTTCCTGCCACCTAAAACATTTTCAATTTTAGCTGTGGTTAATTTAGGAGTGTCATGCTTAATTATACTTAACGTATTGTTTTTTTTGTATTGGTTAGTTGGCTTGAAGAAGCAATTCATGCTTTCTTTGGTTGTGTTGAGTATCGGTTATTTTTCATTCGGTTCCTTATATAGATTTTCACCATCAAAGAAGATTGAAAATCCTCAAAACATTAAAATTATGAATTATAATGTGAGGCTTTTTGATTTATATGACTGGATTCCCGAAAAGGATACTGAATTAAAGATTGTGGAGTTTATAAAGAAAGAATCCCCTGATATTTTAAGTATTCAGGAATACCACCCGCATAAAAATGTAGACCTGTCATTTTTTAAATATAAATATGAAAAGCTATCAGGAAAGAAAACCAAGTATGGACAAGCCATATTTTCTAAATTTCCTATTGTAAATTCCGGGTCTATAGAGTTCCCTGATACATCAAACAATGCTATTTTTGCTGATGTTGTAAAGGAGGGAGATACCATTAGAGTATACAATATTCATTTGGAATCTATGCGAATTGATGCTAAAGTTGAAACCCTCAAAAAAGAAGATTCAGAAAGACTTTTTAACCGGATAAGCAATACGTTTAAAATGCAGCAATTACAGGCAGACTTGTTTTTAAAACATAAAAATACTTGTAATCATAAGATGGTAATTTGTGGTGATTTTAACAATACTGCTTTTTCATATGTATACAGGAAGATAAAAGGTGACTTAAATGATACATTTAAGAAGGCTGGAAACGGATTCGGACGCAGTTATAATTTTAAGTTTTTTCCTGTTCGTATTGATTTTATATTATCTGATGAAGCTTTTGCTGTTAACGGGTTTAAAAGTTATAATGAGCAGTATTCAGACCATTTTCCGGTCATGGCTACCTTGAGTTTAGACAAGTAGGAGTTACATGAATAAACAATCTATAGTATCAGCTACTAAATGAATGACTAAACCCAATCCAATCAACCGTGTTTTTTTAAATAAGGCAAGTATAATATATACAGCTAAGGCATAATAGGTGTGTAATGGGTGAAAATTAATACTGCATCTGTTAGGGTCAAATACTGGGGTAGCCAGTAAATGGTCAATATCAATCCACATGCCGGAAAACATAATTAGAAAAGCTATTTTCCAATTTGACTTATACCAAACTAAAGCTATAAATAGCGGAATCAATAAATGACATCCATAATGGACTACTGTTTGAAGCATTATAAGCTAGTTAAGGTTTGGGATTCTAGATAATTCAGGGCATTAGGCCCTTCATTAAACAGTAAATCTAAAATACTAAGATTAGGAATAAACCCATGTTTGTCACTAAATACCTGAGTATAGTCGTCAAAATTTTGAGAAGCCTCTTTCTTAGCATTGACCAGATGCCTTAAGTCTGCTTTATCATCTACTGACTTTTGATACGTTTTAGATTTTGAAGTACTTAACTCCAGTTGCAGGCAATCACATATAACTTCAAAACAATTGAAATTATGGTCTAAAAGATATGTTGCCTTTTCAGTAAATAAAGGTTGAAGTTCATCTTCATAGTATTCAAAAAACGGAGAGGTTCTATATGCCGATAATAATGATTTCCAATGAATACTTTGCCAGTTATCTTCATTAAAAATTTTTACGTCTTTATATTTTTGACGGTTTTTTTGCGAATGAATTACCGGGATGTTTAACCCCAGTTTCCCATTGGCACCATAAATATAGCATCGGTTTCTATAGGTTTGCTTTAAAAAGTTGTCATCAGTTTCAAAAACAACATTTTTAGCATGGGCCATAGCTACAAAATGGGTAATGTTAGGAAAATATGTGGGATGTATTATTATGTTCATTGGTGGATGCGTTTATTTTTTTGATTATATGGTTTTGTAACGCATTCAGCTTATTAATAATATTTAAAACAAATTAAGCGCTTTTCTTTCTGGCTCTCCACTTGTTAAATCCGATCCATCCAAAAACTAAAATCAAAAACGGAATGAAAAAAGAAGTTGCTTTTCCACTTCCGCTAACCGTAGTGAAAAAACGCTCCCACCTTGGGTTTTTAAGACCATCCCAACTCATCCAAATAAACACAGGTTTACCAACCACATGATTAAAAGGCACAAAGCCCCATGCTCTGGCATCAATGGAGTTATGACGGTTATCTCCCATCATCCAATAGTAATTTTGTTTGAAGGTGTATGAATTAGTAATTTCTCCGTTAATCAATACCTGATTGCCTTTTACTTGCAATGAATTGCCCTCATATTCAGTAATAACGCGCTTATATAATGGCAAGTTTTCTAAATTGATTGTAATGGTCTTCCCTTTTTCAGGAATATATAAGGGGCCAAAAAAATCAACATTCCAATTGTAATCCGGGTGATGTGGAAAAGTGTTTGGATCTCTTACGCCTTTTTCTTGAATATTAGGAGTTATACTACCTACATTAGGGTGATTTTTAAATTTATCTATAGCGTCTTTGGAGATCGCAGAAAAATAATAGGTGTTTTGGTTATTTATGATCAAAAAGTTATCGGTAATATCATAGCGATCCTTTAAAAACTTAGGGCTGAATTGATTGGTTTTTGGTTGCACGTAATAACTAAACTGCAAATGCGCTCTATCTGGTAATTCATTTTTCTTACCATTAATATATACAAAGCCATCTCTAACTTCTAAAGTATCACCGGCAATACCAACGCAACGTTTTACCAGGTTGGTTTTCTTGTCAATGGGTTTGTAATAATTTCTATCCGGGCGGAAATTATTCATATCCAACAGGGTATCTGCAGGTTGATTAAAAACCACAATATCATTACGCTCTATGTTCTCAAAACCAGGAAACCTTAAATAAGGTAATTGCAATTTATTTTTCCATGAGGTTTCTCGTTTATCAAAATTGTCATCAAACAAATAAGATTTTGCTCCTAATTTTGGAATAGTATCGTGTACCATAGGGGCAGCAATAGGGGTCATAGGCACCCTTGCGCCGTAATGAAATTTGCTTACAAAAAGAAAATCGCCTACCAATAATGACTTTTCTAAAGAAGATGAAGGAATAGTAAAAGGCTGCATAAAGTATGTGTGTACTATGGTAGCGGCAACTATGGCAAACAAAATAGAACTCAACCAATCGCCTCCGGATGTTCTGGGTTGTAAGCTTCTGTCTTCTATATACGCTATATCATTGGCCATATAATTAAGGTAGTAGTTGTATAATCCCAGTGTAACTACAGCCAATATGGTGTCTACAGGCATGTTTTTACCAAAGCTTCTTGCCGTTTCAACCCATACCACAGGAAACATAATGAGATTAACAATTGGAAGAAATAATAAAATGATCCACCACCATGGCCTATTAATAATTTTCATTAAAATTATACCATTGTATACCGGGATGAACGCCTCCCAGGCTTGTCTACCCGCTTTTATATATAGCTTCCAGGTACCTAAACCATGAATCACTTGAATAATCAAAATGAAAAAAAACCATTGTATCAATGTCATAATCTAAAACTTTTTTAATTTTTTATTAGTGGCTAAAGGTATTTGTTATGTTACACAATTATAGTGTGTTAACCAATATTTAACACATCATTCATAGTAAATACCCCTTCTTTATCTGCTATCCATTCTGCAGCCACTACGGCACCTAAAGCAAAACCTTGCCTGTTATGAGCTACATGTTCAATAGTAATGGTATCTACTTCACTTTCATAATCTACGGTGTGGGTGCCTGGTACATCTTTAATACGTTTGGCTACAATAGGAATAGTACTGTTGCTCCCCTCATCTAATTTCCAATTGTCATAGTTTTGATGTTGGGTAATAATATCATTTGCCAGAGAAATAGCTGTTCCACTAGGCGCATCCAATTTTTGTGTATGGTGAATTTCTTCCATTGAAACATTGTACTGCTTAAGTGCACTCATCATTTTTGCAAGTGTTTTGTTCAGTTCAAAGAAAATATTAACACCTAAGCTATAATTAGAAGCATAAATAAAAGCACCGTTTTTTTCTTTACATAAAGCAATGGCTTCGTCATATTTATCCAGCCAACCTGTGGTACCCGAAATGACAGGAACATTGTTATTCAGGCAATTTGAAATATTATTAAAGGCTACTGTGGGGATACTAAAATCAATAGCAACATCGGCCTTGGTAATATCGTAATCTTTATCATCTTTATCAATAGTTAAAACCACATTATGGCCACGTTTTATGGCTATCTGTTCTATGGTTTTTCCCATTTTTCCGTATCCTAATAATGCTATGTTCATATTAAAATTTAAAATTTAAAGTTAATCCAATATTGCCGGAGGCATCAAACTCATTAATCTTATAATGTGGAGCCAAAGATAAGTTTTCATCTACATTATATTGCATTAAATGTGCATCAACATTGGCATCAATAATGTTTAAGGCGTATAATCCCATAGTAACTAAAAGCGATATTTCTCTATTTCGCCTGTAAAACTTTTGTCCGCGTTCCAAACCTTCAGTCGTTACTCTGGGGTTGGTTAATGGTTGGCCGTCAGGGTCAAAATAAAATTCATCTGTTTTATATCCTGCCAATCTGCTTTTATAAGCATCTCTATATCTGTTGTATTCTTTAGTGTTATTTATATAAAAATAGACCCCCGTTCCAATGGCTCCCCAAACTATAGGGATTTTCCAATACTTTTTGTTGTAAGCCTGTCCTAAACCGGGTAAAATAGCTGAGTAGAAAGCTGCCTTTGCCGGTGAAAGCGGGTTTATGGGTTTCCTGATTTCTACAATAGAATCAGTAGCAATAACAGTGGAAATTTTTTCAACTTTTTTGTCGTTATCCTGAGCAACCAAAGAAAAACAACAAATAATGAAAAAGGTAGAAGTTGTTATGATTTTATTTAGAATCACCTTGAACTAATTTTTTAATACGATTAAAATCTTCTTCAGAATGAAAAGGAATGGTTATTTTTCCTTTTCCATTCTTAGAGACTTTAACGTCTATTTTATGTCCAAAGTATTCTGAAAATGCAGCAATGCCTTTTTTAACAAATTTGGGCATATCATCATTTTCAGATTTTTTAGAGGTAGGCTGATGCGTATCTGTAGTGTTAAAATTACGAACTAGATTTTCAGTCTCTCTAACAGATAGTTTGTTGGAAAGTATTTTTTCATAAATATCCAACTGAACCGTTTGATCTTCAATGGTAATTAAAGCACGTCCATGCCCCATGGAAATGAACCCATCACGCATACCAGTTTGGATGATAGGATCTAGTTTTAATAACCGTAAATAATTAGCAATGGTTGAACGTTTTTTTCCTACACGTTCGCTCATTTGCTCTTGGGTTAAATTAATCTCATCAATTAAACGTTGATAAGACAATGCAATTTCAATAGGGTCTAAGTCCTGACGTTGAATATTCTCAACCAATGCCATTTCTAAAGATTCCTGGTCATTGGTAATTCTTACATAGGCAGGAATGGTCTCTAAACCCAGTAGTTTTGATGCTCTAAAACGACGCTCACCAGAAACTAATTGATATTTGTTTAGCCCTAATTTTCTAACCGTTATAGGCTGAATAATCCCTAACTCTTTAATTGAAGACGCTAATTCTTTAAGAGACTCTTCACTAAAATTAGTACGGGGTTGAAAGGGGTTAACCTCAATGAAACCTAAATCTAATTCAGCAATATTACCAATAACTTTATCAGCATTTTTGTCCTGTGCCGATTGAATATCATTGCTTGGATCATTTAATAATGCTGATAAACCTCTACCTAAAGCTTGTTTTTTGGTTGCCTTAGCCATAAATTAAATATTTTTATTGATAATTTCTTTAGCCAAACTTAGGTAATTATTTGCGCCTTTACTACTTGCATCGTAGTTAATTATACTTTCGCCATAACTTGGCGCTTCACTCAAACGTACATTTCGTTGTATTATAGTTTGAAAAACCATATTGTTGAAATGCTTTTGAACTTCTTCTACAACCTGATTTGACAGACGTAAACGAGAATCATACATAGTTAACAATAAGCCTTCAATATCTAATTCGGGGTTGTGTATTTTTTGGACACTCTTTATGGTGTTTAAAAGTTTTCCTAATCCTTCTAATGCAAAATATTCACATTGTATTGGAATAATTACGGCATCAGCTGCTGTTAGAGCATTTAATGTTAATAGCCCTAAAGATGGTGCACAATCAATTAAAATATAATCATATGCATCTGTTATATTCTTTAATGCTTTTTTAAGCATATACTCGCGTTCATCCTTGTCAACCAGTTCTATCTCAATAGCCACTAAATCAATATGCGCCGGAATAATATCCAGATTTGGTGTTTCTGTTTTTATAATAGCATCTTTAGCTATGTTAGAATGCTCAAGTAACTGGTAGGTGCCTATTTCAACAGATTCAACATCGATTCCAATTCCGGAAGTTGCATTTGCTTGAGGGTCAGCATCTATTAATAATACTTTCTTTTCTAGAACACCTAATGAGGCTGCCAAGTTTATTGATGTTGTTGTCTTACCAACACCACCTTTTTGATTAGCAATTGCGATGATTTTACCCATGAATTGATTTGGTTTTATTAGAGCCAAAAATACAATTAATTATTAGGAATAAAAATCGAAATTGTTAACATCAATCTAAGTAAGGAAAACAAAGGAAAATTAATGAAATTTAGTACAAATTTAACATATGCTTCCTCAATGATAGGCTATTTTTACAAGAAACACAAACTCATTAATCATGAAAAACTATTATCACCTTTTAAAAATGTCCTTGTGCACTGTAGTGTTGGTTTTTATTTCTTTTTCTATTGAAGCCCAAATAAAACAAACGGCGAGTGTAGAGGGGATTTCAGAGTATACCCTTGATAACGGTATGAAAGTACTATTGTTTCAGGATAATTCATCCCAAACCATAACCGTAAATATAACTTACCTTGTGGGATCCCGTCATGAGGGATATGGTGAAAAGGGAATGGCTCATTTATTGGAGCATATGTTATTTAAAGGTACTCCAAATCATCCGGATATCCCCAAAGAGTTAACGGCTAGAGGAGCAAGGCCCAATGGAACAACATGGTATGACAGAACAAACTATTATGAAGCCTTTAATGCCAATGATGAGAATTTAGAATGGGCTTTAGACCTGGAGGCTGACAGAATGCTTAATTCATATGTGGCTAAAAAAGATCTGGAATCTGAGTTCTCAGTGGTTAGAAATGAATTTGAAAGTGGAGAAAACTCACCGTCAAGAGTATTAATGCAAAAAGTTATTAGCTCTGCTTTTTTATGGCATAATTATGGAAATTCCACTATAGGAAATCGTTCAGATATAGAGCGTGTGCCGATAAAAAATTTACAGGCATTTTATAAAAAATATTATCGTCCGGATAATGCCGTATTAATGATTACTGGAAAATTTGATCCAGAAAAGACATTAGCACTTATTGAAAAAAAGTTCAAAGATCTTAAAAATCCGGATGAGCCATTAAGAAATGTGCCAACTATTGAACCGGCTCAAGATGGTGAAAAAAGAGTTGACCTAAGCAGAGTGGGAGATCTGCAAATTGTTTCGGCACTATATCATACTCCTGCGGGTTCACATGAAGATTATTCAGCTTTAGCTGTGGCAGAAGAAGTATTAACAGACCAGCCTTCAGGCCGTTTATATAAGGCTTTGATTGATGGGAAAAAAGCATCCGGTGTTTGGTCATTTTCTCCTTTTACAAAGGAACCATCATTTATGTATTTTAATGTAGATGTACCATCAGAAAAATCATTAAGTGAAGCAGAAACAACATTGAAAGAAATTTTAGATGGTTTAAAAAAGAATCCAATTACCGAAGAAGAAGTTAATAGAGCTAAAGCAAACTTATTGAAGCAGTATGATCAAATTAGTAGAAACTCAGCTTATCTAGGAACTTTTATGAGTGAATTTATTGGTGCGGGAGATTGGAGATTGGCATTCATTCATAGAGACAGGATTGAAAATATAACAGCTGAAAAAGTAAATACAGCTGTACAACGCTATATGATTAATACAAACAGGACTATTGGTAGTTTTTTGCCAACAAAAACACCTATACGTGTGGACATTGAACATACTGAAGGTCTCGAAGCCTTAGTTACTAATTACAAAGGAAAAGAAGGATATGGTGCAGGCGAGGCCTTTGATGTTTCTTATGATAATATTCAAAACAGATTAAACTCAGGGGAACTCAAAAAAACACCAATAGAGTATGGTTTTATCAAGAAAGATAATCGCGGCAAAACAGTAACGTTGTCGTTTACATTTAGAAACGGAAATGTGAATGATTTTATGAATAAAGGAAAGATTGCCAGTTATACGGGCAGGATGTTAAATAAAGGCACAGTTAATCATTCCAGACAAGATATTGAAGATAAGTTAAGTACCATAAAGTCTTCAATAAGTTTTAGAGGTTCAAATGGTAAGGTAACAGCTAATATTAATACTACTGAAGAGCATCTCATGGAAGCATTGGCACTAATGACAGATATGCTTAAAAACCCCAAGTTTGATAGTGCAGAATTGGATAAGCTTAAAACTCAGGCATTGGCTGGAATTGAAAGAAATAAAACAGAGCCTCAATTTTTAGCCAGTAAAGAGTTGAGGTTACTTAATCAAAACTATAAAAAAGGACACCCGTTATATACACCCACCATTGAAGAAGATATAGAAGATATTAATGCAGTAACTATTGAAGCTATTCAAAATTATTACAATAAATTTTACGGGATTTCAGATAGCGCTACGCTTATTGCTATAGGTAACATTGATGAGCAAGGCTTAAAAGATTATTTTGAAAAGGAGTTTGCTGATTTTAAAAATAACAAACCTTATGAGTCAATTTTAGATCCATATAAACTAAATAATAAAACTAATAAAAGTATAAAAACACCGGACAAGAAGAATGCTATTAGTATAGGAGCTATATCTTTTGAAGGAAGCCAGGTGGATGAAGATTATGCAGCGCTTCAAATAGCCAGTTCCATTTTTGGTGGTGGTGTTTTAAGTTCGAGAATTACTACAAGACTACGTCAAAAAGATGGTGTGAGTTACGGTGCCGGAGGCTATGTGAATGTTGATGCTAATGAAAAAGGTAAAAAGTCATCTATAGTAGTTTATGCTATTTATGCCCCTGAGAATGCAGCTAAAGTACAAAGAGGGTTTAGCGAAGAGATTGAACGCTTTATTAATGAAGGTATTACAGAAGAAGAATTACAAGTTGCTGTGACCAGTTGGGTGCAGGGAAAAATGGTATCCAGAGCAAAAGATAACGAATTGTCTGGTCTAATAAACAATAACCTTTACTATGACAGAGATATGATGTTTCAAAAAGGTGTTGAAGATAAGATTACTAAACTAACGGTTAATGATATAAATAAAGTTATAAAGAAATATTTTAAAATGTTTGATAAATGGACGGTTGTAAATGCCGGAGATTTTGTAGAATACGATATTAAACAAGAAAATAAAAAAGTGGACTAATAATAATATTTTAAAAATGATAAAAAAGCCAAATTAGATTTCTAATTTGGCTTTTTTATTAATCTGTTAATGGAAATTGATATTTGCTAATCGATCAGGATTTCTAAAATTGTAATAGCAGCATCACTTATTTTAGTCCCAGGTCCAAATACAGCAATAGCACCTGCATCAAATAAAAACTGGTAATCTTGTTTGGGTATAACTCCACCAACAATAACCATAATATCATCACGACCATAACTTTTAAGGGCTTCAATAACCTGGGGTACCAAAGTTTTATGTCCGGCCGCCTGTGAGGATATACCTAAAATGTGTACATCATTTTCAACTGCTTGTTTTGCTGCTTCCTGCGGCGTTTGAAACAAGGGGCCAATGTCTACATCAAAACCTACATCAGCATAACCTGTAGCCACTACTTTAGCACCGCGATCATGACCGTCTTGTCCCATTTTTGCAATCATAATTCGAGGCCTCCTGCCGTCCTGCTCTGCAAAAATATCAGCTAGTTCTTGTGCCTTCTTAAATGAAGCATCATCTTTTATTTCTTTACTATACACGCCTGAAAACGATTTTATTTGGGCTTTATGCCTTCCAAAAGCAGCTTCTAACGCACTACTTATTTCTCCAAGTGTAGCACGTTCTCTGGCAGCTTCAATGGCTAAAGCTAATAAATTCATGCCCTGATTAAGGTCAGGGGCTTTTGAATTCATTTCTTTAGTGGCATTAGCCTTAGAATTAATCGAATGTAGTGAAAATTTGGCAGCATGGGTTAATTTTGATAATGCCGATTTTACTTTTTCTGAGTTTCGTTTTGATTTGATACTATTCAAACGCTCAATTTGAGCATTTCTAACGGTTTGATTATCTACCTCTAAGATTGAAATAGGGTCTTCTTCCTTTAGTTGGAATTTATTTACACCAACTATGATGTCTTGTCCGGAGTCTATACGAGCTTGCTTTTTTGCTGCGGCCTCTTCAATCCTTATCTTTGGAATTCCCGCTTCAATGGCTTTTGTCATGCCACCAAGATTTTCAATTTCTTCAATGAGTGCCCATGCTTTTTGTGCAATATCATGGGTTAGTTTTTCAACATAATAACTTCCGGCCCAGGGATCAACGGTTTTGGTTATTTTAGTTTCTTCCTGTAAAAACAGTTGTGTATTCCTTGCAATACGTGCTGAAAAATCTGTTGGAAGCGCAATAGCTTCATCTAAAGCGTTAGTGTGTAAGCTTTGTGTTCCGCCAAAAGCAGCAGCAGCAGCTTCAATAGTTGTTCTTGCTACATTATTAAAAGGGTCTTGCTCTGTTAAACTCCAACCAGAGGTTTGGCAATGTGCACGTAATACTAATGATTTTGGGTTTTTGGGATTGAACTGTTGTACTAATTTTGCCCATAGCATTCTGGCAGCCCTCATTTTGGCAATTTCCATAAAGTGGTTCATGCCTACAGCCCAAAAGAAGGAAAGGCGAGGGGCAAAGGTGTCAATATCCATACCGGCAGCTAATCCCTTTCTAATATATTCTAAGCCGTCTGCCAGGGTATATGCCAGCTCAATATCGCAAGTAGCACCGGCTTCCTGCATATGATATCCGGAGATACTAATACTGTTGAATTTAGGCATGTTTTTGCTAGTATATTCAAAAATATCAGATATAATTTTCATGGAAGGTGAAGGTGGGTAGATATAGGTATTGCGCACCATGAATTCCTTTAAAATATCATTTTGTATGGTGCCTGCTAATTCTGAAGGCTTTATACCTTGTTCTTCGGCAGCTACAATATAAAATGCCATAATAGGTAATACCGCACCATTCATGGTCATTGAAACCGACATTTGGTTCAATGGAATTTGATCAAAGAGCAGTTTCATGTCCTCAACCGAATCAATGGCTACACCGGCTTTTCCAACATCTCCCACAACTCTTTCATGGTCAGAATCATAACCGCGATGTGTTGCTAAATCAAAAGCCACGGATAAACCTTTTTGTCCGGCAGCTAAATTACGCCTATAAAATGCGTTACTTTCTTCTGCAGTACTAAATCCGGCATATTGCCTTATGGTCCAAGGCCTTCTAACATACATTGTACTGTAGGGCCCTCTAAGGTATGGTGCTATTCCGGCAGCAAAACCTAAGTGGTTTATATCTTCAATATCTTTCTTTGAAAATGTTGACTTAATAGCAATACCTTCGGCAGTAATGAACGAATCATTCGCCTGAGGTTTGTTTCCAATGGCTTCACTTTTTAGGTTTATATGCTGGAGTTTTTTTCTCAATTTTATTAGTTATTATGGCCTGCATGAGTGTTTGATTTGGGCGCTTCGGGGGTTTTGTTAAAATCTACTTTTTGTTCTTGTTTATCAAAGGTTGCTTTTGAAAAATCCAGTTTAAAAAGCTTGGCATAAAACAAATCTAATGCAATATAAGTTGCAAGGTGCTTATCTTTTAGAGCTAGTCTGTACTTACTTAACAAGGGTGTTCCAAATAGTTTTGGACTCATACTATTTGTAGACAGAAGCGCATTGAAAGTTGTTTTTAATGGCTGGTCTTCAATGTTGTCAGAAACACATTTTAATACGGACCCTGAGTAGTTTAAATAGCTCCTAGGATTACCGGCATCCCATAGGTTACTTTCATCTTTTAATGCTTCAAAAACTTTTAAGGTATGCTCAGAAATAATATCTTCATATTTTAGTTTGCCATATATTGATGTTCTGATAAATTGTGAATAAGCATTAACCAAAGTGCTTTTAGGATTTGTTTTTTTATAATAGTTTAAAATATCTTCTTCAAAACTATACAACGCCTCGTTATATAATTTTGGGTTTACACCATCACAGGTTATAGTCTTAGGTTTATTAGAGTACTTATAATCTGAAAAGGTATTTGGGTTTTTACAACCAAATAAAGTAAATACCAGTAAAAAAGTAATAATAAAATTGGGGTTCATTTTAAAGTTCATTTTTTAATCGTTTTTGTTCTAAATCTTCTGCTAATCGTTTTTCTATTATAGGCTCGATTAATGTTTTTCTATGTTTTATTTTTACAAATGGATAGTGTTCTATATCATCTTTCATTTTATCATTAGAGTTAGGGTGCATATTTGTTCCTAACAAAATTTCCTCGCCTTTGTCAAAATGCTGCTGTTCTTTTAATAAGTTTTGTTTTATTTTTCTTTGAATAGTACCGTCTTTTAATTGTTTAAGAAAACCACCATTATGTTCAATGTTTTTAAATAATTCCAGAGCTTTTTCAGCAAGTTGACTGGTTAAGTTTTCTATATAGTAAGTCCCGTCAGCTGGATTGTTCACTTTATCAAAATAACTCTCGTGTTTCAATATCAATAACTGATTTCTTGCAATACGTTCTCCAAATTCATTGTCTTTATGATAAACAGCATCATAAGATAAATTTGAAATGGTATTGGCTCCACCAAGTATAGCACTCATACACTCTGTAGTAGTACGTAATATATTGGTGTTATAATCATAAAGCGTTTTATTACGTTTTGTAGGTGTGGCAAAAATATAGCAATCATTATATATACCATATTCAGAAGCTAAGGTGTTCCAAAGTAGGCGTAGCGCTCTGAGTTTTGCTATTTCAAAAAAGTAATTGGTGCCAATTGCAACTTGAAAGTTAATTTTAAGAAACTGCCATGTCATGTCTTTTCTTGGAATGACACTGTTATTTAAATGGTTTAAATATTCATTAGCGTGGGCCAAAGCATATGCTAACTGTTGGACCATGGTTGCACCGGCATTTTGATATAAAGAAGTATTTACACTCAACAGGCCTGTTTGTGTTGCAATGGATTCCAGCTTATTAAAGTCATCATTTAAATTACAATACCAGTTTCCTGTTTTGGCAAGGTGCCCTATAGGATCAGTGTTTATTTTTGCTTTTGGAAGCAGCGCATACAATTTTTCAACAAATGTTATCGAAAGAAACTGTAATTCAAAGTATAGAGATGTTTTTTCAGTATTGATACCTTGAACCAAATTTTCTATTGAAATGTCTTCGGTTGGGATGGTAAATTTGATGCTTTCAGCTCCACGTTCAATAACATCAAGTGCTTTAAGGTTTGATTTTTTTACATCATGAACAAAAATGGTTTGGCAAATTTTCCATTGTGTGGCCCTTGTATTTGATATCTCTGTATGTGTATCAAGATCATCAGCATGATAAAAGGGTTTGACAGAGATATCTTCATTAGTTTGCCAAATAAGTGCATCATTATAATCGGCACCTTTTAGGTCGAACTGAATTTTCTGTTTCCACTGCTTTGAAGAAACTGTATCGAATGTATCAAATAAATCATCAGTCATCTTGCTTTATTTTTAAGCTATCTTCGTACTCAATAATAAAAATATCTTCATTATCGCGTTTCATATAGTATGCCTCTCTGGCAAATTTTTCTAAACCTTCCTCTGTACCTAATTTTTTTAGTGCTTTTTTATCTTTTTCTATTTCTTTTCTGTAGTATTCTTTTTCGTCTTCTAAATCTTCAATTTCTGTATTTAACTCATGATGAATAAGCCATGAATTGGCATCTAAAAATAACATCCAAACGGCAAATAACACTAAAATTAGTATAAATATATTTTTGAACGGCTTTAGGTATTTACTTTTTATAATGGCCATTTTATAATTTTTCGGTAATTATGGTTTTAACAATATCAACAGCTACAGTGTTGTGTTTATTGTTTGGAATAATAATATCTGCATATTCTTTCATAGGCTCTATAAATTGAGTGTGCATAGGCTTTAAAGTATTTTGATACCGGGCTAAAACTTCGTCCAGATCTCTCCCACGCTCTGCTATATCTCGTTTTAAACGTCTTATCAGTCGCTCATCACTATCAGCATGTACAAATATTTTAATATCAAACATATCTCTTAATTCGGGGTTGGTAAGAATTAAAATACCCTCAACAATCATCACCTTACGCGGATACGTCAAAATGGTATCGCCGGTTCTATTATGCTTAACAAATGAATAAACAGGCTGATGAATAGGGGTGTCTTTTTTTAAGGCATTTAAATGACTTGCCAATAAATTAAAGTCAATAGATTTAGGGTGATCAAAATTGATTTTTATACGTTCATCATAGGTTAAGTGTGTGGTGTCTTTATAATAAGAATCTTGAGAAATTACACCAACTTCACCTTCCGGGAGTTCGTTTAATATCTTATTTACCACTGTTGTTTTACCACAGCCTGTGCCTCCGGCAATTCCTATAATTAACATGATGTGTTCTTTGATTAGCGTTTACAAATTTAGTTAAATGTAAAAATCAATAAGGAAGAATAGCATTTATTTTTTAACCTTGGCTACTTCTTTTTCGGTTATCATAGTTTTGTTTTTGTTGCTCCAAGTATTTGTAATGTAATTCATAACATCAGCCACTTCACGATTTGTTAAGCCTAACGGAGCCATATATCCATTGTAGGTTACACCATTTACAACCAGTTTGCCTTTTTGCCCGAATTTAATTGCCTTTATGCTACCTTCCCTGTTATTTTTAAGATAATCTGATTTGGATAGCGGTGGGTACACATTTTTAATACCTTCTCCATAGGTCATATGGCATGATACACAAAAATCTTTATAAACCTGACTGCCTCGTTCAATGCTGGTTTTTAATGAATCCTGGTTTTTTAGTTGAAAAACAAAAATAGACGCCATTCCCAAAATGCTTACTATGATGGATTTCATATGCATTAGTTTTGTTTTGGAACAATTTTATAGATGCCTTCGCCTTCTACAGCTATATAGATATAACCATCTGACCCTTGTTTTACATTTCTAAGACGCCCCGTATTTTCAAATAACTTTTCCCGTTTCACAACCTCATTATTTTCAATCACTAAGCGTTCTAAATAACTGAATTTTAATGAGCCAACTAATAAGTTACCGGTCCAATTGGGGTATTTATCGGAGCTTACAATACTTAGTCCGCTAGGAGCAATAGACGGTGTCCAATAAAATAGGGGTTGTTCCATGCCTTCTTTTTCTGTGATATCAGTAAAAGGTGTACCATCATAATTAAGTCCGTATGATATAACAGGCCACCCATAATTTTTTCCTTTTTCTATAATGTTAATTTCGTCACCGCCTTTAGGTCCGTGTTCGTGAATATAAATTTCTCCGGTTTCGGGATGTTTTACCATGCCTTGAGGGTTTCTGTGACCATAACTGTATATAGCTTGTTTTGCTCCAGAATGACCCACAAAAGGGTTACTGCTTGGAATACTTCCGTCATCATTGAGTCTATAAATTTTACCGCAATCTCTGGTTATGTCCTGAGGGTTAACATCTCTATTGCCTCTATCTCCTATAGAAAAATAAAGATAGCCTTCATTATCAAATTCTATCCTGGAACCAAAGTGCTGTCCTTTTGTAGTGTTTGGTTCTGCTTTATAGAGTAACTCTTGATCAGTGAGTTTGTTATTATTTAATTTTGCTCTCATAATTGCTGTATTACCCCCCTCTTCAGGACCCTCCTGAGAAGCAAATGAGAAATATATCCAGCCATTGGAATTGTAATTTGGATGCAATCTAATATCCAAAAGCCCGCCTTGACCACGAACATATATGTCAGGGAGTCCGGAAATGGTTTGCTTAGTATTGTTTCTATAGTGAATAAGCTCTCCCGATTTTTCTGTTATTAGAATGCTACCATCTGGTAAAAAATCCATTCCCCATGGTATTTCTAAATCAGGAACAACTAATTCAATAGTGTATATTAAATCTGTTGGTGTTTCAGCCTGAACTTTAGATGCTGTTTGTTGAGAGCAAGCAGAAAGCGTCATTAATATAATGGCTAAAAAAGAATGTATATGTGTCATTATGGTTTGATTTTCAGATTCTTAATTTACATTAAAAACTATAATTTACATAATAACTCTTAGAGAATTTTATCTGAATTTCACTTTACTCAAGTCATTAAAAGTTTTAATTTATAACGGTGTACTTTTAAGATCAAGATTTTTTTTAAAAATAATGTGTAAAATGAATAAAAAAAGTATATTTGCACCCCGTTAGAGATAACCACTTCGGGGTGTAGCGTAGCCCGGTTATCGCGCCGCGTTTGGGACGCGGAGGTCGCAGGTTCGAATCCTGCCACCCCGACTAACCTAGTAATAGGTTAAACTAAAACACTGTTAATCGTATGATTTTCAGTGTTTTTTTGTTTTTAGGCATTTTATTTCAAATAAAAGCATTTATTCTTATTAAATAGGTGTACAAATCGGTGTGCAATTATTCACTGAAAATGTAGTAAGTCCAGTTTCTAGCACCTCAATTATCAATATATAATATAATAGTTGAATAGATATATTTACTTGTGAGTATTCGAGAGCATATTTGAGAGTGATATTAAATAAACGAGAGTTTTTTCAAGCTGTGATAAAAATAATTACATCTTTTTAAAGTTTTAAACTAAAAGTTGTTTTTCTATTCGGGATTGATGTAACGTTTAAATTACCGCCATGAAGTCTCATAATGTGTTTAGAAAGACTTAATCCAATGCCAGTACCTTCTTCTTTTGTTGTAAAAAAAGGAATAAAGATTTGATCTTGAATTTCTAAAGGAATACCAAGTCCGTTGTCTGTAACACTTAATAACACATTACTGTGCTCATTTTTTTCGGCTTTTAATTGAATACACCCTTGATGACTTGTTTTGTTGATTGATTGGATAGCATTTTTAACAAGATTTAATAAAACTTGAATAATTTGTTTTTCATCAGCATAAATCTCTAAATCATTAGGTTTTGTAGAAACCACAAACTTAATATCTTGAAAGCCTTCTTCTTGACTCGATAGGATGCGTATTTTATTAAACAATGTTTCGACAACGACAAGCTCTTTTTCTGGTTTAGGAATTTTAGTAAGTGACCTATAGGACTCCACAAATTTGGTAAGGTCTTTACCTTGGTCTTTAATAACATCCAGCCCTTTAATAGTCTTTTCGATGTTTTCTTCGTTCAATTCTGTAGGCTGTACTGCCTTATTCTCTTTTGTATAGATGGCAGATAATGTTTCGGATAATGAGGTTATGGGGGCAATGGAATTCATGATTTCATGTGTTAACACCTTAAAAAGTTTGATCCAAGCATCTGTTTCTTTTTCATCTAATTCGTTATCAATGTTTTGGATTATTATTAAAATTAAATTGTTGTTACCAACACTTATGGGTTTAGACCGTATAGTTAGCTGAATGGTTTCACGCTCGTTAGTTATGGCCGTAAGTTTTTGGTCAAATGGTTTTAATTGAGATATTAGAGTAAATAGCTTTTCATCCACACGTTTTAATTGTTCTACATGTGTCAGTTGCTCATAATTCAACAATGTTTTTGCAGTTTTATTGGCTAACAGAATATGCCCCTTTTCATTTAAAGTGAGTAAACCAACTGCAGCTTGTTCTAAAATTGAGTGATAATATTGTTCCTGTTGTTTGTTTTCTATCTTTATTTTCTGAATTAAAAAATTAACCCTATTTAAACTTTTATGTAGGTCTTTTATCGATTTATCTTTAATATGAGTGGGGAAATGAATGGCAGAATCATCATTCTCCACAGCTTCAAAAAAGAATGCAATTTTGCGATTGGTTTTATTTAAAAATTTAATTAAGCCAGCAACCTGAAAACATAAAATAATGCCAACATAAATACCATAATCAAGATATTTATTAATGCTAAAATAGGCTATTGCGAAAGCTGTAAACGTAATAAACAATACCCTAATAATTATTTTATAATATAGATGCTTACTTGCCATAATTAGATTTTGTATCGTTTTATTTTATTATATAGCGTTTGTCTTGTAATACCTAATTGATGAGCTGCTGCACTAAAATTTTGTTCGTGTTTTATTAATGCATTTTCAATCATGGCTTTTTCCATATCGCCTAATGTTGCATCTAATTTTTGAGATGTTGAAACAGTCTGCTTTTTAAATACAAAATCGTTTGAAGTTAGATTCTTATGTTCAGTTAATATTACACTACGCTCTATGGTATGTTGTAACTCTCTAATATTTCCCGGCCATTGATGATTTTGTAATTTCTTTTTAGCCGAAGCACTAAGTTTTAACCCAAATTTTCCATATTTATTAGCATAGCTATTCAAAAAATATTCTGCTAGTAGGAGCACATCGTCATCACGAAGTCGTAATGGGGGAACTTCAATTTGGATGGTGTTAATTCTGTATAACAGATCTTCTCTAAACAAGCCTTCTTCAACCATCTGTTCTAATTTACAATTGGTGGCGCAAACCAATCTAATATCTACAGGTATAGGATTGTTAGAACCTACTCTAAAAATAACTCTGCTCTGTAAAACAGCTAATAATTTAGCTTGTAAGGCAAAACTAAGATTGCCAATTTCGTCAAGAAAAAGGGTACCTCCATTGGCGGTTTCAAATTTCCCAGCATGATCGTTATGGGCATCTGTAAAAGCACCTTTGGTATGTCCAAAAAGTTCACTTTCAAAAAGACTTTCAGTAATAGCTCCCATATCTACTGTCACTAGCACTTCTTCTTTTCGTGAAGAACCGTTATGAACGGCTTGTGCAATAAGTTCTTTACCTGTACCGTTTTCGCCAGTTATCAAAATATTAGCTTTCGTTTTGGCTACTTTTCGGGTCATTTTTAAAACTTGATTTATCGCTTTAGAGTTCCCAATTATAGGACTATCGTTTTTATTAATTAGCTGCTTTAAATACTTTGTTTTTTGCTTTAAGTGACTCACTTCTTTTCTGGATTGCTGTAACTTATATGCTGATTGTACAGTACTTAAAAGCTTATGGTTATCCCAAGGTTTTAGTACAAAGTCTGTAGCGCCTTCTTTTAAAGCACGAACTGCTAATTCTACACCACCATATGCCGTCATCATAATAACCGATGTGTTTGGAGTCAATTCTTTTATCCGCTTTAGCCAATAAAACCCCTCGTTTCCTGAATTTACTCCAGCTGAAAAATTCATATCTAATAATATCACATTATAGCTTTTTATATCTGAAATTGATGTAATACCATTAGGGTTAGCTAATGTGGTTATTGTTTTATATTCAGAAAGTAATAACAATTCTAATGCACTTAATACACTTTTTTTGTCATCTACAATAAGAATTTTTCCCTGATTCATAAGAATAAAAATTGCAAATCAAAACTAAGCATTAGTAGCATTCGTTTTTGAAAAGTGTAAAATATTTTTACACTTTTTGTCAATTAATTTTACACGTAGATATTGGTTCTTTGTATTTCACATCTTATAAACGTCTGTATTTCAATGTGTTTTTCTTTTTGGCATACCGTTGGCATAAGGAAAAGAAACTGATTAAAAATGTGTCAAAAAATAATGTGTTTTTTTGTTTTTGGGTTACTGTTACCTCCAGTA
Source organism: Alterotamlana spongicola (assembly GCF_035818475.1). Classification (NCBI taxonomy): domain Bacteria; kingdom Pseudomonadati; phylum Bacteroidota; class Flavobacteriia; order Flavobacteriales; family Flavobacteriaceae; genus Alterotamlana; species Alterotamlana spongicola. Next base: position 1,902,495 of record NZ_JAYMGV010000001.1, read on the forward strand.
AAAGGCAATTCTCAAAAAATATGGACTTTGGATAATTGCATTGCCTATGCTTTAGAACATAACCTTACACAAGAAACACAAAATTATGATGCCATAATTAGTAAAGAGCGCTGGCGACAAAGTAAACGTGACATGTTACCAACAATTAACGTTTCATACCCAAGTTACAATGTAAGTTTCGGCAGAACGTTAGATCCTGTTACCAATAGTTTTGTAGAAACACGTTTTGTTTCTGGCATTAGCGGAGGACTTTCCTCGTCTATAACACTTTTTGAATCTTTTAAAAAGTGGCACACTTTAACTTATCAAAAATTGATATACAAATCTAGTCAATATGATGTTCAACAAGCACAATACGATTTGGTTTTTAAAATTATGGATTTGTTTAATCAGGTTGTATTTCATGAAGGTGCTTTGAAAATTGTTAAAGAACAGCAAGTTTCTAATATATTACAACATAAAACTATTTCCAAAAAAGTAGACTTACAATTATTGGCAAAAGCAGATTTATACGATATGGAAGCCACTGTAAGTGCAGATGCCTTAGCGGTACTTCGTGCAGAAAACACTTTAAAAGCCTCCAAATTAGCATTAATTCAAGAAATGAATTTAAATGTAGATACCATTAATATTGTTCAAGAAATAACTGAAGATACACCCTCTTTTAAAAATGCCTCTTTTGCTACAGATCAGTTATTTAGAACTTCTAACGACATTCTGCCTAGTCTTCAAATAAGTAAGTTGAATGTAGAGCAAGCAAAAAAAAGATTGGCTATTACAAAAACAGCATTGTTTCCAACAATTCGTTTGGGAGCTGGTTTAAACACAAGATATTCTGTTAATCTTAAAGATGCGTTTGGAACAACAATTCCGTTTAAAGATCAGATTAAAAATAACCAATCTAAATATTATGGGTTATCATTTAGTTTTCCTGTTTTTAATAATGGTAGAATACGTAGCAATATAAAAATTTCTAAAATAGATTTAGAAAAAGCACAAATTCAATTAGAAATAGAAGAGCAGCATATATATAAAATTATTCAAGAATTATTACAAAAAAACGAAGCGCTTATTGCAGAAGAGCAACTTAATCTAAAAAATGTAAGGGCAAAGGAAAAAGCTTATAATATTGCTAAAAAAAAGTATGAAAAGCAATTGATAAATCTTTATGAATTACAATTAGCCAGCAGTACGTATTTGGCAGCAAAAATTGAACAAATACGGCTAACGGTACAAATAGCAATACAAAAACGAACCTTAAATTTTTACAATGGTACATTTTTATTACCAACTAAAGGAATAACAAATTAATGGCTATGGATACCAAAATAGAAAAGAAAAAGGGCATTAGGCCAAAACATACTATCATTGTAAGTATGGCATTACTATTCCTTTCTTTTATCGGTTATCTTGCTTTTAACGATTCAGGTTCTACACTTAAAGTAGAGAAAGATAAGCTAACTATTTCTACAACTGTTAATGATAAGTTTAACGATTATATAAGTATTAGTGGTTTGGTACAACCTATAAGCACGGTGTATTTAGATGCCTACGAAGGTGGTCGTGTTCTCGAAATTTTAATCGAAGAGGGCAGTATGGTAAAAAAGGGAGATGTTATTTTAAAACTTGAAAACAGGGAGTTGTATGGACAAATATTAAATAGTGAAACCAATTTGGCTTTAAAACAAAACGACCTTAGGCAAACACAAATAAATTTTGAATCAAAGCGCATTGGCGGACAAAAAAGCCTTTTGGAATCTGAATTTCAATTAAAAAAAGCAAAACGAAAGTTTGAACAATATCAGGCATTGTATAAAGAGGAATTAATTGCAGGTGAAGAGTTTTTACAGGCAGAAGAAAGCTACGAATTGGCAAAGAAAAGTTATGAAGTCAATAAGTTTCAAGTAAAGCAAGATTCATTATTAAGTACTAGCAGTATAAAGGATTTAGTGAAAGACCTAACCCGTATGAAGCAAACATTAAGTATGGAATACGAGCGTATAGATAATCTAAATGTTAAGGCACCCATTGATGGGCAGCTAGGAACCCTAGATGCCGAATTAGGAAAGCAAATTGGTCGTGGGCAAAGCATTGCCCAAATAAATGTATTAACTGATTTTAAGATAGAATCTACAGTTGATGAGCATTATATAGACCGTATAAAAAAAGGCTTAACGGGTACTTTTGAACGTGGAGATAAGGTGTATGAAGTTGGTTTAAAAAAAGTATATCCAGAAGTTAGAGAGGGCAAATTTAAAATAGATATGGTATTTGCTGGAGACCAACCAGATAATATACGTACAGGGCAAAACTATTACATTAAATTGCAATTGGGTGAGCCAACAGAAGCCTTATTAATACCGCGTGGTGCTTTTTTTCAAAGTACAGGCGGGCAGTGGGTATATGTACTTGATAGTACAGGAGAATTTGCAGTAAAACGCTCAGTAAAAATAGGAAAACAAAACCCTAAATATTATGAAGTATTAGAAGGTTTACAAGTAGGAGAGCAAGTTATAACATCTGGCTATGATGCTTTTGGTGAGAGTGATAAGCTAAATTTGAAATAACCATCTTCAAAATAGAATAAGAATGTTAAAACATTATGTAAAATTCGCTTTTAGAAACTTTAGAGGTAACAAAGTCATATTTACTGGGAGTTTAGCAACTCTTTCTTTGGGAGCTTTGTGTATTTCGTTGTTGTTCTCGTATGTTTATAACGAACTCTCTATGGATGATTTCCATAAGAGAGAGAAGGATATTTATATGATAATTTTTAAAGAGACTCCAAAAAGTTTATGGATACCTTCTTATTTTGAATTTAACGCTGAAGAATACTCTGAAATTGATACTAAAGTAAAACTCCAGAAATACAAAAAAGGAGAACTTAAATTCACTTACAAAAGAAACATATTCTCCCCTGAATGTATTATTGCTGACAGTCTTTTTTTTGAAATTTTTGATTTTAAGTTAAAAGTTGGAAATGAGAAAGCAATATTATCTGATTCAGATGCTGCGATAATATCTCAGCAATATGCCAATTTAATGTTTGGGGGGCAGAACCCTATTGGCAAAAGTATAAAAGTTAGTTCTAGATATGAAAAAACATACATTATTAAGGGGATTGTAGATATCCCATCAAATAGTTCAATAACTTTTGATTTTATTTTACCAAGTATATCAAACTCCTTTAATAGAATGGGAGTTACTTTTTTATTAGCAAATAAAAATTTTGATAAGAAAATATTTCAAAAAAAAATAAAAAACATTGGTAATAACGTTAAGCATCATTCTCCTCAGTTTACTAAAAGTACAACAAGTATTAAATCTTTAAAAGAACTTTATTTTAATAAGGGGTTAGCAAATAAAAGGCTAAGTATTTCTTCACATTCAGGTAACAAAAAAAACAATTATGTTTTAATAATAATTATGATAATTATTTTATGTATTACGGGTTTGAATTTTTCTAATTTACAAATTATAAATATTAATACCTCTATTAAGAAGATAGGGATAAATAAAATTCAAGGGGCTCAAAAAAAACATATTATTTATCAAAAAATCATTGAATATAGTTTACTAATAAGTTTTTCAGCCTTAATTATAACCATTGCTTACAAATTGGTTCTGCCATTTTTTAATGAGCTTGTAAAGTTGACACTTTCGCCTCCTTTATGGAAAGTTATACTTATAAATTGTGCCATTTTAATTTTGCTTGCTGTTTTGGCTTTAGCCTATCCTTTAATAATTGTTTTACGAACATCCTTAATTAGAAGTGTAAAAGGAGGAGTGCTTTTAGGAAATCAGTTAATTGGACGTAAAATTTTAGTCATCACTCAGTATACTCTAACCTGTATGTTAATAATTTCATCAATAATAGTTACAAAACAACTTAAATTGATGCTTAATAAAGATTTAGGCTTTACAAGCAAGAATGTTATTACAACTAAGATGTTTTATCGGTTAGGTGGTAAAAGAGAAGAGCAACAAAAGACATATCAATATGTTAAAAACGAATTATCTAGTCATAGTTTTATTGATTTTTTTTCACAAGGGTATTCACCTTTAGAAGTATCTCAACACCCTATAAAAGTTAAAGAAAATGATGAAGAATACAGTACGCATAATATTTTAATAACAGCTCCTAATTATAATCAAGTACTCGGACTTAAAATTCTTGAAGGACGGTTTTTTGAAAAAGAAAGAGATAAACAAAGAGGTAAAATAGTAGTTATTAATGAAGTTGCTAAGCGGTATTGGAATATTAAAGACATTACTAAAACACGTTTATTAGATAAGTATTGGGAAAGTAAAGATGGTTATGAAATTATAGGTGTTATTAAAGATTTTAATTACGAGCATTTATCTGTTAAACCTCAACCATTAATAATGTTATATTTTGAAGATGTAGATACTAATTTTTTTATCCAATTTCAAGAAGGACGAGTTCAAGAAGGCCTACAATTTGTAGAAGCCTTATTTGAAAAAGTTAATCCAAACGAAACCTTTGAGTACTCTTTTTTAAGCGACGAAATAGCAGCCTTATACCAAAAAGAAAAACGCTTAAGTACTATTTATATTTTGTTTACCATAATTGCTTTGTTAATCTCTGCTATTGGTTTGTTTACCATTGCTTTATATGATGCCCAAAGGCGGGTTAAAGAAATAGGCATTCGCAAAGTAAACGGTGCCACTATAAACGAAATTATGCTCATGCTTAATAAAGACCTTATAAAAGGGGTTTTAATTGCATTTGTTATTGCCTGCCTCATTGCCTATTACGCCATGAGCAAATGGTTAGAAAACTTTGCTTATAAAACCAGTTTAAGTTGGTGGGTGTTTGCTTTGGCAGGGGTGTTTACACTTGTTATTGCATTATTAACGGTTAGTTGGCAAACATATAGAGCAGCAACTAGAAACCCGGTTGAGAGTTTGAGGGATGAATAAAATAAAAAAAGATAGAAATGTCATTATAAAGGAGTCATGGTCTAATAATAGTTATTTGGTATTTATAGAAATGATACAGGTTGTCTGCGCAAGTCGTTACTCCTTCTTTTTGGAGAGAAAGGGAAGAGAGCATAAATTACCTTGGAGCTATTACTTATTTTAATTGAAACCAAAAAGACTCCTTTTAATGACAAAGAAACAAAGAAAATAATAACAAATAAATACTTTTAAAATGATAAAAACAGAAAGACTTACAAAGATTTTTAGAACTGAAGACATTGAAACTAAAGCCTTAAACAGTGTAAACTTACATGTAAAAGAAGGTGAGTTTGTAGCCATAATGGGGCCATCAGGTTGCGGTAAATCTACCTTGTTAAATATTATAGGGATGCTAGATAACCCTACTGAAGGGGCATATGCCTTCAATGGTAAAGAAGTTGGTAGTTTAAAAGAAAGTAAACGTACCCAAGAACGTAAGGGGAATGTTGGTTTTGTATTCCAGAGTTTTAATTTAATTGATGAACTTACCGTTTACGAAAATGTAGAGTTACCATTAATCTACTTAAAAATTAAAGCTAGTGAACGTAAGCGCATGATTAAGGAAGTGTTAGAGCGCATGAAAATGGGACATAGAATCAAACATTTTCCGCAACAATTATCTGGAGGTCAGCAACAGCGTGTAGCCATAGCCCGTGCTGTAGTTGCAAATCCAAAATTAATATTAGCCGATGAGCCTACAGGGAACTTAGATTCAAAAAACGGTAGAGAAGTTATGAATTTACTCACTAAACTCAATCAGGAAGGAGCGACAATTGTCATGGTGACACACTCAGACCGTGATGCTAATTACTCACATAGAATTATCAATTTATTTGATGGGAAAATTGTAACTGAGACCCGAAAAGATCCGGCATTGGTTTAAGGGCTAAGTATTAGATAACACATAATAAGAAAGAAACAAGGACTAATTGATGTCAATAAATTAACAAAACCATGCTAAAACATTATACAAAATTCGCTTTTAGAAACTTTCGCTCTAACAAAGTTATTTTTGCAGGAAGTCTTACAACACTTTGTTTGGGAGCCTTGTGTATATCTCTATTGTTCTCATATGTTCATAATGAACTTACTATGGATGATTTCCATAAGGGAGAGAAGGATATTTATATGATGACCATGAAAAGGTCTCCAAAAGCCGAATGGGGTTTACCTTATAAATTTACACCAGAAGATTTTCCTGAAATTGAAGGCAGTGTTAATTTAATTTTCTTTAAAAAAGATGGAACTAAAATAAAATTTAACCAAGATATCTATACTCCTATTGGAATGGTAGCTGATAGTACTTTCTTTGACGTTTTTGGTTTCGAGTTAAGTCAAGGTAACCCAAAATCTGTTTTATATGATAGTGATGCTATTATTTTAAGTGAAACGTTTAGTAAAAAACTCTTTGGCAATAAAAATCCAATAGGGCAACACTTAGATTTTGAGGTACGCATGTATCAAGGTGTGCATACTGTTAGAGGAATTGTAAAAATCCCATCGAACAGCTCCTTTAAATTTGATTATATTATACCTTATGTAAAGCACCCGCTTGGTTATGGTCGCCGACAAGTATCTTTCTTTAAAGCTACAAAAGGTTTTGATAAAAATAAGTTTGAAGAAAAAATAAAATACTCAAACAATAATGTCCCAAATGTTTACCCACAATTAACAGAGAGTATAACTTCTTTAGTAAGTTTAGATGATATATATTTTAGTTCAGAGCTTAATAGTTTAAAAACATATACTCAATTTAGCTCAGGGAATAAAAAAAATATAGATATCCTATTAGTTATTATGTTGGTTATCCTATTAGTATCTATACTTAATTATTCTAATCTTCAAATAATTAACACCAATGCAGTACTTAAAAACATAGCAATATCTAAAGTAAATGGGGCTTTAAGGCATCATATTATTGGGCAAAAAATTATTGAGACCATAATTATTATTATCTTATCTACGCTTCTTATTACTCTAGGTTACAACTTTTTGTTACCATGGTTTAATGATTTTGTTAGAGTTTTTTTAGCTCCACCCATCTGGAAAATATTTTTAATTAATGCTATTATTCTTTCCTCTATAACAATTATCGGTTTAATATATCCAATGCTTATTATTAATCGTTTTTCAACTATTAATAACTTAAAGAAAACAAATTCAATTTCTCAAAAATTAAAAGGAAAACAAGTTACGGTGGTATTACAATATGCTATGGCATTTTTACTATTAATATCTTCAATAATAGTAAATAATCAACTAAAACTAATGCTGGATAAAGACCTTGGGTTTAACGATGACGGCATTTTAAAAGTCAAACTTTATTACGAACCACCTTTTAATACAGAAAGTCGAAATTGGACTCGGGAACGCAGACTAGAAGAACGAGAAAAAGCGATGCAAATACCTAAATATATTAATAATCAGTTAGCGTCATTTTCCAGTATAAAGCAATTATCTCAAGGACGTTCTCCTCTAGATGTTTTTCCCATAGACTGGAAACCAAAAGCTGGAGATTTTGAATTTGAAACACTCAATTCTTTAGTTGTAACTCCAAATCATCAGAATCTATTTAATTTTAATTTAATAGAAGGGCGTTTTTTTGAAGAAGGCGTGGACAAACAACGTGGCAAGAAAATAGTAATCAATGAAGCCGCTAAAAAGCATTGGGGTATTGAAGACATAGAAAATACAATTATTGGCAATAGGAATTGGGGTGATTATGAAATAATAGGCGTGGTTGAAGATTTTAACTACGAGCATTTATCGGCAAAACCCCAACCTCTTATGATGGTTTATTTTGAAGATTTTGAAGCTGAATACTTCATGAAATTTCATAAAAACAAAACACAAGAAGGTATTCAGCATGTAGAAGCCTTATTTAAAGAATTAAACCCGAATCAGGTTTTTAAATACTCTTTTCTAAGCGATGAAATAACAGCCCTTTATCAAAAAGAAAAACGCTTAAGTACTATATACATAGTATTTACCATAATAGCTTTATTAATTTCCGCTATAGGTCTGTTTACAATTGCTTTATACGACACACAACGCCGTATAAAGGAAATTGGTGTTAGAAAAGTAAACGGAGCTTCCATAAACGAAATCATGCTCATGTTAAACAAAGATTTTATAAAGTGGGTAGTTATAGCTTTTATAATTGCATGCCCAATTGCTTATTACGCGATGAGTAAATGGTTAGAGAATTTTGCATACAAAACAACATTAAGTTGGTGGGTATTTGCTTTAGCTGGGATGTTTACATTGGTTATTGCTTTATTAACTGTGAGTTGGCAAACTTATAATGCGGCTACTAGAAACCCAGTAGAGAGTTTAAGGGACGAGTAAACAATAGTATCAAAACGCAAACATGAACATCATATATTATTTGAAAATAGTTTACAGAAACTTTGTTAACCAACGCCCTTATAGTTTTTTAAACTTAATAGGCTTAAGTATCGGGTTATGTATTTCTTTTATTGCATTGCTTTACGTTACGGAGGAAACAGGGTATGATTTGTACCATCAGAGACACGAGAATATTTATAGATTATTGTATAAAAGCAATAAAGGAAACTTACAATCAATAAATAATGTAAAAGTTGCTAAAATTTTTAAAGAACAAGTTCCAGAAGTAACAACATCTGTTACTTACTTTAATGGGTTTTTTAAAATTAATGAAACTGTAGACCCTATAAATTGTTTTTACGCAGACCCAGAGATTGTAGATATCTTTACCTTTAATAGTATTATTGGAAATTTAAACTCATTAAAAACAAATTCTAAAGCAGTTCTTGTCTCAAAAGAATTTGCATTAAAACATTTTAAAAAAATAGAGGTTATAGGAGAGGTTCTAGAGATTGAGACACGTACAGGAAAAGAAGAATATAGCATAGGTGCAGTATTTGAAGACTTTCCGAAAAAATCTACGATTACACCAAAAATAATAGTTCCAAATATTAATTCTTCAATGTATAAAGGTATGTTGGAGCCACAAAATTATGGAAGTAAAGCAGGTCAGACATATTTTTTAATAGATAAAAATGCTGTTATAGAAACAGTCATTGATAAAATAAATAAGGTTAGCAAAGAGCAGTCAAAAGCTTTTTCTGAAACCTATAGTTTGCAACCACTTATTAATGTTCATTTGTTTTCTGAAAATATAGGTGGTTCACAATCAGGTTCATTAAAAAGAGTTATTATTTATTCTGCTATTGGGGGGGTAATATTAGTAATATCGATAATGAATTTTTTATTACTCTATACAGCTATTACAAAACGTAGAATAAAAGAGTTGGCTATTAGAAAAATTAATGGTTTAGGCAGAAAGGGTGTGTTAAGAATGTTTTTATTCGAATCTATATCTATAAGTGTTATTTCGGGTAGTATAGCCATATTTTTAATGAAATTAATTGTTCCAGTTTTTAATGAATTTACGAATAGCGAATTAACTTTAAATTGGATTGATGACTATAAATTTTTAACCTATGCAATAATTATAGTTCTAATAGTAACCTTCATATCAACTTTCTATTTTTATTATTACTTAACCAAATTTAATGCCATTGAAATTATGGGAATGGATAAGTTGAAAAAAGGAGACGTTTTTTTATTGAAAAATAGTGCGCTTTTTTTTCAATTATTAATTGTAACCATTATGTTAACCTTCTCGCTAGTTTATTATAAGCAGTTGGATTTTATGATTAATTCTGGTAAGGGGTTTAGCACTAGTAATCTTTTTATGCTCCAAAAAATTAATTGGACTTCTTCTCCTTTTGAAGAAGAAGTCATAAAACATCCAATTATTAAGAATATCTCTAAGGGAACAATCTTACCATTGCATGGCAGTTCTACGCAATATAACATTGCTTTGAAGGAAACACCTTCAAAAGGCGTAGCTATGGAAATGTTTAGAGTAGATGCTAATTATATTCCTTTATATGAGATTAAATTAAAATCTGGACGAAATTTTTCTAAAGAATTAGCAACAGATACTAAGGGAGAGACTATAATTATTAATGAGTCGGCTCTTAAGCTTTTGGAAATCACAGACCCTATAGGTAAAGAAACTAATCAGGGTACTATAATCGGAGTTGTTGAAGATTTTAAATTTGAGTCTTTTTATAAATCACTCCGTCCTTTATTTTTTAGAATTCCAAGGGTCCATCCTAAATATGGTGATCCAACAGGAAAATATGGAGGATTAATTATTAAATATGAAAATGAGAAAAGAAAAGAGGCTATTCATTTGATAAATACATTGTTAAAAGAGTATGAAGTAAACCTAATATCAGATAGAAAAAAAATGTATGCAGCTATAAATCGTAATGAGAAAAATATTGTGTTTGATCCTAATTATTATGAGTCACTGGTTAATGATATTTATGGTAAAGACAAGACACTTCAAAAGTCCATTTTAGCACTCACAATTATTGCTATTTTCATCACGCTTTTGGGTTTAATAGGGATGTCATTATTTAAAACTCAACAAAAAACCAAAGAAATAGGCATCCGGAAAGTAAATGGGGCGACAATAAACGAGATCATGTTCATGCTTAACAAAGATTTTATTAAGTGGGTAGTTATTGCTTTTGTTATTGCTTGCCCAATAGCTTATTACGCGATGCGTAAATGGTTAGAGAATTTTGCGTATAAAACTAGTTTAAGTTGGTGGGTATTTGCTTTGGTTGGGATATTTACTTTGGTAATAGTATTGCTTACGGTGAGTTGGCAAACGTATAGGGCAGCAACTAGAAATCCTGTGGAGAGTTTAAGGGACGAGTAAAATATTGAAAATGCATACTCAACTTTTTTAAAATTTTGTGATTCCCAAAAGAATAGACCATATTTCAGATCTTTTATAAGGAAAATTTAGCTTTATATATGTAAAACCGATATTTAGTTAAGAAATTAGGAGATAATAATAATAGGAATTGAAACAGCAGGGGCACTAAAAAACAAAGTTAAGTATGGAAACTTTAATATTACACTTTTTAATAATTAATTATATAAAACAGTCTTTAACTTAATAAAGTAATATCAAAAATTACTATTATTTATCTTGTGTAATAATTAATACCATATTATATGTGCAGCACCTTAAAAAAGGTAAAATAAAACAAAAGTTCTTATCCTATTAAGTTACTAAGTGAATCTAATAAAATGTAACTTTTTGATTATTGAAAATATAAAGGGAATGGTAGTCTACCTGCCGCCCCGACAAACCTAGAAATAGGTAGAAACAAAACGCTGTTAATTGAATGATTATCAGTGTTTTTTTGTTTTTATACATTTTTGTTTGGTATCAAATAAAAGTATCTAAAATGTAGCGCTGCGTCAGCACGCTACATTCTTACTTTTACATATGCATTATTATGCTAATGAGCACCTATAATCAGTAATTTTCTGTCGAAGAAAGGCTCTCGGCAATTATGTAGCCAAACTAATAAACGCGAATTTTACATTAATAAAGCTACCTGAAATAGTTTTTTGCTATTCAATTTTTACAACAGGTTTATCTTCCAAGTAACCCAATGATACTAAAAAATTGTCTGCTTCCGTGAGTGTTTTTTTATAAGATTCAAAATTCTTGTAGTTAAAAAACCCATGTTTCTCTCCTTCATATAATACCAAATCACATCTACTTTCAACTTTGTCCATTACTTTCTTGTAGTATTCGGCGGTTACTACTGGAATATGCTTATCATTTGTTCCAAGGAGTATAATGGTTGGGGGAGCGCCTTTTTTGATGTTGTGTAGTGGTGAGAATTTTTTATAGTTATCCCCAATTCTTTCATAGCCATAACCGCCAGGGCCATTATCAATAACAGGGTTAAAAAGAACCAATGCGTTAGGGATACAGCTTAAAGACAAATCTTCGGTTTCTTGGTTGTAATCTTGTATTAATGCAGTAGCTGCAGCAAGATGACCTCCGGCTGATCCCCCCGAAGCTATAATCTTAGTTGAATCAATATAAAAGCGCTTTGCGTTTTTTCGAATAAATCTAATGGCAGATTTGGCATCTTTGAGTGATTCAAACGGACTTGTATTATTTGTGCTTTGGGTTCTATAATCAACCAGAAAACACACTATTCCCCTTTTGGAAAAATATTTTGCATGGTTTTCAAAGTGGGTTCTATTGCCGTTTTTCCATCCTCCTCCAAAAAAAAAGACCATAGCCGGATAGGCTTTGCCTGTTTCGGCCTGCTCTGGGTAATATACATCCAAATATAATTTGGTTGAGTCAATCTGTTTAAATATTATTTTCTCTTGAGCAGAACAAATAGTACTAATAACAACTATAAAAAGGAAATATTTTATTTTCATCAGCTATTTTTTTAATGTTTGTTAAATGTAAAATATATTTTTAGGGTATTTTGAAAAAACATTCAAACTATTGCTTTACATATTCTGGTTTGCTAAAATCCCTCATAGGTGAATACCTAATATAACTATCAAACACCTCTTTGTCAGGGCCAACAACACGAGGGTCTTTAGAGCGCTGGAGTTCAGCCATTAATTTGTTTTTGAGATTTTTTTCAATTGGAGCATATTTAGAAATCCCCGCGAGATTGTTCAAACAATATGGGTCATCTGTAACATGGTATAACTCAATCTCAGCTCTTTTTCCGTGGGCAAGTTTAAAATATTCTGCAACCTCTGGGTCTTCATGGTTTTCAATAATATAGGTTTTTGAGGGACAGTCATCAATATCTGTAAATGCTCCATTACTCATGTATTTTCCTTTTTCATTAATGCCATACATTGGCCATAAAGCAGTACTGTCTTCAGGGTTAATTCGTTGCGGAGCACCTGCGGGCCAACGCTTTGATTTAATATTCCATATATAGATAAAATCCTCACTCCTGATAACCCTTTGTGGATACCCCCAGTTTAAGTAGCGTGAGCTTGAATGCCTTTCACGACCTGCAACTACAAATTCTTTATTTTTGTCAATTATTCCTTGTTTTTTACTGCGCAGTATCTTAAGGAAACTTTTACCTGAGATGGGCAACATATTTTCTGATTGGGTTTTGGTAAGTTCAAGGATGGTTGGGGCAATATCAACAAAGCTAACAAGGTCTTTTACTATTCTTTTTCCTGGAAACTCCTTTGGATAACGAATGGCAAACGGAACGTGTACACCATATTCAAAACAGTTTGCTTTGGCACGAGGGAATGGCATACCATTATCAGCAGTAACAATAACAATGGTATTGTCAAGTTCATTAATCTCCTCAAGGTAGTTTAACATAAGCCCCAAATGATGGTCAAACCATTCTATTTCAACAGCATAGTCGAGTAGGTCACCTCGGATTTCATCATTATCAGGAAGGAACTCTGGTACTTTTACATCTTCAAGTTTTTTACCCATGCGCTTCCAAGACCCTTTTTCGTAAGCTCGGTGTGGTTCAGAAGCACCATACCAAAAGAAAAATGGCTTATTGCCTCTTACATTATCAATAAAGTATTTAAAATTTTCAAAGTAATTGAGGTTTTTAATGCCCTTAGCGAAACGCGTATCGTTTTTTGCGTTATAGGCTATCTTGCTATAGGATTTTCCGGCAGCATTATCCTTTCGCCATAAAGAATCTTTCTCGTTTCGTGCATATTGAAAAGGAGCAACACCTTTACCCGTTAAACCGGTAGTATATCCATTCTTCTCAAGTAAATCAATGAAAGGAACATGTTTTTTCATCCATGATGATGCATGCTGGCCTGATTGTTCGTTCTGCCAATGGTGACGCCCAGTAACAATACTGCTTCGTGATGGAGCACAGCCAGGAGAGCTTGCGTAGCAATTTGAAAAATAAATACCCTCACTAGCCACCATATCAAAAGCAGGAGTGTTTACAAAATTACAGCCAGCAAAACCCGTATGTTGAAATGTTTGGTCATCACTTATTGCAAATAAAATGTTTGGCCTCCTTTGTTCAGTAGGCTTACTAGTACACCCCATGTTTAAAGTAATTAATATTACAAATAAGTAAACTGTGTTTAATTTCATTCTATTATCTATTTTTCTGTATTTGAATGGCATATTATATTGTATACATGTTTAAAAATGATTTGCTCTATTAATTTATATTCCATTTTAAGTACATAGTTTGATGAGAATTTTGGTAGCTCTATAGTAATTAACCATGGTTGTTACGTTTAGGAGCAATATGATTCTGTCAGATACTTAGCTAAACTTTTTTGATTAAATTCAAATATACTAAGATTAATAACCTTACTTCTTATGGACATGTTGATAAGATACTTATTAAATTCATACTTTGAATGCATAGATAGTACTACCTTTTTTACTGGTATTGAATCCTCCAATCTCTTTAGTACTCTTTTGTAACTTTTATTATTTTCCATTTCAAATTTGGGTGGGATACGATTGTATAGCTCTATATTGACTACTTTATTAGATAGTGTATTTATCCATTAAAAAAATATTCTTCTTTTAGTTTAAACTTTTGCCACATTATGGTTTTGAAATAGATACAATTAAAATAGTACTGCATTAAAGTTTTACTAATCTTAGTAAAGCCTCCACATAGTAATAGTCTGCATAAATAAGAGGGACATCTATTTCTGAATTATACGGCTTACTTCCTGTTGAGTGATCTAAAACAAAATATTTATTCTTATCTTCCTTATAATGCTCTGATGAGAGGTTTTTCAAAATTGTTTTGGAGCTGTTCAGATAGTTTTTCTTAGTGTCCTTGTCCATTGTGTACCCGCTAAGTTCAATCAACGCTGAAGCTGTAACCGCAGCTGCAGAGGCATCTCTTGGTTCATAAATAATATTAGGCACATCATAATCCCAATATGGAATTAAATCTTCTGGTAAATTTTGATGATTTAGAATAAAAGCAGCAATTTTTTGAGCCTGCTCTAAATATTTAATGTTCTTGGTTTCTCTGTACATCACCGTATAACCATACAATCCCCAAGCTTGCCCTCTTGCCCAGGCCGATTCATGACTATAGCCTTGATGGGTATTTTTCTTCTCCACTTTCCCAGTCTCAGGATTGTAACCAATTACATGATATGAGCTATAATCCTCCCGAAAGTGATTTTTCATAGTCATATCGGCATGTGAAACCGCAATGTCATAGAATTTCTTGTTTCCTGTTAACTTAAATACATTTAAAAGTAATTCTAGATTCATCATATTATCAATGATTACCGGGTAATCCCACTTGTCCGTATTGTGGTCCCACGAACGAATGCACCCCACTATTGGATTGTATCGGGTAATCAATGTTTCTGCACTCTGAATTAAAACGTTTTTATAATGGTTATTACCGGTAAACCAATAACCATTACCCACGCTACAACCTATTTTGAAACCCATATCATGAGTGTTTCCATTAAATTGTTGATTTTCAATATAAGTCGAAATTTCCATTGCCTCAGCTAGTAATTCTGGGTATTTTGAATACTCATATAAATACCAGAGAATGCCCGGATAAAAACCACTTGTCCAGTCTTTACTTTTTACTCCATGCATTGTACCATCATCATTGATGGTTCTGGGAATACATTTTGGGTGAATTTTGGTGTTCTCAGCAAGCGTTTTATATTTATTTGCTAAATTTTCCAGTATCCTTTCGGCATCAAAATTAGTTAAGGATAATTTATTATATAACGCATCTTTAATCACTTCTACATAATGCTCTTCAAATGTGAGTTCATTATCAAATTGTATATCATCAGTTACGGTTAATTTATTCTTGGATACATAGTAAGTGTTTGCCTTATTGTCTGCTAATTGTTCTAAGTGTTTATTAAATGTGGAAGTCTCTTTCCCCTTGGCGTTTAAAATACCCCAACAAATAAATGGAAGTTCAGGTTGTTCTAAAGCTTCACGGTAAGCTGATATTAACTTTGCTAACTCTTCCGGGTAATTTTTGTTATTCAAATCTACCGCTCTTGGATACCAAATAATTGCTTTTAGATCCCCCTCTTTTTGAGCCTCACGAATTCGCTTTACCGATTCATTAAAAAAATGACCTCCTTGTTTCCATGCCCCAATTTCAGTCTCTTCCCGGATATTGACCACCAAACCAATTGATCTGTCTGAAAAGTTTTTCGCTATTGTTTTTGCAAAGGAATATGCCGAACCAAATTTTTGATTTTGTAAACTTTTTCTAATTGATGACTCAGCATTCAGTGGCCCAGATACATCTGTCCATTTACCCGCTTTAGTAAAAAGTGATATGTTTTTTAATTCTGAATTGGGCAAGATTAACGGCTCTCTGTCTCCTTTATTGGATTGGCCTAGTATCAAGAATAAATCTTTGCTTTTTACTCTGTCAATTGCGTTAGAGTTAAATGTTTTGAATGCAGTTTTTAACCCTTTACTTGTAACTGAAACTGTTGTGCAACCTTTATTATGAGATAAACCAATTAATGCCCTTCCGTTATAGAGCTGTACTTTTTTGCTGCCGCTGGAGGTTCCTTGATTGACAATTAAAGTACCATCACCAGCAGCTTTAAAATGAACTAGGTTTTTAGCATCTAAACATTGAGTGCCATTAGCATCTAGTGCCTTGGCTTCTAACCAAACAATATCGTTTTCAATGGACTTAACGGATAGGGAAAGCGCATTGGGTTCAGACCATTTTTGGATTTGATAATCAACCAGAATATCATCTATTACTGTTGTTTTAGACTTTTTTCCAATGGCTTTAATACGATTCATTCCATCGTCTAATGAGACCTCCCATCTTAAACCAGCGGCAGGATAATCTTGACTGTTTCGTTTTTTGATGCCTTGTGATATCCCATTAACAATTAACTCTACTTCTGTACAGTTTGAATATACTTTTATCATTTTCTTTTCACCCTTCTCACCCCATCTTGTTGGCCAACTATGACCATAGATATGTATCATTGGCCTTTTTGTCCAATAAGATTGAAATACGTAAAAAGCCTCTTTTTTAGTAAAATCTCTTTCAACTACTCCTTTTTGGTTGACATATGGTACAGGGTTTTCTGGGCGTACCGGTGTTGAGAAGTCTTTAAAAGGCCAATAAGCTGTACCAGTAAGCCATGGCATGTTTTCTTGTTCTTTAAGGTGCCAATCAATTAAATTACAGGCATAAGTTTCAGTCCAGTCACCATCCTTAGATACGCGAGCTCCTCCCGCATACAATGAGGCATCTCCGTCTCGTTCATCGGCTCGCTCTCCACTTATTACATTAGCAATGCCTTTATCCGGGTTTTCAGAATGTCTTTTTGCATGATTGCTTGCTCCCCATTCAACATGTAAAAAGTGATTCACTTCACTCATTTCTAGTTTTGAAACCTTCTTATAGTCTGTAAACTTCCCTCTATACCATCCAGCCCAAATTGACGGAGAGTATACATCCACTATATCTTTACAGAAGTTACATCTTCTAATTGCTGTCTTACGGCTCATATCAAGTTCATGAGATAAGTCGTTCAACTCTCCCATAAAAGCTCTAATCTTATTTTTATTAAATTCAGTAAAATCACCAGGCCAATCATTTTCATTTCCTAGTCCCCATATAATTATTGATGGATGATTTCTATGCTGTTCTATCATGTTTCGTAACATTCTGCGCGCCTGTTCTTTGTAGATGTCTCCACCTAGACCACCTCTACACCAAGGAATTTCTTCCCATACTAATATCCCCAAAGCATCGCATAAATCCAGTACATAATCATTTTGCTGGTAATGTCCTAAACGAATGAAGTTAACCCCCATCTCTTTCATCATTTCCATTTCTTTTTTTATCTGGGACTTTGTCATAGCCGCTCCGGTACCGGCATGATCCTCATGTCTGTGGGTACCTCTTAGCAGCAAACGTTTGCCATTAATTTTAAATGGGCCTTGTTTAACAAATTCAAAATTTCTGAACCCAACTTTCTGAGCTATACTGTGTATACCTTTTTTTGTGGCCAGTGTGATTTTACAAGTATATAAAGCTGGGGTGTCAGGTGACCATAAAATGGGTTTCTTAATTTTGAAACTCTCACTTGTATAGTCTTTAAACAGTGTGGGTATTGTAGTTTGTTTTGTTAAAACTTTTTTACCTTCTGGCGAAGTCAACTCAATTGTTAAATCTCCGGACGACTCAACCTCTCCTGTAAACTGTACATTGATACTTAAATTACCTGATTTAAAACCAGGGTTTACTACTGGCTCTATTGAGACATTTTTAATATGATTGACTGGTTTGTATTCTAAGTTTAAGCCTCTATATATACCACCGTATATGTTAAAGTCTGATAAGTCAGATGGAATCATTTCTAAATCCCTTGAATTATCAGCTCTAATCACTACAGGGACTTTGCCCTGAAAGTTATTTGCGAACTCACTTTTCCTGAATTGCTTAACAGCATCAGTGATGTCTACTCTCCACTCATCATATCCACCCACATGTTCACCTACCTGGGTTTGGTGAATATAAACATGTGCTTTCTGGCCTACACCTTCAAAATGCAAGAATATTTTTCCGCCTGTGCTTTCTATTTCAACATACTTTCTGTACCAACCTGGTCCTTGATAATAATTAGCATCAGGGTCTACAGCATCATAGGCATTGAAACAATGAGGTAATACTACATTGCTCCATACTGGTACTGTTTCCGGTTTGCCTTTTTTGACAGGCCTTACAGCTTCCCATATGCCACCTAGGTCTCCTTTTACAAACTGCCAATCATCATTTATTGATATGGTTTTTTGCTGAGAAAAAAGTGCTGTGCTAAAAGTTAGTAAAACGGATATGATAAATATTTTATCTAAAAATTTCATTTCTTGATTTCTAAAAATTTAGTTTTATTAAAAAATATTGATTCATGTTATTTGTTCAAATTGTTAGATGTTTTCTGGTGCAAACTTTATAGCAAAGCCAAATTTTATAAGTCTTTTTTCATGTGACATCTAAAATTTGATACCCTTGGCTCAAGACATGATGATTTAAGACATTGTTTAAACTCCTTGATTCTTGCTTCTTTTCTTTTCGAAAAATATTTAGGACATGAACCTCATTATTATTTAGTCTAAAGAGAAAAACCTTAAAGAACGAGCCAATAAGTTAATGGCCTGTAAAAACAAATAAAGACAGGTTTTGCTTGTTTATGTATCCACCACTTTTGGTTATCTTAAATGATATTAAGGTATATGTAGACATAAACGGACCAATTTAAATGTACTATAGTAGCCCAACTTGTTTTTATCATTTAATACATAATAAACAATACCCATATAACAACAACGGTAATAATCGTTATTAGAATAATCTCATATGTTTTGCTATGGAATTGATTTTTTTTCATGCTGGTTAAACTTATTTAGAGTGTAAATTGGGCTATCACTAATTTCTTTTATCTTTTAATTAGGTCACATTTAAGGTTATCAATGAGGTCAATGAATTTTGAAAAAATATCATTGGGTTCACAAAAAAATATAAACCCAATGACATTAAACTAAAAACTAACTCAAACAAAACACTTTAAAATTCATCAATCTTTTATTAATATCCATCGTTTTGAAATTCAGGAGGTAAGCCTCTATCAAATTCAGATTGTGGTATTGGGTAATATTTTTTAAATGGAGCATATCCATTTGATGCTCTTTCATCTACTGCTAATACAGCATCAATAGTACCCCACCTGAGCAAGTTAAATTTTCTTTTTAATTCAAAAGCCAATTCAAAACTCCATTCTTGTCGTATAGCATCTCTTAATGCATTAGTAGATAAGCCTGTAAATTCAGGTACTCCTGCTCTTGTTCTTAGTTCATTAATGGCATCATGGGCTATAGTTGTTGCTCCATTCGCTTCATTTTCTGCTTCAGCTAAAATTAAGTAGGCTTCAGCTAACCTGAAGACAGGTATATTTAACCCTGTTCTTTTTCTGTTATCTTGAAAATTTTCCCTACCAACATCTTGGTATTTAGCAATAGCTGGAGTTGGTCCATAATTGGTGTTATGACTAAATAAAGTATAAGGAATTGTTGGGTGAGGATCTTGCACAAACTCTGTTAAAAAGCTACTGGATTTTCTTTCATCAGCATCATCAAACGTATCCATAAAAGTCTTGCTGCTTTGCCAGAGATACCACCCAGGTTCCTTAATTCCACCACCTGTAGGACGCGATTGCACTGTTATCATTCCTGTTATTACTGGCATTTGAGCCGTTAAGATAGCCTCTTTGCCATTTTGGTTTGGTATTTTAAAGGCATCTGAAAAATCATCCCATAAGTCGTAAATACCCAAATCAATTACTTCCTGTGCCTTACCCTTTGCCATATTCCATTTAGAAGAATCGTTTACCGGCCAGCCAGCCATACTTAAATACATTTTTGCTAAGAGCATTTTTGCAGCTCCTAAAGTAGGCCTTCCATCATTTCCAGTGTTACCCGACCATAAAACCGGAAGGGTCTTTTCGGCTTCTATTAAATCGTTAACAATAAAGTTAAATACTTCTTCTTCTGGAGATCTAACTAATAGAGAAGTATCATCACTTACTGTTTCTGTTGGTTTATCAATTAAAAATGCAGGCCCATAAAGGCGTACCAAATAAGAATACATCATAGCTCGATAAAACCTAGCGGACCCATTGTAAGGCTCTGCCCATTCTTCATTAGGTAATGACGCTATTAATAAATTGGATTGATTTATTATTTGATAACAAATCTGGTATACTTCGGTGATATATCTATTACTATTTACAAAGTTAAATTGATCTATTGCATACCGGATACCCGAGGGATACCTTACCACAGTTTCATCACTAGATATCTCAGATAGCATTATTAATGCTCTATTAAAAAATTGTGGTGAAGCGAGAGTTTGACTAATCCCTCCTAGTATAAGATCTGCATCTTCTGCTGATGCTGGAAACACTTGAGGAGATAAAAGGCTCACTGGGTCTTCTTCAAGAAAATTGTCATGGCAACCAATTAGTAACATACTGATTAAACCAATGCCGAATGCGATATACTTTTTTATAATATTTTTCATGTTTTTTTATTTAGAATGACACATTTAATCCTATAAGAAATTGGGCTACTCCCGGGAAAGATCCTGAATCAAAACCTAAAGCTACATTTCGGTTAAAGGTTCCGTTCTCATCATGAGAGTTTACCTCTGGATCGTAGCCAGAATAATTGGTGATTACAAAAGCATCAACGGCAGATACATAAATTCTCATGTTCTTAAGGCCAAGTTTATCAACAGTTTGTTCAGGTAAGGTATACCCTAAAGAAATATTATTAAATTTCAAATATGAGGCATCTTCAACATAATTAGAATTTGTATCACTTCCCCAATCTCCATTACGTGGAATATTACTATCTGGATTTGAAGGAGACCAGGCATTTAGCCTGTCAGTAGTATTGATAGCTCTTTTATCAAGCCAAATCACATCATTACCCTGAGCGCCTTGAACGGCTATGTTTAAATCAAAATTCTTATAACTAACATTTTGTGTCATTCCAAATATGTAATCTGGTAACCCGTTTCCAATAATTTTTCTATCATTATCATCAATTACGCCATTGTTATCTGTATCTTTATATCTTACAGAACCCAATTGTGCACCAGGCTGATTAATTGCGTCAAGATCTTCCTGTGTTTTAAAAATTCCGTCGGCAACATATCCAAAGAAATTTCCAACTGCTTCTCCTACACTTAGTACAGCAGCAGAGGTAAATCCGGGACCTCTTGATGAGCTTGGAGGTCTTATGAAAATATTGTCATCACCCCCAAGGTTTAGCACTTTATTTTTCAAAAAACTAATATTTGCTGAAGCATTCCATTTTAGCTTTTTGTCACTTATTTGTGCCTCAATGCTAAATTCATGCCCTTTATTTTCTAGTTTGCCTATATTCTGAATCTGACTCCTAATCCCAGTTATGGCCAATAGGTTCTTGTTAAATAAAAGATCATCAGTTCTTTTATTAAAGTAATCGTATGTAATGGCCAATTTTGAGTTAAACAGTTCCAGATCAAATCCAATATCATATTGAGTGGTTGTTTCCCATTTTAAATCCGGGTTAGCAACTCTATTAATTAGGGCACCATTAATCAAATCTCCACCTCCATTTGAATATATTAACCCAGTTCTATATCTAGCTAAAGATTGATAAGGGTTTATAGCTTGACTACCAGATTGTCCATAACTTGCTCTTAACTTTAAATAGCTTACCGTATTGCTGTTTTCTAAAAATGACTCATTACTAGCAACCCAAGCTACAGATCCAGAAGTAAAACTAGCCCATTTGTTATTTTTAGCAAACTTTGTTGAACCGTCAGCTCTTCCTGAAACAGAGAATAAGTATTTGCTTTTATAGCCATAGGTGGCACGCGCTAAGTATGATACCAGTCCATCTTCTCTTTTATCTGAATTGATGTTGGTTACTTCAGAAGCAATTCCTATATTATTAAAAGTTAATGCTTCCGTAGCAAACCCTCTTGCTGTAAATCCAGAACTAAACGTAGTATTTTTAGAGATTTCATAGCCACCAAGTATGGTTACATTATGTGTATCATTAAAAAGCTTGCTATAAGTTAAGGTATTTCTTAATTGCCACGCATCACGTTTTCTGTTAGAAATACTTCCTTCTCCCACATTTAAAGCCCTTAGAAGCTCTTTTGAAGCATAACGCTTATTGTCAAGTATAGAACTTGTATATGCTGCTGAAAAATTGTGTTTTAATCCTTTAATAATTTCCCATTCTGTTGAAAACGTATTCTGCAGGAAGTTTGTTTCGTATAAATCCGTAAAGCCATTTGCAATTAATACGGGATTGTCCAAAACAGTCGAAGAATTTAGTGGTCCGTTATAACTTCCATCTTCAGCATACACAGGTACTAAAGGAGAGAATCTTAGTGCAGCTGTTGATATAGGACCTCCCCCGGATCCAAAGCCTGTATTTGTTCTTACTCTATTTGTTGATGTTCTATAGGCAGACAAATTATTTGATATTTTGAACTTATCTGAAACCTGATAGTCTAAATTTAATCTTCCGGTAAATCTGCCATAATCAGAATTAATTATAACACCTTCTTGATTGAGATAATCTAAAGAAAGAAAAGCTCTCAGTTTTTCACTACCTCCGGCTACATTCATATGATAGTTCTGGTATAATCCATTTTGCATGATTTCATCTTGCCAATCAGTTCCTTTTCCTGACAAAATTGGATTGTCTACATTATCTATATCATCTGGAAAATCAAAACCATCACTTTCAGTTAAAAATAATGCATGTTCAGAAGCATCAAATACGTCCAGTTTTTTTCTAACGCGTTGAAAACCAGAACTGGTAAATAAATCAACTTTAATTGCTCCAGTTTTTCCACTTTTTGTTGAAACTATAATTACGCCGTTAGCTCCTCTAGAACCGTAAATAGCAGTAGCCGATGCATCTTTTAGTACTTGCATAGACTCAATGTCATTTGCATTTAGGGACTGAAAATCTCCTCCCAATACACCATCTACCACAAGTAAAGGCGCATTATTTCCGTTAATAGAATTACCTCCTCGAATAGTAATTTTTAAGCCAGCTCCTGGTTCGGAATTTACTGCCGAGATATTTACGCCGGCAATTTTTCCGCCTAATGTTTGCTCTATTTGAGGTGCTTGTATCTTTCGTACGTCACCAACATCTACAACAGAAACCGAGCTTGTCAGATCTTTTTTTAACGAAGAACCATACCCGATAAGAACCACCTCATCTAATGTACTAACATCTTCCTCTAAAGAAATATTGATTACAGGTTTTCCTGAAACAGGAACTTCTTGGGTAATGTAACCTAAATAACTAAAAACCAATGTGGCGTTATTAGGGACATCAATACTAAAGTTTCCATCAAAATCTGTTGAGGATCCATTACTTGTACCTTTAATCAAAATAGTTACCCCAGGTAGTCCCATTTGATCTGTTGCACTTGTAACGGTTCCCGTAACAACATTTTGAGCTGTTGCATTTAGAAAAAAAAGCATTACAACTAGTCGTAATAAATTTTTTTCTTTATTCAGTTCTACTTTTCTCATAATTAAAATTTAGTTTAGTAATTAAGTTAATAAGTTTTTTATCGACAAAAACAACTTGAGTTTTGAATGGTAATAATACCGGAACTTCTTGATATTTTTAAAACTTTTTATGGATATTGAACTTTTTTACTCCTTATTTGAACGAAATTACTATTCTGAATTATGGTAGGGTATACAAATTCAAATTTAGGCTTGGATATAGTAAAAAATAAAAATAGATTGATAAAAGATTAGATGTACTTTACAGGAAGAAAAACTTTCTAAATTAGAAATCTTTTTTACAGTATAGCTATATTTGATTAATTATGCATTTTACAAATCAAATCATTAAAATTTGTATTTTGTTTATAACGTTAAATGTCTTTTCTCAAATTGACACTTACAGGTTTAAACATATTACATCATTAGATGGGTTGTCAAAAAGCTCTGTCATGGCTATTCATCAAGATAGGTTTGGACAAATGTGGTTTGGTACCAGAGACGGGCTCAGTATGTATGATGGCAATAGGTTTACTACATATAGGCACAATCCCAGTGATTCCTTATCTATAAGTAATAATGATATTTTTTCTATACTTGAAGATTCTTCGGGAGCTATTTGGGTGGGGACATACAACAACTTGAATAGATTTGACCCAATCACCAAGACTTTTAAAAGGTTTACAAAAAAAACGCACGCATTGGGTTATGGATTCATTAGAAACATAAAGGAGGTTAATGGCAATATCTGGATTAGTAACATACATGGCATCTCAATATATAATGCAACGGATGATACTTTTACAAATATTTCACATGTTCCGGGTGACAGGAAAAGTTTAATAAACGAAACAGTAAGGACCTTTTTTGAGAGTAGAAATGGTACTGTTTGGGTTGGAACAAATATTGGTTTGTACAAATTGGTTCCAAAAAGCAAAAATAAGTTTGGGTTTAAGCGATATTATAATGAAAATGATACTGACAATATTTCGGTTGAATGCATTGTTGAAGATAAAAATTCCAACTTATTAATAGCAACCAAAGCGCATGGATTGTATAAGTTTGATGTTGAAACTGAAACTCTAATAGAATTAAATAAAACAAAACCATTTCAGGAACTTGATTTGGATATTAGGAGCTTATGCTTTGACAATGATTCCAATTTATGGATAGGAACAACTTCAGGCGTATCAATTTTGACTCCTGATAATGTTTTAAAAGTTATAACCAATGAGACTGATGATATCAACCAAATAAAAACTGTTTTTAAAGACAAGGCTGGCTCATTGTGGCTAGGAACTTATTACGGAGGCCTATATTTTTGGGATAAGACAAATAATAATTTCTCAAATTACAATAATAATCAGTTAGGCTCTAAGGTTATAAGTGCAATGGTTTCAGATAGTGAAGGAAACCTATATTTTGGAACGGTTGATAATGGTGTTGCTATTTTCAATAATAAAACTCAAAGCGTAGAATTCATAAATAAGTTTAATACAAAAGGCTTATTGAGTAATCATGTTAAATCTTTGTACATAAAAGATAATCATTTATGGATTGGAACACTTAGGAATGGCTTAACAATTTATGACTTAAAGACAAAAAGAGTAAGTAACAAAAGAATACCTATAGGCTTACAAAATTTACTAAAAAAAACAAGCCTTTATGTAATTATAGAAGATAATGATAATATCATGTGGTTAGGTACTTTTGGAAAGGGTATAATTCGTTATGACCAATCAGACAGTACTTTTATAAATTTTAAACATAAACCTAACAACATTCACTCAATATCCAGCAATAATGTTAGGGCGTTATTAATGGATTCAAAAAAGAGATTTTGGGTTGGCACTGGAAATGGACTTAATTCTTTTGTTTTTAGTGAATCAGGTAAAGATGATATAAAAACGGATAGATTCTTTCATGACCCCAATGATTCAAAAATTGACATATTAACTATATTTGAAGATAGTGATAAAACCATATGGGTCGGTACTAAAGCAGAAGGCCTGTTTAAGTATAATGAAACTTCTTTTGAAAAAGTAAGCTTAGAAAATGGAAATGATAAAATTACAAGCATACATAGTATTTTAGAAGACAGCAATAAAAACCTTTGGTTTAGTACCAATCAAGGTATAGCCAAATTAAATTTGCAAAACAATCTTTTAAAAGTTTACAGCCATACTGATGGCCTATTAAGTAATGAGTTTAATGATAATTCATATTTAAAATTGAATTCAAATCGCTTTTACTTTGGTGGGCCTTTTGGAGTTTCTTTTTTTAATCCTGAGAACATTTTAACTAACGATTATGCTCCAGACGTCATTCTGACCGATTTTAAAATTCAAAATGAATCTGTTAAGATAAATGACAAAAATGGTATTTTGGAAAAAAGTATTTCCTACACAAAAACAATAGAGCTCCCATATGACATGGCGAACTTTTCCATAGACTTCTCAACGCCTAATTTTATTAATAACTCCAAGAACCAATATTCTTATCGCTTAGTTGGTTTATATGACAAGTGGATAAATACCTCTAGTAATCAGGTTTTTTATACCATACAAAATCCAGGCAATTATATTTTTGAAATAAAAGCTTCAAACCAGGATACTAAATTGAATAAAAACACAACTAAATTAAATATTATTGTTCAACCAGCGCCATGGCGTACCTGGTGGGCCTTTGTAATATATGGTTTGGTTATATTTTCAGCTTTATTTCTTTTATTATGGGCTTCAAAATCTAGAGAAGAGCTGAGGCATAAATTGGAATTAGAACATTTTGAAAAAGTTAGAAATGAAGAAGATAATAAAGCTAAGTTGCAATTTTTTACTAATATTTCTCATGAGTTTAGAACTCCGCTTACTTTAATTATAGGTTCAATCCAACAACTTATAGAAGACTATAAAGGCACAAATATCATTTATAAAAAGTTGCTAATAATTGAGAATAACTCAAGTCAATTATTGAAATTGATTAACAGATTATTGGATTTTAGGAAATTGGAAAGTAACTTAATGACTTTACAAGCTTCTGAAGGAGACATAATTAAATTTTTAAAAGAAGTGTTTCTTTCATTCAGTGAATATGCTATTTCTGAAGGTTATGCCTACAACTTCAATACATCTCATGAAACATTGTTAGCCTATTTTGACAAGGCTAAACTAGAACAGCTTTTTTATAATTTGATTTCAAATGCATTTAGATATACTCCAAAAGGTGGAATTATAGATATTGATGTGTCTGAACAAGAGAATTTTTTGATAGTAAAAGTTAAGGATACCGGAGTGGGTATTTCTGAGCAATATTTACATCTGATTTTTGAGCGCTTTTTTGAGGTCCCTATTCATAATAATAATAATAAACTACAAAAAAGCTTCAATAAAGGTACTGGTATAGGTTTGTCTATTGTAAAAAACATTATAGAGCTACACAAGGGAAGTATTAAGGTTAAAAACAGGAAGGATAAAGGAGCGGTTTTTACTGTTAAGTTACCATTAGGGAAGACGCATCTGTTAGAAAATGAGATAATAAAAGGCCATGAGGAGAATGATACATTATTTCATTATAAGTCACAATTGAATAACAACCATTCAGAGTCTGACCAATCAACTGATATAATTATTCCAAACGAAGAAAAATTTACCATTTTAATAGTGGAAGACGATCCTTCATTAAGGCCTTTTATTAAAGATTTTCTTAATAAACAATACAATGTGGTTGAGGCTGAAAACGGCAGAATTGGTATGGAGATGGCTTTAAAACATCTTCCTGACCTCATAATCAGTGATATTGTGATGCCAGAAATGGTAGGTACAGAATTATGTAAAAACATAAAAGAAAATATAAAAATAAGCCATATACCTGTAATATTGTTAACTTCTAGGTCTTCTTTGGACTATAAGATTGAAGGCTTTGAAAGTGGCGCAGATGATTATATTAGTAAACCATTTAACTTAAAAGAATTTAGTTTAAGAGTTAATAATATATTAGAATCTACCAAAAGAATCAAGCAAAAATTCTTGAGCACCAATTATTTTAAACCTGCAGACATTACAATTTCGTCACTAGATGAACATCTCTTAAAAAAAGCTTTCAATATAGTTGAAGATAATATTTCTAATGATCAATTCAACATAGCAATGTTTTGCTCTGAATTAGGTGTGAGCCGCACAATGCTTTTTACAAAAATCAGAGCCTGGACCAATTTTACTCCAAACGAGTTTATTCATGAAATTAGGATGAAATGCGCTACTCAATTATTAGAAGAAAGCAATGCTAATATTTCTCAGATTGGTTATAAAGTAGGGTTTAAAGATCCTAAATACTTTAGTAAATGTTTTAAGAAGAGATATGGAAAAACTCCCAGACAGTTTCAGAAAAAATTTTCGATGTAATACATAGTCTGTTTTTCATTTAAAAAAAGTACCTTTTATAGCTCTTTTTTCTAATCTTTTTATCTTATCATGCGAAAAATTATACAGGAAGGACAATAACACTATAATATATTGGTAACAGTATTTTTTTTATTCTCATTAGTTTAATATTAGTATTGTGTTTTTTATCCTTAGTAGCATAATCGCTAACCGTTGGTGTTTGTTTTGTTGCGGAAAATCTGTTACGATTTTTCACTGTATTGGCAAGTTAATTCAAGTGAATTTCCGGTGAGTAAATTCTGAAGCAATTAATTATAGCATCGATGAAAAAGTAGAATGTTTTCTATAAAATTTACTTTTAGCTTAATCAGGCCTCCAATTAAAGCTTAAATGATGAAATTGGGGTAAATGAATGATAAACCCCATTTTTAGCAGAATAACTCCTATTGGCTATTATTAGGTTTCAGTTAATTTGCCTTATAAATGAACCAAACTATGAGAAGAAGTATTCTATTGTTAGCTGTTATCATGCAAATTTTTGCTTCATGTAACAAAAAGCAGGGGAATGATAATTCAACAGGTATAAAACCTAAAAAAAGACAACCAAATGTTATTGTTATACTTACAGATGACCAAGGCTATAAAGATGTTGGTTTTAATGGTTCGCCAGATATAAAAACACCAAACATAGACCGCATTGCAGAGAACGGTGTTGTGTTTACCAATGGATATGTAAGTTATGCGGTATGTGGGCCTAGTCGTGCCGGATTAATAACTGGTCGATATCAGGACAGATTTGGGTTTAGCAGAAATCCGTTGTTTGCACCAAAAGATGCTTTGCAAGGTGTGCCAAAATCAGAAGAAATGCTTTCTGAAGCTTTAAAAAAAGCAGGATATAAAAACATGGCTATTGGCAAGTGGCATTTAGGGGCACATGCTTCTTTACGTCCATTAGAAAGAGGCTTTGATGAGTTTTTTGGTTTTTTAACCGGAGGACATAAATATTTCCCAGAGCAATGGACTCGTAAAAATCTTTCAGAAATAACATCGCAATTTGATGCATATAACACCAAGCTATTACGTAATAATAAACGTATAGAAGAAACAGAATATCTAACAGATGCGCTCTCAAGGGAAGCAGTAAATTTTGTAGAACGTAACAAAAACAATCCGTTTTTTTTGTATTTGGCATATAATGCGCCTCATACACCGTTACAAGCCACACAAAAATATTTAGAACGCTATGCGCACGTAAAAGATAAAAAACGACAAATTTATGCCGCTATGGTAAGTGCTGTAGATGATGGTGTAGGTAATTTATTAAATAAGTTAGAAGAGCTTAAGATTAATGAGAATAGCATAGTGTTCTTTTTGTCTGATAATGGTGGCCCTGAAAACCATAGCGCCAATAATGCCGAATTAAGAGAAGGTAAAGGTTCAATGTACGAAGGCGGTATAAGGGTGCCCTTTGCAGTGCAGTGGCCAGGAACCATTCCTAAAGGGAAGCAATACCATAACCCAGTCATCTCTCTGGATATTTTTGCTACGGCAGTAGTCCAGGCAAACGTAACACCAAAGCACAAATTAGATGGTGTAAACCTTATACCTTATTTAACAGGAGAAAACTCCAAAATACCCCATGATGCTCTATATTGGAGACAATATGATTATAACGGACTAGCGGTTAGAAAAGGTGATTTTAAGTTAGTGAAGGACAAGAAAGGAAATACAGAATTGTATAATCTTTTAGAAGATATAAGCGAAGAAAAGCTATTGAAAGATTCCGAGAAATTCAGTGAACTCAAACAAATGCACGACCAGTGGAATACCAAAAACCCCGAACCAGCTTTTCTTGGGTTAAGACAAAATAAAGCGTACAATAAAATTCACCCTGACAGATTTACTAATGGAGAAGAGTATTAGTATACATATAATATGCCTATTAGCTTGTTTCACGCTATGTGGTTGTTTTTCTAACACTAAAACGCATCAGGAGTTTGGCAAAGCATACTATTTTAATGCGACATTAGGTAATGATGCTAATAAAGGGGCTTCACCTGAAAGTGCTTGGAAGAGTCTTAGAAAAATTCAGAAAATACAATTTAAGCCAGGAGATAAAATATTACTGGCTGCTGGTAATACATTTCCCGAACCTATAGTATTAAAAAATGTGATAGGTACTAAAGAAAATCCCATTGTTGTTTCAACTTATAGCAATACAGATAAAAACAAGAAGGGATACATTCATGCCAAGGGATATAAAAATGGTATTTTAATTGATAACTGTAGTTTTGTTCATGTAGAAAACCTTAAAGTAAACGCAAGTATAGGTGAAATACAAGAGGCAAAAACTAAAAACAGCATGCGTTGCGGTGTTTTAGTTAAAATCACAAAACCTGGTATGTATGAGCAAATCTACTTATCTAATTTAGAGGTTCATGATGTATTCTTTGAAGAAGAAGGGTTTAAAAGACCTGAAAAAGAGGTTGAAACAGCCAATGGTACCCAAAATTATGGTTGGGGTATTCGTATTGTCAATAAGGTTAAAAACGCAGTCTTAAAAGATGTCAAGGTAGCAAATTCTATTATTGAAAATGTAGCACATACAGGCATTAAATTAACTTCAAAAAAATACAATGGGACGTTTGGAATTGTAGATTTTGAAATTTCAAATAATAAGGTGCTTAAAACTGGTGGTCCGGGTATACAAATGTCTGGTGTATCAAATGGTCATATTCATGGTAATTCTGTAAATTATTCTGGTAGTAATGATGATTCCCGTAAGTGGGGGCGTGGAAGTGGGCTTTGGACGTGGGATTCAGATCGGGTTTTAATAGAGAAAAACCATTTTACCAATGCCAATGGCCCTGGAGATTCTTCAGGCGCCCATATAGATTATAATTGCTCCAATATTGTTTTGCAGTATAATTTTAGTGCCAATAATGCGGGTGG
The DNA here is from genome assembly GCF_035818475.1 of Alterotamlana spongicola. NCBI lineage: Bacteria > Pseudomonadati > Bacteroidota > Flavobacteriia > Flavobacteriales > Flavobacteriaceae > Alterotamlana > Alterotamlana spongicola. Next base: position 1,933,814 of record NZ_JAYMGV010000001.1, read on the forward strand.
ATTTTGTGAGATTCTTGGAAATAGCTACAACTGTGCATATCGTTACAATATAAGTGTAAATGATGGCTACCGAATTAAAGGAAAAAACAATGCCTTTCAAGAGGGGAAAATATTTTGGTTAAGCGGTTATACGGGCAATAATGAAAAAAGAAAGGGGCCTTATAATACCTATTTCTATAATAACACCATTTATTCAAAAAACAATATTCAGGCAAAAATAGCCATTGATAGGGGGGTAGATGGTGTACTCATTGCCAATAATATTTTTCATATTGAAAGTAATGCGACAGTGGTTAAAGGCGACCAGTACAACCCTGAAACAGATGGCAAATGGAAAGTTAAAAATGTGTTTTTTAAAAACAATGTTTTTCTGCATAAAAGTAGCTGGCCAAAAGACCAACGATTACAAGACCAACAACCTATTATAGGCAATGCCAATTTTATTAATATAAAAGGTTCGGGGGCCGAGAGTTTTATTCCTAAGAACATTAAGCTCATTAAAGATAAAGGATTGGAGATACCAAAAATAAAAAACGATACCATTGGAATTGTTTACGGTTTAAATCTTACAAAGGATATTTTAGGGAGTAATATAAATGGATTACCAGATATAGGAGCTATCGAATTAAAATAGCATGCTATCAAGAATGTCATTCATCTTAATAATCTCAGTCTTTTGTCTGTTTATATTAGATTAAAAACTACTTGATTGGAAAAATAAAAAGGAGAGCCAGCTCTTTTTTGCACAGGTTATTTATGAATGGACGCATAGGAAATGGTAACAGGATTTTTAAATATTGTTGATATAAAAACCATGAATTTGTTTTGTGGCACATAAAAAGAAGGATAACACCCATGATGCATCTAGAGCTATTCCTAAGTATTTAAATTTTATACATAACCTTATGCAAAACGCTTACTTTTTTAGCTGAACAAGTACAAGGAAAACCATGCCCAGCCAAAACGTTTCAAAAATGGGAAATGCATCTAGAAGGTTTTAAACCTTGGGTTTTTAGATATATAAAGTTTAAAATGAAGCACCCCTATTCTAAATGGTAAAATATTAGTATTTTTAGTGTAAAGCCTTGGTCAATGAAATTAAAGTCATTCATGCTTATAATTTGCTTGCTTACGTTTTTTGAGAACTCGTATTGTCAAGTTCAAGATGAGTATAGATTTCAGTATATAGATGTTTCCAAAGGACTGTCTTCTAATTACGTTTCTAAAATTGTTACAGATAGTTTAGGGTTAAAATGGTTTGCTACAGAAGACGGAATTAACACCTATGATGGTTCAAATTTTAAATTATTTACGCCACAGGAGCGATATTTTGAACTTGAAAATGAAAATATAGAAACACTTTTTTATGATAAAAACTCCAATAAAATATGGGTAGGAACAAAAAGCGGAGGGCTTTCGGTTTATAATCCTGTTTTAGATGCCTTTAAAAACTTTAATCATGTTCTTAACGTAAGTGGTAGACTATCTTCAATTAGAGTTACAGGTATAGTTAAAGATGGTGAGGAGAATATTTGGGTTGCAACATGGAATAACGGTTTGTTTGTATTATCTGCAGATGGAAAATTAAAAGAAACCTTTGTTTCCAACGAAAGAATTCATGACCTTTTAATAGATCCATTTGGTAATATTTGGGCGCTTTCAGGTAATTTTTTGTATAAGTATTCACCAACAGAAAAGCATTTAAACAAAATCCCTATTTCTGTTGGAGAGCCAATGACCCTTTTTTTTGATAAAACAGAGCGCAGAATTTTAATAGGAGCGGCATTAGGTGTTTTTGCCTTTAGTACAGAAAATTATAGTTTAAGTGAACTTACGGGAAGTGTAAAGGCTCATTTAAAGGGTGTTAATGCCATTAATATAGATAAGGATAATAATATATGGGTTGGGTCCTGGACACAAGGGCTGTATGTTTTGTCTAATAACCAGTCTAGTTTTAAAAAGATACCATTATCTCCCAAATATTTAAACAACTCAAATTATGAAACAGTTTTAGATATTCATATGGATGATACAGATGTTGTTTGGATAGCTACTGGCTACGGAGGGGTTGTAAAAGTTATACCAAGTAACAACTTTAAATATTATGCTAATTCTTTAACAAATGATATTGGTTTACCAGATAACAACATTCAAGCTGTAGTTAAAGATAAACACAATAACCTATGGTGTGGTACTTGGGGAGGAGGTATAGGTTTTTCAAAAGATGGAAAACATTTTTCGAAGTTACCAGGTATAAATATAAAAGTAGAATGTTTTTTAGAGATAGAAGATGTTATGCTAGTAGGTACTAAAAAAGGGCTATTTGTATATAACACAAAGAATCCTTTAAAAGGAGTTATTAGAAGTAGTTTGCCTAATAAAAAAATTAAAAGCCTGTATTTAGATTCAAACAATAGCCTTTGGGTAGGTACACAGCAAAACGGGCTGTTACTTTTTAACTATACTATTGATAAAGTGCTAAAAAATGGCATCTTATACAACTCAAGTAGTAAGTATAAAGTTAATAGTGACCGTATTAGTGTTATAGATGAAGATACAAAAGGAAGACTTTGGGTAGGCACATACAATGGATTGTACTTGTACAATGCTAAGGATTCAACCTTTACAAGAGAAGATATTAAAAGCAAGCGTAAATTTCCTAGTGTTATCATATTGTCTATGTACTCAAAAGAGAAAGATACACTTTGGGTTGGTGTGCCAGGAGGTATGCTAAAAATTCTGAATACAGGCACAGGTGTTGAGCTAATTAAAACCTACAATAAAAATTCGGGATTAAACAATGATTATATAACAAGTGTAACTAAAGATTCCCAAAATAATATTTGGTTTAGCTCTGTATCAGATATTGCTGTTTTAAAAAGAGATACCCAAACCATTAGTGTTTTAGATGAATATGTTGATATGCCTTATAGCATAAATATTAATGCTTATTACAATGATGGGGGAGTACTTTTTTTGGGGACTTCAATAGGCCTTTTTTCTTTTAATGTAACTAATATAGAGCCTTATAGGTCTTCACAAAATATTGTGCTTACATCTTTGAAAATAAATAATGAAGAAGTTAGCGTAGGCGATAAAATTAATGGTAACAATGTGCTGCAAAAAAGCATAAGCTATACCAATAACTTAAATTTAAGTTATAAAGAATCTGTGATTTCTTTTGATTTTGTTGCCGTAAATTTTACAGATCAATCTAACTTAAACTATCTCTATAGAGTTAAAGAGATAAAAGATGATTGGATAGATAATGGCTCAAAAAATGAGATAAGTTTTACGGGGTTAAGCCCAGGAACATATATACTAGAAATAAAGAGTACTAGAGATAAATTGAACTATGGGGCAATAAAAAAAGTACAGATTAATATTAGCCCACCTTTTTGGCTATCAAAAACAGCATATGCTGTATATTTTATTTTGGTTTTAGGTATTGTCTATCTTATTATAAGAGTATCAGCAAACAGAACACGTTTAAAAGCCAATTTAGAATTGGCAAAAATAAGCGAAGTAAAAGAACGAGAATTAAGCGAAGCAAAATTAAAGTTCTTTACAAACATATCACATGAGTTAAGAACACCTTTAACATTAATTGTAAGTCCGTTATCAGAGATACTTACCCAACCTAATTTAAAAGGTAGCCTTAAAGAAAAACTAAATTATATAGATAAGAATGCCAATAGGTTATTAGATTTAATTAATCAGCTTTTGGATTTTAGAAAAGCAGAACAAGGACTGCTTAATCTTCAAGTTGCCCCTGGTAACTTTGTAAAGTTTTCTGAAGAAATATTTTTGTCTTTTAAAGGATATGCTGATGCAAAGGATATCGATTATACTTTTGAAACTTCTAACAGCTTTATCCCTTTAACCTACGACAGGGAAAAAATGGAAATTGTTTTATGTAACCTGTTGTCTAATGCCTTTAAATTTATACCTGAAAAAGGAAAAGTAAAGTTGTCTTTAGATATGGATGAAAAATATTGTAAGATTAATATTGAAGATAATGGTAAAGGCATATCAAAAGAAAACCAAGATAGAATCTTCAACCGTTTTTTTCAAATAAAGGATGTTGAATCTACTAAATTAATTGGTTCTGGAATAGGACTTTCTCTTAGTCAGAAAATTGTAAAACTACATTCAGGAGAAATTAACGTAAAAAGTAAGCCCCGAAAAGGCACTAAGTTTACTACACTCATCCCGTTAGGAAAAGCGCACTTTTCAACCGAAGATTTCATTCCTGAATTTAAAAATACCGAAGATATAAGCCAATATACAGGTACAGGTGCGCAAAAATCTAGCTTTGTTTATGAGGAGATACTCAAAGAAGAGCAACAAGAAACCTTATTGATAGTTGATGATAATAAAGATATTTTGTCCTATTTAGAATCGTTGTTTAAAAACGACTATACTGTATTGGTTGCAGAAAACGGGTTAGTAGCTAAAGAAATAGCAGAGAAAAAAGTACCAGATTTAATTGTAAGCGATGTAATGATGCCAGAAATGGATGGCTTAGAGTTGTGTAAACACCTAAAATCTAATATCGGGACATCTCATATTCCTATAATTCTTCTAACGGCTAGAACCTCAATAGTTTATGAGGTTGATGGTTTGAATATTGGAGCAGATGATTATATTAAGAAGCCTTTTAATACAAAAATAGTGCAATCTAGGGTTGTAAGCCTGTTAGAGAATAGAAAACGAATTAGGGAACACTTAAAAAATAAAATCAGGTTTGATACAAGCCCTGGCATTGAGGCAGTTAATTTTGAAGAAGCGTTTATTAATAAAGCCTTTTCTATTGTAGAATATCATTTAGACGACCAAAAGTTTGGGGTAGAAATTCTAGCAAACAAATTAAATATGAGTCAATCTACCCTATATCGAAAAATTAAGGCACTTACAGGTATGTCTATTGCTGGGTTTATAAGGTCCGTACGTTTAAAAAAGGCATCAGAGGTTTTGCTTACCCAAGATTTAAATTTAAGTGCTGTTGCTTATACCGTTGGGTTTAGTGATTATAAGTATTTTAAAAAATCGTTTACCAATCAGTTTGGTATATCCCCTAAAGAATATAGAGAAAAAAATTAGCAAACAGCTAAAACAGTTACGCCTGCTTTTTAAAAGTAAAGAAGCCAATTTAATCGAACAGGGGCGGAGCCCCTTTTTTAGACGATTGTAGGAGGAGTCATTCACGTTCCAGAAGCTTTAAGATACTCATTAAAACATTTGGCTTTTTAGTAGATTTTGTACCAATAGCCGCAGGTAACAAATGGGCGTTGGCAGCCCATTAAGATAGAAATGATGTTGATAACAGCTGAAAGGTAACATCTACCGTATTCTCAATTTATGATATCTCAAAAGACATACACCAAGTAAACAAGTTTGGTTTGCTGTAGCTTGTAGATTAAATTAGTTCTTATTCCTTATATAAATGTTGCTAAAAATATGCTATAGGCTTTGTTTTTAGGTGATTTGAACCAAATTGACTATGAAGTGCATAATGATTACCCCTTTTAAAATACAGTTACCAATTAATTTTATCCTAACTATAACAACTTTTTGTAGCTTAGGTCTGCAAAGTTTAAAAACTAACTATATGAGAACACAAAAAACTATGTATTTCAAGCATTTTTTAAAAAATGTTTTATTGGTGATCTTTTGTATTTCTTATTCAAGCTTATTCGCTAACAATAGTTTGAAAGAAGTTACAGGTGTAAGTTTCATGCAACAAACTGTTTCAGGAAATGTAAAAGATGCTAATGGTTATCCATTGCCTGGTGTGTCTATTATTGTAAAAGGCACCAACACAGGAACTACCACAGATTTTGATGGCAATTATTCCATTGAAACAACAGAAGGAGCCACACTGGTTTTTTCCTATGTGGGCTATAAAACCCAAGGGGTGCTGGTAACCAATAAAATGATCAATGTGATTATGGAAGATGACGTGGCAGAACTAGACCAAGTCGTGGTAGTGGGGTACGGTACCCAAAGAAAGTCAGATTTAACAGGAGCTTTGGCATCTGTATCTGCAAAAGCTTTTGAAAAGCAGCCATTAACTAAAATAGACCAAGCACTTCAAGGAAGGGCGGCAGGAGTACAAGTTAACCAAACCAGCGGAGCACCAGGAAGCGCATTTAAGATTAGAATTCGTGGGGCAAATTCCATTGCGGGAAACAATGAGCCTTTATATGTTGTTGATGGTACCGTTGTGGGTAATATTAACTCTTTAAATGTTAATGATATAAAGTCTATGGAGGTGCTAAAAGATGCATCTTCTACAGCAATATACGGTTCAAGAGGAGCCAATGGTGTGGTGTTGATTACCACAAAATCAGGAAGAAAAGGGCCTGCTGTAATAGAATTTGAATCTTTTTATAGTGTTTCTAATGTAGTTCAAGAACTTGATTTGTTAAGCCCGGCAGATTTTGCCGAAGGAGTCAATTTTGCCGAAGGTTCAGAGTTTTATTCTGCTAGTGATATAGCGGCTTTAAGAGCAGGTGGAGGCGAAGATTGGCAAGAACGCCTATTTAAAACGGCTTATGCCTATAATGCACAATTATCGGCCAGCGGTGGAGGAGATAAAATGGACTATTTTCTTTCTGCTAACTATTTTGACTCTGAAGGAACTATCATAGATCAAGATTATACAAGATATACTTTAAGGGCTAATTTGAATGCTAATCTATCAGGTAAACTTAAGGTAGGTTTAAACACATTTGCTAGTCATGAAAAGCTAACAGGCTTTAGGGCAAATTTAGCAACAGGATTAACTTGGGACCCAACAACCCCGGCTTTTAATGAAGATGGAGATTATAATTTTACACCGTTAATCTCAGGAGTGGGAAATGGATTGTTAAATCCGCTATTGGCCCCGGAAAATAATACTGTAGAAAATTTTAACAACAGGATTACTATTAGCAGTTATATTAACTATAATATATTAGATAATTTGGTGCTAAATGTATCAGGTGGTTTAGATAGGTTTGATAGAGAAAACAACAGTTACATACCTACTATTGTAAATAATTTAGGAGCTGCTCAAGTAGAAAACAGGGCGGTAACAAGGTTGCAAAATACCAATAGGTTAACTTTTACATATGATAAAAACCCTAATCATAAATTAAAAATAGACGCTATTCATGAGCAACAAGTGGTTTTAAGAAAAAATACCATTGCATCGGGCGAAGATTTTTTTACAGATCAAACAGGGTATAAAGACTTATCATTGGCAGCCATTCAAAGAACCCAGAACATGTCAACAAATGAGAACTTACAATCCTTTTTAGGTCGGGTTAATTATTCACTATTTGATAAATTTTTGTTTACGGCATCGTTAAGGGCAGATGGTTCCAGTAAATTTAGAGAAGGTAACCGTTGGGGATACTTTCCTTCTGGTTCTGTGGCGTGGAAATTATCTGAAGAAAAATTTATTCAGAATATAGATGTTATAAGTAACTTAAAAGCAAGATTTAGTTATGGCGTTATAGGTAGCCAGGCAATAGAGCCTTTGGCAACACGCTCATTACCAATTATTGGAGACAATGTAAACTACCCTTTCACAGGAGGGGCTTTAGCTGTAGGTTTGGCACCTTCCAATAGATTGGCAAACCCAGATTTAACCTGGGAAACTACTAGGCAATCAAATTTTGGTATTGATGTTGGGCTTTGGGATTCTAAAGTAACTTTGGGGGTAGATATCTATAAAAAGAATACTGAGGATTTATTATTAGATAGAATATTACCAGAATTTGTAGGACCAACTACACAAACCATAAATGCAGGTGAGGTTCAAAACAAAGGGTTTGATATATCGCTTAATTTAAGATTGGTAAATAATGATAACTGGAATGTTAGCTCAATGTTAACCGTATCTAGAAACAAAAATGAAGTAAAATCATTATTAGATGACGTAGATGCTTTAGAATTAGGTAATGTGTTTTACCAAAATACCTTCCCCGTAAACCCAACACGTGTAGAAGTTGGACAATCTATAAGTGCTTTTAGAGGATATATTTTTGATGGTGTTTATCAATTGGGAGAAGAAACCGAAGCCGCAGTTTTTGGTAGAGTGCCTGGAGATGCAAAATATAGAGATTTAAACGATGATGGGGTTATCTCTACAGATGATATTACTACTATTGGAGATGGAAATGGAGACTATACTTGGGGCTGGAATTGGGATGTAAGTTATAAGAGATTCAATTTAAATTTTATACTACTGGGTTCAAAAGGTAACGACATCTATAACTTCCAAAGAGGCCGTATGATGGGATTAGGAGCTCAACAGTTTCATGCAGTTCATTCAGATTATCTAAATAGGTGGACTCCGGATAATCCTAGTAATATTCCTGCTGGTAGAGATGGAACCGAATTGCTGTCATCACAGTTTTTAGAAGATGGTTCGTTTGTAACACTTAAAAATGTTAACTTAAGTTATGATATAGATAAAAATGTTATAAGTGGATTAGGTTTAAGCGAATTACGTTTGTTTGTAAATGCCCAAAACCTATTCATTATAACAGATTATACAGGGTTTGACCCTGAGTCTACAGCTTCAGGGCAATCTGATGTAGATTTAGGTATAGACTTGAATACATATCCAATAAACAGAACATTTTCTTTCGGATTAAAAGCATCATTTTAACATAAAAAAATATAACATGAAATTTATAAATAAACTCTTTTTGGTTATAGTGGCATTTGGATTGATATTTCAGTCTTGTGCCGATTTGGAAGAAGATTTAAGTAGTGTAATAACTATAGATAATCTCTCTTCAGAGAGAGATATTGTTACCGCACTAACGCCTATTTACAGACAATTGTTACAGGCACATAGAAACCCACATTTTTTAAGAACACCAACTTATGGCGCAGACGATATAACGACTTGGGAAGCTGGTAATAAAGCGCCTTTAAGAGTGTTTGACAGGTTTGACTATGGTAGCGGTGAAAATTCAGATATAAATTGGTTAAATCATGGTTGGGACAATTACTGGCGTACCATTTATTTTACAAACAGCCTTATTGAAGGTTTAAAAACGTCTACAGCTTCAACAGATGCCATAGTATTAGGAGATGCTGAAGCAAGATTTTTTAGAGCATTATGTTATTTTAATTTGGTAAGAACACATGGCAATATGCCAATTATAGCAGATGGTATAGAAATAACAGGAGGAGAAACCAGAGCAACTGTTTTAGAAAACTATCTTCAAATGGAAGCAGATTTATTAATTGCAGAAGCAAATTTACCTGCACCAGGAGCTACGGCCAACGTAGGTAGAGTATCGTCAGCTGCAGCAAAAGCGCTATTGGCAGATTTATACCTAACATGGGGAGGATGGCCAGTAAAGGACAATTCTAAATATCAAATGGCAGCAAATAAAGCTAAAGAGGTTATTGATATGGGGTATTTTACCCTATTACCTATTGATCAATTATGGCTATTGGAAAATCAAAATAGTACCGAATCTATTTTCGCAGTGCAATTTTCTAAAGATGAAGATCTTCGTTCTAATTATACAACAGCATTTAGTTTTCATGAGGCAAGAGGGTTTTCTGATGCTTTTCCAGAATTGCAATTTTTTAACGATTTTCCAGAAGGCCCTAGAAAAGATGCAACTTTTGCCACAGAGATACCACAGAGAGGAGTTTCAGGAGGTGTGATTTTTGTAAAAGATCCACCAACAAAACCTTGGCCAGATTCACAAAGGCAACATCCAATGTATCAAAAGTTTACAGCAGCAGCAGATTTAACTGTTGGGCCAAGAGTATTTGATTTTAGAGCTAGGGAATTGTATAGATATGCAGAGGTTTTATTAATATATGCTGAAGCACAAGCAAGAGTAGGTCAAACAGACAGCTCCATAGAAGCATTTAATCAGGTGAAGAGAAGAGCTGCTGGTTTAGATTATTTAACACCAAATGGTTCAGTTGATGTAGCATCAGCAAGTGTTGATGAAATCATAGCTGAAAAAGGCTGGGAGTTAGCTGGGGAATATAAGAGATGGTTTGATTTAGTGAGAACCGAAAAGGTTGAAGAAATTGCAGCTTTAAGAGATCCGTCTGAAAATGTATTGCCAGTACGAATGCCCACAAAGGCACAATATATAGCCCCAATACCATTTCAGGCCATATCAACAAGTAATTTAGAGCAAAACCCTGAAGGATTTAAAATACAATAGAGAGGTTTTGAGTATCTATAATAATTTTTAATCGTTGGTTCATTTAGTTTAGTTTAGTTTAGTTTAGTTTTTGGGGAGAAAAAGTGTTGTTTAAATTATAGTTCAAAAGAGAATAATAAAAAATAAATAACACTTTCTCTTTATTAAATGAATGTAAGGATGTAATAACTCTTTTTAAAAATTGATTCAATTCTAAAAACAACCTGAATAATTAAATTATAAAGGTGCAGTTTTTTAGGACTCAAAAGCTTAAAGAATATTTACTACTCATAAAAACATTTAATTATTAGTGGATAATTAAATGTAAGATTTGTGTTAATCACTTATAATAGTATGAACAAATTATTTTCAATATTACTTATACTAAGCATGTTTAGTTGTAAGTCAAAAGAACAAGATAATGGTGCGTTGCAGAGTGATGTTTCTAATACACCACCTAACGTTGTTATATTTTATGTAGATGATTTGGGGTATGCAGATTTAAGTAGCTATGGTGCTAGCGGCGTAAAAACTCCAAACGTAGATAGGCTGGCAAATAATGGTGTTAAATTTACTGATGCCCATAGCTCTGCAGCAACATGTACACCATCTCGTTATTCCTTACTTACTGGACAGTATGCTTTTAGAAATAAGGCCGTAATTTTACCAGGAGATGCGCCGTTGCTTATTAGACCAGAAACACCAACCCTTCCTAAAATGTTTAAAAAAGCAGGGTATAAAACCGCTGTAGTTGGTAAATGGCATTTAGGTTTAGGGAATGGAGATGTAAATTGGAATGGGCAAGTAAAACCAGGACCGCTGGAAATAGGCTTTGATTATAGCTTTTTATTACCTGCCACAGGAGATAGAACACCTACGGTGTATTTAGAAAACCATAATGTAGTCAATTTAAACCTTAACGATTCCCTTAAAGTGAGTTATGAAACTCCATTTTCCAATGAGCCCTTGGGAGTTACACATCCAGAGCTTTTAAGGCAAAAAGCAGACTTACAACATAGTCAGGCATTGGTAAATGGTATAAGTCGTATAGGATATCAAACAGGAGGTAAAGAGGCCATGTGGGTAGATGAAGAGTTTCCAGATGTATTTACTGGCAAAGCCATTGATTTTATGAGGAATAATAAAGATAATCCGTTTTTTTTATTCTTTTCTTTTCATGATATTCATGTCCCTCGGGTTCCAAATGAACGTTTCATAGGTAAATCTACCATGGGGCCTCGAGGAGATGCCATAGTTCAAATGGATTGGATGACAGGGCAAATTATCAAAGAACTTGAAAATTTAAGTCTTGATAAAAACACACTGGTAATTTTTACTAGTGATAATGGACCTGTGTTAGACGATGGTTATGCCGATTTGGCAGAAGAGAAACTTGGAGGTCATACACCTTCAGGACCTTTTAGAGGGGGTAAATATAGCGCCTATGAAGCAGGTACAAGAGTACCAATGATAACATACTGGCCAGAAAAAATACAGCCTGGGGAAAGTAGTGCATTAATTTCCCAAACAGATTATTATGCATCTTTAGCAAGTTTAATAAATGTAAGTTTACAGGAAGGAGAGGCGTTAGATAGTGAAAATGTTAAACAAGCTATTGTGGATGCCAAGGCACCTGCCAGAAACATTATGCTTGAAGAATCTTTTACACTATCTTTAAGAAAAGGAAATTGGAAGTATATAGCGCCACTTGGAGAAAAAGATACCCCCGAATGGTTGAGCAACAAAAAAATAGAGATGGGCTTATCCCCTGTCCCACAGTTGTATGATCTATCTAAAGATATTGGAGAACAAAGCAATATAGCAAGCTTAAATAAAGAAATAGTTGAAGCTTTACAAGCTAAAATAGATAGTATAGTTATATTAAATAGTGATTGACATAAGAATGTGATATGAGATTAGAGTTTCATATTTGAAAATAATAATATTCATTATGTTTAATAGATATAACACATTTAAAATAATTACAATGAAAAAGCTAGTATTTGTTGGATTGATAATTATTAATGGTTTATTTATATACTCTTGCAATCCCCCTATACGTTCTTCTAGTTTTATTCATAATAACATACAAAGGGAATATGTACTTTATAAACCATCTAATCTACCTAACAATGCTCCCTTAGTTTTAGTTTTACATAGCTATGGTCGCTATGCCATAAACCACATGGAAAGCTTGCAGTTAAATGAGGTAGCAGACACCAATATGTTTGCTGTTTACTATCCCCAAGGAACATTAGATGAAAATACCGGTAGCCCTTATTGGAATGCCAGATTACATGAGAGTAATTTTGATGATGTAGGGTTTCTCACAGAACTTGCAAAACACTTACAGACAAAGTACAATCTTGATCCTATAAAAACTTTTGTTTGCGGTATTTCTAACGGAGGCTTTATGAGCTACACATTAGCATGTGAATCACCTAAAACATTTAAAGCAATTGCTTCTGTTACAGGAACAATGTCCGGATATACATGGAATCACAGAAATTCAACTTCACTGCCGGTTCCAGTTTTACAAATATCTGGAATAGATGACCAAATAGTCCCCATTGACGGTAGTATGTCTACTGAATATGGTTGGGGTGGTGCTCCACATATGGACACGGTAATGAATTACTGGAAGGACTTTAATCAATGCAAAACAATAGATACTTTATTTATCCTTCCCAATGTATATGGATACCACTTTAAAAATGGAATTAATGAGAATCAGGTTTGGTATTATAAAATAGCTGATTTTGGACATGATCTACCGTCAATAAGGAATTCAGGGCTGAACACAGCCGAACTCATATGGGATTTTTTTAAAACCATTGAATGAATATAAGCTCCATAACTTTCAAAATTATCTTCAAGAATAGTATTATGGTTATGGAGATTACTTGGTTTTATAACTATTGTTTGGATGGACCAAGTCGTAACCAATTATAATATCTACTTTTACTTATTTCTAATGTTTTGCACATCTTCTCAACCGGAAATTTAAACTTATGGTGTTTTATGAACCTAAATTTTTACCATTGCTCTCAGAAAAGGTGCTGATCGTCTTTTTTAAAATTATAGATTGTAAATTAAAAAATGACGTGCCCATTGATTTTGAAAAGGAGTATAAAGGAAAACGTTCAATAATTACAAACCAAATTATTAAATTTACCAATTTGGAACACGACTTAGTTGTTGTGCAATTGAAGTTTTCATCCGGCTTTAGATATTTTTTGACTTGAATAAAAATTCTCTTCGATACTGTTTTTTAATGTTTTTTGCTTGCATTACACTATGTCATGCACAAGTTGAGCATTCCGAATTAAACAAGCCGTATATCGTACTGAATCCGGAGGAGTTATCGATGCCCGAAATAGATTCAATACTTAAGGGGAACCAAAACCTGGCAATTACTGTTTCCAAAAAAAATACAATACCTAAGGATTTCCTGAAACGGTATAAAGCATACAAGGATAGTTTGGTTGTCATTTCTGAAAGCGAAATTCTTTCCGATTTACCCAATGACTTGTTTCTTATCCATAAAAAGCCAGACGATATGGAAGTGATTAGTATCACTAAAACCAAATTACAGGATAGTATGCGGTTTAGGTTTTATGAACCTGATAAACTTAAGATTGTAAAAATTGAAGATGATATAGCCTTGACGGACTCGCTTTTCTTTTCAATTTGGAAACAATCCGGCAGGCTTCCGGATTTTTTTGAAGCTAACAGGTCGTCCCTGAAAAAATTGGATAGTCTTGTTAACTGTATATTCAAGCTAAGATACGTTTATGGTGTTGTAGAAACAGAAGATGGGCAACTCATTGACGGGGTTAGGTTTAAAGATTATAATGATGCCGTTGTTAATGGCCATTTCAGTTTCCCGGTGTTACAAGGCGAGGGTTTTCCCGCTTTAATACCTTATAAAGCCGGATATCATTTCTCACCGGATATTATTAATTCCACCCCTGAGAATTATAAGAACAGTAAAACCTTTACTGCCTTTCCTTTAGATATTACTTATGAACTATCAGATCATTTTGTTTTTGATCCGGATTTTGAAAATAAGATGAAGGAAAATGATAAGGAGCTTTTAATACATAATGTAGATATCATTGAAGATAAAATTCATGGTAAGGTAGGGTATTTTAATAATAGAAGTTATATTGATACCGGCGTGGAAAGTAAAAAAACCTTTCGAGAGAATTTTACAATTGCGGCCTGGGTCAAACCTACAGCTTTAGGGTTTAATAATAGCATTTTAGGAAAGGGAAACAATTTTGTGGTCAAGCTGCGTAATGGGTTTTTAACTTTTACTATGGCTGGAGTAAAAGACTATATCTCAGAAGTATCGGTGGTTCCTTTAAATAAATGGACGCATATAGCATTAACCCATTCTAAAATAGATAATAAGTTATTCTTCTACATTAATGGAGAAATGACCGAAGAAGTTCCTTTAGTTTCAGAATATGAGGCTTCTGATTTTAATGTTCTTATTGGAAGCAATTTGTGGGAAGAATTTTTTAAGGGGTATCTGGCAGATATTAAAATTTGGGAACGTGAGCTAAACGGCAACGAAGTACTGACACTTTTTGAAAACAGGGCGTTACAAAATGTAGGTGATATGACGAATTTGATCGTTGTTATTTTTACGGTTTTCTTAATTGTTGGCCTACTTTTACTGAGGCGTCATTTGCTGAAAAAGAAAAAAATATTATCAGGTAGCAGAGAGCGATATAAAACCCCTAAAGTATTCACTGATGGGCTTTCGGATAATGATGGCTTAGAACGTGTTTTATGTTTTGGGAAACTCAGGATCTTCAATAGTAATAATGAAGATCTTGCTGAAAAATTATCACCATTGCTGAAGAAAATATTCGTGATTGTCTTTTTGTATAGTTATCAGGGGAGACAAAAAGGGATTTCCACAAAACAGCTTACGGAGTTTTTATGGCCGGGAATGAGTGTTCAAAAGGCAAAGAATACCAGAGGAACCAATATTAATAACCTGAGGGCGGTGCTGAATTCCTGTTCAGAGATAAATTTGGTATTTAAAGATAAATCCTGGTGTATTGAATTGAATGATGATTGCTTTTGTGATTACCTGACCATTCAACACTATTTAAGCATTTTTTCAAATAGTAGTTATACCATAAAGGCGTTGGAGCAGGAGCTTCCGGGGTTCCTTCAAATCTTAAAAGGCGGACGACTGTTTTCAAATTCTAGTGAACCTTGGCTGGATCCATTTATCGAAAAGTTCAGTAATCAAATCATTGAACTATGCATAGAATTTACTGAAATCTTAGATGTGGATAAGCATAGTGAATTACTGCTTGATGTAACCGAAGTGATTTCTATATACGATGATCTCAACGAAAAAGCACATCAAATAAAACTATTAGCTTTAATCAAACAAGGTAAATTAAGCCTGGCATATAAGGCCCATGATAACTTTGAAAAGCTTTATTATAAAATTTATAAGGAAACCTATCCAACCTCTTTTGAAGCCATAACTTCTGATCAGAAGTTAGAAAAAAACTAAAATATTTTTTTCGTTACCCCATTCATTACCCCTCATTTTACACAGCCTCCTGTTTCTTTGTTTCTCAAATTACAAATAAAAAGGCATAAATATTTATGGGACAATCAGAATCAAATCGTAGAGATTTTATGAAAAAAACACTGGCCGTTGCAGCAGGGATTACTATTATTCCAAGGCATGTTATGGGCGGTACAAATTTTATTGCGCCCAGCGACCAATTAACTAAAGCTGTTATTGGTGTTGGTGGTATGGGGCAGGGGCATTTAGGTTATGAAGGGACAAAGCTATTAGCCGTTTGTGATGCCGATGGCCATCATTTAGCAAATACCCTTAAAAAAGTAGGGAATGATGTTAAAGGCTACCGGGATTTCCGTGAGGTACTACAAAGGCCCGATATTGATATTGTACATATTGCAACGCCACCCCATTGGCATGGTATTATGTCTGTAATGGCAGCCGAAGCCGGTAAAGATGTATGGTGCGAAAAACCAATGACCAGAACCATAGGAGAAGGAAAACGTGTTGTAGAAGCTATGAAGCAACATGGGAATATGTTCAGGCTAAACACTTGGTTCAGGTTTAAAGATAACTTTTATGGGATGGGTACACCTGTAAGAAAACTTAAAAAAGTAGTGGATAGCGGTGCTTTAGGCTGGCCATTAAAAGTTACTATAAGTGGCGTTACGGGGTTTAATTGGAAGTTCTACTGGGTAGGAAAAGAAAATTTAAAGCCTCAACCTATTCCGGATCATTTTGACTATAACATGTGGTTAGGGCCGGCACCGGAAAAACCATATAATAGTCATAGAACACATGCTACCTTTAGAGGTTACTGGGATTATGATGGAGGCGGATTAGGTGATATGGGACAGCACTATATTGATCCTGTACAGTATTTCCTTGGAAAGGATAATGACAGCCCGGTTAAAGTTGAAGTTGACGCACCACAACAACATTATGATGCTATAGGAACCTGGAGAAAGATTACCTATACCTATGCCGATGGTTGTCAAATTGTATTAGATGGTGAGAATGCCGATAAAAATGCAGCTTATATAGAAGGCCCGGATGGTAAAATATTCAATGGTTTTAAATCTACAATTCCAAATATTGAAGGGATCATTAACAGTATTCCTGATCCGGAAGAACAGATCACTACCTTCTCAGAATCCGTTAAAACACGTCAGAAATTTGCACTTAACGAAGAAAATGGCCATCGATCGGCTACCGTAGTTAATATGGGAATCATTGCACTTCGTTTGGGTAGAACTTTAGAGTTTGACCCGGTTAAACAAGAATTTATAAATGATGAAGAAGCTAACCGATTGATTAACCAACCAATGAGAACCTCATGGGCACACTAAAAGCAAACTTTAATTTTAACATGAAAAAAGCAATCATAATATTAGGAACAGTACTCTTTATATGCTGCATGCCTTTATCTATCTATAGCCAAATGAACAGAACCTTAGAAACTAAGGTTGCGGATATTTTGGCCCAATTCCCTACTAAAGACCTAAAACATTCCGACAAATTAATGAAGGAGATTATGACTTTAGATACAGAGGGTATTCTTCAATTTACAGATATGCTTGTTCCGTTAGGAAGCGGAGACGATACCAATGCCAGATATGCAATTCAAAGTTTGGCGATCTATGCGGGTGGATTAAACAACAAGATTGGAAGTAATGTCGCAGAACAAGCTTTATTACAGGCTATTGAGAAAGCAGGCCACCAAGAAGTAAAAACTTTTTTAATAGACCGATTGGTATTCTGCGGAAGCAATAACAGCATCAAATTACTTAATGATTATTTAAAAGGTGAATTATTCGAACCGGCATTATCAGCCTTAACGGCTATTGGAACTCCTGAAGCGAGTAAAGTTATTTTTGAAGCAGCAAAAATTTCAAATGGCGATAAGCAAATTGCTTTAATTGATGCTTTGGGCGTATTGAAATATAAACCCGCAGCAGGTTTTATTCAAGGGGTGGTATCTTCCGGTTCAAAAGACATCCAACCCTATGCTTTAACGGCCTTATCTGAAATTGCTTCAACAAGTTCAAAAGACGTTCTTATCAGTGCAGCAAAACAATCTTATTTTAAATTGGATGATTCAAAAGCAATCATTGCTTTGATTCAGTATGCAACACGTTTAAATGAGCATGGGAATTCTGCATTGAGTGCTGAAGTTGCTGAGTTAATTCTAAAACATGCTACTTCAGAAGATCAGTTACATTTTAGATCGGCAGCTATTCATTTGCTTAGTGATATAAAAGGTGCTGCTTTTATTAAAACCTTGCTAAAAGAAGCAAAGAACCCTAATGAAAAGTATAGTGCATCAGTTATTGATGTGGCTTCAAAAGACCTCACTTCAGTAGAAGTCAACAAATGGGTAAAGGCCTATAAAAAATATCCGGATACAACAAAACCATTCGTTATCAGAATGCTAAGCGGAAGGACCGAAGCAGTGGTATTTGACAAATGTATTTTACCGGCTTTAGAAGATCGTAATGAATTCGTAAGAGTATCTGGGATTAAAGCCTTGTCATCTCAGGAAAAAGACAAAGCATTACCGGTTTTACTTCAGTTATTCAATAAAAACTTATCATCATCAGAATATAAGGCGCTTGAAGAAACACTGTTGAGAGTGGTTAGTACTGAAGATTCGGAGTTACTGGCTAATAGACTGGAACAAGTTGACGATGCCGGGAAGAAAGTTCTTGTCAATGTATTATCAAAAAGAAACGCAACAGATCAATTTAAAGTGATCTCCGGGTTGTTGAATACCTCTAATGAAGAATTAAAGTCGGTAGTATATACTGCATTACCTTCGGTGTCAAGTACGGAAGATTTACCAGAATTAATAACCGTGCTTTCAGCTGAAAATAATACCGACAATATTGAAAATATTCAAAAAGCCATTGTTAATGTACTTGACGCTAAAGATGAAACCGGAGCAAATACCATTTATAGGTCGTATAAGGCGTTTTCAGATACCTCTAAATTAACCCCGATTTTAGCAGCTTTAAGTACTGATAAAGCCCTGGATTTGGTTTCAGAGCAGTTGCAATCAGGGGATGCTAATAGCAAGCAAAACGCGCTAAAAGCCTTAGCTAACTGGAAGCAAAACTATGCTATTCCTTTATTGTTTGAAACCGTGATTAAAACCCAAGACAGTGGTCTAAAACAACAAGCTTTTACCTATTATCTTAATAAAGCAATTACATCGGATTATCCGGATGATCAAAAGTTATTATTGGTCAAGAAGTTATTACCTTATAGCCCGGGTATTCAGGAAAAGAAACAAATCATTAGTGCCGCTTCAAAAGTAAAAACCTTTTTGTCCCTGGTGTTTGTTTCAGAATTTTTGGATAATCCAGGTTTACTGGCTTCAGCATCTAATGCAGCAATAAGGATTGCTTTACCAACCCCTGGAAAAAAGAATGGCTTAAGTGGTGATGTGGTTAGAGATATTGTGTCCAGAAGTGTGAATAACTTAACCGGACAAGATAGTCAGTATATAAAGATTGATGTTAAAGAGTTTTTAGAAAACATGCCTTCGGAAAAAGGATTTGTTTCTATTTTCAATGGAAAAGACCTGAGTGGCTGGGAAGGCCTGGTTGAAAACCCGATAGCACGGGCAAAAATGTCTAAAAGAGAGCTGGCAAAAGCACAGGCTAAAGCCAACGAGCAGATGTTAAAGGATTGGTTTGTGAAGGATGGTATTATTGGTTTTAAAGGAGAAGGATATAATAATATCTGTACCATCAAAGACTATGGTGATTTTGAAATGTTGGTCGATTGGAAAATTACCAATGGAGGAGATAGTGGAATTTATTTAAGAGGAACCCCACAAGTGCAGATCTGGGATATAGCCAGAACTAATGTTGGTGCCCAAGTAGGAAGTGGCGGATTATATAATAATCAAAAGCATGAACGTATTCCTCTGGAAGTAGCTGATAACCCTATTAACGAGTGGAATACCTTCAGGATAAAAATGGTTGGTGAGCGTGTGACCGTATATTTAAACGGTGTATTAGTTACCGATAATGTAATCCTTGAAAATTACTGGGACCGAAAGCTACCGATTTTCACTAAAGAAGCTATTGAATTACAAGCACATGGTGAAGACTTAGGCTTTAGAAACATATATGTTCGTGAGATCGAATCCGGAGACATACTGTTAAGTGAAGAAGAAAAGAAAGCCGGCTTTAAATCGCTTTTTAATGGAAAAGACCTGGACCACTGGATTGGTAATAAAACCGATTATGTAGTTGAAAACAACGAGATTTTTGTCAATCCGAAACAAGGGGGGCACGGCAATTTATATACTGCTGAAGAGTACTCCGATTTTATATTCAGGTTTGAGTTTAAACTCACTCCGGGAGCCAATAACGGTTTAGGGATTCACACACCACTAGAAGGAGATGCAGCCTATGTGGGGAAAGAATTGCAAATTCTGGATAATACGGCAGCAATTTATAAAAACCTAAAACCTTACCAGTACCATGGCTCGGTTTATGGAGTGATCGCTGCAAAACGCGGGTTTTTAAAGCCTGTAGGCGAATGGAATATCCAAGAGGTTATTGTTAAAGGTGATGATATTAAAATCACATTGAACGGTAACGTAATTGTTGACGATAATATGGCAGAAGCATCAAAAAATGGAACTGCCGATAAAACCGATCATCCCGGATTAAAACGTAAAAAAGGTCATATTGGTTTCCTCGGTCATGGCTCGGAATTGTGGTTTCGCAATATTAGGGTTAAGGCGTTATAGAGAATCAAAAATTAAATATTGGTAAATAGGTGAAAACACACAGATAGTCAACATGATTATCTGTGTGTTTTGTTTTATGTAAAGAAGAACAGACTTTTTATAAAAATATTAACTATAAAACACATCAAAAGTAATATCTCAATTTTATGCTGAGGTAGCATATTTTAGGTGTTTAACAATAAAATGTAAACTCATGAGAAGGCGTATAGTACGTTAAATTTAAGTTATATGTTTAAACATATGAACATGTTTTGTATATTTGCATCATAGCATTAGAAATATGAAGAGAAAGACAAGTCAGTATTTAATACCTGTTAAGAAAGGCAAGGGCAATAGCAGTGGATATGATATTAACCCGGTACATAAAGTTTCCGGAGGTAAAATAAATACCGGTTATGAGTCCCTGGTAGATAATTTAGTAAATGAACAGGTGATTATCCTTGATGGATATATTGGAGTTGACTGGCAGGAAGTAGTAGATTCACTGGTTACTATTTTTAAAAGAAAGGGACGTTGTACATATGTCTATGATATTAAAGATGCCCAGAAATCTGAAGAAGAGATCAATACATTGGTTTCTCCTTTTTTAGGAGGTGATGATCCTATTTTTGGTCATAAAACAAGTTTAATACTAAAAGATTATTTTGATCAGGAAAAACTGGATGCAATTGATTTAGGCCATAAAAAAGATTTACAGATAATATACGGTACAGGTGCCAGCCTTTCAAACATCAAAGGCTGTTTGGTGTATTTTGATTTACCAAAAAATGAATTACAGTTTAGGATGCGTGCAGACGCAATCACCAACCTGGGGCTACGTTCTACTAAAGCCCACAAACAAATGTACAAGCATTTTTATTTTGTGGATTGGGTGGTGTTAAACAAAGAAAAGAAAAGGCTATTGCCGCAGATTGATATTATTGTAGATCAGCAGCGCCCCGAAATACCTACATGGACCAAAGGAGAGGCTTTAAGAGCAAGTCTGTCAAAGCTGTCCAGGGGTTATTTTAGAGTAAGGCCTTGGTTTGAACCCGGTGTTTGGGGCGGACAATGGATAAAAGAGCACATTGAAGGGCTGAATCAGGAGGTGCCTAACTATGCCTGGTCCTTTGAAATGATTGTTCCGGAAAATGGATTGGTTTTTGGAGATGACAACGGATTGCTGGAGGTCTCTTTTGATATGTTGATGTTTCAGGATAACGAGCATGTGTTAGGGAAAGCAGCTAAACGATTTCAGGATGAGTTTCCTATTCGTTTTGATTTTCTGGATACTTTTGATGGTGGAAACCTTTCAGTACAGTGTCACCCGAAACCAGATTATATTAAAAAAGAGTTTGGTGAGAACTTTACCCAGGACGAAACCTATTATATTTTGGACGCCGGGGAAGATGCCGACGTGTATTTAGGGTTTCAGGAGGATATTGACCCTGAGGCTTTCAAAAAAGCACTGGAACACAGTTATAAAACAAAGGAAGAACTAGACGTAGAGCAGTACGTACAAAAACTGCCGGCTAAAAAGCACGATCTGTTTCTTATTCCCCACGGAACAGTTCACTGTTCCGGAATAAACAACCTTGTGTTAGAGATTAGTGCAACCCCATATATTTTTACATTTAAGATGTACGATTGGCAGCGTATGGATATGGATGGAAATCCAAGGCCTTTAAATATAAACCGGGCCTATGATAACTTAAATTTTAGTAGAAAGGGGCAAGTTGTACAAGAGACACTAATATCTAAGCCTTATGTGGAATCGTCCGGAGAAAACTGGAAAAAAATACACTTACCAACACATGTAGATCATTTCTATGATATTTACAGATACGAATTTGATGATGAGGTTATTATAGAAACTCTGGGGCAGTGTCATGTATTAATGCTAGTTGAGGGAACGGCCGTTGAACTGGATTTGGTAAATGACTCCCAAACCTTCTATTATGCAGAGACCTTTGCCGTATCGGCAGCAGCAAACAGTTATAAATTGATCAATAAAAGCAGGAAAACAGCTAAAGTAATTGTATCGTTTGTAAAGGATGAAGCCTGTTGAAACAAAATAGAATAAAAAAATGAAGATCAAATTATTAGCTTTAAGTGTAATACTGTTTGTAAGCTGTACCGTAGAAAACGGGACAGTGTGGCAAATAGGAATACCGGACAATAGTGGTGCTGAGTTTGCTTTGGCAAACGGTGAGTATAGCAAATTCCTGGAAAAGGATTTTGGTTGGGAGGACCGCTTTTATATGGTTGGATATTCTACGGAAAAGAAAGATTTTCCATTTGTATTGCCCGGAGCAATAGATTATTGGGGAGGGACTTCAGGGTTAGCAGGGATACGTCCCCATGAGATCAATATTTTATTTGGTATTAAGAATAAACCAAAAAGGGGCGATTGGAAATTAGTTATAGATATACTGGACTGCAGTCCGGAAGCACCGCCTCATTTTAAAATTACAGTCAATGGCAAACCCTGGAAGTACAGATTGGAAAAGGGAAGTAATGCTGAAGCTTTAAAAGGAGAAACTGCTAATACCAAAGCACAAAAGATAGAAATTTCATTAGATGCCGGCCTGATAAAGAATGGAGGGAACAGTGTGCAGTTCACTACATTGGAGGGTAGTTGGATGGTGTTTGATCATGTTAGGTTAGAAGGCCCTGAAAAAGTAATCTTGGTACAGCCGGAAAAGGCATTTGTCAGAAATGTAAAAGCCGCCGGTTATGAGTTGCAAGTGGATGGGAAATCGGTACAACCGTTATTGCTGGACGTTCAGCACCTTCAGGATGTATCAAAGTTAAATGTCATTTTGGATGATGAAACTATTTTTGAGCAAACTGTTGAACATGGCCGGAACATCTATGAAGTACCCATGGATGCGGTAAACAAGTCTACTAAAAGTAATTACTCTGTTGTATTAGATGGAAATATTGTTGAAGAAGGTAAGATAGAGAGAACCCCTAAAAAGCAAAATAGGTTGGTTGACTATGTGGATACCAAAATAGGAACGGGACATTCCAGGTGGATGATCGCTCCAGGACCGTGGATGCCATTTAGCATGGTTAAGATTAGCCCGGATAATCAAAATGGAGGTTGGCAGGCAGGGTATCAGCCAACTTTTGAAAGCGTGGGGACATTTAGTCATATCCATGAGTGGACAATGGCAGGGTTAGGGACATTCCCTACTAATGGACCATTGGTTACAGAAATAGGTGACCAGGGAGAACCGGATTCAGGATATCGTTCGCGAGTGGATAAAACAACAGAGGAAGCACCCCTGGGTTACTATTCGGTTTTTCTGAGTGATTATAAAATAAAGGCTGAGCTAACAGCAACAACACGTGCTAGTTTTCAGCGCTATACTTACCCCAAAAATATACCGGATTCCAGAATATTGGTCGATTTGCAAATTCCTTCAGAATACGCATACAACATTAAAGAAGCCTATTTTAAAAAGGTCAGTGATTACAAGATCGTAGGATATAGTAAGCAAATATCACCATCGGTTTGGGGAGAACAGTACTATAGGAGTAAAATGGTTGAAGATGGTGATAAAACCAGGGAGTGGGATATCATAGCACAAGAATATACGGTTCATTTTGCAATGGAGTTTGATCAACCCATTAAAACCTTTGGCACATGGGTAAATGGCAGTGAAGAAGATAAAGAAGATGCGGTTATCAGGTATGATGCCGAACTTACAGTTACGGATCCGGAAGACATTGTAGCCTTTATTGAATTTGATACATCCGGGAATCAGGTTGTTCAAACAAGAACCGGAATATCGTATGTCAGCATAGAAAATGCTGCATTGAATTTGGAAGAAGAAATAACCAAACCTTTTGGCTGGAGCTTTGAAAAAGTTCGTGAAAATCAGGAAAACACATGGAACAGTTTATTTGAAAGAGTACAGGTTACCTCAAACAATAGCTTAGAAAAAAACAGATTCTATTCTAATATGTACCGTGCTTTAGTGAGTAGGAATATATTTAGCGACGTAGACGGTAGCTGGATGGATGCCACCGATAAAGTTCAAAAACTTAATGACCCTAATGATGTGGCTTTAGGCTGTGATGCTTTTTGGAATACCTTTTGGAATTTGAACCAGTTTTGGAATTTAGTAACCCCGGAATGGTCATCAAAATGGGTGAAATCTCAACTAGCTATGTACGATGCCAATGGGTGGTTGGCCAAAGGCCCGGCAGGAATGAAATATATTCCGGTTATGGTGGCTGAACATGAAATTCCACTTATTGTGGGCGCTTATCAAATGGGAATTCGAGATTATGATGCCGAAAAAGCTTTTGAGGCTGTCTATAAAATGCAAACTACCAAAGGAGAACAGGTAGGTAAGGGGTATGCAGGAAACAGAGATTTGGAAACTTATTTGAAGCACAAGTACGTACCATACAATAAGGGGCGTTTTTCCAATACTTTGGAATATTCCTTTGATGATTTTACAGTATCACAATTTGCTAAATCTTTAGGAAAAAGAAAAGAATTTAATGAATTTATAGATAGAGGGTACTGGTGGAAACATGCTATTGATCCGGAAATAGGATTTGCCAGATTAAAACATTCAAATGGCAAGTGGTACGAGGATTTTGATCCCATAGAAACGGGAGGTAACCATCAATATGTAGAAGGGAACGCATGGCAGCTTACCTTTTTTGTGCCACAGGATATTCCGGCATTGGTAGAGATAATAGGAGAGGATGAATTTGTAAAGCGTCTGGATGATGGATTCAGGGTTAGTAGTAATTGGCGCTACAATGCCCCTAATGAGAAGTATTGGGATTTCCCTGTAATTCAGGGTAATCAACAATCTATGCACTTTTCATTTATGTTCAATTGGGTGAAAAAGCCATGGTTAACTCAGAAATGGAACAGAGATATTTTATCCAGATTTTACGGTTATGGTATATCCAATGCATATTTGGGAGATGAAGATCAGGGGCAAATGAGTGCCTGGTTTATGATGTCGGCTTTAGGGTTATTTCAAACAGATGGAGGGACGAGATCCGAACCTATATATGAGATTGGAAGCCCCTTATTTGAAAGAATAGAAATAGATTTAGGAAACCAATACAATAGGGGGCGTAAATTTATAATTGAAGCAAAAAATAGTTCTTTCAATAATAAATATATACAAAGTGCCACACTGAATGGAAAAGAATTAAAGAACTTTTGGTTTCCTGCCAGTGAATTGCTAAAAGGCGGTAAGTTGGAATTAGTGATGGGACCTGAACCAAATAAACAATGGGGAGTAAATGAGATGCCTCCCAGCCCAAATACATATTAAGATGAAGTTCTGTAAGTTAATAATCGGTGTTTTTTTGTTTAGCCAGCTTGTGGCATGTAAGCAACAAGAACCCCTTAATGAGAAACCACTGGTTGATCTGACACCATATGTTAATCCGCAAATAGGTTCTGTCCATGGGCGTTGGTTCTTTTACACACCGGCAGCACGACCTTTTGGAATGGCTAAGCTAGCACCACATACCAATGGCTATAACAGTGCCGGAGGCTGGGGGCCTACTGGTTATGATGACAGGCATACGTCCATTGAAGGTTTTGGTCATTTTCATGAATTTCAAATAGGAGGCTTAGTATTTATGCCTACCGTTGGAGCGTTAAAAACTGTTCCGGGAACTTTGGAAAACCCTGATGCAGGATATCGTTCACGTTTCGATAAGGCTACTGAACATGCCGAAACAGGATATTATAGTGTACTTTTAAAAGATTATAATATTAATGCCGAATTGACGGCTACAGAGCGTGTAGGGTACCAGCGTTTTACATATCCAAAAACCAAAGAAGCTCATGTTATTATTGATCTTGGACACAAACAAGGCGAAAGCGGGGATGTTACCAATGCCTTTGGTGAAATTGTTAACAATACAGAGGTAGAAGGCTACATAGAGACCTATCCGGAATATGTCAAGTTCTGCGATCCGGGAAAAAGAGTGAAAATGTATTTTGTTGCTAAGTTTAATAAAAAACCAATAGGGACAGGGAATTTTATAGATACTATTCAAAAGCAAGGTGCAATTAAAACACAAGGGGTCAATAATGGACTGTATCTTACTTTTGATATGGAACAAGACGAAATACTGGAAATCCAAACAGGGTTAAGTTATACTTCTATTGAAAATGCGCGATTAAATCTGGAAACAGAATCAAAAGGAGAAACTTTTGAGGAGGTAAGACAAGAATCTAAAAAAATCTGGAATGAAAAATTGAACAACATCGTAGTAGAGGGCGGCCAGGAAAAGGATAAGATTAAATTTTATACCGGATTATATCATGCGCTATTAGGGCGAGGCCTTGCCAACGATGTTAACGGAAGTTATTCTAAAGCAGATAATAGTATAGGGCAAATACCGATGGATGAAAATAATGCCCCACTTTATAATCATTATAATACCGATGGCATTTGGGGCGGATTTTGGAATTTAAGTCAGCTTTGGGCTATGGCCTATCCCGATTATTTTAGTGACTATGTTCAGTCTAATATAGATTATTATAAAGACAGAGGTTGGTTGCATGACGGTGGAGCTAATGGCGTATATACAAATGGGGTGCAGACCAATTTTCAAGGCCTTTTACTGGCTTCAGCATACAATGTTGGGATTCGCGATTTTGATGTTAAAACAGGGTATGAAGCGGCCATTAAGAATGAGTTGGAATATCGTGGTCGTGATCTTGGAAATGGTAAATATGACCTGGCTTATTTTGTAAAGGAGCATTACGTACCTTATAAAGATACAATTATATCCAATGGCTGGGTGTTTAATTTTGGAGCCTCCCATACCTTAGAATATAGTTTCAGTTCATATGGTGTAGCGCAGATGGCCAAGAATATGAACGATACGTTTAATTACAGGAAACTAATGGAGCAGGCGGGATACTATAAAAATTTATTTGATCCTGAGACAAAATTTATACGGCCTAAGTTAGAAGATGGTACGTTTATAAAAGATTTTGATCCCATGAGAGGGTGGGATGGATTTCAGGAAGGAAATGCCTATCAATATACCTGGTATGTACCTCATGATGTAACAGGGTTAATAGATTTAATAGGTAAGGATCTTTTTAATCAACGTCTAGAAGAGATGTTTAACAATGCACAGAAAAGCATGTTTGGAGGCGGATCTGAAGAAATACATAGTTTTTCCGGTGTGGAAAAGTTATATAACCATGGAAATCAACCTTGTTTACACGATGCCTGGTTATTTAATTATTCAGGTAAACCCTGGTTAACTCAAAAATGGGTGCGTACCATTTGTAATGAGTTTTATGGAACAGAGCCTTTGCATGGGTATGGTGTGGGACAGGATGAAGATCAGGGGCAATTAGGAGCCTGGTATGTTATAGCATCTATGGGATTGTTTGATGTTCAGGGGCATAGTGCATCAAGTCCAACATTTCAGTTTGGGAGCCCGCTTTTTGATAAAATAACAATCAAGTTGGATGAAGCCTATTATACGGGAAAGGCATTGGTTATTGAAACGATTAATCAGTCACCGGATAATCATTATATTCAAACAGCTTTGTGGAATGGAAAACCTATAAATAATAATTGGATGTTGCATGGCGATCTTATGAAAGGTGGAACCTTAAGTTTTACTTTGGGGAATGAACCTAATACAGATTGGGGCATTGAGACTGTGCCGCCATCAATGTCTAATACAAAATAAGAATAATAATAAAAACAATTTAATTATGAAACAGTTATTGCTTACAGGAATAGCTTGCATTTTAGTAGCTTGCTCAGGGCATAAAGCAGATAAGGAATTGGCTAAAAACATATTAGCCAATCCGGGATTTAAAGAAGTCAAGGCAAGAGCCCTTGAAGTTGTCAAAACAGGTTTTAATGCCGGTGATGGCTATGGTGAAGTTTGGATCAGGGATTATAATACATTCATTGAATTGTCGGCTGAGGTTTTTGATAAAGAAACCCTTAAAGAAAATTTACTGGTCTTTTTTCGGTTACAGGGAGACGATGGAAATATTATAGATGGATTTATTCCAAAGGAAAAGGCTGTACAGACCGAAGGAGGTTATCAATACATTTATTCTGATTTGGAGCCTAATTATTGTGGGCATAAAAATACGGTAGAAACTGACCATGAGACATCTTTGGTACAGACCACATATAAGTATATTAGGAAGACAGGAGATACCGATTTTTTAAAGAATCAAGTAGGTGATGCTACAGTAGCCGAACGTATGGAACAGGCCATGGAATTTTTAATGAATCACAGATGGTCGGAAAAATACGGTTTGATATATGGAGCAACTACTGCAGATTGGGGCGATGTACAGCATACGCATCCCTGGGGAGTTTATGTTACTGATGATTCGGTGTATTGTGTAGATATTTATGATAATGCCATGCTACTGATAGCTTTAGATAATATGATGGAGCTTATTCCGTCTACAAGGACAAAATGGCAAACCATTCGTGATAACGTTGCAAAAAACACCATGAAGGTGCTATGGGACGAAGCGAATCAAAAATTTATTCCTCATGTATATTTGGAAAAATCGCCTTACCCCGAAGATTTTAATGAAAATGAGATTTACTATCACGGAGGAACTGCGATTGCTATTGAGGCAGGCTTGCTAAATAAAGACCAGATTAAAATATCCTTGGATAAAATGATAGCCAATGTAAAGGCTTCAGGAGCGGGTTCTATTGGACTTACCATGTATCCGCCATATCCGGATTGGGCTTTTGAGAACAAAGGCATGTATCCCTACGGATATCAAAACGGAGGTGATTGGACCTGGTTTGGGGGGCGTATGATCCAGCAATTGATTAACAATGGTTTTATACAGGAAGCTTATGAGCAAATGCAGCCTATGACAGACCGCGTTATTAAAAATGATGGCTTTTTTGAGTGGTATACAGTAGATAATAAACCTGAAGGTTCAGGTACTTTTAGAGGCTCGGCAGGAGTTTTATATACTGCCATAGAACAGTTTCATGATTGGGCAAACCAATAAATTAAAATGTTATATATTTTGACCTCATTAAAATATTAAAAAACTGAACGCCAATAATGAATTTTAAATTAAATCAAAATAGTCCAGTACCTCTCCATGCACAAATAGAAGAGTATTTAAGAACGCTAATTAAAAGCGAGGATTATATTAAAGGAGATAAGTTTTTGCCAAAAGAGGTGGCCTTGTCCAAAAAGCTTGGAGTATCCAGAAACACTATAAGACAAGCCATTAACAAATTGGTACATGAAGGACTTATTGAGCGTAAAAAAGGTATTGGAACTAAGGTTATTGCTAAAAAAATAACAACACGTCTGGATAACTGGATTAGCTTTACCAAAGAAATGCGAAATCAGGGTATTGAAGTTGTAAATTATTTAGTGAATGTTACTTTGGTACAAGCCGAAAAAGAAGTTTATGAGGCCTTAGGTGTTCCGGAAACTAAGAAAGTATGGAAATTAGAAAAAATAAGAGGCTCTAAGGAAGCAAAATATTTGTATTCAGTGTCTTATTTCCATCCTAGAATTGGAATTAGCGGAGATGAAAATTTCATGGTTCCATTGTATGAATTATTAGAAAGAGAACACGACGTTATTGTTTCCACATCTAAAGAGAAATTAAAAGCAGTACAGGCCGGTACTAACATAGCGGAGCTGTTAGAAGTTAAAGAAGAAACCGCTATTTTAAAAAGAGAGCGTTTGGTTTTGGATGTTGGAGATAGGCCGGTAGAATATAATACGGTATATTATCATACCGATTATTTTACTTACGATATAGATATTAAAAGAGAGTTTTAAGTGTAAAAACTATTGAAGCTGATTAAAACTGTTTTCAATTAAATTGTATATACATTTAAACATTATTAAAATTTTAAAAATAAAACATGAAAAGCAAAGTAGCCATTGGGGTTGATATAGGTGGTAGTCATATAACGAGTGCTGCTGTAGATATTAGTACACTTGAGATCATTCCAGAAACAACATATTCAGTTAAAGTCAATAATAAAGCAGCCAAAGAAGCTATTCTTTTAAACTGGAGCGAAGCCATTAATAAAACCTTAGAACATGTTTCCAAGGAAGCAGATGTTAACATTGGATTTGCCATACCAGGCCCTTTTCACTATAAAACCGGTTTAGCCAAGTTTGAGGGGAATGATAAATATGAAAACTTGTATAATGCCTCTATACCGGACGAGTTGACAAAATATATTGATGCTGCTTCTGTAAACATGCGATTTATTAATGATGCCACAGCCTTTGGAGTAGGGGTCTCCGCCATGGGGAAAGCTAAAAGTTACAGTAAAACAGTAGTGGTTACTTTAGGAACCGGTTTTGGTTCGGCATTTATAAAGGATGGCGTTCCATTGGTTAATTCGGAAGATGTTCCGGAAGGAGGTTGCTTATGGGATAAACCCTTTAAAGATGGTATTGCCGACGATTATTTTTCAACACGTTGGTGTATTAAACGCTATTTTGAAGTGTCTTCAAAACAAGTTCATGGCGTTAAAGAAATTGCAGAGGCTAATGATGCTTATTCAAAACAAGTTTTTACAGAATTTGGCT
Source organism: Alterotamlana spongicola (assembly GCF_035818475.1). Lineage (NCBI taxonomy): Bacteria > Pseudomonadati > Bacteroidota > Flavobacteriia > Flavobacteriales > Flavobacteriaceae > Alterotamlana > Alterotamlana spongicola. The sequence continues at coordinate 1,964,880 of NZ_JAYMGV010000001.1, forward strand.
CTAACATGGCTGAATTTATGATTCCTTTTCTTCAAAAATTTAAGCAGGAGATTATAGTATTAGGAGGGAATGTATCCCTGGCCCACGAATTCTTTTTACCTACTTTAAAGCAAAAAATTAATGAAGCAGGATTGCTTGTTGATTTTGAAATTTCCACGCTTATGGAAGATGCAGCCATTATAGGCAGTGCAAAATTATTTGTTTCTGATTTTTGGGAGCATGTTAAAAATGACCTGCCTAACCTTTAAACCATAAAAAATGACTTTAAAAAAGATATCACTGAGTAAAGTACTACCTGTATTTCTCACCTTTATAGTTATGGGATTTGTTGATATTGTTGGTGTTTCAACAGGTTATGTACAAAAGGATTTTGAACTTTCAGATACTTTGGCACAATTCATCCCTTCAATGGTCTTTATTTGGTTTTTTGTGTTTTCAATACCGGTTGGATTATTACAGGACAAAATAGGCAAAAAGAAGATGATGAACATAGGAATTACAGTAACCTTATTAGGTATGCTGTTGCCCTTTTTACATTATTCCTTTATTATGGTATTAATCGCATTTGTATGTATAGGTATAGGAAATACCATTGTACAAGTAGCTGCAAACCCGTTACTACAGGAAGTAATACCTAAAGAAAAATTATCAAGTTTTTTGAGCCTCTCACAATTCATAAAAGCAATCACTTCTTTATTAGGCCCTATTATTGCAACCTATATGGCATTGCACTACGGTGACTGGCGATTGGTATTTGTTGTTTATAGTGTAGTTTCCGTCATTTCTTTGTTGTGGTTATATACCACAAAAATAGAAGAGGTTATTAAGTCTGATACACCGGCAACGTTTGCTTCGTGTATTGGCTTACTTAAGAATAAGTTCATCATTGCTGTAGTAATAGCTATCTTCCTGATTGTGGGTGCTGATGTAGGGATGAATTCCAATATCCAAAGCTTTTTAATGAAATTGCATGGCATGTCCCTGGAAAGTGCCTCCTATGGTATAAGTGTATATTTTACGGCTCTAATGATCAGTCGTTTTCTGGGAGCTATCTTATTACAGTTTTTTAAACCGGTACTTTTTTTAATGAGCACCACAGTTTTAGCTATAGCAGGGACTTTATTGATTTTAATATCGCCTAATGAGTTTTTAGCACTGGGAGGAATTTTTATAGTAGGTTTAGGAGCAGGAAACTTATTTCCATTGGTCTTTTCTATTGCCATTAACAAAATGCCATCCAGGGCTAATGAAATATCCGGGCTGTTAATTATGGCCGTTGTTGGAGGAGCCGTGATACCACCAATTATGGGAATAGTAACTTCGGTTACCGGAGTTATAGGCAGTATTTTAGTCTTGATTTTATGCTTTGCCTATATGTTAATATTACCCTTGGTCAAAAATAGACAGTCTGATACGTTATGAATCCATGTGAGATAACTTAAAAAAGAACTGTGTTATTTATAGTTTCTAAATAGGATGTGTAGTTAGCTATATAATCTGACAGTAAATCCGAAATTTAAAAAATCTTTAGAGTCCATAATTATATTAAAAACTCAGAAAACTCTATTATTTGAATGGATAGAGAACCTTTTTACAACACCAACGTTCTTTTGAGTTTACTCCCAAATATTTATCAAACAAAAAACATTTGTTGCACCCAAAACAAGTTCAAATAAAATTCCCTGAGTAATTTGTTTGCTTGGTTTACCATCAGTTTTTAAACTGATTAATCTGCCAATAGCAAAACCTATAAATAGGAGTGAGGCAACAAAATGGGACGTAAAGCTTAGCTTTCCTATAAATATTCCGAGCAAAATAATAACTCCAGAACAAAGCATGACTGCACTAACACCTCTCATTTCATTTAATAAGCTGGCATCATTTTCCAGTTTGATTCCAGAACTCTTTAAATAGGTTTTAATTGGGTTGCTCAATCGCATCACACCTACAAAAACGAGCATTAGGCCTGATAACGATAAGATTACGATTCTGATAATTTCCATTTTTATTTGCTTTTAATTAATATCTATGCAAATGTAAAATGGTACTGTGACAAAGGTGTGTCAAGGGTGGTTTTGATTCTTTATATATTTTTCAAAATATGTTTTTATAGTCATATTATGAGGCGTGAAAGTTTCATTTTGAACAGTCAGTGTTTTGATAAAATCTATTCTAAAGTTTCTAAAATCATTTCGCAATCTACAAAACGCAATGAGCAGGAAATTTCCGTGAATACTATAAATAGCAAAGGGTTCAATGTTTCGTGAGGTCTGTTTGTTTTCGGAAGATATATAATCTATTTTTAAGACTTGATATTGGGTTATAGCCGATTGGATCTGCATTAGGTTATTACTCGTTTTCTCCTCGTTATTATTTCCGCTAAAGTAAATCCGGTCTGCCAATAGATCAGCATTTCCTTTTTGGGAATACCTTAAAATGGCTTTAATTTTTTCTATGGCACTGGAAACATTTTCAACAAAGGATTTGTCTTTGTTTTTGATTGCTAATTGTTCTATTGTAATCAAAGCGTTGGCCTCATCTTCTGAAAACAGAACAGGAGGAAGGTGATAACCTTCCATAATAGAATAGCCTTTACCTTCTTCAGTTACAATAGGTATTCCCGATTTTTCAAGTGTACGGATATCTCTATAGATTGTTCTTACACTCACATTATGTCTTTCGGCAAGTTGGTTTGCTGTAATAATCCTTTTGGATTGCAATTGGGTAAGAATAGCAGTTAATCTTGAAAGTCTTGGTTTTTCTTTTTCTTCCATTTTAGTCTTTTCGGCTTGTGTCTGACATTTTAAACATTGTATTTTTTGCTGGCAACTATATTTTACGATTAATCATTCTTGTTTTTAAATGTAAATACCAGTTTGGCATATACAGCTTTGTGGTCACTGGGCCAGGGTAGCTGATTTGCAATAAATTGCTCCTGGTCTGTATTTAAAGTCTCCAATGTATTGTATACATAGGATTCCTTGGGGCCAACAATACAAACATCTTTAATTTTTATATCATTTCCTCTAAAAAAAATATAATCTACTCTGTCTCTTTCATCGGCAAGAGGGGCCCAGCTTGTACTTGTCTTTTCATGGGCAAAAGAAGGCCAGGTAAACCCCGGATTTGCGACTTCATTGGGGAAGAAGGTTCTAAAGGTGTCAATAAAACCTGCTTCATGTAGTTTTTTAGTATTATACCAGGGCATAATCAGACCATTATGGTCAAACATATTTTTGGTTTTCCTGGTCCAGTCTAAGAAAGATGGTTCATTAAAATCTCCCATTAAAATTACCGGCTTTGATTCCGGTTTTACAGATTCTATAAAAGCCGATATAGCTTCATCTCTTGTAGATTTTAAATTATAAGCCTGAACGGAATCTAAAATTGTATATGGCGCTGGCTTACCATTACCATCATCAATCATTTTCCAATCCGGATCACCACCATTATAGCCTCTGGGCAGATTAGAAGCATAATAGGTGTAATCTAAATGAGCTCCGGAGACTATAATGATGTTTCCATCAACGTTCAGATTAAAATTGACTACTGTGCCTTTGTCCTTATTTTTAAATATTTGCTTACCATTTTCTAAAGGATACTTACTGATGAATGACACATCTCCTCCGGCATATCCGGAATAGTAATGTTTTCCGGATTTTTCTAAGATGTTTACTATTTTGCTAGTCCAATCTTCATCCTGATAGTTACGGACTTCAACAAAGCACACAATATCCGGATTTGTTTTTAGTATGACATCACGAATTTTATTTAATCCGTTAGGTACAGAAGTCCCTTCTTGCCATACATTGAATGTTAAGAAGGTAAGTGCTTTGTTTGTTTTATTATCACAGGATTTTATGACCAATGACAATAAAATCAGGAATACATAAAAGGATGATTTTTTCATATTTGTTGCCAGCTAGTTGGTGTATGATTTGTAGCGTGAAAAGCCACAGGGAATTTTCACTGAAAACCAAAGATAGCAAAGGCGCGAGGATTTTCCGGCTTGTGATGCCTTTTGGCGTTAGTAGGTTAATTACCAGTCAATTATTTTTATGGTGCTGTATGCTGTTTTTAAAGGCTTATATTCAAAAAGTGAATGTTTTTCAAGATACTTTAAAATCTCTTAAGTTTTGTTACAGAAGTTGATCTCTAATACTAATTTTGCTTAAATTATCTTTGAAATATTGTAAGGTGAATTTCATCTCCCAATTCGGTTTCACCTTTACTTGAATGAAATATTTGTTTCAAACCACAGTTTTCAAATGATTTAATATAATCCGTATTTAAGAGCCAGGGAGGTCCATTTTCATAGGTTCTTTTTTCTTTTTGGATTTCAGTTATTACAACCAACTTTCCGTTATCTGATACAAAATCAGAAATATTTTTAATTAATGTTTTCTCATATTTTGGAGGAAGCGCCTGAATGGTGAATATTTCCAAAACAAAATCAAATGTTTTGTACCAATCGTTATGGCCTTTAATTAAATCCGCTTGAATAAATTCAACTTCTGAATTGGGAAACCTTTTTTTACAAAGTTCAATGGCACTATGAGAAACATCAAACGCAGTTACTTTTAAACCTTTAGATTCAAGCTCAATAGCATCATCTCCCAAACCGCAGCCAATGACCAATGCGGTCTTTTCATTTTCAAATATTGGATTTTGATCTATCCAATGTTTAAAGACGGGGTGAGGCGCCATGTTTGCCCACGGGATTCCATCACCTGACTCAGTTACGCCAGAATAGAGCGTCTCAAACCAATCGTTTGGTTTATTCTCTTCAATTCCAAATTTATTTCTTATTTCTTCGTTCATTTTAGTTTTTTATTGTGCATGATGATTTCGGCTATGATTGAAGTCTCTAATAAGCTTCTAAAACAGGCTTATGTAATAGCCAAATCAGGATTACGCTATGATGAGAACTTTGTTTCTAAATTAGCTTAAAAATACTTGCTTTTTAACTCAGTTCTTTGTTGGCAAATCGTTTTTATATTTCCATTTTCAATCCGTTAATTTTCAGCTCTTTAAATAATAATTTAATCTGATTAATTTCTTGCCTGTTTTTCTATTTTTGATGAAATATTTGTGGCTTTCGGATATATGAAGCGAATATGGTCGCCATAAGAATTAGAATTACAATTTCAGAAGGCTTTCCTTTATACATATGGATTAATACAATAAAAATCATATATAAAACCAGCATTGATGTTCCAATCAGTATTGTTTTGTTGTACAGGAATAGAGTTGTCGCAATTAAAATGAAAATTCCAGCTGTAATCATTACGGCACTACTTTCCACTATTTTTCCTGTCTGATTAGGGTCAAGTAATTTATCCAAAGCATTAGGAACATAGAAAAGTGTTATTGCCAATGAAGGTAACAATGTCAATATTCTGCTCAGAATTTTTTCTGCTTTTTTTTCAGCCATAGTTTTTTCGGTATGCGTTTTTCTAAATGTTTGCCAACGTGTTTGTGTATGATTTCGTTATGTATTTCAGCAACTAATTTAGCAAATACAAACCGAATAGAAAATCCGCGAGGATTTTCGTAAGTAGGTTTGAACTAGCAATTCATTTTATACAGCTTAAGTTTACAATCTATTAAATTAGATAGATTAATCAGAAAGAACAAATGTGAGGAGTAAGATTAATATAGCTATAGGAACTTGCGATTCTGTCAACATTGATAAGTCTCTCTTTTTTCCTATTAAGAGTTTCGTTTAGTTCTTTGTTATCACATGTGTTTAGATTATAATTTTGATTTTTCTATAAAATATTCATTAAAATTATATTTTGAGTATTCCGATAATGGAGCCCAATTACTAGGGATATATTTTGTCAACCTTTGTATCGTTTTTTTGTAGCCTATGTCTTTTGCCAGGTTATTCCATTCATTCGGGTCATTTTTCATATCATACAATTCAAGCGAGCCATCTTCATATTTAATTAGTCTGAATCGTTTATCTCTAATTGCTATGTTGCCTTCTCCATAAAATGAAAGCGAAGGATAATTCCACTTTTTTTTAGGGCTTTTGATTAATTTAGTAAGAGAATGACCTTCTAATAATTCTAAAGAAGGTAGTTTGCACATATCAATCAAAGTCGGATAAATATCTAAAAGTTGAACAGGGGCAGTACATTTTTTCTCACCATTTCCATTTACATCTTTGAAAATTAACAAAGTTCTTGTGTCTCGTTCCCAAAGGGCTTGTTTCGCAAACCTGTTTTTTTCACCTAAATGATAACCATGGTCTGCCCATAAAACGATAACGGTATTATCTGCATGTTCTGAGTTTTCCAACGCATCAAGCACCTTACCTACCTGGGCGTCAACAAAAGCGATACAGGCCATGTAGGCTTGTACAGCGTTTTTCCATTCGCCGGATTTTATAAGCTCATCTGTAGTTGGCATCATGGGAGCATCACTTACTTTGCGTGCAAAAGGGGGAATATCATCAAAGTCATCCTTCGTATATGGAGGTGTTTCAATGCTATCCAAGGGAAACATATCAAACCATTTTTGAGGGGCATACCAAGGGACATGAGGGCGAACAAAACCTACAGCCAGAAAAAATGGTTTATCATGTTTTTGATGAAGTTTATTAACAGCCCATTTTGCACTTTTAAAATCAGTCATTAAGCTATCATGCTCTGGATAAGCTCCCCAGTCTGTTTGTGTGCGACCAACTTTGTGGTCAATTTTTGATGGGTCATAATTAAATCTTTCCTTTGGCTTTGGCCCCATCCAAGCAAATTTGCCACCATATTCATCAAATGTATTGGCCGCATCACCATTGTGGTAAATCTTTCCAACAGCCATTGTTTTGTATCCATGCTGTTCAAAATAATCAGGCATAAAAATGGCTTTGTTTAGTGCTTTACTGCCTTTTTTGATGTCTATATCTTTTAGTTGCAGGTAATTACCACTTGTTGAGGGGTAAAGCCCTGTCATAATACTTGCACGAGACGGTCCGCAGATAGGTGCCTGGCAGTGTGCATTTGTAAATAGTGTTCCTTTTTGTGCTAATTTGTCAATATTTGGAGTAGGAACTTTTATAGAACCATTCATGCAGTTTACATAATCATTCAAATCATCAATGGCTATGAATAATACATTTGGGTTTTTCTGACCAAATACATTCAGGTTGAACAAGATTAGTCCTACTGTTGCTAGATTTTTAACTTTCATTGTTATAGGCATTTGTGGTAACATATGGATAAAAGCAATTGTTTTATTTCCATAATATTTTATTACGATAAATATGATTCTTACATACCAAACGAGCTTTTTGAAGAACTATAGCTGTTAATAACAGCATTACATTACTATTATCTTAGGCTATAAAGCTCCAAATATTTCTATAAATAAGATATTTTAAGTTCTAAAAGCAGAATCAGGTTTTTTATTTAATGAGCCTCTAACTTACTTAATACGTGTTACTTTAAGTGGGGTGTTTAAGTTCTCAGCAAAATCACTTAAGTAATTCTCCCAATCTTGTTTAGTTTTAAATTGTCCGCTTTTTTTCCAGCCAAAACCGGCATAATAAATAGCGTTGTTGTTTATAACCTTGAGATGAGCATAGGCATTGCTTAAATCTTTAATAGCACTGTTATAGGTTTCAAAGTCCATAACATGATCTTTTGGTACTATAATGGCGGTTCCCAATTCGGAATCGGCATGAGGTTGCCAATAGCTAATCCAGCCATCAGCTTTATTTGTAGTTACTTTACCATCTTTTTCATGTAGTGTTAAACCTGCAGAAGCGGTCTTAACACCATCTATAGTGGTGTCAAATTTTGATAAGTTACTTCCTTTATCCAAGCTGATTATTTTTGATTCTTTCACCAGCTTTTTACCGGCGTTCCAGCTTTCATATTCCAGATAAAAACTAGTTCGGATAGGGCCGGTAGTTATAGTGCGCCATTTTATAAAGTTTTTGGAATAGTAATACGTGGTATCCTGTTTTACGGCAAGTCCACCTATCCCCCGGCTTTTACCTACATGAAAATTGTCTAAACCTTCACCGGTATCTTCATGATAAGAACCGGTTTTTTCAGTATATTTTTTATACCAACTATTAATGATCGAATACTCTACTTTTTTTAACCATGCATCAACACCACTTGATAAAGTCCCTTCTTTAAGGTTGTTTTCAAAACGGTATTGGGCATCGGGACCAAAAACTCTAAAGGCTACTTTGTCATTTTCCCAGGCATAATCATCTGTACGTTCCGGCACAAAACGAGAATAGCATAATTCGCGTGCTTCATGTTTTTCAGCTTTATTAGCAGGTACTATTTTAAAACGAACTTCAGAGCCGGCTTTAATTTTTGGCTGAAATAAAATAACGTCCATAATACTGTCATTATCATGGTCTACGGTTTGTGTAACCTCTAATGTGTTGGTTGCTGTATTTAACATACCAATTGCAGATAGGTCTTTAACATTTAAAAAAGACTTAGTTAGCTCTACGGTTTCAAAAGTTCTATCAGTGTTACTTGTATTTTTAACGCTAATAATAATTTCTTTTTCCGTTTTGCTACAAGAAGCAAGCAGCATTAAAGCTGAAAGGAAGAGTATTGATTTACCTAGCTGTTTCATCTGTTAGTATGTATTGGTTTTTAATATGACCTTAGCTATCCGTTATTTGGTTTTATGTTTCGTTTGAAGGTTTTCCAATGGTGGCCAGGATGCCACCATCAACATAAACGATCTGGCCATTAACAAAATTGCTGGCTTTAGAAGCTAGGAATACGGCGGTACCTGCCAAATCTTCTGGGTCTCCCCATTTTGCTGCCGGTGTTCTGTTAAGAATAAATTCATTAAACGGGTGTCCATCAATCCTAATAGGCTCTGTTTGTGAAGTGGCAAAGTATCCCGGCCCAATCCCATTGGTTTGAATATTGTGTTTTGCCCATTCCGTTGCCATATTTTTAGTAAGCATTTTCAAGCCGCCTTTTGCCGCTGCATAAGCTCCCACTGTGTTACGTCCAAGCTCACTCATCATAGAGCAAATATTAATGATCTTTCCGCGTTTTCGGGAAATCATACCCTTAACCACATGTTTAGAGACAATAAAAGGACTTACAAGGTCTACTTTAATCACTTCTTCAAAGTCTGTAACTTCCATTTGCTCGAGAGGTGTTCTTTTTATGATTCCCGCATTATTTACCAAAATATCAATAGGCCCCACTTCACTTTCAATAGCCTCGATATTTTTTATAACCTGTGCTTCATCGGTAACATCAAATAAGAAACCATAAGTATTTAGCCCTAAGGACTTATAATGCTCCACGGCTTTGTTTAGTTTGTCCTGAGAAGAGGCTCCGTTAACCACCAAAGTGGCTCCCGCTTGTCCTAAGCCAATGGCCATGGCTTGTCCAAGTCCGTGGGTAGCGCCCGTTATAAGCGCTACTTTTCCAGTAAGATCAAATAATGTAATTGACATATAAAGGCTTTTAGTTTATCTTAATTCATTTATTTTAGCATGATCCATATCACTATAATCCAGATTTTCTCCGGCCATTCCCCAAATAAAAGAATAGCTGCTAGTCCCAGAACCGGAGTGAATAGACCATGGAGGAGAAATTACGGCCTGGTTGTTTCCCATCCAGATATGCCTGGTTTCCTGTGGTTGCCCCATAAAGTGACAAACCGCCTGGTCTTCCGGAACTTCAAAATAAAAATACACTTCCATACGCCTGTCATGTACATGTGCCGGCATGGTATTCCAAGAACTTCCGGTCTTTAATGTGGTCATTCCCATTTGCAATTGACAAACCTCTACAACACTATTTACAATATATTTCCTAAGGGTTCTTGCATTTGCCGTTTCCGGAGCCCCTAGCTCAATAACTTCAACATCGTTAATGCCAATCTTTTTATTGGGATAAGCTTTATGAGCCGGTGTTGAGTTTAAATAAAATTGAGCAGGTTGGTTTGCTGAGTCACTTGCAAATACTACATTTTTGTTTCCCTGGCCTATGTATAATGCTTCTTTATGCTCTAAAGTATATACGGTTCCGTCTACTGTTACAGTTCCGGTATTGCCGGTATTAATAATTCCCAGTTCTCTGCGTTCTAAAAAATATTCAGCTTTTAAGGCCTCAATCGTTTCCAGTGTTAACGGGCTGTTGGTAGGAACGGCACTTCCGGTAATAAACCTGTCATAATGAGAGTATACTAGGTTTACCTTATCAGCTTCCATTAAATTGTCTATTAAAAACTCGCTTCTTAATCTTTCTGTGTCATAAGATTTAACATCCGAAGGAGACGCTGAATATCTTACTGTATAAGTTGTTTTCATATATTAAAATGATCATAATTTTTACAAATATATGTAATTTATACCAAAATACAATCGATTGTATTTTTTAATTTTATTACCTTTGCTAAGGTCGGTAGACAGGTTAATAACTTTATATGGAAAAACACAAAATAACTATACATGATATTGCCAGAGCTTTAAATATAGATAGCTCAACGGTTTCCAGAGCTTTAAATAATAGTTCAAGAGTTACTGAAAAAACTAAGACTAAAATTCTTAAGAAAGCAGAGGAGTTAGGGTATCAGCGAAATGTGCTGGCTTCTAATCTTCGTAAAAGTGTTACCAATACAATAGGTGTTGTAGTGCCCAGAATATCACGTCATTTTTTTTCTTCTGTCATCCAAGGGGTTGAAGAAACGGCCTATTTAGCTGGTTATAATGTTTTAATATGTCAATCCTTAGAACAATTAGAAAGAGAAAAACAAATAGTTGATACTTTGGTGGCCAATAGGGTGGATGGTGTACTAATCTCAATATCGATGGAAACAACAGATTATAAGCATATGCAAAGCTTAAAAAATAACGATATTCCTTTGGTTTTTTTTGATAGGCATTGTGGTATTCCCGATACAAATAATGTGCTTATTGACGATTTTAAGGGCGGTTTTGATGCAACACAACATTTAATTGATGAGGGCTGCAGGAATATTATTCATTTTTCAGGGCCACAAGTATTGGAAATATACAAAAACAGGCTTAAAGGGTATAAAGAAGCTTTAAAAATGAATGATCTGCCTTTCAAAGCGGAAAACGTAATAAGTTCCAGGTTAATGGAGCATGATGGAAAGGAAAATGCTAAGAGACTTTTAGATGCAGGCTTTTCTTTTGATGGCATTTTTTTTGCAAACGATGTGGCAGCTATTGGAGCTATGAAATATTTAACGAACCATGGTGTGAAAATCCCGGATGATGTGGCTATTGTTGGTTTTAGTAATGAGCCGATTTCAAGGGTCATTAATCCGGCTTTAACCACCATTGACCAGCCTGGAATTGAAATGGGTAAAATAGCAACAGATTTATTACTGAAGCACATAAAAAAACAAAATGGTCCTTTAAAACCTCAAACAGTTATAATGGACTCCAATCTAATTGAACGTTTGTCATCAAAAAAATGAGTGTTTGTACCAAATAAATTCAAATTAACAATGATTATCAAAAAGCTTTTTTTTCTTTTATTTTTTATAAGTGCAAATACTTTTGCTCAGGAAACCCTGATTTGGAAAAGATATATAGGTGAAATTTCTAATCCGGAAATTCCCAAACTTTTTGATTATTCGTATGCCGGTTATAAATTAGGTGAAGTAGGAATACCTAAAGCGCAAAAGCACTTAAAAGTCTTTAATGTGATGGATTTTGGTGCTATACCTAATGATACGATTTCAGACCAGCAAGCTATTCAAAAAGCTATTCATGCTGCTGAAAAAAACAAGGGAGGAGTTGTGTTTTTTCCTAAAGGTGAATTTTTGATTAATGTTCAACCTAAAAAAGTAAATCCAATTACTGTTAGGTCTTCAAATATTATTCTAAAAGGGAGTGGTTGGGGTAAGAACGGTACTGTAATTCACATGAAAGATCACATGCTGAAAAGATACCCGGATGAGCCGGAATGGAAAGTAAGTTATATGTTTGAATTTTATTCGAATACTAAAAAAACAGCGATAACTCACATTACATCAAACGCTAAAGCAGGTACTTTTAAAATTGAAGTGAAAAATATTAGTGCTTTTAAAAATGCTGAATACATTCAATTAGAAATGCCTTTTAATTTAAATGCCGTTTCAGAATCTTTAGCTGAAAAAAAGCCACGTCCTCACTGGGAAAAGGTAAACAATGAGGGGGTGACTTTTATTGAAAATCATGAAATAAAAAGTATTACGGGGAATACAATTATTTTAAAAGATCCTTTAATAAATACAATAAATACAGATTATAATTGGCAAGCCAAACCATTTTTTCCTTTAGAAAATGTAGGGGTTGAAGATATTTTTTTTAAAGCAAATTTTAAAGATAAGTTTGTACATCATAAAAATTTTATTCATGATAATGCATGGTCTGTAATAGCTATGCAAAGTATTGCAAACTCTTGGGTAAGGCGATGTAGGTTTAGTAATATTACAGGAGCAGTTTCAATACGTAATGGCTATGCCTTTTCAATTTTGATGCTATTAATTGAAGGGAATGGCGGGCATAAATTAACTAATGTTGCAGAGTCAACAAGAGTGCTTACAGGGTTAATTAATGATGCTACAAATAATGGGCAATTTCATGGAGCTTCTATGTCTCATAAAACTTCGGGTTCCGTTATTTGGCGTGTGAAAACACCAAAACAAGGATGGGATTCGCATGCAGATATTCCAAAAAATAATCTGGTGGATATGTATGAAGCTGCTAAGATGACAGCCCACGGCGGCTATCATAAAAATGAACCACATCATTTAAAAGGCCTGACACTTTGGAATTATAAAAGAGTTGGGGATACGGTTTCAGATTATAATTTTTGGAGCCTTTCCGGAAAAGGAATGTATTGGGGCTTTTCAGCAGTTAATCCTATAGTTGTTGGCCTGCACGGTACAACAACTACTTTTAACAAAACTAATGTAGGGTATATAGAAGGTTTAGGGCGCAAAGTTTTGCCGGAATCTTTATACGAAGCTCAATTAAAATACCGGTTAGGGATCAGGCCTAAATGGATGCGTAAGAACTTAAAAGAGTGGCATAAAATAGAAAAAGAGTGGTTGAAAAATGAATAATAAAGACAGCTAAAAGCTTACAAGAGGTGTTTTTGAGAACTTATCAGCTGTGTTTTGTGGCCTGGATAATGACCTTAGGGGAATAGCTTGCAACCTGTTTCTTCTTTAGGTGAAGGAATAAATATAATTGACGAATAGTAGGATAACTTGCTATAATACCATATTCTTATAAGGTATTACAGTTTCAAACCCTTTTCTTTTAAAGTATTCTGTAGGGTCAGATTTTGATGTAGCTAATACAAAATCTCCTCCCCAGGCGCCGAGACTTTTTATACTTCCTGGATAATCCTCAAATAGCATTGCCTTAACCGGGGTTTGTTTGGTTATTTTAGAGATTACATATTCATGTTTTGTAATGAGGTTTTCAAAATCTTCCAACGCATTTGATTTGATCATTTCCAAACTAATAGTGTTAATCTCCTTAATTACATAATTAGAGTTCTGTTTGTTTTCCTTATAGTGTTTTATACCCTCACGGCTATTTTGTTTTTTGTTCAAATGAACAAAATATAAGTTGTCAATAAAATCAGGCGCAAATTCCACAGGCTTTACTAGGGGTTTCCCATTTTTGATTTGGTAGGTTATTGGTGTATGATGTTGGGCACATGCAATGTCATAACCGCTACCTCCAAATGAGTTTTCTAATAGTGTATAGGCATCAACCCCTGCCCATTGCGCCAAATTGTTTATTAAAGTAGATGAGGTTCCCAAACCCCAGTTTGTTGCAAAATCTAGCTTGGTTGTAATTTTATAGCCCTTGTTGTTATTTAAAAAGTCAGGGTTTAATGATCTAATTGTATTAAATATTTGAATTAATCTCTTGGAAATGTCATCATACTGATCCAGTTTTAATACCCTATTGTTTTTTATCTCAAATTCACTTGTAAACCAGGTCAGACCATTGTTATCTATACTGTTCCATATAAGTTTTGGATGTTCTATAGTTTCTACAGTTAATGATTGTCCAAATTTAGTAGGAACAGCAAATGAAAGCGCTCCATCAAGTACCACATATTCTCCTGAAATTAATAGCTTTCCGTTGCTGTAAAATACTTTACTTTTCACTTGTAACTCTTAATTGATTTAGGGCTTCTGTAACCGCACTGTGGGTAACCGTATTATTTTTAAAGTGTTCAGTTAGCACTTTCTTTTCCGAATCACTGGCTTTAAACTGATTTAATATATTCATCAGATGCATTTTCATATGGCCCTGTTGAATCCCGGTAGTAGTTAAAGAACGCAGTGCTGCAAAGTTTTGGGCTAATCCTGCCACAGCAACAATTTGCATGAGTTCTTTGGCTGAAGGCTTGTGTAATAACTCCAAAGACAGCTTAACTAAGGGATGCAATCCGGTTAAGCCTCCCACAGTTCCCAAAGCTAATGGAATTTCCATCCAGAAGGTAAAAATGCCATGTTCCACTTTAGCATGGCTTAAACTACTATATTTCCCCTGTCTTGCGGCATAGGCGTGAATACCCGCTTCAACAGCTCTAAAGTCGTTACCGGTTGCAAGTACAACGGCATCAATACCATTCATAATACCTTTATTATGTGTAACGGCTCTAAAGGGTTCTACTTCTGCAATATTAACGGCTTGAACAAATTTGTTAGCAAACGCTTCTCCCGAAACCGTATGATCTTCACTAAGCGCTTCTACTTTACAACTTACTTCAGCCCGTACTAAGCAATCCGGAACATAATTAGACAAGATGCTCATCACTACATCTATATCTTTTTCATCTTCAGAAAACAAATCAAAAGCTAAAGCTTCAGATTTAAAAGTTTTTGCAAACTGTTCCAGGCAGGAGTTTATAAAATTTGCCCCCATGGCGTCTAAAGTTTCAAAGGACACATGAAGTTGATAATAGTTATCTATATCAGAAGTTTTATCACGTAGCTTAATATCTACAACCCCGCCACCACGTTTTTTCATGTTTCTGGTTATATCTTCGGCATCATGAATTAGTTTTGGTTTTACTTGAGTGAAAAACTGCTGTAACTTTTCAAAATCTCCATTATAAGTAAAATGAACCTGACCTATTTTTGTGGTTGAAATAACCTTGGTTTTAAATCCGCCCCGGTCTAACCAAAATTTGGCAGCTTTACTTGCTGCAGCAACTACTGAACTTTCTTCAATAGCCATGGGAATGGTATATAGCTTTTTATTTATTAAAAAATTTGGCGCCACGCCTAATGGGAGGTAGTAGTTTGTAATGGTATTTTCAATAAATTCGTCATGAAGTTGTTGTAACTTCTCATTATTATTCCAGTATTGCTTTAAAACATTTTTAGCACTTTCTGTGTTGTCAAAATAGGTGTCAACAATCCAATCTATCTTTTTTGATTTGGATAATTTAGAAAAGCCGGCAATAGATTTACTCATAATATTTTAATTTGCAACGCAAAGATACTATCTTGGTGTCAATTTGTAATGAAATGTTTAAAATTGCTATTATTTAACTGATATTTAAAAGGTTTTTTGAAGAATTTTTAGTAACCTTGACCTCATTTTGTGAAATAAATAGTTTTTTTGATGAAATACTTAAAATTCTCCTTTTTTGTTTGTCTGTTTATAACTTCACTGATTACAGCACAAACCAAAAATATTACTCTTGAAGATATTTGGAAGAATGGTACATTTAGAGCAGAATATATGGATGCTTTACATTCTATGGCTAATGGTCAACAGTATTCAGTTTTAAATTTTGACAGGGCAACAAGAAGCACTTCTATAGATGTCTATGATTATAAAACCCTGAAAAAGGTTAAAACATTGGTGAGTTCTTCTAACCTGGAGGAGATGCCTTACTTTACTGATTATATCTTTAGTAAAGATGAGCAAAAAATTATTTTAGCAATTAACGAAGAGTCTATTTATCGTCGTTCAACTTTAGGGAATTATTTTATTTATGATGTAGGTAGTGCTTCGCTATCAATGATTTCAGAAGATAAAATTCAGGAACCAACTTTTTCTCCTGATGGAAGTAAAGTTGCTTTTGCAAAAGATAATAATTTGTATGTAAAAGACTTAAAGTCTGATGAAATCAAACAGATAACTTTTGATGGTGAAAAAAATAAAATCATTAATGGTATTGCAGATTGGGTTTATGAAGAAGAGTTTTCTTTTGTACGTGCTTTTGATTGGAATGCAGCCAGTAATAAAATAGCTTTTATTCGTTTTGACGAAACCAATGTGCCGGAATTCTCTATGGATGTATACGGAAACGGTTTGTATCAAACACAACAAGTGTTTAAATACCCTAAGGCAGGAGAAGCTAATTCAGTAGTATCACTTCATATTTATAGTTTAGAAACTAATGCTTCTAAAGCAGCGAAATTAGAAAAGTCCTATTCAGATTTCTATATTCCCAGAATTAAGTGGACCAGTGCTTCAGATGTCTTAAGCGCTCAGTATATTAACAGGCACCAAAATGAATTGGATTTGTGGATGATCAACACCAAAACTGATACTTCTCAATTAGTGTTGACAGAGAAGGATGAAGCGTATGTTGATATTACCGATAATTTAACTTTTTTAAAGGATAACAGCTTTATTTGGACCAGTGAAAAAGACGGTTATAATCATATTTATCATTATGATAAAAATGGAAAATTAATAAATCAAATTACTAAAGGGAATTGGGAAGTCACTGATTACTATGGTTATGATGAAAAGGCCAATACCATCTTTTATCAATCTGTAGAAAATGGCTCAATTAATCGTGATGTATATGCTGTTAAATTAAATGGAAGACATAAAACCAGGTTAACAAAAGGAGATGGAACTAACAGTGCCGATTTTAGTGCTGATTTTTCATATTTCATAAATACATTTTCCAGTGCTACTACGCCTCCCGAGTTTACATTGAATAGTGCAAAATCAGGTAATTTGATAAAAAGTATTAAAGACAATGATGTGCTTTCTCAAAACCTCTCTAATTATATAACGTCTAAGAAAGAGTTCAGTACGCTTAATGTTAATGGAAATGATCTGAATATGTGGATGATCAAACCGGCTGATTTTGACGACGCTAAAGCGTACCCTATGCTGATGACTCAATATTCAGGCCCGGGTTCCCAGGAAGTGGCTAATCAATGGCATAGTGCTAACGATTACTGGTACCAACATCTGGCACAACAAGGTTATATTGTAGTTTGCATAGATGGAAGAGGCACAGGATATAAAGGAGCAGCTTTTAAAA
Source organism: Alterotamlana spongicola (assembly GCF_035818475.1). NCBI lineage: Bacteria > Pseudomonadati > Bacteroidota > Flavobacteriia > Flavobacteriales > Flavobacteriaceae > Alterotamlana > Alterotamlana spongicola. Next base: position 1,982,165 of record NZ_JAYMGV010000001.1, read on the forward strand.
AGGTAACTCAAAACCAATTAGGAAAGTATGAGGTTGAAGACCAGATTCAAGCTGCTAAACAATTAGGGGAATTGCCTTATGTTGATTCTGATAGAATAGGTATTTGGGGATGGAGCTTTGGTGGATTTATGAGTAGTAACTGCTTATTTAAAGGTAATGATGTGTTTAAAATGGCAATAGCAGTAGCACCTGTAAGTAGCTGGCGTTTTTATGACACTATATATACAGAACGTTATATGACCACACCACAAGAAAATGCCGGAGGTTATGATGAAAACTCACCAATAAATCATGTAGATAAACTTAAAGGCGATTTTCTTTTAATACATGGCTCTGGTGATGATAATGTGCATTTGCAAAATACCATGAGATTGGCTGAAGCTTTAATTCAGGCGGATAAACAGTTTGAATGGGCAGTGTATCCTGATAAAAATCATGGGATCTATGGAGGTAATACCAGGCTTCACTTATTTAAAAAAATGACTCATTATATAAATAAAACACTTGGAGATAAAATGAAGAAGGAAGAAAACAGTGATAAAATCGATCAAGTGAAGATTAAAGGATAAACTAACTTAGAATTATATTTATGGCAGACTCAACTACTATTAAGGAAAAGGAGCTTTGGGGACACCCAATAGGGTTATATGTATTGTTTTTAACTGAAATGTGGGAGCGTTTCTCCTACTATGGTATGCGAGGGCTTTTGTCTCTTTATATGGCGGCAGAACTAACAGATGCTCAAGGTCCTGGTTTAGGCTGGACAAATGCCGAAGCTTTAAAGTTATATGGCTGGTACACTATGCTGGTGTATTTAATGTCTATTCCGGGAGGAATGATTGCAGATAAGTTACTTGGACAAAAACGTTCGGTACTTATAGGTGCTATAATATTGGTGCTTGGGCACGGTACTTTGGCGATTGAAGAACTTTGGGCTTTTTATACGGGTTTGATTTTAATAATATTGGGTGTTGGTATGTTAAAACCTAATATTTCTACTATGGTTGGAGGGCTTTATGGAAAGAACGATATAAGACGGGATAAAGGATTTAGTATATTTTATATTGGTATTAATACAGGTTCCTTGTTGGCTACAACAACAGTTGGGCTTGTTGTAGCAAAGTGGGGATGGCATGCTGGATTTGGCTTGGCAGGAATAGGTATGTTGCTGGGCTTGATAGTTTATATTTGGGGGCAAAAATATTTGGTTCATGTTGGGAATAAAACTTCAGATGAAGAGATAAAAGATCAAGTAGCCATATCTCAGCTTTTTGGTAGTTTAATGAAATCACCAAAGCATTTGGTAATTGTGAGTGGATTAATTGCCTTATCAATATATTATGGAGGGTTTGTTCTTTCAGAAATAGATCACTGGGCTTATATGATTCTTTTTATTTTTCTTTCCCTAGTAGTAGGTATGTTAATGATGATATATAAAAGTCTAAGGTCACAAATTGAAAAAGATCGATTTTTAGTAGTATTATTATCGTTCATGTTAGTCATTGTTTTTTGGGGAGCGTTTGAGCAGGCAGGTGGATTAATGAATTTATACACTAACGATTATACCAATAGAATGTTATTTGGGTGGGAAGTTCCAACAATATGGTTTCAAAGTTTAAATGCAGGGTTTATTATTCTGTTTGCTGTAGCAGTAGCTAATTATTGGGCTAAACGCAAACTTAAAAATAAAGAAGCTAGTTCCTTGTTTAAAATGGCTACTGGAACTATAATAATGGGACTCGGTTTTGTGTTTATGGTATTTGCTGTAATGGATTATAATGCTAATGGTTCTTCAGCAATGTATTGGTTGGTACTGGCTTATTTTTTTCATACTATTGGAGAGTTATCATCTTCACCGGTATCACTTTCTTTCGTTACAAAATTGGCACCGGTTAGGTATGCATCCTTAATGATGGGATTGTATTTTGCTTCTACCGGACTGGGAAATAAAGTGGCAGGTTTACTTGGGGAATCTGCTTCAGAATATGGTGAATATACCATTTTTGCTGGGATAACCATATTTACCGTAGTTTTTGGTTTATTGGTGATTACTATTTTAAAACCACTGAAAAGGTTAACTCATGGTGCAGAAGATAAAGAACGCTTAATGCATTCAGATGAAGCCTAAGGCTTTGAATTAATAGATAATTAAAAAAATTATACTCATGGCAGAAAACTCAACAGATCAATTTTTTAAAAGTACAGTTTTAGGGCATCCATCAGGATTATTCGTCTTATTTTTTACGGAAATGTGGGAGCGCTTTTCTTATTACGGAATGAGAGCTTTATTAGTTTTGTTTTTAACTGCTTCGTTATTAGATGAAGGTTGGGGGTGGCCTCGAGAGCATGCTATGGCATTGTTTGGCTCATATGTAGGCTTGGTATATCTCTCAACCATGATGGGAGGGTATTTTGCAGATAAAGTAATAGGTTTTAGGTACGCGGTTTTAGTTGGTGCTTTATTAATGACGTTGGGGCATGCTTCTATGGCTGTTGAAACACCTTGGTCTATTTATTTAGGGCTTGGCTTATTGGTAATAGGGAACGGTTTTTTTAAGCCTAATATGACCTCAATTATTTCTGAAATGTATAAAGATAGGCCTGAGAAAAAAGATGGTGCATATACTATTTTTTATATGGGTGTTAATGCCGGGGCTTTTTTAGGAATATTATTGTGTGGCTATTTGGGTGAACAAGTAGGGTGGAGTTTAGGATTTGGATTAGCTGGAATATTTATGTTTTTTGGTTTGGTTCAATTTTGGTTAGCTCAAAATATCTTTGGAAATATTGGATTGAAACCAAAGAAGGAAGATAAAGCATCTATAGAAGCTTTAGATAATGACAAGCGTGTTCCTTTTCATAAATGGCAACTTGGTTTAATTTTACTAATGGTAGCACTAGGATTATTATGGATAATTAATGCGCCAGCAACAACAATTTCTGAAGGTAAAATTAATGTCTTTTCTTTTTTAGGTGAAAACGGTAATACAATAGCTATTTTAACAGCGTTAGGACTCTTTTTGGTTTTATTGATTTATAGGTTTACACAATATTCAAAAATAACACGGGAGAAATTAATTGCGGTATCCTTTTTTGCTCTTTTATCGGTTTTCTTTTGGGCTATTTTTGAACAATCTCCAGGTACACTTACTATTTTTGCAAAGGATTACACAAATAGAACTTTAGACGGGACTTCAGCAAATATTTTTAGAATAGTGAATGCTTGTATGACCATTATTCCATTAGGTATAATTACATGGGTGTTGGGTATGTTGTTTAAGCAAACTTTTGGAAAGTATAAATGGTCTAATTTAACATTGAGCTTTAGTTTTATAATTGTATGGGGAATTGCTATATGGATGCTTTTAGATCAATTGAAAGATGATAATTTAGAAGTTCCTGCTTCCTGGTTTAGTGTACTAAATTCATTGTTTATTATTACACTTGCTCCTCTTTTTTCTAAATGGTGGGAAAGCAAGTATAACCCATCTGCAAATATGAAATATGGAATTGGAATGATTCTGTTGGGGTTAGGAATGGCATGTGTGGCATTTGGAGCAAATGGAATTGAGCCTGGAGCAAAAACAGCTTCTGTGAGTATGATTTGGCTTATCTTAGTATACCTATTCCATACGATGGGAGAATTGTGTATTTCGCCTGTTGGGTTATCATATGTTAGCAAACTAGTACCAGCCAGAATGATAGCTTTTATGTTTGGTGTATGGTATTTGGCAATTGCTATTGGTATGAAAGGCGCAGGTGTGTTTGGTGAAAATGTGGATAAAATTGCGAATGAAAGTGGTATTAGTTATTTTTTCTGGCTATTAACTATAATTTCGTTGGTCGTAGCTGTTTTCTCAATTGTTATGCAACCCGTTATAAAAAAGCTCATGCATGGGGTTCGTTAATCGGTAAAAAAGTTAAAAAATATCTGAAATGCTCCTTATTAGGAGCATTTTTTGTAAGTTCGGTACAAGTTTTGCAACCTAAATCATTATGAAATGAGCCATAACAATTAAGTTGGTACCTACTAAAATGATTATTGGCGAATTACATCTGACCTAATTAAAGCAATAAAAACTTGAACAGATGAAAAAGATTATATTACTAATACTTATAGGTTTTATTGGGGCTAGTACTATGGCTCAAGAGATAAAATGGGTCTCGCTTAACGAGGCTATAGAGCTTCAAAAAAAGACGCCTAAAAAGATTATGATGGATGTGTATACCAATTGGTGTGGTCCGTGTAAAATATTGGATAAGAAGACATTTCATGACCCTGAGGTTGTGGAGTATGTAAGCAAAAATTATTATGCGGTGAAATTTAATGGAGAAGGTAATGAGGTGGTAAATTATATGGATAAATCATTTTCCAACCCAAACTATAATCCACAATTGACAAATAGAAGAAATTCAGTGCATGAACTGGCACGTTATCTTCAAATAGATGCATACCCTACCATTGTGTTTTTTGATGAAAAAGCAGATTTAATTGCTCCTATTAAAGGTTATCAAACTCCACCACAACTGGAGTTATATTTAAAAATGTTTGGGGCTGATGATCATAAAAAGATTACTACTCAAGAAGAGTTTAATGCTTATTACAAAGCGTTTAAGTCAGAGTTCTAAGGTTATCTTCACTTGCCTTAAGCAGTAGTAGAATCAGGATAATGAAAAAGATATTAATAACTTCTTTAATTGTGTTATTAGCCTTAAGCTATACCAATGCCCAGGAGTTAAAGTGGTATGCAGATATAAATAAGGCGCTTGAAGTAGCGGGTAAAGAAAACAAAACACTAATGTTATTCTTTACAGGCTCAGATTGGTGTGGATGGTGCAAAAGGTTGCAACGTGAAGTTTTTAATACATCAGATTTTGAGGTCTGGTCTAAAAATGTTGTTTTAGTTGAATTAGATTTTCCAAGAAGAACAGTGTTGGATGAAGCTACCAGAACCCAGAATTATCAATTACAAAAAATATTTAGGGTTAGGGGATATCCTGCTGTATTTTTTGTGAACGCAGAAAAAATGGATGATGGAAGAACAAATTTGAAGAGTTTGGGAAGAACCGGATATGTGCATGGAGGTGCAAAAAAATGGATTGATGTAGCTAACAGTATTGTTAAAAAAGTTATTTAGTTTTACTAGTATTTAATGGTAAAAGCTCCTTTTTCATAAGTTTGATGAAAAGGAAGTTTTCTTTTTTTGCAGATAAGCTTCCAGTTTTGAATGTAGGATTTATAATTACTGCCATCAGCAATAATCTGCTTTGGATTTAAGGAATCAATTAAACGATTTAAATTAATTTTAGGAGATTTCCTGAGTAGTATATAATCCGGTTGAAATGATTTAATATGGTATATGCCAAGACTATCAACTATTAAAAGCGTTTTGTGGTTTAGCCTGTAAACAGAACGTAAAGTGTCTTTTTTAAGCTTGTTGATATGGTTTCCAACAACATAGTCTTTAATAATATGATTGTTTGATTTTGCAAGACTGTCAAAGTCATGATATATAATCATAGTATCCACGCCAACCTGCCCTAGCAAGCTGAATTTGTTTTTATGAAAAATAATAAACTCATCATGAGGCTTGGTGTGTTTTTGATAAATAAAAGCTATTTGAACAATTAATATAGCAATCAAGAAGAGTCTAAGGTTGAGGAAGTTCCTTTTTCTAAAAAAATTAATCAAGGATGCCAAAAAGAGATATGAAACAAATACAAATAAAAGACTAAAAGGGATCTCTTTAAAAAGAAAAGCTTCCTGGCTGGAAACCCATCCAATAAAACTATTCATTAAACTAATTATATGACCAAACAAAGAAGCTATAAATTGTGGTAAAGCATTTAAAATGGCTAATGCTAATACCAGAATACCAAATCCTAAAATAAGACCTAAAAGGGGTATGATAACCAGATTAGAGATAAAGAATAAACCGGGGAATTGATGAAAGTAAAATAAGCTTACAGGTATAATTCCAAGTTGGGCAGAAATAGTGACGGTAAATGTATGCCAATAGAGTTTTAATAATTTGTTTTTTGGCTGCCATAACTTAAATAAAATAGGATCAATACTAACAATGGAAAACACAGCTAAATAACTCAGTTGAAAGCCTACATCAAACAAAAAGAGTGGATTAAAGAGTAGTATAACCATCATACTTATGGCTAATGTATTGTAAATGTTTGTAGGCCGTTTTAAGTTCAAAGCAATAGCAACTATGCTGAACATGGTTACCGCCCGGGTAACCGAGGCAGACAATCCGGCAATTAAAGCAAAACTCCATAAAAGGCATATAAGGGCTATAGTTTTTATTAACGTTCCGTGTTTAAATTTTTCAAGAGGTTTAAAAATTACACCAAAAATCATTAAAATAATCCCTACATGTAAACCGGAAACAGCCAAAATATGGATAGCCCCGGCATTGGTGTAATTGGAGTAAATTCTTTTGCTTATATCCTGACGTTGACCTAATAAAAGTGCATTTATTATAGCGAGTACATCAGGTTTGAAATTATAGGATTCCAGTTTTTTGTTTATATGTTTTCTAATCCTATAGGCAACACCCATTAAGGTAATAGTAGTGCTTTTACCAGGTAATAACAGTTCTCCGGATATAAAGAGTTGATGGTATATGTATTTTTTTTCTAAGTAGTTCTTGTAATTAAACTGATTTGGGTTTAGCGGATGAGTAAGATCCACAAAATTAGTTCTACAGGTAAAAGTTTTGTCAACTTCTAAAGGAGGTTGTAACGTGTCTCTTTGGATATTCAAAAGTGTTTTTCCAACAACACTTTTGTCATCAACTTCTAAAAGATCAATAATATACTTGTCATAATAATGCCCCTGCTTTAAAATTTCTCGTACTCTAAATGTAATGGTATTTAAACTGTCTTTTGGCGTTGAAAGCTGACGGGTGTAGTGATTTGAAAAGTTCTTTTGGTTATGAAGACTTGTGGTTAGAACCCCTATTGAAATCATTGTAATAAGAGCGGTTAACCCAAACCAAATGGTCTTAGTAAACTGTTTTTTAGCAACCCAATAGGAAATAAAAAGAACCATTAAAAGTAGGCCGGTTACAAAAAGTGATATTTGCTGAGGAACAGCAAAAATATAACCAATAAATACCCCGGTAATTAGGCAAATGGTTAATTTAATAATACTGAAATTAAGTAGGTTCATGCGCAGTTAAGATATGAAATATCTTATAAAATGCGTCGCGCCTCGTAAAAAGCCTTATGCCAGTATTTTTCATTTAAAGAGGAGGTTATGACGCCTTTACTGCTGGTGGCATGAATAAATTCAATAGAGTTGTTTTTTATAGCAATGATCAAACCCACGTGGTTAATAGAGTTCCGTCTATTTCCGGTTTTGAAAAACAATAAGTCACCTTGAGTTACTTTTTTCAAAGGAATTTTTTTTCCTTTTTTAGCCATATCTCTGGATATTCTGGGAAGTGCAATATTTTGAGTTTTAAAAGACTCATAAACCAATCCGGAGCAGTCCATTCCTGATTTTGTAGTACCTCCCCATTTGTACCTTACACCCTTAAATTGTTTTGCATAAGCAATGATATGCTCTGCTTTGGATCTTGGTGTTTCTTTGGTTTTGGGAATAATGATATGTTCACTATTTGGTTTGGTATAAGCCGTTGCCTTATCAGTATTTTTTTTGATAACAATTTTAGAGGAAGCGGACTTGTTTTTAGCCCGTTTTGAAGATTTACAATTGCTAAAACTGAGTGAAATAATAAGGCAAAAAATGATTCTTTTCAACAATACATTAAGGTTTAATAGATTGATAGATCAATTGGGCTGTTTTTTTGCTGGCGCCTTTTCCGCCTAAAGTTTTTTCTAATTCATAATAATCTAAAAATAATTTTTTCCGATGTTTGGGATCTAAAATGAGATCTAATTCTTGCTTCAGGTGTTTTTTATTGAAATCATTTTGAATTAATTCAGTAACTACTGCTCTGTCCATAACTAAATTAACTAACGAAATAAACTTCAAGGTTATGATGCGTTTGGCAATATGGTAAGATATAGAGCTACCTTTGTAACATACCACTTGAGGAACTTTAAATAAGGCAGTCTCTAAGGTAGCTGTTCCCGATGTTACTAAAGCAGCAGTGGAAATACTCAATAAATCATAGGTTTTGTTTGCTATGAATTTAACGTTTTGAGAATTTATAAACGTCTCATAAAAACTGTAATCCTGACTGGGGGCACCAGCTATTACAAACTGATATTCGGGGTATTCATTAACTAAACTCAACATGACAGAAAGCATTTTTGTTATTTCTTGTTTTCTGCTTCCCGGCAATAGGGCAATTATAGGTTTATCATTTAATTGATGTTCTGCTCTGAATTTAAATTCCCCAACTTGCTTTCTGTTGTTAATAGCATCAATTAATGGATGTCCCACAAAGTGAACCTCATAGCCGTATTTCTTATAAAATGGTTTAACAAAAGGTAAAATAACATACATAGCATCTATGTCTCTCTTAATAGCTTTTACCCTACCTGCTCTTGATGCCCAAACCTGGGGAGAAATATAATAATGTGTTTTGAAACCAGCTTGCTTTGCCCATTTAGCAATTCTCAAATTAAAGCCGGAATTGTCAATAAAAACAATAACATCAGGGTTGAAAGATTCAATCTCGCTTTTACAGTATGAAATAAGTTTGAATATTTTACCGAGGTTTAGTATGACTTCAGTAAACCCCATAAATGCACGTTCTTTATAGTGTTTTACAAGAGTACCGCCTGCCTCTTGCATAAGATCACCACCCCAAAACCTGATATTGGCGTTTGCATCTTCTTTTTGCAATGCTCTTATTAGGTTTGAACCGTGTAAATCGCCCGAAGCTTCTCCAGCAAGTATGTAATATTTCACGTGATAATTATCTTTTAATCAAACTAATTTTAGTTAGAAAAGCTTAAAAACAAAAGTAAATACAGCAATAAATACAGTTATTAGTAAAACCCCTCTTGCTCTGTAATCTTGTTTTTTTCTAATAAAAATAAAAAAAGCTATTAAGTTTAAAATAGCACCCAGACTAATAAGTTTTCCCAAAAACCCTTCGTTAGCGGCAGCTTTGATAACCATTACAAAATCATCACCTCGTCCTAATAGGTTTGCTGCAAAAAACAAACCTATACCATTTGCAATTAGGCCAACAAGCATGCCGATAAAAATATCTTTTTTATTCATTTAAATTCCATGTATTTAAGTCTTTTATAAAGTGATGGGCTGTAAGGTCAAACTGGGTAGGAACTATGGAGATATATCCATTTTTAAGAGCCCACTCATCAGTGTCTTCCCCTCCGTCTAAATTAACAAATTTACCCGTAAGCCAATAATAATCCTTGCCCTGAGGTGTTTTGCGCTTATCAAATTCTTCAACCCAATTGGCTTTAGCTTGTCTGCAAACTTTAATACCTTTAATACCACCTTCTGTAATGTTGGGAATATTAACATTTAAAACCAGGCCGTTTGGAATACCGTGTTTTAAAACTTTTTCCGTGATAGATTTAACAAAAGACTTTGAAGGTTCAAAGTTTGCACCCCAACCATAATCCAACAGTGAGAACCCAATGGCAGGAATCCCTTCAATACCAGCTTCAATAGCAGCGCTCATAGTTCCAGAGTAAATCACATTTATTGAAGAGTTTGAGCCATGGTTAATACCAGAAACGCATAAATCCGGTGTTCTGTCTAAAAGCTCTCTTACAGCCAGTTTTACACAATCGGCCGGAGTACCTGAGCAACTGTACTCTTTTTGTGGTCCATTATCATATTTTACTTCTTCAGCGTGTAACGTTGAGTTAAGGGTTATGGCATGCCCCATACCACTTTGGGGACTGTCAGGAGCTACAACCACAACGTCACCAATGGTATTCATAATGTGGATTAAGTTTCTGATTCCCGGCGCATTAACCCCATCGTCATTAGTTACTAGAATAAGTGGTCTCTTGGTCATTTTTATCTTTAAATAGCATCGCTAAAATACATAAATTAGGCAGTAAACACGTAATTTCTTCGGTTTAACAAAAAATTAGTAGCGATTCCCTGTGTTGGCACGGTTTTTTCTTTATTTTAGTGAAAAATAAATTGTGTTTTCTTTCAAGAAATCAAATAATTAATAGATGAAGAATATTATGAAAAGGAATTATAAGATTTTGTCGCTTTTGCTTTTATTGGCATTTGCTTCGTGTAGTTTTACTTCTAAAAAATTTAGCAACCCGGATAAAGACAAACTGTTAGTGCAAATAATTACGTTTGTTTTAGAACAGGGGCACTTTGATCCTATTGCTATGGATGACACCTTCTCTGAAGGTTTATTTGATAATTACATTGGGGTTGTTGATCCGGTAAAACGCTATTTTTATCAATCGGATTATAAGGACTTTGAAAAATACAAATTGTTAATTGACGATCAACTTAAATCAACAGATATTACATTCTTTAATGTAGTAAATGAGCGTTTGTTAAAGCGTATAGCAGAGGCTAAAGAAATTTATAAAGAAGTATTATCTACGCCTTTTGACTATACTATTGACGAGACTTTTGAAACTGATTATGATAAAATTGATTTTGTGAAAAGCAAAAAACAAATGAAGGATCGCTGGAGAAAGCAACTTAAATTTTCTACCATTTCAAATTATGATGATTTATATAAGCAGGAAAAACAAGCAAAAGAAAAGGATCCGGCATATGTTATGAAATCAGAAGCTGAAATGGAAAAAGAGGCTCGAGAAGCCACTTTAAACTCTATTAATGTTTTCTTTAATGATAATATTGATGATTTAAAACGAGAAGATTGGTTTGCCGTTTATGTAAATACCATTGTTGAAAAGTATGATCCGCATACGTATTATTTAGCACCTAAAAATAAGGAAGATTTTGATCAGCGTATGTCTGGAAAGCTGGAAGGTATAGGAGCCAGACTTCAAAAGCGTATGGATTATATTAAAATTGTAGAATTGATTTCTGGAGGTCCAGCCTGGAGAAGCAAAGAGCTTGAAGTTGAGGATGTTATTTTGAAAGTAAAGCAGGAAGATGAAGAGTTTCCTGTAAATATTGTTGGTATGCGAATCAATGATGCTATCAAATACATAAAAGGGCCTAAAGGAACCCAAGTCACGTTAACAATTAAAAAAGTTGATGGTACTATTAAAGATGTGGTTATTACCAGGGATGTTGTAGAGTTAGTTGAAACTTATGCAAAGTCTTCCATAGTTGGAAAAGAAGACAAGAAGTTTGGGGTTATTAATTTACCGGCATTCTATGTTGATTTTCAGGATTATAAAAATGTAAATGCAGCTAAAGATGTTAAAAAAGAAATAGATTATTTAAAGGCGGAGGGTATAGAAGGCTTGGTGCTGGATCTGCGTAATAATGGAGGAGGATCGCTTCCTACGGTGGTAGATATGGCAGGCTTATTTATAAAGGACGGGCCTATAGTACAAGTGCGTTCAACCGGAGAAGCTAAAGAAGTTTTGAGAGATAGAGACAAATCTATAGCATGGGATGGTCCTTTGGTGATTCTGGTGAATGAAATATCAGCTTCTGCATCAGAGATTATGGCAGCAGCAATGCAAGATTATAAACGAGCCATAGTGATAGGTAGCAAGCAGACCTATGGAAAGGGAACTGTTCAAAATGTGATTAATTTGAACAATATGCTTAGAAATAACACTAGCGGAGATTTAGGAGCTTTAGCTTTAACAACGCAAAAATATTATAGAATAAATGGAGGTTCGGTACAGCTTGAAGGTGTAAAAAGTGATGTAGAGGTGCCTGGGCGTTTTAGCTATATAGATGTGGGCGAAAAAGATAAAAGTAATCCATTGCCATGGGATGAAATAGATGCGGCAGACTATACGCCTTGGGAGAGTTATTTTGATTATGAAATGACTATAGCAAAGAGTAAAGAGCGTATGAGTAATAATGATCAACTAAAATTGATTGATGAAAATGCCAAATGGGTGAAAAGTAAAATTGATGAAACAACATTTTCTTTGAACTATGAGAAATACAAAGCTCAAATAGAATTGAATGAAGAAGAATCTAAACGTTTTGAAGCGATTTCTGACTATCAAACAAACTTAACGTTTGAATCTACCAGTTTTGAGAAATCACTGTTTAATCAAGATACTACAGATTTAAAGGAAAAGCGAGAACGTTGGCATCAAAGCTTGAGTCAGGATGTTTATATTGAAGAGGCTTTGAATGTATTAGAGGATTTAAAAACAGCTTACCCGATAAAAAAAGTAGCATCAAATACTGTAAAAGTGAAAAAATAAAGGAGGTTATTTATGACTCATAAATCAAACTCACTAAAACAATTAGCGCTCCAAAAGTTTAGAAAAAACTTTTGGGGCGTTTTTAGTTTTTGTTTTATTGCTTTAGTTGGTTTGGTTTCTGTGTTTGCATATTTAATTGCACCTGATAACTCACAGCATGCAAACCAGATGCATTTATCAATTCATTCAAAAAAACCTGGATTTAAAGTAACTATGCTCACACTGCCATCTGAAATACAAATGGAGCAGGGTGCTATTCATAAAATATTTTTTGGAAAGAAAGTTGCCGATACAGAAATCCCCATTTCAGATTACAAAATTAAGGAACATGTTTTGGTGTATACAGAATATGTTTCAGACGGTATAAAAGGTGCTAAAAAAAAAATAGAGTTATCTGTGTTCTCTGAAAGTTTGGTAGAGGGTTTTATAAAAGAAAAGACATTTTTGTTCGGAACAGATAAGTATGGACGTGATTTGCTAAGTCGGATTTTGGTTGGAGCAAGGATATCTTTTTTTATCGGTTTTGTAGCTGTGTTTATTTCTCTGTTAATAGGGGTTTTAATGGGGAGTTTGGCTGGTTATTTTGGAGGTAAGGTTGATGCGGCTATTATGTGGATGATTAATGTGACATGGTCTATACCAACATTATTATTGGTAATAGCAATTACGCTAGCTTTGGGAAAAGGTTTTTGGCAGGTGTTTATAGCGGTAGGACTGACTATGTGGGTAGAGGTGGCCAGGATAGTGAGAGGACAAATAATCAGCGTTAAAGAAATGCAGTATGTTACAGCGGCAAGAGCTTTAGGGTATACAGATTTTAGGATCATAACCAAACATATTCTACCTAATATAATGGCGCCGGTGATTGTGATTTCTGCAGCTAATTTTGCTGCGGCTATTTTAATTGAAAGTGGACTAAGCTTTTTGGGAATAGGTGCACAACCGCCTATGGCTAGCTGGGGGGCAATGATAAAAGATCATTATAATTATATTATTCTTGGAAAACCTTATTTAGCAATTATTCCAGGGCTTTGTATTATGAGTTTGGTTATGGCTTTTATGCTTATAGGTAATGCACTTAGAGATGCTTTAGATGTTAAAAGTTAGTTGTTTTAGGGTATCATAAATAACAAATACCCAAGCAAACCACCGCCTATAATTATCCAGAAAGAACTTACTTGCCTGAGCTTAAAGGCAACAAAAGTGCTAATTCCCATCAAAACCAGAGCGCGCCAGTCAAAAGCCAATTCATAACCTAATTTTAATGATATGGCAATCATAATACCAACTGCACCAGCATTTACAGCATCCAGGAATTTTGAGAGCATTTTTGATTTCCTTAACCAGGGGATGAGTTTAACTAACAAACCCACTAAAAAGAAGGATGGTAAAAACATACCAAGTGAAGCCCATAGTGCGCCAGAGATACCATTTAATTGATAGCCAACAAAAGTAGCTGTAGTTAATACGGGGCCTGGTGTAAATTGTCCCATGGCAATGGCATCTAAAAGCTGTTGTTTAGTAAGCCATCCCAAATTTTCTACAAGTTCAGCGTCAATGTAGGCTATGAGTACATAGCCACTACCAAATAAAACCAGAGCTATTTTTAAAAAAGAAATAAAAATAGAACTATTACTAGCAGCAATTCCAATTGGTTTTATTAGTAATAATATTGGAGCAAAAATAGAGGTGTGGTTCTTATTGCTTAATATGTTTAGCCAGATCATTCCTATTATGCCGCTGACAAGGATTAAAATAAATTCATCTATTCCTAATAGTGATAATACAGCAATGCAAATACCAAGAGCAATCAAATGCCACGACTTAAATGCTTTTTTGCCAAGTTTAAATGATGCATCAAAGATAATTCCTATAACAGCTGGCTTAATACCGTAGAAAAAAGGAGCTATGGCAGGAACTTCTCCGTACTCAGTATAGATGATGGCCAGAGCCAGGGTAAAGAAAACTGCCGGAGTAATAAATGAAAGTCCTCCTATGAATAAGCCTGCCCATCCGGCTCTTACATGGCCACAATGCATAGTCATTTGAGTTGAATTGGGGCCTGGAACCAAATTTGTAGCTCCTACCATGTCTAAAAAGTGCTGACGGGTCATCCACTTTCTCTTGGTGACAACTTCTTTTTCCATCATTGAAATATGTGCAGCTGGTCCCCCAAATGCAATACATCCTAATTTGAAAAACAGAAAAAAGACTTCTTTGATTTTATTTAATTTAACTGCCATAACTGTTAATAGGTTTTGCAGATGGTATTTTTAATAATTAGTTCTATTTAAAAAATTATCAAGAGACCAGTTTCCGCTTCCTTTTATAATTAAAAACAAACTGCCTAAAAACATAGCCCAGTCCGTTCTACTATCGTGCAGCATCACCCAAAACCCATCATTGATCAAAATTTCTGATTTTGTAGTGGCTATAGCTACTAACATAATGGTAAGTGTTGAAATACTGGCCAGGCGTGTTAGTAGTCCAATTAATATAAGTGCCCCACAAATAACCTCAAATGCGCCAACAAATGTCCCGAGAAATTCTGGTGACGGCAGTCCTATTTTTTCAAATCTTCCCGCGCCACGAATAGCAGGGAAAAGAAATTTTTGAATACCTTCCGAAAGGAAAACAATACCTACCATTAAACGGATAATGATAGTGGTTTTTGAATGATCTGAGTTAACTATTTTCTGAAACATAATTATTTATTTACGAATTGGTGATTGTCTATAAAGAGGTTTCCTTACTGTAAAGTATGGGACTTTTTCCATGGCATGACAACTGATACAGCTACTGCTAAGCATTTGAAAATTTTTATTAAAAACTACGGTGTCTTGTTCTTTTAA
The DNA here is from genome assembly GCF_035818475.1 of Alterotamlana spongicola. Taxonomy (NCBI): domain Bacteria; kingdom Pseudomonadati; phylum Bacteroidota; class Flavobacteriia; order Flavobacteriales; family Flavobacteriaceae; genus Alterotamlana; species Alterotamlana spongicola. The sequence goes on from NZ_JAYMGV010000001.1 coordinate 1,997,326, forward strand.
CGCTTCTTCCATTTCAGGAAGCGCTACATTTAAAAAGTGTTCTGCTGATTTTGCACGTTTTGGCCTTCGGTCTAAACCATTTTCAATGGCCTTTCGAATTTTTTCAACTTGATAATTAGCATATTCCCAATTTTCATCTTGTCCGGCCCAATAGAGTTCTTGGTAACGGTATCCTGTTTCTATCATTGCCAGATCAAACCCCCGAAACTGATTTTCAATAGTTTCTAATTTTTCTTGATTTGTACCTTGTATCCAGTTTCCCTGCGCATTTTTATTATACTTGTCTTTGCAGGATACGAGTAAAAACAAACACAGTATATATATTGACCATTTCATACATTTTATTACTTTTAATTATACGGTGTAAAAATATACAATAATGATGTCTTAAAATGGTCTATTTGAAAAAGCTATAGTCCTTAAATGAATGCCACTCTAGACTTAATAAAAGAGCTGCCTTGTAGAATGGGAAAATAAAGATTGAGTAATTATTTAGTGTAAATGAAGTTATTTTGAACCCGACTCCATATTATTGTTAAGCTGGTCAATGTAGTTTAAAACGCTTTCTTTACCAATGCTTTTAGATGATGAAGTAATATAATAATTGGGCATATCTTCCCATGATTCTAAAAGGATAGTTTTGTAGTCTTCAATGTGGCTTTCAATAGCTTTTGGTTTTAACTTGTCAGCTTTGGTGAAAATTATTGAAAAGGGTATTTGATTTTCCCCTAGCCATTGCATAAAATCTAGATCAATAGGCTGTGGATTGTGTCTAATATCAACTAAAACAAAAGCAGTAACAAGTTGTTCGCGTTGACTAAAGTATTGGGTGATGAATTTTTGGAATACTTTTTTTGAGCTTTTTGAGACACGAGCATACCCGTATCCCGGTAGGTCTACCAAATGCCAGTTTTTATTAATCAAAAAATGATTGATAAGTTGTGTCTTTCCAGGTTTTCCAGAGGTTTTGGCAAGGCTTTTTCGGTTAGTCAACATGTTTATTAATGAAGATTTACCAACATTACTTCTACCAATAAAAGCATATTCAGGGAGTCTGCTTTTAGGGCATTTTGCCACATCAGAATTACTCATTACAAACTCAGCAGATTTTATTTTCATGATTTAATAATCTGTATTTATGAGAAAATAGGCCAAAAAGCTTTTATTTAAAAATCCCTTTTTTGAAGCCAGGTATCCATAATGGTATTAAATTCATCAGGGTGCTCCATCATTGCGGCATGACCACATTTATCTATCCAGTACAAATCTGAATCGGGTAACAGGTCATTAAACTCTTCAGCAACATCAGGAGGTGTTACAGTATCATTCTTTCCCCAAATAATACAAGTTGGTATATTCATATTGGGTAAATCTTTAGCCATATTATGTCTAATGGCACTTTTAGCAATGGCTAAGGTTTTTATAAGTTTATTGCGGTCATTTACAGTTTCATACACTTCATCAACAATCTCTTTGGTAGCTACAGCGGGATCATAAAAAACATCTTCGGCTTTCTTTTTTATAACTTCATAATCACTGCGTTTGGTATAACCACCACCCATGGCACTTTCATAAAGTCCGGAACTTCCTGTAATTATCAATGCTTTGACAGATTCCGGGAACATTTTTGTATGATATAAACCAATGTGGCCACCAAGTGAATTTCCAAGTAAAATAACTTCTTTGTAACCTTTAAACTCTATGAAATCATGTAGGTATTTTGCAAAACTCTTTACATTAGTTTTAAGCAAAGACATGGAGTAAATAGGAAGTTCTGGGATAAGTATTTTGTAGCCCTTGATACTAAAAAAATCTGTTACAGAATCAAAGTTACTTAAGCCGCCCATTAGGCCATGTAACACAATTATTGGGGTGCCTTCTCCTGCTTCAATGTAACTGTATTTACTTTCTTTTTTTAAACTATGCGCCATTAATAAGTTAGTCGATCAATAAAAACAAATATAGTTATTTCATTGATATTTCCATCATAATAATGCTTTTCAAAAAAAAATCTTATTCCAACAAAAATTATCTCGAAATTTTTAAAAAGCAAGATGTTAACAATTTGAAATTTTTAAAAATCCAAAGCCTTAATATAATGAGAGATAGCGTGATTGTTGTCTTTGTTCTTTTTTAAATCGAACATAAAACTACTTTGGTCGAAAATTTATTAACAAAGTGGTATTAAGTGGTAAAATGTGGTAAATTTTTCAATATATTTGAAATTTAAACGTATACTTTTTAACTAACCGCATTGGATTTAATAACAGGGACATACGATTGTAAAGTTGATGCAAAAGGCAGATTAATGATGCCTGTTGCTATCAAAAAACAACTTTCGGCAGTATTGCAGGAGGGGTTTGTTGTACGTCGTTCTGTTTTTCAAAAGTGTTTAGAGTTGTATCCCATGGGGGAATGGAAGGTGCTTATGCAAAAAATGAATAAGCTTAATAAGTTTAAAAAGAAGAACAACGATTTTATTAGAAGGTTTACTGCGGGGGCTAAAATAGTTGAGGTTGATGCAAACGGTCGTTTGTTGGTGCCTAAAGATTTGACTGTTTTTGCAAATATTTCAAAGAATATAGTTGTGGCTTCGGCTATTAATATTATTGAAATTTGGGATAAAGATTTATATGAACAGGCTATAGATGATGCAACGGTTGATTTTGCTGATTTAGCAGAAGAGGTAATGGGACAAGATGATGATGACTATGGAATATCATAATTCAGTGCTTTTAAAGGAGACGGTAGACGGTTTGAATATTAAGCCGGATGGAGTGTATGTTGATGTGACTTTTGGTGGAGGAGGTCATAGTAAGGAGATTTTAAGACGCCTTGGGAATGAAGGGAAGCTTTTCGCTTTTGATCAGGATGCAGATGCGCTAAATAATACTATTGACGACAGCCGATTTACGCTTATTCATGAGAATTTTAGGTATATAAAGCGTTTTTTGAGATTTCACGGTGTGAAAAAAGTAGATGGGGTTTTGGCTGATTTTGGAGTGTCATCTCATCAATTTGATGTAGCGGAACGCGGATTTTCTACAAGATTTGATGCGGATTTGGATATGCGTATGAATCAGCAAAATGATTTGTCTGCATTTCACGTTATAAATGAATATGAGGAGGAGCAATTAAAACAGGTGCTTTTGCAGTATGGAGAGTTGAGAGCGGCACCGGCAATGGCACGATTGATAGTTGAACAGAGAGATGTAAACCCAATAGTTACTAGTGAGCAGCTAAAAACGGTGTTGAAAAAATTTTTGCCACCTAGGCATGCTAATAAAGTGCTGGCTCAGATTTATCAGGCTATTAGAATAGAGGTGAATCAGGAGATTGAGGTTTTGAAAGAATTTTTGCTGCAAACACCGGAACTTTTGGATGATGGGGGGCGTTTAAGTTTTATTTCCTATCACTCTCTTGAAGATAGGTTGGTAAAACGATTTATTAGAAATGGTATGTTTGAAGGGGAGCCTGAGCGTGATATGTATGGGAATTTTGAAGTACCGTTAAAAAAAGTTAATGGGTTAATAGTGCCAACGGCAGAAGAAATTAAAATAAACAACAGGGCAAGAAGTGCAAAACTTAGAATAGCAGAAAAAGTATAAGTGAAGAAAAAAATCTATAACATATTAAAAGGGACTTTTTTAGTCAGTGAAGATTCGTTTAGAAACTGGCGATTTATATTGTTTGTTTCTGGTCTTGCCTTGATAATGATTGCAAGTTCGCATAGCGCTGATAAAAAAGTGTATCAGATAGCGCGAATGAAAAATGAGGTTAAAGAAATGCGATCTAATTTTTTTGATGGTCGTTCCAGATTGATGAAACTTAAAATGGAATCGCATGTTATTAAAGTCATGAAAGAGAAAGGATTGTCGCTTTCTGATAATCCGCCAAATAAGATTATAGTCAAAACTCAAAATTAAAGTTCAATCTTGGCAGTAAACGAAAAGAACATATTGAACCGTTTGTATTTTATAGCAGGATGTATGTTCATCTTCGGCCTTGCTGTGGTATTTAAATTGTTGAGTATTCAGTTTTTGCAAGGGGACAAATACAGGGCTTTGGCTACTGAACGTGTTGTTAAAGATGTTGTAATACCGGCAAACAGAGGTAATGTGTATTCTGTTAATGGTAATTTGTTGGCAACATCAATTCCTAAGTATGATATTAGATTTGATGCTGTAACGCCATCAGTAAAAACTTTTGAAAAGTACATAAAACCTTTTTGTGATTCACTTTCAAAGTATTCCGGAAAATCTTCAAATAAGTTAGAAAAGCAGTTGCGAAGAGCAAGGGCGAATAAAAACAGGTATTATTTATTGGCTAGAAATATTGGTTATTCTGATTATATAAGGTTGAGGAATTTTCCATTGTTAAAACTTGGAGCATTTAAAGGAGGGTTGATTGTTGAGCAAACAACAAAGCGTGAGCATCCTATGGGTGGGATAGCACAACGTACTATTGGTTATGAGCGTATTGATGAAAAAGGAAATATAACAAGGCCTGGTATTGATGGTGCTTTTGGTGTGAAATATCTGCGAGGTGTTGATGGGCATCGTAAAAAACAAAAGATAGGTAAAGGGCAGTGGAAACCTTTGAGTGATGCTAATGAAGTTGAGCCTAAAGATGGTTATGATGTGTATACTACTATTGATGTGAATATCCAGGATATAGCACACCATGCGCTTTTAGAGCAATTAGAAAAATATAAGGCAGATCATGGTTGTGTAGTGGTAATGGAAACCAAAACAGGGGAGATTCGCGCTATTTCCAATTTGGGAAGAAATAAAAACGGACATTATTATGAGCGTTTGAATTATGCGGTAGGAGAAAGTCATGAGTCCGGTTCAACCTTCAAGCTTATGGCACTGGCAGCAGCTTTTGAAGATAAAGTGGTTGATACCAGTGATGTTGTTGATACAGAAAAAGGAATTATAAGCTTTTATGGAAAAAAGGTTAGAGATTCAAAACATGGTGGTTATGGTAAGATAACCGTTGCAAAGGCATTTGAGGTGTCCTCTAATACCGGAATTGTAAAAGTTATTGATAAGGCCTATAGAAAACAGCCTGAAAAGTTTGTAGATAGGTTGTATGATATGAATCTTGATAATGACTTAAATCTTCCGATAATTGGAGAGCCAAAGCCTATTATTCCTGATCCAAGAATTAAAAATGGCCGTTGGAGTGGTATAGCACTTCAGTGGATGGCTTATGGTTATGGAGTGTCTTTTACACCATTACAAACATTGACATTTTATAATGCTGTTGCAAATGATGGTGTCATGGTAAAACCTCGGTTTTTAAAAGAAGTTAAAGAGTTTGATAGAGTGATTGAACCTTTTGAAAGAGAGGTGGTAAATAAGCAAATCTGCTCAAAAGAAACCATTTCTAAGTTGCAGGCATTGCTTAAGAGTGTTGTAGAGAAAGATCATGGTACAGGAAATAGATTGTATTCTAAAAACTTTTCTATGGCAGGCAAAACAGGAACTTGTCAAAAGGATTATAGAAATAAGGAAAAGCTAAATTATATCTCCTCATTTGCCGGGTACTTTCCTGCTGATGATCCTGAGTATTCTTGTATTGTAGTGATTCATGAACCAGAAAAAGGAATAGGCTATTATGGAGCAGACGTGTCAGGTCCGGTATTTAAGAGAGTAGCCCAAAAAATTTACATAGATACGCCTCTAATAGATAAATTGGAATCTCTTGAGGTGAAAGTTGGAGTTGTAGATGAGGCTTATGAAAAGTTTTATAAAACAGCACAAACCTACAAAACTATTATGCCAAATTTAGTAGGTATGCCGGCAATGGATGCTGTGGTATTATTAGAGAATATGCAGGTGGATGTTAAGGTTAGGCTTGATGGAAGCGGAGTTGTTAAAGCGCAATCAGTGAGTAAAAATACAAAGCTAAGGCCTAATCAAACAGTAATTTTAAGAGCATCATGAAAGCGTTAAAAGATATATTGTATAAGGTTACTATAAATGCTGTGGTTGGCACTACCGGTGTAAGTATTAGTGCTATTAATTTTGATTCCAGAAAGATAGATGATGGCCATTTATTTGTGGCTATCCGTGGCTTGGTTGCTGATGGGCATGATTTTATTGGAAAAGCAATTAAAAATGGCGCAGTAGGGGTTGTTTGTGAAAAGTTACCTGAAAATTTAATAGATGGAGTAACTTATGTGGAAGTAGATAATTCTAATAAAGCCCTAGCGATTATTGCATCTAATTTTCATGAGAACCCGTCAGAAAACTTAAGACTTGTTGGAGTTACAGGTACTAATGGGAAAACAACAGTAGCTAGCTTGTTGTATCAGTTGTTTAAAAAGGCAGGCTATAAAGTAGGTTTACTGTCTACCGTAAAAATTATGATCGATGAAACTGAATATGCGGCAACGCATACTACACCGGATTCATTAACAATAAACGAGTGTTTAAGCAAAATGAATATTGCAGGTGTTGAGTTCTGTTTTATGGAGGTAAGCTCGCATGGGATTCATCAATACAGAACTGAAGGCTTGCGTTTTGAAGGAGGTATTTTTACTAACCTGTCTCATGACCATCTGGATTATCATAAAACTTTTGCAGAGTATAGAGATGTGAAGAAAAGGTTCTTTGATGGGCTTTCTGGTAAATCATTTGCACTTTCAAATGTAGATGATAAGAATGGGTTGGTGATGCTTCAAAACACAAAGGCCAGAAAATATACATATGCTCTAAAACAATATGCGGACTATAAATCTCAAATTCTGGAAAATCAATTTGGAGGTTTATTGCTTAAGGTAAATGATAGTGAAGTGTGGACAAAGCTTGTGGGGAACTTTAATGCATATAACATATTAGCTATTTATGCTACGGCAGAGCTGTTAGGTCTTGAAAAGGTTGAGATTTTAAGGTTAATAAGTGATCTGGAAAGTGTGAGTGGACGTTTTCAGTATATCATTTCTGATGAAAAGATTACAGCCATTGTAGATTATGCGCACACTCCTGATGCGTTAAAAAATGTGTTGGGAACCATCAACAGTATAAGAACAAAGAACGAAGAACTTATTACAGTAGTAGGTTGTGGGGGAGACAGAGATAAAACTAAAAGGCCTAAAATGGGGCATATTGCCACGGCCTTAAGTACAAAAGTAATTTTTACGAGCGATAATCCCAGAAGTGAAAATCCGGGAGAGATTTTAAAAGACATTGAAAGTGGGGTTGAACCACAGAACTTTAAAAAAGCACTAACCATAGAAGACCGAAAGCAAGCTATTAAAGCAGCATGTCAAATGGCTCAACCCAACGATATTATTTTAATTGCTGGTAAAGGGCATGAAACCTATCAGGAAGTTAAAGGGCAGCGCTATGATTTTGATGATTTTAAAATAGTACAGGAGTTTTTAAAACAATTACAAAAATAATAATGTCATTCTTAAAGCAGTTGGCAAATATAAATTAGAGAATTAAATGTTATACTATCTATTTGAATATATAGAAACACAATTTCACTTTCCGGGGGCTAGGCTTTTTGGTTATATAACTTTTAGGGCTGCTTTTGCAATGATTTTATCGCTTTTGATTTCAACTATTTATGGAAAACGAATTATTCGTTTTTTATTAAAGCAACAAGTGGGAGAGACTATAAGGGACTTAGGGCTTGAAGGGCAAAAAGAAAAAGCGGGAACGCCAACTATGGGAGGTCTCATTATTATTCTGGCAACTTTAATTCCAGTATTGCTATTAGCAAAACTAGAAAATATTTATATCATCTTGTTGATAGTGACAACACTTTGGATGGGAACTATTGGTTTTATTGATGATTATATTAAAAAGTTTAAAAATGACAAAGAAGGGCTAAAAGGGCGTTTTAAAGTTTTAGGGCAAATTGGCTTAGGAATAATTGTTGGGGCAACGTTGTTCTTTCATCAGGATGTAACCATGAAGGAAAAGCTTCCGCAGGAAGAACGACAGGCTTTGGTGGCTGAAAATCCAAATATATCGCCTTCAAAACTATTTCAGGATGAAATTAAATCAACTAAAACTACCATTCCTTTTGTAAAGGGAAATGAATTTGATTACGCTAAACTTATAACATGGATAAGTCCTGGCCTTGAAAAATATGCCTGGGTTATTTTTATTCTTGCATCTATTTTTATTATAACAGCTGTGTCTAACGGCGCTAATTTAACCGACGGGATAGATGGATTGGCAGCAGGGTCGTCGGCAATTATTGTGCTTACATTGGGGATTTTTGCCTGGGTGTCAGGTAATATTGTTTTTTCGGAATATCTGAATATCATGTATATCCCCAGAGTAGAAGAGATCACAATTTATATTGCAGCTTTTGTCGGGGCACTTATAGGTTTTCTTTGGTATAATACATTTCCAGCTCAGGTATTTATGGGGGATACAGGAAGTTTGACCATTGGAGGGATTATAGCTGTAATAGCCATTGCAGTTAGAAAAGAGTGGCTAATACCATTATTGTGCGGCATATTTTTAGCAGAGAACTTATCGGTTGTTATGCAGGTGAGTTGGTTTAAATACACCAAAAAAAAGTACGGAGAAGGAAGGCGTATTTTCAAAATGTCACCATTACATCATCATTATCAGAAATTAGGGTATCATGAAAGTAAGATTGTTACAAGATTTTGGATTATAGGCATTTTACTGGCTATAGTGTCTATTGTAACATTGAAAATTAGATAAAAGGTATTATGCTGAGCGTAGTCGAAGCGTATCAATATAGAAATGACAAAACAAAGATTGGTCATATTGGGAGGAGGAGAAAGTGGTGTGGGAACAGCGCTTTTGGCAAGGGAAAAAGGATATGATGTATTTGTTTCAGATAAAGGAAAAATAAAAGAAAAATATAAACAAGTTCTTATACATAATGAGATTGAATGGGAAGATCAAACCCATACGGAATCTAAAATCCTGAATGCAGATATTGTTATGAAAAGCCCGGGTATTCCTGATAAGGTGGCTTTAATAAGCCAAATTAAAACGAAAGGAATAACGGTGGTTTCTGAAATAGAATTTGCTTCAAAATTTACTGAAGCAACTATTATTGGAATAACAGGAAGTAATGGTAAAACAACTACTGCAAGTTTAACACATCATGTACTAAAACAGGAATTGAGTGTTGGATTGGCAGGAAATATAGGAGATAGTTTTGCTAAACAGGTTTTAGAGGAAGGGTTTGGGAATTACGTTTTAGAGATCAGTAGTTTTCAATTGGATGATATTATTGACTTTAAACCAAAAATAGCGGTGATTACCAATATTACACCAGATCATTTGGATAGGTATGATTACAAATTTGAGAAGTATATCAATTCAAAGTTTAGAATTGCAATGAATCAAACAAAAGAAGACTATTTGATTTATGATGCAGATGATGATGTAATAGTTGATCATTTGAAAAATAATCCGGTTCAATCCACATTATTGCCATTTTCATTGGAGAGACCAATAGAAAATGGCGCGTATTTAGATAAAAATAATATTAGACTAACAATAAATAATAATCAAATCATTATGCCTACAACAAAATTAGCATTAGAAGGGAAGCACAATATTAAAAATGCAATGGCAGCTTCTACTGTGGCGCATTTGCTAAAAATAAGAAAGCAAACCATTAGAGAGAGTTTGGAGAATTTTCAAGGCGTAGAACACCGTTTAGAGCAGGTGTTAAAAATAAACAAGGTACAGTATATAAATGACTCTAAGGCCACAAATGTTAATGCCACATACTATGCTTTGGAAAGCATGGATACACCAACGGTTTGGATTGTTGGTGGCGTAGATAAGGGGAATAATTATGAAGAGTTATTCTCGTTTGTTAATGAAAAAGTGAAAGCCATAATTTGTCTAGGTGTTGATAATGATAAATTGATGAACACTTTTGGAAATATGGTAGACGTTATTATTGAGACACAGTTTATGAATGAAGCTGTGAAAATAGCATACAAGTTGGCAGAACCTGGTGATAATGTTTTGCTTTCACCGGCATGTGCAAGCTTTGATTTGTTTGAGAATTATGAAGACCGCGGACGTCAATTTAAAGAAGCTGTGAGAAATTTATAAATATAGTTGTGCAAACAGTATTTAAAAACATAAAAGGAGATAAACTAATTTGGGCCATAGTTACGCTATTGGCTATACTGTCGTTTCTACCGGTTTATAGTGCTGCGAGTAACCTGGCATACAAAGGAGGAGGAAGCAGTACATTTACTTTTTTTGTTAAACATTTTGTGCACTTAACATTGGGGTTTGCTATCATGTATGGTGTGCATAAAATCCCTTATAGATATTTTAAAGGGCTTTCGTTGGTGATGGTGCCGGTGGTGCTTGTACTATTAGGGTTAACTATGTTACAAGGAACAACTATTGAAGGAGCCAATGCCAGTAGATGGATTCAAATTCCTTTTGTTGGGATGTCCTTTCAAACTTCCACACTGGCAGCTGTAGTGTTATTTGTATATGTGGCCAGATATATGTCAAAAATAAAGGATGAGGTCATATCGTTTAAGGATTCTATTTTGCCGCTATGGTTACCTGTTTTTTTGGTTTTGATACTTATTTTACCTGCAAATTTTTCAACTACAGCTATTGTATTTTTAATGGTGATTATGCTGGTGTTTTTAGGAGGATATCCAATCAGGTATTTAGCAGTTATTATCGGTTCAGGGATTGCGGTATTAGCGTTATTTGTTTTAGTGGCTAAAGCATTTCCCGAAGCAATGCCTAACAGGGTTGATACCTGGATGGGTAGAATAGAGAGTTTTACTAATCCGGAGGATACAGAAGCTGACTACCAAATTGAAAAGGCTAAAATAGCTATTGCTACAGGAGGTATACAAGGAGTGGGGCCGGGAAAAAGCTTGCAGAAAAACTTTTTACCGCAATCGTCATCAGACTTCATATTCGCTATTATTATTGAGGAATATGGGCTAGTTGGAGGATTTGTAATAATGACGTTGTATTTATGGCTATTATTTAGAATTGTTATCGTAGCTCAGAAGTCAGATACGATTTTTGGAAAGCTTTTAGTGTTGGGAGTTGGGTTACCTATAGTATTTCAGGCTTTAATAAACATGGCTGTAGCAGTTGAATTATTTCCTGTTACAGGGCAAACATTACCGCTAATAAGTAGCGGTGGAACCTCTATTTGGATGACTTGCCTTGCCATTGGAATCATATTAAGTGTAAGTGCAAAACGAGAAGAAATCAAAGAACAGGAAATAAACGAAGAAAACCCATTAGAAATCCTATCAGAAACTATTTGATGAGTAATTATAAAATCATATTATCAGGAGGAGGAACAGGAGGTCATATCTACCCTGCAATAGCTATTGCAAATGAGTTAAAATCTCGTTATCCGGATGCTGAATTTTTGTTTGTGGGGGCAAAAGATAGAATGGAGATGGAAAAGGTGCCACAAGCAGGGTATGAGATAAAAGGGCTTTGGATTTCCGGAATTCAACGCAAATTAACATTAAAGAATTTATCATTTCCTTTTAAAGTAATTAGTAGCCTTTGGAAAGCTCGTAAGATTATTAAGTCCTTTAAGCCAGATGTGGCTATTGGTACTGGCGGTTTTGCGAGCGGGCCATTGTTATATATGGCTGCTTCAAATAATATAGAAACATTAATTCAGGAACAAAACTCTTACCCTGGTATTACAAATAAACTATTAGCAAAAAAAGCAAAGAAAATATGTGTGGCGTATGATGGTTTGGAGCGTTTTTTTCCTGAAGATAAAATTATTAAAACAGGTAATCCGGTTAGGCAGGGGTTGTTAAATGTAGATACAAAAACAGTTGAAGCGAAAGATTTTTTTGATCTAAAGCATGGCAAATATACGTTGCTAATTATTGGAGGGAGTTTAGGGTCAAGGCGAATTAATGAGCTTATTGAAAAAGAGCTGGATTTTTTTGATACACAGAATATTCAAATTATTTGGCAGTGCGGTAAGCTGTACTATCAGCAGTATAAAATTTATAATAATACTAATAACGTACAGGTTTATGAGTTTTTGAATAATATGGATTTTGCTTATGCAGCTGCAGATATAGTAATTTCAAGAGCAGGGGCAAGTTCGGTTTCTGAGCTTTGTATTGTTGGTAAGCCGGTTATTTTTATTCCATCACCTAATGTGGCAGAAGACCATCAGACTAAAAACGCCATGGCAATTGTAAACAATGATGCGGCTATGATAATTAAAGAAGAGGATCTGGATGCAGATTTTGAAAACAAGTTCTCTCAACTTGTGGCATCATCGGAAAGACAGAAAGAATTAGGAGAAAATATTAAAAAGTTAGCATTGGTAGATGCTACCAATGAAATTGTAGATGAGGTTGAAAAACTTCTTAAAGAAAGCAAATGAACTTAGAGCATATAAATAACGTTTATTTTATAGGTATAGGAGGTATAGGTATGAGTGCCTTGGCACGTTATTTTAAAGCAAAGGGTAAGACGGTTTCCGGTTATGATAAAACCAGTACAGAAATAACCGATAGTTTAATAGAATTAGGTGTTGAGGTTCATTTTGACGATGCAGTTAAAAATATAACATCAGCCTTTTTAGATGCAGAAAAAACACTTGTAGTTTATACTCCGGCAGTTCCTGAAAACCATGTAGAGCTAAATTATTTTAAAGATAATGACTACCGGGTATATAAAAGATCGGAAGTATTAGGTGTGATTACTGAAAATACATTTTGTTTAGCGGTAGCCGGAACACATGGTAAAACTACAACAACCAGTATTTTAGGGCATTTAATGAATGTTTGTAATGTGCCGTTAACTGCATTCCTTGGGGGTATTAGCGAAAATTATGAGTCCAATTTAATTTTAAATGGTACAGAGGTTTCAGTTGTAGAAGCTGATGAGTTTGATCGTTCATTTTTAACACTGTCTCCAGACCTAGCTTGTGTAACATCAATGGATGCTGATCATCTAGATATTTATGGTGATTCATCTTCATTAAAAAAATCATTTGAAGAATTTTCCAATAGGTTGAAACCTAATGGAAGGTTATTTGTTAGAAATGGGCTGCCTTTAAAAGGGATAACCTATGGATTAGAAGATAATTCGGATTATTCAATTCAAAATATAAAAATAGAAAATGGTACTTATGTTTTTGATGTCAAAACACCAAAAACAGTACTTGAACAATTACAATTTAACCTACCTGGTAGACATAATCTGTCTAATGCGTTAATAGCCTTGGCGATGGCTGTGGAATATGGTTGCCCTCACCGGCAGCTCGCCAAAGCTTTAGCATCTTATAAAGGGGTTAAGCGTAGGTTTAGTTATCAAATAAAAACCGATGATTTAGTTTTTATTGATGATTATGCGCACCATCCTGAAGAAATTAATGCCGTACATCAGGCCGTTAGAGAAATGTATCCTGATAAAAAAGTATTGGCCATTTTTCAGCCGCATTTATTTAGTAGAACAAGAGATTTTATAGATGATTTTGCAAAAAGTTTGTCACAGTTTGATGAGTTAATTTTATTGGATATATACCCGGCAAGAGAGCTGCCAATTGAAGGAGTAACCTCAGAATGGTTATTAGGGAAAGTCAATAACAATAATAAGCAGTTGGTGGGTAAAGAGAATCTATTGCGAGAGATAAGTAGAAGTGATGCCCAGGTTATTTTGACTATTGGGGCCGGAGATATTGGGGAAGAGGTTAAACGTATTAAAAAAGAATTGAGTATTGCGAGTTAATTGGAGCTATATAAAAATGATTGTACTGTTTGGTCTAACGGTTTTTTTCTATGCATTTGCAACGCATAGAAATGATGATAGGTTAATATCAAAGCCAAATATTGAATTTATTGGAGAAAACAATCTTTTTATTACTAACGAAACTGTTAGTAAATTGTTAATACAAAATTACAAGGGGGTTAAAAACGTGCCCAAAGAAACTTTAGATTTGAATGAATTAGAAAATGCCCTCAAATCTAATCCGATGATAAAAACTGCAGAAGTGTATGTTGCTGTAAATGGTATACTTAACGCCCAAATAGAGCAAAAGACACCAATTGCAAGAGTAAGTACAAATGCATCTTATTACATAGATGACGAAGGTGCGTTTATGCCATTGTCAAAAAACTATTCTGCCAGAGTACCCTTAGTTACTGGATATATTGAAAAAAATAATTTAAAAAGCGTCTATAAAGTTGCTATTAAAGTTAAGAATGATGAATTCCTGAGAAAGCATGTTATTGAAATTCATCAGGATATTAATAGTAAACTGAGCTTAAGATTGAGAAAAGATAAGTTTTTAGTGCAGTTAGGGGATACTAAATTTTTAAATAAAAAAATAAATAACCTTAAAGCGTTTTATAAGAAAAACTTAAAAGATAAGACTCTGAGTAGTTATAGTAAAGTGAATTTACAGTTTGAAAACCAAGTAATATGTACCAAAATTTAAGCTATGGAGCATAATTTAGCAGTAGGGTTAGATATAGGAACCACAAAGATTGTGGCAATGATTGGTCGTAAAAATGAATACGGCAAAGTTGAGATTTTAGGTATAGGTAAATCTAAAAGCTTGGGTGTACATCGCGGAGTAGTAAATAATATTACGCAAACTATTCAATCAATTCAACAAGCTGTATTGGAGGCTGAAACTGCTGCAGATATAAAGATAGAGGATGTTACGGTAGGTATTGCAGGTCAGCATATACGCAGTTTACAGCATAGTGATTATATAACCAGAACTAATTCAGAAACCGTTATTGATGATGATGATATTGACAGGTTGATCAATCAGGTACACAAGTTAGTTATGCTTCCGGGAGAAGAGATTATACATGTGCTACCTCAAGAGTATAAAGTTGATGGGCAAGCAGAAATAAAAGAACCCATAGGAATGTATGGAGGGCGCCTGGAAGCTAATTTTCATGTTGTAGTTGGCCAGGTATCTTCTATCAGAAATATAGGGCGTTGTGTGCAAAGCGCAGGTTTGAATTTAGAAGGGATTACCTTAGAGCCTTTGGCCTCTGCAAATGCCGTTTTAAGCCAAGAGGAAAAGGAAGCGGGAGTAGCTTTGATAGATATAGGAGGAGGAACAACAGATCTAGCCATTTTTAGAGATGGTATTATTAGACATACAGCCGTAATTCCGTTTGGCGGTAATGTCATAACAGAAGATATTAAGGAAGGTTGCTCTATCATTGAGAAACAGGCAGAGTTATTAAAAATTAAATTTGGTTCGGCTTGGCCCGGAGAAAATAAGGATAATGAAATAGTGTCAATTCCTGGCTTAAGAGGAAGAGAACCTAAAGAAATAACCTTAAAAAACTTGTCTAAAATTATTCATGCCCGTGTAGTTGAAATTGTTGAACAAGTATATGTTGAGATAAAAAACTACGGGCACGAAGAGCAAAAAAAGAAATTGATTGCAGGTATAGTGTTAACGGGTGGTGGTAGCCAGCTAAAGCATTTAAAGCAATTGGTGGAATATATAACAGGAATGGATACCAGAATAGGGTACCCCAATGAACACTTAGCCGGAGATAGTGATGATGATATTACAAGCCCTCTGTTTGCAACTGCAGTAGGTTTGGTATTAGATGGATTAAAACGCCAGGAAAGAAAGAAGGTTGAACAGCAAGAGTCTGTTGTTAATGACGCCGAAACAACATCAGTAGAAGACCTTAAAGAGGAGCCTGTTAAGGAAAGACGTTCGTTTCTTGACAAATTAACCGAGCGCGTTAAAGATTTTTTAGATAACGCAGAATAATAGTGGACGAAAAAATTGTGTAGCAGACAATTTTAGAGAGATTATCGGATGATAATAGAAGGATAATTATTGAATTAAAAATATAAAGAAAATACAAACAAACCCTAGTAAAACTGAATTTATGAGCAGCAAAAAAGAATTCGAAAGCATCTCATTTGATTTACCCAAAAACCAGTCAAATGTTATTAAAGTTATTGGTGTTGGCGGAGGCGGTAGCAATGCCATTAACCACATGTTCCAGCAAGGTATTAAAGGTGTAGATTTTTATATCTGTAATACTGATGCACAAGCGCTTCAAAATAGCGGTGTTCCTAACAAGATCCAGTTAGGTGTTAATTTAACCGAAGGCTTAGGAGCGGGAGCCAATCCGGATATAGGAGAGCAATCTGCTGTTGAAAGCTTTGATGAAATAGCACAAATGCTTGATACAAATACTAAAATGGTATTTATTACTGCCGGAATGGGTGGCGGTACAGGTACCGGGGCTGCTCCAATTATTGCTAAAATGGCTAAAGATTTAGACATTTTAACAGTAGGTATTGTAACTATGCCATTTCAGTTTGAAGGCAGAATGCGTATTGAGCAATCCCAAAAAGGGATTGAAAAATTAAGGGATGTTGTAGATTCATTAATTGTTATAAACAATAACAAGCTTAGGGAGGTTTACGGAAATCTAGGGTTTAAGGCTGGGTTCTCAAAAGCTGATGAAGTGTTATCTACCGCTGCTCGTGGTATAGCCGAAGTTATTACACATCATTACACGCAAAATATTGATTTACGTGATGCTAAAACGGTTCTTAGTAACAGTGGTACAGCCATTATGGGGTCTGCATTGGCATCAGGACAAAACCGTGCGCAAGAGGCCATTCGTAAGGCTTTAGATTCGCCATTATTGAATGATAATAAAATTACCGGTGCTAAAAATGTATTGCTGCTAATAGTTTCCGGTGCTCAGGAAATTACAATAGATGAAATTGGAGAAATCAATGACCATATTCAAAATGAAGCAGGTCATGGTGCAAATATTATAATGGGTGTTGGTGAAGATGAGGCTTTAGAAGAATCTATTGCAGTTACCATCATAGCTACTGGATTTAATGTAGAACAACAAGATGAGATTTCTAATACGGAAACAAAAAAAGTGATACATTCATTAGGGGAGGAGCAAGAATTGGACGCCCAGGAAAAAGAACCGGTTATTATTGCTCCAATAATTGAATTGGAGGAGAAAAAAGAACCGCCGGTAGTACGTCATACATTAGATTTAGAAGAAGATGAAAGCCCGGTTATCGATCAAAAAACATCAAAGAAGCAGAAAAACATCGATTTAATTCCAACTTCTGAAATTATTAAAAATATTGATGTGGTTTATGATGAAGTGAGTGCTAACATGGAAGAAGATGAAGATTTTATTATCAAGCCCGTTACAAGAATGACAGTAGATGTTGATGATAACACTAAGGATATTGAGGTGATATCAGACTATATTGAAGAAGAGCAGCAAATTACACTAACTTTTGATATGCCGCTTACACCAAATACTGAAGATGTAGAACCTAAAAAAGAAGAGGTTGTATCATATGATTTAAATGAGGATGATTTAAAAGATATTCCGGTAAAGGACTATGTAGAGCTTATTACGGTAACTGAGACCAATGAAGAAGGAGATATTCGTTATGCGCTTGATGATTATACAGAAGTAGAATCTTCTATGAACCAAACCCAAAAAAGCTCAAATGAAATTTTAGAAGAAATTGATCAGGATGTTGTGTTTGAAAGAAAAGTGATAAATGAACCCGTTTCTGAGGAAGAAGAGATACAGGAGGTAGATCCTATAAATACGCCAATTTCAGAATTGCTTAAAGAACGTGCAGAAGAACGCAGACGTAAAATGAAGGATTTCAATTATAAATTCAACAGTTCTAAAATTGATGACATAGAAAAAGTTCCGGCTTATAAACGTCAGGGCGTAGATTTAAATGAAGTAAAACATTCATCCGAAACAGATATATCAAGAACCAGTGTAGGGTTGGATGAAAATGATGATATTCAACTGAGAAGCAATAATTCATTTTTACACGATAACGTGGATTAATAAATTACTGACTTACTTTGTTGTGAACCCGAAAAGTTTCCCTCAGCTTTTCGGGTTTTTTATTTATAAAAAAATGCATATCCCTTATAATGAGGAATCTTTTTTTCTTATTATCTTCGCATACTAATTAAATAAGAAAATGGGTTTACAACAAGAAGTAATGTCGGCTTTAAAAGACGCCATGAAGGCTAAAGACCAAACGGCTTTAACGGCATTACGTGCAGTGAAATCAGCTATTTTGTTAGCAAAGACAGAAAGTGGAGCTACAGAAGATTTAACAGACGAACAAGAATTAAAAATACTGCAAAAACAAGTAAAACAAAGGCGTGACAGTGCAGCAATTTATATTGAGCAGGGGCGTGAAGATTTGGCTACACCAGAATTGGCTGAAGCAGATGTTATTGCCCAATTTTTACTGGAAGCTTTATCAGATGAAGAGATAGAGAAAGTAGTTGTAGCAACAATTGATCAAATAGGAGCAGAAGGGATGAAAGATATGGGTAAGGTCATGGGTATGGTAAGTAAGGAATTGGCAGGACAAGCTGATGGAAAAACCATTTCAAGTATAGTAAAAACTAAATTATCTCAATAATAGAAGAATTCCTGTGTATACAGGAATTATGGCTGCGTAGTTCAACTGGATAGAATATCAGATTTCGGCTCTGAGGGTTGGGGGTTCGAATCCCTCCGCGGTCACGAATAAATCAAAAAACCTGGTGTCAAATCAAGCTCACTTGAATTTGTAAGCCAGGTTTTTTGATTTTCAAAGCGGAGCTTTGAGGGCTATTCAATCCCTTTGAAATATCCGCTACCATACGAATCCTTTTGAGTGGTGGATTAAGCTAAAAATACCACTAAACATTTTATTATATTTAAAGCATGAGCAGGAATTATAAGTTTCATAATCCAGTATGAGACTGATTGGTGTTTAACCTATTGGGACACCTTATTCTAAGTATTATCCTAAGATAGTGAAATTATAAGCGGGTTTTTTATGAAAAATAAAGGCATTAGTTGATTTTGTGTGCAATGCGGTTGGTAGCTTTACGGACTCAGCTTGTAATCAATGTTTTTTGTACCGGAGTTTGATCAGAAACCTCAGTATATTCGTCAAATGCATCTTTATCTGCTAACTTCTTTGATGTAGAAAAAGGCTTCGTGAGAATGGTCGGTAAATAACATTCTATGCCCTTCATCTAAAACTAACTGCCCGCCATGCTTTAAAATTTGAGTTTTAGTTTTTTGTAAACTATCCACTCCAAATGTACATACCCAATATTCATATTTCCCTTTGTAATCATTGGCTATTTCCAGTATATCTGCAATGTGTTCTTTTTGATGGTTCAAAACTGTAAAAATACCTTGCCGGTCTTGAGTAATCTGCCAATCAAAAATACTTTGATAAAAAGGAATTACGTTGTCAGCATCAGACACATGTAGTTCATTCCAAATAAGTGTGTTTGCCATGCTTTTTGTACGTGTGTTTTTTAACATGTTCCCCTGGTATACAGTAAAACCTGCGCCATTGGGGTCCCGAATCAATGCCATATTACCAAAACCTTTCATCTCCTGGTTTGCTTCAATAATACCTCCCGAATGTTTTGCAATTTCTATGGTTTCAGAAACATTAGCAACCTGAATGTATGTCATCCAAAAATGAGGCATTCGCATTTGTTTAAATTTTTCCGGTGTTTCATATAAACCGGTAACTTCTATATCGTTTAAATAAGCGGTATAATAATTGTCAGCTTTATAATAGTTCCATTCAAAGACATTTTCATAGAATGGAATTGTTTTTTCAGGGGAATACGTTGAAAGATCAGCAAAAAAAGGATTATTTGTAAGCATTGATTTCTGTTATTTTAAGAGATATATAATTATTAAATCTATGATACCAAGCCCTAAAAGGATAAGCACCCAGACCCACCATTTTAAATGAACGTTTTTGGCAACGGCCATTTCTACCCAGGTCCAAATGACTATATAAATTGTCCAGACCCAGAGGTTTTCAATTTTATAAATAAGCATTACAATCATACCGATAATAAATATCAGCATTATAAGCATAAAATTAATGTAATCTTTTTTAGAAGCCTTTTGTATCATTTTTTTGATTTAAAGGTTGTGCTTCCGGTACCCAATCAGGTGGTTTTATGAAAGCCAGACATTTATTCCTGAACCCTTTGATCTGTTTTAATTTTATCAGGAAACGGGAAATACCATGAAAAAAGATTTTAATGGGGTTTACGCTGTCTATAGGCTCAGAAATTCCATAGATTACTTTTTCATTTTCGGGCTCAAAAGTACCTAGAAGACGATCCCAAACAATTAAAATTCCGGCATAGTTTTTATCCCAATACTGACGGTTAGAGCCGTGGTGTACCCGGTGATGCGAGGGGGTATTAAATATAAACTCTACCGGTTTGGTAAGCTTACCGATAATTTCGGTATGAAGCAATGTTTGAAACACCTGAACAAATAATTCAGATAGCAAGACCAGAATTGGATCAAAGCCCAGCATTACCAACGGAAATAAAAACACAATAGGTAAGATGGCATCTAAAGGGCCAAAGCGATAGGCAACAGACATATTGAAATGAGGTGAACTGTGATGTACAGTGTGTGTGGCCCAACCAATACCAATGCGGTGCATGGCACGGTGCTCCCAATAATAAATAAAGTCGGCCAATAAAATGCAGGCAATTATTGTACACCAATTAAGTTCTAAATGTGGTAAGCTAAAGTTTTGATAGATCCAGAAATAGAGTTTTGTTAAGGCCAGAATTCCAAGAATAATTTCCGTTACTAAGAAAGCCCCAAAAGTGATCAGATTAGCAACACTATCTAAAATAAGATTTTTATTTAATCTTTTTTGATAGGCATAGCGTACAAGTTCTAATACAAAAAAAGGTAAAATAAGATAGACAAAGCTTAGGTCATTGAATATATAAAACCAGTAATCTACATCTATCCAGCTAAGTTTTTTAGAAAGAAATTCAATCATAACTATTGTTTTTTCCAGGTTTCTATATCACTATAGCCGTAATAATCGTAACTTAAATCAAAAGAATTTTTATCACTAAAAGTGATCTCGCATGGTATATTGTATTGTTTACCTTCAAATGTAGTTATATATATCCCTTTGCCTTTATAACCATCAAATGTTGTTATTTTTAAAACTTTGGTGTTTTCAGCCTTTTGGCTATTTCCGTCTTTATCCTGATATGCAATTGTATAGGCATTAAACCGCTTGTTCTCTTTTTTAATTTCATAAACAATAGCGCCTTCAAAATCAGCAGTATTGTAGTTAACCTTCCAGGTTCCTATAATATCATGAGATTTTTGATTGATGACCTCCTTTTGTGATTGGGAAGGATGCTCTGTTTTTTGAAAATGAGTTTCAGAATTCACTGTTTCAACCGAAATATCTGATTTAGCTGTTTTGTTTTTTGAAGTATAGCTTACTAAATGTGCGCAACCGGCTATAAAGATTATAATGGCCAAACTTCTAAATAGTAATGTGGAATTTGTCATAATTGTTATTGTTTTATGCAAATATCTGATGACCGGTTGAGTATTTTTTTGATCTACATCAAAAAGTCAGCTTTCAGCACGTAACCTACTCAAAGTTTCTTGTGAAATACCAAGAAAAGAAGCAATATAGCCTAGTTTTACCCGCAATTCTATACCAGGGAAATATGATAGTAATAATTGATATTTTTCCTTGGCGGTAAGGAATGACCAACCTTTGGAAAATTCATCAAGAAAAATAAGCATCTCCTCAGCTAATAATCGTGCAAAATTTCCAAAAGCGGCAAAATCGGCTATAAGTTTTTGATAGCTTTGATAGCTGATTTCATAAAGGATACAATCATCTAAACATTCTATAGATTCAAAACTTTGTTTTTGAATATAGAAACTATGCCACGAAGTAACAAATTGGTTTTCGGCATAAAACCATGAGGATATTTGTTTGCCATCATGATAATAGTAATTATGCAAAATCCCTTTTTTAATGAAATATAAACTGTTAGCTTTATTACCCTGAGTTAAAAGCTTTGTGCCTTTGGTGACTTCTTTGAGTTTAAAACTATTAACAATGCTTTGTTGTAGTTCGGGATTTAAAAAGCATCGATGGCTTATCTCTTGAAGTAAATTTTGCATAGTTTATTTTAAAATCAGAATAGTTTCAAATATAATTGAAATTAAAATCAATACCATAAATTGATTAAAGCTTGTTATCGGTTGGGGGGTAGTTTTTGATATCAAATGGGTTTAAAAACATCTCACTTTAATTATGCGGTATAATGTAGTTATACCAATATATTTATTTTTATTTGTAATTAATAATAGTATTTTGCGAGGAACTTTATGGCTATTCCTGATGATGAAATAATTCAGCGCCTTAAATCGGGCGATAAAAAAGCTCTAACCCATCTGTACGATAGGTATTGGAAACCTCTTTTTATATCTTCTTATAATTTGCTGAAAGATAAAGAGCTGTGTGAAGAGATAATCCAGGATATTTTTATTGACTTATGGAAAAAACGAGAGGACTTAAAGATTAGAATTTCTTTGAAAAGTTACTTGTATGCCTGTGTGAGATATAAGGTTTTTGGAGAGTTTAGAAAGAAGAGCATAGTTCGTGTTGAATTATTTGAAAACTTAAATAAACGATTTCAATATGCCACACCAGAAACTAAAATGATGCATAAAGAGCTGGTTGAACAAATAGAGTATGCTGTAGAAATGCTTCCGTCTAAATGCAAAAAAGTCTATAAATTAAGCAGAGATGAGCAGTTAAGCCATAAGGAAATTGCAGAACAACTTAATATATCTACAAAGACAGTTGAAAACCATATTACTAATGCCCTTAGATTGTTAAGAACTTCACTAGGTAATATTTTAAGCTTGGAGATCATAAGCTATATAAGTAACCTAAATTAGGTTACAACTTAAAGCTGTTATTTTTCACCTTATGGGTGCCGGCATTAATAATTGCTTTTGTTATAAAATTTAGATTTTATTAAAAAAACAGTTTTTTCAATTTTTATTTGGGGGGTAGTTGCATTTAATGACACTATATATATAACTCTAAGAACTTAGACAATAAGAGTATGGATCATAATGATGTAAATAAACAGGATTTTCAGCAACTGATTGAAAAATATCTTGATGGAGAGACCACTTTGGAAGAGGTAAAATTACTCGTGAATTATTACGAGAGTTTTCAGCAAAGTCATGAATGGGTGGAAGATTTAGGACCGGAAGACACCATAAAAAACCGAATGCTTATTAATATCCTAGAAGTACTTCAGGAAGAAGACGTTAAAGTTGTGCCATTGTATAAACGGAATATATTTAAATATGCAGTTGCAGCATCTTTAATTCTTTTTGTCGCATTTAATTTTCTTTTTAATAAGACTAATAGATTAATTATAAGCCCTGAAGACCAACCTGTAATAGTTAATAATAATATTAAAGCAGGGACGGATAAAGCAACTTTAACGCTTGCAGATGGTACGGCAGTCATCTTAGAAAAAGGACAAAACTATATAGGAGCTAATTTAGAGAGTAATGGGGAAAACATAGTTTATAAGCCTTTAAATGAATCTGACCCGGAAATCACATATAATTATTTAACCATTCCAAGAGGCGGGCAATACCACATAAAACTATCAGACGGAACAGATGTATGGTTGAATTCAGAAACCCAGTTAAAATACCCTGTCAATTTTATTGAAGGAGAAACCCGGACTGTAGAACTTGTGTATGGAGAAGCCTATTTTGATGTATCATCAAGTAAGGAGCACAAAGGGGCAAAATTTAGAGTTTTAAATAATACTCAGGAAATAGAGGTTTTAGGTACAGAGTTCAATATTAAAGCCTATAAAGATGAAGACTTTGTTTATACCACCCTTATTGAAGGTAAAGTTGCTGTAAATAATGCAGAGCACATGGAGGTATTAACTCCAAACCAGCAAAGTATTGTTAATATAGACAATAATGAAATGCATGTAGAAGCAGTTACTGATTTATATAGTGTAGTAGCCTGGAAAAATGGAGTATTTAGTTTTAAAGATATGTCATTAAAAAGAATAATGAAGGTGTTGTCCAGATGGTATGATGCAGATGTTATCTTTATAAACAAAGATGTTGAAAATGAAAAATTTACAGGAGTATTGGGTAAAGAACAGACTATAGAAGAGATACTATTTACTATTTATAACACAAATAAGATATCCTATGAAATAAATAATAAGGCCATTATTTTTAGATAAAATAAAAGGGAGCGAGATCCGAATTTCTCACAACACAAATCTTCGCTTCCCTCTATAAGTATTAATCAATTAAATGTTTAACTAATTAACTCAACAAATTTATGGAAATTAAATTAAGAAATGTTCTTTTCTTTTTTAGAAAAAAACTACTACAAATCATTATGAGAACTTTTATATTCTTATTGTGCACAACGGTTTTCGGTTTAACTTCTGAGAATATTCTATCTCAAAATGCTAAAATTAAGATTACTGAAGATAAAGTTATTACAGTAGATGAGGTTTTTGAGATCATTAAGATGCAAACAGATTATAGATTTATCTATAAATCAGATTTGTTTAAAGATTTCCCTAAAGTATTTGTGAAAAGAGGCACTATAAAAGCAAATGACTTGCTTAGGGAAAGTCTTTCAAAAGGCGACTTTAATTTCAATTTTACAACTAAAAATACAATTGTTATAAAAGCCTCTGTTCCTGTTGTTTTACAGGAAACAAATATATCAGGTCAGGTTGTTGATGAAAACGGTGTGCCTTTACCAGGTATGACAGTTTATGTTACAAATCAAAAACCATCGGGAGAACGTATAAATCAAGATTTTCTGGTACGGGGAACAGCCACCGATTTTGATGGTAAATTCACATTGTTAGCAGAAGTTGGTTATTACTTGGTTGCTTCGGGCTTGGGGTATGAGTTTCATACCGAGCAAATTACGGCAGATAAAACGATTTACAATGTTAGTTTAAAAGAAAGAGCCAGTGCATTGGATGAAGTGATTGTTGTAGGTTATGGAACTACAGTTAAAAAAGACCTTACAGGCTCAGTGGGATCTGTAAGATCTGAAGATATCCAACAAATAAAATCGCAGACTATAGATCAGGCCCTGGTGGGAAGGATTTCAGGTGTTCATGTTAATTCCGGTGGCGGTGCCCCGGGCTCAGGTAATATAGTACATATACGTGGCCTTAGTCAATTAACAGGTGATAACCAACCGCTTTATGTAGTTGATGGAATTCCTATTATGCTTAACCCAAGTTTTAGTGAGGATGGCCTGGGGATCTCTGTGTTTGGAGATAGAGAAAACCCATTGCTGTCTATTAACCCTGATGATATTGAACGTGTAGATGTACTTAAAGATGCATCATCAGCAGCCATCTATGGGTCTCGTGCAGCCAATGGTGTCATTTTAATTACGACCAAAAGAGGAAAAAGAAATCAGGCACCGCAATTTAATTTTTCTTATAATACAACCATACAAAACCCAACAGATAAACTCAACTACCTCAATGCAGAGCAATATAGGACCTTTGCTGAAGGTTGGGCACCGGAGGTGTTGGCTAATTCATTTTTCCCGGAGTTCCTATGGCCGGTTTTTCACCCCAATGAGTATCAAATTGTAAATGACCCTGATAACTATTTTGGTGAAGCCGATACTGATTGGCAAAGCGAAATCTTGAATAGAAATGCCATTTGGAATCAATATAATTTTAGTGTGTCCGGTGGTAGTAGTAGCACAAACTATTTGGTTTCTGCAACCGTTAATGAACAAGAAGGGATATTAATTGGAAATAAATTTACCAGGTATAATTTTCAAACCAATTTGGACTCTCAACTAAAAGATAACCTCAAAGTTGGAGCTTCAGTCAATTACAACTATTCAGTAAACAAGCAATCAGGCATAGGTAGTTTAGCCGATGCAAATTACAGACCAGACCTTGGCATTTTTGATGAAAACGGTAATTATACAGAGAGTATAGGTGCTTTTGAATTAAACCGAATAAATCCTCTGGGAAATGAAGCTAAAATAAAAAATAAAGCCCTTGCGCAAAATCTATTTGGATCAGTTTACGGAGAGCTAAAATTACTAAAAGACTTAAAGTTTAGATCACAGCTTAATATAGGGGTGTCTAATGATAAAAGCACTGTGTTTGTACCGTCTTTCACTTCACGAGCCCTGTTCAATGAATTTTTTGGGCAAGGAGGGGCCAGTTTACAGGTGCAAACCACTGAGAGTATAACCACAAGTTTTAATAATACCTTAAATTATAATGCTACTATATTTGAGAATCATAAGATAGATGCTGTTGGCGGAATATCCTGGGATAGAAACTTTATTAATTTAGAAGGGCAAACTTATAACGGATTTCCTGATGACGAAATACTCACTAATATTCAATCGGCAAACCGCGTTTCTGAATTTTCAAGTGATGCCACAGAATTTGGATTGAATTCACTATTTGGGCGTATTAACTATAATTTTAA
This sequence comes from Alterotamlana spongicola, assembly GCF_035818475.1. Classification (NCBI taxonomy): domain Bacteria; kingdom Pseudomonadati; phylum Bacteroidota; class Flavobacteriia; order Flavobacteriales; family Flavobacteriaceae; genus Alterotamlana; species Alterotamlana spongicola. The sequence continues at coordinate 2,023,712 of NZ_JAYMGV010000001.1, forward strand.
AGATAGATACTTGTTTACATTTACCGGGAGAGTAGACGCGTCTGTTAAATTTGGTCCGGAAAACAGAAGAGGGTTCTTCCCATCTGCTGGATTTGCCTGGAATGTGCATAACGAAGGGTTTTTTAAAGAAAATAATATAGTCAGTAATCTTAAGTTAAGGGCCAGTTTAGGGCGTACAGGTGTAGATAATTTACCGGCTTTCAGTTTTGAACCAAAATATATCTCTTTAGGTAATGGAGATTCATTTTATAATGGAGTTAACGGCATTGCTGTACCGGATGTTCCAAATCAGGGTATTAAATGGGAGTCTACAGATCAACTGGATTTAGGTTTAGAGTTTGGACTGTTTAATGGCCGTTTAAACGGAGAATTGGTTTATTTTGAAAAGAACACAAGTGGTTTAATTTTACTGGTTCCAATTCCTGCAGAAACCGGAGATTCTGAGTGGAGTGCAAACATTGCAGATGTGTCTAATAAAGGCTGGGAAATAGCCTTAAATGCAGATATAATTCGCTCTGAGGATTTTTCATGGAATTCTGCTTTCAACATATCATTTATAAAAAATAATGTAGATGCTTTAAATGGCGGATCTCTCTTAAGGAGTTTTGGAATAGCAGAGGGAGAACCTATAGGGTATATTAGAGGTTATGAAGTAGACAGAATAGCACAAACGCAGCAGGAAATTGATGATTTGAATGCCAATGCACCAAGTGGTATGTATTTTAGTGAAGTGGCTCTGCAACCGGGAGATTATATTTTTAAGGATATTAGTGGTCCGGGCGGCGTTCCGGACGGAGAGATCACTTCAGATGATTTAACAAACTTGGGAGACATTAGCCCGGATTTCTACGGTGGGTGGAATAATACTTTAACATATAAGAACTTTAGCTTAGGGCTTAACTTTCAATTTGTGGAGGGAAGCGAAAAACAATTCTCTCCAATAGCCAGATTAGGATTTCCAAGAGCCTATGAAAACCAGTTGGATCTTATTTTAGAGACATGGACACCGGAAAACCCTGATGCAACTTATGCACGTTTAGGCTCAGGAACCCATAGTCCCGATTTTGGAAGAGTGGCCACATCCAAATCCGTTGGAGATGGCTCCTATATCAGATTGCGTTCAGCATCATTAGGATATAACCTGCCTAATGACCTGATCAGTAAAATAGGCTTGAACAGGGCCAGAATTTCAATTAGCGGTAATAATTTATTTACCATTACAAATTACCCGGGACAAGATCCTGAAAATGTACCTGCTATAAATCCCGGAGGAGGAACTACAGGTTTGGTAAGTGATAGCGGACTTTCTTATCCGCAAATCAGAACATTTACGTTTGGTGTTGATTTAAGTTTCTAATAAAAAAAGAAGAAAAATGAAAAACATAAAATTTATATATAAGTACTTGATTTTTTTAATGGTAGCCAGTTTTACATCATGCCAGCTAACCAAGGATATTGATGATTATGAAAACTTATACACGCTAAATGCATTTGATGCCATTTCTGATGCTAATTCTGCAGAACTAGCATTGGTAGGTGTGTATTCAGGTTTTAAACAGCGAAGCACAGCATCAGGACTCCCCGAATTATTTATACTACCGTCAATATTAAGTGGTGTAGGAACAAATAATAATCCGAATGATGTAGAGTTACAGGGGTATGTTACTAATAACCCGATTCCACAAGGTTCCAGAAGCAACTTAGGTGCATATACACGTATGTATGATTTGGTTAACAGGTGTAATTGGCTAATACAGGGGATGAACGATTTAGACAGTTCAGAATTTAGTGACCCTGACAGACATGCCGAAATTTTAGCAGAAACAAAAGCCATGAGAGCTACTGCTAATTTTTACTTGTTGCGTTTATGGGGGCAGTTTTATGATAGTAACTCTATGTACGGAATAGATGTCAGAACAACACCAGCTTTAAGTAATGAAGCATTTCCTAGAAATTCGGTAACGGAAACGTATGACATTATTTTAGAAGACCTGGACGAAGCCATAACTAATGCTCCGGATTTTATTTCCAAACTGGATATGAGTAAAGTTTATGCCAAGGCATTAAAAGCTAAGGTGCTTTTATACAAAGGAGATTATACCCAGGCAGCAACTTTAGCCAAAGATGTCATTGATAATTCAGGTTCTAACTTTGCTTTGGCTCCAACATATGCTGAGATTTTTGATAATACCACCGATGCTACATTTAATTCTACAGAGTATGTTTTTATAACCGGTGGAGGGCCGGGTGTATTTATAGGTATAGAAAATTTCTGGGGAGGTTTCTTTGCAGCACCATCACCTACATTTACCGGTCTGATTGCTTCAGGAGTGACAGATGTTAACGGGCAATTGATCAGTTACGACGGAGATAGGGTGTCGTCTATGTTTGGTTTTACCAATTTTAAATTCGGACGCCCCTATCCCAGAATATATCATTTAAGAATGGCAGAGATTTACTTAATCTTTGCTGAAGCCAATGCCCGTGCAAATAACAGTGTAACTTCAGATGCCTTAGGAGCCCTGAATATGGTAAGGTTAAGAGCTGGAGCAACAACTACAGGAGGCGATGGCTTTGAGACCTACCCGGCTACCATCTCATTAGCTCAGTTTTTGGATGCTGTTCGTATTGAAAAAATGGTTGAAATCAGTGGAGAATCTGGTGAAGAATGGTTTGATCTGGTACGATATCACTTTGTAGATGGTTTTGATGTTACTACAATAAAGGAATCTGCTACAAATCCGGATAAATATATTTTGCCTATAGATTTGCAAACTATTGAAGCAGGAGGTAATGTTATAGAACAAAACCCGGGATACAATTAAAATGTTAAACCCTGACCTTTTAAAAGGTCAGGGCTTTTCTTTCACGTCAATAAGCCTAATTATTTTTAAGAATGAAGATATATATCTTTTTGTTTCTGGTATTTTTTGGGGTAAACCTTACGGGTGCCCAAAACTGTAGAGTAAAGTTAAAAGCACTATCTGGGGCCTATACAGGTGATTGTAAAAAAGGAAAGGCAGACGGACAAGGAGAAGCTAAAGGTGTTGATACTTATATAGGACAATTTAAAAATGGTTACCCACATGGAGAAGGTGTTTATACCTGGAATAATGGCGATGTATTTAAAGGCACATTCAGTAAAGGTAAAAAACAAGGGAAAGGAGTATTTATTTCTAAACCTTCCGGTTCGGAATTAGTTGGGTTTTGGAACAATGATAACTATATAGGAGTTTATGAGGCGCCTTCAAAAAAAATAGAGAAATCGCCAAATATAGCAGCATATACACTAAGACAAGATGTGCGGAATACAGGAAAGTCCATTAGGTTTTATATTAGAAAAAATCAGCAAAATGTCTATAACCCATCCCTGAATATAGTATTACATCACGGTAATTATCAAAGAGAAATAAATACCAGAGGCTATTATGAACTGACCGGTGTGACATTCCCAATTAAAATAAAAGCCTATACAGGCCAGGAGTATGTTGAATTTGAATTATTTAACGAAGGTTTTTGGGATGTGAGACTTAATATTACAACTATAGATGGGCTGAATCCCCAAAATTAATGTGGTTCAAAATAATCTTTTAAATGAGATTGCATGTCATTACACAGCAAATATAATTCACAATAAACTTTAACACTTCGTTAACGAGGGATGGAGGGGGTATTATACAACACAATAGGTATAGCTCTTAGAACTTATTTATTGAGAACTAAACAAAGTTTATACATCAAATAACTATTCATATGAAAAAAAGACTGGTCATAATACTCGCATTGGTAACCTATTCAATTATTGATGCTCAAGGAATAAATTTTGAGCAAAGCACTTTTGCTGAGGTTTTAACAAAAGCAAAAGCTGAAAACAAAATGGTGTTTATGGACGCTTATACCACATGGTGTGGCCCATGTAAAATGATGTCAAAAGAAGTGTTTACACAAAAAGAAGTCGGGGAGTACTTAAATACCAATTTTGTGTCTGTAAAAATGGACATGGAAAAAGGAGAAGGTATACAGCTTGCTAAAATGTATAACGTACAGGCATATCCAACATTGTTATTTATGGATGCTAATGGCAAAGTGCTACATACCAAAGTGGGAGGGTTGGATACAGAAGATTTTATTGCTGAAGCTAAAATAGCTAATGACCCTACCAGGCAGTTTTGGTATATAGAAAAGCAATATAAAGAGGGTAAACGCGATTTGGCCACAGTCTCTGCATATGTAAAAGCATTATTTGAGATATATAAGAGAGACGAAGCTAAAAAAATTGGCCGGGTTTATATACCATTTATGTCCAAAGCACAGTATAATACGGAAGAAGGTTTTACAATTATTGCATATTCAGGAGTAGACTACAAAAGTGAGCCATTCAATTATATTTTAAAGAATGAAACCCTATTTGCTGAGAATGAGAAAATAGGAAAACAAAGTGTGGATTATGTTATTGGTAATGCTGTGAGTTCTTATGTTAATAACATTGCATCTGCAGGAACATTAAATGAATTAAAAACTGCAATTGAAGAGACAAAAAGGGTTTTTAAATCACCACAACAGGCCACAATAGAGTCCAATTATTATAACACCTATTATTTAGCCAACAAACAATATGGTAAATGGTTTGATATAAATAAAAAGCAGGCAGAAGAAACAACAGAAAAGAATATAAGCCTGTCAATGTATATCAATATGGCTTATAGGATTGCAGTGGATTCAACGTTTGCTGATGCTGGTCTTTATAAGAAGGCTATTGAAATGACCAAAGGTGTAGTTACTAAAGACACTGAGTTTTTGGCGGCATATTATTGTTTAGCTGAATTATACAAAAAAGTTAATAACAAAGAACAGGCATTGCAAAATATTAATGCTTTCATTGAAAAGAATGCAGCTAAAGGTGGTGCAGAGGACCAGCGAGTTACAAATTTAAAAGCTGCCATAGAAAACATGTAATAACCAAATTAAAATCATATCAAAATGAAACTAATACAAGTATTTAAACTGTTTTTAATCACAATAACAATTTTTAGTTGTAATGAAGCCTCTTTAGAACCAGGGAAATATAGAATCAACGGATCCGTCGCAGGAGTAGAAAATGGAGAAATCTATGTGTTGAAATTTCCGGATCCCGTTGACACGATAAAAGTAAATAACGGGAGGTTTATAATTGAAAACGATTTAAAAGAAATCGTAGGAACTATTTATATAAGTAAAGAAGCAAACCTAAGGGAAATGAACCGTAAAATAGCTTCAAACTTTTTTATAGAGCCTGCAATAATGGAGCTGGATTTAAATTATGAAGATTTGTCAAAGTCTAAATTAACAGGGTCTAAAACTCAGGATGATCAAAATAGATTAAATGAGATGACTGAAAAAATAGCTGCGAATTATAAAAATGAATTAGAACATTTTGAGGCAATAGCTGAAAAGTATAAAAAAGCAGCAGCCAAAGGAGCAAGCGCAGAAGAACTGGAAGCTATCAAATATGAAGATAATGCAGCTAGAGAAAAACTAGCGCCAATGTGGGACAGGCAAAAAGAGATTGCGTTACAGTTTATTAAAGACAACCCAAAATCATTTGTAAGCGTACAGTCATTATTATTTCAATTAGGAGGAATGAAATATGATGACGCCAAAGCATTATTGGATCAATTTAACCCGGAACATTTAAAAATAGGTATGGGAGCGCGGTTGGCTTCAGAGGTGGAAAATATGAAAAAAGGGGCTTTAGGAAGTATAGCCGGTAATTTTAATACAATTGATATCAATGGAGAACCATTAAAGTTAGCAGATTTTAAAGGACAATATTTGCTCATCGATTTTTGGGCTTCATGGTGTGTGCCGTGTAGAAAAGGAAATCCGCATTTATTGAGTTTGTATGCCGAATATAAACCTAAAGGTTTGGAGATCTTAGGAGTATCAGATGACGATAGAGATCATAAGGCTTGGAGGAAAGCTGTGGTTAAAGATAAAATTGGAGTATGGCGCCATGTGTTAAGAGGTATAAAAATAATAGATGGAAGACCTGATTTTAATGATAAATCTACAGATATAAGTGATGGTTATAATATCAGTTCACTTCCTACTAAAATTCTAGTAAACCCCGATGGAGTAATTATAGGGCGCTATGGTGGTGGTGGCGGTACAGATGAAGATATGGATCGTGATTTGGCGGCAATATTTAGGGAATAGAATCAAAACTCGCAATACGTTATAAACGCCTTTTTTAAGAAGGGATCAATTAAAACAAAATAATTATGAAATATAGTATAAAACAATTAACATTTGTGGTATCCGTTGTCTTGTTATCGTTCATTAATATGTTTGGCCAGGGCATTAATTTTCAAAAAGGAGCATTAGATGATATTCTAGACAAAGCCAGAGAGGAAAATAAACTAGTATTTATTGATGTATACACCACTTGGTGTGGGCCATGTAAGCAAATGGATAAACATATTTTTCCATTAGAAGAAGTTGGAACATTTTATAATGACAATTTTATCAATTATAAATTGGATGCTGAAAATCCGGAATTCAACGGACCGGAATTGGCAAAAAAATATGAAGTGGAAGGCTATCCAACCTATTTGTTTATAGATAGTACGGGGAATTTGGTTTCAAAAACTTCCGGAGCTATGGATAAAGATGTTTTCATTAAAGCAGGAAGACAAGCACAAGGAGAAGATTTGCTCTCAGAATATCAGGCCTTAGTGAACCGGTTTAATAATGGAGACCATTCAGAAAAAAACATAAAAGCACTGGTATACAGCAGCCAGGATGTTATGGGATTAATAGAAGATCAGAAAGAACAAGCTAAGGCTTATCAGCTATTTGATGAAATTCTAAAACTATATATGAATAAGAGGCCCGAGACGTTTGTAAATGCTCAGGATTTCAAATTAATTAGCAGCCAATCCGTGTATTATTCACAAAAACTATTTAGAGGGCATGCATTGACAGAATATATTATTGATCATTATGATGATTTCAAGAACGTAGTTTCAAACGAAGAGGAACTGGGGACATTCCTCATGTACATGAATTATTTTGGAATTCAAAATGAAGCTACGGCCGGTAATAACGAAAAATATAAGGAATATATAAAGGATATAACAGGCAAACTTAAAAACGCCTATGACTTTAATGATGAAAGCAAGCTTCCGGCAGTTGAGTTTTTAACAGCTTTTGGTGATTCAGAATATGCCATCAGTCAGAAAGATTATGACACCTATCTGGGAAAGTATCAGGACATATTGGATTTAAAAAAACCTGAAGAATTAGGGGCCATAGACTATTTAATGCCTGCTAGAAGAATTATAGATCAAGGTAAAGGAACACCTACCAAAGCACAATTAGAAAAGTGTATAAAGTTCAATGACATAGCGTATACCAAGTATATTAATGCGTATGTAGTCACAGACTATGGTCTGTTAATGGCTAAATTGGGAAATAAGGACAAAGCTAAAGCGTATTATGAAGAGGCTCTTGGCATGTTTAAAGAAATGGGAGAAAGAGGAGATGTGATGGTAGATCGCTTTAAAAAAGAAATGCTGGAATTAGGCTTATAATAATTTAATAATCAGACAATGAAAATAATATTTAGAACATTAGTAATAGCTTTTCTTGTTATTTCTATAGCAAGCTGTAAATCAAAAAAAAAAGAAGCAAAGCATGATGGATTCTATGTTTCGGGAAAAATTATTGGCTTGGATAATGGTACTATTGTTTCCCAAAAAGATACAATAGCATTAAAAGACGGCGCATTTACTTTTAAGGGGAAGCTGGAAGGAGCTACTAACAGATACTTCAGAATTAATGACAAGTATAGCTTTGGTCTTGTACTTGCAAATGAAACGTTTAATGTTACTGTTGATGTCAATAAAGCTAGTGAAAGAGGAAATATTAGTGATATAGAAGTTGTTGGTTCAGCAATTAATGATGAGCTTAAGAACATAGAAAATTATTTGAAAAACATCCCGGAATCTAAAAAATTAAGTGCACTTTTTGAGCTCAGTAAAACTTTAGAAAAGGGCACTGATACCTACAAAAAAAACTATGAAGCGCTTTCAGAAGCCAGAGAAGCTGTAAGAAAAGTGAGGACTGTATATATTAAAGATTACGCTTTAAATAATCCGGGATCAGTGATTGCTGCTTTTTATATGCGCATGCAGGCCAATGAGGTAGATCAAACCTTTGAAGAGTTTGAAAAGATAGTTGAAGGGTTTACAGATGAGGTGAAAAAGTCAAGCTTTTATAAGCCTTTAAAGGATGAGTTGGAAGGGTTGCGAAGAACAGCAGTAGGAGAGATAGCTCCGGACTTTACACTAAAAACTGATAAAGGAGAAGATTTTACCCTATCCAGTTTACGCGGAGAAAAAATTGTTTTGGTAGATTTTTGGGCCTCATGGTGTGTGCCGTGCAGAAAATCCTATCCGCATTTAAAAGAAGTATATAAGCAGTATAAAGATAAAGGCTTTGAAGTTGTAGCTGTAACCAATGATACGGATCATGATCAATGGAAAAATGCTATTGCAGAGGACGGTCTGGAATGGATACAGGTCGCTGATGTTTTTCCACCAAGAGATGGAGAACCACCGTTTACGGCAAAAGTGATTACTGCCTATGCAGCACCATATTTACCGTCTACATACCTTTTAGATAAAGAAGGACGGATTTTGGCAAAGCATTTGCACGGAGAGGTGCTCGACAGAAAATTAGAAGAAATATTTAAATAAAGAAAACGGTTTGTTTAAAATTAATTGCGCATAAAAAGGAACCTGTTGGTAGCTGTAATTGATTTTAAGAAAAGTAGTATAATAATACCCCTAAATCTGATAGGTTCAATGATTAGAAAATGAGTAAAGAAAAGGTTTTTTAATTCAAGTATAAGTTCGTTTATTTATCACTGTAATTTTTTGAGATGAGAGCAGTTGTTTTTTTTATAATTACAGAGACTAACTTAGCAAGTCAGATTATATTGGGGTGTTGTTTTGCAGCCTTGTTTTATTTGATTCTTCATTTTGCTATTAGAATGCTGGAGATGGGCTATGTATTGAGGTTTATGAAACCCTGGTATACCCATTTTTATTTTTTTCGAAGAAAACTATCAAAACCTCAAAAACGTATTTTGGAACAAAACTTTGCCTTTTACAACAGGTTAAATAAAAAGTACAAAGGTTATTTTGAGCATCGGGTAGCATCATTTATGAAGGATAAGGATTTTATTGGAAGAGGAGGTTTTACTGTAACTGATGAGGTTAAAATACTAATATCTGCTACAGCGGTAATGCTGACATTTGGTTTTAGAGATTATTACATTGGCATAATTTCAAAAATTGTTATTTATCCAGAAGTATTTTATTCCAATATAAATAGAGCGCATCATAAAGGCGAGTTCAACCCTAAGTTAAAGGCTTTGGTATTAAGCTGGGATGATTTTAAAACAGGCTTGGCCATTGATAATGATAACCTGAATTTAGGAATTCATGAATTTACTCACGCTATTCATCTTAATAGTATGAAAGAACGGGATATAAGCTCTACTATATTTAATGATTCTTTCAAACAATTAACAGAGCTTTTGCAAAGTAAACCGGATTTAAGAGAAAGATTAATACAATCTGATTATTTTAGAAAATATGCTTTTACCAATCAGTTTGAATTTTTGGCCGTTATTATGGAAACTTTTATTGAAACCCCTCAGGAGTTTAAAGTTAATTTTCCGGAAATTTACAGTAAAACAAAGCAAATGCTAAACTTCAATTTTTCCGGCTATTAAGAGGTTGTATGATTTTTATCATAATTTTTCAGAAATGAATTCAATAATTTTAGTGATAACTAAACATAAAACTGAATGTTATGATACGAAAAGCACCAGTTTCAATGATAATGACTACGCCGGTTATTACATTACAAAAGGACGATAATTTAGAAACCGCAGAACAATTATTCAAGCAACATCGTATAAGGCATATTCCGGTAGTTGAAGGCAATGTTGTTATTGGGATGTTAAGCTATACTGATTTATTAAGGCTTAGTTTTGGAGATATAACCGGAAGCGACTTTGATGATGCTTCAGAGGTTATGGTTTATAATATGTTTACCATAGGCCAGGTTATGAATAGAAATATAGTGTCTGTGTCATTATCGGACTCCATTAAAGACGTTGCCGAAATATTGGCATCAAAAGAATTTCATGCATTACCTGTGGTTAATAATAATACGCTTGTTGGGATTGTTACTACCACAGATCTTATAAAGTATTTATTAAAACAGTTTTAATAAATATAATAACCTGTGAGTAGCATATTTAGCCAGACAGATAAATCACCATTCTATTCACCTAAATTTTCAATATCATGAGACCAAATATTCCCGTATCGGCTATAATGGCAAAGCATATTATTGCATTAACAAGATCAGATGATTTAGAAAAAGCCGAGGTATTGTTTAACAGGCATAAAATTAAACATATGCCTGTAGTTTCAGGCGAAACCATAATTGGCATGTTAAGCTACACCGATTTAATGCGCATTAGTTTTGCTGAAACAGCATCTGAAGAAGAACATAACGTTGAGTCTGTAGTTTATAATATGTTTTCTATTGAACAGGTTATGGTTAAAGATGTTGTGACCATTTGTAGCAATACAACCGTAAAGGAGGCCACTAGAATTCTGGTAGAACGTGAATTTCATGCTTTACCAGTAGTTGATAATGGTGCTTTGGTTGGAATGGTAACTACAACAGACTTACTTAATTATTATATAAAAGAGTTTTAAGAATTAGCAAGTGCTTTTAATTCCTTAATAGTTGAGGTTTGATCCTCGCTTTTAAAAACATGACTTCCGGCTACAAATACGTCAGCTCCGGCATCAGCTAGCTTTTTTATATTTTTATCAGTAACGCCTCCATCAATTTCAATATGTGTTTTTAAACCCTGATCAACTATCATTTTACGAAGTTTTTTAACACGATTATAGGTAATGTATTCAAATTTTTGTCCACCAAAACCAGGGTTTATAGACATGAGCAAAACCATAAAGCATTCTGGTAAAATATCTTCTAATACAGATACGGGAGTTGTTAGGTTAAGCACTATCCCCGCTTTACACCCCGCTGCTTTGATCTGGCGAAGTGTTCTATGCAGATGAACTGTAGATTCATAATGCACCGTTATTATATCTGCCCCAATTTTGGCAAAATCTTCAATATAACGTTCTGGTTTTTCGATCATTAAATGCACATCAAGTGGTTTGGTAGCGTGCTTTTTAATAGCTTGAATTACTGGCATACCATAAGATATATTAGGAACAAAATGTCCGTCCATAACATCAATATGAAACCAGTCGGCATCACTATTATTAACCATTTCAGTATCACGTTGTAAATTACCAAAATCTGCAGCAAGCATTGATGGTGCAATTAATTTAGAGCTCATATTATGAATGTATGTATTTAAATTTCTGCAAATATAGAAAAGTCTTTATATAAGAAAGAATAAACCCCCGGTAATCAGCCGGGGGTTCTTTCATCAATCAAAAAACGAACAGTTATGTGTAACTGTTTGTTACTGTAATTTAGTCGTAATACAATACAATTACTATCCTAAATATGTTTTCAATATTTTACTTCTAGAAGTATGCTTTAATCTTCTAATAGCTTTTTCTTTTATCTGTCTAACACGCTCACGGGTTAAGTCGAACGTTTCTCCAATTTCTTCTAATGTCATTGGGTGTTGGTTTCCTAAACCAAAATATAAACGAATAACATCTGCTTCACGAGGTGTTAATGTTTCAAGTGCACGTTCAATCTCAGTACGCAAAGATTCGTGTAATAACTCTTTATCAGGGTTAGGCGATTCTCCACTATTTAATACATCATATAGGTTAGAGTCTTCCCCTTCAACTAAAGGAGCATCCATACTTACATGACGCCCTGAATTTTTCATGGATTCTTTAACATCATTGATGGTCATATCCAACTCTTTTGCAATTTCTTCTGCAGAAGGTGGGCGCTCATGACTTTGCTCTAAAAAGGCAAATGTTTTATTAATTTTATTTATAGAACCAATTTTGTTCAAAGGTAAGCGTACAATACGAGATTGTTCAGCCAATGCCTGTAATATGGATTGTCTAATCCACCAAACAGCATAAGAAATGAACTTAAAACCACGTGTTTCATCAAAACGTTGAGCCGCTTTGATCAAACCTAAATTACCTTCATTAATTAAATCAGGTAAGGTTAAACCCTGGTTTTGGTATTGCTTAGCTACCGATACAACGAAACGTAAGTTAGCCTTTGTCAATTTTTCTAAAGCTATTTGATCTCCAGCTTTAATACGTTGTGCTAATTCTACTTCTTCGTCTGCAGTAATTAAATCAACCTTTCCAATTTCCTGCAAGTATTTATCTAACGAAGCGGTTTCTCTATTGGTTACCTGCTTCGTAATTTTAAGTTGTCTCATCTAATATTCTCCTGTAATTTAATTGTGAATAAAATAGGCCGTTCAATAGTTATACGTATTATTTGAAATTAATGTTACAAAAAGATTAATGTTTTTTTCACCTTTATTATATATGACACAATAAATAACAAAAAGTCACTTTTTTATTATTAATTTATAAAAATCCAAAAAACTTAACCTAATCAGTTAGACTTTGTTTTAAGAATAAGGTTTAATTCATTTATTGTTAATTGGTTTATGGCAAACGTTTTGCCCCTTAATAAAAACCGTGTCAATCTGATTACTACCAAAAGAATAAGGAATAACGCCGTAAGAATGCAAAGGCTTAGTTAGAATTAGGTTAGCCAGTTTTCCTTTAGAAATACTACCAACTTTATTTTCTAATCCCATAGCATATGCGCCATTTATGGTTGCGGCATTAATAGCTTCTTCTGGGGTCATTTTCATTTTTACACAAGCTGTTGAAACCACAAAGTTCATATTACCGGAAGGTGCAGACCCGGGGTTAAAATCTGTTGCCAGAGCTAAAGGTAATCCGGCATCAATTATTTTACGAGCCGGTGTATAAGGAATACTTAAAAAATAAGAGCACCCCGGTAAGGCTACAGGCATAGTTTTAGTACCTCTTAAAACCTCAATGTCTTCATCCCGCATTTCTTCTAAATGATCTACTGAAAGAGCTTTATAGTTCACACCCGCCTGAACACCACCAATAGCAGTAAATTGATTGACATGAATCTTTGGAATTAATCCATGTTCTTTTCCTGCTTTCATAATAAGTTCAGTGTCTTCAACAGAAAAATAACCCGTTTCACAAAACACATCTATGTATTCAGCTAATTTTTCGTTGGAAATTTTAGGCAGGATATCTTCAATTAGCATTTTAAGATAACCGTCCTTATTACCTTGATATGCTTTAGGAAGTGCATGTGCTCCTAAAAAAGTTGCCTTAATTTCAATAGAATGATTTTCTTTAAGTTGTTTTATAACCCGGAGCATTTTTAATTCAGATGTTTCAGTCAGTCCATACCCGGATTTTATCTCCACGGCTCCTGTTCCTAACCTGATAATTTCTTCCAGTCTAATTTTGCTCTGGTCATATAGATCAGTTTCAGAAGTATCTTGTAGCGTTTTGGCCGAATTTAAAATACCGCCGCCTCTGTTTGCAATTTCTTCATAAGATAACCCGTTTATCCTGTCCACAAATTCACCTTCCCGATTTCCCGCATAAACAATGTGTGTATGAGAATCACACCAGGCTGGTAAAATCATTTTTCCGGTAGCATCAATAACCTCTGAAAAGTTATCCTGAGGGCAAGAGCTCATAGGTCCATAATCTTTGATCAAATCACTTTCAACAACTAAAAAAGCATTTTTTATAGTTGGTAAAACGCTCATTGCCTTTCCGGATACAAAAGATATTGGCTCGGATCTTACTTGTATTAATTCTTTGATATTTTTAAATAGTATTGCCATTAAAATAGATTATTTAAAATATGATCTTCGACTAAATTGGGTAAAGTTACTTTTAAATTAGGAGTTCTTTCCATTTCGCGCTTAATAGCAAATATAGCTTCATCATTTCTGGCCCAGCTTCTTCTGGCTATTCCATTGTTTACATCATAAAACAACATGTTTTTTAATCGGTCTTCTGCTTCTTTGGAGCCGTCTAATACCATTCCAAAACCACCATTCATGACTTCGCCCCAGCCAACGCCACCACCATTGTGAATAGATACCCAGGTAGCACCTCTAAAACTATCACCAATAACATTGTGAATTGCCATATCTGCAGTAAACTTACTGCCATCATAAATATTGGCGGTTTCTCTAAAGGGCGAATCTGTTCCGCTTACATCATGATGATCCCTGCCTAAAACTACAGGGCCAATTTCACCTTTGGCTATAGCATTATTAAAGGCCAGAGCTATTTTTGATCGTCCTTCAGCATCGGCATATAAAATTCTGGCTTGTGAGCCTACAACCATTTTATTCTTTTTAGCATCTTTAATCCATGTAATATTGTCTTGCATTTGCACTTGAATATCTTTAGGAGAATGCGCCATTATACCTTGTAAAACCTCTGCAGCAATGGCGTCTGTAGTATCCAGGTCTTCAGGCTTGCCCGAAGTACATACCCAACGAAATGGGCCAAAACCGTAATCAAAGCACATAGGGCCTAAAATATCCTGAACGTAAGATGGGTACTTAAAATCAATTCCGTTTTTTGCCATAATATCAGCTCCGGCTCTGGATGCCTCTAACAGGAAGGCATTGCCGTAATCAAAAAAGTAAGTCCCTTTTTGGGTGTGTTTATTTATGGCTGTGGCATGCCTTCGTAAAGATTCCTGAACTTTCTGTTTGAATATTTCCGGTTCCTCACGTATCAATCGGTTAGATTCTTCATAAGAAATACCCACAGGGTAATAGCCTCCTGTCCAAGGAATATGGAGTGAAGTTTGATCTGATCCCACATGAATAAAAATATCCTCCTCATCAAAATGTTCCCAAACTTCAACAATATTACCTATATAAGCAATAGAAACCACCTCCTTATTTTTTTGTGCCAGTTTTACTCTGGAAAGAAGGGCTTCCATATTATCAATTAAAACATCAACCCAGCCTTGCTCATGCCTTTTAATTGCGGCTTTAGGATTAACCTCTGCGGCAATTGTGATGCAACCGGCTATATTCCCTGCTTTGGGTTGAGCACCACTCATGCCCCCTAAACCGGCAGTTAAAAAGATCTTTCCGTTTGGGTTTTCATGGTTTTCTAAAATTTTTCTAAAGGCATTCATTACGGTTATAGTAGTGCCATGTACTATGCCTTGTGGACCAATATACATGAATGACCCTGCTGTCATTTGACCATATTGTGTGACTCCAAGTGCGTTAAATTTCTCCCAGTCATCAGGCTTTGAATAATTAGGGATCATCATGCCGTTAGTTACTACAACTCTTGGTGCATTTTTAGAGGATGGAAATAGTCCCATAGGGTGCCCAGAATATATATGTAATGTTTGTTCATTGGTCATGGTTGCCAAATACTGTACTACCAAGAGGTATTGAGCCCAATTTTGAAACACGGCACCATTACCGCCATAAGTTATCAATTCTTCGGGGTGTTGAGCAACAGCCGGGTCTAGGTTATTTTGAATCATTAACATGATTGCTGCTGCCTGAACGGACTTTGACGGATAATCAGAAATAGGTCTTGCATACATTTTGTATTCAGGTTTAAACCTGTACATATAGATTCTTCCGTATGCTTTCAGTTCGTATGCAAATTCAGGGGCTAATTCTTTATGCCATTCAACAGGAAAATAGCGTAAAGCATTTTTAATAGCCAGTTGTTTCTCTTCAATAGTTAAGATGTCTTTTCTTTTTGGAGCTCTATTAACGCCTATTGGATATGCTCTTTTAGAAGGTAATGTGTTTGGAATTCCTTGTAATATTTGTTCTTTAAAGGTCATAATGGCTATCTTAAATTGAACGCTTGATTTTTTACTAATGCTATCATTTTATCTATATCGGCTTTTAAAGCTCTGTCTTCTTCCAACTTTGGTACTTGTTTTCTAATGATTTTGAAATTATCTTCAATAATATCTGAAAAAGTATTTGGCCTTCTAAATTCTAAAGCTTGTGCTGCATACATGAGCTCTATGGCTAGTATTTTTTCCAGATTCTCTAAAATTTGATTGAATTTCCTTCCGGAAATACTTCCCATAGAGACATGATCTTCCTGCCCTAAAGAGGTTGGAATACTATCTGCTGAAGGAGGGAAGCACAAAGATTTGTTCTCTGTTACCAGCGCTGCTGTTGTATATTGAGGAATCATGAATCCGGAATTCAAACCGCCTCCAGTAGTGAGTAATCGAGGCAACCCAAACTTTCCTTCAAGTAATAGATAGCAGCGTCTGTCTGAAATGTTTCCTAATTCTGCTGCTGCTATGGAACCATAATCTAATGCCATTGCTAAGGGTTGTCCATGAAAATTTCCTCCGGAAATAGCTTCTGTTTCACTTAAAACTATAGGATTGTCTGTTACCGAATTCATTTCAATTTCGGCTAATTCTTTTAAATGATAATATGCATTTCTTGATGCACCGTGTACCTGGGGGATACAACGCATAGAATAGGGATCTTGTACCCGTTCACAATTTTCGTGGGCAACTACATTCTGTGACCTGTAGAGTAGCATAAACATGCGTTCAGCTACTTCAATCGTACCTTTAAACGGACGTATTTTATGGAGTTCGTTTTTAAAAGGTGAAAAACTACCCTGATAGCCTTCAATACTCATAGCTCCGGCAACATCAGCCAAATCTAACAGGTATTCCATTTTACTTAAGCCAGCTATAGTATGGGCCAGAATAAATTGTGTGCCGTTTATTAATCCAAGACCTTCTTTGGCTTGGAGTTCAATAGGTTTTATATCTTGTTCTTTCAAAACAGTTTTAGCTGGCTGAATGTTATCTCCAATCCAAAATTCGCCTTCGCCAAGCAAAGGTAAAAATAAGTGGGATAAAGGTGCTAAATCGCCAGAAGCCCCTACAGAACCTTGCTCTGGTACCACAGGAATTAAATCGTTTTCAATAAATAAAAGAATGCGTTCTATGAGCTCTAAACGCACTCCTGAATATCCCTGGCATAATGCATGAACTTTACAAACCATCATGATTTTTGATAGTTGTTTGTCAATTGGGTTTCCTACACCAACGGCATGGGTTATTAATAAATTTTCCTGTAATTTATTAGTTTCTTCGGGTGTAATTTGAACATCACATAAAGGGCCAAAACCTGTATTAATGCCATAAACTGCTTTATTGCCATTAGCAATAGTCTCCACTTTTTTTCTACACGCTATCACTTTTTCTTTAGCTTCATCAGTGATTTTGGCTTTTAATGAGCCATTGGCTATGCGTAATACTTTATCAATTGTGAGTTTGTCTATTCCGTATTTAAAGATCATTTTAACGCTTATTTTACTTTGTTCAAAGTTATTCTTATTTTTGATGCTTTAAAAGATCATTTGTGTTAAGTATTGATAACTATGAGTAATCAATTAGAAATAAGACATATTAAATATTTTTTGGCTGTGGCCGAAGAACTGCACTTTAGAAGAGCGGCTGATAGGCTGTATATCTCGCAGCCCGGATTAAGCAGGCAGATTAAGCAAATGGAAGACGATTTAGGAGTAGTGCTTTTTGAACGCCATAATAGAAAAGTAGAACTCACCAAGGCAGGGCAATATTTGCAAAACGAGCTAACCAAAAACCTGAAGCATTTAGATCATATATTTAGTCATGCCAAATTATTAAATAATGGACTGGGTGGCCATTTGAAATTAGGCTATGTTGGATCTGCTATGAATAAAATAATTCCGGATTTATTGTTAAAATTCAAAAAATCAAATAGTGATATTTTATTTTCTTTAAAAGAAATGGATAATCAAAAACAGATTGATAGCCTGATCTCACACGATATAGATTTAGGTTTTGTTAGGTTAGAACGGGTTCCTAGAGGAATTGCCCTTAAGCCCATTTTAAAGGAACCTTTTTGTCTGGTGCTTCCTAAACAACATCCTTTAGACCGTTCAAATTTTGAAGGTATTGAGCAATTGAAGGAGGAATCATTCATACTATTTGATAAAGAATATAGCTCTAGTTATTATGAAAAAGTAATGCAAATTTTTGATGATGGTGGGTTTGCTCCCAATATCTCTCACAATACTATTCATGCCGGTTCCATATATAATTTGGTGGAAAATAATTTTGGAGTGTCCATTGTACCTAAATCATTAAAGCCAAAACATAATAAAAATATAAAGTTTATAGACTTACTCCATATATCACAACGAACAATTTTGTCTGCTGTTTGGAATAAAGACATCAGGAATCCTGTGTTGGGAAGAATTTTGGAGTTTTTATAGTAGGATCTAGAACTTCACGTCCACATTAAATTTATTAGATAACAAAAAAGCTCATCAAATATTGATGAGCTTTTTTAATGAATTCTAAAGAAAATTAATCTTCTTTTTTATCTTCTCTAGGCCTTCTATCGTCTCTGCGATTATCCCTGTTACGGTTATCACGTCCACGATTATCACGACCTCTGTTGTTGTCACGACCATTGCGATTATTATCTCTTGGTGGTCTTGCTACGTAGCCTTCTGGTTTTGGTAAAATAGCTTTTCTGGATACTTTCTCTTTTCTAGTTCTAGAATCTATTCCAAAGTATTTCACATCAAAAACATCTCCCATGTTTACAACATCAGTTACATTTTCTGTGCGTTCCCAAGCTAATTCACTTACGTGCAATAATACTTCATTTCCAGGAGCTTCAACATACTCTACAACAGCACCAAAATCAAGCATCTTAATAACTTTTACTTCATAGATACTACCAACTTCAGGCTTAAACATCAAAGAATCTATCTTTGCAATAACGGCATCAATACCTTTACTACCAACACCTAAAATTTCAACAATACCTTCTTCAGTAACAGGATCTTCATTAATAACAATAGTTGTCTCTGTTTCTTTTTGTAATTCCTGAATTACTTTTCCTCCAGGACCAATTAATGCACCAATAAATTCATTAGGGATACGTCTTGTAACCATTGTAGGTGCATGTTCTTTAACTTCAGCATTAGGAGCTTCAATCGTATCAGTAATCTTTTCTAAGATATGTAAGCGACCGTCACGAGCTTGTTTTAAAGCGTTCACCAAGATTTCATATGATAAACCTTTTACTTTAATATCCATTTGGCAAGCCGTAATACCATCAGCAGTACCAGTTACTTTAAAGTCCATGTCTCCTAAGTGATCCTCATCACCTAAAATATCGGAAAGTACAGCATATTTTCCAGAGTCAGCATCAGAAATTAATCCCATAGCAATACCAGAAACCGGTTTCTTTAATTGTACACCAGCATCCATCATAGCCATAGTTCCTGCACAAACTGTTGCCATAGATGATGAACCGTTAGATTCTAGAATCTCAGAAACAACACGTACAGTATAAGGGCAATCTTCAGGAACCATACCTTTTAAAGCACGTTGCGCTAAGTTACCATGTCCTACTTCACGACGAGATGTTCCGCGAATTGGTCTTGCTTCACCTGTTGAGAAAGGAGGAAAGTTATAATGTAAATAGAAACGCTCTTCACCTTCATAAGAAGGCATATCTATTTGGTTTGCTTCTCTTGAAGTTCCTAAAGTAACTGTAGCCAAAGCTTGAGTTTCTCCACGAGTAAAGATTGAAGAACCATGAGTTGATGGTAAGTAATCCACCTCGCACCAAATAGGTCTGATATCAGTAGTTTTACGTCCGTCTAAACGTAAACCTTCATTTAAAGTTAAATCTCTAACAGCTGCTTTTTCAGCTTTACTGTAATATTTTGAAATTAATTCACCAAAATCCTCTTGCTCTTCTTCAGAAAAGCCAGCAACAATGTCTTCTTTAATTTCTGCAAAGGCAGCACCTCTTTCATGTTTAGAAGAACCTGCTTTTGCTACAGCATATACTTTGTCATATGCCATATTGTGAATTTTTTGAGCTAAATCCTCATCTTCACGTTCCGGCTCATATTCACGAGTTTCTTTTTTACCAAAAGCTTCAGCTAATTTAAGTTGTGCCGCACATTGTACTTTAATAGCTTCGTGAGCAAATTTAATAGCTTCGGTCATTTCTTCTTCAGAAATCTCATTCATTTCACCTTCAACCATCATTACAGAATCAGCAGAAGCACCAATCATCATATCAATGTCAGACTCTTCTAATTGAGCTCTTGTTGGATTGATTATGAATTCACCATTTACACGGCCAACTCTAGCTTCAGAAATAGCACATTCAAAAGGAAAATCTGATAACATGATTGCAGCAGAAGCGGCTAATCCTGCCATAGCATCAGGCATAACTTCATCATCATGAGACATTAACTGAATCATAACCTGAGTTTCACTATGATAATCTTTAGGGAATAACGGACGTAAAACGCGGTCTACTAAACGCATAGTTAAAACCTCTCCATCACTTGGTCTGGCTTCTCTTTTAAAGAAACCTCCGGGGTATCTACCCGCTGCAGCAAATTTTTCTCTGTAATCTACCGTTAATGGTAAAAAATCAACATCTGCTTGTTTGTAGTTGGAAACAACAGTACATAATAACATACAGTTTCCAGATTGCACAACAACGCTACCATGCGCTTGTTTTGCTAATTTTCCGGTTTCAATAGAAATCTCTCTACCGTCACCAAGGTCTATAACCTCTTTAAAAACTTGTGGAATCATAAATTTTTTCTTGTAATTCAAGCAAAAATGGGCTCAAATTATATTAAACAATGGTCGTTGTGTTGTGTAGTTGTTGTGTGATGACCAATGAAAAACTATAATTAGCTTCTTCTATTTTATGTCATTGTGAGTCACGCTTTTTTAGTGATGTGTAATCTATGCTTATTGAAAGATTGTCACCTTGTTACTTCTCGTAATGACACCGTAACGTATTTATTTTATTTGGGCGTTTCCCTATTGGGCCGGGCTTTCCCTACTCGCTCTTTACAAGGAGCTCAAACATACCGTTCAATCCCTAACGCAAAAACAAAAAAGAGGCTTAAAAAGCCTCTTTCTTTTATTTTCTTAATCCTAATTCTTTTACTATGGCACGATATCTTAAGATATCTTTCTTAGTTAAGTAATCTAGTAAAGCACGACGCTTACCTACCAGTTTTACTAGTGAACGCTCTGTATTGTAATCTTTACGATTGTTTTTTAAGTGTTCAGTTAAGTGATTAATTCTGTGCGTAAATAACGCAATTTGTCCCTCAGCAGAACCCGTGTCATTCTTTCCTTTACCGTGTTTTGCGAAGATCTCTTCTTTTACTTCTTTTGCTAAATACATGCTAATATTATTGTAAATGATTTTTATGTATACGAAAGCCTTTCTTTCGAGCGGCAAAGATAGTAATTTTTAACAATTTACAAGCAATTTAAGTAACTTGTTCAAATTCATTTGCTGAATTGCTTGAAATGTGTAGTTCCATGACACTTTTATTAGATTAGGCTGATAGCTTTCTCTTTAAATTAATACAATCTTAATATAAGTATAAAGCTATTTTAATGGTGTTTTATCGATAAAATTGTTTTTTTGTCGATATGAAAATTATTACATTTGTTGTCATGAAAACCCTAACCTTTATTACAATGAGAAAAAATTACCTCAAATTTTACATTATGCACTTACTTTTGATTAGTGCTTTTTCAAATCAGGCCCAAACTACCTTAGTAGATGGAGATATTGCATTTACAAGATATAATGCAGGTGATGATTCTTTTTCTTTTGTTTTCCTTACTGATGTGACAGCTTCAACAGAATTCTTTATTACAGATGAAGGATGGGATGGATCTGCATTCTATGGAAATGAAAGTACAATAAAGTTTGTTGTTAATACTAATATAGTGGCAGGAGAAGAATGTCATGTTACTACGAACACTTTAGGATATACTATGACATCAGGGAATAGCCCTATGAGTATAAGTAGTGTTGGGATATTTGACCCAAGCCTTGGAAATATGCTTGGTACGTTTGGTGATAATTTATTTGGGTACCAATCCAGTTCAAATATTATTGCTGGGATTAACGGTGATAATGGGATTTCAGGTTCACCAGGAAATGCGTGGTTTGCAAGTGCAAGTGCATCAACAAATGGTTCTATTTTGCCATCAGGGAAGACTAATGGGAGCAACGGTTTTCTTGGCCTTTTCCCAAATGGAGTTAACTCCGAAGTTGATAATGCCCGTTATAAAGCATCTGCAAATCATAATGATAGTAAAGCAGATCTTCTGGCAAGTTTGATGAATATAAATAATTGGGATTTTGATAATTCAACGGCCTATCCAGCCAGTTCAACTGTTTTTAATGTTTCTCCGGTTTTAAGTATTGAAAAAAAAGGTATGATCAAGAATTTTGAATTATTTCCAAACCCTGCTTCCGATTTTATAGAAATAAGCGGTTTGGAATTAGCTGAAAATCAATTTGAAATTTATAATACTTTAGGAGTAAAAGTTAAAGAAGGACGTTTGCTGAAAAATAAAAAGTTAAGTGTTGAAGGCTTAAAAGCCGGAATATACATCATTCGATTAAATAATAATCAAAATTTAAAATTTGTTAAAAAATAGGCTTAACGTAAAGCTAACACGCCGTAAAGTTTTAAACTTTACGGCGTGTTTATTTTATTAAGATGAAAAAACCTAAACTCTTAGTGGTTGGTTCAATATCAAATCAAGATATTGATTAACCCTGTTTTTTAGATCTCTACGTAAGGTGATAAAATCTAAAAACCCGTGTTCTAATAAAAACTCCGAAGTTTGAAAGCCTTCCGGTAATTCTTTTCCTGTGGTATCTCTTACAATACGTGGCCCTGCAAAACCAATTAAGGCCCCGGGTTCACTAATATTTATATCTCCCAACATGGCAAAAGAGGCTGTGGTTCCCCCAGTGGTTGGATCTGTACACAATGAAATATAAGGAATTTTAGCATCTGCTAATTGCGCTAATTTTACCGAGGTTTTTGCTAATTGCATTAATGATAAGGCGGCTTCCATCATACGTGCTCCCCCGGATTTTGAAATAACCATTAACGGAATATTATGCTTTAACGAATAATCTGCAGCTCGAGCTATTTTTTCTCCTACAACACTTCCCATTGAGCCACCAATAAAGGCAAAATCCATACATGCTACTACTAAATCTTTTCCCTTAGATTTACCAACCGCTGTTCTAACGGCATCTTTTAATTTGGTTTTTTCCTGAGCTGCTTTTAAACGCTCCGGGTATTTCTTGGTGTCTTCAAACTTTAAAGGGTCTTTAGACTCTAAGCTTTTATCTAATTCTTTAAATGTATTATCATCAAAAAGAATTTCAAAATATTCTTTACTGCCTATTCTTACATGGTAACCATCTTCCGGACTTACGTAGAAGTTTTTTTCTAATTCTTCTGTATCGACTATTTTACCTGTAGGAGATTTGTACCACAATCCTTTTGGAGTGTCCTTTTTCTCTTCGGTTTTAGTAGTAATTCCTTTTGTTTTTCTTTTAAACCAAGACATAATGATTTATTATTTTGTTATACCCCTTAAGGTGCTTTTTAAAACTAATGTGCAATTTAACCTTTTGCGTTAAGGATTGAGGCATTTGTTGGAGCTCTCCCAATTTTTATTGGGAAGCGACTGCCGAAAGCCTGACTACAAAATTAAACCTTTTTTTAATTTTGTAGTAACGCCATCATGATTTTATTGATAACTCACCTGTAAGTGTTTGTTAGTTAGTAGTGTAAAGTAAAAAGACTCCGCTTTATGCAGAGTCTTTTTGATATTAATTTGTAGTAAAACTTACCTTAAAATTATAAGGTGTTCACATTGTTTAAGTCTTCAAAAGCCTTTTTTAAACGAGCAACAAATGTTTTTTCGCCTTCACGTAACCAAACTCTAGGATCATAGAATTTCTTGTTAGGAACATCTTCACCATCAGGGTTACCAATTTGAGATTTTAAGTATTCAACTTTATCTCCCATGTAATCTCTAATACCACTCATAAAAGCGTATTGTAAATCTGTGTCAATATTCATTTTGATTACACCGTAGCTAATACCTTCACGAATTTCTTCAACTGTAGAACCTGATCCGCCATGGAAAACAAAATCAATATGGTTTTCATCAACACCATACTTCTCAGAAATATACTCTTGAGAATTCTTTAGGATTTTTGGTGTTAATTTTACGTTTCCTGGTTTGTAAACACCGTGCACATTACCAAACGCAGCAGCAATTGTAAATTGAGGACTTACTTTGCTTAATTCTTCATAAGCATAAGCAACTTCTTCTGGCTGTGTATATAATTTTGAATCGTCAACATCTGTATTATCAACACCATCTTCTTCACCTCCGGTAATACCTAACTCAATTTCTAAAGTCATACCCATTTTGCTCATACGCTCAAGGTATTGTTTACAAATTTCAATGTTTTCTTCAATAGGCTCTTCAGAAAGGTCAATCATATGTGAACTGAATAATGATTTTCCGGTTTCAGCAAAATGCTTTTCACTGGCATCTAATAAACCATCAATCCAAGGTAATAGTTTTTTTGCACAGTGGTCTGTATGTAAAATAACGGGAACACCATAAGCTTCAGCTAAAGTGTGTACATGTTTAGCACCAGCAACAGCTCCGGCAATGGCAGCTTTTTGTCCGTCATTACTCAATCCTTTACCAGCGTTAAATTGTGCGCCACCATTTGAAAACTGAATAATTACAGGAGCGTTTAAATCTCTTGCTGTCTCTAATACACCATTTATAGTGTCTGAACCTATAACGTTAACTGCAGGAAGTGCATAATTGTTAGCTTTTGCATGGTTGAAAATAGCTTGAACTTCTTGTCCTGTAGCTACTCCGGGTTTAATATTGTGTCCCATTTTAAAATTAAAATTGATTTCTATTATTAGGCCATAAAAGTAATCAATTTTTAAGTAATTTGAGATGGTTTACTAGTTGGAAAACGTTAAAACAATACTAAAACGTTATAGTGAACAGCATAAAATAACAGGTTAAAAAGGGTAGTTTATACCAATATTGTAAACAGCATTTCTAAAGTTATATTCTTTAAACCACCTTTTTCCTTCCGGTAAAGCCGGGTTGTAAGTTTTAAGGCCAATATCAAGCCTAAATACAAAAAAGCGGAAATCATAACGGAGGCCAATACCAGATCCAACTGCAATGTTGTTTAATGATTTAAGCCCAGAAAAGATAGCGCGCTCATCGGTCTCACTATCTAAAACATTCCAAATGTTACCGGCATCAATAAAAAGAGCGCCGTTGAGTTTATCAAAAAGATTAAAACGATGTTCTGCGCTAAAGGCTAATTTCATGTTGGCCTCATTAAATTCATTTGTTGTTCTGGAGCTTCCCGGACCTAAATTATAGGCACTCCATGCCCTGTTATCATTAGGCCCCCCTGCAAAGAAACTTTTAGAAAAAGGTATGCTGTTAGAGTTTCCATATGGAATGGCAATACCAAAAAAGCTTCTGATGGCAAGAACATTTTTTTTGCCTAAATCCCAATGTTTGATATAATCCAGCTCTGTTTTTATAAACTGGGAGTAGGCTACATTAAATAAATTATATCTGTTAGAGGCATCTTTTTTTAGATTTAAAAGTTTTGATGTTAGAGACAACAAGTTTCCTGCGGGTTCTATTCTTACTCTGAAAATAGAAAAATCTTTGTCAAACAGGTTGGTGCGTTCATCAATAGTCAGATTAAAGCTGGTAGATAAAATCAGGTTGTTTTCTGTTAGCCTGGTTTTACGTTCATTGATACTATTAACTGTTAAGAGCTGATCTTCAGTAAGCTCATCAGCTGGAGGCGGGCCTAAAGCATAATTTATAAATTCTTCAGCACCTTCTGGCCTGGTTAAATCAGTATCAGGATCTATATAATCAACATCCTTTGCTATTTGATTTAGTGTGTTGAATGAATTATTATAAACATAAAAATATCTGTCAACATTTAAATTTCTAACATATTGTACATTAAATACATCTAGTCGGTTAGATACTTTTTCATTGGGATGCCAGTTATAATTAAATATTCCACTAAAGGTTTGCTTGTCTAGTCCAATATTAGTTTGACTGGTAGTAGATAATGTAATATTGGTAGTGGGTGACATGTATTTTGGTATAAGATGCTTGGTATAAAAAGGAGAGAAAAATCTTGGTATGGTTAATCTTAGGTCTATACCGTATTCAATGATATCAAAAAAAGCATCGTTGGCATTGGGACTCCTTTCTTTTGATGCGCCTATAGACCCCTTACCTGATATTTCAAGGGTTTCTGCGCCTCTGAATATATTTCGCATGAGCAAGCTTGGATTTAAGGAAAGTCCAATGGTTTGGATATTACTTTGTGAAACATCAGTACCAAACCCTAAACTAAACTTTTTTAAAGGGGTTAGTAAAATAGTATCTGATAAGGTTTTGTCCAGGCGTTCTGAAATTTCAATATTGGGGTACCTAAAGGTGCGCAATTCTTTTAAATGCCTGTAAGTTCTTATAAGATCTTTGTCTTTATAAATATCTCCGGGAGTAATAAAAACGGCATCTGTTAAAGTTCTGGGCTTATATTTCATTTTACCATAACTATACAGGTTATAACCGTTAAATGTTACTGAATCCTGAAAGGGTTTGTTTCTGTTCTCAAAGGTGTAATCTGTAATGATATTAACATCACTAATTTTATAAACTTCAAAAGGTTCTCTTTTTATAGAGTCTGAGGTTCTAATGGCTCTGTCCTGAATGGTTAAATTAACATTTACTTTTTTATTTGTTCCTATAGTGTCAATTTGAAAGGTGACATAGTCCTGTTTAAAATGATAGATCCCGGAATTTCTTAAACTATTGGAGATCCTTTCACGCTCATTCTCAAAGTTTGAAGTTTTATACTGCTCATTTGGCTTTAAGATAGCTTCCTTTTTAATGTCTTCATAAAGGTTTTCTATAATGGGAGATTTTATGGTAGTTGTAATAGAGTCAAGTATAAATGCCGGACCTGTTTCAACAGTGTAATTAATTTCGGCACGTTTATTTTCTCCTTTTATAATGTTATAATCAGCTTCTACATCAAACCAACCGTTATTTATATGATAGGCCTTAAGTAAATTAACAGATTTTTTTGTTTTTTTCTCATTTATAATAACCGGAGCTTCCCCGGTTTTTTTCAGCCAGCTATTAAAGCCTACAACAGATTTTTTCAACCTGTCAACTTGCTTTTGAGAATAGATGCTATTTAAGCGTTCTCTCCGGTTAGCTTTTTTATCAACCCATGCTTCAAAAATGGAATCTCTGTTTGGCCTGGCTGTGTTATATAAATGCAAACGTAATGGGGTACCGATTATTTTTCTGTTAGGCTCCTGGATAATGAGTCTATTAATAGTTTCGGTCTTATCTTTTTTATCATTAATGGTTACTACGTTTTTAGTAAGCAAATATTCATCCTCTGCAACCCTTTTAACAGCATCACAAGAAAAAAGAATACTTGTAATTAGTGCTAATAATAATATATTTTGAAGTTGTTTTTTCAAATGAAATTAAGGTTAAATCAAGGTCTTATTGGCTTAATAAATTAAGAGATTTAATAGTAAATATCCAATGTAGGATCAAAAATAAACTATTTAGGCTAAAAAAATACTTAAATCGCACAAGCTTAAGTTAATCTTATTAATATTTTCTTTTCTTTATAAAAAAATAAATATTGCATGCTCTCAAAAAGCCAAATAAAATTAATTGCCAGTTTAAAGCAGAAAAAATATAGATTAAAACATGGTTTTTTTGTTGTTGAAGGTGTCAAAACAATAAAAGAACTTTTAAAATCTAATTTAGAACTTCATATGCTATTTACTGTAGAGACCTTCAATATTAATGCCAAAACTGAAGTTTTAATAACAGAAAGAGAATTAAAACAGATTAGTTTTTTGACAACCCCTAATAAGGCCATGGCAATTTTTAAAATCCCGAAGGTTAAACCTATAGATAAAAAAAACCTTATTGTTGCTCTGGATGATGTGCGTGACCCCGGAAACTTAGGTACTATTATCAGGCTTTGTGACTGGTTTGGTATCAAGGATTTGATATGTAGTAAAGCTACTGTAGATTGTTACAATCCAAAAGTAATACAAGCTACTATGGGGTCAATAACCAGGGTGAACATAAGCTATATTGATTTGTTGGATTTTATAACGCATACTGAGCTCCCTGTTTTTGGCGCTTTTATGAATGGTGAAAATGTATATCAAAAGCGTTTGCTTAAAAAAGGTGTTTTGATAATGGGTAATGAAGCCAATGGTATTTCAAAAGACCTAGAGGCGCTTATTAAGGAAAGAATAGCTATTCCCAGATTTGGAGACCTTAAGACAACCGAAAGCTTAAATGTGGCAACCGCAACAGCTATTTTACTTAGTGAATTTAGCAGGAGTTATTAATTACTGAAATGTAAAGTTTACAAATACACCGCGGGTTTTCATACTAACAATATTACTTGTCCATGGACTATCCGGATCTTTATCCCTAACTAACTCGTCATTTATTCCAAAGATGCCTCTTATGGATGGCGTGAATTTGAAGTTGTATAAGTATAAATCAATTCCAAAGCCCAGTTCATAGAAAATAGAATTCTTTGTAGTTCTAAATTGACCGTTACTGTTGTCTTCCGGGTTTTTTTCGTTGCTTGATAAATTTAATGCTGTTGAAAAACCACCGACAATAAAAGGTTTAAAGTTATTAATGCGCTTGGCAGAAATTTTTACTAATAGCGGTATATGAATATAGGTTGATTTAACCTCTCTGATTAAATCAGATTGATTAACATCAACACCCTCAAAATACTCTTGGCTATAATACAATTCTCTGGTAGTAATACATAAACCGGGCTCGAGGCGTAAATCTATAAAACTGTTTACACGCAAATTTCCAATAAGCCCTACATTAAAACCGGGACTTCGCTTTACATAAATATCTCTTAGATCTTCATAATAATCAAAATTGAAATCATAATTATTGAACCCTAAATAGTATCCCCAACGTAACAGATTATTATCCGTAGAACCTCTCCCTTGATTAGCATCATAGGTCACTTTTTCTTTTTTAAAAAGCTGCGCATGAGTGGTTTGTATTATGAGTAAAAATGCTATTAGGGCAAAAAAATGCTTCATATAATTACTTAGATGATTTGTAAATTGTAGCCACACCAAATGTTTGTGGAAAATCCTCAACATTAATAAACCCAATTTTACGTAAAATATTGTTCAAAGCTTCACCATACGGAAAAACAGATGCAGATTCACTTAAATATTTATAAGCACTTCGGTCTTTTGAAAACATTTTCCCTATCAGAGGCAAAATATTTTTGGAATAAAATTTATAACCTTGTTTAAAAGGAGTTTTGGTTGGTATTGATGTTTCAAGAATTACAAAAGTTCCATTTGGTTTTAATACTCTAAAGATTTCTTTTAAACCATTTTCTAAAGTTTCAAAGTTGCGAACACCAAATGCTACGGTAATAGCATCAAAAGTATCATCATCAAAAGGCATGTTCTCACTATCGCCTAAAGTCATCTCTATTTTTGATTCTAAACCTTTCTTTTTAACTTTTTCTTTACCAATTTCCAGCATGCCACTGCTAATATCCAGGCCAATAATTTTTGAAGCGTTGGTTTGAGCCAGGTTAATGGCCAAGTCGCCGGTTCCTGTTGCAATATCTAAAACAGTATCCGGGTTACTTTCTTTAACCAGTTTTACAACTTTATTGCGCCATTTAATATCTATTCCAAAACTAATTACACGGTTTAAACCATCATAATCTCCTGAAATCGTATCAAACATTTGGGTAACTTGCTCTTTTTTACCTAAATCACTGTTTTTGTATGGTTTTACTTTTGACAAGGTTCTGTTTTTGGGCAAACCTACATAATTTATTTAAAATTTGATATATCAAGCAATGTCAAAATAAATATTAATGGGCTATTCAGGGCAAAAAATTGTAAAATTGATCTTATCTAGACAAATACAACGCTATAAAAGAGCATTATATAATTTTGGGAATCTAAATAATTATATTAAGTCAATTTCATATAGCACTATGTATTTTGTGTTATATTTGTTGTACTTTTTATGATAATTAAACAATGAAAATAATTATTGCAGGAGCTGGTGAAGTAGGATTTCATTTGGCAAAGTTACTGTCTTACGAATCTCAAGAAATTACCCTAATAGATACCGAAAAAGAGAGTTTAGCCTATGCCGATACGCATTTAGATATAAAAGTTATCAGGGGAGATGCCACATCAATTGCTATTTTAAAAGAAGCAAGGGTGGAGGCTTCTGATTTGTTTATTGCTGTAACTGCTATTGAAACAACAAATATTACTGTTTGTGTTTTGGCAAAACAGTTAGGTTCTAAAAAAACCATTGCCAGAATTTCAAATACAGAATTTATACGTTTTAAAGACGAAGTTGGTTTTATAAAATTTGGAATAGATGAGTTGATTTCACCAGAAGCTTTAGCAGCATCAGAAATACTATTATCACTTAAGCAATCATCTTTTAACGAGAATTATGAATTTGAAGAAGGTGCTTTAACTATGGCAGGGTTAACGCTATCAAAGGAAGCTTCTTTTGTTGGTAAAACGGTAAAGGAAGCCGCTGAGATATTTCCGGAAATTCATTTTGTACCTATAGCAATACAAAGAGCAGGAACTCAATTTACCATAATTCCCAGAGGAGATACCATGTTTTATGAAGGTGACAATGTGGTGTTTGTAACTTCTGAAGGTGGAGATGAAGAGCTTTGTAAGCTTACCGGTAAAAAGAATGTTGAGATTAAGAATGTTATGATTCTTGGAGGAAGCCAAATTGGTTATAAAACTGCACGAGACCTTAGTGAAAAAGGATTTAAAGTTAAGCTCCTGGAAAAAAATAAGGAAAGGGCTTTTGATATTGCGGATGAATTACCAAAAGTTTTGGTCATTAATAGTGATGGAAGGAATGTTGATCTTTTAAATGAAGAGAATATTAGCGATATGGATGCCTTTATTGCTGTAGGAAATAATTCTGAAACCAATATTATGTCTTGTCTAGTTGCAAAATCAAAAGGTGTAAAAAAATCCATTGCTTTGGTTGAGAATATGGATTATTTTGAGTTATCTCATTCTATAGGAATTGATACATTAATCAATAAAAAACTTTTGGCTGCAAACAATATTTTTAGGTATATACGTAAAGGAGAAGTAGTAGCCATGACAAAACTTAGTAATATGAATGCCGAATTACTGGAGTTTGAAGTGAAAGCAACCTCACAGGTTTGTAATAAACGCATAAGGCATATAGATTTCCCCAGATCAGCTATTATTGGAGGGGTAATTAGAGATGGTTTAGGTTTAATAGCTTTAGGAAGTTTTAGAATTCAGGAAGGAGATCGTGTGGTAGTTTGCAGTTTACTCAGGTCTATAAAAGGTGTTGAAAAACTATTTCTTTAAATTAAAGGATGAAATTAAATCGTAAAATAATTTTTCATTTTTTAGGCTTATTAATGCTCTTTAATGGGGGCTTTATGTTATTGTCTGCATTGGTGAGCTTTATTTATAAAGATGGTGTGACCTTCCAGATATCTTTAGCGGGTATTATTACTTTATTGATAGGAACTTTGACCATGTTTTTGACTAGAAAGCATAGAAAAGAAATGAATAAACGTGAAGGCTATATTGTTGTAGCTTTTGGTTGGGTGATCATGTCTTTATCAGGAACTTTACCCTATATTCTAACAGAAAGTATATCAAGTTTTACAGATGCCTTTTTTGAAACCATGTCTGGCTATACCACAACAGGAGCTTCTATTTTAAATGATATAGAGGTTGTTCCTAAAGGCGTTTTATTTTGGAGAAGTTTAACACATTGGATAGGTGGTATGGGTATTATTGTTTTGGCCGTGGCTATCTTGCCCTTACTGGGAATTGGTGGCATGCAACTTTTTGCTGCTGAAGCTCCGGGGCCCAGTGCAGACAAATTGCATCCAAGAATAACAGATACAGCAAAACGACTGTGGTTAATATATTTTGGTTATACTGCCGCAGAGACTTTGCTTTTAAATGTGGCTGGTATGTCCTTTTTTGATGCCATAAATCATGCGTTATGCACATTGTCAACGGGAGGGTTTTCTACAAAGAATGCCAGTTTGGCTTATTGGAACGGGCAGCCTATAATTCAATACATTGTTATCTTCTTCATGTTTTTGGCCGGAGCAAATTTTGTATTGAGTTATTTTGCATTTAAAGGAAAGATCCAGAAAGTGATACATGATGAGGAATTTAAATTGTACTTTAAGTTTGTAGCTATATTTACTATAATAGCAGCATTTATTATCTATTTTAAAGCAGATGTATCAATGTCATCTATAGAGCATCCCATGGTTTGGGGAGAAGCAGAGAGTGCTTTCAGGCATGCTTTATTTCAGGTATTGGCTATAGTAACTACTACCGGATTTGTATCAGCAGATTATACGTTATGGGCACCTTTTCTTGTGGTTTTCTTTTTCGGATTGATGTTTCTTGGCGGGTCAGCTGGAAGTACTTCAGGAGGGGTTAAAGTGGTACGTCATTTGATTATGATAAAAAACGGATTTTTAGAGTTTAAAAGAGCATTACACCCTAGTGCCATTTTACCGGTTAGATATAATAAAAGAGCTATTTCCGGGGACATTGTATTTAATATATTGGGTTTCTTTATTTTATATATGTTATCCTTTATTATTGGCTCATTGGTTTTTTCAATGTTTGGAATAGATTATAAATCATCAATAGGTTTGGCGGCATCTACTTTAGGTAATGTAGGGCCAGCATTGGGCGATTTTGGACCGGTAAATAACTATGCACCTTTACCGGCTTTAGGTAAATGGTGGGCTTCTTTTTTAATGCTTATTGGGCGTTTAGAATTATTCACCGTACTTATTTTATTTACACCATTCTTTTGGAGAAATAGATAATGGTATAATATTTTGACGTTACCACAAGAGGTGGGCTTTTATTCATGAGTTTTTATTTTAGATTGTTGGATTCATGAACATAGATGTTTCATTATCTCTTTTTGCTTTGTCACTTTGAACGAAGTCAAGAGAATTTTACATAAAACAAAAAAGATAGCACTACAACCCCTAACACAACTTCTCGCTTTTGTTGTAACATTCTTGTTAAATATCCTACATATATATAAAGCAGCTACTTTTTATAATTATCAATTGATGCTCTAGGAAAACTTTATAGAGCTCAATTACACTTATGTTGGCTATTTCAACAAAGATTCACATTTAAAATTTTAGAACTTATGAGTTTTGGAGTAGTGCAATCTGCTATATCTACTATTAGGAATAACAGGAACTTATTACCTAAAAGGGAAAAACTAAAAAATAAATTGTCTGGTAAAGAAGGTAAACCGTTTGAAGCGAAAGTAGCTGATGCTAGTCCCTTGGAATTAAAAAGGATAAGGGATAAGCTGCAAAAGGAACACAGAGAAATTAGGATAAAGCAGCTGGTATTTGTTGCAGTTATAATGTTGATCTTGATTTCAGTATTTATCTATTATTATTAATCAAGTATAATCTAAAAGATGCCTTTAGGAGAATCATTTATAAGCACACTAAAAAGCAATAGGTCTATTATGCTTGATAAGAGCAGGAGATTTAGAAAAATACCTGGTAGTTATGATCAGTCTAAGAAAGAGTTTTTAAATCTACCTAAAGCAAAACCGGAAGGGTTATTAGAAATAAAGATTAGAATTCAAAAAGAAAACAGGGTAGTTTTTATTAAGCAACTCTTATTTGTGGCTTTGTCAATGGTAGCTGTTATTTCGTTAATTATTTATTTAATATTTTAAAACTAAAAAATCATGGGAGGAGAAGGTGCAATGGCTGCTGCTAACAATTCATTAAAGAATAACAGAAGTCTCTTATCTAAAAGAAAAGAAAAAAAAGCGTTGTCTGGAAGTTATGCTAATGTTGAAATGAGAGAATTTCCAGAGGCAACACCAGAAAAATTAAGAGAAATAAAAGAAAGATTACAAAGAGAAAACAATCAAGCCAAAGTAAAGCATTTTATAGGGTTTGTTATCCTTTTTTTAGGGTTTGTTATCCTTTTTTTAGGGTTTGTAGCTTTACTATTTTTCGTTACGTAACGATACCATTATATGATTAGTGTTTTTATATGGTCACGACTCTTTCATTATTTACCATATGTTAATGTTAATTACGTATTGGTGTAATACATTTGTAATGTTTACATATAAGTATAGTTTTATTTGTAAGTAGAAATAGTTAATATTTCATATAATAATTATTTTGAAGTTAGTCACAAAGCCTTGTTTTAACAGGGCTTTGCTTTTTGGTAAAGGAATCTATTTAAATCATGTAATAACCATTTATAGATTTAATGATAAAACGCTACTATTTTAATTAGTAGCTTTTAAAAATGTTATAAGACTAGCATTATTTACCATATGTGAAATTTATTTACACAAAAGTATAGTTTATTTGTAAGTAGAGATGATTAGTATTTTTACATAAAAATTATTTTGTAAATTTTAGTTTGAATAAGGCCTTGTTTTAAACAAGGCCTTATTGTTTTTTTGAGTTATTTAATTTTTCGTGATAACCATAATCGATTTAATATTAACAAGGACTAATTAAAATAGTCGCTTTTTAAATTTTGATAGATATAATCATTATTTACCACATGTTAAGTTTATTTACACATAAGTATAGTTAATTTGTAAATAGGAGTAATTTGAGTTTTCATACAATAATTATTTTGAGTTTAGTCTAAAATAAAACCTTGTTTTAAACAGGGTTTTATTGTTTTTGCTTATCAAGCATTTAATTTTTATGATAAGCATAATAGGTTACCGATAAAAAAAGCCACTAATTAATTAGTGGCTTTTTTTAAAATATTTTAAAGTTGTAAATCTTTAACTAACAGCTTCTTTAATACGCTTTATAGCTTCAACAATTTGTTCTGTAGAAGCAGCATATGATATTCTAATACAATCCGGATTACCAAAAGCTTCCCCAGTAACGGTTGCAACAAGCGCTTCTTCTAATAAATATAAAGAAAAGTCTGTTGCGTTATTAATGGTTTTACCTCTTAATGTTTTCCCAAAGAAATGAGTAATATCCGGGAACACATAAAATGCACCATCAGGAGTATTACATTTAAACCCTTCAATATCATTAAGTAAGTCTAAAATTAGGTCACGACGTTCTTTGAACTCGTCAATCATGTATTTAACTTTCTCAGGAGATTCATTACAAGCCGTAATTACTGCACGTTGAGCAATACAATTAGCACCACTTGTTGCTTGTCCCTGAAGTTTATTACAAGCGCGAGCAATTTTTTCAGGAGCACCAATGTAGCCTATACGCCACCCGGTCATAGCAAAAGCTTTAGAAACACCGTTTACTGTGATTGTTCTATCATACATGGAATCAAACTCAGCTATACTTGTATGACCTTTACCATAGTTTATATGTTCATAAATTTCGTCAGAAACCACACAGATGTTTGGGTGTTTTTCCAAAACATCAACTAGAGCCTGTAATTCAGCTTTACTATAAACTGATCCACTAGGATTACATGGTGAGCTGAACCACATCATTTTGGTGTTAGGGGTAATGGCAGCCTCCAATTGGTCTGCAGTCATTTTAAAATCTGTATCTATAGAGGTTTTAACTTCTACAGGAACACCTCCAAATAATTTAACAATATCAGAATAGCTTACCCAATACGGACAAGGTAAAATCACTTCATCTCCTTCGTTAAGCATAACTCCGGCTACATTAAATAAGGCTTGTTTAGCACCCGTTGAGACCACAATTTGGCTTGGTGAATAGGTTAAATTATTATCACGACTAAACTTTGTAATGATGGCCTCTTTTAAATCAGCATAACCATCCACAGGAGTATAGGAGTTATAGTTGTCATTAATAGCCTGAATAGCGGCATCCTTAATAAAATCGGGTGTGTTAAAATCCGGCTCTCCAAGACTTAAACCGATAATGTCTTTTCCCTCTCCTCTTAATTCTCTTGCTTTGGCAGCCATTGCTAAAGTAGCAGACGTAGCCATGCTTAAAATTCTATCAGATAATAATTGCATGTATTTATTGTTTTTGGATATATGATTAAGCTTAGGCAAAACTAGGTTTTTTTCCTAAATCTTTTAGTTGGTTATAATGTTCAGCTACAGCTCTCCAAAATGTTTTATATTCATTGTAAGGTAGGCTAAACTCTTTTGTAGTTTCTTTAACTATACTAGCTATTTTACTATAGTGGATATGACTAATATGCGCAAACAAATGGTGTTCTACCTGCCTGTTTAAACCACCGGTGTAAAATTCGGCTAACCAGCTTTTTGGTGAAAAGTTTGATGTAGTGAATAACTGATGAATAGCCCAGGTATTTTTCATATTACCATTTTCATCAGGTAAAGGCATTTCGGTATTAGGCATGACATGAGCTAACTGGAAAATAATACTTAAAATGATTCCGGCCGTATAATGCATTACAAAGAAACCAATTAAGACCTGCCACCAGATAAAACCAAGAGCTAACGGTAGTACTATCCATATGAAGTAGTACACTATTTTACCAATAATGAGTTTGGTCCATTGTGTAGCAGGATTAGGAAATTTACCATAAGCCAGCTTTCTTTTAAGGTACTGATAGGTTTGAATAAAATCTGTGGTAATAGCCCAGTTTGCAGTTAATAAACCATATAAGAAAAAGGCATAAAACTTTTGGTACTTATGAATTCTTAACCATTTTGTGTGCTTTGAAAAACGTATAATTCTACCGGCGTCAATGTCCTCATCATGCCCTTGAATATTAGTATATGTATGGTGTAATACGTTATGTTGTACTTTCCAGTTATAATCATTACCAGCTAAAATATAAATGCTGCTACCCATTAATTTATTTACCCATTTTTTACTGGAAAACGAGCCATGATTTGCATCATGCATAACGTTCATTCCAACCCCGGCCATTCCAATGCCAGCGGTAATCATACATAGTATTTGAGCCCACCAAGGTAAGCTAACAGTTAAAACCAGAACAACAGGGGCAACAAATAAAGCAAACATTATAATGGCTTTTGAGTATAATTTCCAATTTCCTGTACGCCTTATATTATTCTCTTTAAAATAATCGTTAACCCGCTTATTTAGTGTTTTGAAAAATTTTGCAGAATCAGTCCTGGAAAATGAAAGTGCTTGTTTTGTCATGCTATTAATTTTAATATGATAATTAATAAAAATTACTGATCATACCTGCGGCAAAGATAGGTATATTCAAATTTAAGTAATAACGTTTTTTTGTAAAAAAAAGCATTTAAAAAGCATATTTTTGTTGAAAATTTAACATCTGTTAAAAGCACATAGTTAAGATGCTATTTTTATACAAGATGGTTGTTGTGCAAATAATGCCGGTACGGTTTAACAAAAAACACATAATAATGGAACTTATTTTAAAGTACTTTCCTGATCTTACTGAAAATCAAATAGAACAATTTAAACAATTGGAATTGTTATATCAGGATTGGAACTTAAAGATTAATGTGGTCTCAAGAAAAGATATTGACGAATTATACTTACGCCATGTTTTACACGCTTTAGGTATTGCAAAAGTAATACGGTTTAAAAGTGATAGTAAAATTCTTGATGTAGGTACTGGAGGAGGCTTTCCAGGAATTCCATTAGCTATTTTGTTTCCTGAATGCTCATTTCATTTAGTAGATAGTATAGCCAAAAAATTAAAGGTGGTAGATGAAGTGGTTACCGGCTTGGGCTTAACTAATGTAAAAACAACTCACAGTAGGGTAGAAGCTATTAATGATACTTATGATTTTATAGTAAGTAGAGCAGTAGCCGCAATGCCAACATTTGTCCACTGGGTTAAAGGTAAAATTGCTAAAAAGCAAAATCACGATATGAAAAATGGGATCTTATACCTAAAAGGCGGAGATCTAAAAGAAGAACTTAAAGACTATAAAACAACTACAATATATGATTTAAGTAACTATTATTCTGAAGCCTTCTTTGAGACTAAAAAAGTAGTGCATTTGCCATTAAAATATAAGGGGTAGTTATTTTATTTTGACCAATTTAGCAATGTTGTTGTTAAA
The DNA here is from genome assembly GCF_035818475.1 of Alterotamlana spongicola. Lineage (NCBI taxonomy): Bacteria > Pseudomonadati > Bacteroidota > Flavobacteriia > Flavobacteriales > Flavobacteriaceae > Alterotamlana > Alterotamlana spongicola. The sequence goes on from NZ_JAYMGV010000001.1 coordinate 2,061,941, forward strand.
GTAATAGTATTGATTTTGAAACCAATAGGTGTTACTATACAGGTCTACAGAGTTTATTTCCTTATTTATTGACAATATTTGATTGGCGCGGTCAAAATTAAGTTTAGCATTTTTATCATCATTTATTTTATAGTATGCTACGGCCAATCCTAAATAAGCATCAAAATCATTGGAGTCAAATTTTAGGGCTGATGAGAAATCAGAAATCGCCTCAGTGAATTTTCCAAGTAATAAATATGAGGCACCCCTATAAAAATAGGCATAGGAATTATTTTGGTTGAGTTTTAAAGCTGTTGTTAGATCATCATTAGCTTTTTGAAAATAATTGATGTCCATATAAAAGGCACCACGATTATAGAATGTATTTGAATTAGGGTCTACAATGATAGCTTTGGTGTAATCTTCCAGAGCTTTTGTATATTTTTCCAGGGCTTTATATGCTGAGGCTCTTAATAAATAGGTTTTTGGTTGATTTGGAGCCATTTTTATAACCTGATCAAAATCTGTAATAGCATTTTCAAATTCTCCTAAATCAAATTTTACGCATGCCAGACTGTATAAAGCATCTATAAAATTCTCGTCCAGCATAAAGGCTTTGGCATAATCTTCTTTTGCTCCGGTATAATCTTTTATGCTATATCTGGAATTACCTCTATTATAATACGTATCCGCGTCAGGGTCTTGAACAATAATTTTTGAATAATCAACAATAGCACCTCTGTAATCGCCTAAATCGTTTTTTGCAATACCTCTTTGAAAATGAGCGTCCAGATTTTTAGGTTCTATGGAGATAACTTGAGATAATAGCTCAATTTTCTCTTTTAAATCTGTAGTTCTAAGAGCTTTCCTATACAATTTGTTTGCCTGACCAAAGGCTAGCAAAGGAAGAATGGTTAAGAAGGTGATTAGTGTTTTTTTCATTGACAAAATTTAATCCACAAATAACATGCCGTTTTTTGTATGAATAAAGTTAATGATAATTTTATATAAATAACAAACAATAATTTTTGAAAAAAATTGTTGCTTTTAAATTTTGTTTGCAAAATTTATATGAATCACTTTAGAATATTTATTTAATGTAGAAATAAGTTACAATATAAGAGGTTTTATTTTTCAACAAATAGAATTTTTTATTATCAATATACCCAAATTTGTTTGCAGAATATTGGTGTTATTTGGTGCTTTTAAGAATTTTTAAAAAAGTTGTTTTCTTTTTCTCCAAATATGTTCTTTCCAACGTATTATGTACGGTTTTTAATGCTAAATTTAAATACGTAATAGCTTTTTTTAGGTTATGTGTACCAGTAAAATAATCAGCCATAGTTCCATAGTACAGGTAGGCACGTTGTTCAAAATCCTCCTGCTTGATATCGTCCAGATATACTTTAGCCATTTTAAAATCCTGCATCTGTATGCATACCACGGCCATAGTTAATACATGGGAAGGCATAGGTTGCAGTTTGTTCAAGCATTGATACCAATAATGAATTTTCTCCCAGTTGGTCTCATTAAACGTACAGGCACGCAAATGTTCTGAAGCAATGGCTGCCTCATAGTGGTAGCAGGAAAATTCATTGGTTTCAACAGCTTTATTCATCATAACATGACCTAATTTGATGAGCGGAAAATACCAGGTACTACGATCCTGAGTTCTTAAATCCAGTAACTCGTTTTCAGTATTGATTTTTGCTTCTAGCCTGGCAGAATGAAAACACATTAAAGCACATAAGGCATAAGCTTCGGGTGTTCGGGTATGTATATTCTTTAAAAGCATTTGGGCAAGCCTAAGGGCTTCACCACATAATTCTTTGCGTATAAGCTTATCTTTTTGGTTGGAATGAAATCCTTCATTGAAAATTAAGTACAGCACTTCCATAACACTTTCCAGACGTTGAGGTAGCGATTTGCCTTGCGGAATCTCAAACTTCAGGTCAGCCTTACGAATGGTTTTTCTGGCTCTGAACAATCGTTTTTTAATGGACTCCTCTTTAGTAAGTAAGGCAGAGGAGATCTCTTTAATGCTAAACCCAGAGACCGTTTTTAAAGCAAAGGAAATACGGTCTCTGGGATCAAGTTTAGGATGACAGGCAGTAAATATCATACGTAACTGTGCATCTTCAATTTCTGTATCTAAAAAGAGTTCGTTTAGGGCAATAGTGTCCGTTCCCAGATTGATGTTTGGCAGGTGTTTTTGCTCTGTTTTGAGTTTTCTGAAAATATCCAGAACCCGGTTTTTAGCCGCTTGTGTTAACCAGGCTTCCGGGTATTCAGGTTGTTGAGTACGCCAATTGATACTGGCTTTAATAAAGGTGTCCTGAACGGCGTCTTCAATAATATCAAGATACTTAAATCCAAAGATCCGGATTAAAACAGAAACCATCTTTCCGCTATGATGCCGGAAAAGATGGTCTATTAATTTGTGGTCCATTAGCGGTCAAATACCATAATTTCTCTAATCTCAACGGTACCGCCCAGATCATAATCAGGGTAATCTTCGGCAATTTTTTGTACGGCATCAAAATCGGTAGTTTCTACAATGTAATAGCCCCCAACAATTTCTTTGACTTCGGCGGAAGTTAAATCGGTAACCGTTCTGTTAGCTCCAACCACACGTCTTATTTGCGGTATTAAGGCGTTACCTCCTCTTAGTACACCGGCTTGTTCCATTTTATCGTTCCAGGCAAACCATTTTCCCATTCTACCTTGAAGTTCCTCAGGGGACAGGCCCAGATCGGTATAATCGGCTCCAATGAAAATCATCATAAATTCTTTCATAATTATATATGTTTTTTAGTTTATACTTCTAAGACGTTTGCCATTTTAAAAAGGGGACAGGCTTTTCAAATTTAATTATTTTCTATAGGAATTGAGTTTTAAGAGTTGGTTCTTTTTTAGGCTTTTAGATACTGTTTTATCCTTAAATACATTATATGTATTATATTGAAATGGTAATTGAGGGTGTTCGTTTAACTTTTGGGATATGAAGTCGTTTTAATGATTTATATCCGACGTTAAACGAAATTAGCTGAATTTTTATACAAAATCAAATTTTAAAAAGCAATAAGAAACAAAAAAGGCTATCTAAATTTTAGATAGCCTTTTTATAATTTTTATCGGTTTAATAATCCTGTTTTACAGGGTGTATTAATTATTCTCCTAAAAACGGATATCTATAATCCGTAGGGGTTACAAAGGTCTCTTTGATCATTCTGGGCGATACCCAACGCAGTAAGTTCTGGGCACTACCGGCCTTATCATTAGTTCCTGAAGCTCTGGCACCACCAAAAGGTTGTTGGCCAACTACAGCCCCTGTTGGTTTATCATTAATATAAAAATTACCGGCACTGTTTTGTAAAGCTTCGGTAGCCTGGGTAATAGCATAACGGTCTTTAGCTAAGATAGCTCCTGTTAAGGCATATTCACTGGTTTCATCTACCAATTTTAAAGTTTCGGCATAAGCATCATCATCATACACATAAATGGTAATAACCGGGCCAAATAATTCCGTACACATGGTGGTGTATTTAGGATCCTTAGCAAGAATAACAGTAGGTTCTATAAAATAACCTTTGCTCTTATCATAGTTTCCTCCAACAATGATCTCAGCATCCGCATCCGCTTTAGCCTGATCAATATATTTTGCTAATTTATCAAATGACCCTTCATGGATCACAGCTGTAATAAAATTGCTCATATCTTCCGGAGATCCCATTTTAAAGGACTTTACATCTTCAATCACAAAGTTTTTGACATCTTCCCATAAACTTTGTGGAATATAAGCTCTTGATGCGGCACTACATTTTTGACCCTGGAATTCAAAAGCCCCACGGGAAATAGCTGTGGCCACTTGTTTGGCATTAGCCGATTTATGAGCAATGATAAAATCCTTACCACCGGTTTCTCCAACAATCCTTGGGTAGGTCTTATAGTTATGAATATTATTTCCTATTTGTTTCCAAAGCTCTTTAAAAATAAAGGTAGACCCTGTAAAGTGTAAGCCCGAAAAATCAGGACTGGACATTACGGTATTAGTAATCATTACCGGGTCGCCAAAAACAACATTGATTACTCCCGGAGGCACTCCTGCTTCTTCAAATACATCCATGATCACTTTAGCTGAATACACCTGACTATCACTAGGCTTCCAAACCACCACATTACCCATTAATGCCATACAGGCCGGTAAGTTTCCTGCAATTGCCGTAAAGTTAAAAGGTGTTACGGCATAGGTAAACCCTTCTAACGGACGGTATTCAATTCTATTCCAGGCATCACTGGTACTTTCAGGTTGCTCCATATAAATGTCAGTCATAAACTGCACATTAAAACGCAGAAAATCTATAAACTCGCAAGCAGCGTCTATTTCTGCCTGGTGAATGGTTTTAGATTGTGCAATCATAGTTGCCGCATTGATCTTTGCTCTGTATGGACCTGCAATCAATTCAGCAGCTTTTAAAAAGATACCTGCACGCTGTTCCCATGGCATTAAGCTCCACGTTTTCCTGGCTTCCAGGGCTGTAGCAATAGCCTCATCAATATGAGATTGCTCTGCCAGGTGATAAGTACCAACACTGTGTTGGTGGTCATGAGGAGGTGACATGGTTCTGGTATTACCCGTTTTTACATGCTCGCCATTTATATATAAAGGAACGTCAATTTTACTATTAAACATTGCTTTGTAGGTCTTAAGAACAGCATCGCGTTCTGGTGACCCCGGTGCATAAGATTTTACAGGTTCGTTAACCGCAACCGGTACATTAAAAAAGCCTTTTCCCATAATATTAGGTTTTTTATTATTGAATTTTCAGTAAATGTGGTGCAAATTTAAGAATTTTCAAATGATTAATTATGAGTTTGTCTTCATAAAATGACGTTAAATTTTGATTATTTTTTGTAAGTTGCCCCAGTGATTACAGACTACAATTTTTATGTGTACAGTAACTATTATTCCAAAAGGAAAAGAAGACTTTGTTTTAACTTCTAACCGCGATGAAGCCCCTAACAGGATATCGCTTAGCCCGGATTTTTATACTATTGAAAATACCAGGCTTTTATTTCCAAAAGATAATTTGGCAGGAGGTACCTGGATTGGGGTAAGCGAAAAAAAACGTGTAGTTTGTGTGCTTAACGGAGGGTTTGTACTACACCAACGAAAACCAAAATACAGAACCAGTAGAGGGGTTGTTGCCAAGGATCTTATGGTCTCTGATGCTATTGAAGCTACAATTGAAGCTTATGATTTTAATGGTATTGAACCTTTTACTATAGTGATTGCCGATTGGAACGAGACTTTAAAATTTTTGGAACTGGTTTGGGATGGAGAAAAGAAACATTTTAAAGCCTTACCATTAGCCCCTAAAATATGGTCATCTTCAACATTGTATTCTGAAACAATGAAACAGGAGCGTTTAAACTGGTTCAATGATTTTAAATCTGAAAACAAATTGAATGCAGATGCTTTATTGACATTCCATAAAACTGCTGGAAAGGGTAATGAAGATTTTGGTGTTGTTATGGACCGTGGTTTTGTTAAAACGACAAGTATAACCCAGGTTGAAAAGAATCATTCAAATGTAAGTATGCAGTATGAAAGCCTGGAAAATAATGTGGTTAACACTAAAACCTTCAATTCACCCCAGGTTGTAAATGAATAATACAGGAATCATTTTAACACTGGCTTACCCGGATACTATTGTGATGGTATCAGAAGAGTGGTTTTCTCCTTTTTTAAAATATGTAGGCGTAGGTACAAAAAACTATTTGCGTGCGGGACATGCAGCTTTGGTATTGATCCATAAAGAAACAGGCATTCTGGAATATCATGATTTTGGACGTTATATTACTCCCGAACCAACAGGTAGAGTGCGTGGACGGGATACTGATAATGAACTGCATTTTCCAATAAAAGCCGAAATAAACGGTAACACTATTGAAAATCTGGATGCCATTTTAGAATATTTGGCAACACACCCTAAAATTACGCATGGAGATGGTAAATTAGTAGCTTCAGTTTGTAAGCATGTTGATTATGATCTGGCCCGAATGCATATTACTGATATGCAGGATAAACACTTTATTCGGTATGCCGCTTTTATAAAAGAGGCTTGTAATTGTGCTCGTTTTGTAACCGATAGTTTAATTGCTTCGGTAACAGATACTATTATAAAAAAGAAACTTAAAAAGTCTAAATGGTTCACCCCGAGCACGGTGGGCAATGTACTGCTAGCAGATACTGAAAATCATGTTTATGAAGTTTCTGAAACCGGATTGATCTCTCAATTTAAGGGCTCACAAAAAAGTGAAAATCTACGTTGTTTTTTGGATAAGCTTAAAGATCATAAACCGTCATTTATTGGTACTTTAGAGCCTAAACCTGTTGACGGCTTACATAAAAACGCACAATGGCTGTCGGGTATTGCGGCTGGGGCCTGGTATGAACTGCATCAAACTAATCATGATCTGGAATATAGATACAGGCGCATTTCGCCTTATGGTCATGTAGATGTAGATGACCTGTTTGTAGTTAAAAATGAGTTGTTTGATTACAATACAGAATTTGAGATTGTACATTATTCAAATTGTAATTTTTTTCATGTAAAGCAAGGTAATGAGACGTTTAGGTTTGATAGAATAGGTTAATCTTTTATTCAGTTTGCTAAATAGCTATATTAGCATATTATTTAAGCTAAAATTTAGAGTTAACTTTAATATTTCAATAAAGAAGTTAATTGTTCTGCAACCAATAAAATAAATTAAAGACCATGAAAGGATATCCAATAAAATTTGAACCCATATTAAAAGAGCGCATTTGGGGTGGAGAGAAGTTAGTCAGTACCTTTAAGAAGCCATCCACTAAGACCAATATAGGAGAGAGTTGGGAGATATCAGATGTAGAAGGCGATATATCAGTAGTTTCAAACGGAGCATTAAAAGGCCAGTCACTAAGAGACCTGATCAGCACCTATAAAGGTGAATTTGTAGGGGATAAGGTTTACAAACAATTTGGAGACGCCTTTCCCATATTGATCAAGTTCATTGATGCCAAAACCCCTTTATCTATCCAGGTACATCCCAATAATGAGTTGGCAAAATCCAGACATAACTCGTTTGGGAAGAATGAGATGTGGTATATTATGGATACAGATAAAGACGCAGAACTCACAGTAGGGTTTAATAAAGCCGTATCCCAGGAGGAATATGTAGAAGCATTGCATAAGGGCAAGCTCTTAGATATTTTAAATACAGAAAAGATAAAGGCAGGAGACACTTTTTATATTCCTACTGGACGGGTACATGCTATAGGAGCGGGGGCGGTATTGGCAGAAATCCAGCAAACCTCAGATATTACCTACCGGATCTATGATTATGAACGGGTAGATGCCTCAGGCAACCAAAGGGAGTTGCATACGGAACAGGCACTGGAGGCCATAGATTATCAATTATATGACAATTACAAAACAGATTATGCAGTAGAAGCAAACCAGTCCACAAAATTGGTACATTCGCCTTATTTTAAGACAGATATTATTCAATTAAGGGGAGTTTTAGAGAAGGATTATAGGGCGTTGGATTCGTTTGTGATCTATATGTGTGTAGAAGGCGAATTTGAAATAGCCCACGATAATGAGGTCATGCCAGTCAATACAGGAGAAACTATTTTGTTACCGGCAACAGTTGAAGCCGTTAAATTGCAATCAAGATCAGCCAGAATCTTGGAGGTATACTTATAGTGGTTTTTAAGGGTTTTATTTTAAGTTTTCCGCTTCCAAATATGCTTTTAAGCTTTCATTAATGAAATAATTCCAGCCTGCAACCCCACTTTCTCTTTTGAATTCAGGGATGTTGTCAGGGAAATTTTCGAGTACTGTGAAGGTCAGTTTTAGTTTTGTTTGATTCTCTATGTGGCTTAGTTCAAAAGTTGAAATTCCACTACCAGTATACCCCTCGAACTTCCATTCATAGGATATTTTCTTCATTGGAATTACTTCTGTCAATGTCCATAAATGCGGAAATATTCTATCTTCAACCTGAATGATAAATCGGGTTTTAAATCCAACAACAGGCTCAAAAGATGGAATGTTAGGAAAAAACCATTGTGTCATTTTATCAAGTACCGTTATGGCATTCCAAACATTTTTTATGGACGTATTAAAAGTTTGTTCAACAATTATGGGCTGCTCTATATTTTCCATATTTTAAGGACAACTACAGGTATAATAAATTATTTTACTCTTACACTTTTAGGGACTAACTTGGTGTAATCTCCATTATTTCTAATCACATCCCTTACAATATTAGAAGCAATATAAGAGGTGTCTGCAGAGGTTAAAAGAAAAACAGTTTCAATAGGAGCGAGATCCCTGTTTGTGTGCGCAATGGCTTTTTCAAATTCAAAATCTGCCGGATTTCGTAAACCACGTAAAATAAACTCTACCCCTATACTTTGACAAAAATCTACCGTTAAGCCTTTGTAAGTTACTACTTTTACCTTGGGATCATCAGCAAAGGTTTTTTCAATAAAAGCTTTGCGTTCGTCAAGAGAAAACATATATTTTTTAGCGGCATTAACACCAATAGCTACAATAACTTCATCAAAAAGTGTAACACCACGTTTAATAATATCGTAATGTCCTAATGTTAATGGATCAAATGATCCTGGGAATAAAGCACGTTTCATTAAAAATGATTATTTAACATTCCAATTCAAAGATAACTATAAATTATTTCAAAGCTTCCTGAATAGCATTATCAAACAGTTCAGTTAATGAAATATTAGCTGCAGCTGCTTGCTGTGGTAATATACTTTCTCTAGTTAAACCGGGCACCGTATTCATTTCTAATAAATGAGGTTCTCCATCTTTAAAAATAAATTCACTTCTGCTAAATCCTTTCATTTTCAAAACTTCATAAACCTTTTTGGCTTCAGCAATTACTTTTTCTTCTTGTACTTTAGTTAATCTGGCAGGTGTGATTTCTTGTGATTTCCCCAAGTATTTTGCCTCATAATCAAAAAAGTCATTTTCAGAAACTATTTCTGTTATAGGCAATACTGTTGTTTTGCCTTTATAAGTAATAACCCCAACAGATACTTCTATACCATCTAAAAATGACTCAATGATGATTTCATCATCTTCTTTAAAAGCCACTTCAATTGCCTTTTGTAAGTCTTCCTTTTTGTGAGCTTTACTCACACCAAAACTACTTCCTGCTTTATTAGCTTTTACAAAACATGGTAATCCAACTTTAGCAATAATAGTATCTTCATTAATGGGATCTCCAAGGTTTAAATAAAAAGACTCAGCAGTTTTAATACCATAGGGTTTTAAAACACTTAACAGGTCACGTTTGTTAAAAGTTAAAGCTGCCTGATACATATTACAGCTGGTATGTGGCATATTCAATAATTCAAAATATCCTTGCATAAAACCATCCTCTCCCGGAGAGCCGTGAATGGCATTAAAGACACAATCAAATGAGATTTTTGTATTGTTAACCATTACTGAAAAATCATTTTTATCAACAGTAAATTCGTTATTGTTATCATCAACATGTACCCATTTGTTCTCGAAAATATGTATGCGGTAAGGGGTGTACTTTTCAGTGTCTAAGGTTTCATAAACTACATTTCCGCTGGTTAATGAAATTTGATATTCGCTGGAATAACCTCCCATTATGATGGCTATATTTTTTTTCATCAATTACTTTTTTTATTTCTGTAATAACAGAAATCTCATCACTACTAAATTATATTCATCTAAAAGCTATAATAAAACGTATTTATTATAGGCAAGCTAAAATATCATATAAATTGCAAAAGAAAAAACAGTTCTGTTTTTATATATTTGCTTAATCCAAAAATCTATAAATGAGTATTATAAAATTCTTTACCAGCAAAACGTTTTTAAAACAAATTTTATTGGCTGTTGTAGCAATTGTTGTGTTATGCTATGTTATTTTAAAATGGTTAAATGTATCTACTAACCATGGTGATTTTGAAACAGTTCCTGATTTGAAAGGAAAGTCTATTAGTGTTGCTCAGGTAGAATTAAATGACAATAATTTAGTAATGAAAATTCAGGATTCAGCCAATTACAATCCTGACTATCCAAAATTTTCTGTAATAGAACAAGAACCTGTGGCAGGATCTAAAGTAAAAGAAAACAGAAAGATATACATTACACTTAACCCGTCAGGATATAGAAAAATGAACATTCCGGATGGCTTAATAGATAAAACGTTCCGTCAGGTAAAACCAACTCTGGAAGCTTTGGGGTTTAAAGTGGGAAAAATTACTTATGTGAATAATATTGGTAAAGATATGGTGCTCAAATTATCACATCAGGGAAAAGTTTTAAGTCCGGGTGATAAATTGGCTAAAACTTCAGTGATTGATTTAGAGCTTGGTAATGGTAAACGCCCTTAAACCATGGACGATTATACACCGCAATTACCAGATGAAGACAACCTTTATGAGCATCATGCTTTTGTTGTTGATAAAGGCCAAACACCGTTACGTATTGATAAATATTTAATGAATTTTGTTGAAAATGCAACCCGTAACAAAATTCAGGCTGCAGCAAAAAACGGCAGTATTTTTGTAAATGATGTTCCGGTAAAATCCAGCTACAAAGTTAAGCCAAATGATACCATTCGTGTATTATTTACCCACCCGCCACATGAAAATTTATTGGTTGGAGAAGCTATTGATATTGATGTAGTTTATGAAGATGATGATCTTTTAGTAGTTAATAAACCTGCAGGGATGGTAGTGCATCCGGGGCATGGAAATTATTCAGGAACACTTATAAATGCTCTGATTTATAAGTTTGATAATTTGCCAAATAATTCAAGTGAACGTCCGGGTTTAGTACACAGAATTGATAAAGATACAAGTGGGCTTTTAGTGGTGGCAAAAACCGAACAGGCTATGACACATTTATCCTTACAGTTTGCAGAAAAAACCAGTGAACGTGAATATGTAGCTTTGGTTTGGGGGAATATTGAAGAAGATAAAGGCTCTATAGAAGGCCATATAGGACGTCATCCCAGGAACAGGTTGCAAAATACAGTGTTTTTAGGTGATGAGGCTGAAAAAGGTAAGCCGGCCATTACGCATTATAAGGTTATAGAACGCTTGGGGTATGTTACCGTAGTGTCCTGTAAATTGGAAACCGGACGTACACATCAAATACGTGTACATATGAAGCACATGGGGCACACCCTTTTTAATGATGAACGCTATGGTGGTGAAAAGATCTTAAAAGGAACAACATTTACTAAATACAAGCAGTTTGTAGAAAACTGTTTTAAAGTATTACCCAGGCAGGCACTTCATGCTAAAACATTAGGATTTACGCATCCAACAACAGGCAAGTTTATGTCTTTTGACACTCCTATTCCAGAAGATATGCAACTGTGCATTGAGAAATGGAGAGGGTATACTAAGCATATGGAGTAAGTTTAATCTTTTATAACTTCTTCATGAATAGCATCTAACAAGCCATTTTGTTGTGCATCATCGGTTAGTTGCCAGAACATAATACCGCCTAATCCGTTGTTTTTAACATATTTTGTTTTTAATTGCACGGATTTAGGGTTATCGTAAGATATAAATAAGCTATCAGTGGCATTATATAAATAGGGGGCTTTTGCAATGGGGTCCCAATATTCTACAAAGCCACCTTTACCTTCATGTTTATTCCTAATGTTTGCATATTGAGCCCAGCCAACCCAAACGCCATTGTTTTTTTGATACAGTCCGTTGTTTTCCGGTCCTACACCTTTCCAGCCTCTGCCGTAAAAAGCCCCGCCGATAATTATTTGCTCTGGTTTCACTCCTAGGCCTTTACAGAAGTCCACAATACTTTCTGCTGATCTCGGATTCCCCTTTCTTTTACTTTTAGTTACAAACTCATGAGCAGGAGTTCCTTTTATATCATCAAAACTAAAGGCTCCTAAATTGGTGTGATGCGCCGTAAAAGGAGAGCTGCCACCGGCTAGATCATAGGTCATGACATTCATGTAATCAGCATATTTCATAACTTCTAAAGTCTCAATATGATCATAATAACGTTCCCAGCCCGCAGAGGCAAAGGTCAAAGTCATATCTTTTCCTGTAGCATCCAGGCCTTCTCTTAATTCTTTCATTAAGGCTGTGAAGTTTTGAGTGTCTTCTTTTCTAAAGGTATTTCCAGCACCTCTCATGCCAGGATATTCCCAATCCATATCGGTGCCATCCAGATCATATTCTTTAATAAAATCCATAGTACTTTTAACAAACTTTTGCCTTAATTCAGGATCATTGGCCATATCTGAAAACCCGGCACAGCCACCCCAACCACCACAAGCAATCATCACTTTTAAGTGCGGGTATTGTTTTTTGTAGGTTACCAGATCTTTTAACTTTTGAGAAGAGGACTCATTTTTAAATTTCATTTGGTTGTCTATCACTTCTGTAAAAGAAAAAATGATGTGTGTTAATTTTTCAAAAGGAATATTTTCTAACGGATAATTATTTGAAGGCACATAATAGGCCATAACCGCCAATTCTTTTTCTTCTTGTGATGTACATGAATTTGAAACCAATGTTAAACTCACTAGGACTATTATAATTTTAAAAGCTTTCATAATATATTAAATTGTATTTATTGATGCGATAAAGGTATAAAACGTGTTGACAGGTTCGGTGTGTCCATATCTTTGTCTAAGGGGAGCATGTGCTGGACTCAATAGCAATACCTGCAATAGCGATTTTTGGTAATGGATTGTTTTTTTTACTTTTACAAGGACTTAAAATCAGTAGTAAATAAAACGAACGGATTAATATTTTCATAGCTGTAGTTTTGAAAATAGTTGATTAAGATAACTTATTTTAGTTATACCTCAAACTAATTTGTCAATCCTAAAAAGGAAATTATCAATTTTATTTTCAAAAAAAAATAATAGAATAAATACTGTTTATAACACTATTGCAAATAATTCTTATTTAAGATTTTAAAAGTAGATTAGTAATTGTAACTTTGGTTTTGTTATAAAGGGTTTCCGTTTTTATTTCGATTTGCTTCGACTCTGTTTAGCAACCGTAGCTTAGCGGAGACACGGAAATGCCTAATAAGTCATATATATGAAACTAGTTTTATCTCCAGCTAAATCACTTAATTTTGAAAGTGAATTGCCAACTGTACTAAATACAGAAGCCTGTTTTTTAAAGCAAGCAGAACGTTTAAACAAATTGCTTAAAAAAAAGTCAGCAAGAAGTTTATCAAAGCTGATGAATATTTCAGATGCTCTTGGGCAGCTAAATTATGAGCGTAATCAATCCTGGCAATTACCGTTTACAAAAGATAATGCAAGGCCAGCAGTTTATGCGTTTAGTGGTGATGTATACAGGGGGTTGGATGTGTATACAGTGCCTCAGGAAAAAATTGAAGTACTGCAAAATACAGTACGTATTCTTTCCGGACTATATGGTTTGTTAAAACCAACAGATTTAATCCAGCCCTATCGATTAGAAATGGGAACCAAAATGCCTGTTGGAGTTAAGAAAAACCTTTATGAATTTTGGAAAAAAAGCATCACCAAAGCTTTAAATGAAGAATTAGATGATGATGAATTGTTTTTAAACCTTGCAAGTAACGAATATTTTAAGGCTATTGATGTAAAAACTCTAAAGGTGCCTGTTGTAACTGCTAACTTTAAGGATTTTAAAAATGGTGAATATAAAACCATTATGACCTTTGCTAAACTGGCAAGAGGATACATGGCACGTTATGTTATTGATACTAACGCTAAAACTATTGATGATATAAAAGGATTTAATTATGAAGGATATGGGTTTAGTGAACCCATGTCAAATGGAAATGATTTGGTCTTTATCAGATAGTCATGATTTATTATTTAATAATTGCACTTCAGGGCTATTGCATATACCATTTATACACACATAGAAATGCGTATTACTGGTGGTTTTTAATCATATGTTTACCACCAATTGGCTGCATTATTTATCTCATTACTCAGGTATACAATAAGCGTGATGCCGAAAAAGTAACAAATGAAATTACCCATATTATAAACCCTGGTAAAAAAATACGGGATTTAGAAAAGCAGTTGCAATTTGCCGAAACTTACCAAAATCAATTAAACCTAGCTGATGCCTATTTAGAAATAGGAGATTATAATAATGCCATTTCTCAATATTTAGAAGTTTTAAAAGACGATTCGCAAAACAATTTTTACGCTATAACCCAACTGATTGAGGCATATTATAATATTAAAGATTTTGATCATGTGATTATGTATGCTGAAAAGGTTAAAACCCAATCAGAATTCAATAAATCCAGAACTCAATTTTTGTATGGTTTAGCACTTGAACATGTAGGTCAAATTGATGAAGCAGAAGTTAATCTAAGACAAATTGATATTAGATACTCCTTTTATAAAGAACGTTTAATGCTTGCCAGATTTCTCTTAAAAATAGGTAAAGAAGAAGAGGCAATAGAAATTCTGAACGATATCTATACAGAATCAAGTCATATGACAAAGACTAATAAACGTATTTACCGTTCAACTATTTTGGAAGTAGAAAAATTGTTAAAAGAATTAAACTAAATATTACTTAGCAGTAGCTTTATTGCTAATGTCAACTTTGTTTTCAATAGATGGTTTCTTTTTAACCCGTGGTCTTCTTGCTCCAAATGTCCCACGGTTTATTTTTCCGCGTTTTGTTTTTTTATCCCCTTTTCCCATAATTAGTAAATTAGTTGATATTCCTATAAAAGGAATTTTTACATTTATAACAAAATAATAATTTTAAATTAAAAGTCAAGTAAAACGTGTTTAAACATAAGCATCCGTATCCGCCTTTTATTAAAAAAGACACTACAAAGCTTATTGTAGGGACCTTACCGCCTCCCAGATTTTCAACCGGAGAGCTTTTAGAGAAAGATGTTGATTTTTGCTATGGGAGTTACTATAATTCACTATGGTTGTTTATAGATAAAATTCACCAACTAAATTTACGATATGATAATTCCAGAGAAGCTATAGAAGAAAGAAAACAATTTTTAATACAGCGTAAAATTGGAGTTTGTGATATTGTTGAAAGTTGTGAGCGTGATAAAATAGATGCCTCAGATTTAGGAATGAAAAACATTAAACTTAGAAATATTATAAGCTATTTGAAAGCCTATCCAAATATTGATACACTATTATTTACCGGAGGAAATAGTAAAAACGGACCGGAATACTTTTTCAGAAAGCATTTAAAAGATTATAATTTGAAGTTAGAATTGGTAAATAATGACATACCACGGATTCATCAAGTGGTCCTTCCCGGCAAAGCACAAGAGTCTGTTAAAAAAGGGCGTATTATTAAAACCGTTTCTCTAACCTCAGGCTCAGGTGCTGCAAATATTTCTATAAGCAGATTACCACTTTATAAGCAGTTAAAAGCTGAAAATCCTGAATTCAATACATTTGATTTTAGAGTGATGCAATACTCAGAGTATTTTTAATTAACGCTAATCCCTGTTGTGCCTATTGAATGGATAAAAAAAGCTCAAGTTAGAAACTTGAGCTTTTTTAATTTATTTTATAAATAAACTATTCTTGTTTTTTCTTTTTGCCTTTTCCTTTTCTCTTTTTCATACTTTCAGTGAATTCTTCCAGAGTAACAGAACCATCAGAATTAGCATCTAATCGGGCAAACTGCTTTTCTAATTTTTCAGCAGGAACTTCATTTTTTCGTTTCTTACCTTTAAACTCTTCCAGTGAAATGGAGCCATCCTTATTGGCATCAAACCTTTGAAACATTTTTTCTGGATTAGGTTTCTTTTTCTCTTGAGCTTCCGCAGTGGAAAATGCAAACAAGGCTAAGGCCAATGTTCCTAATTTTAAAGCTATTGATTTCATTTACAATGTGTTTTAAATTGTTAAATTAACTTTTAGACTAATTTTCATCTAAAAAGTTTAATGAATATAGTCAATTTTTTTTAATCCTTCATATACTACTATACTAACAGCATTGGCAAGGTTTAAGCTTCTTACATGTTGACTGTATAATGGTATTTTATAGAGCTGTTTTGAGTATTTGTTTAATATGTGCTTTGGCAATCCTACAGATTCTTTTCCAAATATTAGAAAGAGATGGTCTTCAAAAGGAATATCCCAGTGCGTCTTATTACCATGGCTGGATAGAAAAACCATCTTTTTATTGTTGT
Organism: Alterotamlana spongicola; assembly: GCF_035818475.1. Lineage (NCBI taxonomy): Bacteria > Pseudomonadati > Bacteroidota > Flavobacteriia > Flavobacteriales > Flavobacteriaceae > Alterotamlana > Alterotamlana spongicola. The sequence goes on from NZ_JAYMGV010000001.1 coordinate 2,078,161, forward strand.
TAATATTGAAAAATTCATCTATGCTTTCATAATACGTCACAGAAAGGTGTTGCCAGTAATCTAATCCCGCTCTTTTAAGTCGAGTATCGTCAATTTCAAAACCAAAGGGTTTAACTAAATGTAAATGAGACCCTGAGGCTAACGCTAATCGCCCGATATTTCCAGTGTTGTTAGGGATTTCAGGCTCTATTAGAACAATGTTTAAAGGCATTTAATCTTGATTTACAGGTTTTCCAATGTCATCAATTTCATCTATTATTGGAGCTTTTGGGTCGGGACCGTATTGGTTGGGGCCAGTATCTCCAGAGTTAGCCATTAAAACAATGTACCATATTCTTCCAACAATAGGAATCAAATTGATAAATAAATAACTACCGCTTTTTCCGGTATCATGTAACCTTCTAACATTTACTGCAAGCCAGGGAATGAATGTTGCTAATATGAAAACACCAATAGTAACAGAACTCCAATCATTATCAATAAAATCTTCTAACAGTTCCAATGTTATGCTAATGGTTATTACAGTAAGTATCCAAAATATGACATACATCCAATACTCTTGTCGCCTGGCTCTTCCGGAAAAATTAGCATAATTATCCACCAAAACGGTTAAATACCATTTGAAAACACCATGCTTTTCTTTAACCATGCTTTATTTTATTTACGAAGGCATCTAGAGAGTTTATACCTTTATGAGTGACATGTTTTACAAAGGCGCTACCAATAATAGCCCCTTTAGCGTATTTGGTTGCTTGTGTAAAGGTGTTGTTATTACTAATACCAAAACCAATAATTTGTGGGTTTTTTAAGTCCATTTTGGCAATACGCTCAAAATAGGCTGTTTGCTCATCTCCAAAACCCGATTGTGCACCTGTGGTACTGGCACTGCTTACCATATAAATAAACCCGTTTGATATAGAGTCTATATAACGAATACGCTCATCGCTGGTTTGCGGTGTAATTAGAAACACATTAATTAGTCCGTATTTTTCAAAGATTTCTTGATATTGTTCATGATAAACATCAACGGGCAAATCCGGAATAATCAATCCGTCTATACCCAATTCCTGACATTTTTTACAGAAAGCTTCAACACCATATTGAAACATGGGGTTAAAATACCCCATAATGATTAAAGGAATTTTAACGGTTTTTCTAATGTCTTTTAATTGATCAAAAAGTACTTTGGTGGTCATACCATTTTTTAAAGCCTGAGTAGAGCTATCCTGAATGGTTGGCCCGTCAGCTAAGGGGTCACTAAATGGTAAACCAATTTCAATTAAGTCTACCCCGTGTTTTTCTAAATCTTGAATAATAGAAACGGTATCATCTATATTTGGATATCCAGCTGTAAAGTATATGGATAGTAGTTTCTTGTCTTCTTGTAGTTTTTGATTTATTCTATTCACAACTTATATTTTAAAATACTTTATATAATTCTCTAAATCTTTATCACCACGGCCAGATAAACTCACAACCACAATATCATCTGGTTTAAAGGTTTTCTGTTCAAAAATAGCCAAAGCATGAGAGCTTTCAATAGCTGGAATAATACCCTCCAACTTACAAAGTTCCAGACCGGCATTCATGGCTTCATCATCTGTGATAGACATAAACGCTGCACGCCCTGTTTTGCATAAATGTGAATGCATAGGGCCAACACCAGGATAATCTAAGCCTGCAGAAATAGAATAAGGTTCGGTAATTTGTCCGTCCTGAGTTTGCATTAACAACGTTTTACAGCCATGAATAATGCCTTCTTTACCTAGTACTGAAGTTGCAGCACTTTCTCCGGAATCAACTCCCAAACCTGCAGCTTCTACGGCTATAATGCCTACTTCTTCTTCATGTAAATAGTGGTAATAGGTACCTGCGGCATTACTGCCACCACCAATACAGGCCACTACATAATCAGGATTTTCTCTACCTTCTTGCGCTTTTAATTGCCATTTTATCTCCTCTGAAATAACAGCCTGAAAGCGTGTTACCATATCCGGGTATGGATGAGGGCCAATAGCAGAACCAATAATATAATGGGTGTTTACAGGGTTGTTGATCCAATCCCGGATGGCTTCGTTTGTGGCGTCTTTTAAAGTACGGCTACCAGATAATGCCGGTATTACTTTGGCTCCAAGCATTTTCATCCTGGCTACGTTTGGGGCCTGTCTGGCAATATCAATTTCACCCATATATACAATGCATTCCAATCCCATTAATGCACAAACGGTAGCGGTTGCAACACCGTGTTGCCCGGCACCGGTTTCGGCAATAATTCTGGTTTTACCTAAACGTTTGGCCATTAAAATTTGACCAATGGTATTGTTAATTTTATGGGCGCCGGTGTGATTTAAATCTTCACGTTTCAAATAAATTTTGGTGTTATACTTTTTCGAAAGGCGTTTAGCAAAGTAGAGTGGAGAAGGGCGCCCCACATAATCTTTTAAAAGCTGGTTGAATTCCTTTTGGAAATCCGGTTCGGCCATAACTTTTAAATAGTTTTGACGTAACTCTTCTACATTTGGATAGAGCATTTCCGGTATGAATGCACCTCCAAATTCCCCGTAATATCCTTTTTCGTCTACGTTGTAATTCATAATCTTTTGTCATCCTGAACTTGATTCAGGGTCTTTTAATTTTAGTTGCAATTTATAATGGATTCCGTATCAAGTACGGAATGACAAGTTTTCTTTAAATTCTTTTAATTTATCTATGTCCTTCAATCCGGGCTTTATTTCAAATTTACTATTTACATCTAACGCGTAACAATATGTTGAAGCCTCACTATTTACAAATAGTTTAATGTCTTCAATTTGGTCAACCCCTATACCTCCACTTAAAAAGTAAGGCTTGGTTGAAGGGTAATTATTAAGTACATTCCAGTCAAACGTATAACCGTTACCTCCGGGTAATTTGCCTTTGGTGTCAAAGAGGTAATAATTACAGACCCCTTCATAGGGTTTTAAGGCGTCAAAATTAAATTCATCTTTGATTGAGAATACTTTTACAATGTCTACAAAGTTAATAGCAGAGTCAGTAATAATCCTTGTCAAGTCTTTACAGTATTCCGGAGATTCCTTTCCATGCAATTGAATGGCGTTTAACCCATATTTATTTATTTTTTCTAAAATAAAACCAAGACTAGCATCAACAAATACGCCTGTTTTTTTTATAGTATTTGATATATCAGGGATGATTTCAGCATCAAAATGTCTTGCGGATTTTTCGTAAAATATAAATCCAAGATAATCGGGTTGCAAGGCTGCAACCTGTTTTATATTATCTGAATATTTCATTCCACAGACCTTTAATTTCATGCTTCTAAAGTATTGATAAAGTTTGTAGCACTAACTCCTGGATTATCAGTTTTCATAAAGTTTTCACCAATCAAAAACCCTTGATAACCATAAGGCTGTAATTCTTTAATAGCATCTATATTGCTAATACCACTTTCTGATACTTTTACAAAATCATCAGGGATACTATGGCTCAGGTTTTTACTGGTTTCTAAACTGACTTCAAAAGTCTTTAGGTTTCTGTTGTTTACCCCTAGCATATCTAAACTGGGCATGATTGATTTGTGTAATTCTTCTTCGTTATGAACTTCTAAAAGCACATTCAAATTCAAGCTTTTGGCACATTCTGAAAAATGCTTGATCTCTTCTCTTGTTAGAATGGCTGCGATCAATAAAATAACATCTGCGCCATAGGCTTTAGCTTCTATTATTTGATATTCGTCAATAATGAATTCCTTTCTTAGAAGGGGTAAGTTGCAACTTGCTCTTGCTGTTAATAAATCGTCTAAAGAGCCACCAAAATATTTGCCGTCAGTTAAAACAGACATACCACAAACACCTGCATCTTCATAACCTTTGGCGACATCTTGAACGTTCAATCCGTTATTTATAATTGATTTTGACGGTGAGCGACGTTTGTGCTCAGCAATAATTCCCGAATTACTTTGACGTAAATTATTTGCTAATGATATTGTAGCTCTTTCAAATAAAACAGATTGTTCTAATTGAGAAACCGGAATCAAATGCTTTCTAAGGTCAACTTCTTTGCGTTTATCTAATGTTATTTTATCTAAAATATTCATATTTCGGTCTTCAGTTTTCAATAGTCACAGTTTATTATCCTTATACTGCGCATTACATACTGTGGATTATTTTTTACTCAACTCAATCAATTTATCTAAACTTGCTTTTGCTTTTCCAGAGAATAACGATGTTTTGGCCATTTCAAAGCCTTCTTTATGCGAAATTTGTTTTGTGGTAGCAATAGCTAAACCTGCATTGGCGCAAACCACATTATTTTGTGCTTCAGTACCATTTCCACTTATAATAGCAACAAATATTTTTGCAGCATCTTCAACAGTATTTCCTCCAAAAATAGCTTCTTGCTTTATTTTACCAAGTCCTAAATCTTCTGGCGAAAAAAGCTTTTCAGTATGATTGGAAACAATTTTTGCCTTTCCGGTTAATGAAATTTCATCATAGCCATCAAGGGCGTAAACAATATTATAGTTCTTGTCTGTATTTTGATATATAAAGCTATAAAGGCGTAAAAGTTCTAAACTATAAACTCCCAACATTTGATTTTTTGGAAATGAAGGGTTAACCATAGGGCCTAACATATTAAAAAAAGTTTTAACACCTAATGCCCTGCGAATAGGAGCAACATTTTTCATTGCCGGATGAAACAATGGGGCGTGTAAAATACATATGCCGGCTTTGTCTAAACAGCGTTTTAAAAAATCTTCATCATTGGAGAATTTTACACCTAAATTTTCCATGACATTAGATGAACCCGAAGTAGATGACACACCATAGTTGCCATGTTTGGAAACATTAACTCCAGCACCTGCGGTAATAAAAGATGACAAGGTGGAAATGTTGAAGGTGTTTTTACCATCACCTCCCGTACCCACAATATCAATGGCATTAAAGTCGCTAAGGTCTATGGATATACAAAGCTCTAAAAGGGCATTTCTAAAGCCTTGCAGTTCTTCAATAGTGATACTTCGCATCATATAAACTGACAAAAAACATGCTATTTGACTAGGGTTGTACAGGTCATTTGATATATTAACAATAACCTGTTTAGCTTCCTCAGTCGATATGGTCTCATGATTTATAAGCCTGTTTAGTATATCTTTCATTTTTTTAACTTTGGCCATTAGCTTTTGACTATTGGCTATTTTGTGAATTCATTAATTTTGAGAAAGGTTAATAACTCATGGTTAATTATTGACCCAGTTCTCCAGTATCTTTTTTCCTGTTGGTGTTAATACAGATTCAGGATGGTATTGTACACCTCTAACATCATATTCTTTATGCCTTAAAGACATAACTTGTCCGTTTGCATCAAAGGAAGTGGCTTCTAAACTTTCTGGTAAGTCAGGGCTAACAACCCACGAATGGTAACGTCCTACTTCGATATCTTTATCTAGGTCTTTGAAGATGTATTCATCATCTACGCTTATGGTCACATGGGTTGCAACGCCATGGTATACATCCTCCAGATTCACTAAAGAACCTCCAAATACTTCTCCAATGGCTTGCTGCCCCAGGCAAACACCAAAAATACTTTTAGTAGCTGCATATTTTTCAATAATTGGTTTTAATAACCCAGCTTCATCCGGAATACCGGGGCCTGGAGATAGCACTATTTTATTAAAAGGTTGTACATCTTCCAAAACCAACTTGTCGTTTCTCACTACAGTAACATCGCAGTCTAAATCTTCTAAATAATGTACAAGATTGTATGTGAAACTGTCGTAATTATCTATAACTAATACTTTTTTCATAAGCCCTCTTAATTCCCCCTGGGGAGACAATTTTGGTTAATTTTTTATTTTAAACTTTATAAACTCAAATATCTTCTGCTAATTGAATAGCTTTGGTTAATGCGCCTAACTTATTATATACTTCTTGTAATTCATCTTCTTTGTTTGATTTAGATACCAAACCTGCACCGGCTTGCCAATTTAATTTATAATCCTTGCTTAAAAATGTACGAATCATGATGGCATGATTAAAATCACCTTCAAAATCCATAAATCCTATAGCGCCACCATAATATCCACGACTGGTTTTTTCATATTGTTCTATCAATTGCATGGCTCTGTGTTTTGGAGCTCCACTTAATGTGCCGGCAGGAAATGTATCGGCAACCACTTGCATAGTAGAGGTGGTATTGTGCTTTTGTCCGGTAACCTTACTAACTAAATGAATGACATGAGAGAAAAACTGAACCTCTCTGTATGTTTCAACTTTTACCTGGCTTCCATGCCTGCTTAAATCATTTCTGGCCAGATCCACAAGCATAACATGTTCTGCATTTTCTTTATCATCCTTTTTTAGTTTTTCAGCCAGAATTTCATCCTTTTGCTCATCACCGGTACGTTTAAATGTTCCTGCAATAGGATGGATTTCAGCTAATTTGTCAGTTACAATAAGTTGTGCTTCCGGTGAACTGCCAAATATTTTAAAATCACCATAATCAAAATAGAATAGGTAGGGAGATGGGTTAATACTTCTTAAAGCCCGGTAAATATTAAAATCATCACCGGAGTATTCTTGTGAAAAACGCCTTGATAGTACTAATTGGAATACATCCCCACGGCCACAATGCTTTTTTGCTAGTTCCACATGGTCTTTAAACTCTTCATCTGTAAGATTAGATTGAATCTCTCCCTTTGCACTAAAATTGTATGAAGCAAAGTTCTGAACATTAATAAGTTTATCAATGGCATCTATGTTATTTTCAACGCCTTCAAAACAATGTGCAAAAATATAGGCCTCATTTTTAAAGTGATTAATGGCAATAATATTCTGGTAAACCGCATAGTAAATATCAGGAATAACAACCGAGTCATCTTTTTTCCCGATTTCAATATCCTCAAAGTACCTTACTGCATCATAAGCGGTGTAACCAAAAATACCGTTATTGATAAATTTGAAATTTTCTTCAGATTTGGTGTCAAATCGCTTAGTGAAATTATAGATCTCATCCACTACATTGACAGTTTCAGTAATGTTTAATGCAGTAGTACTCCCATCCGGGAAGGTTTGAGAAATAACTTCGTTTTCAACTTTTATAGAAGCTATGGGATTAAAACAGATGTATGAAAAGTTTTTATGATTTCTGTGATAATCACCACTTTCCAGAAGAATACTATTTGGATATTTATCACGGATCTTATAATAAACCGTTACAGGTGTAATAGTATCGGTTAGGATACGTTTGTGATGTGTGTAAAGACTAAATTTTTTCATATGTAACATAAAAAAGGCTTGTCGTGAATGACAAGCCTTTTGATATTTTTATTTTTAAATATACTAGGATTCTACTTCACGAAGATTAGTTTCGTAAGCACCACCACCAAGTATTATTTAAAATTGATTTCATCTTTTAGTTTTGATAGGTTCAAATATAGAAATGAAAATATTATTACACAAAACTTTAATTCATTTTTTAATTAAAAGTTTGTTAAACTAGAAGATACACAAAGAACTATTGTATATTTTTATACTTATGAAGTTAAAACTATTATTTGTTGTCATTTTAATAATGACAGGTTGTGCAAAAAACAAAAAAACTGCCGAAGTTTCTCAATCTGTTATAGAGAACGTGATAAATCAAGAACAGGGGGCAAATGACATTAAGTTAGAAGTTTATGATTATGCCGGCTTTGAAAAGTTCCTGAATTTACAAGATGATAAAGTTCATGTTGTTAATTTTTGGGCTACCTGGTGTGCACCGTGTGTGAAAGAACTCCCTTATTTTGAAAAATTGAATGCAGAATATAAAAATGTTGAAGTTTTATTAGTGAGTTTAGATTTTCCACATTTATATGATAAAAAACTGAAACCATTTATTAAAGACAAAAATTTACAATCAAAAGTTATAGCCCTTGATGATGTAGATATGAATTCCTGGATACCTAAAGTTGATGAAAACTGGTCAGGTTCCATACCTGCTTCTATAATTTATAAGAATAATAACAGTCATTTTTATGAACGCTCATTTACTTATGAAGAATTGGAAAAAGAAGTCAAACAAATTTTAAATTAAATACTATGAAAAGGTCAATTAAATTTACAGGATTATTGTTATTACTGTTTTGTATTAGTGCTTTTACAATAGGTGATAGCTTGGGGAGTGGATATAAGGTAGGAGATATAGCAGAAGATTTTAAGCTTAAGAACATTGATGGGAAAATGATTTCTTTATCTGATTATAAAGATGCCAAAGGCTTTATTGTGACGTTTACCTGTAATACGTGCCCGTATGCCGTTATGTATGAAGATAGAATTATTGCATTAAACAAAAAATATGAGTCTAAAGGGTATCCTGTAATAGCTATTATGCCAAATAATGTCAAAGTTAAACCCGGTGATGCATTACCGAAAATGAAAAAACGAGCAGAAGAAAAAGGCTTTAATTTTCCATATTTAATAGATGCAAACCAAAGTGTATATCCAAAATATGGGGCAACAAAAACACCTCATATATTTGTGCTTCAAAAAACCAAAGCAGGTAATATGGTAAAATATATTGGAGCAATTGATGATAATTACAAAGATGCATCGGCAGTAACAACCAAATATGTAGAAGAAGCTGTTGATGCTTTGTTGAAAGGTTCTGAAGTGCCTCATAAAGAAACCAAAGCAATAGGTTGTTCCATCAAAGCATAACTTAAATTTACTCAATATTAAATCCAAAGCGTAATACTTTGGATTTTTTTTCGTCTATAGTTTCAGAAATATTAGTTTTGTGAAATATATTTATTTAGAATTATATGGAAGATTTAACACAAGATGAATGGGCAGAACAATTAGCTAATGATGATAATGCTGTTGTAATGGATGTTAGAACAGATGCCGAAGTGGCTGATGGAATCATCCCCAATGCTATTCATATTGATATTTATAAAGGTCAGGAATTTATAAACGAAATTGATGACCTTGATAAGAGTAAAAATTACTACGTATACTGCCGTTCAGGAAATAGAAGTGGACAAGCCTGTCAAATTATGGAAGAACTTGGGTTTGAAAATGCATATAACTTAGAAGGCGGTATATTGGAATGGACCGGTGATGTTGTAGATATGGAATAAGTTGTTGTGAAAGGATATTTAACTTATTTGTTTTCTGTGTTTGCTTTGATGTTGTTAAATTGCAAGCAATCGGACTATCAGGATGAGTCTATTAGAGTAGATCCGGCACAATTTAAATCATTCATTACTAACGATTTTGTACAGCTTATAGACATTAGAACGCCAAAGGAGTTTGCTCAAGAGCATTTACACAATGCTATCAATATTGACTTTTTTTCGGAAGAGTTTACTGAAGCCATTAACACATTAGACAAGCAAAAACCAGTATATATTTATTGTCGTTCCGGAAAACGGAGTAGTAAAAGCAGTATTTTATTTAAAGAAGCTGGATTTGACACCATTTATAATTTAAATGGCGGTTTATTAAAATGGAAATCCCAAGAATTACCAATTATTGTTGAAAAATAGTTAGGATTTAGGTATTATTAGACATGAAAATCTAATATATAAGCCTTTTTTAATAAACAATTATTCATTTAACTTGTTTTTACAAGAGTTTACTTTTAACCATTATTTTAGTCATTCACCTTTTTTATTTTAACAAAAGGCACCCTATTTTATATCTTTGACAAAAGATTTAGGATATTTTGAATTTTTAATAATTTTTTTTAAAATTTTTTAGGAATTTAATTAATATAATTATTTAAATAAGTATGGAAAATGGTTATGTGATATTAGGAATTATAGCATTGTTATTCTTAAGTATGTATGGGTATTCTTATTTTTCAGTTGCAAGAGAGAAGATGAGAATGAAAAGAGAGAAGAAAAGGCAGCTTGAACAAGATGCGTTAAGGCGTGAAAGGCGTTTAAAGCATCAAGCAATTATTGATGAAAAAGTTGAAAACTTTAATAAACGAAAAGAAGAAATACAACGTGAATTACAGTTGTTGGAAAAAATGAAAGAGAAACAGAAAGTGGGGTAAAACCTTATCGGTTTCTTTCATTTGAAAAGCCCATGTAAATTGATTTACATGGGCTTTTTTTATTGAAAAAGAAGATAGTAAGTTTAAAACAATATTAATATTGTTTTGGTATGGTTAAAAATATTGAAATGTTTAAATTGGGTATTTGTTTCTGGTTAGGCATATTATGAGGTCTAAAAATTTTAAAGTTATAATTTTGATTAAGCATTTTTTCTTTTTTTTATTTTCATTGCCTTTGTTTTCACAGGAAATAAGTATCCCTACTCAATTTTCGCAGGAAGGAAGTTTGTATTCAGATTTGAATACAAACTTAAACGAATTAACCCAACCTTTAATTCAATTTACAGAAGGAGAAGCCTGTATAGTGATTGACTATTTAGGTAGAGATAATTACAAGATTAGGTATAATGAAATTGAGGGCATAGTAACGGTTGATGATTTGGAAGTTAATGAAGAAATGACCGATTTATATTATGACTACCAGGAAAGAGAACGATTAAAGGCTATCGAAATAAAAGAAAATAGACAGCAAAAATTGTCGGAAATAACAGGAGAATCAGAAGCAAAGCAAAACGCATTGCAAGAACAACGCGTTAAAGATTCCATTTCCAGAGTTGAGGCCGCACAAAAAGCATTACGGGAACAACGTGTTAAAGATTCCATAGCCAGAGTTGAAGCAGCACAAAAGGCATTGCGTGAACGACGCGTTAAAGATTCCATAGCCAGGGTTGAAGCAGCACAAAAGGCATTACGGGAGAAACGTGTTAAAGATTCCATATCCAGAGTTGAGGCCGCACGAAAGGCATTACGGGAACAACAAGTTAAAGATTCCATAGCCAGGGTTATAGCAGCACAAAAAGCATTACGGGAACAACGTGTTAAAGATTCCATATCCAGAGTTGAGGCCGCACGAATGGCATTACGGGAACAACGCGTTAAAGATTCCATAGCCAGGGTTGAAGCAGCACAAAAGGCATTACGGGAGAAACGTGTTAAAGATTCCATATCCATGGTTGAAGCAGCACAAAAGGCATTACGGGAACAACAAGTTAAAGATTCCATAGCCAGGGTTATAGCAGCACAAAAAGCATTGCGAGAACAACGCGTTAAAGATTCCATAGCCAGAGTTATAGCAGCACAAAAGGTATTGCGAGAACAACAGGTTAAAGATTCCATATCCAGAGTTGAAGCAGCACAAAAGGCATTACGGGAACAACGGGTTAAAGATTCCATATCCAGAGTTGAGGCCGCACGAAAGGCATTACGGGAACAACGGGTTAAAGATTCCATAGCCAGAGTTGAGGCAGCTCAAAAAGCATTGCGAGAACAACGCGTTAAAGATTCTATAGCCAGGGTTGAGGCCGTACAAAAAGCATTACGGGAACAACGGGTTAAAGATTCCATAGCCAGAGTTATAGCAGCACAAAAGGCATTACGAGAACAACGCGTTAAAGATTCCATTTCCAGGGTTATAGCAGCTCAAAAAGCATTGCGAGAACAACGCGTTAAAGATTCTATAGCCAGGGTTGAAGCAGCACAAAAGGCATTACGGGAACAACAAGTTAAAGATCCCATAGCTAGAGTTATAGTAGCACAAAGGGTATTAAAAGAACAGTTTATAAAGGACTCTATAGCAAAAAGCAGTTCCAAAGCAGATAATCTGGATACTATTAAAACGAAAACTAAGGAAAGAAGCCTGGAATTCAGAAACACGTGTCACTACATAATTAATGAATTTGACCCGTTCTATAATATAAAAACTGTGAGAACCGAGGCATATTCTATTTCACAAAATTTAACTGTAGAATTGCATAAGCAAGGACAGAAATTAAATGTGTTCTTTAATTCATCGGAAGATTTGGGGTGTGTTAGCTATTTTTCAAATAATAGATCATCAGTAAAAGTAACACTTGAAAATAACAGAACGGTTTCCTTCTATCATTCATGGGATATGGAATGTGGAGAATTTTTGTTTAAGGGAAGTTTATCAAGATCTCAGATGGCTAGTTTAAAAAAATCTCCAATTAAGTCTATAAGACTCAGAGCAACCAAAGGTTCTAAGGTTATAACTGATATAAGTTATAAAGAGTTTTTTATAGATAAATTAAAGTGTATCGAATAAAAATTAAGTCAGCGATATTACAATGATTAAGTTTATAATCTATATATAGTTTGTACTAAAATATGTTGTTTTTAGCATTTGTAAAATATACCGGTATTTTGATTTAGGCCATATTGGAATACCAAATTCTATAAGTTAGCCTACTAGGTAGTTATAAAAAGAGTTTTAAAATCTCTAACAAACCTCAGGTTCTTTTTGAATAATAAATGCAACAACAATTAATCTATTTTATTAGTAATTCAGCTTTTTTAAAGGAGTGTTTAAATTATTTATGTAAGAAAATAACAATAGAATTATTCTTATTAAGGTGAAATGTAAGACGTTCATGCATAGAACATAAACAATTTATTATATTGGCACATAATTGAATCTTATTAGTTAATCAAATGGCATTTAAATGGTATTTAATTAAAGCATTATTCTGTTTTCTAATAGTTCAAACTATGCTGGGGCAGAACAATAAAAGTAACTACGAAGCTCTAAAGTTTAAACAAATTTCATTAAAAGAAGGGCTTTCACAAAGTTCGGTATTATCTGTTATGCAAGATAGTCAGGGATTCATGTGGTTTGGCACAAGAGATGGCTTAAATAAATTTGATGGTAATACGTTCAAAATCTTCAGGTATACCTCAAAGGACTCTACCAGTTTAAATCATAATCATGTAAAAACCATATATCAGGATACTTTTAATAATCTGTGGGTAGGAACACTAAAAGGGCTAAACAAGTTTATTCCGGAGTCACAATCATTTAAGAGATACGTTTTACATGATAATAAAGAGGAGGATAAGAGTTTAATAATTTGGAGCATAATTGGGGGAGAAGAAGGTGTTTTATGGTTAGGAACAGATTCTGGTCTTAAGAAATTTGATATTCAAAAGGAAGCTTTAGTTGAATTTGATTATAAAGAGGAGTATAGTGAATTGTTCAATACTCCTGTTAAATCGTTAGTACTAGCTAAAAATAATAACTTATGGATTAGAACAACATATGATTTGGCGGTTTATAATCTGAGTACAAAAGCTGTTAAAAGTTACTTACTTCCTGAGCATATCGTACCAGAACGAAATGAAAGTGGTGTAACTACATTATTTGAGGACATGAAAGGTGATATCTGGTTAGGGTTTCACAATGGTCTGGCTATATTAAATAAAGAGCAGGGTGTATTTGAGTATTTTAAAACAAAAAATAAAACTAAAGCGTGTGTCAAAGATGATACAAGAAGTATTTGCGAAGATCATTTAGGAAATTTATGGGTAGGGACATATAATGGGCTTTACATAATTAATAATGCTAGAAATTCAATATCACATTTTGTACACGATGAAAATAATTCAAATAGCTTAGGCCAAAATTCGATTTATAAAATTTTTAGAGATACTAAAGGCGATATATGGATTGGTACTTACTCAGGGGGTATTAGTTATTATGATAGAAGTTTTGATGTTTTCAAACATTTTAATTCCGGAACTAATAATTCTAAACTAAACTATAAGGTAGTTAGTTCATTTATAGAAGATTCAAATCAAAACTTATGGATTGGCACAGAAGGAGGAGGTATAAATTTTTATAATAAAGAAAACGGTACGTTTAAATATTATACAAGTGATAGTGATAACAATACACTTAGCAATAATAATGTTAAGGCCATGGTACAAGATCACTCGGGTAATTTATGGGTTGGTACACATGACGGCGGGTTAAATTTTGTAAACCTTAACAAGATTCCTTTTCAATTTATACGATATAAAAACATACCGAACAATATTAACAGTATTAGTAATGATAGGGTCATTTCATTATGTGTTGATGATAATGACAAGGTTTGGATAGGTACGTCTGGAGGCGGTGTAAATCTGTTTGATAAAAACACCAAATCTATTACGCGTTTAAAAGGGCTTGGTACGCATATTTATACAATATCAAAAGCAAGGGATGGTCACTTTCTTTTTATCGGAGGAAGTAACGGATTAGCAAAAATAAATGTTGATACAAAAGAATTTGTCTCAATTAATTATATAGGGAATAATGAGTCTAAGGGGTCAAACAATGTATTATGTGTCTATGAGGACGATGATAAAAATATATTAGTAGGAACAGAGGGGGATGGGTTGTATTATTATAACCAGGAAACCAATCAATCCATTAAATATGACTCTTCCAATGGGTTGCCCAATGATATTATTTACGGAATAGTACCTGATCATAATAACAATATTTGGTTAAGTACTAATAATGGATTGAGTAGAGTAGATTTACAAACGTTTCAAATTAAAAATTTCAATGGGGCCGATGGATTACAAGGTAATGAATTTAATTATGGAGCTTACTTAATGAGTAAAAATGGTGAATTGTTGTTTGGAGGAGTCAATGGATTTAATGTATTTAATCCGAATGATATTGTTGAAAATGCATTTGTTCCGCCAGTAACAATAACAGCATTAAAAGTAAATAATAAACCCTTTTTAAATGTAACAGATACAAATACGTCTGCTGAGATTCACCTTAAACATGATCAAAACATGCTTAGTTTTGATTTTGTTGGATTAAGTTTTTCACAACCAAATGAAAATGAATATGCCTATATGCTGGAAGGCTTTGATACGGAATGGAACTATGTAGGCAATCAAAAATCAGCAACTTATACAAACTTAAATTCAGGACATTATATTTTTAAAGCAAAAGCATCAAATAGTGATGGCCTTTGGAATGAAAAAGGGGCTTCAATTCCCATTAGAGTACGTCCTGCACCATGGAAAACCTGGTGGGCATATTTAATATATATACTACTTTTAACAGCTACGGCTTTAGTAGTTAGAAAGTATAGCCTTATAAGGATCAAAGAGCGAAATGAGCTAAAAAATGAACGCTTGGAAAAAGAGCGCATTGAAGAAGTCAACAAATTAAAGCTGCAGTTATTTACAAACGTTTCACATGATTTTAGAACACCATTAAGTTTAATTATCGGACCGCTTCAACAATTATTAAAAGAAAAAACAGGAAATGAGTTTGTTAAAAGGCAACATGAAATAATGTATAGAAACGCCAGCTCATTAATGGAATTGATAAATCAATTGCTTGATTTTAGAAAAAGTGAGTCAGGAAATTTAAAATTGAGTGTGTCAAAAAATAATATAGTGTCTTTTATAGATGATATACAAAAAGCATTTGAAGAATTGGCAAAAGCCAAAAATATAACGTTCACGTTTAAACCGGATATTGAAGATACACAGGTATGGTTTGACCCCATTGGCTTTAAAAAAGTAATCGTTAATTTATTATCAAATGCATTTAAGTTTACACCCGAAAATGGAGAAATCTCATTAAGGCTTTCTCTCCGTGAAAAATCTACTAAAGAGATACCTAATAAGTATGTTAAGTTTGAAGTTCAGGATAGCGGAAAAGGCATTACAAGCTTAAATAAGAAAATTATTTTTGAAAGGTTTTATCATTCAGGAGAGCGATCAGGAACAGGAATAGGTTTAGCCTTAACAAAGAATATTGTTGAATTGCATGGTGGAGAGATTAAGGTTAAAAGTAAGGAAAATAAAGGGGCACGTTTTATAGTATATCTGCCTTTTGGAAATAACCATTTTAGTGAAGATCAAATAAATAATGAAGTCCTAGACACTAATGAAAATGACTTTTTTAAACTAAGAGAGTCTGTTTATGTGGAAAAAGAATTAGAAGCACTAAAAGAAGAAAGTGAGATTCATGAAGACATCATTGACAAATCAAGGCCTTCCATTTTAATAGTTGAAGATAATGCTGAGTTAAGATCTTTCATTAAAAATATCTTTATAAATACGTATAATGTTTTTGAATCACCAAATGGTGAAAAGGCATTAGAAGTAGCAAGAACTGAGTCAATAGATTTGATAATCAGTGATGTTATGATGCCTAAAATGGATGGATTAGAATTATGTGATAAATTAAAGACTAATATAGAAACAAGTCACATTCCGGTCATCTTACTTACGGCTAAAACGTCTAAAGAATTTCAAAATACAGGTTATGAAAATGGAGCAGATGCTTATATAACCAAACCTTTTGACGCTAATGTATTAGAAGTAAGAGTCATAAATCTATTAAAATCTAGAAAAAACCTAATAGATAAGTTTAGAAAGGATATCATTCTGCAACCAAAAGAACTGACGGTGGTATCAGCAGACGAAGTCTTTTTAAAGAAAGCAATAAGCCTAGTTGAGGAGAATATTTCTGATTCAGAGTTTAATGTGGCAGAATTTACTGATCATATGCATATGAGTAGGTCGGTGTTGTTTAGAAAAATCAAGGCACTAACCGGGCAGTCTATTACATTATTTATAAGAACCGTAAAATTAAAACGTGCCGGACAATTACTATTGCAATCTCAAATGAATATTTCTGAGGTAGCCTATGAAGTTGGGTTTAATGATTTAAAATATTTTAGAAAATGTTTTAAGGAACATTTTGGAATTACCCCCTCTGATTATAGAAGCAAAAATGTAAAAGCCTAAACGCTTATATGCTGTTTTTACTGGTGTTTTAAGCTTTTTATTTCTTAAAACAACACCTTTATCTCAAATACAATAGAACTTTTTGTACCATGTTATTGATCGATATAACCCTATTTAAAAATATAATATGCAATAGATTAGCAGTCTCAAACTAAACAAAATTAATTATGAAAAGATTTTTATTAATACTTATAATAATTTCTGCAGGTTTCGTTATAGGTAGTTGCACCGAAGACGCTTATGAAAGGAATAATCCTAGCCTAAGTGATTTTAATGCGCCTATGGGGTTAAAATATACAGATGTTATTAACGGAAGGGAGTTCGGGCGAATCAGATCAGTAGCCCCAACTTTAAATACAGGAGGGATTCTGCCTTTTTTTGAAATAGTTAGTATAAAAGATGCTGACGGAAATATACTTGACGACTCTTATACGGGATTTGTTGAAATTTTCAATAAAGATGAAGAACGGCCTAATGACGAAAGACATTTAGGTAGAATTATAATAGGTACTGATAACCGTACTACACCGGAAAAAGAAGAAAAAAATATATTTGCTACAGGGGATTATTTCTTTACCATAAAAGTGACTATAAGTGCCGGAGGCGAAACGCGTAGTGAAACTTTTGAGGACGTTTTTCGTCTCAATGTGGCACCATTATTAGCGGAGAACTTATTATATGTGCCCATAGCTCAAAATTTGATAGTAGGTAGTGAACCCGATACCTCAAAACCCAGTCTTAGGGGAGCAAACCCAGCAGTGTCTTTTGAATTAGGGAGCGATACCGATAAGCTTACTATAAACCCGGATACAGGGGTTATATCATTAAAACCGGAATATTCAACTACTGAAAATGATACCATTTATCCATTAGTAAGAGTGATAAGTAAAATTAGTGAAGAAGTTTTAGAGTTTCAGGGCAAAGGATTTTTATGGCTGGTGGCCTCAAATACACCGGTAACTTTACCCAGGTCTACTAACTACTTTTTCTATCCGTCACTTAAATCAGAAAATAAAGTTGATGGGTATTTGAAGGAAATTCTTGTAGACGATGGCCGTACGGATTCCAGGAAGTGGGTAAGTGTAAGGAATAATGCTTCATTCATATCACCATTTGCATTTAACAGGCCGGATAATATTAAACCAATTATTACAGGAATACAAACTCAGGGAAAAGGAGGCGCTATAGAATGTGATGCTATTTTTAATACGGTAGATTTAACTTTACATGAAGATTTTGACGTGTCGGCTGAATTTCATTATAGGAATGAGTTTACAGAGTATTTCGCAGATGGTAGCTCACCTGTATTTTTAGAAATGTACTATTCTGTAGATTTTGATCCTACCAGGCCTTTAGGTGAAGCCAATGCAGAAGCTACATGGGTATTAGTTAATGATATTGTAGAATGTACCGTGCCCAGACGTAATCAAGGCCCTTTTATTGGAATGCCATATCCGGGAGATCAAAGATTGAAGACTAACGATGTTGCCGCGGCATTAAAAGACCCCGGTAGAAATGGAGATTCAGCATGGGTTGTTTGCGTCCTGGATTTAAATACTCTAAAAAGTACTGCTAAGAAGTTTACCATGAAAGCAAAATACAGGGCTACTTATACAGGTTCACTTGTTGCTCCGGGAAGAGACGGAAGATATAAATTCTCAGATATTCATTACAGAGCTACAGAAAAATAATCCAGGCTAAAATATATAAAGCATAAATATGGGTGGTACATCACTGTTACCAACAAAGTGTATATGGATGCATTTTGCCTAAAATGATAAAGAACTAACTTAAAAATTAATAAATGAAAAAAATACTATTAATCGTGTTATTGCTGGGTTTTATGCCATTAGTAGCTTTTGCACAAAGAGATATTACCGGAGTAGTGACTGATAAAGAAGGTATTCCGCTACCGGGAGCTACTGTTTTAGTAAAAGGACAGGCTAAAGGAGCAACCACAGACTTTGACGGGGTATACACCTTAACAGCTGTAAAAGCAACAGATGTTTTAGTGTATAAATACCTTGGTTATACAACCAAAGAAATACAGGTCAATGAAAATACAACCATAAATGTTATTTTAGAATCTAAAAATGAAGAGCTGGAACAAGTTGTTATTGTAGGATACAATGAAGTAAAGAAGAAGGATCTAACAGGTTCTGTAGGTCAACTTAAGCCAAGTGAAATACAGGTTGCTCCTGTTTCTAATTTTGACCAGGCTCTGGCAGGGCGTGTGACTGGCGTTCAGGTTTCATCTACAGATGGAACGCCGGGATCCGTTTTACAAATTGTAATTAGAGGCGGTAACTCTATTACGGGAAGCAATAGCCCTTTATATGTTGTAGATGGTATTCCAACGGAAGGTTTTGATGCCGGAAGCATTAGTACCGATGATATTGAAAGTTTTGACATTTTAAAAGATGCCTCTGCAACAGCCATATACGGGTCTAGAGGAGCAAATGGTGTAATTTTAATCACTACAAAAGGAGGACGTACCGATGGTAAAACAGAAGTAAGAGCATCAGCATCTACTGCTGTACAATGGATTGCTAACAGGTTTGATGTTTTAAACCCTTATGAATATGTTAAATGGGTACAAACGGTAGCATTAACATCCGATGGATATACAAGAGGGGTACTTACAAACCGGTTTAATAATTCTTATGTAGATCCTGAATTATACCGCCATGTAGAAGGGACGGATTGGCAGGACGAGATTTTTAGGGAGTCCCATATGACAAGGTATAATTTTGCATTAAGTGGAGGAACCAAGGCTACTAATATATATTTATCTGGAGAAGTGTTAGAGCAGGACGGTACTTTAATTAATACCGGGTTTAAAAAATTATCAGGTAACCTTAGAGTCAGACATCGTATTAATGATAAGACCAGAATAGACACTTATCTGCGTTACAATACTACAAAAAGAACAGGCTTAATTGTTAGGGGAAGCAGTACAACCAGTATTATAAGAGACGCCATACGTTTTAGGCCGGTAGAACCGATTATTAGTGACGGCCTTCCAATAGGCGGAGTAGATCCTTCTAACCCAAACTTTTTAAGAAATTTTAACCCGGTTAGTTCTTTAAACAATACAGATAGGCGTAATGTTGCTGAGGTTGTTAGAGGAAGTCTTTCGCTTTTCCATAAGATCACGCCAAAACTGGAGCTAAAATTAAACGGGTCCTTTCAAATTACTAATCAGCAATTTTCAACGTTTTACGGAGCAAATACGTATCAGGGCCGACATACTACCAATGGCATTAATGGCAGTATTTATACGCAACGCATAGGGTATTACACATCATCAAATACATTGACATACAGAAATACAATTAAGGATCATAGGTTTTCACTTTTGGGAGGTGCTGAACTTCAAAAAAGAGTATTTGATGGAAATGGCTTCAGAAGTATTGACATCCCTTTTGATTTGTTTGGTATAGATAATCTGGATATTGGAACACCTGTAGACCCGGATACAGATACTTCAGCAAACTCTTTAGTATCATTCTTTGGGAGGTTTGATTATGCTTTTAAAAATAAATACCTTTTTACCGCTTCTATTAGGGCTGATGGGTCTTCTAAATTTAATAAAGACAACAGGTGGGGGTACTTTCCTTCGTTTTCCGCAGGATGGATATTTAGTGATGAAGACTTTGTGAAATCATTAGGCGTTTTTTCTTTTGGAAAAATAAGAGCAGGTTGGGGTGAGACCGGTAATAACAGAATTAATGACTTTGCAGCTTTAAGTCAACTGGTTGTAGGTAAGGCTTATAGCTATCCTTTTGGGCAGGGTGAAAATATATCTTTAGGAGCTTTTCAGAGTAATTTGGGACTTTCTGATTTACGCTGGGAGACTACCAAGCAGACAGATATTGGTTTGGATTTAGGCTTTTTGGGACAAAAGGTTCAGCTAACAGCTGATTACTATCATAAAAAAACAACCGATTTATTGCTAAACGCCGATTTTGCATTAAGTACAGGTTTTAGCACCGTACAACGTAATGTAGGGGCTATTGAAAATAAAGGGTTTGAATTAAGTTTGTCTACAAAAAATATTAATAAAGACAATTTTTCCTGGACTTCAAATTTTAATATTTCATTTAACAGAAATAAGGTCTTGAAGTTAAATGGTGCTTCTCCATTTATTAAAAGTAGTGTTAATTTTGAGTCAACGGTTGCTGGTACTGAAAGAATTTACATAACAGAAGTTGGCAGTCCCGTTGGTTTATTGTATGGTTTGGAATTTGACGGGCTGTATCAATTAGAGGACTTTAATTTTGATAGCGAAACCGGAGGCTATATTTTAAAAGAGGGCATTCCCAGCGGAGGCACCGGTGGGGCTTCAGGGCCCGGTAGTGTTAAGTTTGTAGATCAATTAACTGTTGATACAGATGGCGATGGTATTCCTGATGCCGGAGATGGCTTAATAAATTCTGAAGACAGGGTTGTTATTGGTAACCCGCATCCAAAACATTATGGTGGATTTACCAATATATTTAATATAGGAAATTTTGATATACAAGCCCATTTACAATGGTCTTATGATTTTGATGTTCTGAATGGAAATAGAGCTGTACTTGAAGTACCGCGGTCAAGGGATACATTTAATGGATTAAGAGGATTAACCAATGCGTGGACTAAGTATAACACAGATACAACCATTAACACGCCGTTGTTTAATGGAAACCCGGCTGGACCGGCCCAGGGTAACAGAATAGATAACAGGTATGTAGAAGATGGCTCTTATTTAAAATTAAGAACCGTATCTATTGGCTATAACCTGCCAACCCGGGTGATAGAGAAATTAAAACTGAAAAAGGTAAGATTTAATGTTACCGGGCAAAACCTGGCTACCTGGTCAGACTATTCCGGGCTTGATCCGGATGTTTCAACACGAACAAGTGCATTAACTCCTAATTTAGATTACTCTGCTTATCCACAAAGTGTTACTGTTTCTGCAGGGGTAGATATCTTATTTTAAAATATAAAAAAAGTATTATGAAAAAAATCAATATAAAATATATAGCTTTAGTCATATGTTTAAGTGTATTCACCACAAACTGTAATGATTTTATAGAGGAAACACCGGAATCTGTATTTAGTGTAGGTGAATTTTACTCAAATGCTCAAGAAGCCAAATTTGCTTTAGCTGGGATTTATTCACGTTTTGCAGGCGGTAGTATGTATGGTAGAGATTACTTGACCAGATTGAGTACAGGTGCAGATGAGATTTATTACAATCAAAGATTTAATAGCAATTGGACCATATCTACACTTACACATACTGAAGCAGATTCCAGGGTTCATAATTTTTGGCTGAATATGTACAGAGGCATTAATTTAGCCAATTTATTTGAGGCAAATCTTAAGCAGAGTGCGTTTTCAGAAATACAGGCAAACCAGTTTCTCGCCGAGAGTAGGTTTTTAAGAGCTTTTGCCTATTTTCATTTAGTGAGTTGGTTTGAAGAGGTCCCTTTAAGGCTTGAACCTACAAACACATTTGAAGACAATCATGTTGCACCGGCATCTCTTGAGCAGGTGTATGAGCAAATAATAAGTGATTTTAAATTTGCCGCACAACATTTACCCCACCTTACAGATACTAATTATGAGTTGGGAAGAGCACATAAAATGTCTGCAGAAGGATTATTGGCAAGAGTGTATTTAAAAATGGCAGGTTACCCTTTAAAGGACACCTCAAAATATCAATTAGCAAAAGATCAATGTGAAATTGTTATGAATGATGGTAACCATGGTTTAACTACCGGAGGAAATGATCCTTTAGGTGATAATGGCTACAGAAACCACTTTTTAAGTTACATTCAAAACAGGTTTGACACCAGAGAATCCTTATTTGAAATTGTATTTTCAAGTTTAAGAGAGGAAGATTTTGTAGAAGTAGGAGGAAGAGTTGGAGTTGACCATGGACCGTCACATAAAACTCTTGGTGGTGTAGACTTATCGCCATTTGCCTTTATGAGCATTACACCCATGCTGATTGATTTATATGACGACAACGACCTTAGAAAAGCATGGAATATCCCCGAATTTTATTTTGTCCGACGTAGTGGTTCCAGCGCCGGAAATATAAGAAAGCCTAATGTGCTAACTGTATCTAATAACCCCGGTAAGTTTAGACGATGGGAGCCTGCTAATTACGCCGATCTTAACGTTAACCCAAGTGCAAGTGACCCGGATGAGGAAATAGTTTACTTGGAAACAGCAGAACCGGACAGGAATATTTCATCAATTAATTACCCTATTCTTAGATATAGTGATATACTATTAATGTATGCTGAGGCTGATTTAGAGATTAATGGCACGCCAACAGCTGAAGCTATAGCGGCTTTAAATCAGGTTCGTAACAGGGCCGGGTTAATAAATATACAAGATGCTAACCCAACAATAGTTTCAAACAAGCAATTCTTCTTTAATGAGCTTGTAGATGAACGCTCAAGAGAATTGTGTTTTGAATCTTTACGTAAAATGGATTTAATCAGATGGGAATTATTTGATGACAAAATATCAGAGTTAGTCGATGTTGTTAGAGGGCATCCGGAATATAATGATAATCCGGCTTCTTCAGGGAATGATCTACATGAAAGTTTTATTAAGGCAGGTAAAAATTTTATACCCGGAAAGCACTTATCATTACCCTATCCATTACAAGAAACACTAATTAATGATGAACTTAATCAGAAACCAAATTGGTAGTAGATTAATAGCTTAATCATGAAAACCATTTTAAGTAGTTATTTAAAATGGTTTTTTTTTGCGCTAATTTATGTAATAAGCTAAAGCCCCTTTTATAAGTTTTTATTCAATTTCATATAAAAGGTCAACTATTACCTTAAAAATGAACGATAAGCCCCGTTAGTTTTCTATTGATACGTATAATCTTTGTATCAGAAATAAAAGTATGTAAGACAGTATTGTGAAGCCTAAATCATAAAGGAAGTATTCAAATAATTAAGACAGACGGACTACATACCGGAGAAAAGTATAATAAATATCCATTTGGGAAGTATTAGATTAATAATGGTATTGAAAAGAAAAGATAACAAGAGTAGCTATATTTTAAGAGTCATAACTATATTTTTAATGTTAGTTGGTGTTGCAGTGTTTTGGTGTTGCAAATTTACTCCGGATGACAGCTCATTTTTTAAAAGCAATTTTATAGGGATACAACCAAGAACGTGGGTTGGACAGGAATATTGGGCTAACCCAATGCAGGACTGGAGACTTGCGCATGACCGGTTAGAATGCCTTGTTAGTGCTAAAAACAGAAATATTCACTTGCTAACCAGACAATTAAATGAGCGTAAGGGAGAGTTGGATATGAAAGTTAGGTTAGGGTTTTTTAATCAGGACATTTCAGAAGAAAATGAAAACTGGGCAGGTTTTAGTATTGGGGCGGCAGGAGAGTTTAATGATTATAGGGACAATGCCATTTTTGGTAAAGGAATCAATATAGGAGTTTGTACTAATGGTGCTTTGTTTATTGGTGAACCAAGCCCCAATAATATCAATAAAGACATTATAAAGGCTTTAAAGGGAGGAATAGATTTAAGGGTTTCAGTAGCTTTTGATGAAAAAAAAGCATGTTATACATTAGATTTCTCTGTTCATGATATAGAAACAGGTAAAACTATAGGACACATTGCTAAAAATGACATAGCTCCTGAACTACTGGTAGGAGATCTGGTTTTAGTAAGTAATTTTAATAATGATAAGGTAAATTATTCTAAAAGTGTATGGTTTAAAGATTGGGAGCTTAGCGGAACAAAGCTTTCAAAGCATGACGACCGGGCTTTTGGGCCGATTTTATTTTCACAATATACATTAAGCCGTAAGACTTTAAAGCTTACAGCACAAATGGCCCCTATTGATACTAAAAATAAAAAAGTAGACTTACAGATAAAGGAAGCTAATATATGGAGAACCGTTGGCTCATCATTTATAGACCCGTTAGCACGTACAGCTAACTTTAAACTCCGGGATTGGGATGATACAAAGACATTGCCTTATAGATTAGTGTATCGTTTGGAAATAGCCAATGGAAAGGCCAAAGATTGTTATTGGGAAGGTGTATTTCGTAAAAACCCAAAAGAAAAACAAGACATTGTAATTGCCGGTTTTACAGGGAATAATGATTTGGGATTTCCAAATAATGATATTGTCGAGCAGGTAGCTTATCATAATCCGGATGTGTTATTCTTTTCAGGGGACCAAATTTATGAGCCTGTAGGAGGGTATGGTATTGTTAGAGAACCTTTAGAATTAGCAACCCTGGATTATTTAAGAAAATGGTATATGTTCGGTTGGGCGTATCGCGATTTATTAAAAGACAGGCCCACCGTTACTATTATAGATGACCATGATGTATACATGGGAAATATTTGGGGCGAAAATGGTAAAGCTTCAATAAAGAGCGGAACAAAAACAGAAATACAGGATAGTGGCGGGTATCAAATGAATCCGGTTTGGGTAAATATGGTAGAGAAAACCCAAACAAGCCATTTACCGGATCCTTATGATCCAACGCCAATACAGCAAAATATAGGCGTGTATTATACGCAAATGAACTATGGAGGTATTAGTTATGCCATAATAGAAGATAGAAAATTTAAATCTGCACCAAAAGGATTATTACCTGAGGCAGAAATTATAAACGGCTGGCCCCAGAATAAAACCTTTGATATTATCAATAAAGCTAGTGTGTCATCAGCTAAATTATTGGGGGACCGTCAACTTAAATTTTTGAATGATTGGTCTTCAGATTGGAGTTATGATTCAGAAATGAAGGTGTTATTATCACAAACCATATTTGCCAATGTGGCTACTTTACCAAAAGAAGCTATGACAGATGCGGTGGTGCCAAAACTAAGAATCTTAAATGAAGGGGAGTACCCTGAACATGATTTTCCTGTAACAGATATGGATTCAAATGGTTGGCCACAAGCTGGAAGGAATCATGCTATAAAGGCTATTAGAAAAGGATTTGCGTTTCATTTAGCCGGCGATCAACATTTAGGAAGTGTTATACAATATGGTGTGGATGAGTTTGGAGATGCGGGTTATGCCTTTTGTGTACCGTCTATTTCTAATTTTTGGCCCAGAAGATGGTATCCATTTGAAGGCGGTGCCAATAGAAAAGAAAATACACCAAAATATACAGGAGACTTTAAAGATGGTTTTGGAAACAAAATTACCGTTGAAGCTATTTCAAATCCGTTGTTTACTAATAAAAAACCTTCAAAATTGTATGATAGAGCGGCCGGATATGGTATTGTACGTTTTAATAAAAACTCCAGGGATATTACCTTAGAATGTTGGCCACGTGGTGCTGAACCCCAAAACGGAGATACTAAACAATATAAAGGTTGGCCCGTTACCATAAATCAATTGGATA
Source organism: Alterotamlana spongicola (assembly GCF_035818475.1). Taxonomy (NCBI): domain Bacteria; kingdom Pseudomonadati; phylum Bacteroidota; class Flavobacteriia; order Flavobacteriales; family Flavobacteriaceae; genus Alterotamlana; species Alterotamlana spongicola. The sequence goes on from NZ_JAYMGV010000001.1 coordinate 2,104,241, forward strand.
ATTTTGGTACTAATTTTAAGTGGTCTTTGCCAAAAATTGAAGTAACAGGAATAACAAAACCTGTCATTCAGATTGTAGAAGAAGAAAATAATGACATACTATATACCATTAGAAGTTTAGATACAAGCTTTATTCCAAAAGTTCCTGTAAAGGGTAATTATACAGTTAAGGTTATTGATTCTCACAATAATGTTTTACTAAAGAAGCATGTTAAACCTACAAATGAAGAAACATCAATCTTGTTTGATTTTAAAAAAAAATTGAATAATAAAAAAAGAAGAAAACTATGAAAAATTCAAGACTTCTAAAGACAGATTGCAATAGTATGATTAGAATATCTGTCTTTTTTTTGTGCATGTCGTTAACAACTTTTGCTCAAAGTAATCCCAGTGCGTTGTTTCAGGAATGGGTAGATGCTCAACAAAATAATACAGAACCAGTATTGCCCAATTTTAGTTTTGCAGGTTATCATCATGGAGAAGCGGCTTTACCAGATCCGTCACACACCATTTTTGATGTCACTGATTATGGTGCAGTTCCCAATGATAATATTTCAGATAAACAGGCATTTTTAGATGCTATAGCTGCTGCTGAAGCTAATGGATCCGGAATTGTGTTTTTTCCATCAGGTGAGTTTTTGATTAACGAATCCGGCACTGATGATATTGACCAGATCATTCGAATTAGTAAAAGTAATATTGTAATTAAAGGAAGCGGATCAGGAGCTAATGGCACAACTCTTGTTCAAAATAGTTTTACTAATGCAACAGATCCTACTAAATTTTGGACTGCACCTTACCTTATTCAATTTAAACCCTCTAGTACAAGCAGAACCTTTTTAACCAATATTTCTGCAAATGCTACCAGGGAAACATTTTCAGTTCAAGTAAATAATGCTTCTAACATCTCTGTTGGAGATTGGGTACGTTTAAAGCTTTCTGACAATACCCCTGAATTAGTGGCTGAAGAATTTGCACCTTATGCTGTTAACAATTCATATACAACAATTATTAATGAAGTCAAAGTTCATGAAATTCATAAAGTAACAGCCGTTTCCGGCAATACAATTACTTTTAAGGAACCTATACACAGAAGTATTGACGTAGCATACAATTGGTTTTTAGAAACCATTCCGGTTATTGAAGAAGTGGGGATACAAGATCTGAAATATAAAGGAGGGTTAATTCAAAATTTCACACATCACGGAAGTTGGCAAGAAGATTCCGGCTGGAGTGGTATTTTATTTAATCAGGTGGCAAATGGTTGGATTTCAAATATAGAGTTTACACAAATGAGTAATGCAGCAAGTATAGGAACTTCGGCGTATTCCTCAGCTTTACAAAATAGATATGTGGGTAACCCGGGCCATTCATTTATAAGTGTAAATAATTCAACGGGCTGTGTTATTGGTTTGAATAAAGATGAAAGCGCCGGTGTTTGGCATAATTGTGGCGTTAATGCACCCTCTATAGGCAACGTCATTTGGAGGAATGAATTTCCAACAACCGGAAATACGGGGTTAGAAATGCATGCTAATCAGCCAAGAGCAAACTTAATTGATTTTTGTAAAGGGCGTTTAGGGGTAAACTATGGTGGTGCAGAAAGCAACCAACCCAATCATTTGAGACATTTGGTTATTTGGAATTTTGAGGGCACAGGGTATACAAATACAGGGTTTGAATTTTGGAGAAGTAATTTTACTTATGCAAAAGTTATCCCTCCTATTGTTTCCGGTTTAGTTGGATTTACATTATCAGGAGACACAAGTCAGTATCAAGAGAATGAATCACCGGGACAACACGTAGATGAGACCTCCTTATATGAAGCCCAGCTTAAGTATAGATTAGGCGCTTTACCGGCTTGGATGAATAGTATTAATCCGGTAACAGCAGTTTCAATTCCAACAACATTGCAAGTGGAAGAAACCCAAACACGTAATTTAATAGCTACCATCACTCCTGCAGATGCTATAAACCAATTTGTTACATGGTCTTCAGATGATATAAATGTAGCCACTGTAAATGCCAATGGGGCGGTAACAGGGGTTTCTGAGGGCACAGCTACCATAACAGCTACTACAGAAGATGGTGGGTTTACCGCATCCAGCACAGTTACTGTACTTGCACAAGGAGCATCAATCCAGTATACGGAAACTTTTGAAAAAATGGGTTTAAGTGGCTGGGGTCAAGAGACTTATGTAGGGGATAATGGTTTTACATGGCATATAGAGGGTAAAGGAACCGGGGCAGGAACATCAACACCAAATGGATATATTGATTCCACAAAGGAAATGTATATGCGTTCCGGTATAACAGGAGTACTTTCAAATACCATTCCCGGAGGTATAAGTTCATTTTCTGTGACTTGTAAAAACCTGTGGGAAGATGGTATTGAGCGTACCTTGGAATTACTTGTTAATGGTAATGTGATAGCCACAAAAAAAACCAGTAGTATTGCCAATACCTATACTTTTGATGTCAATAATATTGATATTACTGGTGATGTCACCATTGGATTGAAGAATAATTCACCTACAGCTACTAATTTATCTATTGCAGTTGAAAATATTACATGGAACACGTTTTCAGGACAAACAGCATCGGTTGAAGATCAATTATTAAAAAGTAAAATAAAAGTTTACCCTAACCCATCCAATGGGGTTTTAAAAATTCGTACCTCTGATTCTAATATCCAATTAGAGAAAATGGAATTGTTAGATTTAACAGGACAGCTTATTTTGGAATCAAAAAACATAAATGATCTAAACATAAAAGCCTTAAATTCTGGCATGTATTTGTTGAGGATAAGATCTGGAAAAGGAATTATAATAAAAAAAGTAATAAAAACTTAATAGCATTATCTTTTGAAAAAAATAGCACACATTATATTAGTAGCAAACTTGTTTCTAAGTGTTTTATACGCACAGAAAAAGCCGGCTGCAGAATCATTTGAACACAATGCGATTTTATCAAAATATAAGAGTTCTGCCTCAAGCGTGTTAAGTATAAGTAATAAGCATTATAAATTTGGAAAACAAGCTTTAAAATGGGAATGGCAAGGTGAAAGCTCATTTAGCACTTCAAATTTTAAGATGTTAAGTTTAGAAGAAAGCCCCTTAAGTTATGGTGCTTTTTTTCCGGCAAGCCCAACACTAATATTTTCATTATATAATGAAATTCCTCAAAAAGAGACTATAAAAGTATCTTATGGGAGTCATAGTAGTGAAGAGGTATGGTTTGAGGTAAGCTTGAATTTTAAAGGTTGGAGAACACTGTGGGTACCCTTTTATGAAATGCAAGGGAATACGCCTCAAAAGAACGAAAAAATAAACTATAATACGTTTAAAGTAAGCACTAAAGCAGCCCAAGGAAAACTATATTTTGATGATATTGTTTTTTCTCAATATCAAGATAACAGGCATCCATCGCCAGATGAAATAGCCCCTTTTATTAAAAACGAATACACTGCAGAAATGGATACCTGGATGGCTATACTGTCAGATTATAAAAGAATAAAAAATTATAAGTCCAAACCCATATCTAGTAAAGTTAAAAGCGATCTAAAAGTTATAGAGGCTAAGTTAGATGCTGATTTTAGAATCCCTGACCAGCATGAATTAAATATAAGTGATTTAAAAGAACGGTTTTCAAAATTGATGATAGTAATTAAAGGAAATACCGTTGTTGGACCCCCATTAGAATTTGTTCAAGCCAATAAAAACACCTATCGATTAGAAACTTTGCAAAAACATACGCAAATTAATTTTATAAGAGATTTTGGTAAAGCCATGAAAAAATTGGCAGTGTACCATGACCGAGCATTTGGAGCAGATAAAAAAGATTTGGAAGAAATGTTTATAACAGGAACTAAATATTTTTTAGACCAAGGCTGGCAAGCAGGAGCATCAGGAGGTACAAAACACCATATAGGATATGCTATAAGGGAGCTAACGGGGGCATTTTTTATTATGAGGGATGTTTTAAAAGCTGAGGATTTGTTAAATGAAATTGGAGGAAGCTTACAATGGTTGTATAACTATGGAACTATCTTAGATCATCCAACCAAGTTTCATGTAAATGTTGATTACTTAAATACTAAATCTTTTCAGCACCTGTTATTATCTTTTTTAACAGAAGATGAAAATTTAAAGGGGAATTTATTATCCGCTTACTCAAATTATCTGTCAATTATTTTAGCACAGCAAAATGAAAAATGGGGATTTAAAGTAGATGGTACTGTTTGGCATCATAATGGGCATTATCCAGCTTATGGAATCGGTGCGTTCAGAACGATCTCAAAAGTTGTGAATTTTTTATCAGGAACTTCTTTTAGAGTGGGTATAGAAGGGCATAAAAATTTTAAAAATGCATTTTTGGCAACAAGGCTGTACAGTCATAAGTTTGATTGGGGTTTTGGTAATTCAGGAAGGCATCCGCTAGAAAATGGAGGAATAAAAAAGTTAAAAAGTAGTTATTTGTTGCTGGCAAATGCAGGAAACCCGGAAGGGACTTCGGTTATAGATAAAGAAGTAGCAGGTGCTTATATACGTTTGTGGGGAAACGAAGATAAACTAAATTCAGATTTATTTAAAAAGCGTTATGGGATAACAGGAGAGGTGTTACATGGTTATAATGTATTTCCTTATGGCGCTACGGCAATTCACAGGAGAGGTAATTGGGCAGCCATAATAAAGGGATATAGTAAATATGTATGGGCATCTGAAACCTATGTAACTTCAAACAGGTATGGGAGATATCAATCTAATGGTACTATCCAGTTATTAAATAGTAAAGGAGAAAAAGGTAGTGGATTTAGACAAGAAGGCTGGGATTGGAATCGATATCCTGGTGCTACAGTGATTTATTTACCATTAGAAGAACTAGAGCCTAAAAACCCTCTAATTATGTTTCGTTCCAAAGAAACCTTTGCAGGAGCTATTGAGTTTAATGGAGATGGTGTTTTTGGAATGATACTCAATGAGAGTAAAGGAGTTGATTCAGGTGGTTTTGAAAGGTCTGTATTTAAAGAAAAATTGTTTGCAAAAAAGTCTGTGTTTTCATTCGGAGAAAAATTGATTTGTATAGGAACTGACATTTCAAGTATTGATCAGAAAAACCCTGTCCATACTAATTTATTTCAAACCCATATTGAAAATAAAAATTCTTCTATATATGTTTCGTCAGAAGGGAAGTTTTCAAGTTTTCCTTTAGAATTAGAGGTGGAATCAGATACAAAGTCAAATAAAAAATGGCTCATTGATCCGTATAAAAACGGATATGTTGTTTTGTCTGATAATACCATTGTCTTTTCAAAAAAAGAACAACACTCATATCACAATAAATATTCTGTTAGAACAGGAAAAATTGATAAGGCTG